>CAWKOA010000030.1:0-301002 GCA_963851025.1 uncultured Actinomycetes bacterium
CGGGTCTGCCGGGGCCCCCATGTGGCCGTGGGTCACCGGCAGCCGGACCAGGGTCGGCGGAATGTGCAGGGTGCGCAGGAAATGGGCGGCGGCGGCGGCCGGGAGCCATGGCGCGGCAGGGTATTGCGCGGTATCGCGGGCCGGATACCAGATGCTGATCATGAGCTGGCGTACCGGATGCGAAGCGATCCACGGATCGCGGCGGCTGCGGTCCACCAGGTGCAGGGACACGACGCCGACCCGGTCCGGGCCGGTGGGGGCGGGCAGGGTGAGCTGCAGCGTCCCCCGGGAGGATGCGGCCGGCTGCGCGGCGGCGAGGCCAGGCGGGCCTGGCGGCCGCTGGGCTGCAGCCTATGGCCGCGATGCCGGCTACAGCGGCGGCGGCCCGGAAGGGCCAGGAGAGGCGAAACCGGCTCCCGGGAACGCCTCGGGCCGGGGGGAGCGCCCGGAGAGCGGGCGGCAAAGAGGGGGACATGGTGGGCTCCGTTCTGCCTTGACGGGTGGCTGTGTTCCGGGCTGCCGAGGGGACAGTAAGCAGGGCGCCGGGCAGGCCGCGTCAGGCCGGGGATGCAACCTGGTCACCGGATCCGCTGAGGCCGGCGGCGCGTCATCCTGGCGATGTAGCCGGATACACCGTCCGGCCGGCCCTCCCCGCCGCCGCCCGGAGGAGAATGAGCCCTGTGCGTGGTGACTGGCAGGCAGCCGGGCGGGCCACGGCGCGGCACGCGCGCGAGATCGCCCGCCCCGTGCCGCCCCGGCCAGCTCCCGTATGGCCCGGGATCTGCTGGGACGCCGCGCTGGCCGCCACGTTCGCCGGGTCGGGGATCGCCGCCCTGCGGCTGGACCACTACCCGTTGCTGTCGGCGGGGTTACTGCACGTCCCGGGCGAGGAACTGATCCTGACCCTGGCGGCGACGCTTCCGCTGGCCGCACGCAGAGTCCGCCCCCTGGCGACGTTCTGGGTGATCCTCGTCGCCACGCTCGGCATCCGGGACCACATGACGCCGGTCATCTACCTGTCGGTGATCGTGGCCGGGTACTCGGCAGTGGTGCACAGCCGGCACCGCGGTCCCGTGCTGCTCAGCGTGCCGCTGGCGGGAGGCCTGATCCTGGGCGCGGTCCCCGGGTCGGCTCCGCCGGTGCCGGCCCGCTTCATGCCGTTCCTGGTGCTCGTCCCGATCGCGGTGATCGGGGAGGCCATGTGGCGCTGGCGGGGTCGCGCCAGAGCGTCCCGGATGCGGATCGGCCGCATCGAGGCCGAGCATCAGGAGGCGACCAGGCGCGCGCTGGAGCAGGAACGCGCCCGGCTCGCCAGTGAGATGCACGACGTGGTGACGCACAACGTGAGCGTGATGATGGTCCAGGCCGCGCGGCCCGGCTAGGCCTGGCCGATGCCCCTGACGAAGTGCGGGAGGCCCTGCTCGCGGTGGAATCCAGCGGCCGGGCCGCCATGGCGGAACTGCGTAATCTGCTCGGCCTGCTGGCCCCGGGCAGCGGTTCCGCAACCGGCCCGGGTGACCTGGACCCGCTGCACCCGGTGCCGGGACTGGGTGACCTCCCCGGGCTCATCGACCGGGTGGCCGCCGCCGGGCTGCCAGTCCGGCTGCACACCAGCGGCCCGCCGCAGGAGCTGTCGCCCGGAGCCAGCCTGGCGGCCTACCGGGTGGTCCAGGAGGGTCTGACCAATGTCCTCAAGCACACGGATCTGGCACCCACCGCCGTCCGGCTGGACTACCGGCCCGGCGAGCTGGTGATCGAGATCTCCGACGCTGGCCGGCCATCCGGAGACGGGGTTCCCGCCGGCCCGGCCCTCGGCGCCGCCCGCCGGCCCGGGTGCCCGGCAAGGGCTCGCGGGCCTGCAGGTGCGGCTCGCCATGTACGGCGGGGCGCTGGACGCCGGCCGGCGCCCGTCCGGCGGGTGGCTGATGACGGCGCGGATACCCCTTCCTGCGGGCACCCCGGCGGCCCCGTCATCCCCGCCCGGCGCCGCGCTGCGCACCCCGTGAGCCCGTGAGCATGGAGACGGGCGGGACCGGCGGGCCGCCCCGCGTGGTTATCGCCGACGACCAGACCCTGCTGCGCAGCGGCTTCCGCATGATCCTCAATGCCGCCGGCATCCCGGTCCTCGCCGAGGTGGCCGACGGCCGGGAGGCGGTGGCCGCGGTGCTGAAGCTCCGCCCGGACGTGGTCCTGATGGATATCCGGATGCCGCTGATGGACGGCCTGGAGGCCACCCGGAGGATACTGGCGAACAACCCGGCAGGCGCCTGCCGGATCATCATCCTCACCACCTTCGACCTCGACCAGTACGTGTACGCGGCGCTCAGCGCCGGCGCGAGCGGCTTCCTGCTGAAAGATGTCTCGCCGGAGCAACTGGTCGCGGCGGTCCGGCTGGTGCGGTCGGGCGATGCCCTCCTGTCGCCGTCCATCACCCGCCGCCTGGTCGAGCGGTTCGCCTCCGCTGACCCGGCCCGCCCGGCGGTGCACGCCGACCTGTCCGATCTGACTCCCCGCGAGCTCGAGGTACTCCGGCTCGTCAGCCGGGCGATGAGCAACACCGAGATTGCCGCCCACCTGACGCTCAGCGAGGCGACCGTGAAGACCCATGTGGCCCGGATCTTCGCCAAGCTGCAACTGCGGGACCGGGCCCAGGCCGTGGTGCTGGCCTACGAGACCGGGCTGGTCGGGCCCGGGACGGGCTGATGCCGGCCTCAGGGGCGTGGAACAACCTCGCCGCCCGGAGCTGCGTCTTAGCAGGTGGCGGCCTGCGGGCCGCCATCATCAAGGGGGATATTCATGCTGTTTTCCGTGAGCACCGTCCGCCGTGCGGCCGTGGCCGTGGCGCTCGGCTGCACCACCGCGCTGACCGCGACGGCGGCCTCCGCGGCCCCGGCCATCCCCGCGCACTCCGCGCGGCCGGCGGTCATCCCGACCTGCGCCCGGGCCGATCTGAGGTTCCATGTAAGCCAGGGCAGCGGCGCCGCGGGCACCTTCACCTACCTGCTCAGGTTCACCAACACCTCGCGGCACACCTGCTACCTGTTCGGGTTCCCGGGGGTCAGGGCGGTGAACCGGCACGGGCGGCAGCTCGGCAGCCCGGCGGCCTGGGTCCCGGGGACCCCGCTGCGGCCGGTGTTCCTGCGGCGTGGCTGGACCGGGCACGCGGTGCTCCGGATCACTGATGCCGCCTTCTTCCCGCACCGGGCGTGCCGCCCGGCCGAGGCCCGCGGCCTGCGGGTCATCCCGCCGAACCGGGTGGCGGCGGGCTTCGCCCGGCTGCGTTTCCTGGCCTGCTCCCGCCCGGGCATCATCTACATGCGGGTCCAGCGGATCCAGTCCGGCCGCGGCCACCTGTAAGGCCCGGATCCGGCCGGCCCGGCGCTGGCCGGCGCCGGCTGGCCGGCCCCTGACGCTGGCCGGCGCCGGGCGGGCAGGCCGGGCTGGCCCCGGCCTGCCCGCCCGGTGACAGACTGGGCGGATGGCAGACCCGGTGATCGCGGTGCTCGGCCCGACCGCGGCCGGCAAGTCCGATCTGGCCGTGCGGCTGGCCCGCGACCTCGGCGGCGAGGTCATCAACGCCGACTCCATGCAGCTGTACCGGGGCATGGACATCGGCACCGCCAAGCTCACGATGGCGCAGCGCCAGGGGGTCCCGCACCATCTGCTCGACGTGTGGGACGTGCGCTACCCCGCGAACGTGGCCGAATACCAGGCCATGGCGCGGGACGCGATCGCCAGGGTGACGGCCCGCGGCCAGGTGCCGATCCTGGCCGGCGGATCCGGGCTGTACCTGCGGGCCGCCCTGGACGACCTGAACTTCCCGGGTACCGATCCGGCGGTGCGGGAGCGCCTGGAAGCCGAGCTGGCCGCGCGGGGGCCCGCCGAGCTGCATAAGCGGCTGGAGGGCTTGACCCGGGCGCGGCCGCGGGCATCCTGCCCAGCAACGGCCGCCGGATCGTGCGTGCGCTGGAGGTCATCGAGCTGTCCGGGCAGCCGTTCACCGCGACGCTGCCGCGCTATGAGTCGCTGTACCCCGTGGTGCACCTCGGGCTGCGGGCCAGCCGCGCCGAGCTGGACCGCCGGATCGCGGTCCGGGTCGCGTCGATGTGGCGGGACGGCCTGGTGGACGAGGTACGCGGCCTGGAGCAGGCCGGGCTGCGCGAGGGCCGGACAGCCAGCCAGGCGCTGGGCTACGCCCAGGTGCTCCGGTTCCTCGCCGGGGAATGGGCGCAGGACGAGGCCCGGGAGCAGACGGTCAAGGCGACCCGGCGCTTCGCCCGCCGCCAGGAGTCGTGGTTCCGCCGCGACCCGCGGGTGATCTGGCTCGACGCCGGTCCCGGGGCGGACCTGCCGGCCCTGGCACTGGCTACCATCGACAGATGCGGTTCGCTCAGCACCCGGTGACAGAGCGCCAGTTCACCGAGCCCGAATTCAGCGAGCGCCGCTTCAGCGGGCGCGCGTTCGCCAAGGGACACGGCACCGAGAACGACTTCGTGATCCTGCCCGATCCCGAGGGCCGGCATGACCTTACCCCGGCCCACGCGGCGCGGCTCTGCGACCGGCGGGCCGGGATCGGGGCGGACGGGGTGCTGCGGGTCGTGCGGACCCGCGACACGACAGCCGCCCAGGCCGCCCAGGCCGAATGGTTCATGGATTACCGGAACGCCGACGGCAGCCTCGCCGAGATGTGCGGCAACGGCATCCGCGTCTTCGCCCGCTACCTGCTGGAGCACGGCCTGGCGGCCGGGCCGTCGTTCGCGGTGGCCACCCGGTCGGGTGTCCGGCAGGTCCGGGCCGAACCGGACGGCCGGATCACCGTGGACATGGGCCCGGCCCGCGTGCTCGGCCCCGGTCGGGCCGTGATCGGTGGCGCGGTCCGGGACGGCCTGCGGATCAGCGTCGGGAACCCCCACCTGGCCTGCCTGGTGGACGACGCGCTGGACAAGTTCGACCTGGCCGCGCCGCCGGGCCTGGACCCGGCGGACTTCCCCGGGGGCGGCAACGTGGAACTGGTCCGGGTAACCGGGCCGGCCGCGCTCAGCATGCGGGTACACGAGCGGGGGTCCGGCGAGACGCGCTCCTGTGGCACTGGTGCGGTCGCGGCTGCGGCGGCAGCAGCCTCCGCCGCTTTCCCCGCAACGAAGACCGTCCCGGGCCAGTGGCACGTCACCGTCGCGGGGGGCGCGCTGACTGTCACCTTCGACGCCGGGACCAGCTGGCTGACCGGGCCCGCGGTGATCGTGGCCGAGGGTGAGCTCGACCCCGACTGGCTGGCCGCCTCCAGCTGACCGGAGCTGGCTGACCGGAGCTGGCTGACCGGAGCTGGCCAGCGGGCCGCGGGGTCAGGATCCGGTGCACGCCGGGCTGGCCTGGACCAGTCCGAGGCTCCATCCGTACCCGGCCGCGTGCGACTGCACGGTCAGGTTCAGCCCGATTCCCCGGGGAATCTGCGCTGCGTGGATGACGAGCGCGATGACCCGCGGGTCACGGCTCATGCCGGGGCCGAGGATCCTGCCCTGCAGCTCGGCATTCGCCTCGTCTGTCATCCGGACCGGGTGGCAGGCGGGTGGCAGCGGTGGCGTGTCGGACAGCTCGCCGCCCTGGAAGGCGACGGTCACGGGAACGCCGTCGGCGCGCAGCGTGCGCTGCAGCCCGGCGGGGTCACGCAGCTCGCGGACCATGATCTTCACCTGCTGGCCCGGCCCTTTCGTCACTGTCCACGCGGCCAGCCTGGTCTGCGGCATCGGGCTGGACGGGGGTGCGTGGCCGGGCGCGGGCTGGGCGCCCCCGCCGGAGACCAGTCCGGCCACGCCCAGACCGGCCACACCTAGCCCGGCCGCGACCGCGATGGCCGCCGCCGCGCCACCGATCCGGCGCCGGGTACGCAGCGCCCGTCCGCGGCGGACGGTCGCGTCGAGCGGGGCGCTCAGGCGGGCTCCGCCGAACGATTCCCGCACCGCGGTCAGCAGTGCGTCATCGGTGATCATCGCGTCTCCTGCTCTCGGGTCAGTAGGGCGTCCTCGCGGAGCGTGGCCATGGCCCGGGCCAGGTGCGCGGTGACGGTGCCCGGGGCGATGCCCAGCACCCGGGCCGTGGCCGCGGTGTCGAGGTCGAGGAAGACCCTCAGGCCGACGACCTGGCGCTGGCGCAGCGGGAGCCGCAGCAGCGCGGCCATCAGGTCCTGGCCGACCAGGCCGGCCTCGATGCCGCCGTTGTCCAGGGCACTGCCGTCCACGGCGCTGCCGTCCAGGGCGCTGCCGTCCAGGGCGCTGCCGTCCAGGGCGCTGCCGTCCAGGGCACTGGGCTCGGCGGCGCCCACCTCGGCCGGGCCGAGCGTCACCTCGCGGCGGCGCCGCCGCCACCAGGACACCCGGGTGTTGAGGGCGGTCCGGACCACCCAGGCGCGCGGGGCCGGGTGCCTGCTCACCGTGGGCCAGGCGGCCCAGGCGCGGGCGAGCGCCTCGGCGACCAGGTCCTCCGCGGCCTGCCTGTCACCCGTGCTGGCCAGCACGGCGCGGAGGCAGTCGTCCTTGGCCGACGCGTAGAACTCCGCGAAGTCGATCGGTTCCTGGCCCATAACCGTTTTACGTTTCAGGCCCGGGATCCGCTTACCGCGGCGGGTCCGGCGGGCCGGTCAGCTCGGTGACCGGCAGGCCGCGCAGTGAGGCGTCGAGCACCTGCGCGATGTGCGCCATGGCGGGCGGGCTGCCCGTCCCGGCCGCGGCCATGGCGGCGGAGATCTGCAGGCTGCAGCCGGGGTTGGCCGAGATGACCAGCGGCGCCCCGGTGGCCAGCACCGAGGCTGCCTTGCGGGCGCCCAGCTCGCCCGCGGCCTCCGGCTGGAGCAGGTTGTACACGCCCGCCGAGCCGCAGCAGGTCCCGGGGTCGGCCGGCTCGACGATGTTCAGCCCGGGGATGCCGCCGAGCAGCTCCCGGGGCTGGCGCCGGATGCCCTGCGCGTGCCCCAGGTGACAGGCTTCGTGGTAGACGGCGGTGACCGGGAGCGGGTGCCGCACGGCGCGCGGGCCGCCGTCGGCGGCCAGCCCGGCCAGGAACTCGCTGAGGTCGCGGACGCTGGCACTGAAACGCTCCGCCCGGCGGGCCCAGTCCGCCGCGTCCGGCCCGGCGTCCGCGCCGGCCGGGAACAGGTGGGTGTACTCCTTCATGGCCGAGCCGCAGCCCGCCGAGTTGATCACGACCGTGTCCACACCTGCGTCCTCGAACGCGGTGATGGTCCGCCGGGCGAACCCGGCCGCCTCGGCGGCCCGGCCGCTGTGCAGCGACAGGGCGCCGCAGCAACCCTGCCGCCGGGGGATGACGACGTCGCAGCCCTCGGCGGTGAGGACCCGGACAGTGGCCTCGTTCACGCCCGGGAAGAACACCTGCTGCACGCAGCCGGTGAGCAGGCCGACCACCGCCCGGCGCGGGCCCTGGGCGGGCACCCGGCCGGCCAGCGCGGTGTGGCGGCCGCGGGGCGGTGAGGGCGCCACCCGCAGCGAGGCGACTAGCTCGGGGGCGAGCCGGGCGGCTAGCTGGCTGTGCTCGATCCGCCCGATGAGCCCGGTGCGCTGGGCGGCCCGCAGCGGGCGGGTAAGCAGCCGGAGCCGGGCCGGGTACGGGAACGTCGCGAAGATCGCCGCGCGCGCCGCCCGGGCCCGCCGCGAACGGGGCGGCAGCGGGGCCGGCGCCGCGCCGCCCGGCGGCTCCTCGGCCCAGCCCCGGGCCGCCTCGATGAGCCGGTCGTAGTGCACCCCGGACGGGCAGGCCGGCACGCAGGCCATGCAGCCGAGGCAGCGGTCGAGGTGGGTGGCGGCGGCCTCGCTGGCCAGTGGATTCCGGGCCGCTGGCCGCTGGCTGCTCGCCGCTGCCGCGGCCCCGTCCAGGATCTGGGTCATCAGGTGGATCCGCCCGCGCGGCGAGTCCATCTCCTCACCCCACAGCTGGTACGTGGGGCAGACAGGCAGGCAGAAGCCGCAATGGACGCAATCGGACGCCAGCGCGCGCAGCTCGCCCGACGGGTCGATGGGCGACGCGGTCATTGGGATCCCTCCCGCACTCAGATCCCTCCCGCGAACCGGCCGGGTGCCATCAGGCGCCCGGGGTCGAACTGGTCCTTCAGCGCCCGCATCAGGCCGAGCGCGGGCACCGGGCCCCACATGTCCACCAGGTCCCGCACCGCGGCCGGGGCCTGGACCACGACGGCGCTGGCCCGGGCCGGGGGCCCTTCCCCGTCCGCGTAGCCCGGTACCAGGTCCCGGGCGAGGCGGTCGCGCAGCCCGGCCAGGAACCCGGCGACGGCCTCCGGCGCGGCGCCGCCGGGCACGGCGGCGTGCAGCACGCCCGCGGCGGCCGAGCCGGCCAGCGCCGGGTCGAGCCCGGCTGACCGGCCCGCGGCGTCCACCGCGTGCAGCACGCCGGGCAGGGCCGCGGCCCAGAAGCCGATCTGGATCACCGTGCCGGCCGCCCGGCCCCCGGGGCCGCGGGCGCCCGGGGCCGCGCCCCACCAGGACGGCGCGGCGTCCAGGGTCGCGGTGCCCGCCCCGAGCACCCCGCGCATCAGCGAGGCCCGCTCGGACACCCCCGCGGGGTCGCCTTCCAGCAGCACCGCCACCCGGATCAGCCCGTCCCGGGCCTGCCGGTCGATCTCGATGGCCACCGGGGCGAGCTCGGACCCGGCGGCCGCGGCGACGCCCTGGGCGGCCGCGGCCGGGTCGGCGTAGCCGGCGGTGACGAACGCGGCCGCGGCGGGCAGCGGGTGCAGCCGGAAGATGGCCTCGGTGATCAGGCCCAGCGTGCCGAGCGAGCCGGCGTAGAGCTTGCCGAGGTCGTAGCCGGCCACGTTCTTCACGACCTTGCCGCCGGACTTGGTCACCGTCCCGTCCGGGCGGATGACGGTGATCCCGATCAGCAGGTCGCGGGGGGTGCCGTAGCGCAGCCTGCGCGGCCCGGCGGAGCCGGTGGCGAGCACGCCGCCGACCGTGGGCGAGCCGTCCTGGCCGCCGCCGGTCCCGGGCGGCACGTCCAGCGCGAGCTGCTGCCGGGCGGTGGCCAGCACCCCGGCCAGCTGGCGCATGGTCACGCCGGCCTGCGCGCGGACCACCAGGTCGCCCGCGGCGTGCTCGAGCACCTGGTCCAGCCGCAGGGTGTCGATGACCAGGTCGAGGCGGCTCGGCGGGACGCCCCAGGACACGCTGGTCCCGCTGCCGCGCGGCACCACCGCGAGGCCGTGCTCGGTCGCCGCCGCCAGCAGGGCGCTGGCCTCGGCGGTGTCGGCGGGGGAGGCGACCCAGGGCGGCGTCAGGCCGGCCACCGCGTCCCGCGGGCCGCCCGGCCGCACCGCGCGGCAGGCCCGGGCCAGCGACCCGGGCACCGAGGCAGGGCTCAAAACTGCTCGGCCAGACCTGCGGCGACCGCGGGATGCACGCCGCGGCGGGGCCCGGGGACCTCACCGCACAGCCGCGGGGTGGGGAAGATCTTGCCCGGGTTGCACAGCCCCGCCGGGTCGAACGCGCAGCGGAGCAGCTGCATGGTGTCCAGGTCCTCCCGGGTGAACATCTTCGTCATGTACTTGGACTTGTCCGTGCCCACGCCGTGCTCGCCGGTGATGGAGCCGCCGTGCTCGATGCACAGGTCCAGGATCGCCCCGGACACCTCCTCGGCCCTGGCTTCCTCCCCGGGCGTGGCGTCGTTGTACAGGACCAGCGGGTGCAGGTTCCCGTCGCCGGCGTGGAACACGTTGGCCACCCGGATCCCCGACCCGGCCGCCAGCGCCGCGATCTTGTCCAGCACCTCGCCGAGCGCGGTCCTCGGCACCACCCCGTCCTGGACCAGGTAGGAGGGGGAGATCCGGCCCACCGCAGCGAACGCGGACTTGCGCCCGGCCCAGATCGCGGCCCGCTCCGCCGGGTCATCCGCCTCCCGGATCTCGGTGCAGCCGGCCTGGCGGCACAGCTCCCGCACCGCGGCGCTGTCCCGGCGCACGTCGGCCTCCGGCCCGTCCAGCTCGACGACCAGGACCGCCCCGGCGCCAGCCGGGTAGTTGCAGGCCACCGCGGCCTCGGCCGCCTCGATGGCCAGCGCGTCCATCATCTCGATGGCCGCGGGCAGGATGCCGGCGCCGATGATCGCGGACACCGCGGCGCCGCCCGCCCCGGTGGTCTCGAACGCGGCCAGCAGCGTGGTGATGACCTGCGGGATCCTGGTCAGCCTGACCACGATCTTGGTGACGATGCCCAGGGTGCCCTCCGAGCCGGTGAACATGCCGACCAGGTCGTAGCCGGGCGCCGCGCCCGGTGCCGTCACCCAGCCAGGCCAGCTCGCCCTCGGGCGTGACGATCTGCAGGCCGGTCACGTGGTGCACGGTGAAGCCGTGCTTGAGGCAGTGCGCGCCGCCGGAGTTCTCCGCCACGTTGCCGCCGACCGAGCAGATCACCTGGCTGGACGGGTCCGGGGCGTAGAAGTAGCCGTACGGCCGGGCCGCGGTGCTGACCGCCAGGTTGGTGACGCCCGGTTCCACGATGGCCCGCTGGCTGACCGGGTCGATCGCGATGATCCGGCGCATCCGCGAGGTCACGATGAGCACGCCGTCGGTGCGCGGCAGGGCGCCGCCGGACAGCCCGGTACCCGACCCGCGGGCCACGAACGGCACCCGGGCCCGGGCGCACTCCGTGACGATCGCGGCGACCTGCTCCGCCGTCTCCGGCAGCACGACCAGGCCGGGGGCGGCGCGGTGCGAGGTCAGCCCGTCACATTCATAGGTGCGCAGCTCGGCGGGGTCGGACACCACCCCGCCCGGCCCGCAGATCTCGGTCATCCGGGGCACCATCGCCTGGACCGTCATCCTGCCTCCACATGCCGCCGCTTACCTTCCAGGGTGCCTCCTGGCGGCCCGGTAGTCCACGAGGGGCGCGCCTCAGGGCATCTCTTCGTAGGCGGGCAAGGTGAGGAATTCCGCGTAGTCGTCGGCCAGGGCGACGGCGCTGAACAACTCGGCCGCCTGCTCGAACCGGGGCGCGTCGAAGGCCGGCGCCGGCCGCCTCCCTGATCGTCGCCGACTCCTCGGCGAGGATCCGCTCCACGAGATGGTGGGTCACCATCTGGCCGTCGTCCAGCCGGACGCTGTTGTGGATCCACTGCCAGACCTGGGACCGGGAGATCTCCGCGGTGGCCGCGTCCTCCATCAGGTTGAAGATGGCCACCGCCCCGTTGCCGCCCAGCCAGGACGAGAGGTACTGGAGCCCGACGCTGATGTTGTTGCGCAGGCCCGCCTCGGTGATGGTGCCCGGCGTCTTGCTCACCGCGAGCAGGTCCGCCGCGGACACGCTGACGTCGTCCCGCTGCCGGGCGAGCTGGTTGGGACGGTCGCCCAGGGCGGCGTCGAACACCTCGCGGCAGAGCGGCACCAGGTCCGGGTGGGCCACCCAGGAGCCGTCGAAGCCGTCCGCCGACTCCCGCGTCTTGTCCTCGCGGACCTTGGCCATCGCCACCTCGTTGACCTCGGGGTCGCGCCGGCTGGGGATGAACGCCGCCATCCCGCCCATCGCGTGCGCGCCCCGCGCGTGGCAGGTCTTCACCAGCAATTCGGTGTAGGCCCGCATGAAAGGCGCGGTCATCGTCACCGAGTTGCGCTCGGGCAGCACGAATTCCTGGCCGCGGTTGCGGAATTTCTTGATCATGCTGAACAGGTAGTCCCAGCGGCCCGCGTTCAGCCCGGCGCTGTGGTCACGCAGCTCGTAGAGGATTTCCTCCATCTCGAACGCGGCCGGGATGGTCTCGATCAGCACGGTGGCCCGGATCGTGCCGCGGGGGATGCCCAGCGAGTCCTGCGCGATATTGAACGCGTCGTTCCAGAGCCGGGCCTCCAGGTGGCTCTCGATCTTGGGCAGGTAGAAATACGGCCCGGATCCCTTCTCCAGCTGGCGCCGGGCGCAGTGGAAGAAGTACAGGGCGAAGTCGAACAGGCTGCCCGAGACCCGCTGGCCGTCCACCAGCAGGTGCTTCTCGTCCAGGTGCCAGCCGCGCGGCCGGACCACGATGGTGGCCAGGTCGGTGTCCGGCCCCAGCTGGTAGGACTTGCCTTCCTCGCTGGTGAAGTCGATGGTCCGGTCCAGCGCGCTGATCAGGTTCAGCTGGCCGGTGACCATGTTCTCCCACAGCGGGGTGTTGGCGTCCTCGAAGTCGGCCAGCCACACCTTGGCGCCCGAGTTCAGCGCGTTGATGGTCATCTTCCGGTCGGTCGGGCCGGTGATCTCGACCCGCCGGTCCACCAGGCCCGGCGCCGGGGCGGCCACCCGCCAGTCGGGATCGTCCCGGACCGGCCGGGTCGCGGCCAGGAAGTCCAGCGTCCCCCCGGCCGACAGCTCCACCTGCCGCGTCGCGCGGGCGGCCAGCAGCGCCGCGCGCCGGGGGCCCAGTTCCCGCTGCAGCGCGGCCACGAGGCTGACCGCGTCCGGGGTGAGAACCTCGCCGAAACGGTCCCCCTTCGGACCGGTGATCTCCACACCCTCGCTGCTCATGCCGCGCTCCTCCGGGTTGCCGTTCGCTGAGGTGCCAGCGCCGCCTGCTCGCACACGGCTGCCGCCAACACCTGTGTTGCTAACACCCCTGCGTGGCGCCGGTCAAAGTGTTCCCGGCCACATCCCGGGCACAACCTGAGCGCCGCGGGTGTTTATTGAGGTGAGCGTATCCCGGAGGCATGACAGCATTGGCAGACCACTTGACCGTAACCCGCGTACCCGACCCGGATGAGCAGGCGATGACCCTTCCCAGCGAGCTACCCCAGGAGGTCCCCGCCGAGCCGAGCGGGCGGGACCCGGACGTGGGAGCGCTCGACCTGTCGGACCGCCACGCGCTGCGCCGGGTGTCCGGGCTGTCCACCGAGCTCCAGGACGTCACCGAGGTCGAGTACCGCGCCCTGCGGCTGGAGCGGGTCATCCTGGTCGGTGTCTGGACCGAGGGGACCCTGGCCGACGCGGAGAACTCGCTGCGCGAGCTGTCCCGGCTGGCCGAGACGGCGGGGTCGGTGATTCTCGACGCCCTGATCCAGCGGCGCGGCCGGCCCGATGCGGCGACCTACATCGGCGCGGGCAAGGCCGCCGAGGTCGCGGCCCTGGTCGCGGCGGCCGGCGCGGACACCGTGATCTGCGACGGCGAGCTGACCCCCAGCCAGCTGCGCCGGCTGGAAGGCGTGGTCAAGGCCAAGGTCATCGACCGGACGGCGCTGATCCTGGACATCTTCGCCCAGCACGCCCGGAGCAAGGAGGGCAAGGCCCAGGTCGAGCTGGCCCAGCTCGAGTACCTGCTGCCCCGGCTGCGTGGCTGGGGTGAGTCGTTGTCCCGGCAGGCCGGTGGCCGGGTGGCCGGCGGCGGCGGCATCGGCACCAGGGGCCCCGGCGAGACGAAGATCGAGACGGACCGGCGCCGGATCCGGACCCGCACCGCCCGGCTGCGCCGCCAGCTGGCCGAGATGTCGGTCGGCCGCGAGGTGCAGCGGCACCAGCGCCGCGGCCACGCCGTCCCGGCGGTGGCCATCGCCGGCTACACCAACGCGGGCAAGTCCAGCCTGCTCAACCGGCTGACCGGGGCCGGGGTGCTGGTCGACGACTCCCTGTTCGCGACCCTGGACCCGTCGGTCCGCCGGGCCCGGACCCCGTCCGGCCGCTGGTTCACGCTGACCGACACGGTCGGGTTCGTCCGCCACCTGCCGCACCAGCTGGTCGAGGCGTTCCGGTCCACCCTGGAAGAGGTCGCCGAGGCGGACCTGATCCTGCACGTGGTGGACGGCAGCGACGCCGACCCGCAGGCGCAGATCTCCGCGGTCCGCGAGGTCCTCGGCGAGATCGGCGCGCGGGACGTGCCGGAGCTGATCGTGATCAACAAGGCCGACGCCGCCGACCCGATCGTGGTGGACGCGCTGCGCCGGCAGGAGCCGCACAGCCTGGTCGTGTCCGCGCACACCGGCGAGGGGCTGGATGCCCTGGCGGAGACCGTCGAGGCCGCGCTCCCGCAGTGGGACCGTGAAGTCAGCGCCGTCGTGCCGTACGTGCGCGGCGACCTGGTCGCCCGGGCCCACCAGGAGGGTGAGGTGCTCGCCCTGCGGCACTGCGCGGCGGGCACCGAGCTGACCGCCCGGGTCCCGCCGGGCCTGGCGGCCGAGATCGACCGCATCGCCGTTCCCGCGGGAAGCTAACTAGCGCGCGGGAACGGCCCGCGCGTGGGAAGCTGGCCTGAGCAGGTGACAACGTAAGCAGGAACAGGGTTACCGGAACTGGCGGTCAATTCCGCGGGCGCCTTATCCGGTAAAGCAGAACCCGCCTCCCGGCGGACACGCAGCGCAGCTACGAGGGCCCAGACCAGCACAGACAGTGAGATAACCGGAAAGGACGGCAATTTCCGTCCTGCGTTCTTCGTGAACTGCCTGTACACGGACCCTGTAGTGCAATACCGTAACTGAACCGATATGTTGGTTGCCGCATCCCGCAGCAGCGCCGCCGTCGGCCGCTCTGGAACCCGCGTGACCGGGGGCCTGGCGGGGGGGCCATCAGTAGTACGGACGAGCTATGGCAGGTGACCGCGCATGACGCAGGTACGCCCCGTCTGGCACGCTCCCCTCCGGCCCCTCCTGTGTGTGCGGCCGGAGGCATGCCGGTGACCGTCCGCCTGCTGACCAACATTGGCCGACTCTGGACTGGATCCGAGGTCTGGAGCAACGCGGCCATTCTCACCCACAACGAGCGCATCGCCTGGGTGGGCCGGGCCTCGGAGCTCCCGGAGAGCCTGCCTGGCGTGGTCGAGGACATCGTCAACGTTGACTCGGTGGAGAACCTGGGCGGCGGCCTGGTCACCCCGGGCCTGATCGACGCACACACCCACCCGGTCTACGCGGGGAACCGCTGGGCGGAACTGGCCATGCGGGCCGGTGGCTCCTCCGACGGCGAGATCGCCGCGGCCGGCGGGGGGATGGCCTCGACGGTCACCGTGACCCGCGGCACCGATCCGTGGACCCTGTGCAACGGGGTGCGGGAGCGCCTCGGTGACTGGCTCCGGCATGGCACGACCACGATCGAGGCCAAGACCGGCTACCACCTGACCCGCGACGGCGAACTCGCCGACGTGCGCATGCTCCGCTCGCTGGAAGGCGAGCCCGGCATGCCCCGGGTGCACGTGACGTTCCTGGCCGCGCACGCGGTGCCGCCGGAGTACTTCGGCCGCCGCAACGACTACATCGACGCGGTGGGCACCTGGTGCTCGGACGCGGCCGCGGTCGGCGCGGACAGCGTGGACGTCTACTGCGAGGAAGGCCGCTTCACCGAGCGGGAGGCCCGCTGGATCCTCAGCGCGGGCCGGGCGGCCGGGCTGCTGCCGCGGGTGCACGCCTGCGGGGAGAGCCGGACCGGCGCGGCCCGGCTGGCGGCCGAACTCGGCTGCGCGTCCGCGGACGTCCTGCACGAGGCCAGTGACGAGGACGTGGCGGCCCTGGCCCAGGCCGGGGTGGCCGCGGTGGTCTGCCCGGGGACGGCCCTGCAGACCGGGAAGAACCCGCCGGTGCGGGCCCTGCTGGATAAGGGCGTGGCGGTGGCGCTCGGCTCGGACCACACGCCGGGCGGTAACGGGATCACCTCGATGCCGCTGGTGATCTCCCTGGCCGTGTCGCAGTTCGGGCTGAGCGTGACCGAGGCCCTGCGGGCCGCCACGCTGGGCGGCGCCCAGGCGCTGCGGGCCCCGGACCGGGGCGCGATGGTGCGCGGCCGGCTGGCCGACATCGTGCTCTGGGACGCCGATCACGAGGGCGCGTTCGCCTGGTCGTACGGGCTCAAGCCGAGCCGGGTGTGGCTCGGCGGCGCGCCGGTGGCCAGCTAGCACCGCTGGGCGCACTGCCTGCCTGGGACGGGCCAGGCCCTTGTGCGGCCACCTGGCCGGCCCACGGCCCGCCGTATGGCATGCTGCCGCTATGCCTTCCGCGTCCCTCTCAGCCACCGACATCGCCGGCGTCAGCGTGGTCGTGGGGGAGGAGGACCTGCTGGTCGAGCGGGCGGTGGCGCGCCTGGTCGAGGCCGCGCGGCCGGCTGACGACGTGCGCCACGTGCAGGCCGCCGCGCTGCGGCCCGGCGAGCTGGCCTCGCTGACCGCGCCCTCCCTGTTCGGCGGCGGGTGCGTCATCGTCGTGCACGGCACCGCCGACGCGGCCAAGAACGTGGCCGACGAGATAACCAGCCTCGCGGGCGACCCGCCGCCCGAGACCGTCCTGATCCTCACCCACGCCGGCGGGGCCAAGGGCAAGGCCCTGCTCGCCGCGCTGGGCAAGCGGGGCGCCCGGATCATCGAATGCCAGAAGATCACCCGGATGGGCGAGCGGATGCAGTTCATCCGCGCCGAGTTCCGCCACGCGGGGCGCACGATCGAGGAAAGCGGTGTGCGGGCCCTGCTCGACGCCCTGGGCAACGACCTGCGTGAACTCGCCGCGGCGTGCGCGCAGCTGGCCGCGGACACCACCGGAGTCGTCGACCAGGCCGTGGTGGCCCGCTACTACCGGGGCCGGGCCGAGGCGAGCGGCTTCACCGTGGCGGACCGGGCCGTCGAGGGGCGCCTGGCGGAGGCGCTGGAGCTGCTGCGCTGGGCGCTGGCGGTCGGGGTGTCACCGGTGCTCATCACCAGCGGCCTGGCTCAGGGGGTGCGCTTGCTGGGCCGGGTCGGCAGTGCGCCCAAGGGCCAGCCGGACGCGGTGGTGGCCGCCGAGGCCGGGATGCCCCCGTGGAAGGTGGACCGGGTCCGTCAGCAGCTGCGGGGCTGGACACCGGAAGGGGTGGCCCGCGCCCTGGCCGTGGTGGCCCGGGCCGACGCCCAGGTCAAAGGCGAAGGGACGAGCGCGGGCTACGCCCTGGAGGTAGCCATCCGCGACATCGTCACCTGCCGCGCCCGCTGAAGGGGAGCGCGGGAGGCGGGCAAGTGGGGTTGCCGGGGCCGCGGAGCCGCCGGGCGAAGCGGGGCGCGCCGGAGGCATGTTCCCGCTGAGCCTGCGGATGGCGGGGGGTCCAGGGGGGTCGCCCCCCCGGACTAGGACAGCTCGGCGCAGCGCTGGGCGATGGCCGACTTGCGGTTGGCCGCCTGGTTCTTGTGGATCACGCCCTTGCTGGCGGCCTTGTCGAGGTGCCGGCAGGCGTCGCGCATGGCGGTGGTGGCCGCGTCGACATCCCCGGCGTCAGCCGCCTCGCGGAACTTGCGCACCGAGGTCTTCAGGGACGACTTGACCGCCTTGTTGCGCTGACGGTGCTTCTCGTTCTGCTTGTTGCGCTTGATCTGGGACTTAATGTTCGCCACGCGGAAGCCTCACTTGGGATGTCGTCTTGGTGCCGGGCGTACCGTCGCGCCTGGCAACGCCGCGCGGCGGCATAATGCAGCGGCAGGTGCAGCGGCGGCAGCGCTTACGCTCCGACGAGGCAGGATAGCCTATCGGGCAGCGCGGCTCAAAACTGGTGCCGCGGCGGGTGAGCCGGGGCCAGGGCACCAGCTCCCTCATGCGACCATGAAGGCACCGCTCCCGGTCATAAACCAGGCCCCCGAACACGAACCAGGCGGATTTCCTGTGCCAGCAGTGCCCGAGCAGGTCCTTCCGGATGGTGCGCAGTCTGCTACCAGCCCCGGTCATACCGACATGGGCATTATCAGGAACTTCTGCATCATCGCGCACATCGACCACGGCAAGTCCACGCTCGCGGACCGGATGCTGCAGTTCACCGGCGTGGTGACGGACCGCCAGATGCGGGCCCAGTACCTGGACCGGATGGACATCGAGCGCGAGCGCGGCATCACCATCAAGAGCCAGGCCGTCCGGCTGCCCTGGACCGGCCCGGACGGACGCGGCTACGTGCTCAACCTCATCGACACCCCGGGACACGTGGACTTCACCTACGAGGTGTCCCGGTCGCTGGCCGCGTGCGAGGGTGCCATCCTGCTGGTCGACGCGGCCCAGGGCATCGAGGCCCAGACGCTGGCCAACCTGTACCTGGCCCTCGAGGCCGACCTGCACCTGATCCCGGTGCTGAACAAGATCGACCTGCCCGCGGCCCAGCCCGACCTGTACGCGGAGGAGCTGGCCAGCATCATCGGCTGTGCCCCGAGCGACGTGCTGCGCGTCTCGGCCAAGACCGGGGACGGCGTGCGGGAACTGCTCAACGCCGTGGTGGCGCAGGTCCCGCCGCCGTCGGGCCAGCCGGACGGGCCGGCCCGGGCCCTCATCTTCGACTCGGTCTATGACTCCTACCGGGGCGTGGTCACCTACGTGCGGGTGATGGACGGCCGCCTGACCCGGCGGGAGAAGAGCCTCATGATGTCCACCGGGGCGGCGCACGACACGCTCGAGGTGGGCGTCATCTCACCCGAGCCGGTGCCGTCGGACAGCCTGGGCGCGGGCGAGGTGGGCTACCTCATCACCGGGGTCAAGGACGTCCGGCAGGCCCGGGTGGGCGACACCGTGACCAGCGCCGCGCGCCCCACGACCGAGCCGCTGCCCGGATACGACCACCCCCGGCCGATGGTGTTCTCCGGCCTGTACCCGATGGACGGCGACGACTACCCGGAACTGCGCGACGCGCTCGACAAGCTGCGGCTGAACGACGCGGCGCTGGTCTACGAGCCGGAAACGTCCACCGCGCTCGGCTTCGGTTTCCGGTGCGGGTTCCTCGGGCTGCTGCACATGGAGATCGTCCGGGAGCGGCTGGAGCGCGAGTTCAATCTCTCGCTCATCTCCACCGCGCCCAATGTGGTCTACCGCGTGGTAATGGAATCCGGTGCCGAGCTGCAGGTCACCAACCCGAGCGACTTCCCGGCCGGCACCCCCGGGTCGGCTGCGCCCTCCGGGGGCAAGGTCGCGAAGGTTTTCGAGCCCGTGGTCCGGGCGACGGTGCTGGCCCCGTCCGACTACATCGGCACGATCATGGAGCTGTGCCAGGGCCGCCGCGGCGCGCTGCTGGGCATGGAGTACCTGTCCGCCGACCGGGTCGAGATCCGCTACACGATGCCGCTCGCGGAGATCATCTTCGACTTCTTCGACCAGCTCAAGTCACGGACCCGCGGGTACGCGTCGCTGGACTACGAGCCGGACGGTGAGCAGGAGGCCGACCTGGTCAAGGTGGACATCCTGCTCCAGGGGCAGCCGGTCGACGCGTTCAGCCAGATCGTGCACGATGACAAGGCGCGGGAGTACGGCCTGGCCATGACCTCACGGCTGCGCGAGCTGATCCCGCGCCAGCAGTTCGAGGTGCCGATCCAGGCCGCGATCGGCGCCAAGATCATCGCCCGGGAGAACATCCGCGCGCTGCGCAAGGACGTCCTGGCCAAGTGCTACGGCGGTGACATCACCCGCAAGCGCAAGCTGCTGGAACGGCAGAAGGAAGGCAAGAAGCGGATGAAGACCATCGGGCGGGTCGAGGTGCCGCAGGAAGCCTTCGTCGCGGCCCTGTCCACCACGCCGGAGCGGGCCCGCTAAAGCGTCTCTCGTAGCCGCGCCTTAGCCGGCCGGCCCGGCCGCTTCCTCAGTTCCCCGCCCCCGGCTGGGCTGGGGGGGCCGGGAAGGGATGCGATACCGGCGCGGAGTGCCCGACCCTGACCATGGCCACCGAGCCAACCGCGACGACCAGCACGAACAGGATGATCGCCAGCCAGCCCAGGACCAGGCCGGCCAGGGCCAGGCCGCTGCCGTGCTCCCCGGTCCGCCGGATCTGGCCGCGTGCCATGTGGCCGAGGATGATGGCCGGGATCGCGGTCAGCCCCAGGGTGAAGAACTCCGCTACCCCGCAGGCCAGGGCGGCCACGGCCAGCGAGTTGGTGCGCGTCACGGCGGGGGCGGGTGCCCGGAACAGGGCCAGCCCGCCGCCGGGCAGCTGGCTCGTTACCTGGGCCAGGTCCGCGTGGGTACGTGCGGTGTAGACCCGGTGCAGGTGATCGTCGTACTCGTCCTTGGTGAGACGGCCCGCGGCGAACCCCGATTTCAGCACCTCGGCCGCTCGGTCCCGGTCCGCGTCCGAGGCTCGCATCGCGGCGTGCCCGTACTCCGGTGCCCCGTATCCGGGCCAGCTCGTCATGTGACGCCTCCCACCCAAGTGGCTCGGTCCCAGGATAACCGCGTGCCGCGGCCCGCCGGGCCGGGCGGGCGGGCGAAAACCGGTTCGCCCTGGCCCCGGGCGCCGGATACCGTGCTGGGGTGGCGAGCGCGCAGGTGATCTCAGTGAACATTGGCCGCGGCCGCCCCGCCGGCTGGGCGGGCCGGGTCGGGCGGACCGCGATCGACAAGCGTCCCTGCCCCGGCCCGGTGACCATCGGGCGGCTCGGGGCCGAGGGTGACGAGCAGGCGGACACCCAGCACCACGGCGGGCCGTACCAGGCCGTGTACGCCTATGCGCGCGAGGATCTGGACTGGTGGACTGAGCAGCTCGGCCGGGAGCTGGCCAACGGCGTGTTCGGCGAGAACATCACCACGGCCGGGCTGGACGTGTCCGGGGCGCTGATGGGCGAGACGTGGCGGCTCGGCACGGCCGTGGTGCAGATCGCCTCGGTACGCGTCCCGTGCGGCACGTTCGCGGGCTGGATGGGCGAGCGGCACTGGGTGAAGCGGTTCGCCGCGGCGGCCCGGCCCGGTGCCTACCTGAGTGTCCTGGAGGAGGGGGTGGCCGGCCCGGGTGACCAGATCGAGGTGCTCTCGCGGCCGGCCGGCGGCGTGACCGTGGCCGGGGCGCTGCGCGCCTACTACGGCGACGCGGACCTGATGCGGCGGCTGCTGGATGCGCCGGGACTCGATCCCGGGTGGCACGAGGCCGCGGCCGCGGTGCTGGCCAGGTCAGCGCCGCCGCAACCGGCCTCGGGCTGACCGTGCCCGGAGCGCTTCCCCCCGGCTCGCCCGTCCCCGCTGACGGTGCGCTGCCCGCCGGCGCGGCCGCCGAGCTGGGCCGCCGCCCGTTCGGGTTCTACGTGCACGTGCCGTTCTGCCAGCGGCGCTGCGGCTACTGCGACTTCAACACCTACACCGCCGCCGAGCTCGGCCCGGGCGTATCGCGGGACAGCTACCCCGCGCTGGCCGCTGCGGAGGTCCAGCTGGCCCGGAAGGTACTGGGCACCGCGGCCGGCCCGGTGGCCACCGTGTTCTTCGGCGGCGGGACGCCGACCCTGCTCCCGGCCCGCCACCTCGGCGGGATCCTGCGCGTCATCGACGGTGAGTTCGGCCTGGCGCCCGGCGCGGAGGTCACCGTCGAGGCCAACCCGGAGAGCGTGGACCCCGGATCCCTGGCCGCGCTGCGCGAGGCCGGGTTCACCCGGATCTCCCTGGGCATGCAGAGCGCCGCGCCGCACGTGCTGGCCGTGCTGGACCGGGTGCACGAGCCCGGCCGCCCGGCCCGCTGCGCCCGGTGGGCCCGGGAGGCCGGCTTCGAGCACGTCAGCCTGGATCTCATCTACGGCACGCCGGGGGAGACCGACGCGGACTGGCGTGAGTCGCTCGAGGCGGCCCTGGCCGCGGGCCCGGACCACATCTCCGCGTACGCCCTGATCGTCGAGGAGGGCACCCGGCTCGCGGCCCGGGTCCGGCGGGGCGAGGTGGCCGTCCCGGACGATGAGGCCATGGCCGATCGTTACCTGGCCGCGGACGAGCTCCTCTCAGCCCGGGGGCTGGGCTGGTACGAGGTGTCCAACTGGGCCGCCGGGCCAGGCCGCCCAGTGCCGGCACAACCAGCTGTACTGGACCGGCGGCCACTGGTGGGGCGTGGGACCGGGCGCGCACAGCCACGTGGGCGGGGTCCGCTGGTGGAACGTGAAGCACCCGGCCGCCTACGCGGCGCGGCTCTCCGCCGGCACCAGCCCGGGCCTGGCCCGCGAGGTGCTCACCGGGGCGGAACGCGCGCTGGAGGAGATCATGCTGCTGACCCGGCTGTCCTCCGGGTGCCCGGTCGAGGTGCTGGCCCCGGCCGGGCGGGCCGCCGCGGCCAGCGCGGTGGCGGATGGCCTGGCCGGGGAGGACGCCTACGCCGCGGGCCGGGTCGTGCTGACCACCCGCGGGCGGCTGCTCGCCGACGCGGTGATCCGGGGCCTCACCGACTGACGCCCCCGCGGGCGGTCCCGGACGTCATCCGCAGCCACCGGGGCAGCTGGTACATCTCACCGCGGCTGGCCGCCCCGGCCGCGCGGACCACGACGACCAGCACGCCGGCCCACAGCAGGACCAGCAACGGGACAGCGGCGAGCGTGCCCACCGAGGCGGAGTCGAGGGCCAGCACGCCACCCACGATCAGGATGCTGGCCGTGTACAGGATGGTGGCCAGGGCCAGGCTGAGCGCCACCACCGCGTGGGCCCGGGCGAACCGGCGGTTCCCCAGGCTGGCCAGGTAGATGGCCAGCGGCACCAGGCACAGGGTGAACGGCACGGCCAGATAGGCGAGCATGGCCCGGCGTACCTCAGCGCGGCCCGCCGGGACCGGGGCGGGCGGCCCGCCGGCCTGCGCGCCGCCATCCTCGGGGCCGAACACGCTGAGACCGGAATCCATCGGATAGTGCGGGCGGCTCGTCATGGGCTCCTCGCGGGGTGCGTTCCTGCCACACGTTAGCCAGTTCCCGGGGCGGTGACGAAATCAATCAGCTCCTCGACCCGGCCGAGCAGTTCCGATTCCAGGTCGGCGTAGCTGCGGGCCGCGGCCAGGATCCGTTTCCAGCCGGCCGCCGTGTCCGTGCCCCAGCCGAGCGCGTCCAGCACGCCCTCTTTCCAGGGCTGGCCGCGCGGCACCACGGGCCAGGCGGGGATGCCCACCGCCGCGGGCTTGACCGCCTGCCAGATGTCCACATAGGGATGGCCCACCACCAGCACGTGCGGCGAGCTCACCGCGCTGGCGATGCGCTGCTCCTTGGAGCCGGGGACCAGGTGGTCGACCAGGACCCCGAGGCGCCGCCGCGGGCCGGGCGAGAACACCTCCAGCACGGCCGGGAGATGATCCACCCCCTCCAGGTACTCCACCACGACGCCCACGTCACGCAGGTCGTCGCCCCAGATCTGCTCGATGAGCTCGGCGTCGTGGCGGCCTTCGACGTAGATCCGGCTGGCCTTGGCCACCTGGGCCGGGGCCGCGGGCCGGGCCACCGAACCCGACCGGCTCCGGGCCGGGGCCTGCGGCGCCGCGGACGGCATCGGCCGGGTGAGCGTGACCGGCCGGCCTTCCAGCAGGAACGCAGCCGGGGTGCAGCGGGAAGAGCCGCTGCCGCCCGAACCGGTCCTCCAGCGTCACCGCGTTCTTGTCGCAGGCCACCACGGCGCCGCAGAAGCCGCCGCCCGCCTCCTCCACGACCAGCCCGCGGACCGCCTCTACCTGGGGCGGTTCCGGCCGCCGGCGGCGCTGCCAGCCCGGGGCGAGGACGTCCGTGTCGTAATAGGGGTCCACCACACCGGACGCTAGCGGACAACCAGGGCAGCCCCCGGGAGGCACGCCCATAGGCACTTTGTAACCCACCCGCTATGCTCCCCGTACTACTCCTGGGTGTGACGGCGCCCGGACCGCCTTAAACTTGGCACTCAGGACTGTGGAGTGCCAGGGGAGGTGGGGACATGCTCGATGAGCGCAAGCTCGCTGTGCTGCGGGCGATCGTGGAAGATTACGTGTCCACCACGGAGCCCGTCGGTTCAAAGTCCCTGGTCAACCGGCACAACCTCGATGTGTCACCGGCGACCATCCGCAACGACATGGCGGTGCTCGAGGAGCAGGGCTTCATCGTGCAGCCGCACACCAGCGCGGGCCGGATACCGACGGACAAGGGCTACCGGCTGTTCGTGGACCGGCTGTCCGGCGTCAAGCCGCTCTCCTCGGCCGAGCGCCGGGCCATCGAGACGTTCCTGGCCGGCGCGTACGACCTCGATGACGTCGTGATGCGGACGGTCCGGCTGCTCGCGCAGCTGACCCGCCAGGTGGCGGTCGTGCAGTATCCCTCGCTCACCCGCTCCTCGGTCCGGCACGTGGAACTGGTCCCGCTGGCCGCGAAACGGCTGATGCTGGTGATCATCACCGACACCGGGCGGGTCGAGCAGCGCTCGGTGGAACTGCCGGACGCGGCCGAGGAAGACTCGATCATGCACCTGCGGGCGGTGCTGAACGCCTGCCTGGACGGGCGGCGCCTGACCGAGGTGGCCTCGGTCGTCGCCGACCTGCCGGAACTGGTCGACCCGATGGACCGGCCGAACGCGGCGGCCGTCTTCTCGGTCATCCTGGAGAGCCTGGTGGAGCGGACCGACGAGCGGGTCGTGGTCGGGGGCGCGGCCAACCTGACCACGGCCGACTTCTCCAAGGGACTCCGCGAGGTCCTCGAATCCCTCGAGGAGCAGGTCGTGCTCATGCGGCTGCTGGGCGAGTCGGGCGATCACCCGTCGCTGACCGTCCGGATCGGCGCGGAGAACCCGGTCGAGGGGCTGCGGAGCACGTCCGTGGTGGCGACCGGATACGGAACCGGGGATCAGGTACTGGCCAGGCTCGGGGTGCTCGGCCCGACACGGATGGATTACCCGACAGCGATGGGAGCAGTACGCGCGGTGGCACGATACGTGGGCCAGATCCTGGCGGGGTCCTAGTGGCCAACGACTACTACGGCGCGCTCGGCGTCCGCCGGGACGCGCCGCCGGATGAGATCAAGAAGGCCTACCGGCGGCTGGCCCGTGAGCTGCACCCGGACGTGAACCCGGACCCGGAGACCCAGGAGCGGTTCAAGGAGATCACCCAGGCCTACGAGGTGCTCTCCGACCCCGGCAAGCGGCAGATGTACGACCAGGGCGCGGACCCGTTCGCGCCCAACGGCGGGGCCGGGGCGGGCGGTTTCGGCCCGGGGTTCCCGTTCAGCGACATCATGGACGCGTTCTTCGGGGCCGGGGCGGCCGCCCGGGGCCCGCGCAGCCGGGCCCGGCGCGGCCGCAACGCCACGATCCGGGTCGAGCTGGACCTGTCCGAGTGCGCCTTCGGGACCACCCGGGAACTGGTCGTGGACACGGCCGTGGTCTGCCCGACCTGCTCCGGCGAGGGCACGGCGCCCGGTACCCACCCGGAGACCTGCGAGGTCTGCGGCGGCCGCGGCGAGGTCAGCCAGGTCACCCGCTCCTTCCTGGGCCAGGTGATGACCTCCCGGCCGTGCCCGCACTGCGGCGGGTTCGGCACCGTCATCCGCCGGCCGTGCCCCGAGTGCGACGGCGACGGGCGGGTCAGGACGCGGCGCACGATGAAGGTCCGCATCCCGGCCGGGGTCGAGGACGGCACGCACATCCAGCTGGCCGGCGAGGGTGAGATCGGGTCCGGCGGCGGGCCGCCCGGTGACCTCTTCCTGGAGATCCTGCAGCGCCCGCACCCGATCTTCGAGCGCCAGGGCGACGACCTGCACTGCACCGTGACCATCCCCATGGTGGCCGCGGCGCTGGGCGCCACCCTGTCGGTCGAAACCCTGGACGGCCCGCGCGAGCTGGACATCCGCCCGGGTACCCAGTCGGGGCAGGTCGTCCCCATGTACGGGCTCGGTGTCCAGCACCTGAACGACTCGGGCCGCGGTGACCTGGTCATCCACATCTCGGTCGAGACGCCGATGAAGCTGGACGAGCCCCAGGAGGCGCTGCTCAAGCAGCTGGCGGCGCTGCGCGGGGAGGAGACCCCGCCCGGCCGCTTCGCCCCGGGCCAGCAGGGATTCTTCTCCCGGTTGCGTGACGCCTTCAACGGCCGGTGACCCGGCCGCCGCGCCCGGCTCCCAGCCGCCGGTCTTCTTCGCCGAGCCCGCGGACCTGGCCCGCGACCTGATCGTGCTGGACGGGCCGGAAGGACGGCACGCGGCCGACGTGCGCAGGCTCGCCGTGGGGGAGCGGGTGGACCTGACCGACGGCCAGGGCCAGCTGGCCGCCTGCGTGGTGACCCGGGCCCAGCGCGGCCGGCTGGAGCTCGCCGTGCGGCACCGGACCGTGCTGCCCGCGCCGGATCCGGCCCTGGCCGTGGTCCAGGCCATCCCGAAGGGGGAGCGGGGCCAGCTGGCGGTCGAGCTGATGACCGAGGCCGGGGTGGACGTGATCGTCCCCTGGGCGGCGGAGCGCTGCGTGGCCCGATGGCAGGGGGAGCGCGGCGACCGGGCGCTGGCCCGGTGGCGGTCCACCGCCCGGGAAGCGGCCAAGCAGGCCCGGCGGGGCCGGGTCCCCGAGGTGACCGGGCCCGCGGGTCTCGGCGAGGTGGCCGCCCGGGCCGGCCGGGCCGCCCGGGCCTTCATCCTGGACCCGCAGGCCGGGGAGCAGCTCAGCGAGATACCGCTGCCCGCCTCCGGCGAGATGCTGGTGATCGTCGGCCCGGAGGGCGGCATCACTCCCGCCGAATCCGGCGCGCTCATCCAGGCCGGGGCCGTCGCGGCGCGGCTGGGGCCGACCGTGCTCCGCACCTCGTCGGCGGGGATGGCGGCCGCCGCGATCCTGCTCAGCCGGGCCGGCCGCTGGGCCTGAGCCGTCGGGGCCGGAACCCCGGCGGGGCGGCCGCCGGGGTGGCTCAGGGAGTGCTGGAGGGCTTCGGGCTGGCGCACTGCGACGACCGCGGGCGCCCCGGCGTCGTACGGGACGACCTCGGCCGCTGTGGTCGCGGTGGCCGTGCCGCCGGTGGCGGGGCTGGTCGTCGGGGTAGGCGTCGGCAGGATGGTCGGGGTCGGCTGGGACGTCGGCGTGCTGGTGACGGTCGGCGTCGGCGTCGGCGTCGGCGTCCCCGTGGCCCCTCCGGCCGGTGCCGTCGCGGTCGAGGCCGGCGACGGGGTCGGGGTGCAGGCCACCGCGGGCAGCACGCTCTTCACCTTCTTGGGCTGGCCCGGCCCGGTCCACGGCTGGCTGGGGTCGACCCCGAGCGGCAGCTTCCACCGCCGGGAGTTCGCCGTCCGGGCGCCGCCGCCCAGGCTGCTGCCCGGGCTGGCCGTGCCGTAGGAGTTCGCCGGGTTGATCAGGGTTCCCGTCTCGTGGTTGAGGATGACGACCCCGACTACCACGATGGCCACCGCGGCCGAGACCGCGAACACCGGCTTGAGCCAGGACCCGGCGGATCCCAGCCGCCCGGGCGGACTGGCCGTCCCGCGGTGCCCGCCCGCCCGCCGCCGCCCGCGCCCGCCGAGCAGGCTGGCCAGGAAGGCGACCAGGGGCCCCCAGGCCGGCTGGGCGCGCCGCAGCCCGGCCCGGGCCGCCTCGATGGCCGGGTCGAGCCGGATGAGCAAACGGGTCCCGTGCAACTCGAGCCACTCGGTGCACCCAGAGAGAACCGACCGCAGGGACCGTGGCGAATCCAGCCGGTGACGGATGCGCTGCAGCCCGTCGCCGGTGGGTTCGATGGACTCCGCCGCCGCGGCCAGGGCCCGGCGGAGGATGTCCTCGTAGTCCCGATCCTGTGTCATCATGCCTGCCACCCGGTGCTCCCCGGGTCCCCGAAGGCCCTCCTCACGAGTCCCGCTCCAGCACGGCCCGCAGGGCGGCCATGGCCCGGGCCGTGTGACTCTTGACTGCTCCCCGGCTGATGCCCATCACCGAGGCGATCTGCGCCTCGGACAGGTCCCCGTAGTAGCGGAGCACCAGGGCCTCCCGCTGCCGCTCCGGCAGCGCGCGCAGCGCGGATACCACCGCTGAGCGCTCCAGCTGGATGATCGCCCCGTGCTCTGCGCTCGGCATGTCGGGCGGCGGCTTCGGCGTGTTCTTGTCGACCACCATCCGGTGCCGCAGGACCGACCGCGACCGGTTGACCACGGACTGGCGGAGGTAGGAAAGCGCCTTGTCCGTGTCCCGTCAGCCGGCGCCAGGCCCCGTGCATGGCCACGAACGAGTCCTGCACCACTTCTTCCGCGGTCGCGGTGTCCCGGACCAGGAAGGCCGCCAGGCGGACCAGGGAGCGGTAGTGCTCGCTGTAGATGGCGGTGACCGCCC
Source organism: uncultured Actinomycetes bacterium (assembly GCA_963851025.1). Classification (GTDB taxonomy): domain Bacteria; phylum Actinomycetota; class Actinomycetes; order Streptosporangiales; family Streptosporangiaceae; genus RYN-230. The sequence goes on from CAWKOA010000030.1 coordinate 27,926, forward strand.
GGTCGGCATCCCACTCGACTGCGGCGTGGGTCATCGCCGGGTTAGCTATCAAGGCCTCGGTCACGTCAATGGGACGCGTCACCATGCCGTCAGGTTCACCTGGCATGTCGAATTACTGCACGCGACCCGCCGCAGCCCTTCGGCCTCACGGAAGCATTCCCCCCACCGGGATGTCGAGTGTGGAGTGCCTGCCAGCGCGCGCTGCGGGCCTTCCGGCGCTGCCCCGGCAGGAACCTGGGGGGACGCGCCGCAGCCGCGCCCTGCACCTGGGGGAGTGCGGCGGGCGGGCGCAGTGGGCAAGCACCTTGGCAACCATATATGTCGTGGGTGTTACCGGAGAGGGACAAGCTAGGATCCCCCTGTGCCGGAGTGTCTATTCTGCAGGATCGTGTCCGGCGGTGTCCCGGCATCACGGGTGCTCGAGTCACCGCGGACCATTTCCTTTCGTGACATCAGCCCGCAGGCGCCGACTCACGTGCTGGTGATCCCGAAGGATCACTATCCCGACCTGGCCGCGCTGGCGGCCGCCGACGGGAGCCTGCTCACCGAGCTGGCCAGCCAGGTGGCCGCGGTGGCCGAGGCGGAGGGAATCTCCGGCCGTGGGTACCGGGTTGTCTTTAACACGGGGGCCGATGCGGGCCAGGCGGTCCCGCACGTCCACGCGCACGTCCTGGGCGGGCGCGGCCTGGGCTGGCCCCCCGGCTGACGCTCACGCCCCGGGCTGATGCCCGCGCGGATAGCATGACGCTACGGGCGCAGGCCGCGCCCGTGCTCAGGTTGAGAGAGGGAATTGACAGACAGACCCGGAGATTCTGCGGGCCGTAAGCCGCCCGGCAGCACCGGCGCGCAGGTCAAGATCGTTATCCCGGATGACCACTCCATGGTCAGCCTGCTGGGATCGCGCGACGAGCTCCTGCACGTGATCGAGAAGGCATTCGACGCCGATATCCACGTCCGCGGGAATGAGATCACCATTACCGGCGCGGCCGAGGAGAGCGAGCGCGTCGCCGGCCTCTTCGAGGAGCTCACCGAGCTGCTGGCCGGCGGGGCCGAGCTCACCGCGGATTCGGTGGAGCGGGTCGTGGCCATGCTCCGCCGCAAGTCCGGGGTCCGGCCGGCCGACGTGCTGACCCTGGACATCCTCTCGGCGCGCGGCCGGACAATCCGGCCGAAAACGCTGAACCAGAAGCGCTACGTGGACGCCATCGACGCGCACACGATCGTGTTCTGCATCGGCCCGGCGGGCACCGGGAAGACGTACCTGGCCATGGCCAAGGCGGTGAAGGCGCTCCAGGCCAAGGAGGTCAACCGGATCATCCTGACCCGGCCGGCCGTGGAGGCCGGGGAGCGGCTGGGCTTCCTGCCCGGGACCCTGTACGAGAAGATCGACCCGTACCTGCGGCCGCTGTACGACGCGCTGCACGACATGCTCGACCCCGATTCGATCCCGCGGCTCATCGCGGCGGGCACGATCGAGGTGGCGCCGCTGGCCTACATGCGCGGCCGGACGCTGAACGACTCGTTCATCATCCTGGACGAGGCGCAGAACACCTCGGCGGAACAGATGAAGATGTTCCTCACCCGGCTCGGCTTCGGGTCCCAGATCGTCGTGACCGGTGACGTCACCCAGGTGGACCTGCCGGCCGGCCAGGCCAGCGGGCTGCGCATCGTCCAGGAAATCCTCGAGGGCCTGGACGACGTGCATTTCGCCAGGCTGACCAGCCAGGACGTGGTGCGGCACCGGCTGGTGGGGGACATCGTGGACGCCTACGACCGCTACGACGCCCGGGTGCGCGGGACGTCCCCGCCGCAGCGGCGCAAGCGCGCCCAGTGAGAGCGCAAGCACCGTGAGCTGGGACCTGCGGTGAGCATCGAGATCGCCAACGAGTCCGGCATCGACGTGGACGAGGCCGACCTCGCGGCGCTGGCCCGGCATGTCCTGGACGACATGCGGATACACCCGCTGGCCGAGCTGTCGGTCCTGCTGGTCGACCGCGGCACCATGTCCGACCTGCACGAGCGCTGGATGGGCGAGCCGGGGCCGACCGATGTACTGGCCTTCCCGATGGATGAGCTGAGGCCGCCGCCCCCGGGCAGTGCCCGCGGCGACCACGGCGCCGGCGGGGAGGCGACCTCGCCGCCGGGCCTGCTCGGCGACGTGGTGCTCTGCCCCGAGGTCGCCGCCGGCCAGGCCGCGCAGGCGCAACACCCGCTGCGCGACGAGCTCGAGCTGCTCTGCACGCACGGCATCCTGCACCTGCTCGGATACGACCATGCCGAGCCGGATGAGCGCACCGCCATGTTCGGCCTCCAGGATGAGATGCTCGGCACCTGGCGGTCCGTCCGGGATCAGCCATCCGACCTGGGCGGTGACCCGGAAGGGCAGGAAGGGACGGGGTGAGGCCACCATGGTGTGGCTGATCGCCGCCGCCGCGGCGCTGGCGCTGGGGGCCGGGCTGTGCGCGAGCGCCGAGGTCGCGCTCATGCGGGTGTCCCGGTCCGGCGCGGGGGAACTGGCCCGCAGCCGCAAGGGCGGCCGCAACCGCGCCGCCACCCGGCTCCAGGCGGTCCTGGCCGAGCCGGCCCGGTACCTGGCCGTGCTGCTGCTCGCCCGGATCTGCAGTGAGACGGCGTCCGTCGTGCTGGTGGCCGCCGCGCTGCTGCACTGGCTCGGCACCGGCTGGCACGTGTTCCTGCTGATCTGGGTCATCATGGCCGCGGTGCTGTACGTGCTGGCCGGCGTCGGGCCGAGGATCCTGGGCCGGCAGCACGAGCGCACGGTGGCGCTGGCCGCGGCCGGCGTGCTGTACCCGGTGACCCGGATCCTCGGGCCCCTCCCGCGGCTGCTGCTGGCCCTGGGCAGCGTGCTGACCCCGGGCCGGGGATCCCGGGACGCGTCCGGCACCGAGGAAGAACTGCGCGGCCTGGTCGACCTGCTGGAGCAGCGGCAGGTGATCGAGCCCGGGGCGCGGGCCATGATCCACTCCGTCTTCGAGCTGGGCGACACGATCGTCCGCGAGGTGATGGTCCCGCGGACCGACATGGTCTTCGTGGGACGGGACAAGACCGTGCGCCAGGCGCTCTCGCTCGCCCTGCGCAGCGGCTTCTCCCGGATCCCGGTGGTCGGGGAGAACCAGGATGACGTCATCGGCATCGCCTACCTGAAGGACCTGGTGACCAGCAGCCAGGAACATCCTGAGCAGGAAGCCGTGGCCAGCGTGACCTCGGTGATGCGCCCGGCCACCTTCGTGCCCGAGAGCAAGCCGGTGGACGAGCTGCTCCGGGAGATGCAGCAACTCCGGATCCACCTGGCCATCGTCATCGACGAGTACGGCGGCACCGCGGGCCTGGTCACCATCGAGGACATCCTCGAGGAGATCGTCGGGGAGATCACCGACGAGTACGACCACGAGCAGCCGACCGTGGAGTGGCTGTCCCAGGACCGGGCCCGGGTCACCGCCCGGCTGCCGGTGACCGACCTGGAGGAGCTGTTCGGCACCACGATCGAGGCGGAAGACGTGGAGACCGTCGGCGGCCTGCTGGCCCATGCCCTGGGCCGGGTGCCGATCGCCGGCTCGGTGGCGACCGTGGCCGGGCTGAAGCTGACCGCCGAGAGCCTGGCCGGGCGGCGCAACCGGATCGGCACGGTCACCGTGGAACGGGCCGGGGTGAGCGCCCAGCGTCCCGCCGGCCGGCCCGGGGACGAGGCCGAGCCGGCCAGCGGGCGGGGCTGAATGAACGGCCCGGGACATACGAGACGGACGGGGACTGATGTGACGGACGATCGCGCCACTACACTCGGGCAGGTGAGCGCGGTGGAGCCTGGCCCGGAAGACCTGAAGATCATCACGCTGGCCCGGTCGGCCCGGGCCCGGGTGTCTGCGGCCGAGGGTGCGGCGGTGCGGGACGAGACGGGGCGCACCTACGCGGCCGCCGCGGTCTCGCTGCCGTCGCTGAAGCTGTCCGCGCTGCGGCTGGCCGTGGCCATGGCGGTATCCAGCGGTGCGTCCAGCCTGGAGGCCGCGGCCCTGGTCAGCGACGCCGAGGGAGTCGACCCGGCGGACCTCGCGGTGGTGCGCGAGGCGGGCCCGTCCGCCCTGGTTTTCCAGGCGGGCTCGAACGGGATGCTCCGCGCCACCCTGCGGCCCTGACGCCGCCGCTCGCCGGCGGGGGAGAATCACAGGGTGGGAGCTACGCGTACCGCTGCGTCCGGGCCCGATGCCGGGCCGGGCCAGCCTGAGTTCCGGTCAGGCTTCGCCTGCTTCGTCGGGCGGCCGAATGTCGGCAAGTCGACTCTGATGAACGCCCTGGTCGGAACCAAGGTGGCGATCACCAGCAGCCGGCCGCAGACCACCAGGCGGGCGATCCGGGGAATCGTGCACCGCCCGGACGCGCAGCTGATCATCGTGGACACCCCGGGCCTGCACCGGCCGCGCACCCTGCTCGGGGAGCGGCTGGACAGCCTGGTCCGGTCGACGCTGACCGAGGTGGACGTGATCGGGTTCTGCATCCCCGCCACGGACCCGATCGGCCCGGGGGACAAGTACCTGGCCGCCGAGCTCGCCGGGCTTTCCGCCCGCACGCCGGTGGTGGCCATCGTCACCAAGACCGACCAGGCCAAGCAGGCCCAGGTCGCGGCCCAGCTGGCGGCCGTGGCGGAACTCGGTGACTGGGCCGACATCGTGCCCGTGTCCGCGACGGCCGGCTTCCAGCTCGACGTGCTGGCGGACGTTCTGGTCTCCCACCTCCCGCCCGGCCGGCCGCTCTACCCGGACGGCGAGCTGACCGACGAGCCCGAGCAGATGCTGGTGGCCGAGCTCATCCGGGAGGCGGTCCTGGAGGGGGTGCGGGACGAGCTGCCGCACTCGATCGCCGTCGTGGTCGAGGAGATGAAGCCCCGGGAGGGCCGCGACGACCTGATCGACGTGCAGGCGTTCATGTACGTGGAGCGGCCGAGCCAGAAGTCCATCGTCATCGGTCCCAAGGGTGCGCGGCTGAAAGAGGTGGGCACCCAGGCGCGGCGCCAGATCGAGGCCCTGCTGGGTACCCAGGTCTACCTGGACCTGCGCATCAAGGTGGCCAAGAACTGGCAGCGCGACCCGAAACAGCTCCGCCGGCTGGGCTTCTACGACTGAGCCGCCCGCCCGCCGTCTCGCATGCCGGACGGCAATCTGCGCTCCGCGCGGGTCGTCTGCTACTGTCGAGACGCCATGATGCACGGAATGCTGCTGCTTACCTGCCGCGGCGGGGGCCGATAAGGCCGGCTCCCTCGCCGCGGAGTCTTGGCGTGTCGGCTGGCCGTCGCCCCGATCCGCGAGGGAGCAGATCCTCATCATGCATTCCCAGCACGTAACGACTGACCGCGTACCTGGCGGGCATCCCCCGGTACAGCAGCAGCCCAGCGGCATGCCCTGCCAGCGATATACCCCGTTCCGGCCGGTCGACCTGCCCGACCGGACCTGGCCCGGGCGGAGCATCAGCCGCGCGCCGCGGTGGCTGTCCACCGACCTCCGCGACGGCAACCAGGCCCTGATCGACCCGATGAGCCCGGCCCGTAAGCGGACCATGTTCGACCTCCTGGTCCGGATGGGCTACAAGGAGATCGAGGTCGGCTTCCCGTCGGCCAGCCAGACGGACTTCGATTTCGTCCGGAGCCTGATCGAAGGCGGCCGGATCCCCGATGACGTGCAGATCTCCGTCCTCACCCAGGCCCGCGACGAGCTGATCGAGCGGACCGTGCAGTCGCTGGCCGGTGCCCCCCGGGCCACGGTGCACATGTACAACGCGACCGCCCCGGTGTTCCGCCGCGTGGTGTTCGGCAACGACCGCGAGGAGACCAAGGCCCTGGCCGTCGACGGCACCCGGTCGGTGATGAAGTACGCCGCGCAGTACCTCGGGGACTGTGACTTCGGCTACGAGTACTCGCCCGAGATCTTCATGGACACCGAGCTCGACTACGCCGCCGAGGTCTGCGCGGCGGTCATGGACGTCTGGCAGCCGGGGCCCGGCCGGGAGATCATCCTGAACCTGCCCTGCACGGTCGAGCGGTCCACCCCCAACGTGTACGCCGACCAGATCGAGTGGATGAGCCGGAACCTGCCGCACCGCGAGCACGTGTGCGTGTCCGTGCACACCCACAACGACCGGGGGACCGCGGTCGCGGACGCCGAGCTGGCGGTGCTGGCCGGCGCGGACCGGATCGAGGGCTGCCTGTTCGGCAACGGCGAGCGGACCGGGAACGTCTGCCTGGTCACCCTGGGCATGAACCTGTTCAGCCAGGGCATCGACCCCATGATCGACTTCTCCGACATCGACGAGATCCGGCGCACCGCCGAGTACTGCAACCAGCTCCCGGTGCACCCCCGGCACCCGTACGCGGGCGACCTGGTCTACACGGCGTTCTCCGGCTCGCACCAGGACGCCATCAAGAAGGGCCTGGAGGCCGTGGAGCGGGACGCCGCGGCGGCCGGGATCGGCGTCCGTGACTTCGAGTGGGCGGTCCCGTACCTGGCCATCGACCCGCAGGACGTGGGACGCACCTACGAGGCCGTGATCCGGGTCAACTCCCAGTCCGGCAAGGGCGGCGTCGCCTACATCATGAAGGCCGAGCACCAGCTCGACCTGCCCCGCCGGCTCCAGATCGAGTTCTCCCGGGTGGTCCAGGCGCACACCGACGCCGAGGGCGGCGAGGTGTCCCCGGCCCAGATGTGGGACGCGTTCTCCGGCGAGTACCTCGCCCGGGGAGCGGTGGCCCTGCTCGCGCACCACACATCCTCCGTGGTCGACGCCAAGGACGCGCTCACCGTGGACGTCCAGGTCGACGGCGAGGAGCACCAGGTCGAGGGGACCGGGAACGGGCCGATCTCGGCGTTCTGCGACGCGCTGGCCAGTATCGGGGTGGACGTGCGCGTGCTCGACTACGCCGAGCACGCGCTCTCCGCGGGCAGCGACGCGCACGCGGCCGCCTACGTGGAGTGCGAGATCGGCGGCCAGCCCTGGTGGGGCGTGGGCATCGACGCGAACACGGTGACCGCGTCCCTGCGCGCCGTGCTCTCGGCCGTGAACCGGTCCCGCCGCGCCTGATCGCGGGCGGGGGCCGGGGGCTCCGGGGTAGTCCCCCCGGGAAGCAGAGCGGGGGGACTCCCCCGGGCTAGCAGAGCGCGCCGGGAATCCGGGACCACAAACCCGGCTTCCCGGCGCGCGCGCCTGCGTCAGGGCAGGACCCGCCGTGCGCGACAATGGCAGGGTGAGCCTGTACCGGGATGACGGGATTGTGCTGCGCACCCAGAAGCTGGGTGAGGCAGACCGCATCGTCACGATCCTGACCAGGCGTAACGGCCGCGTCCGGGCGGTCGGCAAGGGTGTGCGCCGGACGAAGTCACGGTTCGGTGCCCGGCTGGAGCCGTTCACCCACGTGGATCTCCTGCTCTACACCGGCCGCTCGCTGGACGTGATCACCCAGGCGGAGACGGTGCGGGCCTACGGCGGGCCGCTGGCCTCGGACTACCCCCGGTACACCAGCGGCACGGCCATGCTGGAGACCGCCGAGCGGTTCACCCCGATGGAGAAGGAGCCCCTCATCCGCCAGTTCCTGCTGCTGGTCGGCGGCTTGCGGGCGCTCGGCGAGGGGGTTCACGACCCGCGTCTCGTCCTCGATGCCTACCTGCTGCGGACCCTGGCCGTGGCCGGGTACGCGCCGGCCCTGGACGAGTGCGCCGTCTGCGGTACTCCCGACCAGGTCAGCCCGGGGGAGACCACGGGGTCACGGTCGTTCGCCGTCGCGGCCGGCGGGCTGACCTGCCGGTCGTGCCGGCCGGCTGGCGCCGCGAGCCCCGCGGTGGCGACCGTCGCCCTGATGCGGGCGCTGCTGCGCGGCGACTGGCCCCAGGCCGACGCCAGCCAGGCCCGGCACCAGGTGGAATGCAGTGGCCTGGTGGCCGCCTACGTGCAATGGCACCTCGAGCACTCCATCCGGTCCCTCCGTCACGTGGAGCACGTGTGAGCCGCCCGCCCGTCCGCCCGCCGTACCCGCACCCGGACGGCGCCCGGCCCCCGGCCATCCCGGCCGACCTGGTGCCCCGGCACGTCGCCCTGGTCATGGACGGCAACGGGCGCTGGGCCAAGCAGCGCGGGCTGCCCCGCACCGAAGGCCACAAGATGGGGGAGTCTGCCCTCTTCGACGTGATCATGGGCGCGATCGAGCTGGGCATTCCGTACCTGTCGGCCTACGCGTTCTCCACCGAGAACTGGCGGCGTTCCCCGGACGAGGTCCGCTTCCTGATGGGCTTCAACCGGGACGTGATCCGCCGCCGCCGCGACCAGCTGAATGAGGTGGGGGTCCGGGTCCGCTGGGCCGGCCGGCGCCCCCGGCTCTGGCGGAGCGTGATCAGGGAGCTCGAGGACGCCGAGCGCATGACCGAGGGTAACTCGGTGCTCACGCTGCAATTCTGCGTGAATTACGGCGGCCGGGCCGAAATCGCCGACGCGGCGGCGGCGATAGCCCGGGAAGTGGCGGCGGGCTGCTCGGCCCGACAAAATCGACGAGAAGCTGCTGGCCCGCTACCTGGATGAGCCGGACATTCCCGATGTCGATCTCTTCGTTCGGTCCTCGGGGGAGCAGCGCATCTCGAATTTCCTGCTCTGGCAGTCCGCGTACGCCGAACTCGTCTTCCTGGACACGCTTTTCCCTGATTTCGACCGGCGTCATCTGTGGCAGGCCTGCGAGATCTACGCGAGCCGCGACCGCCGTTACGGCGGGGCCCAGCCCAACATGCTGCCGGTAACCTCCCCGTAGCCGCGCAGCGGTGCGCCTAGCGCAGTCCCTGCCAGACGCACAGGGCGAGCAGGACCGCGAGGGCGAGCACCCGGAGCAGGCGGGTCGGCGGCGCCAGTGCGGGCCAGGACAGCACGGCCAGCCAGGCCAGGAACGCTGTCACGATGAGCAGCATGACCGCGCCGCCCCAGCCGTGCACCGCCAGCCCGCCGATGAACAGGGCGGCGAGGACGACCGGCGGCACCCACCGCGGCAGGTGCCGGAGATAGGCGGCCGGCCGCAGGCTCAGCCGCTCGATGGATTGACGGATCTGCGGGGATTGCTGGCGCACAGTCACTAAGTATCCCCCCACGGGCGGCTGGCCGGAATTCGGATCAAGATTTCACATCCCCCGGGCAAAGTTACCCTCTTATCGGCTCCGCCCGGGCGGCCGGTGCGCTTGCCGGCTGAATGCCCAGGGAACGGGAAGGCGCGAGGCCTGACGTCGTCCCCGGCGGTTGCGGGCGCCATCGCATTCGGGGGGATGCAGATGCGTCGGGTAATCACCTTTGCGTTGGTCGTGGCGCTTACGTACGCGGGGCTCGGGATATTCGCCCCGGCCCAGCGTAGCCCGGGGGCCCGGCCCGCCGCGGCCGCCGCGGCCCGCCTCACGGCGCAGGCCGCGGCCTGGGTTCAAGATAGTCCGGTACGCCGGTTACACGATCAGGGTCCCGGCGGCCTGGCCGGTGTACCGGCTGGACCGCGACCCCAGCCGGTGCGTTCGCTACGACCGGCATGCGGTCTACCTGGGCACCCCCGGGGCTAACCAGCAGTGCCCCGCGCACCTGGTCGGCCGGGCCGCCACGATCAGCATCCAGGCGGCGGGCCCGGGGTCAGGCGGACCCGGGTCGGCCGGCCCGGGTCCGGGCCGGCCGGGCCGGTGGACGTCGGCCCCGCCATCGGGACCGTGCCGCAGGTCGGCGCGGCGGTGACCCGCGATGCCCAGGATCAGGAGATGCGCGCCTCGCTCGCGGATCCGGGCGTCTCGGTCACCGGGACCTACGCCGGGGCCACGGGCGGGGTGCTGTCCATCCTGCGCAGCCTGCGCCGGGCGGGCGGCTCCCGCACGACGGCCAGCACGACGGCCAGCACCGGGGGCGGGGAGCGTCCGCGCCCAGGTGATGACGCGCTCCGCGGCGGCCCTCCGCGCCACGCACCCCGCCCAGCGCCGGCACAGCCGCGCGCACCACGGCCGGCGGCACCGCCAGGCCCGCCAGCACCTGGGCAGCAAGCACCACGCCGCCAGGCACCGGGCGGCCAGGCACACGCCGCCAGGCACCGGGCGGCCAGGCACCACGCCGCCAGGCACCACGCCGCCAAGCACCCGGCCCGCAAGCACCACGCCCGCAAGCACCACGCCCGCAAGCACCACGCCCGCAAGCACCACGCCCGCAAACACCCCCGGCACCCGCGCCGGGCCCGCCCGCGCACTCCCCGCCTCCGCCAGGCCCTGCACGGCTTCGACAGCTGCACGACCCCCTCGGCAGCCGCGATGCAGGCGTGGCGCCGGGCGTTCTCGGCCATGGCGGTCTACATCGGCGGCGTGGAGGCGGGCTGCGCGTCCCCGAACCTCTCGGCCGGCTGGGTCCGGGCCGTGACCGCGATGGGCTGGTCGCTCATGCCCACCTACGTCGGCCGGCAGGCGTCCTGCTCGTCGTACTCGGTCCGGATCCGGCCGGCCCGCGCCGCGGTCCAGGGCCGGGCCGCCGCCCTCGACGCGATCCACCAGGCCGCCGCCCTGGGGATGGGCCGGGGCACGCCGGTCTACTACGACATGGAGGCCTACCGCGGGCACCGGCGGTGCCGGAACGCGACCATGGCCTTCCTGGACGCCTGGACCCGGACCCTGCACGCACTCGGCTACACCTCAGGTGTCTACTCCAGCGCCTCGTCCGGGGCGGAGAACCTCGGCTGGGCCCATACCGTGAACGGGCACCGGATCGCCAAGCCGGACTCCATGTGGTTCGGCCTGTGGGACAACGAGCGCAACGTCCGGGGGCTGCCGTACCTGCTGCAGAGCTGGTGGCGGGGACCCCGCCGGATCAAGCAGTACGAGGGCCCGCACAAGCGCACCGTGGGCGGGTACACGCTGGACATTGACTCTGACTGGGTCTTCGGGGCTGTGTACCGGTAATAGGCTGGGCGGATGCGTCCGGCCATAGGGCCGTGGCGCGCCCGCCCGCCGACCGCCAGCCGGATGGAGTCCTGATGGCCCGCCGTAACGACCGCATGGACGCGATCGTCAGCCTCGCCAAGCGCCGTGGCTTTGTCTTCCCCTCCAGTGACATCTACGGGGGCCTGCGCGCCTCCTGGGACTACGGCCCACTGGGCGTGGAGATGAAGAACAACATCAAGCGCCAGTGGTGGAAGACCATGATCCAGGAGCGGGACGACATCGTCGGCCTGGACTCCTCGGTCATCCTGGCCCGCGAAGTGTGGGAGGCCAGCGGGCACATCACCGAGTTCGTGGACCCGCTGACCGAGTGCCAGTCGTGCCACCGCCGGTTCCGCGCCGACCACCTGATCGAGGCCTACCAGGAGAAGCACGGCCACGAGCCGGAGAACGGCCTGAAGGACATCGCCTGCCCGCACTGCGGGACCCGGGGCGCGTTCACCGAGCCGCGCATGTTCAACGGGCTGCTGCGCACCTTCCTGGGGGCCGTGGAGAGGGAAGGGGAGGCGGGCGGGGAGTCGGGCCTGGCCTACCTGCGGCCGGAAACCGCGCAGGGCATCTTCATCAACTTCCGCAATGTCCTGCAGACCTCGCGCAAGAAGGTCCCGTTCGGCATCGGCCAGATCGGCAAGTCGTTCCGCAACGAGATCACGCCCGGCAACTTCATCTTCCGGACCCGCGAGTTCGAGCAGATGGAGATGGAGTTCTTCGTCAAGCCCGGCACCGACGAGGAGTGGCACGAGTACTGGATCACCAGCCGGCTCGGCTGGTACACCGGCCTCGGCGTGCGCCGGGAGAACCTGCGCCTGTACGAGCACCCGGTGGACAAGCGCTCGCACTACTCCAAGCGGACCGTGGACATCGAGTACCGCTACGAGTTCCCCGGCGGGGAGTGGGGCGAGCTGGAGGGCATCGCCAACCGGACCGACTACGACCTGGGCGTGCACGCCAAGCACTCCGGCCAGGACCTGTCCTACCTGGACCAGGACTCCGGCGAGCGGTACGTGCCGTACGTCATCGAGCCCGCGGCCGGGGTCGACCGCTCGATGCTGATGTTCCTGATGGACGCCTACGCCGAGGACGAGGCGCCGGACGCCAAGGGCAAGCTGGAGAAGCGCACCGTGCTCCGGCTGGACCCGCGGCTGGCCCCGGTCAAGGCGGCGGTGCTGCCGCTGTCCCGCAACGCCGACCTGTCCCCGAAGGCCCGGGACCTGGCCGAGCGGCTGCGCAAGCGGTGGAACACCGACTTCGACGACGCCAGCGCGATCGGCCGGCGGTACCGGCGGCAGGACGAGATCGGCACCCCGTTCTGCGTGACGGTGGACTTCGACACGCTGACCGACGACGCCGTGACCGTCCGCGAGCGCGACTCCATGAAGCAGGAGCGGGTCCCGGTCGCGGGCATCGAGGCCTACCTGGGCGAGCGCCTCGACGGCTGCTGACTCCGCGCCTCCGGCCCGGCCGGGCCCCGGTTCCGGCCGGGCCGCACGGCAGCGCGGCTACCAGGTGAGGTTGCTGGTCCCGGTGGGCGCCCCGGGCAGCGGGGTGAGCCGGCCGGCCCGCAGGATGCCCGGCCCGGGACCGGCCTGCCCCGGTCCCGGCCCGGCCTCGACGATCAGCGTGCTCCCATCGGGGCTGGTCCACAGCACATCCCAGGCGGTGTCCGCGCCGGAACGTCCGGGTCCGGGTCCGAGGGCGCGGCCGGTGCGGGCGGAAAACTCGGTGACCCGGTAGTCGCTGCCGCCGCGGCTGATGGTCACGGTCACGATCCGGCTGCCGTCGGGCGTGATGAGCGTGTTGCCGGCCGGGCCGCCCTTGAGCTGCCCGAGGCCGGTGAAACGCACGCTGGTCCGGCTGGAGCTGAGACTGCCGGCCGGGGCGCTGGTGTCGAGCAGCCGCACCTCGGTGATGCCTCCCGACCTGGTCCACAGCTGGAAGGCGAGAGTCCGCCCGTCCGCCGTCCAGGACAACGGCGCGCCCGAGGGCTTGAGGTTGCCCGGCCCAGATGGGGCTGACCGACTTCCCGGTCCACGTCCCGGCGGTGTGCGGCCAGATCCAGGCCTGCTTCCTCCCCGTGGCCAGCGTGATCACCCTGATCTCAGCGGGGTGCACGATCAGGGCGAGCTTGCTGCCGCCGGGCGACACCGCCAGGCCGGCCAGGTCCAGGGAGGTGACCGAGCCCGCGGTGGGCAGGGCGGCCAGCCGGGCCGTCCGGGTGCGCGGGGCGAAGGCCAGCCGGAAGAACACGACCGCCGTGGCATTGTCCCGCTGCTGGGCGGCCAAGCCCCCGGTTCCGGAGGTGATGGGCCACCAGCGCTGAGCGGCGAGCACGAACGTGCGGTCGTCAGCCTGCCCGCTGACCAGGGTGAACCCCCCGTAGGGATGGGGCGGGGTCACCGTGGCCAGTACCTGGCCGGTGGCGGTGGCCCGGATCTGGGCGGGGCCGGGCCGGCCTGCGGGGCCGCTGAGGGCCACGTAGTAGGGCGGTGCGCTGCCGATGGGCACGGCCCGCGGGCCGTGACCGCGGGCCGGGCCGGGGCGCCCGCCGGCCCCGCCGGTCAGCACCAGCGAGGCGATGACCACGGCGGCCACGGCGGCGGCCGCGGCCAGCGGGGTCAGGGCCCGCAGCCAGCGGCGGCGCTGCCCGCCGCCCAGCAGGACGTCGCCCGCCGGGTCGTCGGGGAGCCGCAGCGGCGGGGCGCTGCCGGGGGCCACCGTGCCCGCGGCGGCCCGGGCCGCGGCGCGGAGCCGCTCTTCGGTGCTGATCACCGGGCTGGTCATTGGCCCGCCTCCTGGATGAGCCGGCCCAGCGCGGCCAGCCCGCGGGACGTGGTGGACTTGACCGTGCCGGGGCTGATCCCCATGGACTCCGCGATCTCCGGCTCGGTCTGGTCGAGGTAGAACCGGAGCACCAGGGCCTCCCGCTGCCGGTCCGGCAGCCGCCGCAGGGCGCTGAGGACCTGCCGGTGCTCCTCGCCGAGGAGCGCGGCCTGCTCGGCCGAGGCGGCGTCCGCCGCGTCCGGCGCCGGGCCGCCGCGCCGCTGGGCCCGGATCCGGTGCCTCAGCTCCGAGCGGCACCCGTTGAGCGTGGCGGCGCGGGCGTAGCTGAGCGCCTTGCCCGGGTCGGCCAGCTGGCCCCAGCGCCGGTACAGGCCGCAGAACGCCTCCTGGACCACGTCCTCGGCCGCCGCCCTGTCGCCCAGCATGACCACCGCGAGCCGGATCAGCCCGACCGCGTGCGCCTCGTACAGGGCGGTGACGGCCTGCGCGGCGTCCGCGCGGGCCCCGCCGTCCGTCCAGCCCGTCCCGGAACCCGGCCCGCTGGCTCGTGTGCCCATCGGTATGCCCACGTATCAGAGACGCCGCGCCGCGCGGCCAGTTGCTCGCCACGGCCGCGAAAAAAATTTCTGCAACGAAAACCGGCCGGTCCCGGCGGCCACCGGCCAGAACTGCCGCGCGGCGCTGGCCCGGGCCTGCGCGGCGCGGGCCATCCTGAAATCCGGCGGTTTCGGGTGGCTTGCCGCTGCGAAGAATCATGGAGGTTACCGCGGTGCCCCGCAAGCGGGGCGCCGTCCCGCGGCTCCCCGAGAGGACACGATGAAGCTCGCCCGTCTGCTCAGCAGCGCAGTGACCCTGGCCGCCTCAGCCGCGGCGGTGACGGCGGGCCTCGGCCCGGCCGCCGCCGCGCACGCCGCGGCCAGCCAGCCGGCCCGGGCCGGGACGTGCCGTCACCTCGCCGGGCCGTTCCACCGCGCCGGGAACAAGATCACCGGCGCCGGCGGCCAGCGGTACATCCCCTACGGCATCACCGTCGCGGGCTTAGGCAACCCCAACTGGAAACAGCACAGCCCCGGCGATGACGCCGAGATCAACGCCACGGCCGCGTCGTGGTGCGCCAACACCGTCCGGCTGCAGATCTTCCAGTTCGGCCTGCTGGGGCCGGGTCATAGCGGTGTCACCGTCAACACCACCTTCCTCGGCCTCATCGAGGGTGAGGTCGCCGCGGCGCTGAACGACGGGCTGGACGTGGTGCTCAACGACCAGACCGAAGGCGGCGGCAGCAACGCGGACGCCCTCGGGATGCCGACCGCCCAGACCGAGGCGTTCTGGAAGGTCATGGCCGGCCTGTACGGGCGCAACCCCGACGTGATCTTCGACCTGTTCAACGAGCCGCGGCGGGCCAACTTCCCGACCGAGGCGGGGACGTGGAGGTTCTGGCAGCACGGCGGCAACTATCACGGCTATCACTTCATCGGCCTGCAGCCGCTCGCCCGCTACATCCGCAGCCTCGGGGCCAGGAACCTGTTCTGGATCGAGGGGCCGCGCACCGCCGGGACGCTGGACCAGGTGGTCGGCCACCAGATCACCCACGCCGGGCCGCTGGAGTACGGGATCAACCACCCGGGCGGGGTGAAGGTGCGGCACGACTCGTCCGACTGGTACCCCCGGTTCGGGTTCGCGGCCAAGAAGGTGCCGATGACCGACACCGAGTGGACGAACTACGCATCCACCCGCTCCTGCTGGCCGAACGCACCGACGAGCGTGCCGGCGTTCCTGAGCTACCTGGCCCGCAAGGGGATGGGCCTGACCGCCTGGACGCTGACCCCGGACGTGCTGGCCGCGTCCGCGAACCTGGCCGACCCGACCGTGATCAAATCCAACTGGGCGTGCACGGACTCCGGGCTGGACGAAGGCGCCGGCTCCCTGATCATGAACTGGTTCCGGCTGCACAACTCGTGAGCGGGCGGCGCAGGCCGGCGCCCGGGCCCGCGGCCCTGCCCAGATCTGGCCCCGCTCAGAGCGGGTTCTGCGCGGCCGCGGCGCGGAAGACCTCCGCGGCGGCCTGGTGGAACCCGGCCGGCAGGCCGGCCGCGGTCATGCTGGCGGCGATCTCCTCCATCTCGCCGGCCCAGCGCCAGCCCTTGGCCGCCGCGGACCCGGCCGCCCCCCGTGACCGGCCTTCCAGCCCTGGCTGGGACAGCGCCCACTCGCCCAGCAGGCTGTCTTCCACCCCCTCGGCCCGGGCCAGCGCGCGGGCCGTCAGCAGCAGCGCGGCGCTGCCCTTGGTCCAGGCGGCGTAGGCCATCTTGAGGGCCGACGCCCCGGCCGGGTTGTCGTTGCGGAGAATTACCGGTTTCAGGGGGGTGCCCTCGAAGAGCGCCGCCACCTGCGCGGCGGGCCCGGCCGCGTCCCCGCCGTCGGGGCCGCCCGCCAGGTAGAGCCGGGTGCCGCCCGGGCCAGCCTCCCCGCCGGGGGCCGCCGGGTCCGGCGGCGGGCCGACGATCCCGCCGTCCAGGTACCGGCCGCCGGCCGCCTCCACGGCGGCCCGCACGGCGCGGGCGGTGCCGGGGGAGATGGCGTTGGCGTCGGCGTAGACGCCGGTGAAGCCGGCCGCGGCCACCGCGCGGGCGGTGTCCAGCGCGGCGTGCGGCGGGCAGACCGACAGGATGATGCCGGCCTGCCCGGCCAGCGCGGTGACGGTCCTGGCGTCGGCCAGCCCGGCCCGCGCGGCCCGGGCCGCGGTGGCCGGGCCGCGGCCCTGCGACGCCCAGCGGACCTCGTGACCCCGGCCGGTCAGGCAGCCGGCCACCGCCGCGCCCATCTCGCCCGGGTGCAGCAGCCCGATCACCGTGTCAGCCATCCGCTACCTCCGTGCCCGTGCTGCTGGCTCCTGCGCTCCTGTCCCTCCTGCGACAGTACGGCCCGGCGCGGGGGCCTATCGGATGCGCCGGCGCTCCGTGCTCGGTAGAGTCAAATGACCGGGCCGAAGAGGCCGTCATCATCCAGGCTGCCGGGCCTCCACGCCGCGGCTCGCACCGGCGGCACCCCGAGGAGAGCGTTTCAGTGCCGAAGCTCGTGTATGACTTCACCGAGGGCAACAAGGACCTCAAAGACCTGTTGGGCGGCAAAGGGGCCAACCTGGCCGAGATGACCAATCTTGGCCTGCCCGTTCCGCCCGGTTTCATCATCACCACCGAGGCGTGCCGCCAGTACCTGGAGGAAGGCACCGTCCCGGACAGCCTGGACGCCGAGGTGAGTGAGCACCTGGCCCAGCTGGAGAAGGCGATGGGCCGGCGGCTCGGCGACCCCAGTGACCCGCTGCTGGTCAGCGTGCGGTCCGGGGCCAAGTTCTCGATGCCCGGGATGATGGAGACGGTGCTGAACATCGGCCTGTCTGACGAATCCGTCAACGGCCTGGCCAAGCAGTCCGGCAGCGACCGCTTCGCCTGGGACGCCTACCGCCGCCTGATCCAGATGTTCGGCAAGACCGTGCTCGGCATCGAGGGCGAGGCCTTCGAGCACGTGATGGAGGAGACCAAGCAGGCCAAGGGCACCAAGAACGACCTCGACCTCGACGCGGGTGACCTGCACGGGATCGTGGACCGCTTCAAGGAGCATCGTCAGGGAGCACACGGGCCACGACTTCCCGCAGGAGCCCCGGGAGCAGATGGACATGGCCGTCAAGGCCGTGTTCAGCTCGTGGAACGCGGACCGGGCCATCCTGTACCGCCGCCAGGAGCGCATCCCGGCTGACCTCGGCACCGCCGTGAACATCGTGGCCATGGTGTTCGGCAACCTCGGCGCGGACTCCGGCACCGGCGTGGCGTTCACCCGGGACCCGGGCAGCGGCCAGCAGGGCGTGTACGGCGACTACCTGCAGAACGCCCAGGGCGAGGACGTGGTGGCCGGGATCCGGAACACGGTCCCGCTGCAGGACCTGGAGAACATCGACGGCGCGTCCTACGCGCAGCTGATGGACATCATGTCCACCCTGGAGAACCACTACCGGGATCTGTGCGACATCGAGTTCACCATCGAGCGCGGCAAGCTGTGGATGCTGCAGACCCGGGTCGGCAAGCGGACCGCGGGCGCGGCCTTCCGCATCGCCACCCAGCTCGTGGACCAGGGCCTCATCGACATGGACGAGGCGGTCACCCGGGTCACCGGCGACCAGCTCGCCCAGCTCATGTTCCCCCGGTTCGACCTCAGCCAGGAGCCGAAGCGGATCACCAAGGGCGTCAGCGCGTCCCCGGGCGCCGCGGTCGGCAAGGCCGTGTTCGACTCGGCCAAGGCCGTCGAGCAGGCCGCGGCCGGTGAGGCCGTCATCCTGGTCCGCCGCGAGACCAACCCCGACGACCTGCACGGCATGATCGCCGCCAAGGGCATCCTGACCAGCCGGGGCGGCAAGACCAGCCACGCCGCCGTGGTCGCCCGCGGCATGGGCAAGACCTGCGTCTGCGGCGCCGACGAGCTCGAGGTGGACACGAGGGCCGGGAAGATCACCGCGCCCGGCGGCGTGGTCATCAGCGAGGGAGACGTGCTCTCCATCGACGGCACCAGCGGCAACGTGTACCTCGGTGAGGTGCCGGTCGCCCCGTCCCCGGTCGTGCAGTACTTCGAGGGCGGCCTCAGCACGGACGCCGACGACCTGGTCAAGGCCGTGGACCGGATCATGAAGCACGCCGACGAGCGGCGCCGCCTCGGCGTGTTCGCCAACGCGGACACCGGCGAGGACTGCGCCCGGGCCCGGCGCTTCGGGGCCGGCGGGGTCGGCCTGGTCCGGACCGAGCACATGTTCCTCGGTGAGCGCCGCCAGCTGGTCGAGGACCTCATCCTGGCCGAGGACGACGCGGGCCGGCAGGCGGCGCTGGACGCGCTGGAGCCGCTGCAGCGCGGCGACTTCGTGGAGATCCTCGACGCGATGGACGGGCTGCCGGTCACCATCCGGCTGATCGACCCGCCGCTGCACGAGTTCCTGCCGGACCTCACCGACATGTCGGTCAAGGTCGCCCTGGCCGGCGACCAGGCCACGGAGAAGGACCGCAAGCTGCTGGACGCGGTCCGGCGGCTGCACGAGCAGAACCCCATGCTGGGCCTGCGCGGCGTCCGGCTGCTCCTGGTCATCCCGGGGCTGCTGGACATGCAGGTCCGGGCCATCGCGCACGCCGCGGCGGAGCTGAAGAAGGCCGGGCAAGGACCCGAAGCCGGAGATCATGATCCCGCTGACCGCGTCGGTCCAGGAGATGGAGATCTCCAAGGACGCCACGGCCAGGATCCTGGCCGAGGTCGAGGAGGAGACCGGCGTGCACGTGCACACCCTGATCGGCACGATGATCGAGGTGCCGCGGGCCGCGATGATCGCCGGCGAGATCGCCAAGTCGGCCGAGTTCTTCTCGTTCGGCACCAACGACCTGACCCAGATGGGCTGGGGCTTCTCCCGGGACGACGTCGAGGGCGCGTTCTTCAGCCGGTACATCGAGCTGGGCATCTTCGGCGTCTCCCCGTTCGAGACGATCGACCCGGACGGCGTCGGCCGGATGGTGCGGATCGCCAGCGAGGAAGGCCGGGCCACCCGGCCCGGGCTGGAACTCGGCGTCTGCGGTGAGCACGGCGGGGACCCCGACTCGGTGCACTTCTTCCACCAGGTCGGGCTGAACTACGTGTCCTGCTCGCCGTTCCGGGTGCCGGTCGCCCGGCTGGAGGCCGGCCGCGCCGTGGTCCTCGAGTCCAGCGGTGGCAGCGACAGCAGGTGACGGCAGCGGCCCGGTTACGATCACGGCGCCACGGCCCGCTGGGTGGCTGAGCCTCCCAAGCGGGCCGCGGTGGCCGGGTTCGACCCGGGCCGCTTCGGCCGCGGCCCGTTCGAGCGGGACCGGGCGCGGGTGCTGCACACCTCCGCGCTGCGCCGCCTGGCGGCCAAGACCCAGGTGGTGGAGGTGGACGCGGGCGACTTCCCGCGGACCCGGCTGACCCACTCGCTGGAATGCGCGCAGATCGGCCGGGAACTGGGCGGCGCCCTGGGCTGCGATCCCGACCTGGTCGACGCCGCGTGCCTGGCGCACGACCTCGGCCACCCGCCGTTCGGGCACAACGGCGAGTCGGCCCTGGCCGAGGTGGCCGCGCCGTGCGGCGGGTTCGAGGGGAACGCGCAGAGCCTGCGGCTGCTGACCCGGCTGGAGGCCAAGGTGCCCGGCGCCGGGCTGAACCTGACCCGGGCCACCCTGGACGCCACGCTCAAGTACCCCTGGCTGGCCGGTCCCGGGCTGGCCAAGTACGGCGCGTACGCCGACGACGCTGAGGTGTTCGCGTGGATCCGGGACGGCGCGCCGGCCGGCCGGCCCAGCCTGGAAGCGCAGGTCATGGACTGGGCCGACGACGTGGCCTACTCGGTCCACGACCTGGAGGACGGCCTGCACGCCGGGCTGATCACGCTGGGGGCGCTGGGCGAGAAGGCGGAACAGAAGGCGATCAGCGAGCTCACCGCCGACCAGTACGTCGCACCGGGCGTCGGTGACCCCGGAGGAACTGGCCGAGGTCTTCGGCGACCTGCTCGCGCTGCCCTGCTGGCCGGCCCGGTTCGACGGCGGCCCGGCCTCCCTGGCCGGGCTGAAGAACCTGACCAGCGAGCTGATCGGGCGGCTGTGCGGGGCGGCCCACCAGGCCACCGTCGCCGCCTCCGGCGGCCAGCCGCTCACCCGGTACGCGGCCGGGCTGGAGGTCCCGCGGCGGCAGCGGCTGGAATGCGCGCTGCTCAAGGGGGTCACCGCTTACTACGTGATGAGCCGGGAGGGGGCCGCGGCCACCCAGGCCCACGAGCGGGAACTGATCATGGAGCTGGCCGCCGCGGTGCGCATCGGCGCGCCCGGCACCCTGGATCCCGCGCTGCGGCCCGCGTACGAGGCGGCGCAGAGCGACGCGGGGCGGCTGCGGGTCGTGGTGGATCAGGTGGCTACGCTGACCGACACGTCCGCGGTGGCGTGGCACGCCCGCCTGTGCCGCTGAGGGAACGGTGCCGCTGAGGGAACGGTGCCGCTGATAACACGTGCCGTTGAGATACCTGCAAAGGAGCAGTGATGGCTGAAGGTCAGGCCTACGTGATCATCGGTGCCAGCCTGGCCGGCGCCAAGGCGGCCGAGACGCTGCGCGAGGACGGGTTCGACGGGACCATCGTCCTGCTCGGCACGGAACCCGAGCGGCCGTACGAGCGGCCGCCGCTGTCCAAGGGGTACCTGCTCGGCAAGGCGGACAAGTCCTCGCTGTACGTGCACGAGGAGCACTGGTACGGCGGGCACCAGGTGGACCTGCGGCTGGGCGTGACCGCGCTCGGGATCGACCGCGCGGCCCGCCGGGTCAGCCTGGACAACGGCGGCGAGGTCGGCTACGACCGGCTGCTGATCACCACCGGCGCGTACCCCCGGGTGCTCCAGGTGCCCGGCGGCGACCTGGACGGGGTGCACTACCTGCGCACCACGGCAGAGTCCGAGGCGCTGGCCACCGCGCTGGTCCCGGTCCCCGGCGAGGAGACCCGGGTGGTCATCGTGGGCGGCGGCTGGATCGGCCTGGAGGTCGCCGCCGCGGCCCGCGAGAAGGGCTGCGCGGTCACCGTGCTGGAGCCCGAGCCCACCCCGCTGCACCGGCAGATCGGCCCCGAGCTGGGGGAGCGTTTCGCGGACCTGCACCGGGCGCACGGGGTGGAGTTCCGGCTCGGTGACAGCGCCCGCGAGCTGCGCGGCCAGGACGGCCGGGTCACCGCGGTGCTGACCGCGGACGGGGCCGAGCTGCCCGCCGACGTGGTGGTGGTCGCAATCGGCGCGGTGCCCAACGTGGCGCTGGCCGAGGCGGCCGGCCTGGAGGTCGGCAACGGCGTCCTGGTGGACGCGGCGCTGCGGACCAGCGACCCGGACATCTTCGCGGCCGGTGACGTGGCCAGCGTGGACCACCCGCTGCTGGGCCGCCGGGTCCGGGTGGAGCACTGGGCCAACGCGCTGCACGGCGGCCCGGCCGCGGCCCGCTCCATGCTCGGCCAGCCGGTGTCCTACGACCGGGTGCCGTACTTCTTCAGCGACCAGTACGACCTGGGCATGGAGTGCTCCGGGCTGCCCGAGCCGGGCCACTACGACGAGGTGGTGTACCGGGGCGACCCGGCCGCGCTGGAGTTCATCGCGTTCTGGCTGTCCGGCGGCGCGGTCGTGGCCGGCATGAACGTCAACGTGTGGGACGTGACCGACGACATCCAGGCGCTGATCCGGGGCGGCTACGCGGGCGCCCGGGTGGACACCGCCCGGCTGGCCGACCCGGGGGTGCCGCTCGCCGCGGTGCTGGGCTGAGCTGCGGGCTGAGCTGGCCTGGGCTGGGCGGCGGGGCGGGGCCGGGCCGGGCGGCTACTCGCCGGGCGTTCCGGGCGGGAACGGGATGAGCACCACGGTGATGTTGTCCCGCCCGCCGGCGTCGATGGCGAACTGCACCAGCGACCGGGCCGAGCCGAGCGGGTCGGTCTGCGCGGCGGGCATGGCCAGCCCGGACAGGCCCGCGGCCTCGGGCTGGTAGTTCCACAGCCCGTCCGAGCACAGCAGCACGACGCCCGTCCCGGGCGGCTCGAAGTACGTGACGTGCGGCTTGGCCTCGGCGGGGTCCGCGCCCACCCAGCGGGTGACCACGTGAGCCTGCGGGGACTCGAGCGCCTCCTCCTCCGGCAGCAGCCCGAGCGACACCATCTCCTGCGCCAGGGAATCGTCCCGGGTCAGCTGCTGGGCGCCGGCGGGCTCGGCCGCCAGCCAGTAGGCCCGGCTGTCGCCCACCCAGCACAGCGTCACCCCGGCAGCGGTCGCCGCGGCGGAGATGAACGTGGCCGACCCCACCTCGCCGGGCGAGTCGGCCAGGGCGGACACCGCCTCCACGGCGGACTGCACCGCATCCGCGGACGCCTCGCTGAGGTCGGTGCCCGCCTCGGCCGCCGAGCGGAGGACCCGCGCGGCCGCCTGGGCCGCCGCCAGCGACGCGTCCTGGGGGCGGATGGACGTGGACACCCCGTCGCAGACCACCGCGACCAGGACCGGGCCGTCCGCCGCCGGGACGACCGCGAGTTCCATCGCGTCTTCGTTCTGCTTGTGCCGCAGGCCACGGTCGGTCACGCCGGCCATCAGGCTCAGGTCGAGCTCCTGGTGATCATGCGACATCACGGCACCACCCCAGGGTCCACCCAGATACGGCTTGACTAGTTCTCGCTCGGCTGGCTGCGCTTGACCAGTTCAGCTCGACCGGGTTGGCAGTCATTCTAGACCGCCTGGACCGGGCGCCGGACCGCCGGACGGCTCACGGCCGCAGGCCCGCGCGAGGTGACCGGCCCAGGCCCGGGCGGCCGGCCCCGGGCGGCGGCCGCGCAACCAGATCAGGCCGATGGGCGGGTGCGCCGGCGCGGGCCGGAGCGGGTGCACATCGATGGCCTGGCCCGCGGCCCGCGCGGACGACCCGGCCAGCAGCGCGACCCCGAGCCCGGCCGCGACCAGCTCACAGACGCTGGCCGGGCTGTGCGTCTCGAACGGGATGCGGGGCTCGAAGCCGGCCGCGGCGGCCGCGTCCGCCAGGATGCCGCGCAGCCCGCTGCCGGCCGGCAGGCACACGAACGGCTCGTCCCGGACGTCGGCCAGCCGCGCCACGCCCCCGGCAAACGTGTACCGGCCCGGCGGGGTGGCCAGCACCACGCTCTCGGCCGCCAGCGGCTGGCCGAGGTAGGCGGCAGGCAGGTCGTCGTGGACCGGGGCGAGGGCCACGTCGATCCGGCCCGCGTCCAGGCCGCCCAGGAGGTCCGCGATCAGGCCCGTGCTCAGGGCGATGGTCACCCCCGGGTACCGGCGGCAGAACCCGGCCAGGGCCCGGGGCAGGTCGATCGAGGCGAGCAGCTGCGTCGCGCCGATCCGGAGCTGCCCCCGGGTGACGGTGGCCAGCTCGGCCAGGTCGGCCCGGGCCGCGTCGACCTGGGCGAGCGCGCTGCGGGCCCGGGCCAGCACCAGCTCGCCCGCGGGCGTCAGCGTCACCCGGCGGGTGGTGCGCTCGAGCAGCGCCGTGCCGAGCTCCCGCTCCAGCCGCCTGACCTGGGCGGACACCGCGGGCTGGGCGATGTGCAGCTGCTCGGCGGCCCGGGAGAACCCGCCGTGCCGGACGACCGCCTCGAAGTACGCCAGCTGCCGCAGCTCCATCGATTAATAATGACTGGTTATAACTGCTAGCGCAAAGCTGTCTTGGACTTATGAGTCCTGCCCCGGCAGGCTGGCGGCATGCAGCAAGCAGCTATGGCGCAACGCGACCTCGGCGGCCTGGTCACTTCCGCGATCGGCCTGGGCTGCATGGGGCTGTCCCAGGGGTACGGGCCGGCCGATGACGCGGACTCGGTCCGGGTCATCCACCGGGCCCTCGGCCTCGGCGTGACCCTGCTGGACACCGCGATGAGCTACGGCCAGGGGCACAACGAGCGGCTGATCGCCCGCGCCCTGCGCGGCCGGGCGGAGCCGGCGCTGGTCGCCACCAAGTTCGGCATCGTCCGCGACGCGGGCGGGGTGCGGGTGGACGGCCGGCCCGAGCACGTCCGCGGCTTCTGCGAGGCGTCCCTGCGGCGCCTGGAGCGCGACGTGATCGACCTGTGGTACCTGCACCGGGTCGACCCGGACGTGCCGGTCGCGGACACGGTGGGCGCGATGGCCGCGCTGGTGACCGAGGGCAAGGTCCGTTACCTCGGGCTGTCCGAGGCCACCCCGGCCCAGCTGGCGCAGGCCGCGGCGGTGCACCCGGTCAGCGCGGTGCAGTTCGAGTGGTCGCTGCTGTGGCGCGAGCCGGAGGACGACGTGGTGCCGGCCGCCCGGCGGCTGGGCATCGGCCTGGTGCCCTACAGCCCGCTCGGCCGCGGCCTGCTTACCGCCGCCCTGGCCGGGGCGGACATCGACACCAGCGACTTCCGCCGCGCCGACCCGCGCTTCCACGGCCCGGCCCTGGACCGCAACCTGCGTCACGTCGCGGTGCTGCGCGACCTGGCCACCGGGTCCGGGCTCACGCCGGGCCAGCTCGCCCTGGCCTGGCTGCTCGCCCAGGGCCCCGACGTCGTCCCCATCCCCGGCAGCCGCCGCCCGGACCGGATCGCGGAGAACGCCGCCGCGGCCGCGGTGCGGCTGAGCCCGGCCGACCTGGAGCGGCTGGCCCGGGCGCTGCCGCGTTCCGCGTGGGCCGGGGACCGCCGCTCGTACGCCGTCCCGGTCACGGCCCGGGCGGGCCAGGGTGGGGGCGAGACCCCGCCGCCGGCCGCGGCCCGGGGGAGCGGCGGCTAGATCCCGCAGGCCGCGGCGACGGCGGTGGCGGCGGCCTCCCGGTTACCGGCCGCGGGGATGCCGGCCCGCTCGAAATCGGTCACGTAGATATCGGCCGCCGCGGCCGGGGAGGATGCGGCGTTGAGCGCCGGGATGTACTGCGACCAGATCTGGTTGAAGGTCAGGATCGCCGCCAGCTGGGTCTGCAGGTCCGCTGCGGGGTTGCCGGTCACGTACCCGCCGGGCAGCGGCGTCCAGCCGATCAGCCCGCCGCCGCCGTCACCGACCGACTCCGGGTTGCCGCCGGACTCCTGCCAGATGTTCCCGGCGATGCCGGCCGCCGCGTTCCCGGTGTACCCGTGCGAGGTCAGGAAGCCCATGATGGCCGCGTAGTTGGCGGGCAGCGGCCCGCTGGCCGGCGCCCGGCAGGACACGCCCCCGTGGCGGGCGGCCGGCGCGGCCGCCTGCTGACCCGATCCGGCCGCGGGCGCGGCGCTGGCGCTGGGCGCGGGCGTGGCCGGCCTGGCGCTGTGCTGCGGCCGGGGCGCGGCCTTCCGGGCGTGCCGGGCCCGGTACTCCGCCCGGCTCTGCGACGCGGGCTGGGCACTGGCCGCGTTCACGGCGTTCGCGTCCTGGGCCGGGTAGACCAGGTGGGCCGTGGCCGCCCCGGTGACCTTCGGCGCCGGCGCGGTCAGGCCGTGCAGGTGCGGCGCGGCGGCCAGCGCCCCGGCCACCGCGACCGCCGGGGCGGCCAGGCTGGCCCGCCGGGCGACCTTCCGGGCCGGGGAGGGAGCCTTGTGCCGCCCTCGTTTCCTGATCTTCCGCGTCCTGCTGCCGGGGGTCGCTGGGGTCATAAACCTGCCTCACGCCGGGGCCGCGCCCGGCTACGCGGCATCCTGCGCCTCTCACCAGGCCTTACAGTGGCTCACCCGGCAGTATGGCCAGACATCCCGCCCATCGACGGTGATTCCGGGCAAAAACCCCAGATTCCCCGAACCTGCAGGCCGGAGGCACTAAGCCCGGCCTGAACCCCCGGAGCCCCCGACCCCCCGAACTCCCGGGGCCCCAGTCACACCAGCCCCGCCCGTCCGCCTAGGCGGCTCTCTCATTCGGCCGAGGGCTGCAGCCGCGGCCCGGTCTCGGCCGCCACGCCGGTATCCGGGTCCGGCCGGCGGAGCCTCAGCCACCCGAACAGCAGCACCAGGGGCACGATAAGCCCGCCGATGCCGTAGACCACGAACGCGGCCGGGCCGGTGATGTGCCGGACGAGCCAGCCGAAGTTCTGGCCGAAGAACCCGGTGACGAACGTCAGCGGCAGGAACACCGTGGCCAGGATGGTGAGCTGCTCGATGGTGGCGTTCTGCCGGACGCTGACCTTCGTCTGCTCGACCGAGATGACCGCCATGTTGGCCTCCAGCACCGTGCCGAGCAGGTCACGCTGGGCGGCGACCTCCTCGTCCACCAGGAGCAGGTGGTCCTGGACGTCACGCAGGTACGGCTGCAGCTCGGCGGCCGCGTTCCGCTCGACCGCGGAAACCACGCCGAGCAGCGGGTGAACCGCCCGGTAGAACTCGGTGGCCTCGCGGCGCAGCGAGTAGATCCGCTCGGTGGGGGCCACGGTCCCGGAGAAGACGGTGGCCTCGATCTGGTCGATGTCGTTCTCGAGCCCGGCCACGACCGGCGCGTACCCGTCCACGACCTCATCCAGGATGGCCCACAGCGCCGAGGTACTGCCCGCGGTGAGCAATTCCGGCCGCTGCTCCAGCCGCTGGCGTGCCTCCCGGAGCTCGCTCGCCACCCCCTGCCGCACCGTGATCACGAAGGTCGGCGCCAGGAACACGCTGATCTCGCCGAACTCCACCTCCTCCGCCTCGTCGTCGTAGCGCGCGGTGCGCAGGATGACCAGGCGCACGCCGCCCTCATACAGTTCGATCTTCGGCCGCATGTGGAAGTTCTGCGCGTCCTCCACGGCCAGCTCGTGCAGCCCGAAGGCCTCCTGGACCTGGGCCAGCTCAGCCTCTCCCGGCTCGAACAGCCCGAGCCAGACGAACCCGCCCTCAGAGCACCGGGCCGCCGCCTCCTCCAGCGGGACCGGCCCCTCCTCCTGCCTGCGGCCGTCCCGGTAGTGAGCACAATCAATGATCATCGTGAGGACTCCTTGCCCGTGCAGCGCGTCAGCCAGGTCGCGATACACAGCATGGTGGAGCCGGGGATGATGAGGAAGCAGCCACGGTGACCGTGGTCAGTGGTGCAGGCGGCTGATCGGTCCGCGCCGCCCGGGTGCGGCCGCCGGCTCACCAGCCAGGTCGGCGTGGGCCACCCGCAGCGGGGCGGGGGCGGTGAGCACCGGCAGGCAGCTGTAACGGATGACCCGCTCGCGTATCCCGTGGCAGGCGATCCGCCGCAGCCCGCGGCGGCGGGACGAGCCGACCACGATCGCGTCCGCCGACCAGCGGTCCGCCTCGGCGATGATGCAGTCCGACACCGAGAAGCAGGTCGCGGTGGCCACCACACCCGTCGCCATCACCCCGCGGCAGCGGAACTGGAGCACGGCGTCGTCGAGCAGGAACCGGGCTTCGGTCGGGGTCTCCATGGTCATGCCCCGCCCGCCGACCAGGAACTCGTTGACGTGCAGGATGCGGATCTCGGTGCCCGCGCCGGCCAGCGCCATCGCGAAGCTGATCGCGACCTGACCGGAGTCCGAGCTGTCCAGCGCGAGCAGGATCCGCTTGAGCATGACGCGCCTCGTCGTTCGTCGGCGACCTGGGGACCGGCCGTACCAAGATCACGCTACCGGGGCGTGACCCGATTGGCCGGGGTCCAACGTCACCCGCGGGGATGCCCAAGGGCCCGTGATCCTGGGGCCGCGGGGGCCGGCCACCGGGTGACCGTGCCCCTGGCCCCGCAGCTCAGGCGGGCAGGATCGCGGCCAGCACGGCGGCGGTGTCGGTGAGGTCGGGCAGGACCGCGTCGGCCCCCGACGCCAGGAGATCGGCCACGGTGAACTCACCGGACGCGACGGCCACCGCGCGGGCCCCCGCCACCCGGGCCGCCTCGACGTCCAGCGGCGTGTCGCCCACCAGCACGGTCGCCGGCCCGCTGAAGTCGGCCCCGTACGCCGCGGCCGCGTTGGCCCGCGCCATCGGCACCAGGTCAGCCCGGATCTCGTGGGCATCGCCGTACGCGCCGATCCGCAGGTCCAGGTCCTGGTCGAGACCCAGCGCGGCCAGCTTCACCTGGGCCATGACGCGCATGTTGCCGGTCAGCACCGACTGGACGATGCGGCCGGTGGCGGCCAGCGCCCTGACCGCCTCGGCGGCCCCGGGGAGCACCCGCCCGTGCTCGCGGACCACGTCCGCGACGGACGGGGCGACCTGCGCGAGGACCCGCTGGAAGGCGTCCACCTGGGTGCGCGGCTGCGGCACGCCCGCCAGGGCCAGCGTCTCGAGCGCGATGGCCCGGTCGGTCCGGCCCGCCATCGACGGGGCCGTGGGCACGTCGACGCCGAACATCTGGCCGAAGGCGAGCTGGTAGGCCCGCCAGCCCGCACGGCCCGCGTTGATCAGGGTGTGGTCCACATCCCACAGGACCAGCAGGCCAGGCACGCCGCGACGGTACCGCATCGCCGCCGCACCGCCGGCACCCGGCACCCGGCCAGGGCGCCGCCCGGCCGGGGCGGCGCCCGTCACCGCGGGTGGCTGGCCTGCGCCGCACCGCTGCCTGACCCGCGCGCCGTTGTCCCGTTTCGCCCTGCTCTGCCGTTTCGCCCTGCCCCGCCTTGCGCGGCGGGAAGCGGCCGTCGGTCCCCGGGACTAGACTCGCCGCGACGGGGAGCAGCGGCGAGCGGGGAGGGTGCCTGTGGCGGGCCGGATCCGCGATGAGGACATCGCACTCGTCCGCGAGAAGTCGGCCATCGATGAGGTGGTCGGGGAGTACCTCCAGCTGCGTAACGCGGGCGGCGGCTCGCTCAAGGGACTATGCCCCTTCCACGACGAGAAGACACCCTCGTTCAACGTCACGCCGGCCCGCGGCCTCTGGTACTGCTTCTCCTGCGCCGAGGGCGGCGACGTCATCAAGTTCGTGGAGAAGATCGACAACCTGTCGTTCGTGGAGTCGGTGGAGCGGCTGGCCGCCCGGGCCGGCATCGACCTGCGGTACGAGCAGGGCGGCCAGGTCCCGGGCCGGGAGCACAGCCAGCGCCGCAGGCTCCTGGAGGCGCACAAGGCGGCGGCCGGGTTCTACGCCGCGCGGCTGCACGCGCCGGACGCCGCGCCCGGCCGGGCGTTCCTGGCCGAGCGCGGCTTCACGCTGGCCGACGCGGAGCACTTCGGGGTCGGGTACGCCCCCGCCGAATGGGAAGGGCTCACCCGCCACCTGCGCGGCCACGGGTTCACCGAGCAGGAACTGCTGGCCGGCGGGCTGGCCAGCCAGGGCCGGCGCGGGGCCATGGACCGGTTCCGCGGCCGCCTGATGTGGCCGATCCGCGACCTGACCGGCGACGTGATCGCGTTCGGCGCCCGCAAGCTCAACCCCGACGAGGACGGCCCGAAGTACCTGAACACGCCGGAGACCCCCCTGTTCCGGAAGAGCACCGTGCTGTACGGGGCGGACCTGGCCAAACGCGAGATCGCCGCGCGGCGCCAGGCGGTCATCGTCGAGGGATACACCGACGTCATGGCCTGCCACCTGGCCGGGGTCAAGACCGCGGTGGCCACCTCCGGCACCTCGTTCGGTGACGGGCACATCAAGATCCTGCGCCGGCTGCTGATGGACGCCGACCAGTTCCGCGGCGAGGTCATCTTCACCTTCGACGGTGACGCCGCCGGGCAGCGCGCCGCGCTGCGCGCGTTCGACCTGGAAGAGCACTTCGTCACCCAGACCTTCGTCGCGGTGCAGCGGGACGGCCTGGACCCGTGCGACCTGCGGCTGCAGCAGGGCGAGGAGGCGGTGCGCGACCTGGTCGCCCAGCGGCTGCCGGTGTTCGAGTTCGCCATCCGCAGCGAGCTCGCCAAGCACAACCTGGACACCAACGAGGGCCGGCTGGCCGCCCTGGACGCGGCGGCCGGGATCGTCGCCCGGATCAAGGACCGCGGGCTGCGGGACCGCTACGCGGTCAGCCTGGACCGCTGGCTCGGCATGCTGAACGAGGAGTTCGTGCTGGCCCGGGTCCGCGAGCACGGCGCGAGTCACGACGCCCGGCGCGGCGGCCGGGCCACCGGACCCGGCGGCCCGGGTCCAGGCGGGCCGGGTTCCGGCGGGTCAGGTGCGGCTGGCCCGGGTCCAGGCGGCTCCGGCCGGGGCGGCGCAGGCGGGCCGGCCGCGGATCCGGCCGGGGCCCGGGCCCGGACCGCGGCTCCGGGGCGGGCGGGCCGGGGGCGGCCAGGGCGCGGCCGGCTCGCGGGGGCGTCCGGCCGCGGCGCTCCGGACGGGTCCCCGTACGACGCCGGCGACCCCGTGGTCAACCTGGAACGCCAGGCGCTCAAGCTGGCCATCCAGCGCCCGGCGCTGTGCGGCCCGGTCTTCGACACGCTGCAGAAGGATGATTTCAGCGTCCCGGTGCACGGGTCGGTCCGCGAGCTGATCGCGGGCTGCGGGGGCGTGGCGGCCGCCGGGACGGCCCGGGAGTGGGCGGCCCGGCTGATCGACGCCGCCCCCAACGACCGGGCCCGGGAGTTCGTCACCAGGCTGGCCGTGGAGCCGGTGGAGACCCCGCGGGCCGACGGGGAAGCGGACGCGCGGTACACCGAGGAGGTACTGGCCCGGGTGGCCGAGCTGGCGGTCAGCCGCCAGATCTCCACGCTCAAATCGCGCCTGCAGCGGCAGAACCCGACCGACAGCCAGAGTGACTACAACCGGACGTTCGGCGATCTGGTGGCGCTGGAGCAGCGCCGGAAGGCCCTCCTGGACCGGGCCTCCGGCGCCCTGTAAGCGGCGGCCGCCGCGCGAAGCGGCGGGTCCGTAACCGGCGGCAGCCGCGGAAACGGCAGGCAGGTAAGCGCCGATCGCGGCGGGAAGCGGCCGCGCTGAGCTGAGACGGCTGTCACCCGGTTGGACTGTTGTGGCTGGTGGGCCGCGCAGGCCGCGCCTCGCATCGGGCGGAACGCCCCCTTCGTTACTTACCAGAAAGTGACAAAATTAACCCCACCGTTACCCGGGGTTCGTGGCGCACACTGGTCTGCGTGACCCTTACGTTACTTCCCAGTGGCGGTCTGTCAGCGGAACAGGTGGCGGAGCTGGTCGCACGGGCCAGGGAGCGCGGCACCGTTACCGCAGCTGACATCACCTCTGCCCTTGATGCCGCAGATCTCCCGGCCGACGCCTTCGACAACGTCGTGCGCCTGCTCACCGACGAGGGCGTCGAGATCGTCGACCCCCCGACCGAGGAAGCGGCGGACGCCCCCCGGGACGTCCCCGTGGACACCAGCCAGCGGGCTGGCACCGGTGACCTCGTCCGCATCTACCTCCGTGAGATCGGCCGCGTGCCGCTGCTCACCGCGCAGGACGAGGTAGAGCTGGCGAAATCCATCGAGGCCGGGCTGTTCGCCGAGGAGAAGCTGCAGGGCGGGTTCCCGGTGCTGGATGCGCACCGCGCGGAACTCGGCGAGCTGGCCGCGGACGGGCTCCGGGCCAAGCAGCGCCTCATCGAGGCCAACCTGCGCCTGGTCGTGTCGATCGCCAAGCGGTATATCGGCCGCGGCCTGGTCTTCCTGGACCTGATCCAGGAAGGCAACCTGGGGCTGATCCGCGCGGTCGAGAAGTTCGACTACACCAAGGGCTACAAGTTCTCCACGTACGCCACCTGGTGGATCCGCCAGGCCATCACGCGCGCCATCGCCGACCAGGCCCGGACCATCCGGATCCCGGTGCACATGGTGGAGACCATCAACAAGATGGCCCGCGTCCAGCGCCAGCTGCACCAGGACCTGGGCCGTGAGGCCACGCCGGACGAGATCGCCGCGGAGATGGGCCTGACCCCGGACCGGGTGGCCGAGATCCAGCGGATCGCCCAGGAGCCCGTGTCGCTGCAGTCGCCGATCGGCGAGGAAGACTCCGACCTCGGCGACTTCATCGAGGACGCCGACGCCGTGGTGCCGATCGAGGCGGCCGCCTTCATCATGCTCCAGGACCAGCTGGAGCAGATCCTGGACACGCTCTCCCCCCGGGAGCAGAAGATCATCCAGCTCCGGTTCGGCCTGATGGACGGGCATCCCCGGACGCTGGAGGAGGTGGGCCGGGAGTTCGGCGTCACCCGGGAGCGCATCCGGCAGATCGAGTCCAAGACGCTGGCCAAGCTCCGGCACCCCAGCCGGGCCCAGATGCTGCGCGAGTACCTGGGCTGACCCCGGCCGCTGGCCCCGGCCGCCAGGCACCCGAAGGCCCCCGCCCGCCCCGTTCCCGGGGTTGGCGGGGGCCGCTGGCGTTACGCGGGCAGCCGGGTTACGCGGGCGGGGTGCCCGGCCCGGCGGAGCCCGGCCCGGGACCGGCGGGCGGCCCGTCTGGCCGCTGATACGTCCCGTCTGACCCGGTGGGGTCAGAACCCGTCCCGGGGTACGGGGTGTCCGGCCCCGGGGACGTGCTGCCGGACCCCGGATAGGCGGAACCCGGATAGGCGGTGTCCGTCCCGGTGGGCTGGGCGCCCCCCGGGTAGGCCGGGTCCGGTCCCCGGTAGCTGGAGTCCGGCCCGGACGGCGGCCACGCGGGCTCGCCCGCCCCGCCGGCCCTCGCCTCGTGCGCCGCGGTGAGCCGGTAGTAGACCAGCGTCACCACGAGGGCCAGGAACGGCGCGACCAGGGTGCCGGACACGATGCTGCTGATGAAGTTCCTGGCCACCAGCGGCAGCGCCAGCAGGATGAGGCCGAGCACGATGTCGACCACGATCAGGATCAGGAACACCAGCACATAGGTGCCGAACACATGCCACGCGTACCCGCGGACGGTCCGCCAGCTCTTGCTGAACGAGCCGAAGACGCTCTCGCCGCCGATCACGATGCTGGGCACGATCAGCGACCAGAAGGTCAGCAGGATCAGCCCCGGGATGATGATCAGGACGAAACCGATCGAGATCCCGATACCGGCCAGGATGGACGCGGCGGCCACCGTGACCAGGAACGGCAGGACGGCCCGGACCGTTTCACCCAGGTTCAGGTCCACCCGCCCGTCCCGCACGTCCTGCACGGCCTTGACCAGCGCGGCCTGAACCAGGAAGGCGGCGATCAGGTTGATGATCAAGCCGATGAACGAGCCGATCGACCCGGCCAGGGACAGCAACGCCACGATGATCGCGGCGCCCAGGTAGATCGCGAAGGCGATCAGCAGGAAATGGGCGGCGAAGCGCTTGTAGTAGCCCCAGGCTTCGCCGAGGACCCCGGATAGTGGACTCATGCGCTGGTTATACCGTTACCAATAGTTATCAAAACAATCCACAGCAGGGCAGCCGGGGGGCCTTTCCGGCCCTGGTCAGAGGCCTGATTTCCGGCCCCGGCCGCCGCCGGACGCCAGGCGGCCCGCTGGCCCGGCTCCCACCGGGCCAGCGGGCCGCCTGGCACCTCTGGCTGATAGCCCGCCCGGTCAGGTCCCGGTAAGCGCAGGTCAGCCCGGTGGCTAGCTGCCCGTGCCCGGCGTGCCGGGCGCGCTGGTGTACGAGCCGCCCTGCGAATGGCCGTTGGAGTCCCGCGTCCGGCGGCCGGGGATGTGATCGCTGATCGGGCCGCTGACCGTGCTCCTGGCCTTCTCGGTCAGCCGCGGGACCCGCTGCATCGCCTTGTCCTTGGCTGACTTGGCCAGGCTCGACGCCTGAGCCTGTGCGGCCCCCGCCGCCTGCTGCATCGCGGGGCTGTCCGCCGCCTTGCGGGCCAGCTTCTTCATCTGCTCGTAACGCTCCCGGCCCGCACGCGCGCCGACGATGAAACCGACGGCGAGGCCGGCGAAGAACGTGAACCGGTACCGCATCTGGCAACCTCTTCTCAACTGTGTCGACTGCGCCAGGGCTGACCTTCCCCTGTTGTTCAGCCGTATCCCAGATTACGCGCCGGCAAATAACCCGCCCGGGCCGGTGCAGGCGGACCAGTGCGGCCACGGCGGATGCGGCCGGGGCTCAGGCGGCGGCCCGCCACGGGTACCGTCTCAGGTGCGCTACCCTTATGCGCGCGGCAAAAAGCAGGCTGGGGTTCATGGTCCGGCCAGCGTGGCCGCGGTTGATCCCGCGTAGCTCAATCGGCAGAGCGTCCGGCTGTTAACCGGCAGGTTATAGGTTCGAGTCCTATCGCGGGAGCCATCGGATGCCGGAGGCATCCCGGACGCCCCGGACCTTCACCGGTCCGGGGCGTTTCCTTTCCGATCATGGCGGCCGGAGGGCGGCCGTCAGCAGATGAGCCCAGCAGGCACCTGAAGTTCATCGCGGGCATAAAGGTCCCGGACGGCGGCCGGGTCGTCGCCCGCGCACACGGCGGCGACCGTGTCGAGAAGCTCGTCGTAGTCGGCGCCCGTCTCGCCGCGGTACGAGGCGGTCATCCGGCCCCACTCATCCCAGGGAAGCATCTCGACCTTGTTCAGCGCGGCGAGGTCCTTGATGGCGTTGCCGCGGATCTCGGCCGGCCCCCAGTTATCCGTGCCCGGCACGCCGAAGGCCGCGGCGTCGAGACGGCCCTGGCGGAAAGCGGCCCATGCCTCGCCGCCGCTGAGGAACTCGCCCGGGCGCAGGTCATCAGGCCGGTCCAGGACAGGCTGACCCAGGACGGGCTGACCCAGGATTTCCGGGTCGATCCGCACCCAGCGGCTGTCATGGCCGTCCCAGTACTCGGTGATCCAGTGATCCAGCCCCTGCCCGGCCTGGAAGTAGGTGGCGAAGCCGCAGCGGGCGCGGGCCGCGATCCCTCGGTAGCGGAGCAGCGCGCAGCTCAGGACCGCGAAGTGGCGGCAGGTGCCGACCACCCGGCGGCCCGGGTCGCGCGGCACGATCACGGGCCGCGGATCCTGCACCAGCAGCGCGCCGATTAGCGCGGCGGCCGGGCGGATCTGGTTCTCGCTGAACCGTTCGGGCGGCAGGCCCAGGGCCTGCGCATCATCCGGCTGGATCACCAGGCTGGGCACCGGCCGGCAGACGTCGACGGGTCTGTCCGGGATGCCGTCCAGCGCCGCCGGGCTGACCTCGCCGAGCCCCGTCAGCGGGCCTGGTGCCGTGTAGTCGATCGCAGCCGTCATGCGGGTGATGCTACGAGCGGGCGCCGACATCCCGGGGCGGCGCGCTCCCGGCCCGGGGGCTAGCGCAGCAGGCTGGCGCCCCACGCGCGGGCCCGCTCGAGCTCACCGGCCCGCAGTGGCCCCTCCACGTCGTCCACGATGAACCCGGCTGGCGGGGCCACCATCTCGTAGCCGCGGTGGCGCAGCCGCCGGGCGATCCCGTTCGCGGCGCCGCCCGCCATCCGGACCTCGCCCCGGGTGTCGAAGGCCGCGCCGAGGCTGCCCGCCGCCGCCCGGGGGAGCCCGTGGAACCACTCCCGGACTCCCGGGCCGGCGGCGCGCGGCTCGGCCGCGTGGCCCGGCACCATGGCCGGGACCCGCTGCTCGGCCTTCAGCCCCATTTTCCGGGTCACCGTGGAGGTCATCCCGTGGGCGTGCGTCGGGCCCCCGACGACGACCAGGTCCGCGCCGAGCGCGGCGTCCCGGTTGGCCTCCGCCGCCCGCAGGCAGGACACCTGCGCGTGTGGCATGGCCGAGCGGATCCCGTCCTGGATGGCCTCGGCTACCTCATGGGTGTTGCCGAACAAGCTCTCGTACACGATGACGACGCGCACTGGTCCACCTCCCGGACGTTGCCTCCTGGGCGCTGCCGCCTGGAGGGCACTGTCACGCCCAGCATGGGCAGCGCCGCGGCGCGGGCGTCAGGGGCGTTGGTCCCGGGCCGGGTCCGCCTGGCCGGGTCGCCTTCCCGGACGGCCAGGTCCCGCACAACGCACGATGGCCGGCGGGAAGATCCCGCCGGCCATCGCCTGATATCCGGTTACCCTAACTCGACCTCGAGCATTTCCCGGGCCACCGAGTCGCCGGCCGAGCTGGACAGCTGGGTCTGGGCCCCGGCCAGGTCCGCGCGCTTCACCCGGATGGCCGCGAGCACCACGATCAGGGCGATCACCATGATCCCGGCCGACACCTCGAACCCGCGGGAGAACCCGACCGCCAGCGCGTGATGGTAGATGGCCAGGGTGGCCGCCTTGGCCTCGGACGTGCTGGCGTGCACCGGGTGGCCGGCCTTGGCGGCGGTCGCGGCCGCCGCCTTCGCGGCCTCGGCCGAGTGCCGCGCGGTGTTGGACACCACGGTCCAGGCCACGGTGCCGAGCAGGGCCAGCCCGATCGAGCCGCCGACCTGCTGGCCGACGTTGGGCAGGCTGGCCGCCAGGCCGGCGTCCCGGTCCGGGACCTTCGACAGGGCGATCAGGGTGACGGGCATGAACAGCATGCCCAGCCCGGCCGCGGTGACGATCAGCGGGCCGAGCAGCCCCCCGGTGTAGGTGCTGTGCTCGGTGATCCGCGACAGCCAGAACATGCCGCCCGCGCCGATCGCCGACCCGGCGATCAGCAGCGGCCGGGCCCCGATCCGGGGCACCAGCTGGGCGCTGACCCCGGCCATCACCATGATGGTGGCGACCATCGGCAGGAAGGCGATGCCGGACTTCAGGGCGCTGTAGCCCCAGACCGTCTGCACGAAGATGGTCAGGAAGAAGAACATCCCGAACATCGCGGTGCCGATGCACAGCATGATCAGGTTGGCCGCCGACCGGTTCCGGTTGCGGAAGATCCGCAACGGCATCAGCGCGTGCGGGCTGCGCGCCTCGATGACGATGAACGACACCAGCAGCACCACCGCGGCGGTGAGCGAGACGATGACCTTGGTGTCGCCCCAGTGCGAGACGCCGTTCGCGGTGGTGGCCGCGCTGGTCAGGCCGTAGACCAGGGCGGCCAGGCCCAGCGTGCTGGTGATCGCGCCCGGCAGGTCGAACCGGCCCGGCCGCCGCTCCGACTCGGCGAAGGCCCGCGGCGCGAGGATCGCGACCACGGCCCCGATCGGGACGTTGACGAACAGCACCCAGCGCCAGGACAGGTAGGTGGTGAGCAGGCCACCGGCGATCAGGCCGACCGCGGCGCCGCCGATGCTCATCGCGGCGTAGACGCCCATCGCGCGGTTGCGCGGGGGCCCCTCCGGGAACGTGGTGGTGACCAGGGACAGGGCCGTCGGGGCGATGATGGCGCCGCCGACCCCCTGCGCGGCGCGGGCCGCCAGCAGCCAGGCCTGGGTGGTGGCGAAGCCGCCGAGCAGGGACGCCACCGAGAACAGGATGATCCCGGCGATGAACACGCGCCGCCGGCCGAGGATGTCCCCGGCCCGGCCGCCCAGCAGCAGCAAGCCGCCGAAGGTCAGCGCGTAGGCGTTGACGACCCATTCCAGGCCGGTACCGGAGAATCCGAGGGCCTGCTGGACGTGGGGCAGCGCAACGTTCACGATCGTCGCGTCGAGCACCACCATGAGCTGTGCGGTGGCGATGACCACCAGGGCCAGGCCGAGATGTCGTTGGACAGGGCCGGCGGCCGCGCCACGTGCGGTGGCGCCCCCGGCCGCGGGCTGTGTGGAGCTCATGCCGTCTCCTTGTCAGGGCATAGTGAACCAAGGCCGCGGCGGCTCCGCCGCGTGCGTACGTATGGGGGACGAAGAGAGAGGCCGCCACTCATCGGCGTGCGCTCCGGCCGCCGCTCCGCGGCCGGGGACCAGATCGGTCCGGCGGGTCAGCCGGCCGGGGGAGTGGCAGCAGTTGCCAGGAAGCTGGTCACCTCCTCGGCCGGGCAGTCGGCGCCGTCGGTGGCGCTCAGCGGCGGCGCCATCTTGTGGATCAGGGTGATCAGGGTGGCGCGCTCCTCGTTGTTGAGGGACTGGCGCCACGGCGAGCGGTCCAGCATGGCCTGTTCCATCTGGTGCTTCATCTCCAGGCCCGCGCTGGTCAGGACCAGCCGCTTGACCCGCCGGTCGGCCGGGTCGCTTTCCCGGACGGCCAGGCCCCGCTTTTCCAGCATGTCCGCGATGTTCGTCACGAACGACGGGTCGCAGTGCATCCGCTGGCCCAGTTCCTTCATGGCCAGCGGGCCGTCGATCAGGTGCAGCGCCTTGATGAAGAAGGCCGGGACCCCGCAGTCCTTGGCCAGCCGCTCGCCCTCGGCCAGCAGCCGGGCGATCAGGCCCGCCCAGGGCATCCAGGAGGTCCAGGTCAAGCTGGGTCTCATCGGAGCGCTGAGTCATGGTGCCTCCTGCCTCCCCCCGGCCGGTCCGCGGCGACAACCCCTGAGCCGCTCAATAGTTGAGTAGCTCAAACATAGCCGGGATTGCTTGAGTAGGTCAAATTCTTTTCCGCAACGAAGATCTGGCCGGCGTTCTGTGACATCGCACAACCAGAGCGTGATATCTGCGCGTCTGTATAAGTATCGGGCCAGCTCGTTGCGCCCGGTGGCGAGCGTGCCCGGGATGCAGCGAGAGCGGCGCAGGCGGGGAACTGGGGGCAGCCATGGGCAGCGAAGTCCGGCCGTACGACGACGAGGCGGGCTCCGGCCCCTGGACGGCGGAGGACCCGGGGCCGCTCGGCGCCGGCCGACCGGAGTCCGGGCCGGACCGGCGCCGCTTCCTCGCGCTGGCCGGGGCGGCCGCGGGTGCCGTCCCGCTGGGCGGCCTGCTGGGCCACGGCCACCGGGCGGCCGGGGCGCCGCAGGCCGGGCCGGGGGTCAG
Source organism: uncultured Actinomycetes bacterium (assembly GCA_963851025.1). Taxonomy (GTDB): domain Bacteria; phylum Actinomycetota; class Actinomycetes; order Streptosporangiales; family Streptosporangiaceae; genus RYN-230. The sequence goes on from CAWKOA010000030.1 coordinate 66,751, forward strand.
CGACTGGGAGGCGCTGCGCCGGGCCCTGTCCACGCACAAGCTGATCCGCCCGGGGATGCAGGTCTACCCGACCGCGAAGGAACTCTTCGACCCGCGGTTCGACTACAAGCACCCGGCCGGCATCGCGTACTGCGCCGGCCCCCGCGACGTGAGCGCCTGCCTGGCCTTCGTCCGCAAGTTCGGGCTGCCGGTCGCGGCCCGGTCCGGCGGGCACAGCTACGCGGGCTGGTCCAGCACGCCCGGCACGACCGGGCTCATGGTGGACGTGACCGCGATGAACTCGTTCCAGGTCGGGAAGGGGCAGACGGTCCGGGTCGGCACCGGCCTGCACCTGATCGACCTGTACAACCGGCTCGCCGCGCACGGCCTGGCCGTGCCGGGCGGATCGTGCCCCACGGTGGGCGTGGCCGGCCTCACCCTCGGCGGCGGGGTCGGGGTGCTGGGCCGGGCCTTCGGGCTGACCAGCGACGCCCTGGAGTCGGTGCAGATCGTCACCGCGGACGGCACGGTCCGCAACTGCAGCGCGTCCAGCCACAGCGACCTGTTCTGGGCCTGCCGGGGCGGCGGCGGCGGCAACTTCGGCATCGCCACCGCGTTCACGTTCCGCACCCACCGGCTGTCCCGGCTGGTGCTGTTCTTCCTGTCCTGGCCGTGGTCACAGGCGGCCCGGGTGGTGGCAGGGCTGGCAGTCCTGGGCGCCGTACCAGCCCGACGACCTGTGGTCCAACCTGCACATGAGCGCGGCCCCGCACGGGCGGCACGCCGGTCATCCAGGTGGGCGGGACCTACCTGGGCAGCGTGGCCGCCTGCCAGGCGCTGCTGCGCCGTCTCTACGCGCGGGTCGGGTCCGCGGCGTCCGGGCAGCCGTTCGAGAGCTCGTACCAGGCACGCGATGATGCTCGAGGCGGGCTGCGCGGACGCTGTCGGTGTCCGAGTGCCACCTGCCGTCACAGACGCCCAACGGCAAGCTGGTCCGGGTCCCGTCCTACGCCAAGTCCGACTTCTTCACCCGGAAGATCCCGCCCGCGGGCATCCGCGCGCTGGTGGCGGGCATCGAGCGGATGCGCGGGGTGCGCGGCGCCGCGGGCGGGGTCGGCGCGATCGCCTTCGACGCGTTCGGCGGCGCACTCAACCGGCCGGCCCCGTCCTCGACCGCGTTCGTGCACCGGGACTCGCTGTTCCTGGCCCAGTACTCGACCAGCTGGAATGAGGGCGGCTCGGCGGCCGGGGTGGCCCGCCAGCACGCCTGGCTGCGGTCTTACTACGCGTCGATGCGGCCGTGGGCGAGCGGCCAGTGCTACCAGAACTACGTGGACCCGGACCTGGCGAACTGGCGGCAGGCGTACTACGGCGCCAACTACCCGCGGCTGGCCCGGATCAAGAAGACCTACGACCCGGACCAGGTGTTCAAGTTCCCCCAGGGGATCACGCCCGCCTGAGCTAGCCGCAGCTCAACGAGGCACGGCTCAGCTGGCCACCACGAGCGCCTTGATCGCCAGCAGGCCGATGACCACCAGGACGGCCACGATGATCCCGGCCCGGTTCCGGTTGCGCCGGAACGTGGGCACCCGCGCCTTGTTCACCTTCATGTCGCCGTGGGCGCCCGCGGCCCGCCGGGACCACCAGCCGATGCACGCCCCCAGGAAAACGGCGAGGAGGCCATACAGAGCCAGCCCGTCCGCGCCCATAGCGGTGCCCCCCTCCTGGCTGGTAACGCGGGAACTTGTACCGGCCGAGCATCTCGCATCGCCGGGATACTCTCCACCCTTTTCTCGTTGTTACCGGGCGGACACGGGCGAGGCGGGACGGATCTGGCTGATCAGTTCCGGCTCGACGCGGCCCAGATGTTGATCCCGGCCTCCACCGCATGCCCGTCGATCGCGGCCAGTTCCTGCCGCGGTGAACCTCGACCGGCCCGCGGCGGCGAGGTTCTCCTCGAGCTGCGCGACGCTGCTCGCCCCGATCAGCGCCGAGGTGACCCGCTCGTCGCGCAGCGTCCAGCTGATGGCCATCTGGGCCAGGGACTGGCCCCGCTCGCGGGCGATCTCGTTGAGGGCCCGGACGTGCGCCAGGTTCTGCTCGGTGATCTGGTCACGGCTGAGCGAGTCATTGCGCGACGCCCGGGAATCGTCCGGCACGCCATTCAGGTATTTGGTGGTCAGCAGCCCCTGGGCCAGCGGCGAGAACGCGATGCAGCCGATCCCTTCCTCGCCGAGGGTGTCCAGCAGCTCCTCCTCGACCCAGCGGTTGAGCATGGAGTAGGAGGGCTGGTGGATGAGGGCCGGCACGCCCAGCTCGCGCAGGATCGCGGCGGCCTCCCGGGTCCGCTCCGCGGAGTAGGAGGAGATGCCGGCGTACAGGGCCCGGCCCGAGGTGACCGCGGTGGCCAGCGCGCCCATCGTCTCCTCGAGCGGGGTGTCCGGGTCGGCGCGGTGGCTGTAGAAGATGTCCACGTAGTCCAGGCCCATCCGGCCCAGCGACTGGTCCAGGCTGGCCAGCAGGTACTTGCGGGATCCGTGGTCGCCGTACGGGCCGGGCCACATGTCGTAGCCGGCCTTGGTCGAGATGATGAGCTCGTCCCGGTACGGCCGCAGGTCCTCGCGCAGGATCCGGCCGAAGTTGATCTCGGCCGAGCCGTACGGCGGGCCGTAGTTGTTGGCCAGGTCGAAATGGGTCACGCCGAGGTCGAACGCGCGCCGCAGGATAGCCCGCTGGGTGTCGACCGGCCGGTCGTCCCCGAAGTTCTGCCACAGCCCGAGGGACACCTCGGGCAGCTCGATCCCGCTGCGCCCGCAGCGGCGGTAGGGCAGGTGCTCGTAACGATCCGGTGCGGCGAGATAAGTCATGGGAGGGAGTCTTTCATTTCTCCCGGCGGGAGCGCCGTGTGCCCCGAACCTCTACTGGCGGGAGGCATCCGGCGTAACGGAATGGGTCTCGATCCACAGCTCGAGTTCCCTGGCCGGGACCGGCCTGCAGATCTGGTATCCCTGCACCAGGTCGCAACCCATGCCGGCCAGCTCGCTTCGGGCCACGCCATCCTCGACGCCCTCCGCGACGACGGTCATCCCGAGGTTGTGCCCTAGGTCAACGGCGGAGCGCACGATGACGGCGCTGTCGGGGTCGTCCGCCATGCCCATCACGAACGAGCGGTCGATCTTCAGCTCCTTGACCGGCAAGGTCTTGAGGTACGACATGGACGAGTAACCGGTACCGAAGTCGTCGATGCTCAGCGACACGTTCATGGCGTCGAGGGCTTGAAGGACGGTGAGGGCGAGGTCGCGGTCGGTCATGACTGCGGTCTCGGTCAGCTCAAGGATCAACAGCTGTGGCGGGACGCCATGGGCGTCCAGAAGTTCCTGGACCTGGGCCGGGAAGGTGGGGTCGAGCAGGGAGCGGGCGGAGATGTTCACCGAGACGGGGATCGGGCGTCCTGCGTCGGCCCACTTCCGGGCCTGGGTCAGCGCGAGCCGCAGCACTTCGGTCGTGAGCGCATGGATGATCGCGGTGCTCTCGGCGAGCGGGATGAACTCGTCGGGCTGCAGCAATCCCAGCGTGGGATGCTGCCAGCGGACGAGGGCTTCGACACTGCTCAGCGCGCCCGTGTCAGAGTTGATCTTGGGCTGGTAGTACATGGTCAGCTCGGCGGCGGCGACGGCCCGGCGCAGGTCGCCGAGGAGGACGAGCCGGGAGAGATCGTTGTCGTCGCGAGACGCCTCGTAGCGGGCGAATGGGTGGTGGGCGGCCTTGGCCTCGTACATGGCCACATCGGCGTGACGCAGAAGTGCCTCGACGTCGTCGCCGGGTTCGGAGAGGGCCATCCCGATGCTGGCGTCAACGTCGAGAGCGATGTCGTATATGGAGAACGGCTCATGCAGGGCGGCACCAACGCGCTGGGTGGCCGCCAGCGCCTCTTCCCATCCAGAAATGGGGAGAAGAATCGCGAACTCGTCGCCCCGAGGCGGGCCACGGAGTCGGCATCACGCAGGGATTCCCTGAGCCGATCGGCCACCTGGAGCAGGAGGTGATCACCGTAGTGGTGGCCGAGGGTGTCGTTGACTTCCTTGAACCGGTTGAGATCCAGGAGCAACACGGCCACGGTGGCGCCCGAGCGGGCCGCCGTGCGCAGAGCCACACTGGTCCGGTCCTGGAACAGGGTCCGGTTCGGAAGGTCGGTCAGCGGGTCATGCAGGGCCTGATACCGGTTGTGCTCACTTTCGGAGTGAAGGGCCCGCTGGTAGCGGGTCACGACGACCGCTGCCCCGACGAGCAGGCCGATTCCCGCCAGCAGCGTGACCAGATCAACCATGAGCACAAAACGGCCAATACTGCGGACCGACGCTGCCGCGCTGAGAGCCGTGGATTCGTGTTTCGCGGCCGCGCCATAAACCTGGTCTTCCATCACGTGGAAGACCGGGTCCACAGTCCGGGTGTCTATAGAGTTCGTCACGGCCACCGGATCGTGGCGATCGACGGACGCGAACAACTGGGCGCTGGCTGCGACGTAGGCTTTGTGCTCGCGCATCACCTCTCTCGCCAGGTTTCGATCGGCGCTGCCACCCAGGACGGCCACCTGCCGCATGGCCTGCTGGAGGGAGACCTCAGCCGCTGTATGGGCTGCCTCCGGGCCGGGGCCGGGCTGGAGGCGGTACTTCCGCTCGAGAGACTCCTCGGCGGCGATCGCGGATGCCGCGTGAGCATACGCGTCGGCGATCCGGACTGCGCGGGCACTCGTCCCGGCCGCATTGCTCGTCACCAGGGAACCAACCGTAACCACGCCGATGAGGCCCACGAGCCCGATGCTGGCCCCGATTAGCGCCCATCGATTCCGCAAGCCTGAGATGCGGTCCCTTTTGACCGTCGCCTGTGTCATCCGCTATCCGCAAAGGACGGAAGCAGAAAGTCGCATTCGGCGATCGGCATCTGATGTTACATTTCCTCTCTTGCGCTGGGACGGAGCCATCGTAGGGTTCTGTGCGCATATTGTAACTCTGAGTATATGTCACATCACGTAACGCTACATGCGGAGCGCCGTCCGAGTCTGCCGGGCTGGCGATACGTCGGGCAGTCGCCCTGAGCCGCCGGGAGTGCTGGCAGGATGTGATAGTTGCCTGGGCACAAGTAACAGTCCCGGCCGCGGCGCAATCGAATGCGGCGGGCCAGGCCAGTGCAGCGCGGGAAGACGACGCAGAGGAAGAGGGCGCTCCATGTACGACGCGATTCAGGCGGAGACCATCAGCCTGGCCGGGGCCGGCGGGGACCAGGTAGAGGCGTACCTGGCCCGGCCGCTCGGGCCCGGGCCGTTCGGCGGGGTCGTGGTCATCCACCACATGCCCGGGTACGACACGCAGACCAAGGAGATCACCAGGACGTTCGCCACGCACGGCTACAACGCCGTGTGCCCCAACCTGTACTGGCGGGAGGCGCCGGGCGCCAGCCCGGACGACGCGGCGGCCACCGCCCGGGCCGCGGGCGGCGTGCCCGACGAGCGGCTGATCGGTGACGTGGGCGGCGCGGTCGCCTACCTGCGGGCGATGCCGAACTCCAACGGCAAGGCCGGCACGATCGGCTACTGCTCCGGCGGGCGGCAGTCGTTCCTGGCCGGCGTGAGCCTGCCGCTGGACGCGGCGGTGGACTGCTACGGCGCGTTCGTGGTCGGCACGCCCCCCGAGGGCATGCCGCTCAAGGTCGGCCCGATCGTCGACCGGACGCCGGACCTGTCCTGCCCGCTGCTCGGGCTGTTCGGGGCCGAGGATTCCCACCCCTCACCGGAGCAGGTCGCCGAGCTGGAGAAGGCCCTGGTCGAGGCGGGCAAGACGTTCGAGTTCCACAGCTACGAGAACGCCGGGCATGCGTTCTTCGCCGTGAACCGCCCCTCGTACCGGCCCGAGGCCGCGAACGACGGCTGGCAGAAGATCTGGGACTTCTACGGCCGCTACCTGGCCGGCTGAGAGGGAGACCGCTCATGTGCACGTACCTCACCGAGAACGTCGAGGTCAGCGGCAGCGGCAAGGGCCCGGCCGGGTGGTTCACGCTGAGCGAGGCGAGCGTGTATTTCGATCATCCGGTGCACGCGCCCGCCGAGCACACGCTGAACATCGACTTCCTCAACCCCGGGCAGGGGCCGTCGGCCCGGGTGGCCGTCGAGCTGACCGCCGAGTCGGCGCGGGCCCTGGCCGAGGCCATCCAGGCCACGCTCGGGTCCGCGCCGCCCGGGCTCGTCGAATCGGCTTCAGTGGGCCGGCCGTAACAGGCGCCCTTAACAGGCAGCCTGACCGGGCCGGGCCAGCTGACCGGGCCGGCGTCATCTCGGGACCTGCCCGCCCGGACGGGCCCGGATTGTCGGTGTGCCGTGCCAGTATCGGACCTGGCGGCACTCAGGCAATCCCGGGGCCGCCCGGGCGGGAACGCCCTCGGGTCACGAGGGCGGGAACGTCCTCGTGACCATGGTGGCGGAGGGCTCGGACATGAAAATCAGGGTCGATCGGGACGTGCTGGCCGAGGCGCTGGCCTGGGTGGCCCGCGCCCTGCCTACCCGGCCGGTGGTCCCGGTGCTGTCCGGACTGCGCCTGGACGCGGGGGCCAGCCTCACCCTGTCCTGCTTCGACTACGAGGTCTCGGCGACCGCGCAGATCGAGGCCGAGGTCGGGGAGCCCGGTACCGTCATCGTCCCGGGCCGGCTGCTGGCCGAGATCACCCGCAGCCTCCCTGCACTCGCCGTCGAGATAACCACCGACGCCGACGTGGTGAACCTGGCCTGCGGCAGCGCGGAATTCTCGCTGGTCGCGCTGCCCGCTGAGGAGTACCCGGAGCTGCCCGCCCCGCCGCCGCTGGCCGGCACCGTGGACGGCGGCGTCCTGGGCGCGGCCATCAGCCAGGTCGTGGCGGCGGCGAGCCGGGACGACACACTGCCCATGCTCACCGGGGTCTGCCTGGACATCGACGGGGCGACGCTCACGCTCGCCGCGACCGACCGGTACCGCCTGGCGGTGCGGGAGATGGCGTGGGAGCCGGTGCAGCAAGGGCTGCGCGCGGTCGCCCTGGTCCCGGCGCGGACGCTGGCGGACGCCGCGCGGGCGATGACCGCGGGATCGCCGGTCTCGGTCGCCTTCGGGCCCGGCGCGCCCGCCGCGAAACCGGCGGATGAGCCCCGGCCCGCCGAGGGCATGATCAGCTTCGGGATCGGTGGCCGCCGCCTGACCACGCGGCTGATCGGCGGCGAGTTCATCCGGTACCGGTCCCGTTTCCCGACCGAGTTCGGCTGCCGTGCCGACGTGCCGGCCGGGCCGTTCACCGAGGCGGTCCGCCGGGTCTCCCTGGTCGCCGACCGGGCCAGCCCGGTCCGGCTCACGTTCGGCCCGGGCCGCGTCCGGATCGAGGCGCAGACCGAGGGCCGGGCGCGGGCGATCGAGACGGTCCCCGCCGACTTCCGCGGTGAGGAGCCCGTGATCGCGTTCAACCCGCACTACCTGCTGGACGGCCTCTCCGCCGCGGCGGTGCCGGGCCAGGCCCGGGCGCACGCCGCGGACGCGGATGATGCCGCCGGCGGATCGGGCGGGGGACGCGGGGACGCCGATGCCACAGGACCCGCAGGCACGGGACCCGCAGGCACAGGACCTGGCGGCACGGGAGCTGGCGGCACGGGGCCGGCCGATCCCGGCCTGCTCAGGATCGAGTTCACCAGCCCGGCCAAGCCCGCGCTGATCACCCGGGTATCCCCGGCCGATGGCCCGGGCGATCCGGGCGCGGATCAGGAGCAGCCCGAGTTCCGTTACCTCGTCGTTCCGCTGCGGGCCACCGCGCACGCCTGACCCGGCCCGCCCTGGCCACAGCTCCTTCCGATTCAGGGCAGCTTCACCCAGCGGGGGTGAAGTGCCACGAGTGGTCCCGGTTCACTGTGGAAATTCACCCCCGATTCCACTGGAGCACCTGGATGAACGACCTTCCCTTCTCGGATCGCGCGGATTTCGACGACGCTGAGCGGGGGCTCATCGGCTCCCTGGACCCGTGCGTGGTCAAGGACGCCAGCGGCCGGGTGGTGTGGGACAACGACGCGTTTTCCTTCCTGGCCGGCGAGTGCCCGGATTCGGCCAGCCCGAGCCTGTGGCGGCAGTCCCAGTTGTGCGCGCGGCAGGGCCTGTTCGAGGTGACCGACGGGATTTACCAGGTCCGAGGCCTGGACCTGTCGAACATGACGATCGTGGAGGGCGACCGCGGTGTGATCGTGATCGACCCGCTGATCTCCACCGAGACCGCGGCGGCCGCGCTCGCCCTGTACCGCGCGCACCGGGGTGACCGGCCGGTGACCGGCGTGATCTACACCCACAGCCACGGCGATCACTTCGGCGGGGTGCGCGGCGTGGTCACCGGCGATGTGCCGATCCTGGCCCCGGCCGGCTTCATGGGGCACGCGGTCGAGGAGAACGTGTACGCGGGCGGTGCGATGAACCGCCGCGCGGTGTACATGTACGGCGCCGAGCTGCCCAAGTCACCCGTCGGCCAGATCGGTGCGGGGCTGGGCATGACGACCTCGACGGGGACGGTGTCGCTGATCCCGCCGACCGTGGACATCACCCGGACCGGGCAGCGGGAGACGGTGGACGGAGTGCTGATCGAGTTCCAGCTCACCCCCGGGACCGAGGCGCCAGCGGAGATGAATTTCCTGTTCCCCGGGCGCCGGGCCCTGTGCATGGCCGAGAACGCCACGCATAACCTGCATAACCTGCTGACGTTGCGCGGTGCCCTGGTCCGCGACCCGCGGATCTGGGCCCGGTACCTGACCGAGGCAATCCTGCTGTTCGGTGACCGCACCGATGTCGCCTTCGCCTCGCACCACTGGCCGACGTGGGGCCACGACCGGGTCATCCGCCTCCTGTCCGAGCAGCGGGACCTGTACGGATACCTGCACGACCAGTCGCTGCGGCTGCTGAACCAGGGCTACACGGGCATGGAGATCGCCGAGATGATGGAGCTGCCGCCCGCGCTCGAGCGGGCCTGGCACGCCCGCGGCTATTACGGCTCGGTCAGTCACAATGTCAAGGCGATCTACCAGCGGTACATGGGCTGGTTCGACGGCAACCCGGCCAGCCTGTGGAAGCATCCGCCCGAGGAGGCGGCCCGGCGCTACGTCAACTGCCTCGGCGGCGCCGATGCGGTCGTGGCCAAGGCCGCGGAGTACACCGACGCCGGCGATCTGCGATTCGCCGCCGAACTGCTCAACCACGCCGTCTTCGCCGACCCGGCCCACAGCGGGGCCCGTGAGGCGCTGGCCGCGATCTACGACCAGCTTGGCTACGGCGCGGAGAACGGCCCCTGGCGCAACTTCTACCTGATGGGCGCCCTGGAACTGCGGCACGGCGCGGTCCCGCCGTCGCTGAGCCTGCTCTCGCCCGACATGATCCAGGCCCTGACCGTGGAGCAGCTGTTCGACTCGATCGCGATCCGCGTTAACGGGCCGAAGGCCTGGTCTGAGAGCCTGACGATCGACTGGGACTTCACGGACGAGGGCACCCGGCACCGGACCGCGTTGTCCAACGGGGTCCTGGTGCACTGGCCCGATCCGCAGCCCGGCGGCGCCGACCTCACCCTGACGCTGACCAAGCCGCAGCTGCTGGCCCTGCTGGCGGGCCAGGGGCCGGGGGACCTGGCCAGCACGGGTGACCCCGGGGTCTTGCCGCGGCTGCTCGGCCTGCTGGATACCCCGGATCCGGGTTTCGCCATCGTCACCCCGTGACGGCGGGCCGCCGGGCCGGCCGCGGGGTGGGCCCCGCGGGCCGGGGTCTCAGTAGCGGGACGCGGGGCGCAGGCGGGCGCGGAGCCGCCAGAGCGAGTGACCCGTCCAGATCAGGCGGGCGGCCCACACCACGCGGCTCAGCCAGGGCTGCCCGGCCAGCAGGGGCAGGGCTTCCAGCCAGGCTCCCCGGCGCCACATCCGCCAGGCCAGGATGGCCAGGCCGGCGGCGGCGGCCACGGCCAGCGCACCGAGGCCGAGCAGGACGGCCAGCGCGATGCCCAGCCACCCGACGTGGAACAGGATCAGGCCGGCCAGCAGGGACACCAGCGCCACGCCGCTCACAGTGACCACGGCGAGGGCCAGCAGGACGCGGCGGCGCAGCCGGGCCAGGCCCTGGCGGGCCTGGTCCGCGAGGTACGGGCGGCCGCCTGGCTGCTCCCCGGCGGCCAGCCAGGGGTCAGGGAAGGCGGCTGCCTCCCGGCCCGCGTCGCTGGCCCGAACGTCGCCGCGCATCACCATATGATCCTCCGCATCCCCCGCCGCGCTCCGGCCCACACGATATGTCGCGAATCCCGTGGCGGCAAGTAGCCGCCCCCGGCGCGGCCCGGATGGGGGAGCAGGCCGCCGGGGCCCGGCAGGTCAGTTTCCGGCGGCGGGCGGGGTCCTGCCTCCGGGTGCGCCGAGGGCGTCCAGCGTGGCGGCCCAGGGGAACGCGCCGGGATCGCTGCCGCCGGCCCCGGGCCCGGCCAGCGGGTGGACGTCCGCGCCGAACAGCACGCAGACGCCCCACGAGCGCAGCTTGCCGATGTTCTCGGTGAACGCGGGGTGCGCGGCGTGCGCCTCGTTGGTGGACGGCACGGGCCACGATGGGCAGCCGCTTCCCGATGGCCTCGACCAGGATGCCGAGCGCGAGCGTGTCACAGATCCCCGCGGCCCACTTGTTGACGGTGTTGACGGTGGCCGGGGCGACGATCACCGCGTCCGGGTCCGGCAGCACGTCAGGCTCGCCCGGGTTCTTGTACTCGCTGCGGACCGGGTGCCCGGTCTGCCGTTCCAGGGCCGCGGTGTCGGTGAACCGCCGGGCTGACGGGGTGGCCAGCACGCACACGTCCCAGCCGCGCCGCTGGGCCAGGCTGACCAGCTGCCCCACCCCGGCGGCGGGCGGCGCGGCACACACGATCACGTACAGCACCGGCGGGCCGCCCGCCGCCCCGCCGGGCGCGGGCGCGTCCCGCGGGGGCGGGCCGGTCACGGCCGTTCCAGCCCGGCCGGCCAGCGGAAACTCCCCGCCGGGTCGCGATCCAGCGGCACCGCCCGGACCACCGCCGCCACGTTCAGCGGCCCGTAGATGTGCGGGAAAGGATCCGCCCAGCCCGGCACCGGCTCGTAGCGGATCTCGGCGCCGATCCGGCCGGTGTCGAGCACCAGCAGGACCAGGTCCTCCGGCTCATCCAGGTACACCGCGTTGGCGACCGGCAGGACCTGGGCGGCCGTGCTCGCGTGGATGAAACCCTCCTCGCTGAGCGAGCGGCCGCGGGTCGACGTCCGGTACTCGCCGTCGCGGCGGGCCTGCTCCCAGTCCGCCGCGGTCGCGATGTGATAGAGCCACTCCACTCGGCGGGTTCCTCTCCCGGTGCGGACGCAGGTCAGGAGTTCAGGAAGTAGCTGCTGCCGCCGGTCTCCGGGTTGGTGACCTGGGCGATCACCGACATGGCCCCGGCGTGGGCGAAGACGAGCGTCAGGGTGATCTCCTTGGCGCCGTGCAACGGCCTGGCCCCGGTGATCAGCAGGTGCACGCTGTTGGGCACCAGCCGGATGATGTTGTGGCCCGGGATGCTGATCGCCGGGACCGTGTGCATGATCTGGCTGCCGCGTCCGTTGGGCGCCCGGAACGTGACCCGGCCGCCCACGCTGGTCCGGACGCGCAGCAGCCGGTCCGGGCCGCTGTTGTTCCGGATGACCAGGTAGGCGGTGGTCTCGCCGGGCACCGCGGGCTGCGGCACCACGGCCGTGGACAGCTCGATGGACGGGGCGGCGCTGGCTTTCGCGTAGCAGCCGGTCAGGCCGGCCGCGGCCAGCACGACCAGGCCCGCGGCGGCGGCCGCGCGGGCGGCCCGCCTGGCAGGAGCCCGCCGGGTCGCGCCCGGCCGGGGCGCGCCCCGCCCGGGGGCGGCCCGTGCGGTCGTGCCCCCTGCTGGCCTGCCCGCCTCGGGCAGCAGTTCCGGTCCCGGCATCGTCCTCGTCCTCGCGTCTGGAGCGCCATGACGATGCTAGCCGCGCCGCCACCCCCGCGGATCCCGCGGGGGTGGCGGCGGCCCCGGTACGCCGGCTCAGGAATAGTCACGGAACGCGGGCCAGGCCCGGGCCCACGATTCCCTGAGCCCGGTGGCCAGGTAGACCGGCGAGCCCTGCTCGTCGTCACTGACCCCCAGGCCGTTGTAGAACGTGGCGACCCGGCGCACCTGGCGGAACTCGCGGCGCAGGAAGGACGGGCCCAGGCCGATCACGATCGCGGACTGGTCCGCCGCGGGCGGTGGCCCCCACAGCCAGAAGTTGTTGTGGCCGCTGTAGGCCTGGGGCAGGCCCAGGGCGGGGCCGTAGCGGTCGATGGCCCCCGCCTCACCGTAGTTGCCGGCCAGCAGCGCGGTCCGGGCCCGCTGCGCGGCGGGCAGCGCGTCGTACTCCCGGGCAACTAGCGCGACCTCCCGGGGCCACGCGATCGTCTCGGCCAGGTCGTAGTTGATGGTCTGCAACGGCACGGTGCGCAGGCTGGCGGCGGGCAGCAGGGGGATGGCGATGGGCAGGGCCACGAGGGTGGCGGCCGCCCCCGCGATCAGCGGGGCCCGCCGCCACGTGCGGCCCGCGGTCCCGGACCCGGGGAACAGCCACCGCCCGGCCGGCACTGAGCCGGCCGCGAGCAGGAACGTGTAGGCGCCCCCGGAGTAGTACGGCTTACCGCCCAGGATGAACTGCACCGCGATGGTCGCCGCCGCCGCGATCGCGGCCGGCCGGAACGGGCGCGCCGCCTCGTTGCGCAGGCACCAGATCAGCCCGGCCACCCAGATCGGGGTGAGCGCGAAACCCGTGTAGAGCAGCTGCGCCGGCCAGTAGACCGCCCGGTTGTGCCCGGCGGCGGTCTGCAGCTGGCGGAACACCTGCAGGTTCGGCCAGCCGTGGGCGGCCTGCCAGATCAGGTCCGGGGCGGCCAGCGCCACCGCGATGAGCACGCCCAGCAGCAGGTACCGGCTGCGCAGCAGCCGCCGCTGAGGCGTGACGGCGAACCCGGCCACCACCGCAGCGGCCAGGACCCAGATCGTCCACTTGGCCTCGGCCGCGACGCCCGTGCCCAGGCCGATGGCCAGCCACCAGCGGGGCTCGCCGCTGTCCAGCAGCCGGAGTACCAGGTACAGCAGCACGGCCCAGGCCACGAAGTCGGGCGTGGTCGTGCTCATCAGGTGCATGGCCGCCAGGAACTCGGCGCAGCTGGCCACGCACACCGCGGCCAGCACCTGCCCGGCGCGTCCCGCGCCGAGGATGCGGCTCATGCCCGCGGTGAGCAGCACCAGGGCGCTGAGCCCGAGCGCGGGCAGCACCCGCAGCCCGGCCAGGGAATTGCCGAACAGCAGCGCCTCCAGGCGGGCGGCCAGCGGGGTGAGCGGCGGCTGGTCCACGTACCCGAAGGCCGGGTGCCGCCCGGCTTCCAGGAAGTACAGCTCGTCGCGGTGGTAGCCGTACCGGGCGCTCACCGCCATCTCGACCGCGAACGCCGCGGCGGCGACGATGAGGACGCCCAGCCGCGGGCTGCGGCGGGCCCGGGCCAGCAGGCTGGCGGCTTCGGGTGCGGTATCCGGCCCGCTGGGGCGCGGCCGGGACGGGAGTGCGCTTCCCGTGAGCGGGTTCTGCGGCATGCCAGCATCGTGGGCCCCGGGGAGGGCGGCCGGCATCGGGCGGCGGGGCGATTTCCCGCGCTCCGCAGCGCGGCGGAGCCGCGGCGCCGGGACCGGCCTTTCTCCCCCCGGGGAGGGAGCCGCCCGGCTCCGCCGGCGGAGGGATGCCACCTGGCCCCCTGCGCCTTTACGATCAGGTCGTGAACCGCCAGGTCGTGACGAGCCAGGTGACGAGGCTGACGGCCCGGGCCGCCGCGCTCCCGCCGCGGGTCCAGGACCTTGTCCTCGCGCTCGCCCTGGTCTTCGTCAACGTCGCATCGGTGCTGCCCTACCGCAGCCAGCTGCACCCGTTCTGGGCCGCGCTGGTGCTGGTCATCGCCCAGTGCGTGCCGCTCGCGTGGCGCCGGAGATGGCCGCTCGCGGTGCTCATCGTGGCCGGGATCCCGCGCATCCTGTATGACCAGCTCGCCTTCGCGTACGCCCCGTTCCCGCTGGCCAACACCATCGCGTTCTATACCGCGATGGTCTACTGCCGCCCCGCGGTCCGCCGGGTGGTCATTGTCCTGGTGGTGATCGGCAGCATCGAGTCCCAGGTGTCGCCCGGCCATACCCAGCCGTACGACGCTGTCGTGTCGGCCCTGACCACGCTGGGTGCCTGGGGGGCGGCGGTGGTCGTCCGGAACCGGCAGGCCAGCGTCCAGGAGGCGGAAAGCCGGGCCGAGCGGGCGGAAGCGGAGCGGGACGACGACGTGGCCCGGGCCGCGGCGGCGGAGCGCACCCGGATCGCCCGCGAGCTTCACGATGTGGTCGCGCACCACGTCAGCCTGATGGCGGTGCAGGCCGAGGCGGCCTCCTCGCTGCTGCCCGGGCGGCCGGACGACGCCGCACGGTCGGTGGAGGTGATCGCGGATACGGCCCGCCAGGCCCTGACCGAGCTGCGCCGGCTGCTCGGGGTGCTGCGCGGGCCGGCCGATCAGCTGGAGACCGCGCCGTCGGTATCGCTCGCCGGGCTGGGGGCCGTGCTCGACCAGGTCCGCGGGTCCGGGCTGGCGGTGGACCTGACCGTGCAGGGCACGCCGGGCCCGCTGGCGCCCAGCGTCGATCTCACCGCGTACCGGATCATCCAGGAGGCGCTCACGAACACGGTCCGGCACGCCTGCGCGGCCCGGGCCGCGGTCACCCTGTGCTACGAGCCCGGCTTCGTCACGGTGACCGTCACCGACACCCGGCGCGAAGGGGGTACCGTCCCGGTCGTGAACGGGACAGCGAATGGCCTGGCCGGCGACTCCGCGGCGCGGGCCCGGTCGGGCGGCTTCGGCCTGGCCGGTATCGCGGAACGGGTCGCGTCCTGCGGCGGCAGCCTGTCGGTGGGCCCCACCGGCACCGGGGGGTTCGCCGTCACGGCCCGGCTGCCAGTCCAGTGAGCCCAGTCCAGTGAGCACAGTCCAGTGAGCACGGGGAGCACGGGGAGCACGCCCGTCCGCCCGTCCCCGATCCGGGTGCTGGTGGCCGACGACCAGGAACTGGTCCGCGCCGGGTTCTGCGTGATCCTCGACGCGGCCGACGGGATCAGCGTGGTGGGCGAGGCGGCCGACGGCGCCGAGGCGGTGGCCGCGGTGGCCGCGCACCGGCCGGACGTGGTGCTGATGGACATCCGGATGCCGGGCATGGACGGGCTGGAGGCGACCCGGCTGATCACCCAGGGCGGCCCGGACACGGGCCCGAGGGTGGTCATGCTCACCACGTTCGATCTCGACGACTACGTCTACGAGGCGCTCCGCTCCGGGGCGAGCGGGTTCCTGCTCAAGGACGCGCCGCGCGGTGACCTGATCGCCGCGGTCCAGGCCGCGGCGGCGGGCAACGGCCTGCTGGCCCCCTCGGTGACCCGGATGCTGATCGAGTCCTTCGCGCGCCGCCCGGCGGCGGCCGTCACCGCGCCCTCCCGGCTGGCCTCGCTGACCGCCCGGGAAAAGGACATCCTGCTCCTCGTGGCGCGCGGCCGCAGCAATGCCGAGATCGCCCGCGAGCTTTTCGTTGGAGAGGCGACGGTCAAGACCCACATCGGGCACCTGCTGGCCAAGCTGGGCCTGCGCGACCGGGTGCAGGCGGTGATCCTGGCCTACGAGACCGGGCTGGTCGTCCCCGGCGACGTGCCGGACTGACCGCCGGTCCCGGGGCCCCGTGCGCACCCGCACGCACGGGGGCCCGCCGCCTGGTGTCAGCGCAGGCTCAGCCGCCAGTTCTGCCCGATCAGGTCGTGGCCGAAGCTGTGGTGCGGCTCCGAATCCACCAGCTCGAAACCGAACCGCTGGTAGATGCGGCGCGCCGCGGTGAGGATGTCGTTGGTCCAGAGCACGATCTCCGGGTAACCCGCCCGGCGGGCGAAGGCCAGGCACTCGGCCACCAGGCGGTCGCCGAGGCCCAGCCCCCGGGCGGCCGGCTCGACCAGCAGCAGCCGGAGCTGGGCCGTCGGCGTCGTCCTTGCGCATGCAGAACACGCAGCCGACCGGCGCGCCGTCCAGCTCGGCGATCCAGCCCGCCTCCCGGGGGTCGGCGCGTCCCGCGTAGTCCGCCACGATCCGGGCGACCAGCGCCTCGTAGCTGGCGTCCCAGCCGTACTCCTCGCGCGTAGAGCGCGCCGTTGCGCTGCACCACCCAGCCCAGATCGCCCGGCCGCGGGGCGCGCAGCACGAACGCCGCCGGCCGGCCCCGGGGCCGGGTGATCTCCTGGATGGTGGCCATCGCCGCGGTCAGCCGCTGCTGATCCGCCTCGGTGAGCTGGTCGAGCAGCGCACTGATCTGCTCGGCTGACCGCTGGTCCAGGCCGCGGAACGCGTGCTGGCCCGCGCCGGTCAGCGTGATGACCCGGCGGCGGGCGTCAGTGTCCGAGCGGCGCCGGGTGACCAGCCCGTCCGCCTCGAACCGGGCCAGGATCCGGCTCAGGTACGCCGGCGTCGATGTCCACCGAGCGGCGCAGCGCGCTGACCTCGGTCTCGCCGCCGTGGGCCAGCTCGAACAGCACCCGGGCCTCGGTGAGCGAGTAGGGCGAGTCCGAGGTAGCCGCCGCGGAGCAGGCCGATCATGTTCGTGTAGACGCGGTTGAACTCGCGTACCGCCCGGACCCGCGTGTCGCGCACCGCCCCGGCGTCCGAGGTGTCTGACGGAGGCAAGGAAGTCATTGACATAGTCAAATAATTGCGCAGCCGCGGCCCGGGATCAACCCCCGCCGCCTGCCGGCGCGCGGCTCGCGCCGCCAGCCCGGGCCCCATGAGTATCTTTGCGGAGTGGTCCCCGCCAGCTATCACGACTTCTTCGGAGCCTGCGCCACGGTGGCGGGGGCGCTGATCGGCCTGCTCTTCGTCGCCATCTCGATTTCTCCGGCGAAGCTCTCCGGCCCGCGCGCTGAGAGTGATCACCAGCTCAAGGCGGCCATGGCTTTCTCGGCTCTGGTCAACACGCTGGTCATCGCCCTCGTGGCCCTCCTGCCCGGAGCCAGTCTTAGCCTGACGGTCATCGTCGTGGCCGCGGCCGGGCTGTCCTCCACGGCCGGCCTGATCATCCTGCTGTTGCGGGACACCAGGCTGCGGGTCCGGCTGAACCAGCTGATCCTGCCGGCGGTCCTGCTCGCGCTCTACAGCCTTCAGCTGGCCGGCGGCGTCGAGCTAGGCGGAAAGCCAGGGAATCCGGGGCTCCTCGGCAACCTGGGGGGATTGTGCATTGGCTTCTTCGGCTTCGCCATCGCGCGGGCCTGGGCGCTGGTGGGCGCGCGCGACTCCAGCCTCCTCGCCGCCGTGGTGGAGATGGCGCGCCGGCCCGGGGGCCCGGACGCCATCCCCGCTGGGCACAACGGTGAGGCTGAGGAAACGCCGGCACCGGCCGCCCGGGACAACCTGGACTGAAGCCCTCGCTCCGGGCCGTCAGCCGCGGTCGAGGGCCGTGCCGAGCAGGCCGAGCGGCGGGGAGCCCAGCTCCATCAGCGCGGTGTGGAAGCGCAGCAGCGTGAAGCCGTTGCCCCACTGCTTGCGGGCCTGCTCCCGCAGGTCCATGATCTCGAGCTTGCCCCAGGTGTAGCGGCCGTACGTCGGGTCGAACGTGGCCCGCCGGGCCTCCGACAGGGCCGCGGGACCGGCCAGGTGGGTGTCCGCCTCGAACCGGCGGGCGCCTTCCTCGACGCTCATGCCCGCGGTGTGCACGCCGATCGCGCAGGCCAGCCGGGTCACCCGGACCAGGGCTTCCAGCCAGACGCCCGACCGCGAACCGGGGGTCGTCGCCGCGGAACCCCTCCTCGACGCACAGTTCCTCGGCGTAGTGCGCCCAGCCTTCAATGAACGCGGCCGAGTGCAGGGTCCGGCGCACCGGCCCGGCCGCCCGGCGCAGCGCGCGGCCGTGCGAGAAGTGCCCCGGCGCGACCTCGTGCACGACGATGCCGGGCAGCGTGGTGGCGCTGAACACCTCCAGCCATTCCTCTTGCTCTTGCTCCGGCCAGCTGGGCTCGGGCGGCGTGACGTAGAACCAGGACGGGGCCTCCGGCTCGCCGGGCGCGGCGGTGGAGATCATCGCCATGGCCCAGCGGCGTGATTCCGGCGCCGGCCCGACCAGGCAGACCCCGTCGTGGTAGGGCACCAGGTTCCGTTCCCGGGTGAACTCGATCGCCTGATCGGTGCCGAGCCGGGCCGCCTCGATCACCCCGTCCGGGCCCGGGTGATCACGGACCAGGTCCCGGCACAGCTCCAGCGGCGGCCGGCTGGCGTCGATCCGGGCGCAGTCCTCGGCCAGCCGGTTCAGCAGCCGGTCCCGCTCGGCGTCGGCCCGCGCGGCGAGCAGGCCCAGATCGACGTCGATGTCCTCGGAGCGTGCTCATCAGGCTGCGCAGCCCGGCCGCGCCCAGCGCGGCGTCGGGGTCCCCGTCCGCTGGCCGCCGTCTCGACGTGCGCGACCAGCCTGGCGTGCGCGGCCGCGCGGCCCTCGCCGCCACGTCCGCCGGGGCGGTCGGCGGGATGCCCGCGGCCAGGCCGCGGATGCCGGAGATCAGCGCGCTCGCCACCGGGGCGCTCACCTGGTCCAGCGAGGCCAGGGCCGCGTCCACCGCCTGCGGCCAGAGGGCCAGGTGCTGCAGCTTGGCCCGCTCACGCTCCCCGCGGCGGCGCGTACTCGCGGTCGTAGCAGGCCAGGTCCATCTCGGCCGAGATGAGCCAGCGGGTTGCTGCCGGTGCAGTTCCAGCTCGCCGTAGGCGACCTGGGCCCGCCGCTCGAACGCGGCCAGGTGGGACTCGTCGTGCGGGTCGTCGAGGCGGCCGCCCGAGGCCGCGGCCGCCGCCAGCCGGGCCAGGCCGTCCCGCACCCCGCCGGGGGAGAGGTCCTGGATCTTGCCGTCGTACTCGTGGCGTCCGCTGTACTCGCGCGCCTCGGCGACGTCGAGATCACAGACAGCCCGGACCCGTGCCGGAAGCTCATCCATGCCCCGAACGCTACCGGCCCGGGCCGCCCGGCGGGCGGCGGGGCGGGTGGTTCACAGACCCTGGCCGGGCTGGCCCTGACCGCCCTTCACCGCGTCCACGCGTCAGCGGGCTGCCGAGCTTCGCGGGCAGCTTCGCCGAGCAGGTCAGCGCGGAGAACTTGACGTACAGCGCGGTGAACTGGCCGGGCGGGAACACCTTGAGCCAGTGCGCGGTGACCGGCTGGCAGTCGGACTTGCTGTAGTTCAGCGCGTCGACGACCTGGATCGTCACGTGCGCGGTCCCGCCCGGGGGCAGGATGACCGTGCTCGGCGCGACCGCCGGGTTACGCGAGGCGGGCTCGCCGATCTGGCTGCCGGACGGGCCGGTCACGAACGAGACACCCGGGTAGCCGTACAGGTAGCACGAGCTCTTCGACGTGTTGGTGAAGTTCAGCGGGTAGTAGGTGCTGCCGGCGGCCGCGCCGCCCGGGCTGGTGTTGACCACCGCGGACAGGTCGGCCGGTGAGCACGCGGGGGCCGAGGGCGTGCTGGGCGGGGTCGGTGGGGGTCGGGGCCGCGCTGGTGGCCGGCGCGCTCGACGGCGTCGCGGCCGCCGGCGAGGCGGCCGGGGACGCCGGGCTGCCGGCGGAGTTGTTGCTGCTGGTCGATCCGCAGGCCGCCGCGAGGGCGCCGGTGCACAGCAGGGCGGCTGCGGCGCTGATTCGCCGGGCGGCGCGGGCGGATGGTGTCATGGGCGGTTCCCTTGTCGCTGGCGGGGCCGTGAGCCGGCCCCTGGGGTGTCCTGACTCTTACGACGCAGTGCTGCCGCGTGCCGGTTGCGCGAGATTACGGCGGCCGCCCGCTGGCGGCCGGCCGGCCCGTGGTGTGCCCGGCCCGTGGCTTGCCTGGCCCGTGGTTGCCTGGCGGCGGGGAGCCGGGCGATTATGGCAGCTGGATCCCGCCCGCCCGCGTCCCCGGCCCAGGCTGGGTCATGCCGTCCCTCCCGGCCAGGCCGGGTCACGCCGTCAGGAGTGCTGATGCTGCCGCAGGGTTCCTCGTTCACCACCCGGCCGCAGCTCGCGGGCACGTTCGGCATGGTGGCCTCCACCCACTGGCTGGCCACCGCGTCCGGGATGGCGGTGCTGGAGGCGGGCGGCACCGCGTTCGACGCGGCGGTCGCGGCGGGCCTGGTGCTGCAGGTGGTCGAGCCGCACATGAACGGGCTGGGCGGCGAGGCCCCGGTCATCGGCTACGACGCCGGGACCGCCGGCCGGACAGCGCGGGCGTCTTCGTGCTGGACGGCCAGGGGCCCGCGCCGGCGGCGCGCCACGCTGGACGCGTTCGGCGCCCTGGGCCTCGACCTGGTCCCGGGCAACGGCCTGCTCGCCGCGTGCGTGCCCGCCGCCTTCGGCACCTGGATGCTGCTGCTCGCAGCGGCACGGCCGGATGCGGCTGCGCGACGTCATGCGGTACGCGATCGGGTACGCGCGGGACGGCTACCCGATGACGGCCGGGGTGAGCGCGGGCATCGCCGCCGCGGAGCCGGTCTTCCGCGAGCACTGGCCCAGCTCGGCGGAGGTCTACCTGGGCGGCGGAGTGCCCGCCGCCGGGTCCCGCTTCGCCAACCCGGACCTGGCCGCGACCTACCAGCGGATCCTGGACGAGGCCGAGGCGGCCGGCGATGACCGCGACGTGCAGATCGAGGCGGCGCGGCGCGCGTTCTACGAGGGGTTCGTGGCCGAGGCGATCGGCTCCTACCTGGCCGCGGGCCGAGGTCATGGACGTGACCGGGGAGCGGCACCGGGCCCTGCTCGGCCCGGCCGACCTCGCGGGCTGGCGGGCCGGCACCGAAGCCGCCGGTGACCCTGGACTTCGCGGGCCTGACCGTGTGCAAGACGGGCCCGTGGGGCCAGGGCCCGGTCTTCCTGCAGCAGCTGGCCCTGCTCGACGGGCTCGGCGTGGCGGGCATGGACCCGGCCGGCGCCGGACTTCGTGCACACCGTGGTCGAGAGCGCGAAGCTGGCGTTCGCCGACCGCGAGGCCTGGTACGGCGATCCGCGGTTCGCCGACGTCCCGCTCGCCGGCCTGCTGTCCCCGTCCTACGCAACGCAACGCAGGTCCCTGGTCGGCCCCTCGGCCTCCCCGGACCTGCGGCCGGGCTGCTCCCGGCGGCGCCGCGCCGCGGCTGCCCGGGTACGCCACCGGGGCGGTGCGCGTCCCGGACGGGATGACCTCGGCGGAGCCGACCGCGGAGGAGTCCGGGGCCGCGGCCCGCCCGGCCTGGGAGGTCACCGGCCAGGGCACGCCGCGCCGCGGCCCGAGGCCCACCCGGGGCGACACCTGCCACCTGGACGTCGCCGACCGGTTCGGGAACATGGTGTCGGCCACGCCGAGCGGGGGCTGGCTGCAGAGCTCGCCGGTCATCCCCGGCCTCGGTTTCTGCCTGGGCACCCGGGCCCAGATGTTCACCCTCACCCCGGGCCTGCCCAACACGCCTCGCCCCGGGCAAGCGGCCGCGGACCACGCTGACCCCGAGCCTGGCGCTGCGCGACGGGGAGCCGTACCTGGCCTTCGGCACGCCCGGCGGGGACCAGCAGGACCAGTGGACGCTGGCCTTCTTCCTGCGCCACGTGCTGTTCGGGATGAACCTGCAGGAGGCGATCGACGCGCCCGCCTTCCACACCCGGCACTTCCCGTCGTCGTTCTACCCGCGCGAATCGTCGCCGCTGGAGGTGGACGTGGAGGAGCGGGCCGGGGCCGGCGGTGCTCGATGAGCTGCGCCGCCGCGGGCACCAGGTCACGGTCCGGCCGCCCTGGTCGCTGGGCCGGGTCAGCGCGGTGGCCCGGGACCGGGGGATGCTCTACGCGGCCGCGAACCCCCGCGGCATGCAGGGCTACGCCGCCGGCCGCTGAACGCCGGCCAGGCGGGCTAGGGCGCTGGCGGGCAGGGTCGCAGACGGGCGAGGGGCAGACGGGCAGGGCGAGGCCAGGGCCGCGGCGACGGCGGCGACCGCGGCGGCGGCCCGCAGCCAGCCGCCGGCCAGCCCGGTCCCGGCCGACGGGCAGCAGCGCCGATCCCGCCGCCAGCACCAGCAGCCCGAGCCCGGCGGCCAGCACCGGCGCCTGGCTGCGCAGCACCGCGGCGGCTTCGCCGGGGCCGCCGGCCGACTCGGCCAGGTGCGTGGCCAGCAGGTAGGCGATCAGGGCCACGCCGAGCACCGCGGTGTGCCAGGGCCGGGCCGGGTGCAGGGCTTCCAGGGCCAGCGCGCCGAGCAGCACCCCCTCGGCCCAGGGGAGCCGGCGCAGCCGGTCCAGGCCCCGCCAGGCCCAGCCGGGTCAGCGGCCCGGGATAGGCGCCGGGCCCGGGCGGCGCCACGCGCCGCCGAGGCCAGCTGCCCGAGGCCGCCGGCCACGCAGCAGGCGGCCAGCACGGTCAGGGCGGGCGCCGGCCCGGCCCGCCGGCCCGGCCGGCGCCGCCGCCCACGCCACGCAGGCCGCGCCGAGCAGGCCGAGGCCGTGGCCAGGCCGGACGGTGCTGCGCCGCCACCAGGCCCGCACGCCGCCCGCAGGCCCGCCGCCCAGGACGGGCGCCCGCCCCCGGCTGACCCGCCCGCGGCGCCCGCCGGCTGGCGGCCGCCGGCGCCACCGGCCGCGTCCAGCGCCCGCCAGCCGCTCACCGGCGCGTCACCATGACCCGGCGGGTGAACGGCGCCAGCGAGAGGTCCAGGCTCTGCTCCCCGTCCCAGTGCACCACCGGGATGTCCAGCTCGCGCAGGGAGAACCGGATCGCCTGCTGCTCCATCCGCCAGATCCGCTGGGCCAGCCGGGCGGCCCGGCCCCGGCCCGCGCTGGGCTCCCCGTTGAGCACGTCGATGACCAGCACCGGGAAGCCGCGCTGGCGCAGGTCACGGAGGGTCTCCACCAGCCGCGGGTCCATCAGCGGGGTGAAGACCAGGATCAGCGCGCCCGGCGGCAGCGCCTGGCCGGGGCAGCCGGGAGAACCCGGGGTCCTGGGTCCAGTCCCGGTCCTGGGTGAGCATGGCCTCGGCGATCCGGTAGTAGTGCCGCTGGCCGTGCCCCGGCGCCAGCCAGCGGGCCCGGTAGCGGTAGGTGATGAACCCCACCCGGTCCCTGGTGTCCAGGTAGGCCCGGGCCGCGGCGGCCGCGCCGCGCAGCGCGATGTCCACCACGTGGTGCTCGTCGTCGTCGCCGTCCCAGGCCGTGTCGACCAGGATCACCACGTCCTGCGAGCGTTCGGCCTGGAACGTGTTCACCTGCAGCCGGCCGCGCCGGGTGGTGGCCGGCCAGTTGATGCTGCGCTGCCGGTCGCCCGGCACGTACTCGCGCACGCCCGCGAACTCGACGCCCTCACCGGGGGCCCGCGCGGAGTGCTCGCCGAGCCGCTGCGGCAGGCGGCTCAAGCACCACCCGGGTGCGCTGGGTGGCCGGGCGCGGGTAGCACTCCAGCGACGGCAGGCCGACCTGGGCCCGGCCCTCGGCCAGCCGCCAGCTGGTCCCGCAGCACGATCTCCGCGGTGCCCACCCGCCGCCGGCCCCAGCGGCGTGACCAGGAACGGCAGCGTGACCTGGTGCCCGGCGGCGTACCCGGCCCGCTGCCCGGCCGCGGTCCGCAGCGGCACGATTTCGTGCGCCGGGTGCAGCAGCATCGCCGCGGTGTACTCCGCGGCGCCCGTGATCGACGCGGTGACCGCGGCCTGCTCGCCTTCGATGATCCGGCTGGCCGTCAGCCCGGCGGTCACCTGGGCTTGTGCCGGGTGGCCCGGCCGCCAGGCGGACAGCAGCAGCAGCGCCGGGGCGGCCGCGCCGGCGAACTCGGGCCGCCCGGTCACCAGGGCGAGGCCCAGGCCGGCCACGGCGAGCGTGAGCAGGCGGCGGGCATGCCGGGACAGGTTCCACCGCACCGGGACCGTCACCGCGGAACCCTGGCCGCCCAGCCCGGGCCCGGGCTGGCCGGGCCCAGGCTGGGCGCCTGGCCCGGACGCTGCCGGGCTCGGCCGCTGCTGGCCCGGGCGGGTGGTCAGGCACGGGACGCGGACGGGTCGGTCCGCGGCGTCGGCACGCTGGCCAGCAGCCCGGCGACCACGTCGTCCGGCTTGACCTGGCGGACCCACAGCTCAGGCCGCAGCGTGATCCGGTGCGCCAGGGCCGGCACCGCCACGCTCTTGATGTCGTCCGGGATCACGTAGTCCCGCAGCCGCAGCAGGGCCTGGCCGCGGGCCAGCTGGATGATGGCCAGCCCGCCGCGCGGGCTGGCCCCGACCTGGATCTGCCGGTGCTCCCGGGTCGCCCGGACCAGGGCCACGACGTAGTCGATCAGGTCGGCCGACACCTCCACGTCCTCCAGCGCGGCCCGCATGGCGAGCACTTCGGGCGCGTCGGTGACCTGCTTGAGCACCGTGTTCTCGGCCCGGCGGTCCAGCCGCCGCTGCAGCATCGCCGCCTCGTCCGCGCTGTCCAGGTAGCCCAGCCGCAGCCGCATCAGGAAGCGGTCGAGCTGGGCTTCCGGCAGCTCGTAGGTGCCCTCGTACTCGATCGGGTTGTCGGTGGCCAGCACGACGAAGGGCTGCGGCAGCGGGCGGGTCTGCCCGTCCATGCTCACCTGGCCCTCGCCCATGGCCTCCAGCAGGGCCGCCTGGGTCTTCGGCGGGGTCCGGTTGATCTCGTCCGCGAGCAGCAGCTGGGTGAACACCGGCCCCGGCCGGAACTGCATCTCCGCGGTCCGCTGGTCGTACATGGGCGCGCCGATCACGTCCGACGGCAGCATGTCCGGGGTGAACTGGATGCGCGCGAAGTCCAGGCCGAGCACCTGCGCGAACGACCGGGCGATCAGCGTCTTGCCCAGCCCGGGGAGGTCTTCCAGCAGGATGTGGCCGCCGGCCAGGATCCCGATCAGCACCAGTTCCAGGGCGCGCTGGTGCCCCACGACGGCCCGCTGCACCTCCGCCAGCACCTGCGCGGAACGCTGCGCGGTTTCGTCGGGGGTCAGGGTCTTGTCCGTCACAGATGCTCCAGTCGGTCGAGGAGGCGGGCCAGGGTCGGGTAGGGGATGCCCGGCTGGTCACGGGCCGGGGCCGGTCCCGCGTCCCCGGCCGGCCCGGCTTTCCGGGCGGGGTCGATCCACGGCCACAGGCTGTCGTGCCCGGGGCTGCCCCCGGCGAACGCCCGCCGGGCGGCGCGCCGGGTCGTCGTACAGGCTGATCCCGTGCCGCTCGGCCAGCCGCGAGGCGAGCAGGTGCTCCAGCTGGCTGCGCAGGCCGGCCTCGTAGGCCGACATCGAGGCCTGGGCGTCGGCCAGCCGGGAGCGCCGCCGCCACTGGCGGGAAAAGGACGACAGCACCGGCGTGGGCACCGCCGGGTCGGGGCCGCTGATGTCCTCGGGCGCGGATCCCTGCGGCACCGGGCGCACCAGGCTGCGCAGCACGAGCAGGCTGATCACCGCGGCCGCCACCGCGACCACCGCGAGCGCGCCGGGACCGGCCACGGCGTAGCCGGCCGCGCACGCCGCGGCCACCGCCATGGCGGCGATGATGATCTCCGGCCGGGCCGGCCGCCAGCCCGGCCCGGGCGTGCGGGGGGCCGGAGCCCGGGAGCCGGGGGTGGCTGGGCCGGTCATGACGAGCCTCGCAGGTCGGCGGCCAGCTGCTCCAGCGCCTCGCGGGCGGTGTCGCGCTGGGCCGCGGTCAGCTCGTGGGCGGAGAACCGGGCCTCGTAGAACAGCCTGGTCAGCTCCGCGGCGGCCGCCCCGCGGACCAGCCCGCCGGCCACCGCCCGGGCCAGGAACTCATCCGGCGTGTCGGCGACCGCGTGGTCCGCCCCGGCCGCGGCCAGGCTCCGCTCCATGGCCAGGTAGCAGGCGATGATCGCGGCCCGGGCGTCGTCCAGCTCAGCCAGCGCGCGCCGGCCGGAGCTGACCGCCTCCTGCAGATCGCCCCGCTGGCCCTCGGCGAGCGACGCCTCGCCGGGCGGCAGCACCGCATGACCGGGCAGGCGCCGCCGCAGCAGCACGACGCACACCACGATCCCGCCGATGAGGGCCAGGACGAGCAGCGCGTACAGGATGCCGGCGAGCGGCAGCCGGAACGGGGCGGACGGGTGCGGGGGCCGGGTCGGCGTGGGGAACACCGTCGGCTGCGGCTGGGTGGGCAGGGGCTGCGGCGGCACTGGATGAGGGCGCAGCGGCGCGGCCAGCAGCAGCACCGCCGGGATGGCGGCCAGCCCGGCCAGCAGCGCGAAGCGCAGCACGGAGCGTATCCGCAGGACCCGGAAGTCGTCGCTGGGCCCGCGGCCCCGGATGAGCAGCGCGATGAGCAGGGCGGCCAGGACGGCCTCCAGCCCGATCCCGATCGCGATCCCGTCCCGGTGGTACGGGCCGCGCCAGCCGTGCAGCGCGATGCCGCCCCGCAGGCCGGCCAGGACGCCGACGATCAGCAAGCGCGGTCAGCAGCAGCCGGGCCAGGGCGGGCCCGCGCAGCGCAGCGGCCAGGGCAGTCCCGTGCGCCGCGGCGCCGGGGGCAGGCTCACGCGCCCCGGTCCCTGGGGCAGGCTCACGCGCCGGGGCTGCTGTCTGCCTGCTGGTCATGGTCTCCTACGCGGGGGTGGCCAGGCCCGCCTGGTAGGCCAGTATGACCAGGTGCACGCGATCCCGCGCGCCGAGCTTGGTGAGCAGGTGCCCCACGTGCGTCTTGGTGGTGGCCGGGGTGATGTCGAGGCGCTTGGCGATCTCCGTGTTCGACAGGCCGCCGGCCACCAGGGCCAGCACCTCGCGCTCGCGGGCGGTGATCACGTCCAGCGCGCCGCCGCCTCCGGCCGGGACGGCGGGGGTGAGCGGCGGC
The DNA here is from genome assembly GCA_963851025.1 of uncultured Actinomycetes bacterium. Classification (GTDB taxonomy): domain Bacteria; phylum Actinomycetota; class Actinomycetes; order Streptosporangiales; family Streptosporangiaceae; genus RYN-230. The sequence goes on from CAWKOA010000030.1 coordinate 93,658, forward strand.
GTGCGGGCGAACTCCTCGACCAGGCGGCGGGTCACGCTCGGGGCGAGCAGGGAGTCGCCCGCCGCGATCACCTGGATCGCGTTGAGCAGCTCGCCGGGCGAGATGCTCTTGAGCAGGAACCCGCTGGCCCCGGCGCGCAGCGCGGCGAACACGTACTCGTCCAGGTCGAACGTGGTCAGGATGAGCACCCGGACCTCGCTGGTCGCCGGCGACCGGGTGATCTGGCGGGTGGCCTCGATGCCGTCCATGACCGGCATCCGGACATCCATCAGCACGACGTCGGGGTGGTGCCGGCGGGCCTGCTCGACCGCCTCGCTGCCGGTGCCGGCCTCACCGACCACGCTGAACCCGGGCGTGGCCGCGACGATGCCGCGGAAACCGGCCCGGACCAGGGCCTGGTCGTCGGCGACCAGCACGCGCAGGGTCATGGCCGCCCCGCGCTGAGCGGCAGCCGGGCCCGCACCACGAAGCCGCCGTCCGGCCGCGGCAGCGCGTGCAGTTCGCCGCCGCACAGGCTGACCCGCTCCCGCATGCCGATGATTCCGTGCCCCGCGCGGTCCGGCCCGCCGCCCACGCGGGCAGGCGGGCGTACCGCGGCGCCGGCCCCCACCGGGACGCCGGCGATCCGGGCGGGCGCGGCCACACCGGCGGGCGCGGCCGTCCCGGCGGGCGCGGCCGCCAGGGTGGGCACCCCGGCCCCGGGGTCGGTGACCTCGACGAGCAGGCTGTCCGGGCCGTATTCGAGGACGACGTGGCAGCGGTCCGCGCCGGAGTGCTTGACCACGTTGGTCAGCGACTCCTGCACGATGCGGTACGCGGACAGGTCGAGGCTGGCGGGCAGGCTGCGCGGCCCGCCGATCCGCTCGACGGTCACCGTGACCCCGGCGCCCGCGGTCCGTTCCACCAGCCGGTCCAGGTTGGCCAGCCCGGGGGCGGGGGCCAGTGGCGCGGTGGGGCGGAACGCGCGGGCCGGTCCTCGAGCAGGCTCGCGCGGGACCGCCGGTCGCTGTCCGTGCCGGGCCGGCCGCCGGGCCCGCGGGATTGTCCACTGCTCGCGGGGATGCCCGGTCGCCGCAGGCTCCTGGGCGGCCAGTTCCGCGTCGGCCGCCGCGATGTCCCCGTCCGTCTGGCGGAGCACGCACAGCATCCGCTGCATCTCGCCCAGCGCCTCCCGGCTGACCGCCTGGATGGCGCTGAGCGCGGCCCGGGCCTCAGCCGGCTGGCTGTCGAACACGTACTCACCGAACCCGGCCTGCACGGTGACCACGGTCATGCTGTGCGCCACCACGTCGTGCAGTTCCCGGGCGATCCGCAGCCGCTCCCGGGTGACCGCGTCGCTGGCCGCCCGGTCCCGGACCGCGCGCCATGTGGGTCCGCCGCTGCTGGACCAGGTACCCGATCATCCAGGCGATGGTCAGCACCAGGGCGGCGCCGGTCGCGTTGCCCGAACCCAGCCCGTCGAAGTGCAGCACCACGCCCTGCGCGATCAGCAGGGCCAGCCCGCCGGCCAGGCCGGCCAGCGCGATACCCCGGCGGCAGGTAGACGCGACCAGGAACAGCACCAGCGCCATCGGGAGGAACGGGCCACGGGTGATCTCCCCGCCGAGCACCAGGGTGACCACGCAGCCGGCCAGCACGATGACCAGGGCCCGGACCGGGACCCGGCGCCGGATGGCGACCGGGACGGCCAGGGCGAGCGCCAGCACGGCGGCGAGCGGGGCCTCCCGCGGGGACAGCACCCCGAGCAGGGTCCGGCTGCCCACGGTGGCGTGGAAGAGGGACGCGAAGATGACCACGCCGCAGACGACCGCGGTGGCGTAGTCCAGCGCTATCCAGAACCGCCGCCTCAGCCGGGCGCCCCGCGGCGGTCGGGTTGCTCCGTTCACCACCTAACGGTAACGCCGCAGGCCCCCCGGGGGCGTCCGCCCGCGGTCGTACGCTGCCGGGCTGATCCGGGACCCGGCGGCGGCCGAGTCAGGCCGTGGCCTGATGAGGAAAGCCATTCTCCAGGGTGATGACGCGCGGGCACCCGGGCCGGCAGGCTGGGTTCCCACCGCGACCACGCCACGAGGGGAGCACGAGACAGGTGACCACGCCAGCGCCACTGCAGTCTGGGCCGCTGCAGTCTGGGCCGCCGCCCGGCGGGACCGGCCCCGGGCCGGGTTTCGTTGCGGCGGTTATTGAGACCTCAGCCCTCACCAAGCGGTACCCGGCCGCGGTGACCGCCCTGGACCAGCTGTCCGTGCGGGTCGGGCCGGGAATCACCGGGCTGGTCGGGGCCAACGGCGCGGGCAAGTCCACCCTGATCAAGATCCTGCTCGGGCTGCTCACCCCGACCGGCGGCCGGGCGGCCGTCCTCGGCCTGGACTGCGAGCGGGACGGGGAGCAGATCAGGTCGCGATGCGGCTACATGCCGGAGCACGACTGCCTGCCGCCGGACGTCACCGCGACCGAGTTCGTCACCCATCTGGGCCGGATGTCCGGGCTGCCGCCGACCGCGGCCAAGGAGCGGGCCGCCGAATCGCTGCGCCACGTCGGCCTGTACGAGGAGCGCTACCGGCAGATCGGCACCTACTCCACCGGCATGAAGCAGCGGGTGAAGCTGGCCCAGGCGCTGGTCGGGGACCCGCAGCTGATGCTGCTGGACGAGCCCACCATCGGCCTGGACCCGGCGGGCCGGGCCGCGATGCTGGACCTGGTCAGCCGGATCGGGGCCGAGTTCGGCATCTCGATCCTGGTGTCCTCGCACCTGCTCGGCGAGATCGAGCAGATCTGCGACCATCTGGTGGCCATCGACAGCGGCCGGCTGCTCCGCTCCGACTCGATGACCAGCTTCACCCAGGTCAGCCAGGTGCTGCTGGTGGAGGTGGACGAGGGCACGGCGCAGCTGGAAGCCGAGCTGGCCGCCCGGGGGCTGCGGCCGCGGCGCGACGAGCGGGCGCTGCTGGTCCAGATCGCCTCCGACGAGACCTACGACCTCGTCCGGGACGCGGTGGCGGACCTGGGCCTGCCGCTGAACCGGCTGGAGCAGCGCAGGCGCCGGGTCGAGGAACTGTTCCGCGACCGTGGTGACGAACAAGGTGCCCCGGAACGGGAAGGAGCAGCGTGAGCACGCAGAGCGGGCCTCCCGCGGCCGCGACCGGCGTCATCCACGACATCGGCTACCGGCACTACGACGGGCCGCGGCTAGGCCGGGCCGGCATCGTCCGGGCGCTGGGCTGGCACAGCCTGCGGTCCGCGTTCGGCATCGGCCGCGGCGCCAAGGCCAAGATCATCCCGGTCATCGCCTTCGTGATCATGTGCGTGCCCGCGGTGGTCAACGCGATCGCGATGGCCCAGGGCGGCCGGCCAGGTGGTCTTCTACGACACCTACGTGTTCCAGCTCCGGGTCCTCGTCATGATCATCTTCGTCGCGGCCCAGGCACCCGAGCTGGTGTCCCGGGACCTGCGCAGCCACGTGCTGCCGCTGTACTTCTCGCGGCCGCTGCGCCGGCTCGACTACCCGCTGGCCAAGCTCGGCGCGTTCATCCTGGCCTGCCTGGCCCTGCTGGAGATCCCGCTGCTGCTGCTCTACCTGGGCGCGATCAGCCAGGCGCACGGCGGGGCGGCGATCTGGGCCCAGACCAGGGCGCTGATCCCGGGCCTGCTCGTCGGGCTGGCCTGGGCCGTGCTGCTGGCCACGATCGGGCTCGCGCTCGCCTCGCTCAGCGGGCGCCGCGCGTACGCGACGGGCAGCATCGCGATCTGCTTCTTCCTCAGCTGGGCCCTGGCCGGGCTGCTGCGCGGGGTGCACGTCGGTGACACGGGGGCGGGGCAGCCGGCGCGGGGGCGCGGCTCTCCGGCCTGGTCAGCCCGTTCACCGTGCTGGACGGGCTGCGCCAGTGGCTCGGCGGCACCTCGCCAGGGCCGATACCCGCCGCCGGGGAGCTACGGGCCGCTGTACGGCGTGATGTTCCTGCTGCTGCTGGCGGCTCGCGGTGGGCGGGCTGGCCGCCCGGTACCGGAAGGCGGGCATCGCATGAGCGACGATCGAGCTGCGCAACGTGTCCCGCTGGTACGGCAACGTGGTCGCGATCAACGACATCACGATGACCATCGGCCCGGGGGTCACCGGGCTGCTCGGCCCGAACGGCGCCGGCAAGTCCACCCTGCTGCACCTGATCTCCGGCTTCCTGGAGCCGTCCCGGGGCGAGCTGACCGTCGGCGGCGTGCCCAGCTGGCGCAACCCGGACGTCTACCGGACCCTCGGCCTGGTGCCCGAGCGTCCCGCGGTCTACCCGTTCCTCACCGGGCTGGAGTTCGTCCGGGCCACCGCCCGGCTGCACAAGCTGCCCGACCCGGACCGCGCCGCGCAGCGGGCCATCGCCATCGTGGAGATGGCGGCCGCGCAGGACCGGAAGATCGCGACCTACTCCAAGGGCATGCGGCAGCGGATCAAGGTCGCGGCGGCGCTGGTGCACGACCCGGAGATGCTGCTGCTGGACGAGCCGTTCAACGGGATGGACCCGCGGCAGCGGCTGCACATGATGGACCTGCTGGAGACGCTCGGCGACGAGGGCCGCACCATCCTGTTCAGCTCGCACATCCTGGAGGAAGTGGAGCGGCTGTCCGGCACCATCCAGGTCATCGTGGCCGGGCGGCTCGCCGCGTCCGGGGACTTCCGGGCCATCCGGCGGCTGATGACCAGCCGGCCGCACGTGTTCCTGGTCCGCACCTCCGACGACCGGCGGCTGGGCGCGGCCCTGATCGGCCGGCCCGTCGGTGACCGGGGTGGAGATGAGCGGCGGCGGGCTGCAGGTGAAGGCCTCGGACTACGGCGCGTTCAGCCGGGAGATCGCCGCGCTCACCCGGGAGCAGGGCATCCGCTCCGCGAGCTGCTGCCCGAGGATGAGTCGCTGGAGAGCGTGTTCGCCTACCTAGTGGAGTCCTGAGATGTTGTCGCTGCAGGCCAGGACGGTGGCCTCGATCACCCTGCGCGCCACCATGGGGCGCCGGCGGGCTCTCCTGTTCGCGATCCCGCCGCTGATCCTGGTGCTGGTCACCGCGCTGCTGAAGGCCGCGAGCACCCGAGCGGGCCGACTGGCCGAGCCTCATCCTGGGCGGCTTCGGGCTGGCCGTGGTGCTGCCGCTCACCGCGCTGATCATCGGGACCAGCGTGCTCGGCGCGGAGATCGACGACGGCAGCGTGGTGCACCTGCTGGCCACCCCGGTGCCCCGGTCCACGGTGATCCTGACCAAGTTCGCGGTCGGCCACCGGGCTGACCATGGTGTTCGCGGCGGTGCCGGAGCTCCTGGCCGGGCTGATCGCCACCGGCGGCGCGACCAGGCTGGCCGCCGGGCTGTTCGTCGGCGCGCTGGCCGGGTCGGTCATCTACAACGCGGTGTTCGTGATGATCTCCGTGCTCACCACCCGGGCCATCGCCGTGGGCCTGCTCTACCTGCTGGTCTGGGAATCGCTGCTGGGCAACTTGGTCAGCGGGGTCCGGGTGCTGTCGGTCGCGCAGTACTCGCTGGGCATCGCCAACTCGATCGCCCATGACGGCAACCTGAACGCGCACCTCGGGCGTGGCCACGGCCGCGGTCATGGGCGTCGTGGTCACCGTGATCGCGCTGGTCCTGGCTGTCCGCCGCCTGGCCGTCTTCTCCCTCAAGGGCGACGCGGTCTGAGGCTCCCCAACCTTAGACGGGGGTGCCCGGGGCGGGTCGGAAGGCGGGGCCGTGGCCGGGGACGATCACCGTGGCCACCTCGAGGATGCGGGCCCGGCTCTGCCGCAGCGCGGCCTGGTCGGCGGCGAGCGGGTCCTCGTCCGGGCCGTCCGGTCCCCACCAGGCGTGCGTGCACGCGTACACGTCCTCCGGGGTGGCGGCGAGGGTCGTGATGTCCTCCGCGGTGTGCCCGGGCGTGGCGATGAGCCGGACCGACGGGGTGAGTGCGAAGTCCCCCGGCTCGCGGCTGATCCAGCGGTCGCCGTCGTAGCTGGCCCAGTGGTCGTGGATGACCGCGCCCGGGAACAGGGCCGCGTTGATCGTGTGGTCGGGGTGGTGATGGCTGAACACCACGTCGGTCACCCCGGCCGGGTCCTGGCCCCGGGCGGCCAGCGCGCCGAGCAGGGCGTCCCGGCCGGACACCATGCCCGGGTCGACGACGATGACCCGGCCGCCGTCCACGATCAGCGTGACCGTGCTGCCCACCCGGTCGGCGTCGTCCTCTTCCCGGGCGTACCCCTCGTGCAGGACGAACACCTGCGCGGTCCCGGCCATCAGCGGGCGGCCTTCGCGGCGGCCTTGCGCTCCTGCTTGTAGGCGCGGACCTCGGCCAGGGACTCGGCGTCGGTGATGTCGGCCACCGAGACCCGGGAGCCTTCCTGGCCGAACGGGCCGGTGGCCTCCTGCCAGCCGGGCGGCCGGACTCCCAGCTGCTTGCCCAGCAGGGCCGCGAAGATCTGCGCCTTGGTCGCGCCGAACCCGGGCAGCTCGGCGATCCGGCGGACCAGTTCCTGGCCGGTCTGCCGCGCTGGTCCAGAGCGCGGCCGGGTCCCCGTCGTAGCGGTCCACGATCAGCCGGGCCAGGTCCTGGGTCCGGGCGGCCATGGCCCGGGGGTAGCGGTGCAGGGCCGGCCGCTCGCTGAACACGGCGGCCAGCGCGTCCGGGTCGTAGTCGGCCAGTTCCTGGCGCGGTGGGCTCGTGGCCGAGCCGCCGCACCAGGTCACGCGGCCCGCTGAACGCCTTCTCCAACGGCACCTGCTGGTCCAGCAGCATGCCGATGAGCAGCGCGAGCGGGTCGCGCGCAAGCAACTCGTTAGCGTCGGGATCGATCGGCAGCGATATGGTCATGGAAGCCTCCTGGTCGCTGCGGCCATCCTGGCCGGCCGCGGCGGCGCCCGCGAACCCGGAGGCCCGGAAGCTGGGCGCGGCCTGGGAACATGCGCAGAACCGGTGCGCGCGGAACTACGTGGCGGCCGGCTGGCGTTTCACTTATCAGGCGCGGATGTGGCGCGGCTGGCCGGGCTCGGCCCGGCCAGGGAACCGCATCCTCGCCGCCTGAGGAGGCAGAAGTTGTCCGGTCGAATGAAGCTCGCGATTGCTGGGGTCATCATCGGCCTCATCTTGTTCGCGGTCAGCCCGATCGCGGCCATCGTGGTCATCGTGCTGGCGATCGGCATCCCGACGGGGATGTACCTGATGCTGGACCCGTCGCAGCGCAGGCGGCTGAAGGAAATCCGCCGGCGCAAGCAGATCGGCGGCTGACCCCGGGTCAGCAGGCCGGGCTGAGCGCCGTGGCGCTCAGCTCAGCAGGCCCGGGAACAGCAGCGCGAGCTGGCGCGGGTAGCCCGCGATGAGGCGGAGCTCGTCGTCGGTCAGCGGCTTGCCGCTGGCCGACGCGCAGAGCTGCACCAGCGCGAACGCCAGGTCCTCGTCCCCCTCGGCGATCTGGATGCCGAGGCCTTCCAGCACGTGCCGGAAACCGGCTTTCCCGCCGTACTCGCCGGTCAGCACCACCCGGCCCGGCCCGGGTGAACCAGTCGGCCGGGAACGGCCCCAGCGTGTCGTCGTCATAGAGCTCATAGTTCTGCCGGTCCTTGAGCGCGCCGTCCGCGTGGATGCCGGATTCGTGCGCGAACGCGTTGCGGCCTGCCCCCGGCTGGTTCTGCGGGAGCGGCTGGCCGAACGCGTAGCTCGCCCACAAGCCGAACCGCCGGGCCCAGGACAGGTCGAGCTGGATCGCCGATCAGGGCCTTCCCCGCCACCCCGAAGCCGTGGCTGAACGCGAGGATGCAGGACAGCAGGTCGGCGTTCCCGGCCCGCTCGCCGATGCCGTTGATGCAGGTGTTGACCCAGGCGTCCTGCCCCGCGTCGAGATCCCCGAGGGCGCCGGAGACCGAGTTGGCCACGGCCATGCCCAGGTCGTTGTGGCAGTGCGTCTCGACCGGGATCCGGATGGCCGCGGCCAGCTTGGCGAAGCGCTCGCGGATCCGGTCCGGGGTGTCCCCGCCGATCGTGTCGCAGTAGCGGACCCGGTCCGCCCCGGCCTCCCGGGCCGCGGTCGCGAACTCCAGCAGGAACCCGTCGTCGGTGCGCGAGCCGTCCTCGGCGTTCACGCCGATGGTCTGCGCCCCGCCGTCCCGGGCGGCCCGGACCGCCGCCACCATCTCCGAGATCACGGAATCCCGGTCCAGCTTGCCGCGGAACTTGTGCGCGATCATCTGGTCCGAGGTGGAGATGGACAGGTTGTAGTGCCGCAGCCCGAGCGGGATGGCCGCCTCCACGTCACCCGGCACGGCCCGGCACCAGCCGGACAGCCGCAGGCCGCCGAACGCCCCCGCGTCGGCCAGCGCCACGCTGGCCCGGATGTAGGGCACCTCGTGGAACAGGAACGGGAAGCCCAGCTCGGACTGGGCCACGCCGAGTTTGCCCAGGTAGAAGTTGACCATGATCTTGCCGAACTTGGACAGGCCGGTGCGGGCGGTCTGCACGCCGTCGCGGTTGGTCACGTCGAGGAAGTGGATCGCGGGCATGGTCATCCTCCTGGGACGGGCGCCGGCTGGCGGACCCGCGGCGCGGTCTTCTCACCGACACCCTGGCATTTCTGTCGAGTGTCATCAACATTGATTAAAATCAACTACTTTGGATCTCTAACGGGATCCGCTGGCCAGCCCGGCCACGGGCCGGGACTCAGGCCCTCCGGGACCGGAGGCTGATACGGGGAGGCGGCGGATGGCCGGGTCGGAGTGGATCAGCGCGGCCGAGGCGGCCCGCCGGCTCGGGATCAAGCAGGCCACGCTGTACTCGTACGTCAGCCGGGGCGTGCTCACCCGGCGCCGGGCCGGCGCCAGCCGCGAAGGTGGCGCAGGCGGCGGCCGCGGAGCGGGCGGTGGCGGCCGCGGGACGGGCGGGGGTGCCGGTACCCGCGGCGGCGGCGCGAGCAGCCTGTTCGATCCGGGGGAAGTCGAGGAGCTGGCCCGGCGCGGGCGGCCGAGGCGGCCGCCGGGCCTGGCCGGGCTGGTGATCGAGTCCGGGGTGACCGAGATCACCGAGGACCGGCTGTGGTTCCGCGGGCTGGACGCGCTCGACCTGGCCCGGGAGTGGGAATTCGAGGACGTCTGCGAGCTGCTGTGGTCCGGGCTGCCGGGCCCGTCGCCGCAGGCCGGGACGGGGGAGTGGCAGGCCGTGCCCGCCGCGGTCGCGGCGGGCACGGCGGCGCAGGCGGCCCTCCCGCCGGGCACCTACCCCCTGGAACGGCTGCAGGTGATCGTCCCCGCGCTGGCCGCGGCGGATCCGCTGCGCCTCCAGTTCGACCCGCCGGCCGTGGCCGCGGCGGGCCGGGGCATCATCGCGGGCCTGGTGGACTGCCTGCCCCTGGCCGCGCCCGCCGGGCCCGGCGCCCCGGCCGGTCCCGCACGGCCCGGCACGCAGGCCGCTGCCGCCGGGATCCCGGCCCGGCTCTGGCCCCGGCTCTGCCCGGACGAGCCGGCCCCCGGCCTGCTGGACGCGCTGCGGGCCGCACTCGTCCTGCTTTCCGACCACGAGCTGGCCGCGTCCACCCTGGCCGCCCGGGTCGCCGCGTCGGTCCGGGCCGATCCGTACGCCGTGGTGGCCACCGGGCTCGGCGCGGTCGGCGGCGCCCTGCACGGCGGCGCCTCCCTGGGGGCGGAGACCATGCTGGCCGCGGCGCAGGACGCGGCCGCCGCGCCCCGGGTGGTGGGGGAGCTGCTGCGCCGCGGCGAGCGGGTGCCCGGCTTCGGCCACTTCGTCTACCGGGGCGGTGACCCGCGGGCGGGGTTGCTCCTGGCCATGGTCAGGAGCGCGGTCCCCGCGTCGCCCCGGCTGGCGGTGGTGGACGCCGTGCTGGCCGAGATGCACCGGCGGGCCCTGCCGGAGCCGAACATCGACTTCGCGCTGGCCGTCCTGGCCAGCTGCGCGGGCATGATCCGGGGCGCGGGCGAGGTCATCTTCGCGGTGGCCAGGACCGCGGGCTGGCTGGCGCACGCCCTGGAGGAGTACACCGCGAGCACGCCCCTGCGGCCGCGGGCTGTTTACACTGGCCCTGCCCACCGGCAGGCCGATCCTGGCCAGCGGTAACGACTCTGTGGAGCCCCCATGACTGATGACCTGTGGCATGCGTCCCTCGTGCACATCCGGGCCGGCGACGTGCGCGGTGATACCGGCCAGACCAGCGGGATGACGCGCCTGGAGGCCATCTCCGGCAAGACCTGCGGCTCGTCCAAGCTCTGGATGGGCCAGACCCACGTGGCCCCGGTGACCAAGTCCGGCGACCATCATCACGGGCACGCGGAGACCGCGATCTACGTGGTGTCCGGGCACCCGGCGTTCGTGTTCGCGGACGGCGACCGTGAGGTCAGGCTGGAGACCGGGCCCGGGGACTACATCTTCGTGCCGCCGTACGTGCCGCACCGGGAAGAGAACCCGACCGACCACGAAGCGGTCGTGGTCATCGCCCGGAGCAGCCAGGAGGGCATCGTGGTCAACCTGGAAAGCCTGTGGTCGCCGGTGGACCGGCCCGGGGACGAGGCGCCCGGCGGGGCGTGAGCCCGGCCACGAGCCGGGAAGGGGCGGCCCGCCATCTAATTCCTATAAAAACGATAGGAGTTATTGACATAGAGCTGGCCGGTGTGTTTGCATCCGAGGCATGCCCCCTCGCTTCGCCGCTGCTCACCCTGCTGCCCTCCCGGGCCGGCCCGCCACGCCCCGGGAGGGACGATGAGCATCGAATTCATCGGGATCGCCGCCACCGCCCCGCACAGTGAGACCGGGATCGCCTCCGAACGGGCCGACCCGGTCCAGCCCGGCTACCTGGAAGAACTGGCCCGGGCGCACGAGGAGGCGGGCTTCGACCGGGTGCTGGTCGCGCACTCGTCCGCCTCCCCGGACGGTTTCACCGTGGCCGACCAGGTGCTGGCCCGCACCCAGCGGCTCGGCGTGCTGCTGGCGCACCGGCCCGGGTTTGTCGCCCCGACCTACGCGGCGCGGAAGTTCGCCACGCTGGACGCGTTCCACCCGGGCCGGGTGGCGCTGCACGTCATCACCGGCGGCGACGACGCGGACCAGGCGCGGGACGGCGACCTGACCGACAAGGTGACCCGCTACCGGCGGACCGACGAGTTCCTGGACGTGCTCCGCCTGGAGTGGACGTCCGCCACCCCGTTCGACTACGACGGCGAGCGGCTGTGGACCCCGATCGCCAAGGTGACCGGGGCGGCCGGCAACTCCACGGCCCTGGTCGGCAGCTACGAGCAGGTCGCCCAGGCGCTGCTGCGGTACGTCGATCTCGGGGTGAGCACCCTGCTGATCCGCGGCTTCACGCCGCTGGCCGATGCCCGGGACTACGGCACGCTGGTCCGCCTGGTCCGCGAGCAGGCCGGCCCGGCCGCGCTCGTGACCGCTCGCTGAAAGGAACTGGCCTTGACCACGGAAATCATCGGAATGGTGGGTACGAAGGAAGTCTCCGAATCCCGGGGATCCTTCGACGGGCCGCCGGTCGATCCCGGCTACCTGGCCCGCTTCGCCCAGGCCCACGAGGCGGCCGGGTTCGACCGGGTGCTGATCGGCTACCACGCCACCGGGGCCGACGGGTTCGCGGTCGCGGCCCACGTGCTGAACGCGACCACGCGGCTCAAAGTCCTGATCGCGCACCGGCCGGGCTTCGTCGCCCCGACCCTGGTGGCCCGGAAGCTGGCCACGCTGGACCAGCTGACCGGGGGCGGCCGGGTGGCCATCCACCACATCACCGGCGGCGACGAGCTGGACCAGAAGCGGGACGGCGACTTCGCCGACCACGACCGCCGCTACGCCCGCACCGCCGAGTTCATGGGCCTGCTGCGCCGTGAGCTCACGGCGACCGAGCCGTTCGACCACGACGGCGAGTTCTACCGGGTCCGCGGGGCGTACAGCTACGTCAGGCCGGCCACCGCGGACGCGATCCCGCTGTACTTCGGCGGCGCCTCGCCGGCCGCCATCAGCGTGGGCGCCGAGCACGCCGACGTCTACATGCTCTGGGGCGAGCCGGTGGCCCAGATCGCCGAGCGGGTCGAAGGGATCCGCGCGGAAGCGGCCCGGCACGGCCGGACCGTCCGGTTCAGCCTGTCGGTCCGGCCGATCGTGGCCAGCACCGAGGAGGCGGCCTGGCAGCGCGCCGAGCAGATCAGGGCGGCCACGCAGGAGCGGGTGGGAGCGTCGCAGGGCCGCGGCCGAGCCAGGTGCAGGGCATCCAGGTGCCGGACACGCCGGGGCCCGCGCGCCGCATGTTCGGGTTCCGTGAGTCGTCCTCGGTCGGCTCGGACCGTCTCCAGCGCCAGGCGGCCGAGCGTGAGGTCTACGACGAGCGGCTCTGGTACGGGGTGACCCGGCTCACCGGCCCGGGTGGCAACTCCACCGCGCTGGTCGGCACCCCGCGGCAGGTCGCGGACGCGCTGATGGCCTACCGCCGGGTGGGCGTGGACACCGTGCTCATCCGCGGCTTCGACCCGCTGGACGACGTGGTGGAGTGGGGCCGGGAGCTGGTACCGCTGCTGCGCGAGGAGGCCGCCCGGACCCCGGTCGGTGAGCCCGGCGCCGCCGAGGACGCCCTGACCGCATGACCGCCGTGACCAGCGTGACCTGCCAGCCCCCGCTCTCCCGGCTCCGGCCGCCCCAGCTGGCCGCCCTCCCGGAGGTCACGGCCGCCCTGGCCGCCCGGGCCGCCGGGCACGACCGGGACGGCTCGTTCCCGGCGGACGGCCTCAGCCTGGTTCACGACGCCGGGCTGCTCACCGCCACCGTGGCCGGGCGTTACGGCGGCGCGGGCGCCGGGCTGGCCGCCACGGTGGCGATCCTGCGCGCCCTGGGCCAGGGCGACCCGTCGGTCGCCCTGATCACGGCCATGACGCTGCTGACCCACGCGATGCAGGCGCACGGCGGGACGTGGCCGCGGCGGATCTACGAGGAGGTCCTGCAGGAGTCCGCGGCCCGCCCGGTGCTGATCAACGCGCTGCGGGTGGAGCCGGAACTCGGCACCCCGGCCCGCGGCGGGCTGCCCGCCACGGTGGCCCGCTGGCACTCCGGCACCTGGTGGCTGAGCGGCCGGAAGATCTTCTCCACGGGGGCGACGGGGCTGCGCTGGATGGTGGTCTGGGCCCGCACGGACGAGGACCCCGCCCGGGCCGGCAGCTTCCTGGTGCGGACCGACTCCCCGGGCATCAGCATCGAGCGGACGTGGGATCACCTCGGCCTGCGGGCCAGCCGCAGCGACGACGTGATCTTCACGGACACGCCGGTGCCGCCCGGCGCCACGGCCGGGCTGCATGATCCGGCGTCGCCGCCCGCCCCGGAAGAGGGGTTCCTGGCCTGGAACTCGCTCGGGCTGGCCGCGCTGTACCTGGGCGTGGCGGCGGCGGCCCGCGACTGGCTGGTCGGCTTCCTGGGTGAGCGGACGCCCAGCTCGCTGGGCCGCCCGCTGGCCACGCTGCCGCGCTTCGAGACCGCGGTCGGCGAGATCGAGGCGGCCCTGACCGGGGCTAACGACCTGGTCGACGGGCTCGCCCGGCGGGTGGACGCGGGCGACGAGTCCGTCGCCGGGCATCCCGCCATCGCCAAGCTCATCGCGACCCGGGCCGCGATCGGCGCGGTCGAGCAGGCCGTGGCCCTGGCCGGAAATAACGGCCTGACCAGGAAGAACCCGCTGGAGCGGCACTACAGGGACGTGCTGTGCGCCCGGGTCCACACCCCGCAGGACGACTCCATCCTCACGGCAGCCGGCCGCACCGCGCTGGCCGCCGCGCACCGCAACACCACCACGATCACAGGAGCGAACTGATGCCCGTCGAGTTCATCGGGATGATCCACACCAACGACGGGTCGGAGTCACGGCCGCAGACCACGCCGCAGCTGGACCCGGACTTCACCCGGCGGCACGCCCAGGCGCATGAGGACGCGGGCTTCGACCGCGTCCTCATCGGCTACGGCTCGGCGTGGCCCGAGGGCACCCAGGTGGCCGCCCACGTCGCGGCGCACACCCAGCGGCTCGGCCTGCTCATCGCGCACCGGCCCGGGTTCGTGTTCCCGACCCTGGCCGCCCGCCAGTTCGCCACCCTGGACACGTTCTCCGGCGGCCGGGTGGCCGTGCACGTGATCACCGGCGGCAACGACGCGGAGCAGCGCCGTGACGGTGACTACCTGGGCAAGGACGAGCGGTACGCCCGCACGGACGAGTACCTGCAGATCCTCCGGCAGTCGTGGACCCAGGCGGAGCCGTTCAGCTTCGACGGCCGGTTCTACCGCTTCGAGGGCTACTACCCCGCGGTGCGGCCGGTGCGCCCGGCCGGCATCCCGCTGTTCTTCGGCGGCTCCTCCGCCGCGGCCTACCAGGTCGGCGGCAGGCACGCGGACACGTTCGCGCTGTGGGGCGAGCCGCTGAAGGAGACCGCGGAGCAGATCGCCTCGGTCCGGGCCGCGGCCGCCGCCGCAGGCCGGCCCGCGCCCGGGATCAGCGTGTCGTTCCGGCCGATCCTGGGCGCCACCGAGGAACTGGCCTGGGAACGGGCCCACCGCATCCTGGAGGCCATCGAGAACCCCGGCTCGCCCGCGGCGCAGTTCCGCGGCTGGCGCGGCGCGAACGGGCAGCCGGAGAACACCGGCTCGCAGCGGCTGCTGGCCGCCGCGGCCCAGGGGGACCTGCACGACCGGGCGCTGTGGACGGCCACCGCCCGGGCCAGCGGGGCCGGCGGCAACTCCACCGCCCTGGTCGGCACGCCGGACACGGTCGCGCGGGCGCTGCTCGATTACGTGGACATCGGGGTGAGCACACTGCTGATTCGCGGGTACGACCCGCTTGAGGACGCCACCGACTACGGCCGGGAGCTGATCCCGCTGGTCCGCGCGGAAGTGGCGCGGCGGGATGCGGCGGCGGGCCAGGCGGGCGCGGAAGCGGAGCTGGCCGGGCGTCCCTGACCTCAGCGTTCCTGGCCGCAGCGCTCCTGACCACGGGGAGGGACATGATCGAGATACTCCAGGTAGACACCCCGTCCCTGGGGGACCGCAGTTACCTGGCCACCGACGGGACCGTGGCGCTGGTCGTGGACCCGCAGCGGGACATCGACCGGGTCCTGGCCCTGGCCGGCCAGCGCGGGGTCCGGATCACCCATGTGTTCGAGACCCACCTGCACAACGACTACCTCACCGGCGGCCTGGCCCTGGCCCGCGAAACCGGGGCGGCGTACCACGTCAGCGCCGCGGACCGGGTCGGCTTCGACCGGGTCCCGGTGTCCGACGGCGACGTGCTCGAGGTCACGCCCTCGGCCCGGGTCCAGGTGCTGGCCACCCCCGGGCACACGTTCACGCACCTGGCCTACGTGCTCGCGGACGCCACCGGGGACCCTGTCGCCGTGTTCACCGGCGGGTCGCTGCTGTTCGGCTCGACCGGGCGCACCGACCTGCTCGGCGCGGAGCACGCGGCGGACCTGGCCCGGGCCCAGCACGCGTCAGCGGCCCGGCTGGCCGCCGCGCTGCCCGACCGGGTGGCGGTGCTGCCCACGCACGGCTTCGGCAGCTTCTGCGCGGCCAGCCCGGCGGCCGGCGGCGGCTCGTCCACCATCGGCGAGGAGAAGGCCCGTAACCCGGCGCTCACCCTGGCCGCGGACCGTTACGTGGCCGGCCTGCTGGCCGGCCTGGACGCCTACCCGGCGTACTACGCGCGGATGGGGCCGGGCAATGCCGCGGGCCCGGCCGCGCCGGACCTGTCCCTGCCCGACCAGGCGGGCCCCGCCGAGCTGCGCCGCCGGGTCGCCGCCGGGGAGTGGCTGGTCGACCTGCGCTCGCGCCGCGTCTTCGCCGCCGGGCACCTGGCTGGCTCGCTTGGCTTCGAGCTGGGGGACACGCTGGCGGCCCAGCTCGGCTGGCTCCTCCCGGCCGGCACCCCGGTGACGCTGCTGGGGGAGACGGCGGAGCAGGTCGCCGCGGCCCAGCGGGAACTGGCCCGGATCGGCATCGACCGGCCCGCCGCCATCGCCACCGGCAAGCCGGAGGACTGGGCGGCGGGGGAGCCGCTGGCCAGCTTCCCGGTCGCCGACTTCGCCGCGCTGGCGCACGCCCGGCGCGGCCCGCCAGGTCACCGTGCTGGATGTCCGGCGGGACCTGGAATGGGCGGCCGGTCACCTGGACGGCGCCGTCCACATCCCGCTGCACGAGCTGGCCGGGCGGCTGGGCGAGATCCCCGGCGGTGAGCTGTGGGTGCACTGCCAGGCCGGGTACCGCTCAGCGGTGGCCGCATCCCTGCTGCAGGCGGCCCACCGTAAGGTGACCGCCATCGACGACGAGTTCGGCCACGCCGCCGGGGCGGGCCTGCCCGTGGTCCGCGAGCCCGCGGCGCGGCCCAGGTTAGCGGCCGGTCAGTCCCCGGGCGGCGTGCTGCGCACCTCGACCGTGCCCTTGTAGGTGAAGCCGCGCACGTGCAGGACCGGCGCGTCCGCGGGCACGACGGCCGCCGGGTCGGTGTCCAGGTC
Organism: uncultured Actinomycetes bacterium; assembly: GCA_963851025.1. Lineage (GTDB taxonomy): Bacteria > Actinomycetota > Actinomycetes > Streptosporangiales > Streptosporangiaceae > RYN-230. The sequence continues at coordinate 110,152 of CAWKOA010000030.1, forward strand.
GGCCCCGAACCCGCCCGCCTCGACCCGGATCCCGGGCGGGACCAGGATCGTGATCCGCGACTTGTAGGCCACCGCCGCCAGCGTGGTGACCGGCGAGGTCAGCTCGGCCGCCCGCAGGTCCAGCCACCCGCCGCCCTTGTACACCACCGCGGTGTACCGGTCCGGGACCCGCCACCGGCCCGACCGCCGCACCGAGCTCTTGAACGCGACCGACAGCCGTCCCGGGGCCCGGGCCGGGGTGGTTCCCGCGACCGCCGGCGGGCTGGCCGCCGGGCTGGCCTGGGGCAGGTCGGCGAGCAGCCCGTCCAGGTCGGCCCGGGTCCGCGCGGACAGCGCGCTGCGCATCCGCGTGTCGAACTCGGTGTCGTCCAGGCGGCCCTCGGCGAACGCCTCCTGCAGCCGGTGCGTGGCCGCATCCCGTTCCCGGTCCGACGCCCGGATGGCCGGGTTCACGTCCCGGCCCGATCCGGCCGCGGGCGGTTCCGTTGCGGAAGAAATTTCTGGCGGTGAGCTATCCACGCGAACAAGATATATCGTATCGCCGCGGAACGCAGCCCCTCCGCCGGCCGCGCGGCCAGGCCCGTGCGGAAGGCTCCGTGCGGGAGGGTCAGTAACGGTGGCCGGGCCTGCGCATGACCCGGATCTTGGACTGGGGATGCGGCAGATCCTCCCAGTCCTCCAGCAGTTCGGCGTCGAGCCCCCGGGCGTCGGCCAGCGCGAGCAGTGTCTCGGTCCGGTAGTAGAAGTCCTCCCGCAGCACCTGGTGCTCCGCGCCCTCGGTCCGGCAGAAGGTGAAGTCGAACACGCCCTCGGGCCGCATTATCCGGCCCACGTGGGCCAGGCACTCGTCGATCACCTCGATCGGCGAATGGCTGAACACGCTGTGCGCGTGCACCACCGTGAACTGCTCCGCGGGCAGGAACCGGAACCTCAGGTCATCGACCAGCTCCAGGTGCGGGAGCTTGGCCTGCAGGTCATCGCGCGCGATGGTCTGCTGCGCGGCCAGCAGGATGTCCGGCGAGATGTCGATCCCGTAGTAGTTGCCGGGGTTGAGATAGGCGATGAACAGCCGCCCCGCGCGCAGGTCACCGCAGCCGATCTCCAGCATCCGGTCGCCCGGCTGCAGCCCGTCTTTGAGCAGGTAGTCGTACTGGAGCTGGCCTACCTTGAGCCAGGAGTCGTGGGTCACGCTGCCCACCGCGGCCTCGGGGTTGCGGGCGGTGTTGGCCTTCATGACGGCCCGGTAGTAGCTGATGTGATCGGAGGCTTTCATCCCGATCAGCGCGTCCCGGCTGCGGCGCCGGGCGTAAGGGAGGACCCGGCCAGGATTCCGCAGCGCGAAGCTGAGTTTGTAGGACAGGCGGGAGCGGTCAGGTGCGGACACGGCACAGAGTCTCGCACGCCTCCGGACCTGCCCGGACATCGGCAGCTAACGGCCTGGATGCCAGGATCAGGGCATGCTTTCCGAAAACGACGCCCGGGCGGCCGTGCTGGCCGCCGCGAGGGGCATGCTGGCGCGCGGGCTCACGTCAGGGACCAGCGGTAACGTGTCCGCCCGGCTGGACGGCGGGACCCTCGTGATCACCCCGTCCGGGCTGCCCTACCAGGAGATGGGCCCGGCGGACCTGGTGGTGATCACGATGGCCGGGGAGCCGGTCTCCGCGGCCGGGCGGCCTCGCCCCGTCGTCCGAGCACCAGCTGCACACCGCCTGCTACCAGGCGTTCCGGAGAAATCGGGGCGGTCCTGCACAGCCATCCGCCGTACGCCAGCATGTTCGCCGCGGCCCGGCAGCCGGTGCCCGCGGTCATCGACGAGGCCGTGATCTTCCTCGGCGGTGAGATCCCGCTGGCGCCCTACGCGATCAGCGGCTCGGCCCGGGTCGGCGCGAACGCGGTGCGCGGTGCTGGCCCACCGGGCCAGCGCGCTGCTGGCCAGCCACGGCCTGGTCACGGTCGCGGCCACCCCGGCGCAGGCGCTGCACTGCGCGGTGGTGTCCGAGCACTGCGCCCAGGTGGCCTGGGGCACGCGGGCCCTCGGCGGGCACGTGCCGCTGCCCGCGGCCACCCTCGGCGTGTTCGGCGAGGCCTACCGGCGCGGCCGCGGCCGGCTCAGCTGACCGAGGCGTCCCGCGCGGTTCGCCGGGCCCGGCTGGTCGCGGCCCGGACGGCGAGCACCCGGACCGCGCCGACCACCACGCCCATGGCGATGGCCCAGCCGAGCGCCTCGGCCATGCCCACCGCGGGATCCTCCGGATCGGTCGGCGGCTCCTGGCCGGTGATCTTGGTCCAGGCCATCGTGGCCACCTTGCGGGCGACGAACGCCGCCCCCAGGGCCGCCACCGTGCTCAGCGCCTTGCTGGCGCCGTCCCCGCGCTTGTCTGCCATGCATCCTCCCTGATGCCCGCCTGGCCGCCCTGGTCCTGCCCGTGCGGGCCGGTTTGCCGCGTGCCGGTTTGCTGCGTGCCGATCATCCCACGGGCGTGCCGCCGGCCCGCGCAGCGGGACGGGCCGCCTCGATCGCGGCGGCCAGTTCCTCGGGCCGCCGCGTGCCGATCAGCCAGTACGGCCCGTGCGCGGCCGGGTCGGGGACCGCGATGTACACCGACCGCGGCAGGTAGGGCCGGGCCATGCAGGATACGCGGCCGGGTCGGCCCGCGGCCCGCGCAGCGCCCGGGTCTGCTCCTCGTCCAGCGCGGTCACCTCGCCCGCCTGGGCCAGCGGCAGCCGGTCCCGGCCGACCCGGAGCTCCCCGTCGGCCACCTCGATGCGCAGCCGGCCCCAGCCGATCAGGATCGCGGCGAGGCCCGCGGTCAGGATCCCGTACACGGCCAGCGCGGGCTCCCAGTCGAAGCCGGCCAGGAAGCCGGCGCCCAGCATGAACACCGAAATCATCCCGAGAACCCACCAGCTGACCGGGACACGCAGGCGTTCGTGGTAAACACGCATGGGTCCACCGTAGTTGGTTACATGAAGCCATGATTGGGCGACGCATGCGGCACGGTCTTCGCTCGGGGGCGGGCCAGGCCGCTGTCCCCGCCCCGCCGGAAAACGGTACGGGGGCCATCACGCGGGCAGGCGAGGGGGCCGGCCAGCCGGTGCAGGACAAGCAGGAAAACCAGGGCCGCAACGAGAACCCCGCCGCGGCCGCCACCACCGCGCCCGGCGGGGTTGCGGGCCGGCGAACGGGGCCGGGCGCGGCGGACGGGCGCACCGCGGCCGCGGACGGGCCAGCGGCGCCGGCGGCCGGGCCCGCGCAGACCGCGGAACAGCCGCGGACGCGGCGGACCGCCGGTGGACGCGGCGGACCAGCCGGCCGAGGCGGGCGGCTCGAGGTGCCCCAGCTGGCTGCAGCGGGCCGCGGGCTGGTCGTGGCGGCTGCTGCTCATCGGCATCGTCATCTACCTGGCGTTCCGGGTGGCCAGCGTGCTGCGCCTGGTGGTGCTGCCGTGCGTGGCCGCGCTGCTGCTCACCGCGCTGCTGCAGCCCCTGCTGTCCCGGTTCCGGCGGCTCGGCTGCCCGCCCTGGCCGCCACCTGGTGCACGCTGCTGCATCGCGGTGGCCATCCTGGCCGGGGCGGGCACCCTGGCCGTGACCCGGACCACGGCGGACTACCCGCACCTGGTCAACGAGCTCAGGCACACCGTGACCACGCTGCAGACGTCGCTGGCCGGGCCGCCGTTCCACGTCCGGCACGCGGGCATCCAGGGCCTGTCCAACCGGGCGCTGAAGTACCTCAAGCAGCACCAGTCGCTGGTCGCGGGCACCGTGGTGTCCGGCGGCAAGATCTTCCTGGAGATCCTGGCCGGCCTGGTGCTCATGCTGTTCGTCACGTTCTTCCTGCTCAAGGACGGTGACCGGATCTGGGCCTGGCTGACCGGCTTCCTCGGCGCCGGAGCAGCCGGCAGCGGGTCCGACCTGGCCGGCGCGGCCGCCTGGCAGGCGCTGGTGTACTACGTGCGCGGCACGATCGCGGTCGCGGCCATCCACGCCGTGGTCATCGGGTTCTCGCTGTGGGTGCTCGGCGTGCCCGCTGCTGGTGCCGCTGGTCATCCTGGTCTTCCTGGCCGCGTTCGTCCCGCTGGTCGGCATCCTGGTGGCCGGGGCGCTGGCCGTCGGCGTCACCCTCGGCACCAAGGGCTGGATCGCGGCGCGTGGTGCTGGTGGTCATCTTCATCCTGGAGAACCAGCTGGAGAGCCATCTGCTGCAGCCGCTCGTGGTCGGCCGGATGGTCCGGCTGCACCCGCTGGCCATCATCCTGGTGCTGGCCGTCGGCGGGGTGGTGGCGGGCATCCCCGGGGCGATCGTGGCCGTGCCCACCGCGGCGGCCCTGGTCCGGGCCGCACCGTACCTGCGGGGCAGCCGGACGGCGGTAAGGTCGCGGGAGTGAGCCGGCCTGGCCGGAACCGGCCAACCCGGCCACAGCCAGCCCTCCGTCAGCCAGTACCGAATCAGCACACCTGGGGTGAATCATGGCAGCGGTGAACCCGGGCACGGACCCGGTGGACGTGCTCATCAAGCGGCTGGACCCGGGGCTGCCGCTGCCCGCCCGGTCGCACCCGGGCGACGCCGGGGCCGACCTGGTCGCCGCGGTGGACGTGGAACTCGGCCCGGGCCAGCGGGCCGTGGTGCCGACCGGGGTGGCCATCGCGCTGCCCGACGGGTACGCCGCGTTCGTGCACCCGCGCTCCGGGCTGGCCGCCAAGCACGGGGTGACGATCGTGAATGCGCCGGGAACCGTGGACGCCGGGTACCGTGGCGAGATCAGGGTGACGCTGCTCAACACCGACGCGGCCGAGGCCGTCAGGTTCCAGCGCGGCGACCGGATCGCGCAGCTCGTCATCCAGCGCGTGGCCCGCCCGGTGTTCCACGAGGTGGACACCCTGCCGGGGTCGGCGCGGGGCGAGGGCGGGTTCGGGTCCACCGGAGGGCACGCCAGCGCGGCCAGCGCGCTGGCCGGTGACGCCGCGGACCGCGCGTCGCAGCAGGCACCGGCCGACCGATCGGAGAGCAGGGAGAACGGACAGTGTTCCGTCGGCGTCGCCGCGAGGAAGTGGCCGAGCCCGAGGTCAGCGAGGACGAGGTCAGCGAGGACCCCGGGTCGGACGACGAGGAGACCTGGGACGACCCCGGGGACGAGGAGGCCTGGGACGAGGCCGGGGACGACACGGCCGCATCCGGTGAGGCCGGGGCGGCCGGGAGCCGGCCTGGGGGCCGTGGGACGCGGCGGACGACATCCCGCCGCTCGACCGGGTCGACTTCGGCAGCCTGCAGGTTCCGGTGGCGCGACGGGTTCGAGATCCAGCTGAACATCGCCGACGACCAGGGCCCGCTGATCGCGGTGGTGCAGCGGCGACAGCTCGCTCCAGCTCCAGGCGTTCGCCGCGCCGAAGAGCGACGGGCTGTGGGACGACGTGCGGCAGGAGATCGCCACCGCGGTGGCCGAGGCAGGCGGCAGCAGGCCGAGGAGGCCGACGGCCCGTTCGGCACCGAACTGCACGCCCGGGTGCCCGGCGGAGCCGTCGCTCGGCCAGAGCGGGCTGCAGCCGGTCCGCTTCCTGGGCGTGGACGGGCCGCGCTGGTTCCTGCGCGGGGTCATCACCGGGGCCGCGGCGGAGCGCCCGGCGGCGGCCGCGCCCGTTCGAGGAGATCTTCGCCGGCCTGGTCGTGGTCCGCGGTGACCACCCGGTGCCGCCCCGCGACCTGCTGGAGATCACGCTGCCCGAGGAGGCCCGCCAGGCCATGGAGGAGCAGATGGCCGCCGCCGGGGAGCAGCCGTTCAGCGAGCCGCTCAACCCGTTCGAGCGCGGCCCGGAGATCACCGAGACCCGATGACACCCGGGGCAGCGCCCCGGCTTACACGGCGTCGTGGCGGTGGCCGCCGGACAGCAGGGTGGCCAGCTCGTCCTCCACGTCCTCGCTGGTCACGAACAGCAGCTCGTCGCCGGTCTCCAGCGGGTCGTCCTTGGCCGGCACGATCACCCGGCCGTCCCGCAGGATGGCGACGAGCGCGGTGTCGGCGGGCCAGTCGATGTCCCCGATCCGCTGGCCGGCCAGCGGCGCGTCGTCCGGCATGGTCAGCTCGACCAGGCTGGCGTCGCTCTGCCGGAAGGTCATCAGCCGGACCAGGTCACCGACGCTGACCGCCTCCTCGACCAGGGCCGACATGCAGCCGCGGGGTGGACACCGCGACGTCCACCCCCCACGACTCGTTGAACAGCCACTCGTTGTTCGGGTGGTTGATCCGGGCCACCACCCTGGGCACCCCGTACTCGGTCTTGGCCAGCAGCGAGACCACCAGGTTGGCCTTGTCGTCGCCGGTCGCGGCGATCACCACGTTGCACCGTTCCAGGGACGCCTCGTCGAGCGAGGCGATCTCGCACGCGTCGGCGAGCAGCCATTCGGCGCGCGGCACGCTGTCCACCGCGATGGACCGCGGGTTCTTGTCGATCAGCAGGACCTCGTGCCCGTTGTCCAGCAGTTCGGCGGCGATGGAGCGGCCCACCGCACCCGCTCCCGCGATGGCGACGCGCATCAGCGGCCTCCCTTGGCCTTGCCACCGGGCGCCCGCGCGGACAGCGCGGCCGAGATCCGTTCCAGATCTTCCTCCAGGGCGATCACGTGCAGCACGTCGCCCTCCTGCAAGACGGTGCCCGGGCCGGGCAGCACCACCTCGCCGAGCCGGGACAGGAACGCGACCCGGGCCCGGGCCGCCTCCTCCAGCGCGCTGGTCTTCTCGCCCACCCAGTCGGCCGCGTACGCGACCTCGGCCAGCACCACCGCGCCGGTCGGGTCGCGCCACAGCGGCTCGCTGCCTTCGGGCAGCAGGCGGCGCAGCATCTGGTCGGCGGTCCAGCGGACGGTCGCCACGGTCGGGATGCCGAGCCGCTGGTACACCTCGGCCCGCCGCGGGTCGTAGATGCGCGCCGCGACCCGCTTCACGCCGAACGACTCCCGGGCCACCCGGGCCGCGATCACGTTCGAGTTGTCGCCGCTGCTCACCGCCGCGAACGCGTCCGCTTGCTCGATACCGGCCTCGATCAGCACATTCTGGTCGAAACCGATGCCGGTCACCTTCTTGCCCTTGAACGGCGAGCCCAGCTTGCGGAACGCGTCCCGGTCCTGGTCGATGACGGCGACCGAGTGGCCCTGGTCCTCGAGGATGTGGGCCAGGGTCGAACCGACCCGCCCGCATCCCATGATCACAATGTGCACGGTCGGCCCCTTGCGTGAGTACAGTGCCTGTCCAGAGCTCGCGTTATTCAAGCAAACACCGCTGCCGCCGCGCGCCACCGGCGGCACCGGCCAGGCTGAATAACGCTCACAGTGGCCCGCCAACGGTATTCCCTGTCCTGAGCCGGCGAGACGGCCGGTCAGGATACTCGACCCGACTGAACATGAGGTGCGGCGTGGAACCTGCCCGGCAGACCGGCGGGGACTCGCTGGAACTCGTGGTCGGCGAGGTCGCCCAGGGCGGCTGGTGCGTGGCCCGGGAGCCGGGCGGCCGGGTCGTCCTGGTCCGGCACGCGCTGCCCGGCGAGCGGGTGCTGGCCCGGCGTGACCGAGGTCACCGCCAGGTTCGCCCGGGCCGAGGCCATCGAGATCCTGGAGGCCTCGCCCGGACCGGGTCGAGCCCGCCGTGCCCGCACGCCCGGCCGGGCGGCTGCGGCGGATGCGACTGGCAGCACGCCAGCCTGGCCGCGCAGCGCCGGCTCAAGGCCGCGGTCATCAGCCAGCAGCTGCGCCGGATCGCCGGCCTGGACCGCGAGGTGACCGTCGAGCCGCTGCCCGGCGACGAGGACGGCCTGGGCTGGCGGACCCGGGTCCGCTTCGCGGTGCGGCCCGACGGCCTGGCCGGGCTGCGCAGGCACCGGTCGCACGAGATCATCGACGTCGGGACCTGCCCGATCGCGCACCCCCTGGTCAACGAGGTCGGGGTCACCCGGGGCCGCTGGCCGGGCGCGGAGTCGGTGGCCGCCGTGACCTCGCCGGGCACCGAGCGAGCAGGCCGTCGTGGTGACCCCGGCGCGGGCGCAGCACCGGCGCCGGCCCGCCGGGCACCCCGCAGGCCGCGCCAGCGGCGCTGGGGGCGCTGGCGGCCGGGATTCTGGCGGCCGGGCGGGCGACCGGACGGCGTGGGCCGCGCAGGTGGAGGGACCCGTCCTGGTGGACGGGGGAGCGGCCGGCGGCCTGACCGCGCTGCGCGGCGGCCCGTTCCTGCACCGGACCGCCGCCGGCCGGACCTGGCGGGTCAGCGCGGGCGTGTTCTGGCAGGTCCACCCGGCCGCGGCGGACGCTGCTGGCCGGCGCGGTCGCTGGAGGTGCTCGCGCCCGCAGCCCGGGGACGTGGCGCTGGACCTGTACTGCGGGGCCGGGCTGTTCGCGGGCGTGCTGGCCGCCGGCGGTCGGGCCGGCCGGGGCGGTGATCGGCATCGAGTCCGACCGGGCCGCGGTCCGCGACGCCCGGCACAACCTGCGGGACACCCCCTGGGCCCGGGTGCACCGCGGAGACGTGGCCGAGGTGCTCGGGCACGCCGGACTGGGACCAGGCCAGCCTGGCGGTGCTCGACCCGCCCCGGACCGGCGCGGCCCGCCCGGTGCTGGACCTGCTGCTGCGGCCGGGCACCGCGCTGCGCCGGGTCGCCTACGTGTCCTGCGACCCGGCCACGCTGGCCCGCGACATCGCGGTGTTCGCCGCGGCCGGCTGGCAACTCGGCGCGCTCCGCGCCTTCGACGCGTTCCCCATGACCCACCACGTGGAGTGCGTCGCCACGCTGACCAGGCGCGGTGGGCTAAGGCGCTGTCGCCCCGTGCGGAGCACGGCCTCGGCCTCGATCTCGATCTGGATCTTCTCGCTGACCATCACGCCGCCGCCGGGCACCGGGGCGTTGAAGCTGATCCCGTACTCGGTCCGGCCCATCTCCCCGGTGGCCGAGAACCCGGCCCGGGTGCCGCCGTAGGGGTCCGGCCCGAACCCGTTGACCTCCACGGTCAGCGTGATCGGCCGGGTCACCCCGCGGATGGTGAGCTCCCCGTCCACCAGGAACGTACTCGCCGCCGGCCGGATGCCCGTGGACCGGTAGGTCATCGCCGGATGGCGGGCGGCGTCGAAGAAGTTGCCCGACCGCAGGTCGTTGTCGCGCATCTCGTTGCCGGTGTCCACCGAGGACAGGTCGATGGTGGCGGCCGCCGAGGACTGCAGCGGGTCCGGGGCGGTCACGATCTGGGCCTCGAACGAGCGTGAACCGGCCCCGGACCTTGCTGACCATCAGATGACGGGCCACGAAGCCGATGGTCGAATGCACCGGGTCGAGGTCCCATGTCCCGGCGATATAGCCCGGGATGTCTGACTGCCTGGGATGCCATCGCCGATCCTCCCGGTGCGCGGGCCGGTCTTTTTCTGACGATAACCCCAGGTCACGGCGGCGGCCCGGCGGGTCCCGCTGCGGGACCCGCCGGGCCGGGCCGGCCTCCGGTGGGGTCAGGGAGCCTGGGCCGCCGGCGCGGCGGGCGCCGGGACCTGCTTGAAGCCCGCGGGCACCGTTATCTTCAGCCTGGCCAGGTTGGCCCGGGTGGGGGCGAGCCAGTGGAACTCGGTCCGCTTCTGCCCCATGGTCATCTGCACGGGCAGGTACGTCCCCGGGTCCACCCAGAAGATGAACTGGCCGGAGGCCCCGGTGATCTTGATGGTGTTCACCCCGCCGATCACCTGCCGGCCCGCCACGGCATACGCGCCGCAGGCCAGCTGGGACCGGATGAAGGCCGGCCAGCCGTTGCCCGCGCCTCCGGTGAGGGCGATCACGCGGCCCTGGATGCAACTGGATGGCCCGCTCCCGCCGCCCTGGCCGCCCGGGGCCGGCGCGGTCCACCAGGTGCTGTTGCCGTAGATGACCGCGGTGGTTCCGCGCACCGGGGTGCCCCCCCAGTCGAAGACACGCTGCCCGCTGGCCGTGAACGAGGAGAACCTGATGGAACCGTGGTAGATCCAGCGGAGCGCATAGCCGACGTCCCACTGTGAGCTGACCCCAGCGCCGCCCGCGGTACCCACCAGGTCATACGGGAACGGCTGGAGGGTGCTGCCGGGCGGGTACACGGTGCGGTCCGCCTCGACCAGGTTGCCGAGGCGCGGGGCGGCCAGGGCGTGCTCGACGTGGGAGATCACGTAGGCGGTGTAGGCGGTCCGGACGGGCGGGCGGCTGGCCGAGCCGAAGGCCCCTGCTGCTCCGGCCACGGCCACCGCCGCCGCCACCGCGGTCGCGGTCCCGGCCGCGGCCGCGGCCCGCGTCGTCATCCGCCGCTTCTGCTGGTGCCGGTGCGCCTTGACCGCCAGCCCCGGCGGGAGCCGCACGTCGTTGGTGAACCGCTCCATCGCCCCGCGCAGCTGCTGCTCGAGTTCGGTGCTCATCGTGCCTTCTCCTCCGCTAGATCGTTCTCCGCGCCGGGCGCGGTCCCGCTGAGCTCGCGCAGCCTGTGCATCCCCCGCGAGGCGGACGCCTTGACCGAGCCGACCGAGCAGCCCAGGACCCCGGCCGTCTCCGCCTCGGTCAGCTGCTCCCAGTACCGGGCCACGATGACCGCCCGCTGCCGCGGCGGCAGCTGCACCAGCAGCCGGATCAGGGCGTCCCGCGCATCCACCGCGGTGGTGCCGTCCGCGACCGAGGCCGCGGTCTCGGTCTGCAGCAGCCGCAGCCGCCACCGCCAGGCCCGCTGGCGGCGCCAGCCGTCCGCGGCCAGGTTGTACAGCGTGCGGCGCAGGTAGCCCTCGGGATCGCCGTCGATGCTGGGCCAGTGCCGCAGCAGCCGCTCCAGCCCGGCCTGCAGCAGGTCCTCGCCGGCCTCCTTGCTGCCGGCCAGCAGGACCGCGGTACGCAGCAGCGGCTCGCCCCGCTCGGCCAGGAACGACTCCAGGTCGGCGACGGCCCGGTCGTCTGCCATGCCCTCAGCTCCTTGCTTGTCCGGGGGGCGACCCCCGGACCCCCGCGCATCGCCGCCTCGGAGGGAACACGCCTCCGGCGCGCCCCGCCTCGCCAGCGAGTCTGTCGTCAACCAAGTACGAGAGAGCTGGCCCGGAGGTTGACTGCGGCGGCGGCCGGAAACCGGCGGACGTCACGGGCCGGGGGAGGACGTCACCGGGCCAGGCGGCCGGCCCCTGCCGTGGTTAACGAGCCTGTGCGCGAGGATGGATCCATGCAACTGCGGATCATGACCGAACCCCAGCAGGGCGCCGACTACAGCCGGCTGCTGGCGGTGGCCCGGGCCACCGAGGAGCTGGGCTTCGACGCGTTCTTCCGGTCCGATCACTATCTGAGCATGGGGGACGGCGACGGGCTGCCCGGCCCGACGGACGCCTGGCTGACCCTGGCCGGCCTGGCCGTCCAGACCTCGCGGATCAAGCTGGGCACGCTGGTCAGCCCGGTAACGTTCCGCTACCCCGGGCCTCTCGCGATCTCGGTGGCCCAGGTGGACGATATGAGCGACGGCCGGGTCGAGCTGGGCTTCGGGGCCGGCTGGTTCCAGGCCGAGCACGCGGCCTACGGAATCCCGTTCCCCGGCCTGGCCGAGCGGTTCGACCGGCTCGAAGAGCAGCTCGCGATCATCACCGGCCTGTGGCAGACACCTATCGGCGAGCGGTTCTCGTTCGCGGGGAAGTTCTACCCGGTCACCGACTCACCCGGGCTGCCCAAGCCCGTCCAGCGCCCGCACCCGCCCATCCTCCTCGGCGGCAAAGGGCCGCGCCGGACTCCGCAGCTGGCCGCGCGGTACGCCGATGAGTTCAACGTGCCGTTCTCCACCGCCGAGGACACCCGGGCCGCGTTCGGCCGGGTCCGCGAGGCGTGCCAGGCAGCCGGCCGGGACCCGGACTCCCTCGTCTACTCGGCCGCGCAGACGGTCTGCTGCGGGCGGGACGAAGCCGAGCTGGCCCGCCGGGCCGCGGCCATCGGCTGGGATCTGGCCGCCCAGCGCGCCGACGGTCTGGTCGGCACCCCCGACGAGATCGTGGACCGGATCGGGACGCTCGCCGGGATCGGCGTCACCCGGGTGTACCTCCAGGTGATGGACCTGCATGATCTGGACCATCTGGAGCTGATCGCCGCCGAGGTCATGCCCCAGGTGCGCTGACCGGGGCCGGCGGGCCGGGCCGCCGGGCCGGGCCCCGGCCCGGGCCCGGCTCAGGACGTCGGCACCCAGAAGCGCAGCTCGGTGCCGCGCTTGTCCTCGAGCACGCCGCCGTTGGCCTCGATCACCAGCCGTGACCCCGTGTTGGACTCATCGCAGGTGACCAGGGCCGGGTCGATGCCCAGCCCGCGGGCCAGCGGCAGCGCGGCGGCCAGCATGGCCGTGGCGTGCCCCCGCCGGCGCGCCGAGGGCCGCACGTCGTAGCCGATGTGCCCGCCGAGGTCGGTGAGCCGCGGCGTGAGCCGGTGCCGGATGGCGAGCCGGCCCAGGTACTCGTCCCCGTCCAGCCACCACAGCGTGGTCGACGGCACGAACCCGGGGCGCCGGGGCGCGTCTTCCCGGGCCTGGTCGCGCAGGTAGCTGGTGTACGCCTCAAAGCGTTCCGCGTCCTGCCAGTCCAGCCCGAACTCGCGGATCTCGCGGCCGAGCATGGTGTCGTCCGTGCCCGAGCCGCGCCCCTCGGCCCGGAATTCCTCGATGGCGCCGATGAACGACAGCCGGACGCGGGACGTCGGCGGGCTGAAGCCAGGCATGGCCTCACTCATACCTGGTCCCGGGCGGCCCCGCAGCCGGATTCCGCGCCCGGGCGCAGTGATGACGGTCATGATCCATTCAGAGTCCGTTCAGAAAGAAACCCCAGCGCGGCGGCAGGCTGCGGGAGGATTGTCACGTCGGCTGGGGCGGCGCAGGCCCCGCGTGAGCACGTTCGTCAGCGCTAGTCCAGCGTAAACAGGAGGCATCCATGGTGTCGTCACGTGGCCCGTGGCGCTGGCTGAGATGGGTGATCGCGGCCGTTGTCGTGGTCGCCGTGCTCGCGGTGGCCGGGCCGTTCGTCTTCTTTCACTTCATCGAGGGCAACGGTCCCGCGCCGCTCAGCCTCAAGGCGAGCCCCGCCTCCTCCGGCACCCAGAGCGCCAGCGCCGTGGCCAGCCAGGGCAGTTCCGGCCCGGTGGCCGGAACCTGGGCGGTGGGCTCCGGCTCGCGGGTCGGCTACCGGGTCAACGAGGTCCTGGGCGGCCAGTCGCACACGGCCGTCGGCCGCAGCAGCTCGGTGAGCGGCCAGATGACCGTCAAGGGCACCACGGTGAAGACGGCCAGCTTCACGGTCAAGATGGCCACCATCCACACCGACTCAGCCCAGCGGGACTCGCAGTTCGACGGCCGGATCATGGACGTGGCCACGTATCCGGACGGCACCTTCGCGCTGACCAGGCCGATCACGCTGGCGCCGCTGCCCGCGGCAGGGACGATCAAGACCTACAGCGCCACCGGCAACCTCACGCTGCACGGCCAGACCCGGTCGGTGACCTTCCCGCTCAAGGCTGAGCGGACCGCAAATGCGATCGAGGTCCAGGGCTCGATCCCGGTACTGTTCTCGAAGTGGGGCATTCCGAACCCCTCGTTCACCGGGTTCGTCACCACGCAGAACCACGGGATCATGGAGTTCCTGCTCGACTTCCGGCCCGCCTGACCCCGGCCCGCTGAGCCTCCGGCCGCCGCTGAGCCTCGGCTGGCCCGCTGGGCCTCCGGCGCACCGCAGGTCCCCGCTCCCTGCGGTGCGCCGGATTTTTCATGCCCGGGCCGGCGAAGCAGGCTCCTGGATAGGCCGGGTCAGGACGGGTGCCCGGCCGCGTGGTGGCGCCCGCCAGTTGATGATCAGACGATTGGTGTCGTCCCAGCGACACCAATCGTCTGATCACGTTCGCGGGAGGCCCGGCCTAACGGCACACCCGTAACACCAGCCACGCAGGCCGCTGAGGGCAGGCGGCCCGGAGGTCGGCGGACGCTCTGGGTCGTGGGGGCGACCATTCCCGTCCACGAACGTCCCGGCGGGCGAGCGGGCCGCCCGCCCGCGGGCGCCGGGGGCCGGGGCTCTTGACATCCCGTGCGAGGGCGGGATGATGTGTGTCGATTTGGTTGATCTCGTTCAATCAGGACCAGAAAGTGTTTGATCTTGGTGTACCCGTGGTGACCAGGATGAGCGCTGGCGCCGCGGGAGCACCGCCATGACCCAGGTGGAACCGGGCGAAACGAGGACGTTATGGGCGCCAACCAGGACAACCACGCCAGCCAATCAGCCGCTAGCCAGCCTCCCGCTAGCCAGCCGCCAGCCAGCCGCCAGCCGCCAGGCCAGCCAGCCCGCCGCCAGCCCGTCGCGGCGGCAGGTGCTGCGCGGGGCGGGCGCCGGGCTGGGGGCCGCGGCCTTAGCCCCGGTTCTCGGTTTCGGCGCGCCGTCCGCCAGCGCCGCCGCCCGGGCCCGGCTGACCGCGCGGGCGGCCCCGAGCCGGGTCACGGACTTCGGCCAGGGCTGGAAGTTCGCCCTGGTCAACCCCTACGGGATCACCGACCCGAGCGGTGCCTACGCGAACGCCCAGGACTCCCGGCTTCGACGATTCCGGCTGGCGGCAGCTGGATGTCCCGCACGACTGGAGCATCGAGCTGGCCCCGGTGGACAACGCCAGCACGAGCAGCTCCACCGGGTTCCTGCCCGGCGGCCTGGCCTGGTACCGCAAGCACTTCACGCTGCCGAAGTCGCTCGCGGGCCAGCGGATCTCGATCGAGTTCGACGGCGTGTACCGGAACTCGAACGTGTACCTGAACGGCAAGCTGCTCGGCAACCACCCCTACGCCTACACCGGCTTCAGCTACGACCTGACCGGCCTGGTGCACACGGACGGGGTCACCGAGGACGTGATCGCGGTCAGCTGCGCGGACCAGCAGCCGAGCAGCCGCTGGTACTCCGGCGACGGCATCTTCCGCAACGTCTACCTGGTCACCACCGGCCCCGTCCACGTCGCGCGGCACGGCACGTTCGTGACCACGCCGGGCCTGCCCGGCACGCTCAGCTCGGGCTTCGCGACCGTCCAGGTGGACACCGCAGGTCGCGAACGACGGGACCGCGGCGGCGCCGGTGCAGGTGGCGGTCACCCTCACCGGCCCGGACGGGAAGACCGCGGCCCACGGCACGGCGGCGGTCAGCGTCCCGGCCGGGCAGACCCAGGCCGCGACGGTCAGCCTCAAGGTGACCCACCCGGCGCTGTGGTCCACGAGCGACCCGCACCTGTACACCGCGCGGACCGACCTGTCCGCGGGCGGCGCCGCCGGCGGACAGCGTGAGCACGCCGTTCGGCATCCGGTACACCGCGTTCGACCCGGCCGCCGGGTTCTCGCTCAACGGCCAGTACATGAAGATCCAGGGCGTGGACCTGCACGCCACCGAGGGCGCGGTCGGGTCGGCGGTGCGCTACGACGCGCTGGTCCGGCAGATGCGGCTGATGAAGAGCATGGGCGTGAACGCCCTGCGCACCGCGCACAACCCGCCCGCCCCGGAACTGATCGCGGTCTGCGAGCAGCTGGGCATCCTG
Organism: uncultured Actinomycetes bacterium; assembly: GCA_963851025.1. Lineage (GTDB taxonomy): Bacteria > Actinomycetota > Actinomycetes > Streptosporangiales > Streptosporangiaceae > RYN-230. The sequence continues at coordinate 125,692 of CAWKOA010000030.1, forward strand.
ATGATGGTCGAGGCGTTCGACTGCTGGCACACCGGGAAGCTGCCCTACGACTACCACCTGTACTTCGACCAGTGGGGCGACACCGACATCAAGGAGATGGTCAACGCCGCGAAGAACTCGCCCGCGGTGGTGCTGTGGTCGATCGGCAACGAGACCCCGGACACCGGATCGTCCGCGCGGCCCGGGCATCGCCCGGCAGCTGGTCGCGGACATCAAGTCGATCGACACCACCCGGCCGGTGGTGATGGGCTCGGACAAGTACCGCAGCGTGCCCGCCACCGGGTCGCCCCAGGACCTGATCCTGGCCGAACTGGACGGCCTCGGCGTCAACTACAACACGGCCATGTCCATGGACGGCCTGCACGCGAAGTACCCGGGCAAGTTCTTCTTCTGCTCCGAGATGGGCTCGGAGACCTCCACCCGCGGCGTGTACCAGGACCCGCAGCTGCTGAACACGGGGGAGAACTACACCCCGGGCAAGCGGGCCACCTCCTCCTACGACAACAACCTGGCGTCCTGGACGATGAGCGGCGAGTACGAGCTGAAGAAGGACCGGGACCGCAAGTTCTGGAACGGCGGCTTCCTGTGGTCCGGGCAGGACTACATCGGCGAGCCGACCCCCTACGACGTGTTCCCGGTCAAGGCGTCGTTCTTCGGCGCGATGGACACGGCCGGCTTCGCCAAGGACGCCTACTACCTGTTCCGGAGCCAGTGGACCACGGAACCGATGGTGCACATCGTGCCGATGGACTGGACCAGCCACCCGCCCGGCCAGCCTGTCTCCGTCTGGGTCTACGCGAACGTGGCCACCGTCGAGCTTTTCCGCAACGGAACCTCGCTCGGGGTTAAATCCTTCGACCAGAAGGTGACCACCGACGGGCGCAAATACCTGGAGACCACCGAGCCCACCGGCGACGACTACAACTATCCGTCCGGGAGCTATACCAGCCCCAACGGCAGCACGGGCAAGCTGCACCTGACCTGGGCGGTGCCGTTCGAGCCGGGCACCCTCACCGCCGTCGCCCGGGCGGGCGGCCGGGAGGTGGCCCGCGATGAGATCCGCACCGCCGGGCCGCCGCACGCGCTCACCCTCACCCCGGACCGGCGGGTCATCAGCGCCGACGGGACCTCGCTGGCCTTCCTGGCCGTGCAGGTCGCCGACTCCGATGGCGTCGTGGTGCCGGGGGCGAGCAACCTGATCCAGTTCGGGCTGTCCGGCCCCGCCGTGCTGGACGGGGTGGACAACGGCCAGCAGGAGAACGCGCAGAGCTACCGGCTGTCCTCGGTCCCGGCCTTCGGCGGCCGGGCGCTGGTGATCATCCGCTCGTCCGGCCAGCCGGGCGCGATCACGGTCACCGCGGCGTCGGCCGGGCTGGCGGGCGCCCGGGCCACGCTCACGGCGGTGCCGGCCCCGGCGGGCGGCGCGGCCGGCGCCCTGGCTGGCACCGCGGCCCGTTCCGCGCTCCCGGCCGGGCCCGCGGTCCTGCTGGCCCGCGCGGCCTCCGCGGGGAGCGGCGGGGCCACGGCCGACGCCAGCTACTCGGGTTCGCCGGCCACGATCCCGGCGGCCATGCTCGACGGCGACCCCACGACCGGCTGGTCGAACTACTACGACAAGGCGGCCACCGCGAACCTGCGCGCGGTGAGCGTGTCCAACGCGGCCGACTGGGTGTCGGTCTCCTGGCCGTCCCCGCAGTCCTTCGACTCGGTCCAGGCCTCGTTCACGATCAGCGCCACGCTGGCCCAGCCCGCCGCGATCACCGTGTCGTACTGGGACGGGACGCGTTTCGTCCCGGTGCGGAACCTGGCCATCACCCGGGCCACGGCCTCGGACCAGCCGACCACGCTCACCTTCGACGCGGTCCGCAGCAGCCAGGTCAGGCTGGACATGACCAGCGCGGCCCCGGGCACTGGCGCCGGGTTCCTGCAGATCGTGACCCTGGCGGTGCTCAGCGGCGGGACCGCGGTCGGCTGAGCCGGGCCCGGCGGGGCGGGGCCCGCGCGGGCCCCGCCCCGCCGGGCGCCCGCGCGGGCCCTGGCCTCCAGCCCAGCGCGGAGTAACGTGATGTCATGGATGGTGCTGTGGTTGGCAGTGAGTACGCGGCGCACCTGACCGACACCGACCTCACGCTGCTGGCGTCGGCGGCCGGGGCCCCGGCCCCGGGCGGCCCGCCCGGCGCGGTCCCCGTCCTCCCGGCGGACGCGGACGCCGGCTGGCTGCGCCGCGACCCCGCCGCCATCCCTGAGCTGCTCGGCGACCCGCGCGTGTTCGACGCGGTCTTCGGCTGGGCGGACCCCGGCGCGCCGCCCCGGCCGGGCCAGGCCGTCCCGGTGTCACCGTTCCTCACGTTCGCGGTCGCGGTGCACCGGTCCGCCACCGAGCTGCAGTCCATGGGGCACGTCGCCGAGCGGACCGGGCCCCGGCAGCGGATCCCGCTGTTCGACGCGCCCGCGCTGCGCGAATTCCTCGGCTCTCCCGAGCGCAAGCTGTTCCTGGCCGAGCTGCTGGCCTCGTTCACCCGGGTGGCCAGCGGCCGCTACCGGGTCCGCGGCGGCGGCCGGACCCGGACCCGGCGGTTCAGCGAGCTGGACCCGGTCCGGCTGGCCGGGCTGCTGGACGGGGTGCCCGACGCCGAGCGGCCCGGGGTGTACCGCCGGCTGGGTGACGTGTCCCTGTTCCTGGCCGGGGTCTTCCCGGACTACGCCACCCTGTACGGGGTCGGGCCGTCCAGCGTCGCGCGGCTGCTCCGTGCGGCCCAGGTGCCGGCCGCCGAGCAGGAGCGGCTGGCCACGGTCCCTGCCATCGAGCTGCTCGAGCAGCTCGGCGCCCGCTGGTACCGGGCCGCCCATCACCTGGCGCCGGTGCGCACCGCGCGGCTGGACGTCGTGGCGGACGTGGCGGGCCGCTTCCAGCAGGCCCGGCGGGTGCTGAACCACATCGCCGACCGGTACCTGTTCGCGACCGACCATCCGTGGTTCGCGCCGCCCGCGCCCTGACCCGGGTCCTTGCCCGCTGATCACGCCGGGCCCGCGGGGTGCCATGATGTGGCGCGTGCCCCGTAACGCCGTGTCCCCGACGCCCGCGGCCCGGGCCGCCTGACCGTGGCCGCCATCACCGCCGCCTGCCTCATCGCCGTGCTGCGCTGGCTCATGCTCGCCGGGCTGGCGGGTGCCCTGGGCGGCCTGGCCGGCCGGGGACTGGCCCGCCAGTACAAGGGGACCGCCCCCGCGCCGCTGCCGCCGCCGTGGGCGCTCCGCTCCTCGCTGCTGGGCCTGGCCGCGACGGCCGGGCTGACCATCGTGATCTTCAGCCTCCGCGCGCTGCTGACCCTCCCGGCCCACCCGGCTGTGGCGTCGCTGCTGACCACCGGCCAGGGCTGGCTCACGGGCATCGAGTGCGCCGGGTTCGCGCTGGCGGCGGTGGCCCTGCGGCTGCGCCAGCCGGGGCTGAGCGTGCTGCCGCTGCTCGGGGTGGTCCTCGCCGAGGCGATCCGGGCGCACCCGGAGGGCATCGTCCCGGTCGGCGGCGCCCTGCTCAGCCTGGTGCACGTGCTGCCCGCGCTGATGTGGGCCGGGATGCTGGTCTACACGCTGCGCGCCGCGCTCGCGTGGCGGCACGATCCGCCGGCCATGCGGGGGCTGGTCCGGCTGTACGCCAACGCGGCGGTGTGGCTGTTCGCCGTGGTCGTGCTCACCGGCGTGGTCACCGCGCTGGTCCTGGTCCCGCTGGGCTCGCTGCTGAGCACCGGCTACGGGATCATGGTGATCATCAAGGCGGTGCTCGTCGCGGCCGTGGCCGCGGCGGCGATCGCCGGCCGCGCCTGGCTCGGGAGAGTGCCGCCGTCGCCGGCCGTGGGTAGCGGGCCGGGGCCTGCCGTGAGCGGAGGGCCAGCCCGGGCGACCAGGCTGGAGTGTTACGGGCTGGCCGCGGTGCTGGCTGCCACGGCCGTGCTCACGGTGCTGACGCCGCCCGCGGCCCCGGCCCGGGCGGCGGGCCCGGCGCGGGCCGCGCACGCGGCGGCGGGAAGCGCCCGGCACCGGCCAGGCTAGGCCGGGTGGCCAGCGGGTCAGGCGGCCGCCGACGGCACCCGGATGGCCCGCGCCCACTGCGGCCCGTCCGGCGCGTCGTCGCCGAGCAGGGCCACCACCACCCGGGTGCCCCGCGGCGGCCGGTCCGGCCACGGGGTGAACCCGTCGGTCAGCACGACGGTCACGGCTGGCCGGGGCCGCAGCGCCGCGGCGGCGTCGATCCCGGCGCCCATGTCGGTCCCGCCGCCGCCGACCAGTTCCACCTGCCGGGCCGACGTGACCCGGCGGACCGGGCCCACCGCGGTGTCGCAGGCCAGCACGCGGACCTGCCGGGCCATGCCCAGCGACCGCAGCAGCCCCTCCACCTCGGCCAGCGCCGCGGCGAGCAGGTCCTCGGTCATGCTGCCGGAGGTGTCGCAGACCACCGCGACCTCGGGCACCGGCCGCCGCAGCGCGGGCAGCACGACCGCGCCGGCCACCGAGGCGCGGCGAGAGGGCCGCCGGTAGGAGTAGTCCACCGCCCCGGCTGCGTCGGCCACGGCCCGGCGCAGTTCCGCGGCCAGCACCCGCCGCCAGTCCACCGCGGGCTGCAGGGTCTGCTCCGCCCAGCGCAGCAGGCCGGCGGGCACGTTCCCGGCCTCCCGCGCGTGCCGGAGGCAGTCCTGGGCCACCTGCCGGGACAGCAGCCGGGCCTGCCAGGCCGACAGGCCCGGCGGCCCGGCGGCGTCCCAGTCCCGCCCCCAGCCGTCCGCACCGCTGCCGCAGTCCAGATCCCAGCCCTCGGCCACGGAGTCGCCGCCGCCTGGCCCGGCCGCGGTGTCCCCGCCGTCGCGGCCCGCCGCGAAGTACTGCTCGGCGAGCAGGCCATCCGCGGCGCCCAGGTGGCCGGGCAGTACCGGCCGGCCCGGCAGCACCAGCCCGGCCGGGACCAGGTCATCGTTGATCTCCGCGTCCGCGCCGCGGACCCAGGCCGGGGCGTCGTCCGGGGTGATCCCCGCCGCCTGGGCCCGCTCCCCGTGCGCCCGCAGCAGGTGGGACACGTGGTGCACGAGCACGCTGCCCAGCTCGGCCGGGGTCCAGGCCGCGGCGAGCTCCGGGTCGGCGTGCAGCCGCCACCCCTCGTCCACCGCCACCGTGCCGATCCCGGGCTTGGCCAGCACCTGCGCCCCGAACAGCCCGCTGGCCAGGTAGGGGAAGTGTGAGGCGGCCCAGAGCCGGCCGGCCGCCAGGCCCGGCACCTCACCCCCGCCGCGGCTGGTCATCCGCGCAGCAGCCCCGCGTCCCGCAGCACGGGCGCGAACAGCTGGAGTTCCGCGGGGGGTGCGGCGCCCTCAGGGCGGCACCGGGCCAGCGTGCGGGCGGCCACCGCCGCGACATCCGGCGCGGTTTCCGCGGCCCGGCCGAGCACCTGCCACCCGGCGGCCCAGCGCTGCGGGGTGGGGTTGGCGGCCACCACGGCGGCGACCGCCGCCACGGCCGCGTAGGCCCGGTCGCCGCGGGAGGGGAGCAGGAACCCGGCCGGGTCCGCGAGGACCGCCTCCGGGTCGGGCAGGTCCATCTCGGCCACCCAGGCCAGGAACTCCACCCCGGCCCCCTCACCCACGGAGCCCCGGACCAGAGCGGACCTCGACTCCTCGGTCGACCCGGCGGCACCGCTGGCGGCCCAGAGCCGGGCGGCCATCTCCCAGGTCCGCGGGCTGGGCCAGCCCCGCCCGGCCGCGTCCGCGTCGGACGGCGGTGCGCAGGCCAGAGCCGGGCGGACGTGCAGGAACGCGGCCACCAGGGCCAGCGCCAGGCCGAGTTCGGCGCCCCAGTCGTCCGGCAGCTGCGGGACCTGGGGTGCGGCCCAGCCGCCGGCCAGCCCGTCGGCCACCGCCCGCGGGTCCACCTCCCACGACAGGTGGCAGAGCCGGTTGGCCAGCGGCGCGGACAGGTCCCAGCCGTCGGCCGCCTGCTCGGGCGGGTTGGCCGCCGCCACCACCGCTACCTCGGGAGGCAGTTCCAGGTCGCCGACCACGCGCTCCAGCACCACCCGCAGCAGTGCCGCCTGCACGGCCGGCGGCGCGGTGGACAGCTCGTCGAGGAACAGCAGGCCCCGCCCGGCCTCAGCCAGGCGGCGGGCCCACGCCGGGGGCGCGAACCGCACGCCGTCCCCGACGACGACCGGCAGCCCGGCGAAGTCCGAGGGCTCGCGGATGGAGGCGATCACGGTCTCGCACGGCCAGCCCAGGGCGTCGGCCATGGCCCGGATGACCGATGTCTTGCCGGTCCCCGGGGCGCCCCACAGCAGCACCGGGACTCGCGCGGCGACCGCCACGCCCAGCGCGCCGACCGCGGCGGCCTGGCGCTCGCTGCCTCGGCCTTCGGCCCGCCGCCGCCCATCGTTAGCCATCTGCGCTCCCAGCGCTCGATTCAGCCTGCCCCGCCCGCCCTTGACCAGTGTTCACCGTCCGGCCGGATGGTCAGGACGGCGGGTTCTGCCCCCGGCGCCGGCAGCCCGAGCACGCGCACCTGCGGCCAGCTCACTTCCAGCACGTCCACGACCAGATGGCCGTCCACGACGGGGAAACCCGGCGCCCAGACCCGGGCCAGCCAGGCGAGCGGGAGCGCCGCGCGCAGCCCGGGCCCGTCCCGCTCGACGCGGCCCCAGCCCGGGCCCTCGTGCAGGGTGGCCCGGACCGCGTCGGGATCGACGCCCAGCCATGGCCCGGCCGCGGGGGCCAGCCGCCCGGTCAGCGCCGCGGTCAGGGCTGGCCCGGCGCGGGCCCGCTCGGTGCTGGCCCGCCCGCCCTCCGACCAGGCCGATGCCACCTGGGCGGACAGGCGCTGCTGGAAGTCACGGCCCAGGGCGAACAGGGACAGCAATTCCGCCCGCCGGGCCCGGGCCCGTTCCTGCTCGGGGGACAGCCGCCGTGCTGGCCTGCCCCGCCAGGGCCGCGCGCCCGGCCGCGGGCCACCCCGCAGCGACCCCGGTACCGGGACCGCGTAGGCCCTCGGCCCTCTTCCCGGCAGCGCGGCTCCGGGCGGGCCCGGGGCCGCGCCCGGCCCGCCCGGGCCGCCTGGCCCTCCGCCGGGCGGGCCGGGCGACGGTCCGGGCCTCATCGGCACCGACCGGGCGGGCGGCCCGAACGCGGTGCGCAGCTCATCCACGAGCTCCGGGGTCACCGCGAGCTCGTCGGCGGGGGACCGGGGGCCCAGGGCCAGCACATCCAGGTCGTCGGCGTGCGCCCCCCAGGCCTCCAGCACCGCCACGCACTCGGCCTGATCGCCGCCCAGCGCGGCGAGCACCAGCTCGCCCTCGGTGTCGTCATGGTCCGCGGCGTCCAGCCAGCCGCCGGCCCAGCGCAGCACGTGCTCCCCGGCGCCGCACCGGATCCGGGCCTCGGCCGGCGGGAACGCGGCCCACCACGAGGGCGTCACTGGCCCGCGCCCGTCGCGGCCCAGGCCAGCGGCACGGTGGCCCGGATCTCGCTCGCGGCCCCGGTGACGATCACGTCGAGAGCCGTCGCCGCCGGATGCAGCGGGGGAGTCAGGTACATCTTGATCATTCCCCCCGTCTGCGCGGCGGAGCCCCAGCTCATGCCGCTGACCACGTGCCAGCGCCCGGTGGAGTCGCGAGCGCGCCAGGACAGCGACAGGTCCACCGGGCTATCGCCGGGCCTGGTGCCCTGCACCAGCCAGCCATGGCCCTCAGGCTTCCAGCCGCTCGCCATCACGTGCAGTGTCGCGCCGCCGCGGGCCGACCGCAATCCGGCCAGCGCGAACCGGGCCCCGCCGATCTCGGGCAGGCTGGCCGTGAACGGCGCGACGGCGTCCGGCCCGTCGTGCGCGTGCCCGTCGGCGAGCAGGCTGACCCAGGCGGGAGGCAGCGCGCGGGCCGGGACCGGGCCGCCGAGGCCCAGGTCCACGCCGAGCCGCCAGCCCAGGCCCGCCAGCCGGAGCACGGCCGGGTCGCCGGCCCGTAGCGCGCCCGCCCCGATCAGGTCCTGGATGACCTGCCGCACCCGGCCTTCCAGCCTGGCGCTGGCTCCCGTCCCGGCGGATTCCAGGCCGAGCAGGTCGTCGCCTATCTGGCCGACCAGCCGCGCCACCGGGCTGGCGGGCGGAACCTGCCCGGTCACGATCTGCGCCGGGCCGGGCGGCGCGGCCAGGTCGATCCGCACGCGCTGGCCCTGGGCGCCCGGGCCCACCTCCAGCCAGCGGGTCCCCGGCGCGGGCGCCGGGTGCAGGCCCAGGTGGCAGTCCCACCATTCCCGGTCGCCGTGGGCACCCATGTCCCACAGCGACAGCCGGTACCTGACTCCCTGGTCGTCCACCGCGCCGACCTCGTAGTAGGGCGCGTGCTCCGGACGCGGCCCGGCCGCGCGCCGGGTCTGCCCAGCCCACCGGGCTGCTACCGTCAGTGCGGCGTGCGAGTCCGTGCGAGCCAGGCTGAGCAGGCAGAACTCGCCGTACCACCCTTCCTGCTCCGGGGGCAGCGGCAGCGTCGCGCCGACCTGGACCACCGTCGGGACATCCGGCTCGCCGCCCGCCGGGCTGGTCCCGGGCGGGCGTCCCCCGGTCGGCTGGCGAAGGCTGCTGATGACCGGCCCGGGATTCCCGCTGCGCAGCCCGGCGCAGGTCTCGAACTCACTCGTCACCTGCCAGGCCACGCCCGGGGCGATGACGCCCGCCGCCGCCAGCGTGGCCGCGGCCAGCCAGACCCGGTGCGGGTGCGGCCCGGGGCCGGAGATGAGCGGGCGGTGGCGCAGTTCGGCCTCGGCGATCAGCCGCAGGTAGGTCTCGGCCGCCGCCGTGCCGCCCGGTCCCGCGCCCGGATCGGGGGCACCCGGCGGCCGGTCCGGGCCCGCGGCCTGCGCGCTCACCGGGACGCCAGCCAGCGCAGCGGCAGCGTCACCGCGGCCTGGCCCGACGGGCCGCGCACGATGAGGTCCAGCGACCGGGCGTCCGGGTGCAGCGCCGGGCCGAACTCGACCAGCAGGTCCACCACCCCGCCCCGGTTCCCGCCGCCGCTGGTCCGGCCCGCATGCCAGCGGCCCTGATCGTCTCGCGCCCACCACGAATAGCGCGGATGGCCCAGGCCGGGCAGCGGACGCGGCGGCCAGCCCCAGCCCACGGCGTGCAGGGTGGCTGAGACAGCCATCGAATCCAGGCCCGCGACGGCGAACCGGGCGCCGTCGATCTCCGGCAGGACCGCGGTCACCGCCGCACCCTGCTCCGGCCCGTCGGCCGCCCCGCGATTCTCCAGCACGCTCACCCACGCCTCCGGAAGCTGCACGGGGCGGACGAGGGGACGCAGGGCGGCCGGGAACCCGATCCCCAGCTCCCCGGCCAGGGCGGCAAGCCGGCTGAGCGCGGCCGAGCCCGGGTCCAGGCCGCCCACGGCCTGGAGCGCGTCAACCGCGTCGGTCAGGCCGGCCAGGCCTGATTCGCCGGCCGGATGCCCGTGTGCGGCCTGGGCCAGCCAGCTCTCCGCCAGGCTGTCCAGGGGCCTGTCCGCCGGGCACAGCCTGGCGGGCAGGCCGGCGGCGGATCCGCCGGGATCCGCGGGCGGCGCGTCCGCAGGACCCGGGGCGCCGGCCAGGTCGATCCGGACCGGGCGGGGGCTGCCCGGGCCGGCGATGTCCAGCCACCTGGTCGTGGGCGGTGGTACCGGGAGCAGGTCGAGGACGACGGACCAGTGGCCGTGGGCCGCGCGGGCCGCGTCGTCGGTGCTGTACCGCACGCCGTGCTCGTCGGTGGCGGTGATGTCCGCGAACGGCAGCGGCCGCTGGGGCCGCGGCCCGTGCTGGCCCAGGCCAGACGGAGCGGGCCAGGAAGGAGCGGGCCAGCACGGAGCGGGCCAGCGACGGGCATCAGGCCCGGGCCAGGGCGCCGTGGCGGTGACGACGGCCCGGCCCGGCCCCATGGCCAGGGCGAGCAGGCAGGCCGGGCCCAGGCTGCTGTCCGGCCCGAGCGGCAGCGTGGCCCCGACCGGTATCGCCCGCACCGGAGCCGCCGGGACTGGACGGGTGGTGGCGGCCCCCGGCCAGGGGATGCCCGGGCCCCACGAGCCCCCCGGGCCGAGGCCCGGGGGCCAGTACAGGGTGCCGGCCCGGAGCTTGCCGCGCAGGACGAGCGCGTCCATCAGGCTCTGCAGCACTTCCTGGGCCGCGGCTTCGCCGAGCACGCCGGCCGAGACCAGCGTGCCGGCCACCTGGCGGACCCGGTCCAGCGCCACCAGCGCCGGCTGCGGCCTGGCCCGGACGCGGCCGGGCAGGAGCGGCTGGACGGCCTGGCGGACCCGCAGCGCCCGCCACAGCACCGGCTCGGCGGCGCGGCCCACGGGCGTCTGCCGGGCCGCCGACGCGGCAGACGCGGCAGTCCGGGCGGCAGACGCGGCAGTCCGGGCGGCCGACGCGGCGGTCCGGGCGGCCGGCCACCAGGACCCCAGCCGCGATACCGACATGCGGGCCGCCGCCAAGACCGGTGGCAGCAGCGGGGCGAGCACCGGCCGGGACAGCCGGACCGCGGACTGCGCGGCTGGGGGCAGCCCGGGCGGCCGGGGCGGCTCGGAGCGCGGGTAGGCCAGCGCGCGGCGCACCTCGGCCTCGGCCATCAGCCGCAGGTAGGTCTCGGCGCGGTCCGCTGCCGCCGTCATGCCCACCTCCGGGGCCGCATCGTGAGCAGGCTAATACGATATATCTTGATCTCTAGGTTCGGCCACCGGTGTCCAGGCCAGCGGAACGGTCGCGGTGACCCGGCTGGACCGGCCGGTGAGGATGATGTCCAGCGATGTGGCCTCAGGATGAACTGGCGGGGAGAACTCCAGGTTGAAGGTCCCGGCGGCCGCGTTGAAGGGCGTGCACCGGCCTATATGCCAGCGCCCGGTGTTGTCGCGGGCCCACCAGGAAAAGGGCTGCCCGAGCCGGAAGGCACGGGACCGCGGCTCCCAGCCCCAGGCGAATACAGGCACGGTCGCGTGAATTTCCCAGGACACCAGCCCGGCCAGCACGAAGCGGGCCCCGTCGGTCTCCGGGAGCACGGCCGCGGCCGGAGCAACACCACGCCGCCCCTCTTGCCGCCGGGGCTGGCTCAGCACGCTGGCCCACGAGACAGGAAAGTCGGCGTCCCGGGCCCGGTCGGCCAGCCGGCCGCGGACTTCGATGGCGCGCTGCTGGCACACCCGAGCCAGCCGGGCCGCCGCCAGGCTGTCCCGGGGCAATGCGCCGACCGCCTCCAGGGCGGCTGCCACCTCGGCCAGGCTGCCAGCCAGTTGCGTGGCCTCGATGCCTGCCATCGGGCCACCGCCGAGCATCGTTTCTGCTACCGCGTCGAGCAGGTGCTCGCCGGGAGCCAGGGCCGCGCGGGGCTCCGCGCGGCCCGGCGGCGGTGCCTGCTCACCCAGGTCGATCCGGATGGACTGCCCCCGGCCGATGGGCATGTCCAGCCATCGCGTCGCGGAGGGAGGAACGGGGGAGAGATCGAGCACGCCGTTCTCGTGCCAGCCGGCCTCGCCGGTCTCGAACGTCAGCCGGTAGGAGCGGCCCTGGTCATCGGTGAGCCCGGAGTCGCCGAAGGGCGGAAATGCGGGTGACTGCGCTGCCGCTGCCGCTGCCGGCGGGCGGCCCGGCTATGCCCCGCCACGAGCTGACGAAGCTGGTCATTATGGCGGCCCGGCCCGGTGCCAGCACCATGGCCTGCAGGTATACCTGCCCTGGATGGCCGTCCTGCTCGGCGGGGACGGCCCTGCCGATGGGGATGGCCCGGTAGCTGCCGGCCGGCGCTGCAGCCGGCGGGCTGGCCACGGACGGCTCTTGCCGGGACCCGGGGCGCCCGCCTGCCATGGGTCCGCCCCGGGCGGGCTCGACCCCGCTGAGCAGGGCTTGGGGCATGCACATCCCGCGCACGGCCAGCGCCGCGGAGAACTGGCCGAGTAGATAGCGGGCCACGTCATCGCTGAGCGCGCCCACCTTGAGGAGCGCGCTCAGCACGGCCCTGACCCGCAGGAGCCCTTCCTCCTCGGGCGGTTCCCCGCCCTCCTTGAAGTCCTCGTCCAGCCACAGGTAGCGCGGGGCGGCCGCCGCGCGGCGCAGCTGGCGCTCGGCCAGCAGCCGGACGTGGGCCTCGGCGGCCGCGCTATCCACCCGGGCGGCCGCCGCCCCGGGCCCAGGGGTCGTAGTCAACGTCGAGTTCCTCCTGCGGCGGCCGCTCCGCCTCCGGCACGTGCCGCAGGTTCAGCCGGATCCGGGTCCAGGTCGAGCTGCGCCCGCGCATCGAGTCAACCAGCACGTCGGCCGGCTCCAGGTAGGGCCAGACCGCGGCGTGCCGTTCCTTCCAGCGGTCCAGCCCGGCCAGGGCCTCGTCCTTGGTGGCGGCGCGGGCCACCTCGATCAGCGGCATCGTGGACCGGCGCCGCCCGGTGGGCTGGATATCGGCGGCTGGCCTGCGGGCCGGCGGCTGCGCCTCCTGGCCATCCGCGGTGCTTTCCGGCGGGCGGGGACCGGCGGACGTCCCGCCGCGGGCCGGGGTCTTCCCCGCCCCGGCGGCCGCGGGCCGGCGCTTCGACGGCTGGACCCGCGGCGGCTCCCCGGCCTGCTTGTCATAGTGCGGCGGCCACGGGGCGTCCGGCAGGCCGGCCGCCTCGTCCTGCTCGGCCAGGCTCAGCAGCGGCTCCAGCGACCCGGCCGCCTCGTCCATGCCGTGCCACGGGTCACCGAGCCGGGCGAACCGCTCCGGCACGGTGTCTATGGTGAACGCCTCCGGGTGGCAGCCGGCGACCTCGTCCCAGGTCCAGGGGCGTCGAGACCCGGGCGTCCGGGGTGGGCCGCACCGAGTAGGCCGAGGCCACGGTGCGGTCCTTCGCGTTCTGGTTGTAGTCCACGAACACGCCGTGCCGTTCCTCTTTCCACCACTTGGCGGTGGCCAGCTCCGGTGCCCGGCGCTCCACCTCGCGGGCCAGGGCCACGGCCGCCCGGCGGACCTGCGCGAAGTCCCAGCGGCGCTCGATCCGGGCGTAGACGTGGAAGCCGCGGGACCCGGACGTCTTGGGCCAGCCGGCCAGCCCGAAGTCGTCCAGTACCGTCCGGGCGACCAGGGCCACCTGGAGGATCTGCGGCCATTCCACGCCCGGCACCGGGTCCAGGTCGACCCGGAGCTCGTCGGGGTGCTCCAGGTCGCCGGCCCGGACCGGGTGCGGGTTGAGGTCGATGCAGCCCAGGTTGACCGCCCAGGCCAGGGTGGCGGCGTCGCGCGGGACGACCTCGACGGCGCTGCGCCCGGACGGGAAGCGAAGCTCCACCGTGTCGATCCAGGGGGGCCGGGATTCCGGGGCCCGCTTCTGGAAGAACGCCTCGCCCTCGGCCCCGTTCACGAAGCGCTTGAGCACCATGGGCCGTCCCGCGACACCGGCCATGGCCCCGCCCGCCACGCTGAGGTAGTACCGGACCAGGTCAAGCTTGGTGTGCCCGGTCCGCGGGAAAAAGACCTTGCCCGGGTTGGAGATGGCCACCTCGTGCCCGGCCACCTCGATGATCTCCTTGCGATCGGCCATGGCGCCACCATAACCGCCGCCCGCGGCCGGGTCGCGGTGCGCGCCGCGCGCGCCGGGCCGGTCAGCTGCGGATGTCCTCGATGACCGTGATGAGGTCGCGCATGGTGCTGCGCAGCAGCCGGATCCGGCACAGCGCCACCAGCCGGGCGGCCAGCGGGACGGTGCGGTCGATCAGGTAATACGTCTTCGCGCAGCCTGGTGAGGTGTCGTGCACCCAGTACAGGATCACGCCGAGCGAGTACAGCCACAGCAGCTCCGGCAGCTGGGCGCGCAGCTCCCGGTCGATCTTCATGGCCGAGCCGTCGATCAGCTCGCCGTACATCGCGAGCGCCGCGTCCCGGGCCGTGCTCGACTCCTTGCTGAACGGGCTCAGCGGGCTGCTCGGCTCGGCCGCGTACTTGAAGAACCGGGCCGCGAACTCGTGATAGGGCGCCGAGACGTCGATCAGCGCCCGCAGCGTGCCGTGCAGGCGCGCCGCGAAGTCGCCCTCCCGGTCCAGCACCTCGCGGCAGGCGGCCAGGTGATCAGCCTGGTTGCTCACGTAGAACTGCTGGACCAGTTCTTCCTTGGAGCTGAAGTAGTAGTAGGCGTTGCCGGTCGAGACGTCGGCCTCCCGGGCGATGGCCCGCATGGTGGTCGCCTCGTACCCGTTCTCCCGGAACAGCCGCAGGGCCGCCGTGACGATCGCCGCCCGGGTCTGCTCGGCGCGGGGAGTCAGCTCAAGCTCGGCCACAGAGGTCAATGTACGTCCTGGGGGTCGCGCGGCGGGGTGTCGGCCAGCGGGCTGCGCCGCAGCGGCTGCGGCGGCTGCGGTTCGCGCCGCCGCGCCCCGGCCGGGGCGGCCGCCGGGCGGCGCCGGATCCGGCGGAAGATGACCAGGTTCATCAGGTGCAGTACGCCCAGGACCAGCAGCACCTCGCCGATCTTCACGGACAGCACCCCCGCTGCCTGCCGGACGCTGGTGATCGGCCCGCCGGGCTGCATGGCCAGCACCACGAACCCCAGCGTGAGCAGGTAGAAGCCGACCACCAGGAGCCGGCTGACCGCCCCGGCGAGCGCCTCGTCGCCGCCGAACACGTCCCGCAGGAAGACCCGGCCGCTGCGGGACAGGGCCAGGCCCGCCGCGATGGTCAGGCTGACGCTGATGACCAGGTAGAGGGTGTACGTGATAGCGGCGCCCATCGCGCCTCCCCGGGGGTCGGGACTCGGATGAGTTGAACGTGTTCAAGTATGCCCCGGCCCCGCGGTGGCGTAAAGGTAATTTTGAACACGTTCAAGTAGCAGCCCGGCCCGCGCCCGGGGACGGCCGCGGACGGCCGCGGACGGCCCGCGGCACCCTTGCCCCTCCGGCGCGCCGGTGTTTGACTGGGACGAACCGCGCACATCGGTCCCGGGGCGGCAGGGGGCGCGGAGCCCCGATGGGGACCAGGCGTGGCGCGGCGTGGACGGGGGGTTCACACCAGCGCTAGCGACGACGACGTGTCGTTCCTGCTGGCCGGGTTTACGCGCCGAGAGCGCATCGCTGCCAGCGACCGCACCGATCGCGGATGCGGCCACACCGCCGGGCGCGGATACCTGACCGCCGGGAAAGGCGGACAAGGAGACAATCATGCACGTCCGGATGAACATGCTGGCCGGCGACCCGGCCCGGCTGGACGAGGCGACCCGCTACCTCGAGGCGAGTGTCCGCCCGCATGTGGAAGCCCAGCCCGGCAACCGGGGGATAGCCGTCCTTACCCACGCCGACCTGGGAGTCTGCGTGATCGCGTCCTACTGGGACACGGCGGACGCGCTGGCCGCGAGCGAGCAGGCCGTCGAGGTCCCCCGCAAGGAGCTGACCGAACTGCTCAAGGGCACCGTGACGGTCGAGAACTTTGAGGTGGCGCTCTTCGCGCGGCGCAGCCGCCCGGGCCCCGGAGCCGCGGCCCGGCTGACCCGGATCGACGCCGACCCGGCCCACCTGGACGCGGCCATCGCGGAGTTCCGGAACACGGGTGTGCCCGCGCTGATGCAGATGCCGGGCCTGTGCAGTACGCAGTTCCTGGCCGACCGGGAGACCGGGCACTGCCTCGTGGTGACCGCGTGGCAGGACATGGCGGCCATGGCAGCCGGCCGGTCCGGGGTGGCCAGCCTGCGCGCCGACCTGGCCGCGGTGACGCACACCCAGGTCCGGATGGTCGAGGAGTTCACGCTGGAGTTCTCGTCGGTGCGCGAGGGAGACACCCGGAGCCTCATCGAGCGCGACATCGAGCTGTGGAACGCGCGGGACCAGGCGGCCTGGATGGCCCTCGCGGACCTGCGCCGGCTGGAGCTGCGCGCGCCCGGCGGGGTGAACATGTCCGGGGAGGAGGCCGCCAGGACGATCTGGGCCATGTGGCACGAGGCCTTCCCGGACAACCGGCTGGAGATCGTCACCATCCACGCCGACGACCGGGGCGGGGTCCATGAGGGGCGGTTCACCGGCACGCATACCGGCACCCTGCGCACGCCCGCCGGCGAGATCGCGCCCACCGGCCGGACCCTGGACGCGCCATTCTGCGCCATCTATGAGGCCGACAACGGCAAGATCACCAGTTCGCACCTGTACTTCGATCAGGCGGAACTCATGGCCCAGCTCGGCCTCGCTCCGGGGTAGCCGCCGGCGCCCCCCGGACCCCGGCTCATCCAGAGCCGGGGTCCGGGGGGCGCGGCACCGGGCAGGATGGGCCCGTGAAGGTCATCGTGCTGTCCGACACGCACGCGCCGCGCCGCTGGCGAACCTGCCCGCCGGCGGTCGCGGAGCAGCTACGCGGCGCGGACCTCATCCTGCACGCGGGCGACGTGTGCACCGCGGGCGTGCTGGACGAGCTGGCCGGCTACGCCCCGGTCCGCGCGGTCCGGGGCAACAACGACGGCCCGGACGTCACCGCCTGGGGCGCCCCGGACACGGTGGAACTGGACCTCGGCGGGCTCCGGGTGGCCATGATCCATGACTCCGGGCCGGCCTCCGGGCGCCCCGCGCGGATGCGCCGCCGGTTCCCCGCCGCGCAGCTGGTCGTCTTCGGCCACTCGCACATCCCGCTCGACAGCACCGAGAACGGGCAGCGGATCTTCAATCCCGGTTCGCCCACGGACCGCCGCCGCCAGCCCCGGGGCACCCTCGGTGTCCTCGACGTCCAGGGCGGCCAGCTCGTCTCCGCGGAGATCGTCCCCGTCACCAGCGTCCAGGTGCGCAGCACTTAGCCGTCGAGGAGGGCGGCCAGCCGGGCGGGGGCGACGGCCCGGTAGGCGTCCTGGCACAGCTCGGCGATCTCCGCCCAGTCCAGCTCCCGGTCGAGCCGGACGCCGATCCACCCCCGGCCGCCCACATAGGGCGGCCGGAAGAACCGGGCCGGCTCGGACATGGTCAGTTCCTGCTGCGCCCCCGGCGCTCCCGCACACCACAGGTGGGGGAAATCATGGGCGTGGTGACCCTGCGCCCACAGCGTCACGAACGCGCCCTTGCCCCCGGCGAACCAGGTCGGCGCGCCGTGGCTGGGCCGCTCGGTCACCTCGGGCAGCGCCAGGCAGATCGCCCTGACCCGCTCGGCCAGATCGCCTGTCATCCCGCCTCCCCGCGCGGTCCGTCCCCGATACCGGCAGCGTACCGGGGGCGCGGTCACCACGCCGGCGTGCCGAGGCTGGCTGCGGCCCGGCGCCGGTAGAGTCCGGGAGATGGCCCAGGCGCAGGACAGCAGCGGGCCGGCGGCGGTTTCCCGGGTCGCGGAAGCCGAGATCGGCCCGGAACTCAGGCAGCAGGTGCAGGCGCTGCTGCAGGCGTGCTTCCCCGGATATCCCAGCCGGAGCTACTTCAAGCTCCCGCCGCATTTCCGTTACCTCGCGACGACGGGCGGCGAGCTGGAGGCCCAGATGGGCGTGGAGCTGAGGGTGATCCGGGTCGGCGGCACCGTCCTGCGGACCTTTGGCGTGGTCGACCTGTGCGTGACGCAGAGCGGGCGCTCACGCGGCCTGGCGGGCAGGCTGCTGGCGGACCTGACGGAGTTCGCGCGGGCCTGCGGGATGGACTTCGTGATCCTCTTCGCCGACGATGACCGGGTCTACGCCAGGAACGGCTGGGCGCGCGCCGCGAACCCCTGCACCTGGGTGAAGATCCACGAGCACACCACGCTGGGGATCGCCCGGGCCACCGATACCGGCGCCCTGATGGTGAAGGCGACCGGGCCGCAAGCCTGGCCTCCGGGCGAGGTGGACCTGCTGGGCCACCTGTTCTGACGCTCAGCGGCCGTCGCGGTCCAGCGGTCGCAGCAGCGGGAAGATCTGGCACTCCCGGACGCTCTTGTCCATGAAGAACGCGAACACCCGCTCGCTCAGCCCGAACCCGCAGGCCGGCGGCATGCCGTACTCGAGCGCCTCGACGAACTCGGGGTCGGGCATCTGCGCCTCGGAGTCCCCGGCCTCGCGCATCCGCTGCTGCTCCTCGAACCGGCGCGCCTGCTCCAGCGGGTCGTTCAGCTCGCTGTAGCCGTTGCCCAGCTCGCTCCCGGCCACGACGACGTGGAACCGTTCCACGATGCCGGGCCGGTCCGGCCGGCCCTTGGCCAGTGGCGAGACCTCCAGCGGCTCGTTGACCAGGAAACCGGGCCCGGACAGGCTGCGGCGGCAGTGCTTCCACAGCGTGTCCATGGCCCGGGCCCGGTTCAGGCCCTGGCGGTCCACCACCAGGCCCAGCTCATCGATGGTGGCGACCAGCTTCTCCGTGCTGGCGGACTGGACGTCGAAGCCGAGGATCCGGCTGATGGTCTCGTAGTAGTCGTAGCGGGCCCAGTCCCCGCCCAGATCGACCTGGTACTCCCGGCCGTTGCGGTGCAGCGTGAAGGACAGGGTGCCGAACGTCTCGCTGACCACGTGCCGGAACAGCTCCTCGACCAGGCGCATCCCGGTCTCGTAGTTGGCGTACGCCCAGTAGAACTCCATCTGGTCGTAGTCATTGAGGTGCTCGCGGCTCTGGTTTTCGTTGCGGAACTGTCTTCCGATCTCGAACGTGCGCTCCAGCCCGCCGACCAGCAGGCGCTTCTGCCACAGCTCGCCCATGGAGATGCGCAGGCAGACGTCGGTGTCCAGGTAGTTGTGGTGCGCGACGAACGGGCGCGCGTCCGCGCCGCCGGTGGTCAGCTCCAGGGCCGGGGTCTGCACCTCGGTGAACCCGTGATCCTCCAGGAACCGGCGCATGGAACGCCAGAACCGGGCCTTGGCGTAGATCATGTCCTGGATCTCGCGGTGCAGCAGGATGTCCAGGTAGCGCTGGCGGAGCAGGACTTCGGAGTTGGTCAGGCCCGAGTGCTTGTCCGGCAGCGGCCGCAGCGACTTGGCCAGGATCGTCACCTGGCGCGCGCCGACCGACAGCTCCCCGGTCCTGGTCTGCAGCCGGTACCCCTCGATCGCCACGAAGTCGCCGATGTCGAGCAGCCTGGCCAGGGCCTTGTAGCCCGGCACGTGATCCCCGGGCAGGTCGCGCCGGGAGATCATGAACTGCATGTCGCCGGTCTCATCGTGCAGCTGGCCGAAGGTGAGGTTGCCCATCGGGCGCAGCAGCATGATCCGCCCGGCGATGGTGGCGGGCTCCCCGTCGGGGATCTCACGGGCCCGGGCGATGCTGACCCGGTCCACCGCGTCGGGCGGGTACGGGTCGATGCCCTGCTCGCGGAGCTGGCGGACCTTCTCGATCCGCTGCCGCCGGATCTCGCCCAGCACGTCGGCCCGGCTGGCCGGGGCCTCCGGGTCCGCAGACCCGGCCTCCCCGGACGGGCTGCTGGTCGCGCTGCTCGTGCTGTCCTCGCCTGACACTCTGTGCTGGCCCTTCGAACGTGGCGGATGTACAGGGAGCCCCCCGGCCGGGCGTCATCCCCCGGCCGCCCAGTATCCCGTACCGGCGGCCCCCGCTGGCGCGCGTCAGCGGGCGGGGGGCGGGCAGGATGAGGGCATGAGGCTGGACGCCGGGACCGCCCGGCAGCGGTTCGCCAGTGTGCGCGTGGCCCGGCTGGCCACGGCCAGCCCGGACGGGCGCCCGCATCTCGTGCCGTTCACGTTCGCGCTGGACTGCCGCCCCGGCTATGACGACCGCATTTTCAGCGCGGTGGACGCCAAGCCCAAGAGCACTACCGACCTGCGGCGGCTGCGGAACATCAGGGCTAACCCCCAGGTGAGTGCGCTGGCCGACCATTACGAGGACGACTGGCGAGCCCTCTGGTGGGCCCGCGCCGACGGCGAGGCCACCATCCTCGACGAGCCCACGGCCATGGCTCCCTTCCTCGCCCTGCTGTCCGGGCGCTTTCCCCAGTACCACGAGCAGCCCCCCGGCGGCCCGGTGATCAGCATCCGGGTCACCCGCTGGACCGGCTGGGCGGCCGGGCCCGCGTGACCGCCCGCTCGGGCCCGGCCGTCAGGCGGGCGTGCCGCCGTGCAGTCTCCGGCGGCGCACCACGTGGAAGACCCGCAGCAGCTGCGGAATCACGATCCAGAGCACCCAGGCGTAGCTCGTGACGAAGAAGAACGGGATGGACAGCCCGAAGCCGAGCGCCAGGGCGTAGGACTGCCAGGCCATGCCGGTCAGCGTGGGGGCCGGCATGTCGGGCGCCTGGCCGTGGAAGGCCATGTGCCGCAGCATGGCGATCATGATCACCGACCCCAGCGACTGCACCAGCGCGTAAAAGCCGTACTCCAGGGCGTTCACGTCCAGGCTCTGGTGCCCGGGCTCGGTGAGCAGCTTGGTCGCGAACGGGATGAGCACGATGGCCAGCAGCCAGAGCGTATTGAGCCACCGCAGCCGCGAATCCATCCGCCGGATGTACCGGAAGGCGTCGTGATGGTCACTCCACTTGGCGGCGATGGCCCAGAAGCTGACCACGAAGGCCAGGTAGTGAAGGCCGTTGTGCCGGACCGACAGCAGGAACGCGGTCAGGGTGCTCCCGTGCGGCACGGGCAGGTCGATGGCCAGCAGCGTGATCGCGATGGCCACCACGGCGTCGGAGAAGAAGATCAGCCGGTCCACCGCGCGGGACTCGAGTTCCTGGTCGTCTCCTGCCACTAGCCGGTCATTTCCCGCACCCGCAGGTCAGCTCCTCCGCGCTCCACCTGGTCCCGCATCCTCGTCTCCTGCGCGATGCCCGCCGTTGACCGGTTCATGACTGCTGACCGACGTTACTAGACCGGCCCCGGTGGGAGGGAAGCGCCGCCGCGCGTGCCGCTCAGGTCATCAGGTGCATGGATCAGGTCAATTTCTGGTCCAGAGTCCGTGGCCAGGCCACGCTCCCCGGAGAGTCCGCTGGGCAGCGGATCCCCGATACCGTACTGAAATGTGGTTAAAAGTTCCGAAACAAAGGAACGGCGAATTCCGGTGCAGGGTAACTGCACTTTAATTACATTGGTATTGATATGTAATAGTTTGGTGGTCCTTGATCGCGCGTGTTTCACTCTGGCTCATGGAGCGCGCGACGATATCTCCCGCCCAGGTCGCGGCCCCGGCGGCGCCAGATCCCGCGAGTGACGGGGCAGACCCGGCCGGGACCCGGCCCTGGGTGCGGCCGGGCGCCCTGATCGCGCCGGCCCCTGGTAACACGGGTGGGCGGCTACTGCGGTTCGCGCTGGCCAACATTACCCGGCGGCCCGAGCGCTTCCTTCTCGCCACCGCAGGCATCGCGCTCGCCGTAATGGCGGTGATAGTGGTCCGGACAATCTCGGTTGGATTTGCCAGTTCCGGCTCGGCGTCATTGACGGAAGTGCTCGGTGGCGCATCGCTCTGGGTCGTCCCGGCCGAGGGAGTGCGCTACGACCCTGACGTCGCGATGCTGGTCGCCGCCGGCTCGCCGCCGGCACTGCGGGTGCCTGGCGGCTGGCACGCACAGCGCACTGTCACCGGGATCTGGGCTTCCCCCGGCGGGAAGCTTGCCCTGCTCGGCACAGGTATCCGTAGCGACCATGCTGTGCTGGGTTCCGCGGCGGCCAGGGCACTGCACACGCGGCCGGGACGCACGATCACGATCGGCGGTCACCGGCTGGCCGTGTCCGTTTCCGGCACCGGAAAGCTGGTCTCGGTCCCGGTCGCGGCAGCCACGCCGGTCGTCGGCACGCACGGCTGGTGGACGGTTACCCCGCCGCCGGGCGATGGCGGCCGGACCGACCTCGGCAAGCTACTCGCCCATGCGGCCGGGCTGCCCTGGACATCGGACCCGGCCCAGCACCCGGCCGCGGGCGGGCGCGGCCTGATCTACGACACCACCGGCAGCACCGGCGGCCTGACGTTTGCACAGCGGTTCTCAGCCCTGTTTTCCGGCAAGGTCACCAGTTCCGCACTGGGCCTGGTTTCCACGGTGGGACTTGTCCTCGGGTTCGTCATCGCCGTGTCGTCGTTCCTGGCCTCGGTCCAGGAGAGACGCCGCGAGTTCGGCATCATGTCCAGCATCGGCCTGGCCGATGAGGTGCTGTATTTCTTCCTGGTCGAGTCGGCCATCGTCTTCCTGGTCGCCTACCTGGCGGGGGCGCTGGCCGCGGGGGCGGCGCTGGCCCTCGTCGTGCCGGGTCTCGCGACGCTAAGCGGCTGGCTGCAGGCCGCGGGGATCGTGGCCGCGTACCTGCCCGCGATGGCCATTATCGGCGCCCTCGTCCCGGTCCACCGGCTACTCCAGCAGCGCCCGGTCGCGTTGCTGGCGACGTCATGATCACCCGCGGCTTGTCCTACGGCCTGCTGTCCACCCGCCGCCGGGCCAGGGACCTGATCCTGCCGGTCGTCACCACGGCGACCGGAGCGTTCCTGCTGGTCCAGGTGATGTCGCTGGCCGGGAGCGTGCGGCGGCAAGCCGCATCACTGGGCAACGGCACGGAGATCTACCGGGCGGTCCTGCTCATCTCGGTGGTGGTGCTGCTGGTCGGCGTGGTCGAGGTGGCGGTGTGCGCGACCCGGACTATTACCCAGCGCACCCGCGAGATCGGGGTCCTCGCCGCGACAGGTGTCCGCCGGGCTCCGGTCGTGGCCGCCCTGCTGGTCGAGCCGGTGCTTGCCGCCCTGGCCGGGGCCCTGGCCGGGTCCGTTATCGCCGTCCTCGGCGGGATCGCGTCGGCCGCCACAGGGGTCAGCAGCTCAGCTCCTGATGCCGCTGGCACGGCCGCCGGGGTCATCGTGGCCATCGGAGTCAGCGTCGCCGCCGCCCTGGTCACCAGTGCGCTGCCGACCTGGCGCGCGGCATCAGTGCCCCCCATCCGCTCACTGTCCTCGGGAGGCTGACCGTGACGAGTCTGATCGCGACCGGCGGAGGTGACGCCGCGGCCCAGGCGGCCGTGCCGGTGGTGCGGGCCGAGCACGTGTGGAAACTACACAAGCTCGGCGACGAGGTGGTGAAGGCCCTGGTTGACGCCACGCTGACTGTGCTGCCCGGTGAGTTCGCCTGCCTCATGGGGCCGAGTGGCAGCGGGAAGTCCACGCTGCTCAACATGATCGGGGGCCTGGACCGGCCCACCAAGGGGACGATCCACATCGACGGCACAGATACTGCCACTCTCAGCGAGAGCCAGTTCGCCGCGCTGCGGCACGACACGGTGGGGTTCATCTTCCAGAGTTACAACCTCATCCCGTTCCTGTCCGCGGTCGAGAACGTCGAGCTGCCACTCATGTTCGAGCCGGTGGACCGGGCGGCGCTGCGCCAGCGGGCGATGGACTTGCTGGAGCTGGTCGGGCTGGCCCACCGGGCCGGCCACCAGCCAGCCAAGCTGTCCGGCGGCGAGCAGCAGCGCACCGCGATCGCCCGGTCGCTGATCGGCCAGCCGCGGCTGGTCCTGGCCGACGAGCCCACCGCCAACCTTGACCAGAGGACCGGGGCCGTCGTGGTCCGGCTGCTCCGCGATCTGTGTTCCAGCATGGGCGTCACCGTGGTCGCCAGCACCCATGACCCGCTAGTGGCGGAGGAGGCCAGCCGTGTGCTGCGTATGCACGACGGCCGTCTTACCGATGCCACCAGCCCGCCGCACCAGCCGGAGGCATGAATGACCGCACTGGAATCCCGGCAGGGCAAGCTCGCGACCGAGCTGGTCCCCGACCGGGTACTGCCGAAAGTACTCAACACGTTCGGGCTGACCGCCGCCTACGTGTTCATCATCTGCTGGATCACCGGTTGCTCGATCATGGCCACCGGCGGGTGGTCTGCCATCCCGATGTGGGTCGCGGGCATCTTGGTGTTCCTCATCCCGGCCGGGCTGGCGGTGGCCGAGCTCGGCAACCTGTGGCCCGCCCAGGGCGGCGTCTACATCTGGGCCTACCGCACGCTGAACGAGCCGCTCGCCTTCTTCGGCGGGTTCCTGTCCTGGATCCCGGTGATCCTCAACGGGGCCACCGGGCCGTCCGTGGTGCTGTCCTTCATCCTGCTGGCGCTGCACGCCACCGTGGGCCTGGCCGTGTCGATCATCCTGCAGCTGCTCATCCTGTGGTTCGCGGTGGTGCTCGCGCTGCGCAAGCTGGCCGCCACTCAGAAGATCATGAACATCGCGCTGATCACCTACCTCGCCGTGGCGGGCGCGGTGCTGCTGGTCGGCATCCTGCACGCCGCGCGGCACGGGTCGGCCACCCCGGTCAGCGCCCACGAGCTGTTCTCGCTGAACTTCGGTAAGTACGGCTGGATCTTCGGCCTGGTGCTGCTGTACCTCGTAGGCGTGGAGACGCCGTTCAACATGGGCGCTGAGTTCCTGTCGGTGCGGCGCAGCGCCACCCGCATGATCCTGTTCGGCTCAATCGCACTGTCCGGCATCTACGTGCTCGGCACGGTCGGCACGATGCTGGCGCTGCCCACGGCGAAGATCAACTCCATCACCGGGGTGACCAGCGCGCTAAAGCTGGGCCTGCCCGGCATGACGGAGGTGGCTTCGCTGCTGATCGCCGCGATCCTGATCATCGCCCTGGCCACCTACCAGTCCGCGTACTCGCGGCTGGTCTTCGTCTCCGGGCTGGAACGCCACCTGCCGCGGCTGTTCACTCACCTGAACCCGCGGACACGTAACCCGGTGACCGCGATCCTGGTCCAGGGCTGCGTGGCCTCCACGATGATCGTCGTGCTGTACTCCCAGTCCAGCCTGACCAACGTCTTCCTGTTCCTGAACGGCGCGCTCAGCGTGGTCTGGCTGTTCTCCGGTTTCTTCTTCTTCGTGCCGCTGATCGTCTCCCGCTACAAGTACCGGGAGCGCTACAAGACGGAATCGTTCTGGCGGATCCCGGGCGGGCTGCCGGTCGCCTGGCTGGTCGCGGTCGTCGGCTCAGCCGGTACGGCGGCCGGGATCTACTATTCCTTCACGCTGCCGTTCGGCCCGGGCATCAGCAAGGGCTCCTGGATGACCTGGGTCGGCGCGATCTGCGCGGGCGTGCTCATCGGCGCGGGCCTGGTCTACTTCTTCGGCCGGCGCTCGGCGGCCAAGCTGAGCCAGGCCGACGCCCTCGCCCACCTGGCCGTCCTGGAACTGGACGACGCCGCCCCCGCCACCGAAGCCTGACGCCCTCACCCCCTGACCTGGAGGATCCCGGATGACCACCCAGCTCACTGACACGCCAGCCGACGGTCTCGGGCCCGAGTCGCCGTCCCACCCGCTCGACCCGCTGTCGGCCCAGGAGATCCGCGAGGCAGCCGCCATCCTGCGGCGTTCGCGGGAGCTGAGCGAGACACTGCGCTTCGTGATGATCTCCTTGCATGAGCCGCCGAAGTCGCCCGGGCTGGACTTCAACTCCGGGCTGGTCCCGGACCGGGAGGCGTTCATCGTCGCGTACGACCGCGCCGAGAAAATGCTCTACGAATCGGTGGTGTCACTGTCAGCGGGCTCGTTGATGAGCTGGGCGAGTGTGCCGGACCGGATGCCGTCCTTCCTGGTCGAGGACATGTTCGCGATGGAGGAGATCGTCCGCGCCGACACCCGCTGGCAGGAGGCGATGCGCAAGCGCGGGGTCACCGACTTCTCGCTGGCCATGATCGACCCGTGGCCATCGGGTTACTACGGGCCACAGGATCACCCCGCGACCAGCCCCCGGCTGTGCCGGCCGCTGACGTGGCTGCGCTCGACGCCGCGGGAACACGGCTACGCGCGGCCGATCGAGGGGCTCGTGGTCACCGTAGACATGGACGCGCGCAGGGTGACCGACGTGACCGACTACGGCGTGGTGAAGGTGCCGCCCAACCCGGGCAACTACGCGCCCGAGTTCATGTTCGACGAGGCCAACCGCCCGGCGTTCACCGGCCTGCGGCAGGACGTGAAGACGATCAGCATCACCCAGCCGGACGGCCCCAGCTTCGAGGTGGACGGCTGGGCGGTCCGCTGGCAGAAGTGGCAGCTGCGGGTGGGCTTCAACCCGCGCGAAGGGCTGGTGCTGCACCAGGTCAGCTACGACGACCGGGGACGGCTGCGGCCGATCATGTACCGGGCCGCGCTGTCCGAGATGGTGGTGCCCTACGGGGACGCGAGCCCAACCCAGTGGAACAAGAACGTATTCGACATGGGCGAGGTCGGCATGGGACTGATGGCCAACCCGCTGACCCTGGGCTGTGACTGCCTGGGCGAGATCTACTATTTCGACGGCGTGGTCAACGACTCCACGGGAGAGCCCGTGGTCATCGAGAACGCGGTGTGCATGCACGAGGAGGACGTCGGGATCTCCTGGAAGCACACCGACTTCCGCACCGGCGAGGTGGAGGTCCGGCGGTCGCGGCGGCTGGTCATCTCCACCATCGCCACCGTGGGCAACTATGAGTATGGCTTCTTCTGGTACCTCTACACCGACGGCACGATCGAATACGACGTCAAGCTGACCGGCGTGCTTACCACCGGCGCGGTGGCCGAGGGGGAGCAGCCCCGCTGGGGGGTGCTGGTCGCACCCGGCCTGTACGGTCCCAACCACCAGCACTTCTTCAACGTGCGGATGGACATGTGCGTAGACGGCGTGAACAACAGCGTCTACGAGGTGGACTCGGTGGCGGAGCCGGACCCGGCGCGCAACCCGCACCACAACGCGTGGATCGCCCGGGCCACCCTGCTGGAGACCGAGGGCACCGCGTGCCGGGACGACGAGCAGTCCACGGCCCGGTTCTGGAAGGTCGTCAACCCGTCGGTGCGCAACGAGCTAGGCGAGCCGGTCGGCTACAAGCTGATGCCGGGCATGGTGGTCCCGTCGATGGTGCAGCCCGGCTCTGCGATCTACGACCGGGCCCGGTTCGTGCACCACAACCTGTGGGTGACGGCGTACGACCCGGAGCAGCTGTACGCGGCGGGC
The DNA here is from genome assembly GCA_963851025.1 of uncultured Actinomycetes bacterium. Classification (GTDB taxonomy): domain Bacteria; phylum Actinomycetota; class Actinomycetes; order Streptosporangiales; family Streptosporangiaceae; genus RYN-230. Next base: position 152,523 of record CAWKOA010000030.1, read on the forward strand.
CGGTACCCCTACCAGTGCCCGGAGCCGCAGGGCCTGCCCGAGTACGTGGTTGACGACGCGCCGCTCGTCGATACCGATGTGGTGCTGTGGTACACGGTCGGCGCGCACCACATCGTCCGGCCCGAGGACTGGCCGGTGATGCCGGTCGCGCACACCGGGTTCCAGCTCAAGCCGGTCGGCTTCTTCGACGGCAACCCGGCCCTGGACTTGCCGCCGTCGTCCCCCGGGTCAGCGTGCCACCACCACGGCTGAGCCCGTTGCTGGCCCAGCCCGCCGGGGGCCGGACCGGGAGGGGCAGACCAGCCGGGGGTCAGACTCCCCCCGGGCGCGGTCATCCTGGCGTTCTGGCTCGGCGGGGGGCGGACAATCCGCAGGATGTCGTCAACGCCGAGCGGTAGGGCTGCTCAGCAAGCCCTACCAGCAGCATCAGCCCTACCAGCAGTACCGGGGCGCCCAGTCGGCGATCCGGTGATGCGCGCGCAGGTGATGATGGCCGCTGCTTCATTCCGCAGACGGTGAGCAGCCGATCCGCAGTACTCGGTCTGCAACGGAATGGCTTAAACCGCCATTCACTGTAGCCCGTGACCTGCCATGAGCCAGAATGGCACCAGTCGCCGCCGCAAAAACTGGTGATGCTACTTGCGGAAGTGGCATAAGTCACGGGAGAATTCGTGGCAGTGACCAATTTGTGACCATTATCCGGAGAGTATGCATGGTAAGCCTGCACAGCGGTCCGGATGCAGTGGGAGCGGCCGCAGGCCGGCCAAGCCCGGCCTGCGGCCGGTGTAACTGAGGCGAGAGGAATGCCGTGCAGGAGTACGACTACATCGTGGTCGGTGCTGGTACTGCTGGCTGCGTGGTGGCGGCCAGGCTTAGCCAGAATCCCGGGGCGCGGGTGCTGCTGCTTGAGGCCGGGGGCTCGGCGCGGACGCGCGCCATGACCGTGCCGAACGCGTGGCCGGAGAACCTGGGCTCGCCAGCGGACTGGGCCAATGTCACGACGGGCCAGGCGGATGCCGGAGCGGTGGCCTACCCGAGAGGCCGGGCCATCGGCGGGTCCGGTGCCATCAACGCCATGGCACACGTCCGCGGGCACCGGCAAGTTTATGATGCCTGGGCGGTGAGCGGGGCCACGGGGTGGGGATTTGCGGAGTTACTGCCGTACTTCCGGCGAACTGAACGGGTGGCGGGCCGCGATCGGTCGCTGCGCGGAACCGAGGGCCCGGTACGGGTAGCCCCGGTGCCGGCGACGGAGCGGCATCCGGTCGCGGACGCGTTCGCAGAGGTGCTGAGCGCGGCCGGCTGCCCGGTGACGGACGACCTCAGCGGCCAGGAGCAAGAAGGCGTGGCCTGGATCGATCTGGCCGTCGCTGATGGCCAGCGGGTCAGCCCGGCGGATGCGTACTTGCGGCCGGTGCTGGATCGGCCGAACCTGACGGTGGAGCCTGACTGCCTGGTGACCGGACTGAAGCTGCGCCGTGACCGGTGCACGGGCGTCCGCTACGTCCGCGATGGGGTACCGGCGCAGGCTCAGGCATCCGGTGAGGTGATCGTGTGCGCCGGGGCGGTCGGCTCCCCCCAGTTGCTGATGCTGTCGGGCATCGGTCCCGCCGGGCAGTTACGCGCGCTGGGCATCGATCTGGTAGCCGATCTCGCCGGGGTCGGGGACAACCTCCAGGATCATCCCATTGTCGCAGCGTCCTACGCGTCGCCTTCGCCGCTGCCCAGGAGCAAGTACAACAACGGGGAGGCCTGCGCGGCGCTTCGCAGCGGGCTGGGGGGCGTTTACCCTGACCTGCACCTTTTCCCGATACTGCTGCCGCTAGCCCCCGCCGGGTTCCAGCCTCCTTCCGCGGGCTATGCCCTCGTGGCCTCGGTGGTTGCCCCGGACAGCCGGGGGACGGTACGGCTGGCATCTCCGGACCCTCAGGCACCACCCCTGATCGATCCCGGCTTCCTGCGCGAGGGCCGCGACCTGGACCGGCTAGAGGCGGGGCTGGTGATGATCCGGCAGGCCGCGGCCGGTGCCGCGTTTTCGCGCACAGGTAATGCCGAGGTGTGGCCGGGCGCGGATGTGCGCGACGGCGCCGGGCTGCGCGAGTTCATCCGGCACGCGGTGGGCAGCGACTACCACCCGGCCGGGACTTGCCGGATGGGATCAGACGCCGGTGCGGTCGTGGACATGGAGCTGCGGGTTCACGGGGTGACCGGGTTGCGGATAGCCGACGCATCGGTGATGCCGGTGATCACGAACGCGCATCCGAACGCGACGGTGCTGGCCATCGGTGAACGGGCGGCCGACCTGGTCGGCAGCCGGTAGCGGCGGCCCGCCACGCACGAGCGCGGGCGGTGCTGCACGCAAATGTCAGCGGTTATCTTCCGGGAAAGGTGATGAGGTCATGGCTGAAGCTGTAGCAAGGAATGAGGAGCTACGCCGGTTTGTCGAGAATAACCACATCGACATGATTCCCGCCGCGGCGCGGCACGGGAAGCCCTGGCACCAGTTCGCGTTCTGGTGGGGCGGCAACGTCAACGTGTTCAACGTCGTCCTCGGAGCCGTGGTCGTGTCCATCGGGCTCACCTTCTGGTGGGCACTCATCGCCATAGCCACGGGAACGCTCATCGGCGCTTTACTCATCGCGCTGCATGCCACCCAGGGCCCCAAACTCGGCGTTCCGCAGACCATCCAGAGCCGGGCACAGTTCGGCTTCTACGGCTCAGCGTTCCTGTTCCCGTGCGTCCTGCTGCTCAATATCGGCTTCATCGCGGCCCAGCTTGTCATCCAGGCCCAGAGCATGCAGGGCGTGGTCAGCTCGGTGACCATACCGCAATGGATCGTGCTCCTCACCATCCCGGCGGTCGTCATCGGGATTTTCGGGTACCGGTGGATACACCGCGTCATGCAGGCCACCGCGGTCGTCGTCGGGGCCTCGCTGGTCATCATGTTCATCCAGGGGCTGCGGTACGGCTCGCTGCCTGCCCACGAGACGAGCATGGCCCGGCCGACCACTGGCCTGTTCATGGCCGGCGTGGCGCTGCTGGTCATCGACATGCTGTCCTTCGGGCCGTTCGTCTCCGACTACACCCGCTACCTGCCCGCCGAGACAAACGGGCGGCGGCTGTTCTGGGCCATCTACGCCGGGAACGTCCTGGCCACAGTCGCTTCCTGCGCGGTCGGCGCTTACCTGGCCGCGCTGCTGCCAGCCCTCGGGCCGGTCGCGGCGATCGGCAAGGTCTCCGGCTCGTGGGCCCTGATCATCATGGCCCTGAGCCTGATTAACGCGTGCACCTTCAACGCTTACACCGGGGCGTTCCAGATCCTGGCGTTCGCCAACATGTGGCGCCGCTTCAAGTCGCAGTCAGTGATGCTGCGGATCGTGCCGTTCCTGTGCGTCATGGCCGCCGGTGCGGCGGTCGCTTTCCTGGGATACAAGTCATTCGTCACCAACCTGTCCAACTTCCTGGACGTGCTGCTGGTCATCTTCATCCCCTGGTCGGCGGTCAACCTGGCCGACTATTTCCTGGTCCGCCGCGGCCACTATGACGTGGGCTCGTTCTTCACCTCCGACAGCATTTACGGCAAATTCGCCTGGCGCGGGCTTCTGGCCTATGCGATCGGTCTCGCGGTCGAATGGCCGTTCGTGTCACAGCCGGATTACACCGGCCCGCTGGTGAACACACTCGGCGGCGCGGACATCTCGTGGCTGGTGGGCTGGTTCGCCGCAGCAGGCGTCTACCTGCTGTTGATGCACGGCGTCGCCGACCCGGACCGCCGCAGCCACCAGGCGGCTGTCACGGTAACGGGCAGTGATCCATGGGCAGCCAGGTAAGCGCCCCAGGCCCGGCTCTGCCGCGGGCTCAGCGGACAGCATGGCCGGTCCGCTCAGGCCCGGTACCCCCACTAGCCGATGGTTTCACCACACGGCCAGAGACGGCACCCGACATCATGGCGGCGCTCATCCCAGGTGCCGTCGTGGTGCTGGTCCCGGGGCGGGCGGCTGCGGAGCGGCGACGGGACCTGCTCGAGGCGAGCGGCAAGACGCAGCTTGCGGTGCTCCCCGCCAGATCGCTGTGGCAATCCCGGGCGGTGGACCTGCTGGTCTGGGTTCCCGCGACCAGCAGGGCGTCCATACTCTCCGCTTATGTGCAGGCTGCGGCAGCAGTGGGAACCGATCTTGCCGGGAGCGCCGAATCAGTCGCCGCCCGCTTCCTCGGCTGGCTCGGTGAGACTGGCCGGCCCTGGCTGATGGTGCTCGATGACCTGCGCGACGCGGCGGACCTGGACGGGCTCTGGCCGCAAGGGCCCGCGGGCAGGGTCCTGGTCACGACCCCGGACGAGGGGACCGTCTCTGCCCATCCCCGGGCACAGGTGCTCCCAGTGGGGGCCTTCAGCGACCGCGAAGCACTGAGCTTCCTGATAGGCCGCCTGACGGCCGACCCGGACCAGCGCCACGGCGCGATCGACCTTGCCGCCGAACTCGGGGGCGAGGCGTCTGCACTCGCCCAGGCCAGCGCGGCGATCGCCAGCTCCAGGCTGTCGTGTCATGACTACCGGGATTACTTCAGGCGCAAACGTGCGGAACTAGCAGAACGTGCTGGCGTCGGATGGCTGGCGGCGGCGGCAGTGACCTGGGCCGTGTCCGCTGAGCAGGCCGAGCGGCTGGCGCCCGGCGGAGCCCCCCAGCTCCTCCTAGCCCTCGCCGCCCTGCTCGACGGCCACGCGATTCCCGGGACATTGTTCACCACCCCGGCGGTGTGCGGATACCTCGCGGACAGCGGCGCGTCACCGGACCCGGGCCATGCCTGGGCTGCAGTGCTCGGCCTGGAACGCGTCGGCCTGCTGGCCATCGATACAGCGGGCGCGCCCCCGGTGGTCCGGATGAGCCCTGTAGTTGCGGCGCAGGTCCAGGCGGCATCGCCTGAAGGGCTCCGTGACCGGGCGGTACCAGCGGCTGCTGATGCGCTGGCCGAGGTGTGGCCGGCCGAGGAGCCGCAGCCGTGGCTGGCCGCGGGCCTGCGGTCCTGCACAGCCAGTCTTCAGCGCGCCGCTGGAGACCGGCTCTGGGCAGCAGGACATTGTCATCCGCTGTTGCAGCGTGCAGGGCAAAGCATCGCCGGTGCGCGCCTGACGGGTCCCGCCGTCAGCTACTGGACTCAGCTGGCCGCCGTGAGCGACCAGATCCTCGGACCCGGCAACCCGGGCACGCTGATGGCGGGCAGCCAGCTGGCCCGTGCGCTGCTAGCCGCCGGGCAGGCTGACGAGGCCGTTACGTGGACGCGCTGGGTCCTGGCCGGCCGTAGCCGCGCGCGCGGGCCCGACCACCCGGACACCCTCCAGGCCCAGGTAAGCCTGGGCCGTGCCATGCTGGCTGCCGGGCAGCTCCCAGACGCCGTCACCGCCCTGGGCCAGGCCGTCAGCGATCATGAACGCCTCCGCGGACCCGGCCACCCCACCACCCTCGGTGCACGGGACGAGCTCGCGGTCGCGTTCCAGGCCGCTGGGAAGCCCGCCGATTCCATTCAGCAGCACCAGCGCGGGCTCGCTGACCGTGAAAGCATCCAGGGACCCCAGCATCCCGACACCATAACCGCCCGCGAGAAGCTGGCCGGGGCCTACCTGGCTGATGGCCGGCGCAAAGACGCCATTTCCTGCTACAAGCGGGCCCTCGCCGACCGCGAACGTGTTCTTGGCCCTGATCACCTGGACACCATTGCCGCCTGCGGCAACCTGGCCGCTACCTACAAGTCGGCAGGGAAGATGGCCGCCGCGCTGAAACTCTACGATCGGGCCTGCGCGGATTACGAACGCGTTCTGGGCGCCGAGCACCCGCAGACCCTAGGTTGCCGTGGTGAGCTGGCCCGCGCCTACTACACCGCGGGCCGGCTGATGGATGCGACCACCCTGCTCCGAGACACGCTTTCCCGCAGCGAGCAGGCCCTGCCACTAGGACATCCGCTCACCCAAGCCCTGCACGAAACCATGACAAGCATCGCAGGCGGACAACAAGCGTAGGGGCGGTCAAGGACTGTAATTTCGCGGACGATGATGCCTTCCGTGACGCGACGAACGGCTGGGCCGCCGCCCGCGGCCTGACGGTGGACTACCTCCCTCAGACGCCGGCCGGGAGGCTGCTGAGCGCGTCCTGCAGGGACTGGGCGGGCAGTTCCAGGTCGGTGACCGTGCCCGCCAGGTAGCTCTCGTAGGCGGTCAGGTCGAGCAGCCCGTGCCCGCACAGGGCGGTCAGGATGACCTTCTCCTCGCCGGTCTCCTTGCAGCGCAGCGCCTCCTCGATGCACGCGGCGAGCGCGTGGGTGGGCTCGGGCGCGGGCACGATGCCCTCGGCGCGGGCGAAGCGCAGGCCCGCCGCGAAGCATTCCGACTGGGACTTGGCCACGGCCTCGAACATGCCCAGCTCGTACATGTGCGACAGCAGCGGCGACATGCCGTGGTAGCGCAGCCCGCCCGCGTGGATCGGGTCCGGCACGAAATCGTGCCCGAGCGTGTGCATCTTGAGCAGCGGGGTGAAGCCCGCCGTGTCCCCGAAGTCGTAGGCGTACACGCCCCGGGTAAACGACGGCGCGGCGGCCGGCTCGACCGCCCGGAACACCGGGTTCATCCGGCCGGCCAGCTTCTCGCGCAGGAACGGGAAGACCAGCCCGGAGAAGTTGGAGCCGCCCCCGGTGCAGCCGATGATCAGGTCGGGCACGTCCCCGGCCTGCGCCATCTGCTTGATGGCCTCCTCGCCGATCACGGTCTGGTGCAGCAGCACGTGGTTCAGCACGCTGCCCAGGGCGTACCGGGCGGACGGGTCCCCGGCGGCGACCTCCACCGCCTCGCTGATCGCGATGCCCAGGCTGCCCGGCGACTGCGGGTCGGCGGCCAGCACCGCCTTGCCCGACTGGGTCAGGTCCGAGGGGCTCGGGTGCACGGTCGCCCCGTAGGTCTCCATCAGCAGCCTGCGGTACGGCTTCTGGTCGTAGGAGGCGCGGACCTGCCAGACCTCGCACTGCAGGCCGAACACGGCGGACGCGAAGGCCAGCGCGCTGCCCCACTGGCCGGCCCCGGTCTCGGTGGTGAGCCGGGACACCCCCTCGGCCGCGTTGTAGTACGCCTGCGGGACCGCGGTGTTGGGCTTGTGCGAGCCCGCCGGGCTGCCGCCCTCGTACTTGTAGTAGATCCGGGCCGGGGTCCCCAGCTCCTTCTCCAGCCGGCGGGCCCGCAGCAGCGGCGTCGGCCGCCACAGCCGGTACACGTCGCGGACATCCTCGGGGATCGGGATGTAGCGCTCCGCGGACACCTCCTGGCCGATCAGCGCGGCCGGGAACAGCGGGGCGAGATCGTCTGGCCCGACCGGCTCGCGGGTGCCCGGGTGCAGCGGCGGCGGCGGGGGAGACGGCAGGTCAGCCACCACGTTGTACCACTGCTGGGGCAGTTCGGACTCATCGAGCAGATATTTGACCTGACGGTCCATGGGTCCCTCCCGTGCGGCTGGAGCCGCGCCCCGGCGCGGCCCGCTTCATGTGCGGACTTTATGGCGGACCCGGCTGACGTGCCTAGTATGGCGGTACCGGGCTAAATATCACAGAAGATCACAAAGCCCTCACCGATCATGGCCACCCCGCCTGGCCCGCACGCCAGCCCCAGCCCAGCCCGCACGGCCGCCCTCCGGCCAGCGCATTCTGCCCGCCCCGCCCGCGGCCCGGCCGCCGGGCCGCGCCCTGGAAGGCCCCGATGAAGCGCCCCCAGCTCGCTCATGGTCGCATGATCCGCCCCGTCACGCTGCTGCCCGCGCTGGTGCTGGCCGTGGCCGCCGTGGTGGCGCTGGCCCTCACCGGCACTATCCCCGGCCAGGCGGGCCCGGCCCGGGCGCACGTGACCGCGGCCGTGACGCCGGACGCGGACAGCCCGGCCGGCTTCTACTACGGCACCGACAGCTGGCCCATCGCGATCAACAGCTCACCGCCGTACCGGGAGCCGGTCCTCCGCGGCCGCCCGGTCTACGGCGGGTACATCGGCATGGCCGGGAACTGGGCCCGCTGGTCCGGCTGCGGCGGCAACATCGCCTGGTCGTCCCAGGACAGCGCCGCGGCCAACACCAACTACTCGACGTACGGCAAGGGCATCGGCACCGGCGTCTACTGGTTCATGGGCGGCCCGGGCGTCGACCCGCACTACAACGGGACCACCGCCGAGGCGAGCTCCTGGGGTGCCGCGCAGGCGGCCAAGACGCTGAGGGCGATGGGCAGCCTGCACGTCACCTACAAGATCGTGTGGCTGGACATCGAGCTGCCCGGCATCAAGCCCGCGCTGGACAACGGCTGGAACAACGTCTACACGTCCCCGTGCAGCGGCAAGATCAAGACCGCCGGGATCGCCGCGTCCGTGGACCGGGCCGAGGTCAACGGGTACGAGGCGTACCTGACCGCGCACTCCTCCTACCTTCCCGGCGTCTACTCCTCCCCGTCGATCTGGGGCAGCATCTTCGGGACCGGCAGCGCCTCGAACATCTCCGGCACCTACGAGTGGACGTACACCAACGGCACCAGCAGGCTCTCCAAGCCCCCGGTCAAGTGGTGCGTGCTCGGCACGACCACCTGCGCCCGGTTCTTCGGCGGCGTGAGCCGCTCCTCCAAGCAGGCCGTGATGTGGCAGTGGTCCGGCGGCGGCGGGATCACCAACGGCATCGGCGACTTCGACCAGATCGACACGAACACCGTCAAGTAACGGCCCGGTTAGCCGGCGGTTCCTGGCCGGAAGGCCAGCCCGCCTGCTTGGCCCGCTAGGTCCTCCTGTCCTCGCGGAGAGCTCTCGCCGCGCCGCCCTCGCCGCCGGACGGCCATCCCATAGGGTGTCGCCGTGAGCTCCGCGGAGATGGACCACCGCGCCGTGCGGCTCGCCCTGGGCCTCACGATCGCCGGGGCGTCCATGCTGACCGCGGGGGTGGCCACCTGGCTGATCACCGCCGTGGGAGGGATGACGTCCGGGCTGGCCGCCCGCGACCTGCGGCTGGCCGCGCTGGCCCTGCTGGCCGGCGGCGTGGCCTGCGGGGTGGCCATGGGCTTCGCGCTGGCCGCCGCGGGCCGAACCCCGGCGGGTGGACGGCCGGCCCCGGCCGGCGCCGGGCCCGCCCCCGGGGTCCAGGGGCCGCCCGGGCCCGTCCCCTCCCTGGCCGGGCCCCGGTCCCTGATGAACCCGCCGCCGCCCACCCCGCCGCCACCGCTGGCCCCGCCGCGGGCGGCTGCTTCCGGTGACCGGCCGTCCGGTGCCGGGCCGTTGGCCGGCGGGCCGTCCGTCGGCGGGCCGTCCGCTGACGGGCCGTCCGGTGAGCCCGCGCCCCGCGTCTGGTGGCGGGCCCCGCACAGCCCGGCCAGCAGCTGGGACGACACCTCCGAGGAATGGCTCCGCTCGCTCCGCGGCCCGGCTATCCAGCAGCCGCCCCCGCACAGCGCCGAATAGCCGGCTATCCGGCTATCCCGCTCCGGCCAGCCGGCCGGCTGCACCGCCCGGCCGGTGCGGGTTAAAGATGAAAAGCAGCAACCTCCGCAACGAAGACCACCGAGGGGATGACGACATGAGTTCTTCCGGAGGGGCCCGGCCGCTGCCGCGGGTGGCGGTGCTGGGCGCCGGGACGATGGGCCGGGGGATGACGCACAGCCTGCTCCGCAACGGGTTCACGGTGGATGTCTGGAACCGGACCCCGGAGCAGGCCGCCGCGCTGGCGGCCGACGGCGCGGCCGCCCATGAGTACGCGCGGGACGCGGTGCGCGAGGCTGACGTGGTGATCACGATGGTCGCGGACGCGGATGCGGTGACCCAGGTGGCCTTCGGCGACGGGATGCTGGAGGCGATGCGCCCCCAGGCGGCGTGGGCCCAGATGGGCACGATCGGGGTGACCGCCACGGAGGAACTGGCCGCCCGGGTCAGCAAGGACCGGCCCGACGTGTCCTTCGTGGACGCGCCGGTGTCCGGTACCCGCCAGCCCGCCGAGAACGGCCAGCTGCTCATCCTGGCGTCCGGCCCGGAGCAGGCCAGGCCGCTGGCCGGGCCGGTGTTCGCCGCGCTCGGCCGGGAGACCAAGTGGCTCGGGGAGGCCGGCGCGGGCAGCCGGGTCAAGCTGATCATGAACTCGTGGCTGGTGTTCCTGGTCGAGGGGGCGGCCGAGATCATGGCGCTGGCCGACTCGCTCGGCGTGGACCGTCAGCAGGTGCTGGACTTCCTCAGCTCCGGGAGCCTGGCCAACCCGGCCGCGGCGGCCAAGTTCGCCAAGATGGACGACGGTGACGACTCGCCGGACTTCGCGCTGCAGTGGGCGCTCAAGGACATCCGGCTGGCCATGGAGGCCTCCGGCCGGCGGCTGCCGATGCTGGATGTGGTCCGCGACCGGTGGACCGCGCTCGTCGGCCAGGGGCTGGGCGACCGTGACGTGAGCGCGGCCCGGCACGGCCTCGGCTAGCCACCTGATCGCTGCAGCGCCCGGGGCTGCTGCGGCTTGTGGGGCCCATGTTGCTCAGGTGTTCCGGCGTGGGCGCCTTCCAGTTCGTGATCTAACGATTGGTGTTGCCCGGGCAACACCAATCGTTAGATCACGAACTGCGGGACACAGGGACTGGGACCCTCACCGAGGGCGTCTCGCCGCCGGGCTGCGGGGCAGGGCCGGACTAGAGTGCTGGACGTGGACAGCCGGCGGCGGATACCGCGCACCGACACGCTGCTCGCGCAGCCCCCGTTCACCGAGGCGGTCGGCCGCCTCGGCGCCGCCCGGGTCAAGGAGGCGATCACCGCGGCCCAGGACCGGGCCCGGCGCGGCGAGATCGCGCCGGAGGACGTGCCGGACCTCGCCGCCGGGCTGCTGCCGGCCATGGCCACCACGCTGCGCCCGGTCATCAACGCCACCGGGGTGCTGCTGCACACCAACCTCGGCCGCGCCCCGCTCTCCGCGGCGGCCCGCGCCGCCGTGGCCGCCAGCGCCGGGTCCACCGACGTGGAGTTCGACCTGGCCACCGGCCAGCGGGCCCGGCGCGGCCGCGGCGCCCTGGACGCGCTGCGCGCGGCCTGCCCGCTGGCGGAGGACGTGCACATCGTCAACAACAACGCGGCCGCCCTGGTCCTGGCGGCGACCGCGCTGGCGCAGGGCCGCGAGATCATCGTCAGCCGCGGCGAGATGGTGGAGATCGGCGACGGCTTCCGCCTGCCCGACCTGCTGGCCTGCACCGGGGCCCGGCTGCGGGAGGTCGGCACCACGAACCGGACCACGGCCGCCGACTACGCCGCGGCGATCGGGCCGGACACCGGGTTCATCCTCAAGGTGCACCCGTCGAACTTCCGCATCCTGGGCTTCACCAGTGAGGCGACCATCGCGGAACTCGCGGCCATGACCGCGGCGCCTGCCCAGGGGCCGGTCCCCGTGGTGGCGGACATCGGATCCGGGCTGCTGGCGCCGGAGCCGGTGCTGCCCGGCGAGCCGGACGCAGCCAGCGCGCTGGCCAGCGGCGCGGCCCTGGTCACCGCCAGCGGGGACAAGCTGCTCGGCGGGCCGCAGGCCGGGCTGCTGCTCGGCCGGGCCGGCCTGATCACCGCGTTGCGGCGGCACCCGCTGGCCCGGGCGCTCCGGGTGGACAAGCTGACCCTGGCCGCGCTGGAGGCCACGCTGCGCGGGCCCGGCCACGCCGACCGCCACGGCCCTGCACGAGCCGGTCCAGCGGCTCCGGGACCGGGCCGGGCGGCTGGCCGCGGACCTGGCCCGGGCCGGTCTGGACGCCCGGGCCGCCGCGAGTGACGCGGTGGTGGGCGGCGGTGGCGCACCGGGGGTCCGGCTGCCCAGTGCCGCCGTGAGTCTCCCGGCCACGCTCGCGGCTGCGTTGCGGAGAAATACGCCACCGGTGGCCGGGCGGGTCGAGGACGGCCGGCTGCTGCTGGACCTGCGGACCGTCGATCCCGCCGACGACGCCACGCTATACGCCGCCGTGCTCGCGGTCAGCGGGGATCAGGCCCCGACGCGGCCGTAGTCGTCGTCCAGCCGGACGATGTCGTCCTCGCCGAAGTAGTCGCCGTGCTGGACCTCCACGAACACCAGCGGGTCGGTGCCGGTGTTGCGGATCCGGTGGGCGGCGCCCAGCCCGACGTCGATCGTGTCGCCCCGCCGGACGCCGATGTCCTGGCCGTCCAGGGTGACCACGCCCTCGCCGCGGACGACGAACCAGTGCTCGGCCCGGCGGGAATGCCGCTGGTAGGACAGCCGCTGCCCGGGGTGCACCTCGATGGTCTTGACCTTGAAGTCCCCGGCCTCGGCGAGGACCGTGTAACCGCCCCAGGGGCGCTCGGTGTGCTCTGTCACCACCCCATAGTCGCGGATCAGCCGCCCTGACCGCGGCGCATCCGCGCCCGCGGCGGTGAAGTGGTGGCAATGTTGTCGTATAGGCCGTGCCGTCCGGGGCCGGGAATCCCGCCGAGTGCGAGTGAATCGTCCCGGTTCCCGGGGCGGCACCCGCGCCCGGGCGATACCTTGACGTCGAGATAAAGTCGCCCTAGCGTGAGCACGCGGCTTTAACTCGATATCGAGATACTTCACTGGTGCAGGAGGCGGACCCTGATGACCGCGAACAGCTTCGGCAGCCTGGCGACGTTGCAGGTCGGCGGGGCCGGGTACCAGATACACCGGCTCGACGCGGTGGACGGGGCGGCGGACCTGCCGTTCAGCCTGAAGATCCTGCTCGAGAACCTGCTGCGCACCGAGGACGGCCGCAACGTCACCGCCGAGCACATCACCGCGCTCGCCCAGTGGGACCCGCTCGGCCGAGCCCTCGACCGAGATCCAGTTCACCCCGGCCCGGGTGATCCTGCAGGACCTGACCGGCGTGCCCGCCGTCGTGGACCTGGCCACCATGCGCGAGGCCATGCGGGACCTGGGCGGTGACCCGGCGAAGATCAACCCGCTGGTCCCGGCCGAGCTGGTCATCGACCACTCGGTGGTGGCCGACATCTTCGGCCGCCCGGACGCCTTCGACCGGAACGTCGAGCTGGAGTTCGGCCGCAACCGCGAGCGGTTCCAGTTCCTGCGCTGGGGCCAGGACGCGTTCAGCCAGTTCAAGGTGGTGCCGCCGGGCACCGGGATCGTGCACCAGGTCAACATCGAGCACCTGGCCCGGGTGGTGATGGCCCGCGACGGGGCCGCCTACCCGGACACCTGCGTGGGCACCGACTCGCACACCACCATGCAGAACGGGCTCGGCGTGCTCGGCTGGGGCGTCGGCGGCATCGAGGCCGAGGCGGCCATGCTCGGCCAGCCGATCAGCATGCTGATCCCGCGGGTGGTCGGCTTCCGGCTGACCGGGGAGCTGCCGTCCGGGGCCACCGCCACCGACCTGGTGCTCACCATCACCGAGCTGCTCCGCCGGCACGGCGTGGTCGGCAAGTTCGTGGAGTTCTACGGCGACGGGGTGGGCTCGGTGCCGCTGGCCAACCGGGCCACGATCGGCAACATGAGCCCCGAGTTCGGCTCCACCTGCGCGATCTTCCCGATCGACGAGCAGACCATGGAGTACCTGCGGCTGACCGGCCGCCCGGCGGAGCAGGTGGCGCTGGTCGAGGCGTACGCCCGGGAGCAGGGCCTGTGGCACGACCCGGCCGCGGAGCCGCGCTACTCCGAGCAGCTCACCCTCGACCTGTCCACGATCGTCCCGTCGCTGGCCGGCCCGAAGCGGCCGCAGGACCGGGTGGCCCTGTCCGACGCCAAGGAGTCGTTCCGCGAGGCGCTCGGCAACTACGTGACGCTCGACCGGCTGGACGAGGACGTGGCCGGCACCTTCCCCGCCTCCGACCCGTTCACGGCGGACCGGGAGAACGGCCAGGCGGACCAGCCCGCAGGCCGGCCCACCGCGACCGGCTCCGGGCGGCCGTCCCAGCCCGCGCAGGTGACGCTGGAGGACGGCACGCAGACCTCGGTGGACCACGGCTCGGTGGTGATCGCGGCCATCACGTCGTGCACCAACACCTCGAACCCGTCGGTCATGGTCGGCGCCGCGCTGCTGGCCAAGAAGGCGGTCGAGGCCGGGCTGGCCACGCAAGCCCTGGGTCAAGACCACGCTGGCGCCCGGCTCCAAGGTGGTCATGGACTACTACGAGCGGGCCGGGCCTGGTGCCCTACCTGGACAAGCTCGGCTTCAACCTGGTCGGCTACGGCTGCACCACCTGCATCGGCAACTCCGGCCCGCTGCCCGAGGCGATCAGCGCGGCGGTGGCCGAGAACGACCTGGCCGTGGTGTCGGTGCTGTCCGGGAACCGGAACTTCGAGGGCCGGATCAACCCGGACGTGAAGATGAACTACCTGGCCTCACCGCCGCTGGTGGTGGCGTACGCGCTGGCCGGGACCATGGACTTCGACATGGAGCACGAGCCGCTGGGCAGCCGCCCCGACGGCACGCCCGGTGTACCTGCGCGACATCTGGCCCTCGCCGGCCGAGATCGCGACGTGGTGCAGCACGCGGTGGCGGCGGAGATGTTCACCCGGGACTACGCGGACGTGTTCGAGGGCGATGACCGCTGGCGCGAGCTGGACGTGCCCGCCGGGGACACGTTCGCCTGGGACGCGGCTCCACCTACGTCCGCAAGCCGCCGTACTTCGAGGGCATGCCGGACAAGCCCGCGCCGGTCAGCGACATCCACGGGGCCCGGGTGCTGGCCAGGCTGGGCGACTCGGTGACCACCGACCACATCTCGCCCGGCCGGGGCGATCAAGACCGACAGCCCGGCCGGGAAGTACCTGACCGAGCACGGGGTGGAGCGGAAGGACTTCAACTCCTACGGCTCGCGGCGCGGCAACCACGAGGTGATGATCCGCGGCACGTTCGCCAACATCCGGCTGCGCAACCAGCTGGCCCCGGGCACCGAGGGCGGGGTCACCGTGCACCTGCCCGACGGCGAGCAGATGTCCATCTACGACGCGTCCCGGAAGTACGCGGACGGAGGGCACCCCGCTGGTCGTGCTGGGCGGCAAGGAGTACGGCTCCGGCTCGTCCCGGGACTGGGCGGCCAAGGGCACCCTGCTGCTCGGCGTGCGGGCCGTGCTGGTCGAGTCGTTCGAGCGGATCCACCGCTCCAACCTGATCGGCATGGGCGTGCTGCCGCTGCAGTACCGGCCGGGGGAGTCGGCCGCCTCGCTCGGGCTCACCGGGCACGAGGTCTTCGAGATCACCGGCATCGAGGAGATGAACTCCGGCACGGTCCCGCGCGAGGTGACCGTCCGCGCGGACGGCACCGAGTTCCGGGCCGTGGTGCGGATCGACACGCCCGGGGAGGCGGAGTACTTCCGGCACGGCGGGATCATGCAGTACGTGCTGCGCTCGCTGCTCTCGGCTAGGATCGGGCCGGCTGACCGGCGCCAGCCGGCCAGCGGGGAACGCTGCGCGGTAGCGTGGCGGGAAATGCCCGATCCTGCCGCTCCCCCCGCGCCGTCGCCGCCGCGGACCCGCCGCTACGCGCGGAACGGGGTCCTGCTCGTCGCGGGCGTCATCGCGATCGCGTTCAACCTGCGCGCGGCGATCACCAGCCTGCCCCCGCTGTTCCCGGAGCTGTCGGCGCGGCCTGCACCTGGCGCCCGCCGCGGTGTCCGTGCTGGCCGCGCTCCCGGTGCTGGCCTTCGGCGTGTTCTCCGGGGTGGCCGCCCCGCTGAGCCGCCGGTTCGGCGAGGAGCGGGTGCTCGGCGGGGCCGTCGGCCTGCTGGCCGCCGGGCCTGATCCTGCGCGGCGCGGCGCCCGGCGTGCTGCTGTTCCCCGGGCACGGCGCTGGCCGCGGCGGCCATCGCGCTGCTGAACGTGCTGCTGCCCAGCCTGGTCAAGCGGCGCGCACCGGAGCGCGCCGGGCTGCTCATCGGGCTCTACCTGCTCAGCCTGAACGCCGGGTCGATCCTGGCCTCCCTGATCGCGGTCCCGGTGTACAACGCTGTCCGGCGGCTCGGTCCCGCTGTCCCTGGTCCGTGTGGGCGCTGCCCGCGCTGGCCGCGGGGGTGGCCTGGCTGCCCCAGCGCCGGTACCGCACGGTGCCGCACGACCGGGCCCGGGAGTCACGGGAAACCCAGCCGGGCCCCGGGCGCCTGGTCGCGCCGGCCCTCCCGCTGAAGCTCTCCCGGTACGCGCTGACCTGGCAGGTCACCGCGTTCATGGGGCTGCAGAGCCTGACCTTCTACGCGACGCTGTCCTGGCTGCCGACCATGTTCCGGGACCGGGGGGTGAGCGCGGGCGGCGCGGGCACGCTGCTCGCCCTGATGAACCTGGGCGGGGCGGCCAGCTCGCTGCTGATCCCGGTCCTCGCGCACCGGGCCCGGAACCAGCGGGCGCTGATCGCCGCCACGGTGGCGGCCAGCGCGGCCGGCCTGGCCGGGGCCTGGTTCGCCCCGCTGGGCGGCGCCGTCGTCTGGGTGCTGGTGCTCGGGCCTCGGCCAGGGCGCCTCGCTCGGCCTGGCGATCTTCTTCACCATGGCCCGGGCCCCGAATCCGCGGGTAGCCGCGTCACTCTCGGGGTTCGCCCAGAGCGTCGGCTATCTCGTCGCCACCACCGGCCCGCTGGCGGTCGGCTTCCTGCACTCCGCGCTCGGCGGCTGGACCATCCCGGTGGCCGTGCTGCTGGTGATCACCGGGCTGCAGCTGGCCGCGGGCTGGCAGGCGGCCCGGGCCGTCACCCTGCCGGACGCTGGCTAGCTGTCCGGGCCACCAGGGCCGCCACCGTCACGGTGGCAGGGAGTAGGTTCGGTCCGTCGGAGCGAAGGGGTGAGCGATGCTCGTGGCTGGGGTGGATTCGTCCACGCAGTCGACCAAGGTGCTGCTCTGCGACGCGGCGGACGGCACGATCGTGGCCCGGGGGAGTGCCCCGCACCCCCCGGGCACCGAGTGTGACCCGGCCGCCTGGTGGTCCGCGCTGGAGCAGGCCGGGCAGGGGCTGCTCGGCCGGGCCGACGCGATCGGGGTCGCCGCGCAGCAGCACGGCATGGTCGTGGTGGACGAGGCCGGCGAGGTGATCAGGCCCGCCCTGCTCTGGAACGACCTGCGCTCCGCCCAGGCGGCCCGCGAGCTGATCGCCGAGCTGGGCGGCCCGGGCTGGTGGGCGGAGCAGACCGGGAGCGTGCCCAGCGCGTCGTTCACCGTGACCAAGCTGCGCTGGCTGGCCGAGCACGAGCCCGGGCACGCCGCCCGGGTGGCCCGGGTCATGCTCCCGCACGACTGGCTGACCTGGCGGCTCGGCCGGGGCGGGGCGGGCGGATCCGGAGCGGGCGGCGCCGAGCCGGTCACCGACCGCGGCGACGCCTCCGGCACCGGTTACTTCTCGCCCGCCTCGGGCCGCTGGCTGCCCGAGGTCGCGGCCGCCGCACTCGGGCACGAGCCGGGCCTGCCCCGGATCGCCAAGCCCAGCGAGGTCGTCGGCGAGACCGCGGGCGGAGCCGCGCTGGCCCCCGGGACCGGCGACAACATGGGCGCCGCCCTCGGGCTCAGCCTGGAGCCCGGCGAGCTGGTCATCTCGATCGGCACCTCGGGGACGGCCTACGCGGTCACCGAGCGGGCCTCAGCGGACGAGTCCGGCATGGTGGCCGGGTTCGCCGACGCCACCGGACGGTTCCTGCCGCTGATCGCCACCGTCAACGCGGGCCTGGTGCTGTCCACGGTCGCCGCCCTGACCGGCACCGACCTGGACGGGCTTTCGGCCCGGGCGCTGACCGCGGAGCCTGGCGCGGGCGGCATCTCGCTGCTGCCTTACCTGGACGGGGAGCGCTCCCCGAACCGGCCCGACGCGACCGGGGTGCTCCGCGGCCTGACCACGCACAACGCGACCGCGGCCAACTTCGCCCGGGCCGCGATCGAGGCCGTGCTCGGCGACGCTCGCCGAGGCCGCGGACCTGATCGCGGCGCAGGGCGCGTCCCGCGAGCGGGTGCTGCTGATCGGCGGCGGGGCCAAGTCGGAGGCGGCGCGGCGGCTGGCTCCGGGCATCTTCGGGGTGCCGGTCCTGGTGCCGGCGCCGGAGGAGTACGTGGCGCTCGGCGCGGCACGCCAGGCCGCGTGGGCGCTGGCGGGCACCCCGGAGCCACCCGCGTGGCCGCGTCGTCTGGCCGAGGAGTACACCGGGGCGGCCGAGCCGGTGGTCCGCCAGCGGCTCGCCTGGCTCCGCCAGGCCACGGCGGACTGGGATACCGCGGGCTGGGACACGCCAGTCTGGGAGAAGTGATCATCATCAAGGTGTTTGTAACGGAGAGGACTGGCTGGTGACTGCGGACGCGTATGTGCCGATTCCGGGGGACAAGTTCTCGTTCGGGATCTGGACCGTCGGCTGGCAGGGAGTGGATGTGTTCGGCGGGGCGGTCCGCCCGCCGATGGCCGCGGACCGGGCGGTCCGCAAGCTCGCCGAGCTCGGCGCCTACGGGGTCAATTTCCACGACAACGACGTGTTCCCGTTCGAGGCGTCTGACGCGGAGCGGGATCAGAAGATCGCTGATTTCCGCCGCGCGCTGGCCGACACCGGGCTCGTGGTGACGACCGCGACGACGAACCTGTTCGGCCACCCGATCTTCAAGGACGGCGCGTTCACCGCCGCGGACCGGGACGTGCGCCGGTTCGCGCTGGCCAAGACGATGCGCAACCTGGACCTGGCCGCGGAGCTGGGCGCGAAGGTGTACGTGTTCTGGGGCGGCCGGGAAGGCGCCGAGTCCGGGGCGGCCAAGGACATCCGGGCCGCGCTGTCCCGGTATAAGGAGGGCCTGGACCTGCTGGCGGGGTACGTGCTCGAGCAGGGGTATGACCTGCGGTTCGCGATCGAGCCGAAGCCTAACGAGCCGCGGGGCGACATCCTGCTGCCCACCGCCGGGCATGCGCTGGCGTTCATCGGCGAGCTGGAGCATGCCGAGATGGTGGGCATCAACCCGGAGGTCGGGCATGAGGAGATGGCGTCGCTGAACTACGCGCACGGCATCAGCCAGGCGCTGTGGCACGGCAAGCTGTTCCATATCGACCTGAACGGCCAGAACGGGCCGCGCTATGACCAGGATCTGCGGTTCGGCGCGGGGAACGCCCGGGGCGCGTTCTGGGTCGTGGACGCGCTGGTGACCGGAGGCTACGACGGGCCGGTGCATTTTGACTACAAGCCGCCGCGGACCGAGGACGACGCAGGGTGTCTGGGTGTCGGCGG
The DNA here is from genome assembly GCA_963851025.1 of uncultured Actinomycetes bacterium. Lineage (GTDB taxonomy): Bacteria > Actinomycetota > Actinomycetes > Streptosporangiales > Streptosporangiaceae > RYN-230. The sequence continues at coordinate 171,689 of CAWKOA010000030.1, forward strand.
CGGCGTGCATGCGCAACTACCTGATCCTGCGGGAGAAGGTGACCGCGTTCCGCGCCGACCCGGAGGTGCAGGCGGCGCTGGCCGCCTCCGGGGTGGCGGACCTGGCGATGCCGACCCTGGCCGCGGGGGAGACCTGGCGCGACGTTCAGGGCTTCACCCCCGACATCGCGACCCTGGGCGCCCGCGGCCTGGCGCTACGAGCACCTCGACCAGCTCGCCCTGGAGCACCTCTACGGCGTCCGGTAGCCGCGATCCGGCGAGGCGCGGCCGGGCGGGGCCCCGCCCGGCCGCGGGTGAGCCGGCGGGTAGCCTTCCGGGCCAGCCTTCCGGGCCGTGATCGGAGCATTGTTCATCCGCTGAGCGTGCCGCGGCCCGGATATGGGTAATCTGCCGCAGATGCCGGTAATGCCCGGACATGCTGGCTGGCCACCATGTCCGGGCGGCTAACCGCGGGATAACGGCGGGACACGGTGGCCAGGCCGGGAAGGCGAGCCTTCCGTGACCGGCACGAGCCCGGCCAAATAGACTCGCCAGAGATCCGCGCTTCTCACATGAGGGAGCAGTCCAGGTGACCTTGCTGGAATCTATCTCCGGCCCGCGAGAGCTCAAGGAGCTGACGCCGGACCAGCTGCCCGTCCTGGCCAGCGAGATCCGTGACCTGCTGATCGAGACGGTCTCGCGGACGAGCGGTCACCTCGGGCCCAATCTCGGCGTGGTCGAGCTGACCATCGCGATGCACCGGGTGTTCGACTCCCCGGTGGACAAGATCGTGTTCGACACCGGCCACCAGTCGTACGTGCACAAGCTGCTGACCGGGCGGGTCCCCGAGTTCGGCACGCTGCGCCAGCGGGGCGGCCTGTCCGGCTACCCCAGCCGCGCCGAGTCCGAGCACGACCTGGTGGAGAACTCGCACGCGTCCACCAGCCTGTCCTACGCCGACGGGCTGGCCAAGGCCTACCGGCTGCGCGGTGAGACCGACCGGACCGTGGTCGCGGTCATCGGCGACGGCGCGCTGACCGGCGGCATGGCCTGGGAGGCGCTGAACAACATCGCGGTGGCCAGGGACAGCAGGCTGGTCATCGTGGTCAACGACAACGGCCGGTCCTACCAGCCGACCATCGGCGGGCTGGCCAACCACCTGGCCACGGTCCGGATCAACCAGCGCTACGAGAACGTGCTGGACTACATCAAGACCACGCTGACCCGCACCCCGGTGGTCGGGCCGCCGCTGTACGGCACCCTGCACGGCATGAAGAAGGGCCTCAAGGACGTCCTGCAGCCGCAGGTCATGTTCGAGGACCTCGGCCTGAAGTACCTGGGCCCGATCGACGGCCACGACGAGCAGGCCATGGAGATGGCGCTGCGCCGGGCCCGGGACTTCGGCGGCCCGGTGATCGTGCACGCGATCACCCGGAAGGGCTTCGGGTACCAGCTGGCCGAGGACAACGAGGAGGACCGGCTGCACCAGGTGCCCGCCGGTGCCCCCGTCGGCCAGCTGCCCGGCGTGCCCAAGCGGACCTGGTCGCACGTGTTCGGCGACGCGCTCGTCGCGGTCGGCGCGCGGCGTCCCGACGTGGTGGCGATCACCGCCGCGATGCTGCACCCGACCGGCCTGGCGCCGTTCGCGGCGGCCTATCCCGACCGGGTGTTCGACGTCGGCATCGCCGAGCAGCACGCCGTGACCAGCGCCGCCGGGCTGGCCATGGGCGGCCTGCACCCGGTGGTCGCGATCTACGCCACGTTCCTCAACCGGGCCTTCGACCAGGTGCTGATGGACGTGGCCATGCACCGGCTGCCGGTGACGTTCGTGCTGGACCGGGCCGGGGTGACCGGCCCGGACGGGGCCAGCCACAACGGCATGTGGGACGGCTCGATCCTGCAGGTCGTCCCGGGCCTGCGGATCGCGGCCCCGCGGGACGCGACCCGGCTCGCCGAGCTGCTGGACGAGGCGGTGGCGGTCAGCGACGGGCCCACGGTGCTGCGCTTCCCCAAGGCGAACGTCGGCGGCGACGTCGAGGCGGTCGGGCAGCTGGGCGGCATGGACGTGCTGCGCCGCCCGGACGGCGGCGCCGCCCCCGACGTGCTCCTGGCCGGGGCCGGCCCGATGGCGGCGACCTGCCTGGTCGCGGCGGACCGGCTGGCCGATCAGGGCATCGCGGTGACCGTGGTCGACCCGCGCTGGGTGAAGCCGGTCGACCCGGCCCTGGCCGACGAGGCCCGGCGGGCCCGGCTGGTGGTGACGGTGGAGGACAACGGCGTGGCCGGCGGGTTCGGTGACGCTGTGTGCCGGCTGCTCCGGGACTCCGGGGTGCCCACCCCGGCCCGGACCTTCGGCATCCCCCAGCGGTTCCTGGCCCACGGTTCCCGGGACGAGGTCCTCGACGAGATCGGCCTGGTCCCGCAGCACCTGGCCCGGCAGATCACCGAGGCCGTGGCCCAGCTGGACCCGGTGCTGGCCGATAACCCCCGGGGATAACGCCCGGGGGAGGAGAATCCAGGGATAACACCCAGGAGCAGGAGAACGGTGGGGTTGCGTCCGTGACGACACTCGAGGTCGCCGTGGTGGGCTCGGGCCCGGCCGGCATCTATACGGCCGAGGCGCTGATCAAGCAGGTCGCGGCCCTGGCCCCGCCGGGCACCGTGCGGGTGGACGTGCTGGACCGGCTGCCCACGCCCTACGGCCTGGTCCGCTACGGCGTGGCCCCGGACCACCCGTCCATCCGGTCCATCGCCGACTACCTCCGCGGCGTGCTCGAGCACCCGGACGTGCGGTTCCTCGGTGGCATCCACCTCGGCGACGACGTCACCCGGGACGACCTGCTGGCCAGCTACGACGCGGTCGTCTACGCGACCGGGGCGATGCGGGACCGGCGGATGGGCATCCCCGGCGAGGACCTGCCCGGCAGCTACGCGGCCACCGACTTCGTCAACTGGTACTGCGGCCATCCCGACTCCTCGGCCGAGGCGTTCACCCTGGACGCCGAGTCCGTGGCCGTGGTCGGCGTGGGCAACGTGGCCGTGGACGTGGCCCGCATCCTGGTCAAGGACCCGGCCGCGCTCCGCTCCACGGACATCCCCCACTCGGTCCTGGAGGCCCTCACCTCCAGCAAGGTCCGCGAGGTGCACATGATCGGCCGGCGCGGGCCCGCGCAGGCCAAGTTCACCACCAAGGAACTGCGTGAGCTGGGCGAGCTGGCCGACGTGGACATCGAGGTCCGGCCCGCCGAGCTCGACCTGGACGCCTTCGACCCGACCGGGCAGAGCACGCAGCTCGCCGAGAGTGACCGCCGGGTCCGCGGCAACCTCGCGGTGCTCCGGGACTGGGCCGCGCGGACCCCCGGGGACGGCGGGCGCAGGCTGGTGGTCCGGTTCTGGCTCCGCCCGGTGGAGGTCGCGGGCGCGGAGCGGGTGTCCGGGCTGACCGTGGAGCGCACCCGGCTGGACGAGCAGGGCCGGTTCACCGGCACCGGCGAGTTCGAGACGATCCCGGCGCAGATGGTGTTCCGCAGCGTCGGCTACCAGAGCGTGCCGCTGGCCGGGGTGCCCTTCGACGAGAACACCGCCACGGTGCCCAACGCCGAGGGCCGGGTCCTCGGCCCGGACGGCCAGCCGCTGCCGGGGGAGTACGTCGCGGGCTGGCTCAAGCGCGGCCCGACCGGCGTGGTGGGCACCAACAAGTCAGACGCGGCCGGCACCGTCCGGTCCCTGCTCGCCGACCTGCCTGCTCTGGGTTCCCGGGAGCCGGCTGCGGCTGGCCGGACCGCTCGCAGGCCGTTCACGGAGATGCTGGCCGAGCGCGGGGTCCAGCCGGTCAGCTACGTGGACTGGCTCCGGGTGGAGGCCGCCGAGGCGGAGCTGGCCAGCGGCGCTCGGCCGCGGCGAGCGGGTGAAAATCGGTGACCGGGGGGCCATCGAGGCGCTGTGCCGGCCCTCCGCCGACTGAGCTGGGCCGCACTGCGCGGGCTGACCGCGCTGGCTACCACGGGGATGGACCTGACGGCGAGGCCGCCGTCGCCGCTGCGCTGCGCCGAACTGGCGCTCGGCGCGGCCATCCGCGTCAATGACGTCCTATTGAACTGGGCAAACGCGGCACTTGGTGATATTGAAAACAGCGGTCCCGGAAGTCTTGACGCGCGGGGCACTGGGGACAATGACGACATGAGTGTCGGTGAGGTCAGCTTCCAGCAGAGTAGGGACGAGATGGGCACGGGCGGGGCGCCTGATCATGGCGGCACGGAACCGGCCGACGACCTGCCGCCGGACCGCTACATCGAGCGGGAGGGAAGCTGGCTGCGGTTCAACCAGCGAGTCCTCGAGCTGGCCCAGGACGACACGGTCCCGCTGCTGGAGCGGGTGCGCTTCATGGCCATCTTCGCCAGCAACCTGGACGAGTTCTTCATGGTCCGGGTGGCGGGCCGGATGCGGCGGATGGCCACCGGCCTGCCGGTGGAGGGCGTGACCACCGAAATGCCGCCGGACCAGGTGCTGGAGAACACGCTGGAGACGGCGCGTGAGCTCAGCCTGGAGCACGCCGAGTACTTCAACTCCGCCATCCGCCCGCTGCTGGCCGGCGAGGGCATCGAGATCCTGCGCTGGAAGGAGCTCTCCGGGGAGGAGCAGCTCCAGCTGCAGCAGCTGTTCCGGGACCGGATCTACCCGGTGCTGACCCCGCTGGTGGTGGACCCGGCCCACCCATGGCCGTATATATCGGGTTTGTCCCTCAGTCTCGCCGTCACGATCGCGGACCCGGAAACCGGCGCGACCATGTTCGCCCGGGTCAAGGTGCCGCCGCTGCTGCCCCGCTTCATCACGGTGGGCACGCACCGGTTCGTCCCGCTGGAAGACGTGATCGCCGCGCACCTGCCCGAGCTGTTCACCGGGCTGGACATCCTGGAGCACCACGTGTTCCGGGTGACCAGGACCCGGGAGCTGGAGGTGGACGAGGACGTCACCGAGGACCTGATGCAGTCGCTGGAGCGCGAGCTGCTACGGCGCCGCTTCGAGCCCGCGGTCCGCCTCGAAGTGGAGGAGACCATCTCCCCCGAGGTGCTGGAGAAGCTGGTCACCGAGCTGGACGTGGACCGCCGGTCGGTCTATCACCTGCCCGGCCCGCTCGACCTCACCGGCCTGAACGCCATCGCCGACCTCAGCATCCGGCGGCTCAAGTACCCGGCCTTCGTGCCGTCGGAGTCGGCGTTCCCGCACGACGCCGACGTCTTCGCCACCCTGGACCGGCGGGACGTGCTGGTTCATCACCCCTACGACTCGTTCACCGCCACAGTGGAGCGGCTGACGGTGGAAGCGGCCGCCGACCCCCGGGTGCTGGCCATCAAGCAGACGCTGTACCGGACCAGCGACTCCTCGCCGATCGTCGAGGCACTGATCGACGCGGCCGAGGCAGGCAAGCAGGTCGTGGTGGTGGTCGAGCTCAAAGCGCGCTTCGACGAGCGGGCGAACATCCTGTGGGCCCGCAAGCTGGAAGAAGCGGGCTGCCACGTGGTGTACGGGTTCGTCGACCTCAAGACCCACTGCAAGATGGCGCTCGTGGTCCGGGAGGAGCCGGACGGGTCGCTGCGGCGCTACTGCCATATCGGCACGGGCAACTACAACTCCTCGACCGCGCGGCTCTACGAGGACTACGGCCTGCTCACGTCGGACCCGGAGGTCGGCGGGGACGCCACGGACCTGTTCAACGTGCTGACCGGGTACAGCCGGAACACCGACTACCACCGGTTCCTCGTCGCCCCCTACGCCCTGCGGACCGGCCTGCTGGAGCGGATCGAGCGGCAGGTCGCCTGGCAGCGTGCGGGCCGGCCCGCGCGGATCCAGCTCAAGTGCAACGCGATCGTGGACGAGGCCGTCATCGACGCGCTCTACCGGGCGTCCATGGCGGGCGTGCCGGTGGACCTGTGGGTCCGCGGCATCTGCTCGCTGCGGCCGGGACTGCCGGGCCTGTCCGAGACCATCCAGGTGCGCAGCATCCTGGGGCGTTTCCTGGAGCATTCGCGGATTTACGCGTTCGGCCCCGCCGAGGACGACGAGGGTGAAGTCTGGATCGGGAGCGCCGACCTGATGCACCGGAACCTGGACCGCCGGGTGGAGTGCCTGTGCCGGGTCAAGCGCCCCGATCAGCAGCAGGAACTGCGCTCGCTGGTCGAACTGGCCATGGACGACGCCACGAGTTCCTGGTGGCTGGCGGGGGACGGCACATGGACCAGGCATCACCTGGACGCCGAAGGGAAGCCGTTGCGAGACCTGCAGCAGTATCTTCTCTCCCGGCGCGGTCATCCCACTGACGGCTGATGGCCTTGGGTGAAGGAGAAGGGGAGACCGAGATCCGGGCCGCTGGCGCCATGCTCTGGCGGCCCGGGACCGATGGCCCTGAGGTAGCGCTGGTTCACCGCCGCCGCTACGACGACTGGAGCCTGCCGAAGGGCAAGTCGCTGCCCGGCGAGCACGTCCTGCTGACCGCGGTCCGCGAGGTGGCCGAGGAGACCGGGGTCCGGGTGATCCTGGGGCGGCGCCTGCCGTCCACGCACTATGAGCAGCACGGCAACCGGCCGAAGACGGTGGACTACTGGGCGGCGAAAGCCGCCGGCGGGCCCCAGCCGGGCTTCATCCCGAACGACGAGGTGGACGAGGTCGGCTGGCTGGGCATCCCGGAGGCCCGGGAACGGCTGAGCTACCCCCATGACGTCGGCGTGCTCGATGAGTTCGCGGCCGGTCCGCCCGATACGGCACCGTTGATCCTGGTTCGTCATGCGTCGGCAGGCAGCAAGGACGAGTGGCGGGCGGCGGGGCACGGCGATGACCTCAAGCGCCCGCTCGACGCGGTAGGCCGCCAGCAGCGGGAGGAACTGGCGCCGCTGCTCCGGTGCTTCGGGACCGCCCGGGTGCTCAGCTCGGCCGCCGAGCGCTGCGCCGAGACCGTCCAGGCCTACGCGGGCCTGACCGGGCAGCCCGTGCAGACCGATCCCGCGTTCACCGTGGGGCTGGCCGCCGCCACGGCGGCCCGCCGCCGGGTAGGCGAGGTCCTGGTCAGCGGCCTGCCCGCGGTGATCTGCGGGCACCGGGAGAACCTCTCGGCGATGCTGGAGGAGGCCTGCTCGGTGCTCGGCGCGAAGGCCCCCGAGAGCCATCCGCTGCCGCTGGGCGGGTTCTGGGTGCTGCAGGTCGGCGGGAACGCGCTGGCGTCCCGGGAGGAGCACCACCTGACGACCGGCTGAGGCGGCCCCCAGCCAGCCGTCCGGCCCGCACGTCCAGCCAGCCAGCCAGCCGGCCCGGCCGGTCCGGCCGGGTCAGGCGCCGGCCGGGCTCCAGTCCAGGGTGGCCGGCAGGGCCCCCTCGAAGATCAGCAGCCACCGCTTGATCTCGATGCCGGTGCCGCCGCTGTAACCGCCCAGCCCGTTGCCCGCGACGACCCGGTGGCACGGCACGATCAGCGGCAGCGGGTTCGAGCCCATGATGCGCCCGATGGCCCGGGCCGGGAGCGAGATCCCGTCCGGCCCGGCCACCGCACGCTGCGCCAGTTCCCCGTACGTGACCGTCTCGCCGTAGCCGACCGAGTCATAGAGCACCGACAGCACCTGGTGCTGCGCCCGGGAGCAGGCGGACCAGTCCAGCGGCAGGTCGAACACGTGACGCTGGCCGGCAAAGTACTCGGCCAGCTGGTCACGGGCCGCGCCGAGCAGCCCGGCCGGCTGGCCTGCCGGCGGGACCGGCCTGCGGGGAAGTGGGCGTCCCGGCCGGGCGCCGTCCCGCGCCTCCGGGCGCCCTGAAGTCCAGCCGCGCCACCCCCGCCGGGCTGCAGCCCACCGCGAGCGGTCCGACCGGCGAGCTCAGCGTCGCCCAGGCCAGTTCCGTCATCGTCATCCGCCTTCTGCCGCCGCTCGACCCCGTCCACGGCAGTCTGAGACTACGCATCCCGGCTGACATTTTCGCCTGGAGCGGGGGCCCCGGGCGGGTCCTGGCCCGGCTCGCTCCAGGGCATCGATGAGCGTGCCGATCCGCGCGGTCTCGCTGGCGACCCGGTCCATCAGGCCGCCGAAGTCGGCGGCGCTGAGCTGGCCACGATGCCGGTAGTACTCGGCCAGCCCACCCAGGACGCTGAGCGGGGTGCGCAGCTCCCGGCCGGCGTCCGCGAGGGCCTGCCGGTGCCGTTCGGCGGCCTGGCGGGCGGCGGCCCCGGTTCCTGCCGGATCACGCAGCCGGCCCGGGCCCGCCCGGCCCGGGCCGCGGCCCGGCCGCGGTGCTCAGCGCCGGGCGGCAGCCGGGTGAGCCGCCGGAGCATGGCGCGGACCATCCAGGCGGCCAGGGCGCCGGCGGCCAGCACCGCGATGCCGCTCGCGGCCAGCATGACGGCGGTCAGGTGGCTCGTGGCCTGGCCGATGCGGGCCAGGTTCAGGCTGACCACGAGAGTGCCCGGCCGAGCCGGGGCCCGCGGGGCTGGTGACGTCGAGGGCGAAGTCCTCGGCGCTGTAGGCGTACGGGATGCGGTGCGCCCGGTAGCGGACCGGCTCGGCGACCGCCAGGACCGGCCCGGCCCGGCGGCCCGGGCCCACCCGCATGACCAGCTGGCCGCCGGCGCCGCGTACCTCGATACTCAGCGGGCCGGCCCTCGGCCGACGCGAGGGCGCCCAGCGCCGGGGAGCCCGGTGCGGTCCGGGAGAGCGGCGTGAGCAGGAACGGATGGCGGGCCAGCTGGCCCGCGTAGCCGTGCAGCTCATGCCGGGCCTGCTGGGTCAGGTGGTCCCGGGTGGCCAGGCCGCCGGCCACGACGATGATCACGGCCCCGGCGGCCAGCAGGCACGACACCGCGGCGGCCAGCCGCACGGTGAGCGAGGGCCGGCCCGGCCGCCAGCCGGGCCGCCTCCGCCGGGGCAGGGCATCCTGGCTCATGCTCCCAGTCTGCGCCCCGGGCCCGTGTCCGCGGGCCCCCAGGCCGGGTCGGTGTTCCGGCACGGGAAGGACTCCGGGGTGTTATTCGTCGCCCTTCTCAGCCAGCCGGAGCAGCGCGCCCGCGATCGGTCCCGAGGTGAGCTGGACCTGCCAGGGCCGGGCCCCGTAGCCGGACAGGTCGGCGGCCACCGCCTCGGCGGTCACCGGGTCCGGGGGCTGCCAGGCGAGCCTGCGCACCGAGTCGGGCTGCAGCAGGTTCTCGGCGGGGAGCGAGTGCTCGTCGGCGAGCGCCGCGATGACCGTCCGCACGGCCGCCAGCCGGCGGGCCGCCTCGGGATCCCGCTCGTGCCAGCGGTGCGCGGGCGGGGGGCCTTCCGACACCTGGGCCGAGGGCCGGGGCAGCGCCTGGTCAGCCTCGGTGTGCGCGCGGCGGATGGCGGCGAACCACTCCTGGGCGTGCCGCTTGGCGCCGCGGCCCTTGAATCCGGACACCCCGGCCAGGGCGGCGGCCGTGGCCGGGGCCGCGCGCGCCGCCTCGACGATGGCGGAGTCCGGCAGCACCCGGCCGGGTGACAGGTCACGCCGCTGGGCGATCCGGTCCCGTTCGAGCCACAGTTCCCGCACGATGGCCAGGCCGCGGCGGGTGCGCACCCGGTGGATGCCGGACGTGCGGCGCCAGGGGTCGGCCCGCGGCGCAGGCGGCCCGGCGTTGAGCACCGCCGTGAACTCCTGCCGGGCCCACTCGTCCTTGCCCTGGGCCACCAGCTCCCCGGCCAGCGCGTCGCGCAGTTCCACCAGGACCTCGACGTCGAGCGCGGCGTACCGCAGCCAGTCCTCGGGCAGCGGCCGGGTGGACCAGTCCGCGGCCGCGTAGCCCTTCTCCAGGGCCAGGCCGAGCACGTTCTCGACGAGCGGGCCGAGGCCCACCCGGGGGTAGCCGAGCAGCCGCCCCGCCAGCTCGGTGTCGAACAGCTGGCGCGGCCGGTAGCCCAGGTCCGCCAGGCACGGCAGGTCCTGGGACGCCGCGTGCAGGACGGCTTCCGTGCTGCCCAGCGCGGCATCCAGGTCCGACAGGTCCGGGCAGGCCACCGGGTCGATCAGCACGGTCCCGGCGCCGCGGCGGCGCAGCTGGACCAGGAAGGCCCGGTGACCGTAGCGGAAACCGGACGCCCGTTCCGCGTCCACCGCGACCGGCCCCTCGCCCGCCGCCCAGCGCGCTCGACGGCCTCCCGCAGCGCGTCCGCGGACGTCACCAGCGGGGGCAGGCCGTCCCTGGGCTCCAGCAGCGGGACGGCCGGCGGCCGTTCGGGCGGCCCGGACTCCGGTTCCCCGGGAGTCTCCCCGGGCTCCCCGGGTCGCGCTGGCCCGGGCGGCCCGGCCTCTTCCGGTGGCCCGGACTCCGCGGCCTCCGCCGCGGGAGGCTGGATTTCCTGCTCCATCACCCGGGCCGCCGGCTACCCGGCGCCCGCAGCGCGGTCACGCCCTCCTCCAGCGGCGGCAGCCCCGCCGCCGTGCACAGCGCGTCACACCACGCGGCCAGGTGCCCGTCGAGGACGGCCGGGCCGGGTCCGGGGGCGGACCGCCGGCCGCCGGGGACCCGGCCGCTGGGGACCAGGAGGCGCGCAGCTCGAATCCGGTGACCGCGGGCTCGGACTCCTTGGCCCCGAAGCCTTCGGTGATCACGGTGGTGACCGTGCCGCTGGGCTCGGCGTAGCCGGCGGTGCGGTGGTCCAGCGCCTCGGTCAGCCAGGTCCAGCCCACCTGCCCGATGAGCGGGTCCTCGGCGATGTCCGGATCCAGGTCGGCGCGGATGTAGGCGATGACCCGCAGCGGCCCGGCCCAGCCGGTCTGGCCCGCGGGGTCGTAGAGCAGGATCAGCCTGCCGCTGGCGATCTCATCGTCGCCCGCCCACACGGTGGCCGCGACCGCGCTGGCGTACGGGGCCAGGGTGCGCGGGGCCGGAACGTCCTCGAAGTCCAGTTCCGGGCGCAGCCCGCCGATCTGCTCGCGCTGGGCCTGCAGGCCGGCCGCGATGACGCCGAAGGCGGCCGCGGCGTCGTCACCAGCGGGCATCGAAGGCCGGGCCGATTCGCCCGCCGCCGCTGGCCCGCTGACCTGCCTCATAAGCAGAGCGTACGTCGTCGCCATCGGGTGTCACGCGGCGCGCCCGGCCAACTCCGCGATGCTGAGGGGCTGCCGGGGGGCGGGAAGGACGCTGAGGAGGACGGCGGCGCCGCAGGCGATGCAGTACCATTCCGGGCAAATACCATCGAATGCCTCAGAACAGGTTCCCGGATCGGGGTGGACCTGAACGAAAGAGCCGGTGCCGCGGCAATCGGGGCAGTAGCTGCCGATCTGGTTCACGGTCTCGTGACCTCCTTACCCATGGACGCCGCAGGCGTCCTCATCTGGGGGTTTTGGGCTGCGGCGCGAGGCAGGTGACGATCGTGGCACGCGGAGCACGCGGATCGGTGGATGTCGGGCGGCGTGTCCCGATGTCACCTGGGCAGATGCGGCGGCTGAGCCTGCTTCCTGTGAGAGCATCGAAGGTGTGAACGTGCAGCCCAAGCCCCTCGATGAGTCCCCGTTCCTGCTGGCCTGCCGCCGCCAGCCGGTGCCGTACACGCCGGTCTGGTTCATGCGCCAGGCCGGCCGCTCGCTGCCCGAGTACCGCCGGGCCCGGGGCGGAATGCCGATGCTCAAGGCCTGCTCCCAGCCGGACGTGATTACCGAGATCACGCTGCAGCCGATGCGCCGGTACCCGGTTGACGCGGCCATCCTGTTCAGCGACATCGTGGTCCCGCTGCAGGCGGTCGGGCTGGACATCGACATCAAGCCGGGCGTCGGCCCGGTGATCGGCGAGCCGATCCGCGAGGAGCGGGATCTGGCCCGGCTGCGCCCGCTGGAGCCAGGTGACGTGGAGTTCATCACCGAGGCGGTCACCGCGCTGGTGGGCGAGCTGGGGCCCAAGCCGCTGATCGGCTTCGCGGGCGGTCCCTTCACGCTGGCCTCCTACCTGATCGAGGGCGGGCCGTCCAAGAGCCACGACCTGACCAAGTCGCTCATGTACGGCAACCCGGCCCTGTGGAACGCGCTGCTCGGCAGGCTGGCCGACATCACGATCACCTTCCTGCGGGTCCAGGTGGCCGCGGGAGCCTCCGCGATCCAGCTGTTCGACTCGTGGGCGGGCGCGGTCAGCCCGGAGGACTACCGGGCCGGCGTGCTGCCGCACAGCAAGCGGATCTTCGACGCCCTGGCCGACACCGGGGTGCCGCGGATCCATTTCGGCGTGGCCACCGGGGAACTGCTCGGCATGATGGGCGAGGCGGGCGCGGACGTGGTCGGGGTGGACTGGCGGGTCCCGCTGGACGAGGCGGTCCGCCGGGTCGAACCCGGCAAGGCGCTGCAGGGCAACCTGGACCCGGCGCTCCTGCTCGCGCCGTGGGATGTGATCGAGCGGCGGGCCAAGGACATCATCGGCCGGGGCCGCGCGGCCGAGGGGCACATCTTCAACCTGGGGCACGGGGTGCTGCCGGCGACCAATCCGGATGTGCTGGCCCGGCTGACTGACCTGGTCCATGAGGCGTCGGTCCGCGAGCACGCTGGGCCGTAGGCCTTAAAACCATTGCGTGGGCGCCGCGGGGCGGCGGCCTTTCCCGGCACAATAAACGCCGGGAGAAAGGCCGTCGGCCCCGCTGCGCTATGAGCTGCGTATCCTGCCGGCGCCTCGATGACGTGATCGGGCTGGGAGACGGCTCCCCCCGACGGGGAAAAAAATCACGGTCGGGGGACTGACTCGCGTTAGGGCTGGGGGGTGGGGTCGGGGGGCGTCGTGCCGGCGGGGGTTGCGCGGCGGTTCTGGTACCAGCGGCGGGTGCGGTAGGCGGGGTAGGCGAGGATGGCGGCGATGACGGCGAAGGGGAGGGCGGCGCCGGCCCCGGTGAGCAGCACGGAGACCGCGCGGACGAGGCCGTGCCAGCCGGCCTTCAGGCCGGCGATGAAGCCGCCCGGGTGGTTGTGCCTGGCCGGGGGACCGGCGTGGCGGCTCGCGACCAGGAGCAGGTCCACGGTGCCGAACGAGGTCTCGTGGGTCAGCGCGCGCTGGCGGGCGAGCAGGGATTCCAGGCGGACTCCTCGTCGTTGATCTGGTTCTGCACGGTGAGCAGGCTGCTGACCGAGCCCGCGTGGCGCAGCAGGGCGCGCAGCTGGCTGATCGCCGCCTGCGTCCGACGTCACCCGGCTGGTCACGTCGGCGACGGTCTGGGTGACGTCCTGGGCGTGCTGTGACATCGCCAGCCGGGTGCCGAGCTGGGCGGACAGCGCGCCGAGCGTGGCCTGGTAGGCGCCGACCGGGATCTTCAGCTGGAGGCTGACCGTGGAGCGGTCCGGGTGGGCCCGGTCGAGCTGGGTGTTCTCGCTGGACACGTACCCGCCCGCGGCGCGGGCCAGCTGGGTGGCCTGGGCCGCGGCCCGGGTGAGGTCCGTGGTCCGCACGGTCAGGCTGGCCGTGTAGATGATCGACGACGTGGCGGGCAGCGCGGTCAGCGAGGTGCCGCCCGATCCGAGCGGATCCGGAGGCACCGGACCCGGAGCGGCGGAGCCCGCGGCGGCCCGGGCCGGGAGGGCCTCGGCCCCGGGCGCGGACCCGATGATGTGGAGGAACCCCCGGCCGAGCATCCGGCGGCGAGCAGGCAGGCTCCGGCGAGCAGCGCGCGTGGAGGCGGCCGCCCGGAACAGCAAGGACGATGTCATGCCGCTCGGACGTGCCGGGCAAGCCAGCCCGGTTCCGGCGCCGCGGTCACAGATTGGCAACGAACTCGTCTCGGTCCGGGACGGGAGCCCGGCTCCACGGCCGGAGCGCGAGCGCGGCGGCCGGGAACAGCAGCACGGACAGCAGCGACGCGCCGATCAGGGCGGCGGCGCTGGCCGGGCTGAGCAGGCCCAGCGCGCTGCCCAGGTCCGCGACCACCACGGGGAAGGTCAGCGTGGTGGCCTGGAGCAGCCCGGCGGCCGCCGCGGGCGCGGTGCCGAGCCTGCGCCGGTACAGCAGGGCCGGGCCGCCGCGGACCACCGCGATCGCGAGCACCAGCAGCGGGACCAGGGCCAGCGCCGAGGCGTGCGCGAAGAGCGCCCGCACGTTGAACTGCACCCCGGTCATCACGAAGAACACCGGCACCAGGAATCCGTAGCCGATCGCGCGGAGCTTGGCCCAGTACCGTTCCTGGTTGGGCCGCTCGTCCCCGTCGGAGATGCCGACCACCATGCCGGCGATGAACGCGCCGAGCAGCGCGTCCACGCCGAACTGGTGCGCCAGCGCGGTGAACAGCAGCAGGGTCGACGAACGCGCCCCGCACCCGCAGCTGGGAGGTGTCCTCGTCGGAGTCGGCGAAGATCCGGGCCATCAGCGGGGTCCGCCACAGCCGCTTCAGCACGCAGGGCCAGCACCAGCGCGGCGGCCCCCATGGCCAGCACGTAGATCACCTGGACCAGGGTGGACTCGGGCTGGGCGGAGAACAGGATGGTCAGCAGGAGCAGCGAGCCGAACTCGCCGACCGAGCCGGCCACCACCAGGAGCTGGCCGAACTCGGTGGTGATCTCCTCGGCGTCACGCAGGACCGGGACCAGGACCCCGAGCGTGCTGGCCACCAGGCACAGCGCCAGCAGCCGCACGTCCGCGCCGGGCGCGATCGCGTGCAGCCCGAAGGCGACCGGGACGGCCAGCACCAGCGGACACCAGGAAGGCGGTCCCGGCCAGCCGGAAGGTCGGCCCGCGGAACCGCTCCGGCCGCACGTCCTGGCCGGCCAGGAAGAGCAGGAAGCCCAGGCCCAGCAGGTACAGCACCTCGGCCGCGCCCTCGGCCCGGACCAGGCCCAGCACCTGCGGGCCGACCACGATCCCGGCCAGCACCTCGAGCACCACCGGCGGCACCAGCCGCCGCGGCACCAGCCGGGCGATGAGCGGCGCCACGAACGCGGCCACCGCCACCACGAGCAGCCCGCCGTACTGGATCGTCACCTGACCCGACCCCCCGGTGGTGATTTACCCGCGCGGCCAGAAGGCACCCGTAGGGTGAACGGGTGGAGCAGCCTGAGCAGCCGGAGCGCAGCCGGTCGTCGCGATCATCGGGGCCGGCATCGCCGGGCTGGCCGCGGCGTTCTTCCTGCGTGACGAGCCGGTCCGGGTCGTCGTGCTGGAAGGATCGCCGCAGCTGGGCGGCAAGCTGTCCGTGGCCGAGGTGGCGGGCTGCCGCCGTGGACGTGGGCGCCGAGGCGCTGCTGGCCCGCAGGCCGGAGGGCACCGGGCTGATCCGGGCGGCCGGCCTGGGCGGCGAGCTGGTGTCGCCGGGCACCACCGCGGCCCGGATCTGGAGCCGCGGGGCGATGCACCCGCTGCCCGCCCGGCAGTTCATGGGCGTGCCCGCCGACCTCGGCGAGCTGGGCCAGGACCGGGCTGCTCTCGGCGGACGGGCTGGCCCGGGCCAGCCAGGAGCCGGGGCTGCCCGCCACCCACCGGGACGGCGACGTGTCGGTGGCCGGCTACGTGGCCGCCCGGTTCGGCCCGGAGGTCGTGGACCGGCTGGTCGACCCGCTGCTCGGCGGGGTGTACGCGGGGCGGTCCGAGGAACTGTCGTTCGAGGCGACGCTGCCCGGCCTGGCCCAGGCGTCCCGCACGCACGCCTCGCTGGCCGCTGCGGCCGCCTCGCTCGCTGCCGCCCCCGCCGCCGCCCGGCCAGCCGGCCAGCTGACCCGGGCCGGCAGCCGGCCCGCCCGGCCCGCCGTGTTCACCACCCTGGCGGGCGGCCTGGGCACCCTGCCGCCGGCCCTGGCGGCCGCCTCCGGCGCGCAGGTGCGGACCGGGGCCATGGTCCGCGAGCTGGCGCGCGGGCCGCGCGGCTGGCGGCTGACCATCGGCTCCGCGCACGCCCCCCAGCACCTGGACGCGGACGCGGTCATCCTGGCCCTGCCCGGCCGCCCGGCCAGCCGGCTGCTCGCCGGGGTGCCCGGCGCGGCCGGCGGCGGCCGCCGCGCTCGGCGAGATCGGCTACGCGAGCATGGCCATCGTCACCCTGGCCTACCCGGAGACCGCGTTCCCGCAGCTCCCGGAGGCCAGCGGGTACCTGGTCCCGGCGGTGGACGGGCGGCCGGTGAAGGCGGTCACGTTCTCCTCGGTCAAGTGGCCGCACCTGCGCGACCGCGCGGCCGGGCTGGTGTTCGTCCGCTGCTCGGTCGGCCGGATCGGCGAGGAGGCCATCCTGCAGCGCGACGACGCGGACCTGGCCGCGCTGGCCGCCGCCGACCTGGCCGCCGCGACCGGGGTAACCGGGCGCCGCCCGGCCGGCGCGGTGGTCACCCGCTGGGGCGGGGCCCTGCCCCAGTACACGGTCGGGCACCTGGACCGGGTGGCCCGGATCCAGGCCAGCCTGGCGGCCCAGCCCGGCCTGGCGGCCTGCGGCGCCGCCTACGCGGGGGTCGGCATCCCCGCGTGCATCGGCACGGCGCGGGCCGCGGTGGATCAGGTGCTGGCCGGCCTCCGGGTCGGCAGCACGCCGAGCGCAAGGCGGAGAATAGGAGCCATGGGAACGACTGAAGGCGTGGCGGCAGAAGGCGGCATCCCGGCGGAGAGCACGGGCGAGACGGCCGGTACCGGCACGCTCCCGGCCGACCCGTTCCCGGAGACGCAGCCGCAGCGGCCCGCGCGCCCGGGACCTGAACGAGCTCATCCGCTACACGATGTGGTCGGTGTTCCGGATCACCGGCTCGGGCGCGCTGGAGGCGGCCGCGTCGGTCACCGGCGTCGGGCCGGGACGGGCTGGCCGACGAGGTCGCCGAGCTGTCCCAGCAGGCGGCGGGCAAGGGCGTGGTCACCCGCGGCTGCTACGACCTGCAGGGCCTGCGGGCCGACGCCGACTACATGTTCTGGTGGCACGCGCCGTCCTCCGACGACCTGCAGGAGATGTACGCCCGGTTCCGCCGGACCGCCCTGGGCCGGGCCAGCGAGCCGGTCTGGTCGGCGATGGCGCTGCACCGGCCCGCGGAGTTCAACAAGAGCCACGTCCCCGCGTTCCTGGCCGAGGAGGAGCCCCGCGCGCTACGTGTCGGTGTACCCGTTCGTCCGGTCCTACGAGTGGTACCTGATGGACCCGGGCCAGCGCCGTGAGCTGCTGGCCGAGCACGGGAAGATGGCCCGCGAGTACCCCGACGTGCGGGCCAACACCGTGGCCTGCTTCTCCCTCAACGACTACGAGTGGCTGCTCGCGTTCGAGGCCGACGAGCTGCACCGGATCGTGGACCTGATGCGGCACCTGCGCGGGGCGCGGGCCCGGCTGCACACCCGGGTGGAGATCCCCTTCTACACCGGCCGCCGCAAGCCCGTCCACGAACTGGTCGCCGCCCTCCCCTAAGGCCGCCTCCCTTAACGCCGCCCTCCGCTGAGGCCGCACTGCCCTGAAGGCCGCATTTTCCCTAACGCTGCCGTCCTGGCGGGCAGGCCGCCTGCCCGGGTGCCCCCCGTGGCGGTCAGCTCTTGACCGCCGCCGCCGGCCGCGTGTCCGCGGTCAGCTGGGCGTCGCGCCGGGCCAGGTGCGACGGCCACCAGTTGAAGCGGCGGCACAGCACCACGATGGCCGGGACCATCAGCGTGCGGACCAGGAAGGTGTCGATCAGCACGCCGAGCGCGATGGCCGCGCCCAGCTGCTTGATCTGGCTGGTGGCGCCGGTGACGCCCGCCGCGCCGAACGTCGCGGCCAGGATCAGCCCGGCCGAGGTCACCGTGGTCCCGGTGTGGTGCGCCGCGGTCCGGACCGCGGCGGCGCAGCGGCGCATGGTGCGCCTCCTCCCGGATCCGGCTCATGACCAGGATGTTGTAGTCCTCGCCCAGCGCCATCAGGAAGATGAACAGCAGGAACGGCAGCACGAAGTTCAGCCCGGAGTCGCCTGCCCCGATCTGGAAGATGAGCACCGCGATGCCCAGCGCCGCGAAGTAGCTGAGCAGCACGGTCGCGACCAGGTACAGCGGGGCGACCACGCTGCGCAGCAGCAGCCCGAGCAGCAGCGCCAGCAGGACGATCACGACCGGCACGATCTCCTTCAGGTCGCTCTGCGACACGGTGCTCACGTCGTAGGACGCCGGCGCCAGCCCGGCCACGCCGCTGTCCGTGGCGCCCACGCTGTGCTGCACGCTGGTGGTCGCGGTGCGCACCGAGGGGATCGCGTTGATGCGCGGCGGTGCTCGACGGCGAGCCCGGCCGTCAGCGCCGTGTAGAACTGGACGGTCTTGCCGTCGGGGCTGATGAACTGGGACAGCGAGCGGTACAGGTCGTACTGGTCCGCGGGCACCGGGCGTACCCGCGGGCTCGGTGGCCGGCAGCTTCCCGGGCGGCCCCAGCTCCTGGTACAGGCTGTCCAGCTGGCTGGTGGTGAGCTTGGTGCCGTTGGGGTCGAACGGGCCGGCCGACCGAGGAGAACACGGACTTCCTGGCCAGGTCGGTCTCGGCCTGGCTGACCGGGGTGAGGTTCTTCCACACCGACGCCTTGTAGACCATGAGCACCTGGGTCGGGTTGGCCACCGCGGCCGGGTAGTGGTTGTTGATCACGTTGGTGCCGTTGGCCGACTGGCTTCCGGGCGGGCCGGTGGTCTGGCCGCCGAAGCCGCTGGAGGTGTACCCGAACGCGAACACGCCCAGCACGCCCAGGAACACCACGCCGCAGACCAGCGTGACCACCGGGTGCGCGATGACATGGTCGGCGAGCCGGGCGTAGAGGCCCTCCTGCTTGGCGGCCCGGACCGGGCGCGGCCAGAACACCGCCTTGCCGAACACCCCGAGCAGCGCGGGCAGCAGGGTGAGCGCGGCCAGCAGCATCAGGAACGACGCCCAGCGCCAGCGCCGGGCCGAGCCCCGAGTACAGCCCGAACGACGCCAGCAGCAGGGTGAGCAGGGCCACGATGACCGTGCCCGCCGAGAACGTGATCGACTCGCCCACGTACCGGCCGGCGCGCTCGATGGCCACGTGCGGCGACGCGCCCGCGGCGATCTCCTCGCGCACCCGCATGATGAAGAACAGGCCGTAGTCGGTGCCCGCGCCGAGCAGCAGCACGGTGAGCATGGTCTGGGTGATGGTGGACACCTGCAGGCCGGCCTTGGACGCCTCGGCGATGATGGCGCCGGACATCAGCAGCACCCAGATCGCGGGCAGCAGGGTGACCAGCGGCGCGCCCACCGCCCGGAACACGATGATCAGCATGACCAGGATGACCAGGACCGACAGGTCCTCGGTGAGCTTCTGCGCGTGGGCCTGGGAGTTCTGGTTATCCACCGCGCTGGGCAGCTGCCCGGTCAGGTAGGAGGACAGCCCGGACGGCAGCGCGAAGCTGCTCATCGTGGAGCGGATGGCCGCCACGGTGGGGGAGGCCTTGGTGCTGGAGGTCAGCACGCTGATGACCAGCTGGGCCTTGTCCACCTTGCCGTCCTTGGACAGGCCCTGGTCGGAGACCGAGACGACGTGGTCGTCCTTGGCGATCTTGTTCTGCAGCTTGGTGACGGACTGCTGGTCGCTGGCGGTCAGCGTGGACTTGCCCAGCACGACCAGGGTGCCGGTGGTGTCGTTCGTGGGCTGGAAGGGCGCGGCCAGGTTCATCGCGTGCACGCTGGGCGAGCTGGCCGGGAGGAACGAGCTGTTGTCGGTGTTGACCGCGCTGCCCAGCGAGGGGAACAAGGCGATGCACAGGGCGCCCGCGATGATCCACAAGGCGATGATCGCGTACCGGAACCGGATGGCGAACCGCGCCAGCCCAGCCATGAAGTTCCCCACAGCGCGCCCCCCCGGACAGCAACGCACCTTCGCGTCACCGGGGACAGTACCCACCCTGCGCAATTACTTAAAGTAGGTAACATTCCCCCGGCGTGGCCAGCGGGGCTGGGAACGGGCGGGTCAGCTCTCGGCCGGTTCCAGGCTCAGCGAGACGAGTTGATGCACCAGCGCTGGTCCGTGGGCACCTCGTAGCCCTCGCCCTCGAACACGTGACCGAGGTGGGACTCGCAGTTGGCGCAGCGGGCCTCGACCCGCCGCATGCCGAGCGAGTTGTCCTCGATCAGGATCACCGCGTCGTCCTCGGTGGGCTGGTAGAAGCTGGGCCAGCCGCAATGCGAGTCGAATTTCGCGTCCGACCGGAACAGCTCGGCCCCGCAAGCCCGGCAGCGGTAGACACCCTCGGTCTTGGTGTCCGTGTATTCCCCGGTGAACGGCGCTTCGGTGCCCGCCTGGCGGAGCACCCGGTACTCCTCCGGGCTGAGCGCTTCCCGCCATTCGGTCTCTGTTCGGCGCACCTTGTCCATGCCCGTGAGACTACCCGGCCCCCCTACCGCTACCCTCGTCTCGGCGAGATCACGGAGGCGTTGACTCATGGAGTGGCTGAATGAGCCGGCAAGCTGGCAGCGGACCGACGACGTACTGCAGGTGAACGTCGACCCGGGTACCGACTTCTGGCGGGTCACCGGCTACGGCTACATCCGCGACAGCGGCCACGTGTACGGCGAGGTGCTGGCCGGTGACCTGGACGTGGCCGTGCGCATCCGCGGGAACTGGTCGGCGCAGTACGACCAGGCCGGCGTCATGCTCCGGGCGGACGAGCGGACCTGGCTGAAGACCGGGATCGAGTTCTTCGAGGGCCGCCCCCGGCTGAGCACCGTGCTCACCCTCGGCCTGTCCAGCTGGACGGTGGCGAACCTGCCCGACGACACGGACGACGTCGCGCTGCGGCTCTCCCGCCGCGGTGACGCGGTGGAGATCCGCTACAGCACCGACGACGGCCCGCCCGACCTGGCCGCCCTGGTCTACCTGCCGCCCGACAGCGAGCTGCTGGCCGGGGTGATGTGCGCCGCGCCGGAAGGGCCCGGGTTCAGCGTGTCCTTCCACGAGCTGCGCATCGCCGGCCGCGAGCAGGCGGCCCGCCCCGCCTGAGTCACGGCGCCCGCGCAGCTCATTGTCTGGCCGGTAATCGCGATATAGCTTGGTTTTATGGACCAGCGGGCGCACGAAGATGTCGCGGCAGCGGCAGCCGTGCACACCGAACTGGGCCGGGCGTACGACGGGGCCGTGGCCGAAGGCCTGGTCGAGAGGATCAGCTCGGAGATCGACAAGCAAGTGGACGCCAGGCTGGCCGAACATGGCATCCAGTCCAGCCAGGCGGCGTGGGCGAATGTCGCTATGGGCCTGGGGTCGGTCGGGCTGGGCATCGGCGCCACCGCCGTGACGCTGCACGCCTACTCGGTCAGCAGAGTCGCGCCTAAGGCCACGATCAATCTGGGGCCCTTGCATGGATCGGTGATGACGACGACCAGCTCGGTGAGCACCGCCCAGCTGGTCCTGGTCGCGCTGATCTGGGCCGCCATCGCGGTCATCAACGTTGCTTACGCTCGCCGCCACCCCCGCCGGCCGTGACCGCGGCTGGCCGTTCTAGCCGAAGGTGAACACGTAGGCCTGGATTCCGGGGTCGGGGAAGGTGATCTCGAAGGTGCGGTCGGTGATGCGGCCGCCCTGCCGGATGAGCTGGTAGAGCCGCTGCTGCCCGACCTGCCCGCGGCCCTGGTCGTCAACATCGGTTCCATGGTCCGCGCCCGGTGGCTGTCCGTCGATGAGGACGCGGAACGGCACGGAAGTTCCCGGGCCTGCCGGTCCCATGACCAGGTGCAGATCGCGGGCGTGGAAACGGCAGACGATCCGCCCGCCGGGCGCGTTCAGCGTGGTGGCCTGCTCTTCCATCGTCCAGTCCCCGGACAGCGCCCACTGGTTGAGTTCCAGCTGCGCGGGGGCGGTGTAGCCGCGACGCTGGCCCGGCAGCGCGCCGCCGGGGGAGGCGAAGTTCTCGGTGCGCTCGTAGCCGGTGTAGTTCTCCGGTGATCTCAGGCTGGCCCAGTCGGCAGGCGCTTCGATACCGCGGGCATCGACCGATACCAGCTCCCGGTCGATGTCGCCGGATCCGGCCTCGGCCAGCAGATGCTGGATGATCATTTCTGACTGCTGGTACTCGCCTTCGCCGAAGTGGTGATGCCGGATATGCCCGCTGGCGTCGGCGAAGTAGAGGGCGGGCCAGTAGTGGTTGGCAAAAGCACGCCATATCGCATAGTCGTTATCGAGCGCGACCGGGTAGGCGATTCCCATGTCCTTCGTGGCCCGGCTGACGTTGTCGGGGTGGTGCTCGAACGCGAACTCGGGCGTGTGCACGCCGATCACGGCCAGCCCGTGGTCGGCGTATTTGGCGGCCCAGGCGCGGACGTAGGGAAGCTGGCGTAGCCAGTTGATGCAGGTGTAGGTCCAGAAGCCAGCCAGGACAACTTTCCCGCGCAGGCCTGCTGGGGTCAGCGGGGGCGAATTGAGCCACCCGGTCGCGCCGCCGAACGCGGGCAGTTCGCCCTCAACGGGCAGCCGGACCGAGGCCGTGTGCAGTCCGGCGGGCGTACGCCAGTGCGCGTTCATGAAGATCCTTCCGCCTCGGCCCGCTTAGCGCAGTGACCGGAAAGAGTCCCGCATCTCGGCGGCGAACAGGTCCGGCTGTTCCCACGCGGCGAAGTGGCCGCCCCGGTCGAGCCGGTTGTAGTGGATCAGGTTCTTGGGATACGCGCGCTCGGCCCAGCTCCGCGGGGCCTGATAGAGCTCGTCGGGGAAGACGCTGATGGCGAACGGGATGGTGATGTCCTTGGCGTCGAAGAAGTCCGCCTTGTTCTCCCAGTAGAGGCGCCCGGAGGAAACCCCGGTGTTCGTCAGCCAGTAGAGCGTGATGTTGTCCAGGATGTCGTCCCGGGTAAGGTCGCCCGCGGGGTGTCCCTGGAGGACCTGTCCTACGAGCCCGGGCTGCCCGGCACCGTCGCCGTGGTCAATCATGAACGCGGCCAGATCGGCCGGTGAGTCGGCCAGTCCGTACAACGTCTGCGGGCGGGTCGTCATGATCTGCGCGTAGGCCACGTGCTTCGCATAGAAGGTGCTCAGCTGCTCGTACGCACGTTGTTCCTCGTCGGACAGGCCGGCTGGCGGCGGGTCGCCGCGCTGGACCGCCTTGTTGATCTCGGCTGGGGCGGTACCCGGCATGTTGGAGTGAATGCCGAGCAACTCCGGCGCCGCCTGTATACCCATCGTCTGCGTGACAGCCGCCCCCCAGTCCCCGCCCTGCGCCACGAACCGGCTGTATCCGAGGCGCTTCATCAGCACCACCCAGGCCCGCGCGGTGGCGGCCGGATCCCAGCCGGTGGTGGCCGGCTTGGCGGAGAACCCGTAGCCCGGCAGCGAGGGAATCACCAGGTGGAACGCGTCGGCTGCGCTCGCGCCATGCGCGGTGGGATTGGTGAGCGGGTCGATGATCTTCAATTGCTCGATGACCGAGCCGGGCCACCCGTGCGTGACGATCAGCGGCAGCGCGTCCTCGTGCGGGGAGCGGACGTGAATGAAATGAAGGTCAAGCCCATCGATCTGGGTCAGGAAGTGCGGCCGGGCGTTCAGCTTCGCCTCGCACTTGCCCCAGTCGTAGTCGGTTCCCCAGTAGCGCGCGAGATCCTGCATCATCGCGAGCGGCACGCCCTGCGAGTCGTCGGTGACCGTCTCGCGCTCGGGCCACCTGGTCGCGTTGATGCGCCTGCGCAATTCGGTAAGTTCCGCGTCCGGGAAGCCGACGCGGAACGGGCGGACGGTGCTGTCTCCGGTGGGCATGTCCGTCTCCTAAGCCTTGGCGATTCCGCGCGTCCGGCACCGGCGCTCTCTAGGCAGAAGCCATCTGGTATCAGCGTCGCACGCCGGGCGGCGCCTCACCACCCTTCAAGTCACCGCTCAGGACCCATGGGCACGGTCCCCGGGCACTACAGCGTGACGTGATGGACCGGCTCAGGGCAGGCTGACGGGCGGAGTATCACCTGCTCGACCTTGCCGGCCGCCTGCACATCGGCGAGCACGGGCCGGATCCGGGCCAGGTCCTCCTCGCCGGCCGACACCACCAGCTGGCGGACCGGGGCCCGCATGGACAGCCGGGCGGCGGACTTGGCCCCGCGCACCGCGGCGATCGCGTCCGAGGCCGCGTCGAGCAGCCCCGGGTCCACCGCCCCGGCCGCGGCCCGCAGCCCGTCCGGGTCGGGCCAGCTGGCCCGGTGGACGGACCCCTCCTGCCACCAGGACCAGGCTTCCTCGGTGACGAACGGGAGGACCGGCGCGAACAGCCGCAGCAGCACCGACAGCGCCGCCCGGAGGGCCGCGTGGGCCGAGGCGGCGGCCCGCGGGCCGTGCTCGCCGTAGGCCCGGGACTTGACCAGCTCCAGGTAGTCGTCGCAGAAGAACCAGAAGAACGACTCGGTCTCGTGCAGGGCCCGGGCGTGATCGTAGGACTCGAACGCCGCGGTGCAGCCGGCCACCACGTCCGCCAGCCGGCCGAGCATGGCCCGGTCCAGCGGTTCGGTGACCAGCGCGTCAGCCGTTCCCGGACCGGCACCCGGCCCGGTTGCGGCGCCGTCGCCCGCGCCGTCGTCCCGGGGCGAGGGACAGCACGAACCGGGCTGCGTTGAGGAGCTTGATGGCCAGCCGCCGGCCCACCCGCAGCTGGGCCGGATCGAAGACCATGTCGGTGCCGAGCCGGCCACTGGCCGCCCAGTACCGCGCCGCGTCCGAGCCGTGCTTGCGCAGCGAATCCATCGGGGTCACCACGTTGCCCCGGGACTTGGACATCTTCTTGCGGTCCGGGTCCAGGATCCAGCCGGAGATCGCGGCGTGCCGCCAGGGCGCCACGCCGTACTCGTCGTGCGCGCGGAGCACCGTGTAGAACAGCCAGGTCCGGATGATCTCGTGGGCCTGCGGCCGCAGGTCCATCGGGAAGATCCGGTCCAGGCCCGGCCCGCTGGCCGCCCGCGCCGCGATCTGCGGGGTCAGCGAGGACGTGGCCCAGGTGTCCAGCACGTCCGGGTCGGCCGCGAACCCGCCGGGCCGGCCGCGCTGCTCCTCGGCGTACCCGGGCGGCGGCTCGGCGGCCGGGTCGGCCGGCAGCCGGTCCTCGTCCGGCGTGAGCGGCGCGTCGTAGCGGGGCCGGCCGTCGTCGTCCAGCGGGTACCAGACCGGGATGGGCACGCCCGAGAACCGCTGCCGGCTGACCGGCCAGTCGCCGGCCAGCCCGTTCACCCAGTTCTCGTACCGGGCCCGCATGTGCGCCGGGTGCCAGGTGATCTCCCGGCCCCGGGCCAGCAGCGCGTCACGCAGCCGCGGGTCGCGGCCGCCGCTGCGCAGGTACCACTGCCGGGTGGTGATGATCTCCAGCGGCGTGTCGCCCTTCTCGTAGAACTTCACCGGGTGCACCACCGGCTCCGGCTCGCCGAGCAGGTCACCGGCCGAGGTGGCCAGCGCGGTGATCCGGGTCCGCGCCTCGGCCAGGGTGGCCCCGGCGAGCCGCTGGTAGGCCGCGCGGCCCGGCCCGGCTGGTGATGCCCGGCGGCGGGGACGCCAGCAGGCGGCCGTCCGGCCCGAGCAGCGGCCGGGTCTCCAGGTCGAGGTCGCGCCACCAGGTCACGTCGGCGGTGTCGCCGAACGTGCAGACCATCGCGATGCCGGTGCCCTTGCCCGGGTCGGCCAGCGGGTGCGTCCGCACCGGCACCGGCACGCCGAACAGCGGGGTGGTCACCGTCGTGCCGGCCAGCGCCGCGTAGCGCTCGTCGTCCGGGTGCGCGACCAGCGCCACGCAGGCGGGCAGCAGTTCCGGCCGGGTGGTGGCCACGGCCACGGTGCTGCCGTCCGGGCGGCGGAACCCGAGCCGCACGTAGCTGCCGGCCACCTCCCGGTCTTCCAGCTCGGCCTGGGCCACCGCGGTCTGGAAGCGTCACGTCCCACAGCGTCGGGCCCTCGGCCAGGTACGCCTCGCCGCGGGCCAGGTTGCGCAGGAACGCGCGCTGGGAGAGGGCCCGGGCGTTCTCGCCGATGGTCTGGTACTGGGTGGACCAGTCCACCGACAGCCCCAGCCGCCGCCACACCTGCTCGAACGACTGCTCGTCCAGGCCGGTCAGCCGCTCGCAGAGCGCCACGAAGTTGCGCCGGGAGATGCGGACCGGCTCGCCCGCCGGCCGGTCCGGCGGCACGAACGACGGGTCGTAGCGCAGCGCGGGTCGCACCGCACGTGGAAGTAGTTCTGCACCCGGCGCTCGGTGGGCAGGCCGTTGTCGTCCCAGCCGATCGGGTAGAACACCGCCTTGCCGCGCATCCGCTGGAACCGCGCGATCGTGTCGGTGTGGGTGAACGAGCAGACGTGCCCGATGTGCAGCGCCCCGCTGACCGTCAGCGGGGGAGTGTCGATGGAGAAGACCGCGTCCCTGGCGCCGGACGCGGGAGGGTCAAACTTGTACTACTCCCGCCTCTTCCCACTGGCGCGACCACTTGTCCTCGATGCCCTCAAGCGACGGCTTGAGCGGCATCGGGCTGGCCTGGCGCGCCGGGCCGGGGAGGCCGGCGCGGCAGCGGGGCGGGAATCGGTACTCATGGCGGCCAGGGTAGCGCATCGCGCGCGGCGGCCGCGATGAGAATTCCGGCTCCGCGGCCACGGTCAGGAACAGCCTCGCTGGCGATGGCGTTCTTGTGGGTCCGCGCGGCAGGGACGCGCGCAAAAACCATAAAAGGGCAGCAAGTGCGCCTCAGTCCGGCAGGAAGCCGGCGGATACTGGGATACTTGGGAGATGCTGCGGGCGTCGAGCGGACGGCTGGTCGGCAGGGACGGTGAACTGACTCGCCTGCTCGGCCTGCTTGACGACGCCAGCGCCGGCCGCCCGTCCCACGCCCTGATCAGCGGCGACGCGGGCGTGGGAAAGACCCGGCTGGTCGCCGAGCTGGCCACCCGGGCCGCGGACCGGGGCTTCCTGGTCCTCTCCGGGCGCTGCGCCGAACTGGGCGACAGCATTCCTTACCTGCCGCTCGCCGACGCGCTGCGGGAAGGCACCACTACTCCAGGCGCCGCAACGGAACCGCTCGCGGCCGCCCTGGCCGCCCGGCCGGTGCTCGGCCGCCTGCTGCCGGACCGGGACGCCGTGGCGCAGCCGGGCGGCGAGGTCACCGGGCTCGCCCAGCAGCAGCTGTTCGGGGCGGTGCTCGGGCTGCTCGCCGAGCTGGCCGACGGGCATCCGGTGCTGCTGATCCTGGAGGACCTGCACTGGGCCGACCGCTCCACCCGGGACCTGGTCACGTTCCTGAGCCGGGTGCTGCACCGGGAGCGGGTGGCCGTGGTGGCCACCTACCGCACCGACGACCTGCACCGGCGTCACCCGCTCCGGCCGGTGGTGGCGGAGCTGCTGCGGCTGCCCAGCGTGGCCTCCATCGAGCTGGGGCCGCTGGGCTACGCGGACATGGCCAGATCACCTGACCGCCCTGGCGGACGGCCCGCTGGACCCGGCCGCCCTGCACCGGATGGTGGCCCGGGCCGAGGGCAACCCCTACTACGCCGAGGAACTGCTGGCGTCCGCGGCGCCGGCTCCGGCCAGGTCCGGCGATGGCCCGGCGCGGGGGGCACCGGGCGGCGACGTGCTGCCCAGCGGGCTGGCCGCGCTGCTGCTGGCCCGGGTGGAGCAGCTGCCCGCCGCGGCCCAGCAGGTGCTCCGGGCCGCGGCGGTCGGCGGCCGCCGGGTCGAGGACGACATCGTCCGGGCCGCGTCCGGGCTGGCCGGGCCGGAGTACGAGGACGCGATCCGGGACTGCGTGGCCCAGCAGCTGCTGGTGCCGGGCGGCGCGGACGGCTACGTGTTCCGGCACGCGCTGATCCGGGAGGCGCTCTACACCGACCTGCTGCCCGGCGAGCGGACCCGGCTGCACGCCCGGTTCGCCGAGCTGCTGGCCGACCCGGCCCGGCTGGCGGCCGTGCCCGGATCCGCGGCCGAGCTGGCCCATCACTGCCTGGCCAGCCACGACATCACGGGTGCGTTCGCCGCGTCGGTCCGGGCCGGGCAGGAGTCCGAGCGGCTGGCCGCCCCGGCCGAGGCGCACCGGCACTACGACGCCGCGCTGGCGCTGTGGGAGCGGGTCAGCGAGCCGGAGCGCCTGGCCGGGCAGGACCGCGACCACCTGGCCTTCTGCTCCGCGAACTGCGCCGCGTCCAGCGGCGAGATCGCCCGGGCCGTGCAGCAGCTGCGCCGGATCCGCGGTTTCCTGCGCGAGGGCACCGACCCGGTGCTGGCCAGCCGGGTGCACGAGCGCCTCGCGTACTACCTGCTCGAACTCGACGCGGCTGCCGACGCGGACACGGCCGCGCAGGCCGCGGTGCAGCTGCTGCCCGGCCGACCCGCCGCGGCCCGCAACGGGCCCGGGCCCTGGCCACTCACGCGCAGACGCTGATGCACGCGGGGGACGAGGCGGCGGCCGCCCGCCGGGCGCAGGAGGCCCGGCTGGCCGCCCGGGCCGCGGACGCCCCCTGGGTGGAAGCGGACGCCCTGGTGACCCTGGGCCTGCTGGCCGAGCGCCAGGGCGAGCCCGCGCAGGCCCTCGACCTGTTCACCCAGGCCTACCGCGAAGCCCAGGCCCTCACCATGCTCGGCGTCGAGCTGCGGGCGGCCTTCCAGGTGGCCCGGTCCCAGCTGGAGAGCGGCGACCTGGCCGGGTCGGCCGCGACCGCGCACCAGGGCTTCGGCCGCGCGGACGCGGCCGGGCTCGGCCTGGCCCCGTACGGCCTGGACCTGCAGTACCTGCACTACCTCGCGCACTACGCGGACGGCTGCTGGGACCACGCGCAGGAGCTGGCGGACGGCTTCGGGGTCCGGGTGACCACGGCGGCCGAGGCCCGGCTCTCGGCCATGGCCCTGTTCCTGGACGTGGCCCGGGGCAGCCCGAAGGTCGCGGACCGGCGGGCCTGGCTGGAGCCGTTCTGGCCGGGCGACAGCTTCGGCGCGTACATCGCCCGCGGCCTGCTGGCCGAGCACGCCCTGTGGCGGGGTGACACTCGCGACCGCGCTGGCCGAGGTCGCGGCCACCCTGGCCGAGCTGGACACCGGCCGCGGCTACGGGCCGCCCGCCATCCGGGTCGCCGCCGTGGGCCTGGCCGCCCGCGGTGAGCAGGCCCGGCGGGCCCGGGCGGCCGGGAACGACGAGGCCGCCGCGGCGGAGGTGGCCGCGGCCCAGGTGCTGATCGACGCCGCGCGGGAGGGCGCCGCGTTCCCGCGCCGGCCCAAGTTCGTGCTGGGCGTGGACGGCCGCGGCTGGCTGGCCCGGGCCGAGGCGGAATGGGCCCGGGCCCAGGGCCGCAACGACCCGGCAGGCCTGGCAGGCCGTGGTGGACGAGTTCGGGCCCGCGTTCAGCTACGAGACGGCCCGGTCCCGCTGGCGGCTGGCGGAGGCGCTGGCCGAGGCGGGACAGCGGGCCGAGGCGGAGCGGGAGTGGTCGCTCGCGCTGGCCGTGGCCGACGAGCTGGGTGCCGCGCCGCTGGCGGCCGCGCTCCGCGATCTTGGCCGCCGGGCCCGGCTGGCCCGGCCGGCGGGGGACAGCGGGGCGGGCGGCGGCTCAGGCAGCGGCCACGTCGGCGGCCCCGCCGACGTCCTGGCCGGGCTGACCGGCCGGGAACGCGAGGTGCTGCGCCTGCTGGTGGCCGGCCGGAGCAACCGGGAGATCGCGGCCACGCTGTTCATCGCGCCCAAGACGGCCAGCGTGCACGTGTCCAACATCCTGGCCAAGCTGAACGCGGCCAGCCGGGGCGAGGCCGCGGCCATCGCCGCGGCGGCCGGCCTGGAGCCGGCCGGCCGCTAGCCGGGCCACGGCCGCCGCCCATCCGCTCCTGGCCTGGGCCACGCCAGGCCAGGAGGCCCGGTCCGGATCACGCGCCGGGCTGGCCGCCGGGCGCGAGCTCGGTGAGGATCTCCTCGGCCCGGGCGGCCGCGCCCACCGGGTCCGCGTCGGGCGCGCCGATCAGCGGATCCCAGTTCAGGTCGTAGAAGACCTCGGTCACCCCCTGCCCGGCCAGCCACTCCACGTCGCCGCGGATGTCGGCGTAGCTGCCGGACAGCAGCATCCGGCCGCCGCCCTCCGGCACGGTCACCGGCGCGCCCGCCCGGACCACGCCGCGGCACACGATCCGGATCGAGCCAGGGTCGCGGCCGGCTTCCTCGGCCGCCGACCGCACCACGCCGATCCCCTCGCTGATCCGGGACAGGTCGGTCCGGCTGGCGGTGACCCAGCCGTCGGCCAGCCGCCCGGCCCGCTGCAGGGCGGCCGGGGCGACTCCCGCCGATCAGGATCGGCGGACCCGGCCGCTGCACCGGGTGGGGCGCGAACCAGCCCGCGGGCAGCTCGTAGTCCCGGCCGTGGAAGCTGGCCGGCCCCTCCGCCCAGATCCGGCGCATGACCTCGATGTACTCGCCGGTGCGCACCCCCCGGCGGGCCATGACGCCGCCCGCCACGGTGAACTCCTCCGGCAGCCAGCCGATGCCCAGCCCGAGGTCGAGCCGGCCGCGGGACAGCACGTCCGCGGTGGCGGCCATCTTGGCCAGGTAACCCGGGGCGAGGTAGGGCATGTTCACCACCGCGACGCCGAGCCGGATCCGCTGGGTCACCGCGGCCAGGTAGCCGAGGGCCACCATCGGGTCGAGCACGCTGTGGTAGACGGGGTCCATGGCCGAGCCCTCGGGCACCATGAGCCGCTGGAACGTCCAGAGCGAGGCGTAGCCGGCGGCTTCCGCGCTGGCGGCGAACGAGGCGAGGTTGTCCGGGGTCGCCCACACCCCCGAGACCGGGGCACCGAAACCAATCTTCATTCCGCTCAGCCTAGGGCCCCGCAGGTCGCCGTGGACGGCCCGGTAAGCTGTCGCCGTCCGGTAGGGCCACATCCGCACGGGAGCCAGCCATGACCTCAGACCCTCGCGCACTCATCGGCGTGCTGCGCAACTCGCACGAGCGTCTGGCCGGGCTGGTGCGGCCGCTCACCCCGGACCAGCTGCGCGCCCAGTCCTACGACACGGACTGGACCATCGCCCAGGTCCTCTCCCACCTCGGCAGCGGCGCGGAGATCGCCACCCTCAGCCTGGCCGCCGCGCTGGGCGGGCGCGGCCAGCTCGACCAGGGCGCGTTCCCGGCCATCTGGGACGCCTGGAACAACCGCACCCCGGAGATGCAGGCCGCCGACTGCCTGACCTGGGACGGCGAGCACATCAGCCGGCTGGAGGCAGCTCAGCGACGAGGAGCTGGCCTCCATCGGGCTCGACTTCTTCGGCCGCCAGCTGGACGCGGCCGGGCTGGTCCGGCTGCGCCTCAGCGAGCACGCCATCCACGTCTGGGACGTGGCGGTGAGCGCCGACCCCGGCGCCACCGTGGCCGAGCGATGCGATCCTCCCGGCCATGGAGCAGATCACCCAGCTGTTCCAGTTCGTGGCCAAGCCGGCCGGTGACTCGTTCCGGGTCCGGCTGCGCACCACCGCGCCCGACGGTGACTACCTGCTCGACGTGGGGGAGTCGGTGACGCTGTCGGACTGGGCCGAAGGCTCTGCTCCGACGGCCCGGCGGCCGACGGGGAGATCGCGCTGCCCGCCGAGGCGCTGCTGCGGCTGTTCTACGGGCGGCTCGACCCGGAGCACACCCCGGAGCACACGGCCGAGGGGATCGAGCTGGACCGGCTCCGCGCGGTGTTCCCCGGCTTCTAGGCGGCGGCAGCTTCCCGGCGCCGCTGGTCAGATGGTGGCCTGGCGCAGGGTGGTGAGCCCGCCGAACCCCATGGCCACGGCGGCCACGGCCAGCACGCCGGTCAGCGTCAGGGCGGTCACCGTGGTGAAGAAATGCCCGACCCCGGACCAGCCGCCGGTCGCCGACACGGCCACCACGGCCAGCAGCGCCACGAGTATCTGGGCGGCGACGAAGGCGACCAGCCCGGGCACGCTCCAGCGCCGGAACACCAGCCCGTACCACATGCCGTACAGGACGAACACGACGAGCAGCACGAACGAGGTCAGCCACGTCTCATACCAGGGGCCGTCCATGATCCACGGAACCCGGAAGTAGTGCAGCCGGAGACCCCACCCGTTCGTGGCCCGCTCCACGAGCTGCAGCAGGGTCAGCCCGAGGCCGTAGACCACGCCCAGGGTCAGCACGAGCAGGGTGGTGCCGGCGTAGTAGGTGCGGCGGCTGATCCCCATCATCAGCCCGAACGGGAGCGCCCTCGTCATGCTGAGCGCCCCGCAGATGAGCATGAAGACGTAGAGCGACACCACCCCCCCGGTGTAGATCCCGTCCGGGCTGGCCGGGACGGCCAGCGCGACGCCGATGTTCACCAGGAAGCTGAACGCCATGATGGCCCACGGCATCGCCAGCCAGGTGAAGCGGTCCACCAGGTGGTAACGCCCCACGTTCACCAGCGTGTTCATGCGCTCACCTTCTCCTCGGACGAGACGCCGGCCGCGTGGACCAGCAGTTGCTGCAGGGACAGGGGTTCCAGGCTCAGGTGCAGTGCGCGGGCCCGGGCCTGCGCGGCGAAGTCGAGCGGGTCGGCGATCGTGACCGAAGCCCGCGAGCCGAGCCGCTGCCGGTGCCAGACCGTGTGGCCGGCCACGAACTCCTCCACCGCCGTGACCGGCCCGCTCACGGTCATGCCGGTGCCGCGGACGTCGTCGGCGGGCGCGTCCAGCACCACCCGCCCGTGGTCGAGCAGCACCACGTGCTCGAGCAGGTCGGCCACCTCGTCGATGAGGTGGGTGGACAGCAGGATGGTCCGCGGATGCTCGGCGAACTCGGCCAGCAGCCGGTCGTAGAACAGCTGGCGGGCCACCGCGTCCAGGCCGGCGTAGGGCTCGTCGAACAGGGTCAGCTCGGCGCGGGCCGCCAGGCCGATGACGATCCCGACCGCGGAGCGCATCCCGCGCGACAGCCGCTTGATCCGCCGCCGCGGCGGCAGGTCGAAGTCCGTGAGCAGCTGCCGGGCCAGGCCCTCGTCCCAGTTCGGGTAGAACCACGAGGCCACCCGGATCGCGTGCGCCACGCGGAAGTCGGGGTAGACCTGCTCCTCGCGCACGAACACCATGCGCCGCAGCACCTCGTCGTTCTCCGCCGGAACCTGCCCGAACACCCGCACGTCCCCGCCGGTGGGGAAGTCCAGCCCGGTGACGACGCGCATCAGGGTGGTCTTGCCTGCGCCGTTGCGGCCCAGCAGGCCGGTGATGGTGCCCGGCTCGACCGTGAGGGAGACATTGTCGAGCGCGATCTGATCGCGGTAGCGGCGGCTCAGCGCCGTGGCGGAGATCGTCGGGGTCATGGCCTGCTGCCTCCGTTGTGCCAGCCGGGTCCCCGGATCAGGGACACCAGCGTGTCGGTGTCGATGCCCAGCCGGCCCGCCTCGGCCAGCATCGGGTCCACGTACTGCTCGGCGAACCGCTTGCGGCGCCCGGCCCGCAGCTGTTCCGCCGCCCCGGCGGCGACGAACATCCCGATGCCGCGGCGCTTCTCCAGCACCCCGTCGTCCACCAGCAGGTTGATGCCCTTCGCGGCGGTGGCCGGGTTGATGCGGTAGAAGGCGGCCAGCTCGTTCGTGGACGGCACCCGTGCGCCCTCGGCGAGCACCCCGTCGACGATGTCGTCGGCCAGCTGCTCGGCGATCTGCACGAACAGCGGCGTCCCATCGTCCAGCGCGGGCACCGCACCTCCTGGTGCTCAGAGCCGGCGAGTTTCAAGGGCCGGTTCAGTGGTTCATTAGTTGAGTAATGTACCGATGAGGCCGGGTGGGGTCAAGCTGGGTGGGGTCACCCGTTAACTGATGGCGGGTGGAGCGCCGGCCGTGGCAGCCTGAGGCGGTGCTCAGCGAGGAGGAGATCGGGGCGTTCCTGGCCGACGGGTACATCGCGTTGCGCGGCGCGGTCCCGGCGCCGGTCATCGCGGGCTGCCAGGACATGATCTGGGCCGAGCTGGGCCGGCAGGGTGTCCGGCGTGACGACCCCGCGACCTGGACGGCCCCGGTCGTCCGGATCGACTGCCCGGAGGGGGGCCCGTTCGCCGTGGCCGGGACCACGCCGGTGCTGCAGGAGGCCTGTGACCAGCTGATCGGGCCCGGCCGCTGGTGGCGGCGGGAAGGCGTGGGCGGCACCATCCCGGTCCGGTTCCCCAGCGAGGCCGACCCGGGCGACGCGGGCTGGCACATCGAGGCCAGCTATGAGGAGGCCGGGCAGCGGCGGGTCAACGCTGGCTCCCGGGCCCGCGGGCTGCTCGCCATCTACCTGCTCAGCGATGTGGAGCCGGACGGCGCGCCGACCCGGGTGCGGCCCGGCTCGCACCGGGACGTCCCGCCGATCCTGGCCCCGGCGGGCGACGCGGGCATGGACTGGCTGCCCGCGGCGCAGCAAGCCGCGCGAGCCAGCGAGCACCGGCCCACGGCCCTGGCCACGGGCCGGGCCGGTGACGTGTTCCTGTGCCATCCGTTCCTGGTCCACGCGGCGTCCTGGCCGCACCGGGGCCGGTCCCCGCGGATCATCGCCCAGCCTGGCGTGGCGCTGCACGGCCAGTACGCGCTGCGTGCCGAAGCGGGGGAGACGCCGCCGCCGGTGCAGCGGGCCATCCTCGAGAGCCTGCCCGCGGCCGGCTGACGGGCGGCCGGCGAAGGGGCGGCCGGTTGGCGGGCGGCCGGCCGGCAGTGGCCGTTGGCGGTGGCCAGTTGGCGGTGGCCGGTCAGCGGTGGCCGGTTAGCGGAAGGACGTGATCAGCCGCTCGGCCTCGCGGGCGCACCCCCAGGACAGGGTCACGCCGCCGCCACCGTGGCCGTAGTTGTGCACCAGCAGCCGCCCGTCGCCGGTGGCGGTCTCAGCCTCCAGCCTCACCTCGGGCCGGACCGGCCGCAGGCCCACCCGGTGCTCCAGGATCCGGGCGGTGCCCAGCCGCGGGTCGACGGCCGCGCAGTCGGCCAGGATCCGCTGCGCGGTCGCGGGCCGGGGGTCCAGTGACCAGTCACCCGGGACCTCGGTGCCACCCAGCACCACCCGGCCGGCGTGCGGGAACACGTAGGTGAGCTCGTGCGTCTCGTCCGGGGCGCCGATGAAGAACTCGGTGATGCCCGGGTTCTCCGCGATCACGACCTGGCCGCGGACCGGGCTGACCGACGGGTCGGGCACGAAGTCGCGCGCCCCGGCCCCGGTGCAGTTCACGATCACCGGGGCGGCGGCCTGCCGGACGGCCTGGGCCAGCGACTCCAGCGGCGCCGCCGTGAGCTGCCCGCCGGCCCGGCGCAGCCGCCCGGCCAGGTAGTCCAGGTAGACCGGCATGGACACGACCGGCGCGGTGTACCGCCAGCCCGCCGCGAAGCCGGCCGGCAAGGCAGCCGGGTCGCACGGCCCGAAGCCGGGCAGCGGCGCGGCCCAGTCCGGCAGGGGGTACGCGGACCGGGCGGCATCCACCCCGCAGACCAGCCGGATCCCGGTGCCGGGGTCGGCGGCGAGCCCGGTCAGCACGCCGAGCGTCTCGGCGCACCAGCGGGTCACCCGGTCGCTGTGCTCGACCAGGTGCGGTCCCCAGATGGCCCCGGCCACGGCCGACGTGGTCTGCCCCGGCAGCCGCCCGGCCTGGACGGTCACGCCCAGCCCGGCTTCCGCCAGGCACACCGCGGTCGTCAGCCCCACGACGCCCGCCCCGATCACCAGCACCTCACCCGCGCGATCTGCCACCCCCCGACGGTAGCGCTCCGGCCGGCTGTGGCCGGCCCGGGACGGAGGGCGGCTGGGGGCCAGCGGTGCGGCGGAGTGCGGGGCAGCGGTGCGGCGGGCAGCGGAGCCAGACGGGGATTCGGCGGGGTGCGGGACGGGAGTGCGGGGCGTCTCAGCTATCGAGACGAGGGCCAGAAAAGTGTCACGGGATCGTCTGGCCCCCGGGGACCCGCCGCCGCTGATCGCCGGCCCGGTCCGGCGCCGACTGTCACGCCTGGGTAAAGCCTCCAGGTCACACTCGGCTGGAGGGCGGAGGTCCCGGGCCGGGCGGCGGCGGCGGACCCGGGCCGGCCCAGGTCCGCGGCGCCGCCGGGAGGGCGGGGCCGGCCCCCGGATCTGCGCCGACCTGCGCCAACCGGATTTGCTGCACCGGGTGTCGCGCATAAGCTCGGTGAGGTCAAGGAACCGTCCGCATCCCCCCTGCCGAGTTCCGCGCTGGCCAAGCGGGGGACTCACATGGCAAAGGGGGACAGTTCATGAGCGGGCCGCGCGGACTCAACCTGAGCGGCACTCAAGTCATCGCCAGTGTCCTGGCTACCCTGACCGGCGCGATCGCTGCTTCCTATCTGGGCGTGGCCGGCACCCTCGTCGGTGCGGCCGTGGGCAGCATCTCCAGCACCATGGGTACCGAGATCTACAAGCACTATCTGCAGCGTTCCCAGGAGCGGTTGCGGACCGCGGGGCAGGTGGTGCTCCACCATCCCGGCACCGCGGCGGACGGCACTGTCGGCTGGGCGGCACTGTGGCGGGCGGCACCGCGCCGGAAGCCACCGTCGGCGGGCGGCGCGCCGCGTCAGCCGGCTCGGCCTCCCGCCCGGCGGCCTGGGGTGAGGCGGAACGGGACACGGCCGTCTGGGATCGGCGGCAGTACGGCGCCCCCCGGGATCCCCACGAAACGGAGCTGATCCCGGGCGTCGCCACCGAGTGGGCCGGCGTACCCAGCGACTGGTCACCGGATGGCGGCACGACGAATGGCGCGTCGCCCTACGGCCGCACCGCCAGCGGCAGTGCCCCGAACGGCAGTGCCCCGAACGGCAGTGCCGCGAACGGCAGTGCCGCGAACGGCAGCGGTGCGAACGGCGGGGGCCGCCCCGGTGACACGGCCAGCTCACACGCGCACGGGCAGCTCACCGGCGAAGGCCCGGCTGGTGACGATGCAGTGGCCGGCAGCCTCTGGGGTGCGGTCACCAGCTTCTTCAGCAGCCTGACCCGTCGGCAGTGGCTGACCTACGGCGGCATCGCCGCGGGGTTCTTCGTCATCGTCGTGGCGGCCATCATCGTGTTCCAGCTCGCCGTGGGCAGGCCGCCGCTGAGCAGCCCGCTCAGCCGCTCCGCGCGGCAGCAGGCCACGCACTCGCCCAGCACGCCGCAGGCCACTCCGACCGGGTCCACGCCGGCCAGCCCGACATCCTCCGCGTCGACGGGCGCGGGAACGCCGACGTCAAGCTCCGGGACGCCGAGCCCGGGTACCTCGGGCACGGCGTCCTCACCCTCGACGGTCCCGTCGCCGACCCCCAGCACGGGCAGCAGCGGCGCGGCCAGGTCCACCACGACCGTCACGCCCACCCCCTGAGCCCGGCCGCGGCCTGAGCCTGGCCACGTCCTGAGCCCGCGGGGGCCGTCCCAGCCGGACGGCTTCCCGGGTCCCAAGGGCGATCGGCGAGGGTGGGCCCGGGGGAATGGGGCGCGTGAAATCCTGGCCGCATGACGAAGCGAATCTGCGTAA
This sequence comes from uncultured Actinomycetes bacterium, assembly GCA_963851025.1. Classification (GTDB taxonomy): domain Bacteria; phylum Actinomycetota; class Actinomycetes; order Streptosporangiales; family Streptosporangiaceae; genus RYN-230. The sequence goes on from CAWKOA010000030.1 coordinate 208,962, forward strand.
CCGGCGCCAGTGGCCGCGCCGGGCGGGTCACGGTCCGGGAACTGCTGGCGCACGGGTACCAGGTGGTGGCGACCGACCGGGTCATGCCCGCCGGGGACCTGGGGGTCCGGCCGCTGCTGGCCGACCTGACCGACTACGGCCAGGCCACCGAGGTGCTGCACGGGGTGGACGCGGTGGTGCACCTGGCCAACATCCCGGCCCCCGAGATCCACACGCCGGCGACCACGTTCAACCAGAACATGACCATGAACTTCAACGTGTTCATGGCCGCCGCCCAGGCCCGGCTGGAGCGGGTGGTGTGGGCGTCCAGCGAGACCACGCTGGGCCTGCCGTTCGACGTGCCGCCCCGGTACGCCCCGGTGGACGAGGACCACTACCCGGTCCCGGTGAGCACCTACGCGCTGTCCAAGGTGGCCAGCGAGACCGTGGCCGCGCACATCGCCGACTGGTCCCAGATCCCGTTCATCGGGCTGCGGTTCTCCAACATCCTCGGCCCCGCGGACTACGAGCACTTCCCGGAGTACTGGCCGGACCCGGCCGCGCGCCGGTGGAACCTGTGGGGCTACATCGACGAGCGTGACGCGGCCGCGGCCAGCCGGCTCGCCCTGGAGGCCCCGGCCAAGGGCAGCGCCAGCTACATCATCGCGGCCGCGGACACCGTGATGGACCGGCCGTCGGCCGAGCTGCTGGCCGAGGTGTTCCCGGGCGTCACGCTGACCCGCGAGGTGGGGGAGTTCGGCACGCTGCTGGCCATCGACCGGGCCCGCGCGGCGCTGGGCTTCGTCCCGCAGCACTCCTGGCGCGACCACGTGACGCCCGGGGCGTCCTGACCCGTGCCCAGCACGGTTCAGCCCAGGCACGGGGCAGCCCGGCGGTGAGCGCGCGGATGCCGCGGCGGGCCGGACTATCCCGCAGGTCCTGGCCGACGCCGCGGCCCGCGACCCGGACGGCGTCTGGGTCCGCAGCGACGAGGGGACGCTGAGCTTCGCCGGGGCGCTGGGCCAGGTCACGTCGGCGGCGCGGCGCCTGCGCGACGCCGGGGCCGGGCCCGGGGACCTGGTCATGATGACCGCGCGGACCACGCCGGAATACCTGATCTGCTGGCTGGCCCTGACCGCGCTGGGCGCGGTCGTGGTGTCGGCCAACCCGCGCAGCGCCCCGGCCGAGCTGGCCGGCCTGGCCCGGCAGACCCGGCCCCGCGCGCTGATCACCGATGCGGGCCTGACCGCGCTGGTCGGCCCAGGCCGGGCTGGCCGGCCGGCTGCCGCTGGGCGTCCTGGACGCCGGGGAGCTGGCCGGTGACTGGGCCCGCGCCGCGGCCGCCGCGGCGGGCCCGCGGCCAGTGACCTGCTGGGGGCCGCGGTCAGCCCCGGCGACCTCGCGGTGCTGATCCCCACCTCCGGCACCACGGGCCGCTCCAAGCTGGTCATGCAGACCCACCGGGCCTACGTCCTGGCCGGGGAGGGGTTCCCGTACTGGATGGGCCTGACCGCCCGGGACCGGCTGATGACCTCGCTGCCGCTGTTCCACATCAACGCCCCGGCCTACTCGGTGATGGGCTCACTGGCCTGCGGGGCCGGCCTGATCCTGCTGCCCCGCTTCTCGGCCCGCGACTTCCTGGACGCGGCGCGGCGGCACGGCGCGACCGAGTTCAACGCGATCGGGGCGATGCTGGAGATCCTGATGCGCCAGCCGCCGCGGCCCGGATGACGCGGACACCCCGCTGCGGCTCTGCTACACCGGCCCGGCGCCGGCCCGGGAACGGCAGGAGGAGATGGAGCGGCGGCTCGGCCTGCGCATCGTGGTCGGGTACGCGATGTCGGAGAGCCCCTACGGGCTGATCTGGCCGCACGGCACGCGCCCCTTCGGCACCCTGGGCGCGGTCCGCCAGCACCCGGTACTCGGCGTGATCAACCACGCCCGGGTGGTGGACGACACGGGCCAGGAGGCCGGCGCGGGCGGGACGGGCGAACTGCTGCTCCGCAACCCGGTGCTGACCCGCGGCTACTACGGCATGCCGGCCGAGACCGCCGCGGCGTTCACCGCGGACGGCTGGCTGCGCACCGGCGACCTGGTCACCGTGGACCCGGGCGGTACCTACACGTTCGTGGCGCGGAAGAAGGAGGTGCTCCGCCGCCGCGGCGAGAACCTGTCCCCGGCCGAGGTCGAGGAGGTCATCGAGGACCACCCCGACGTGCTCGAATGTGCCGTGGTCGGGGTGGCGTCCGAGCTGTCCGAGGACGAGGTGAAGGTGTTCGTGGTGCCGGCGCCGGGCCGCCAGCCCGACTTCGCCGCCCTGCGCGCGCACACCGCAGCCCGGCTGGCCGCCTTCAAGGTGCCCCGCTACTGGCAGCTCATCGACGAGCTGCCGCGCACTCCGACGGCCCGGGTGGCCAGGCACCGGCTGCCCGGAGGCCACCCGGCGGGGGAGTACGACGCGGAATCCGCGGCCTGCCCGTAACAGGACGCCCATAACAGGACATTGTTTCCTTCCGGACAGCAGACAACGGAGCATCACCCGTCGTCCAGTGGAGGCAGGTAACCCCGCTGCGCCGGCTGGTCAGCGACTACACCCAGCCTCTGCCCGGGCCGCGCGGCCTCCCGCCCTTTACCCAAGGAGACGGCCATGTGTGCACCCGGAGCAAGCTGCGGCTGCGGCGGCGCGGCCAGCGCCCTCGGCAGTGGCGCGGCGATCGTGGTCGCGGGTGCGGTGGCGGTCGGCGGGCTCGTCGCGTTCCTGGCCGCGCACCTGCTGGTGCTGGCGCTGGCGGCGGTCGCCCTGCCGGTGGCCACCCTGGCCGTGGTCCGTTACCTGCGCCGCTACGTCCTGCTGGTGCACCGGCAGGCGCCGCGCCCGCCCCGGCAGATCGCGGTGACGGCATCCGCGATCGCCCGTCCCCGGCCCGCGCAGTACGCCCGTATGGTCGAGGCCCAGCGGGCCCGGGCGGTCGGGGCCGGTTCCGCGCGGGCCATCGAGCCCCGGCTGGCCGGTGCGGTGGGTACCCAGCAGGCCCCGGCCCTGGACGGCCCGGCCCCGGCCCAGCTGGCCATGGGCGGCTACCACCTGCACTTCCACGGTGTATCCGCAGCCGAGGTCGCCGCGCTGCTCCGGCAGGACGCTGACCCGGTGGCCCTCCGCCCGCAGGACGTGGCTGCCCTCCCCGAGGCCGGGGACCGCCCGCGGGCGTGACGAGCGGCGCCCGCACCGCGTCGTAGCAGTTCGTGATCTAACGAATGGTGTCGTGATAGCAACACCATTCGTTAGATCATCAACGCGGTGTGGGGCGTGAGGGGTGGATGTGGCTGGCGAGGCGGGGCGGGGGCAGGCCGCTACACGAAAGCGCTCGGGGGTGTCCCGGGCCCCCTGGGGCGGGTCCGGCCGGTAAAGGCGGCCTGGCTCCGGGCCCGGGCAGAGGTGTGAGCTGCTCCCTGGCGGGCAGACTGGTGGCCGTGCGCCTCCCGCGCAACGAGGCCGGGGGGCGTCTGGTCAGGCGGCCGGGGTACGCAGACCCGGTCCGGAGAGTCGCGGTGACCTGGCATTGACCGGTAACCGTGCGTCCCATACTCTACTAAATTGATCGGGATAATTCTCCCCCTGCTCTGAGCGGCCCGAGGACGTGCGCAGGAGCACATTCACGTGAAGGAGGCCCCCATGCCTCTGCCGGACTTCCTGATCATCGGTGCCCCCAAGGCCGGTACCACGGCCCTGCACGCGGCTCTGGCCATGCATCCCGTGCTGTACATGTCGCCGGTGAAGGAGCCCAAGTTCTTCCTGACCGACGGCCCGCCCCCGGACCGCGGCGGCGGCCCCGGGGACATCCCGACCTGGCGTGAGCATGTCTGGCGGCGGGAGGACTACGAGGCCCTGTTCGCGCGCGGCCGCCGCGGGCCAGCTGCGGGCCGAGTCCACCCCGTTCTACCTGTACGATCACGCCGGCGCAGCGGCGGATCCGGGACCTGATCCCGGGGGTCAGGATGATCGCGATGCTGCGTGACCCGGTGGAACGGGCCCACTCCAACTGGACGCACCTGTGGTCGGCCGGCCTCGACCCCATCGGGGACTTCGTGAAGGCCTGTGCCGACGAGGACCGCCGGGTGGCGGCGGGCTGGGCGCACTTCTGGCACTACACCCGGCTGGGCCGCTACGGCGAGCAGCTCGAGCACCTCTACCAGGTGTTCCCGCAGGAGCAGGTGCTCGTGCTCCGCTACCGCGACCTGGTCGACGCCCCGGTGCGGACGCTGGACCAGATCTGCACGTTCCTGGGGGTCGAGCCGGGGATCGTCTCCGAGGTGCCCCGGGAGAACGTGACGGCGCACCCGGACGAGTCGCTGGGGCACCGCGCCGTGTCCTCGGTGATCCGGGCGGCCGCGGCGGCGAGCCGGCACCTGCCGGGCACGACCGGGACGCGCGCTGACCAGCCCGCTGGAGCGGATGCTGCAGCGCGGGGCCCGTCCCCGCCAGCCGCTCACCTGGGAGCAGCGCCAGGCGGTGCTGCCGTACTTCGAGTCCGACATCCGGCTGCTGGAGAAGGTCACCGAGTCAGACTTCAGCGACTGGCTGCAGCCCCGGGAGAGGTCCGGCGGGCTGGTCGGCGACCGGCCGGTCGGGCAGCGGCAGGCCCGCAACGGCCAGCCCCGCCCCGACTAGCCATAGCGGGGGTAAGAGCGGCACGGGGCCAGCCGCACGGGCTGGCCCCGCGAAGCCGGGCTGGGCCAGGCTTACGCGTCCAGCCCGGTCCGGAGTTCGGTGCGCAGCTCGTGCGAGCCGTCCGGCCGGGTCATCTCGTAGTACAGCCGGTAGCTGCCGTCGCCGAGCGGCAGGATGTCCAGGTACCGCAGGCCCCGGCCGGCGTAGGGCGACTCGGCGGAGGGGGCATCCCCGATCGGGGTGAGCGCGGCGGGCTCGGTCCCGGTGGCGACGCCGGTGCGCTCCTCGTAGTTCTCGGCGGCGCTGGCCCGGCCGTCGTAGTACGCGACGATCGTCGGGCCGGTGTACATCACCGCGGTCACCCGGGCGCCCCGGGAGTCCCAGTAGCCTGGCCGGCCGTTCAGCGCGGTCCCGTGCCAGGTCCACTCCTTGCCGTCGAGGCTGGTGGCGTAGTCGGTGACCATCTGGTCGGCCTCGTCGGGATCGGCCAGCGGGTGGCACGATGCCCACAGCTGCCAGAGCCCGTCGCGGTGCGTGATCACCGGGTCCTTGACCCCGGTCTTGGCGTCCCCGGGCAGCACGACCTGGCTGGTCAGCGCGTCGAACTCGCTGGGGTGGGCGGCCTCGACCAGTTCCACCCGCCAGTGCTTCGTGCCCGGCGTGGCACAGCTCAGGTACAGCCGCCAGGCGCCCGTCTCGGTGCGCACCAGGGAAGGCCGCTCGAGCGACTCGGTGCCGACCAGCTCGCGCGCGATGGTGAGCAGCGGCTCGAAGTGGACGCCGTCCTCGGACCGGGCCACGCTGACCCCGTAACCGCGGCCGCGGCCCACCGGGCGGCGCATCCGGTAGGCGAGATAGATAGCGTCGTCCCCCACCACCGCGCTGGACGCGCCGGCCCAGTACCCGGGCTCGGCTACGGGAGGCGCGATGGCCAGCTCTGACTCTTCCGGGCGCGGCAGCAGCATAGGCAAGCGAGATTCCCCTGTTACCATATAGGAATTATAGACATGACCGACTCCCGGCGCTGACCGGAGAGCGAGATATAAGTAACTTCTTGGTTACGCCGACGGCCAGGAAAGCGATGTTGCACTCGATTCCGTGCCACTCCTGGCGGGCGCCGCCAAAGCACCTATTCCGTGCGCAGCATACTCCGGTACACGGTGATCAGGGCGTTCTTCTGGTCATCGGTGAGGCGCTGATCAGCGAGGATAGCCGCTTCCGCGCTGGCCCCGGGGGTGGCCGGGTGGCCGGCGCCGCCCGGGCCCGGACCTGCCGCGGCGCCCGGCCGGTTTCCATCCAGCAGCCCGGCCTGGGCGAGCAGGGTTTCCGCCGAGACGTTCAGCGCGTCGGAGATGAGCTTGAGCACCCGCACCGACGGCTGGTGCAGCCCGCGCTCGACCTGGCTCAGGTAAGGGTTGGAGAGGCTGGTCATCTCGGCCAGCTGGCGCAGGGACAGGTTGGCCAGCTTGCGCTGGGTGCGGATGAACGCGCCCAGGGCCTCCCGCTGCGTATCCCAGGGTTCTGGCACGAGGACCTCCCAGGGGCTGGACGGCGCCGCCGGGTCGCCCGGACAGCGCGCTTGGTACTGCTAACTATAGTAAGCATAGATCCGCGCGGCGCCCCGGATGTCCGGGGTCACCGCGCGGGGTCAGGCAGGATCAGGTCACTTGGCCGCGGCGGTGGCCTTCGGTGCAGTCCCGTTCTTGCCGGCGGTCAGCGGCTTGGTCGCCTGGAGCACGCTCTCGGCGAAGGTGCGCTGGCTGGCCAGCAGCTGCTCGGCGAAGTCGTAGGCGTTGGCCACGAACTCCTCGGGCTTGGGCAGCTTGTCGGCGTACGGCAGGCTGGGGACGGGGATGGACGGGGTGATCGACTGGATCGTCTCGGCCCAGCGCTTGATCGCGTCCACCATGGCCTCCTGGCTCTTGCGGACGGTGTCCAGGATCTCGCTCTGGACTTCCTGGCTGGTGGTGCGGGTCTCGGCCATGATGCTCTCCCTAGATGTCTCTCGCTCCGGGGCGCTTGGCTCCGGGTTCCTCGCTCCGAGGGTTCTTCCTCTGCGCTTCTATGCTTACTATACCATGCAAAGTGCGTGGTTTGCCAAGCAAGAGCGGTGTCTACTGGCTCACAGTCCGGCCGTCAGCCGCGGACGTACAGGCCGGGCGCGTCGCCGAGCGGGGGATAGCGGCGGCTGCCCATCCGGGGCGGCTTGACCAGGTCGCCGGCCCGGGACCCGGCCCAGCCGGCCCAGTCCTCCCACCACGAGCCGTCCTGGCGCTCCGCGGCGGACCGCCACGCCTCCGCGGTGGGCGGGTAGTCCTCGCCGGCGATGTGCCAGGCCTTCGGCCCGGGGGGATTGACGATGCCCGGCCACATGCCCGCCGCTGGTCAGCACGTAGCGCACGTGGCCGCCGAGCAGCCGGGTCGCCTTGTAGGACGTCGTCCAGGGCACGATGTGGTCGTTGACCGCGCCCACCACGTAGGTGTCGCTCTTCACGTCGCCCAGCGACAGCCGCTGGCCGGCCAGTTCCAGCTCTCCCTTGGCCAGCTCGTTGCGGACGTACAGCGACCGGAGGTAGAAGGAGTGCATGGCGGCGGGCATCCGGGTGCTGTCGCCGTTCCAGGCCAGGATGTCGAACGCGGGCGGCTGCTTGCCCATCAGCCAGTTGGACACGACGTAGTTGAAGATGAGGTCGTTGGCCCGGAGCATGTCGAAGGTGCCCGCCATCTGCGAGCCCTCCAGGACGCCCTCGGCCTCCATCTGCCGCTCCAGCTTGGCGATCGTCGGCTGGTCGGTGAACACGCCGAGCACGCCCGGCTCGCTGTAGTCGAGCATCGTGTTCAGCAGCGCGATGGAGTTGATCCGGTCATCCCCGGTCTGGACCAGGTAGGAGGCCAGCATGGCGGTCAGCGCGCCGCCCAGGCAGAGCCCGGTAATGTTGATCTTGGGCGAGCCGGTGATGTCCGAGATCACGTCGAGGGCCTCCTTGGGCCCGCCGATGAGGTAGTCGTCCAGCGTGATCCCGCGCATCTCCGCGCTGGGGTTGCGGTAGGAGATGGCGAAGACCGTGTGCCCGTGCTGCACGGCCCACTCGATGAAGCTGCGGCCGGGGGCCAGGTCCATGATGTAGTACTTGTTGATCCATGGCGGGCTGGCCAGCATCGGGATCGAATGGACCTGCGGGGTCTGCGGGGCGTACTGGATGAGTTCCATCAGCTCGCTGGAGTAGACCACCTGGCCCGGGGTGGCGGCCAGGTTCTGGCCCAGGTGGAACGGGCTGGTATCCACCTGCCGGGGGCGCCCGTTGTTGTGGGCCAGGTCATCGAGGAAGTTCCGGGCGCCGGCCACCAGGCTCCCGCCGCCGGTCTCGAACGCCCGCTTCAGCGCGGCCGGGTTGGTCAGCAGGAAGTTGGTCGGGCTGAACGCGTCGAGCAGGAACCCGGCGGCCAGCTGGGCTTTCCCGTCGCTGACCGGGTCGCCCCGGCCCGCGTCGAGCACCTCGCCGGTGAACTGCCTGCTGGCCAGGTAGAACTGGCGCAGCGCGGCGAAGGCCGGGTTGTCCTCCCAGGTGGCGTCGGCGAACCGCTTGTCGCGTTCCGGCTCGATGGGCGGAGGGCTGCTCGCTCCCATGGCCTTGGCCGCCGCGAACTGGGTGGCCCGGGCCAGGTTGGCCGTCAGCCGCAGGCTGGCCTCGGTCAGGGTGGCCGGGTGCTCCAGCGCCCGGTTGAACACCGTGAGCAGCGAGCCGCCGAAGCCCGCCATGTCGAGGTCGGCGACGAGCTCGGCTTCCGGGGCGAGGGCCTGGGCCGCGTCCTGCGCCGCCTGCCACGCGATGTCGATGTCGGACATTGGGCACCTCCTGGGGGATGACTGATCCGGGCCAGGCCCTTGTGGGGCTAGACCCGCTCGAAAATGGCCGCGATGCCCTGGCCGCCGCCGATGCACATGGTGATGAGGGCGTACCGGCCGCCGGTCCGGTGCAGTTCGTGCAGCGCCTTGACGGCCAGGATCGCGCCGGTGGCCGCGATGGGATGGCCGAGTGAGATCCCGCTGCCGTTGGGGTTGGTGCGCTCGGGTGGCAGCCCGAGCTCCCGCACCACGGCCAGGGCCTGGGCCGCGAACGCCTCGTTGACCTCGAACAGGTCGATGTCGTCGATCTTCAGGCCGGTCCGGTCGAGCACCTTGCGCACCGCGGGCACCGGGCCGATGCCCATAATCCGCGGTTCGACCCCGGCGTGGCTGTAAGCGACCAGGCGGCCCAGCGGCCGCAGGCCGTGCTCGGCAGCGTACTCGCTGGTGGCCAGCACCACCGCGGCGGCCGCGTCGTTCACGCCGGATGCATTCCCCGCCGTCACGGTGCCGTTGCCGTCGAAGGCCGGCCGCAGCTTGGCCAGGTCCGCCGGGTCGACCCCGGGGCGGATGTGCTCATCAGCGGTGAAGGTGGTGGTTGTGCCCTTACGGCCCGGCACCTGGACCGGCGTGATCTGCCCGGTGAAGTAGCCCTGCTCGGTGGCGCTGGCGGCGCGGCGGTGGCTCTCGGCGGCGAGCGCGTCCTGGTCGGCGCGGGACACCCCGAAGTCGGCCGCGACGTTCTCCGCGGTGACACCCATGTGACACTGGTCGAACGGGTCGGTGAGGGCGCCGACCATGGCGTCCACCACCACGGCGTCCTGCATCCGCCGTCCCCAGCGCATGTCGGGCAGCCAGTACTGGCCCCGGCTCATCGACTCCGCGCCGCCGGCCACGGCCACGTCGGCGTCGCCGAGTAGCAGGGCCTGGGCCGCCGAGACGATGGCCTGGAGCCCGCTGCCGCACAGCCGGTTCACGGTCAGCGCCGGGGTGCCGACCGGCAGCCCGCCGTTGACCGCGGCCACCCGGGCCAGGTACATGTCCCGTGCCTCGGTGTGGATCACGTTGCCGAACACGACGTGCCCGACATCCTCCGGGCGCACCCCGGCCCGTTGCACCGCATCGCGGATCACGGTCGCGGCCAGATCGCAGGGCGGCACGCTGGCCAGCCCGCCGCCGAACTTGCCGATGCCGGTGCGCACGGCGGACAGGATCTGGACCTCTGGTTGCTGGCTCATGTCTGGCTCCTCACATATCCAGGCCGCCGTTGACCGCCCAGATCTGGCCGGTCACGTACGAGGACTCGTCGGCGGCCAGGAAGCAGACCACCCGGGCGATCTCATCCGGGCGGCCTAGCCGGCCGACCGGTATCTGCCCGCGAATGCGCTCCAGCACCCTTTCCGGGATGGTGGCGAGCATGTCGGTGGCGACGAAGCCCGGGGTGACCGCGTTCACGGTGAGCCCGATCCCGTCGCCGACCGGCCGCTCCGCCCGGCCGAGGTGGAAGATGGCCTCCTTGGCCAGTGACTTGGTCAGCCCGAACAGTCCGGACTTGGACGCGGCGTAATTGGACTGGCCGATATTGCCGGTCTCGCCGATGACCGACGACACGCTGATGATCCGCCCGGTGCCCCGCTCGATCATGTGATCCAGTGCCGCCTGGGCCATGAAGAAGGCCCCGGAGAGATTGACGGAGAGGACCCGGAGCCAGTCTTCGTCGGTCATCTTGGCCACGGTCCGGTCGATCGTGATGCCGGCGTTATTGACCAGGATGTCGAGCCGCCCGTGCTGCTCGATGACCTCGCGCACCACCCGCCGGCAGTCATCGGCCACCCCGATGTTGCCCTCGTGCAGGGTGATCCGCTGGTCCGGGAACCCCACGGACGCCGCGGCCTGGAACTTCATGGCCCGCTCCGGGTTATGCCAGTAACCGGCGGCGATGGCCGCGCCGTCCTCGGCCAGGCTCTGCGAGATGGCGCCGCCGATGCCGGCGGTGCCGCCGGTCACCAGGGCGACCCGGCCGGCCAGGCGGCCCGCCCGGGTGTCGTGGGACTGGTGGTGCGTGACGGTCATAATCGTGTCCTTGGGTCGGGGTATAACCAGCGGGCTTGCGGGGGTGGCCGCCCGGGGGCCTATTCGGGCCCGGGCCGGGCTGCGGCCGGCGACGTGTTCAGAAATGAGACGCAATTCCTGGAACGCCTGCATGGGCAGGCGGCCGGAAACAGAATGATCATCCGGCTGTATTCCAGTGGCATTGATGTCCCTCGTGATCAGCCGGGCTCCCGATCGGTTTCCGCCCGTAATCGCCGTGCGGTTTTCTCTTTCGTATCACCCCGTAACCCCGCTGAAAACTTTGTAAATGAGGACAATCGGTTGCGGTACGCAAAGAGGTGACAGAGGTCCGCCGCGCCACGGACATACGGCCCGCAACCCGGCGCCGTCAGGCACTGGACAGGGAGCCCGGCCCGTGCCGGGCCCGCGGCGCCGCCGCCGGGCGCGCGTGGCGGTTACCGCCGGTGAGCTGATCAACTTCTGCGGTGAGAGACCGTGCTGATCCCTGATGCCCATGTAATCCTGGTTTCGGGCAATATGCCGCATTAGTGGGAACGGGACATGTGGCCGCAGCGAGACGGGCCACAGACACGCTCTGGGGAAGTGATGCTGTGCCGATCTACGCGCTCGACTACGCCGCACCCGCCATCGACCCGCAGGCTTTCGTGCACCCGGACGCCGTGGTGATCGGCGCGGTGGAGCTCGCCGCCGGCGTCGTCGGTGTGGCCGGGAGCGGTCCTGCGCGGGGACCACGGCCTGATCACGGTGGGGGAGCGGACGTCGATCCAGGACGGCACGATCGTGCACACGACCGAGGAGCACCCCACCGTCATCGGCGCGGACTGCGTGGTCGGGCACCGTGCGCACCTGGAGGGGTGCGTGGTGGAGGACGGCTGCCTGATCGGCTCGGGCTCGCTGGTCCTCAACCGGGCCCGGGTGGGCGCGGGGGCGGTCGTCGCGGCGGCCGCGCTGGTCCTGGAGGACATGACCGTCCCGCCCGGCGCCCTGGCGCTCGGGGTGCCCGCGTCCATCCGGGCCGACGCGGGCCTGCGCCAGCAGTCATGGATCAAGTACGCGGTCCAGACCTACCTGGACCTGGCTGAGCGGCACCGCACCGGCCTGCGCCGGCTGGACCTGCCCCCGGTCAGCGCGCCCGGTCCTGGTCCCCGGGAGTAAATCGGCGGCGTCGACGGCGTCGCCCGCACGGCCCGGCAACTGTGCGCTGCTTGCCAGGCCATGCGGGCAACCATTCACCATGCGCCCCAGGTGGGAAGAGGCACTTCCTTAGACGTGCGGTGCCGCCGCCCCGGTTCCACCGGTTCCGCAGAAATTTTCCGGCGCCGCTCCGGGCCGCGGGCGGCCCGGAGCGGCGCGGCCGCGGTTACCGGCCGCCGAGGGACGGGCGGGATCTGCTCGTCGGGCTGGCCCCACGACGGGGCCGGGGCAGACGGCGGGAGGAAGGCGGTCCCGGCCGGGTTGAGCTGGCGGTGGATGACCTCGGCCGCCTGCTGGATGGTCGTGATGCCGTACGCCATGGTCGGGTTGTCCTCGGTGAGCACGACGATGCTGTAGCCACGGTGGTGGCCGGTGAAGCAGCCGATGCTGTGGATACGCCAGCCGTGGGTGGCCAGCGGCAGCCAGCCGTTCTTCACGTGCACGGTCAGGTCGGCGGGTGCGCCCGCCGGGCACCCCCCAGCGCTGGGACGGGATGACCTGCGCCATCAGGGTGAGCGCGTAGCTCCGCGAGGCGCCGTTCAGCACGGTGTTCGGGTACTGGAGCAGCTGCAGCAAGAGCAGCTCGTCATGCGCGGTGATCTGGGTCAGGCCCCAGTAGCCGCCCGGCCCGAGCTGGGTCTCGTTCATCGCGGCCCGGCCGAGGAAGTACTCCAGCCGGCCGCGGCCCACGTGCGCCCACAGGGCCGAGGCCGCGTCGTTGTCGGATTGGGTGATCATGAGCCGGGCCAGGTGCGCCTCGGCGGCGGTGAGGTGACGGTGCTGGGTCTCCGCCTCGCGCAGCAGCGTGCCGAGGATGATCACCTTGACCACGCTGGCCGAGTCGAAGTGCATCCTCGTGTTGAGATAACAGTTCAGGTCCTCGCTCTTGTCGTAGACCCGCAGCGCGACCGTGGAGGAACGGCCGCTCAGCGCCGCGTGGATCCCCTGGGCTATCCGGGCCGCCAGCCGGGGATGCGCGGCGGAGATGCAGTTCACCGCGATCGAGCCGGCCTCAGGCTGCTCGCCGGCCCGGGCCCCCGTGACCCCGGCAGCGGCCGTGATCCCGGCGGCGGCCGTGGCCCCGGCGCAGAGCACGGCCACCGCGGCGGCCAGGCTGAACCGGCCGTGCCGCGGGGATCGGCACCATTTCATGTCCCACCATCCATCTGGTCCCATTCCCGACGCTGGTAACTCTGCAGACGCCCGAGCACGGCCAGAGGTTGTCTGGTTCTCCCAGGTGTTATCGCCAGAACCGGGCGGCAGGGCAGACCCGCAGGTCACAGACGTCCGCGCAGCCGGTCGCGCAGCGGGCGGCCGTCAGGGTCGTACACCAGCCGGTACAGCGGCCTGGACCACAGCCGTTCCGCGGCCGAGGGACGGTAGGTCCGGTGCGGCAGCACCCGCCCGGGCGGGCGTTCCCCCGTTTCACCCCCGGCATGCCAGGCGGCCAGCGCCCCGGCCTGGCGCCGGAACGCCGCGAACGTCCCGGCCGGGCTCAGCAGGTCGGCCACGTCCTCCGGATCCCGGTCCAGGTGCTCGGCGCAGAGCCGGAGGCGCAGGTCCCGGGCGAAGACCCGGGCCCCGTCGCCCAGCCCGCCCGGGGTCACGGGGTTCCCGCGGGTCGGGGTCCGCGTCCAGCACGCCGATGGACAGCTCGCTGTCGTGGCTCCAGGACCGCCGGTTCAGGTTGTCCGACCCGACCATGGCCCAGACGTCGTCCACCACCACGATCTTGGCGTGCACGTAGACCGGGGTTCCCTGGTGGTTCTCCAGGTCGTAGACGGCGAACCGGTCGCCGCCCGCCGCGGCGCAGGCCCGCACCACATCGTGCCGGGCGACCAGGCCGGGCATCCGGGTGACCGCGCCGTCGTTGTCCGGGTAGCGGGGCACCACCGCGATGACGTGCAGGCCGGGATTGGCCCGCAGGGCCGAGGCGATGAGGGCGGCCACGGGCCGCGACCAGAAGTACTGGTCCTCCAGGTAGACCAGGGAACGGGCCCGCGCGAACGCCTTCCGGTACGCGTGCGCGATGCTCCGCTCGCCGAGCGGCGCGAACGGGTAGCGGCGCAGCCGGGCCGGGTAGGTGCGCAGCACCTGCACCGCGTGCGTGCCGCGCGGCATGCTCTCGTCCGGTACCGGCTCGGGCAGCGGGCGGCTGGTCGTCGCGCCCATGTGGTAGGCCCGGTCGTAGAGCTGGCGGACCGGGCTGGGCAGGTCCAGCACGCTGCTTCCGTACCAGCGCTCCCGGAAGGTGTGCTCCAGGTCGTGCACGGCCGCCCCGCGCACCTCGGCCTGGATGTCGTGCCAGGGCGGCCGCGGGCCCGTAGCTGTCCGGGAACTCCATCACCTGCGGGTCCCCGTCGTGCTGCGAGTCGTCGCCGCGGCTGTAGCCCAGGTCGATCCCGCCCACGAACGCGACGTCGCGGCCGGGGGCGCCGGGGTGGCGGATCACCACCAGCTTCTGGTGATGGCTGCCGGCCCGGCGGGTCCGCGCGTCCAGCAGGACCTGGCCGCCGTCGTCGTCGATCTCGCGGACGAACTCCGCGTTGGCTTCCTCGGACTGGCGCAGCGCCTTGGGCTGCGAGCGCCAGAGCAGGCCGAAAACCTTGACCCCCCGGCGCGCGGCGCGGCCGAGCACGTCGCCGACCGCCGAGCCGGGGCCGTCGAGCAGCTCGTCGAGGTCGCCGCGGAAATCCAGGAAGTAGACCTGGTCGCCCGGCTCGGTCGCGTTCAGCTCGGCGTGCAGCCGGGCGAAGTAGCTGCGCCCGTCCACCAGCGGCTGCACCAGGTTCCCGATCGTGAAGGTGCGCAGGTCAGTGGCCCGGTTGGCCCGGTCGCCATCGCCCAGGAACCAGGACACGATGGCCGGGTCGTCGACCGGATGGTCGGGGGCGTCCTGTTCGAGCGGGTCGTCAGCCGAGTCGGTAGCACCTGGGAGCATGTCGGGATTGTGGCATCCCGGGGCGGGTGCGAAGCACCGAATCACGGCACCGCGTGCCGCCTCCGGGACGGCGGCCGGCCCGTTCCGGCGGGTCCGGGCCCGGTATGGGGATGGTCAAGAACAACCCTCAGCCGGATGCGTACCGGCCCTGCTGCCCGCATCGCCGCGGCCGCGGGTTCATCATGGACCGCATGGGCTGGCCCTCTGGGTACGCGCGCTATTCGCGGCGGGCATTCCTCGGCATCGCCGCCGCGGTCATGGCCGCGGCCGCGGCGGCGTGCGATGCGGCCGCGAGGACCGCCGGGCGCAGCGGGAGCCCGGGAAAGTCCCGGGACCAGGCCACCCGCACCACGTCGCGCGGCCCGGCCGCCGAGAACGACCGGCCCGGCGACCCGCACTGGAACATCAGGCACCTCGGCGCGCCCGACGCCATCGTGGGGTACGCGGGCCAGGCCAGCGTGCTGCCCGGCGAGCCGGTCACCCTGTACGTGTCCACCACGGCCCGCTCGTTCCGGGTCAGCGCGTTCCGGATGGGCTGGTACCACGGCGACGAGGCCCGGCTGGTGTGGAAGTCGGCCACGGTGGCGGGGCACCGGCAGCGCCAGCCGGACCTGATCAGGCCGACCAACACGGTGGAAGCCAGGTGGGGGCCGTCCCTGACCGTGCCCACCCACGACTGGCCGGAGGGCTCCTACCTGCTCCGGCTGGACGCGGAGCACGGTGCCCAGCGGTTCGTCCCGGTCACCGTCCGGTCGGCGAGCACGGCGGGCAAGACCGTGATCAAGAACGGGGTCGGGACCTGGCAGGCCTACAACACCTGGGGCGGCTACGACCTGTACAACGGGCCGGGCGGCGTGGGCGACTACGGCAACCGGTCGCTGGCGGTCAGCCTGGACCGGCCGTACGACGCCAACGGCGCGTACATGTTCCTGTACCACGAGCGGAAGACGATCGAGCTGGCCGAGCGGACCGGCCTGCCGCTGGCCTACGTGACCAGCATGGACATCGACGGCGATGCGCACCTGCTGGACGGGGCCCGCGCGCTGTTCACCGGGGGCCACGACGAGTACTGGACCCCGCAGGAGCGGGCGCACGTCACCGCGGCCCGGAACGCGGGCGTGAACATCGCGTTCATGGGCGCGAACACGATGTTCCGGCGGACCCGGATGGCCAGCACCCGGCTGGGGGAGCGGCGGCTGATCATCTGCTACAAGACCAGCTACCTGCAGGACCCGATGTACGGCAAGGACAACGCCCTGGTGACCAGCGACTGGCGGGAGCCGCCCCACCCGGATCCCGGAGTCGTCGCTGACCGGGACGCTGTACGAGTCGAACCCGGTGAGCGCCGACTACGTCGTCGCGTCGCCGGGCAGCTGGATCTACGCGCGCACGGGCGTCAGCCAGGGCACCAGGTTCACCGGGCTGGTCGGCATCGAGTACGACCGGGTGAACCCGGTCTACCCGGTCGAGCGGCCGATGGAGGTGCTCTCCCATTCCCCGCTGCACCTGCCGCGGCGTGCACAGCTACTCGGACTCGGCGTACTACACCCACCGCGGCGGCGCGGGCGTGTTCAACACCGGCACCATGCGCTGGGTGGCGGCCAGCAACGGGCTGCGCCTGTTCGGCCTGGACAAGCGCGCGGGCCAGTTCACCAGGCAGGTCACGGCCAACCTGCTGCACGGGTTCGCCGACGGCCCGGCCGCGGCGAAATACCCCGCGCACGACAACCTGGACTCGATGCACGAATGGGCCGGCGACCCGATCGCCGCCCACCACGACCTGTGGCCGCCCGTCGTGCTGTGAGGCGGATGACCCGACTGTATCCGATACGGCCCGGCGCCAGGCCTGTATCTCCCGGCCGGCTGTATCTGGCGCCGCGCCGCGCTCTGCACGGGTGGGAGGAAAGGCCTCCCGGCCGCCACGGCCGGCGGCACTGCTTTTCCGCCAGGGGGCGAATCGCACCATGCCTAACTTCAACGACGCCAAGATCACCAGCCTGTACGTGAACGCCGCGGGCGCGGTCTCCGACATCCCGGACGACGCGCCGAACGCGCCCAACGGGGGGCCGTTCGACGTGACCCTCGAGATGGTGGCCGGTGCCGGGCTGAACGGCGCCTACACCCTGAACACCACCTGCACCGACGTGACCGCGAGCGCGGCCGCCCCGGCGTCGCTCACGCCCGGCGGCGTGCTCAACGGGGCCACCGACACCTTCGGCAGCGCGGCCAACTGGAAGTCGCCGACGGCGCTGTACAACACGTTCAACCATTCGGAGACGGTCACCCCGGCCGCGGGCGTCACCGGCCACGTGTACCAGTACACGGCGGCCCTGTTCACCGCCAACGGCCAGATCGTCTCGATCAAGCAGAGTGACCCGTTCATCCTGCTGTGAGCACTGCGCGCCAGCACTAGCCAGGCCCCGGGCGGTAACCACGCCCGGGGCCTCGGTTCTCGTTGCGGCGAATTCTCGCGGGCCTGGCCGCGCGGGACGACCGGACGGGCCGGGGGAGCCGCGGGCTACAGCGTGATCCAGGTGGTCAGCACGCTGACGCCGGCCGTGGTGTGGCAGTGCAGCCGGAACGGCGAGGACGGCAGCGGGCGGATGATGAAGCAGCCGATCTCGTCGATCTCCGCGGTCGCGGCCGGGCCGGTGGCCGGGCAGGCGTCAACGTGGCCGGGCTGGGACGGGACGATCTGGCCCACGATCGAGTCCGGGCCGATCTCCAGCTCGATGGTGAGCTCCGACCCGGCGAACGACAGGAACCGCGGACCGGCCTCCTCCGCCCGGACGGCGGGCGCGGCGGCGGGCTGGGCGGCCGAGTCGAACGTGAGCGCGGCCAGCTCGGCGTCGACGTTGTGCCAGGTGTACGCGGCCTTGCCCGCCTCGGTGAACGCGGGCCGGCACGGCCCGTGCGGCGCGGACGGCCTCGCCCAGCGCGGCCATCAGGCGGTCATCATCGGCCCACTGCTGGCTCGCCACTGGGATCACCTCCGGCGGGGAATTCGTTGCTGATCAGGGCGGCGACCGCCGGGTACCGGCGGAGCCGGTCCAGGCAGCGGGCCCGGCTCGGGCCGATGCTGCCGACCGGGATGCCCAGCTTGGCGCTGATGTCAGCGTAAGGGACCGGCGGATCCGCGCAGGAGCAGGCCGACCAGTTCCTGGCAGCGCGGCGGCAGGTGCGCGAACGCCTCCCGGAGCGCCGCGTTGCGCTCGGCGGCGAGCACCTCGCGCTCGGCGGCCTCCGGGTCCTCGTCCGCGATGTCCGCGGCGTCCACCGCGTCGCCCAGGGCCTCCTGCCTGCGGGCGGCGCTGAGCACCCGGCCGCACTCCCGGCGGGTGGTCGTGGCCAGCCAGCCCGGCAGCGCGGCCGGCTCGCGGATGAACGCTAACTGGTCCACCAGCCGGAGCCAGACGCTCTGGCCGACGTCGTCCGCGTCGGCCCGGTCCAGCCGGTACCGGCGGCAGATCGACCAGATCAGCGGCGCGTACCGGTCCACGATCGCGTCCCAGGCGCGCTTGTCCCCGTCCCGGGCCCGGGCCACCAGCGCGGCGACCGGCGAGTCATCGCGCATCGCGGGCCCGTCCTCTCGCCGCGCGGGCCGCCGCAGCGGCGCGGGCGGTCCGTGGATGCCCTGCATTCTACGGGGACGGCCCAGCCCGGGGGCTATCTCCATCGGCACCTGACCCTCTGGCGGCGCGGCGGCCGGATGCCGCCGCCGCGCTGCGCCCGCCTGGCTCGCATACACGCTTCGCTGAGACGGAGGCCGCCGCGCCGGCCGTGATACCACCCGCGGGGCACACATTTTCCGGGATCAATTCCCCCGATGCGGTATCAGGGGGGCCCCGGGGCGCTCCGTCCAGTCAGAACCCGGCGGACCGGGGGCGGGGAGACACCGGGAGGCGGGGGAAGGCCCGGCCCGGCTGTGCCTGCGCGAGCGGGTGCGGCCGGGCCAGGCCGGCCAGCCTGCCCGGCCGGCTGCCCGGTCAGCCCGCGCCCAGCGTCACCAGGGACGCCGCGGTGGCCTGCTGGATCTGATCGCCGGTGAGGCCGAGCCGGACATGGCACATCGACTCGGCCAGGTTATGGCCTGCTCGCAGGTTCCGGTGCAGGCCGACCATGAGGGGCACGACCGCCTGGTCGTTCAGCGGGGACGACACTGGCGACGATCCCGGCCGTTCCCAGCGGCAGCAGGCTGGCGACCAGGCCGAGAAGCTCGTCAGCCCCGGCAGGCGCCTGCAGGCCGGAGTCGCAGCTCGAGAGAACCAGCCGGTAAGGCGCGCGGTCCAGCTGCTCGAAGTCATAGACGGTGAGCGGTCCGTCGCGCATGCGCAGGGAAGAGAACATCGGGCTGTCGGCGCGGAAGGTTCCGTGCGCGGCGATATGCGCCAGCCAGGCTCCGTCGAGCGCGGACAGCACCCGCCCCGCGGTGGCCTCAGCCCCGCCGAGCACGGTGACGTCGTCATACAGGGGCGCGATCAGCGGAACCTCAGCGCCGTCAGTGACCAGGCCAGGCCCGCGGGCCAGGGTGACATGCGGGCGGCCCGGCGGCGAGGCTGAATGCGCGCGCAGCCAGGCGCCAGCGGACGGCGCCACGCTGAACACGCGGCCGCTGAGGGCCGGAATCAGGGCCCACGGAATCGCGTGAAGCCTTCCCGGCGGTACGACCACGACTGGCCGGTCGCCCAGGTCACCGGCGGCCGGGCCGAGGAGCGCGTCCTGGAGCTGCGGGCCGGCCGCCTTCAGGATGCCGAGCGCACTGCCCGGGTGGTCCCCGGGGCGGCTGCGGGCCAGGCGGCGCAGGGCAAAACCGGCGAGATCAGAAGCGCGGGTGGCGTCCTGCGTGCGGCCTGCGGTGAATTGCCGTACTCGCCCGGCGGCGCAGGACAGTACGTGCAGGACGCCGTCGAGGTCGATGATCTCGATCAGCTGGGCGGTGCCCAGCTGGTCGAGCAGTTCCGGGATGCTGACCACGCTGGGGCCGGAGCTGGGAGCCCCCCGGGCCCTCAGCGATGTGGCACGTACCGATCTTTCGAGCCGCTGCTGCTGCCGCTGGAGCGCGGCGGAGGGCCGGCCCTGGCGCCGGGCGTCCTCCAGCCGGCCGGTGATCTCGCGCAGCGCCGCCAGGCTGTCCGCGAATCCCGTGCCGGCCGGGGGCCTTACCGGCGGGACGGCCAGCGCCGTGGCCCGCCAGCGTTCACTCCAGGTCAGCAGGAGCCGGGGCCGGTGAGCCCGCGCAGCATGACGCTGCGCGAGGACAGCCAGTTCGGCCCCGTGGGCGGTGGCCTGTGCTCGCAGTTCGGAGGCGCCCAGGGTGAACTGGAACTCATCCAGGACCGCCAGCCCGCGGCGGCAGGCGGCGAGCAGGCGGCGCGGATCGGCGGCCGCCTCGGCCCGCAGCGCCTCGCTGAGCCAGCCGCTGGCCCGTGACAGCGCCGGGCCGCGCCGCCGGCTGCGCGCGGCCGCGCTGAGATGACGATCGGCGTCAGTCCCGCGGCCCAGGTCCAGCGCCACCCGCCCAGCCAGCCAGATGCGCCTGGGTGGCCTCGGCCGAGCCGAGCGCCTCCAGCTGGCCGGCGGCCCGGTCCGCGGCGCTGAGCAACTGGGCCGACACCTGGCCGGCCGCATAACGGGCCCGGACGAGCACGAGCCCGGCGTGGGCCTGCCACCAGGCGCTCTGCTGGGACCGGAAGAGGCGGCGGGCGGCCTGGGCCCGGTCCAGGGCCACCTGCGGCTGCGCCGCGGCCAGCGCGCAGTTGGCCGCCATCAGCAGCAATTCGGCCTTCTTGGTGGACCAGCCATGGGCTTGCTCGATATCGCGTATGGCCGCGTCCGCCTCGGCCAGCGCATCACGGGCCAGCCCGGCCGCCAGCAGCACGTCGCATCGGTCGAAGCTGAGGAAAGGCGTAGGCACGTTCAGCGGCCGGTAACGGGTGGCGGCCTCATCGAGGAAAGAAAGGGCCGCCGGAAGGTCTCCTGACCGGAAAGCGGCCTCCCCGCGGTTGAGCACCGTCTGAATCGCTTCCAGTCTTCTGGCTGGTTCTGGCGAACAGCCGTCCGGCGGCCACAAAATCAGCATCCGCACGGGCGGTCGACCCGATGGCCAGGTAGACCAGCCCGCGGCCGCTCAGCGCGCGGGCCGTCCAGACCAGATCGTCCGCGCGCGCTGCAGCGACGCTGATCGCGTGCCGGAAGTCGTCCAGGGCCGCCGCGTACCGGCCCAGGTTCCACAGCACGATGCCGCGCCGGTGCAGTACCCGTCCCAGCAGTACGCCGGTGGACAGCTGGATAGCGCGATCGAAGGCGGCGAGTCCGCCCGCCGTCGGCCCGCGTAGACGAGCGCTGTCCCCAGGGACCCCAGCACATCGGCCTCGCGTTCGGCCGCACCGGTCTGGCGGGCCAGTTGCAGCGCGCGGCGCAGCTCGCGGACCCCGGCATTGACATCACCGGTATCACGCAGGACGATCCCGGCGGCCTGACGGGCGACAGAGGCCTCATGCGGGCCAGGCCGGCCGCGCAGAACCGCCGCGCCTGGGCCAATGCCTCATGCGGACGGGACAGGGCCAGCAGCAGCAAATCGTCCGCATCGCGCCGACTAGTTCCGGCGGCAAGTGCGCCTTCGGCCACGACGCTCATGCTAGTTCACGGGAAGTAGCCAGGCGGGCGGCACTGGCTTGCCAAAGACGCCGGGCAGATGTATCACCGCCTCAGGCGATAGCTCCTCATATGCAGGAGACCGGTGGCGCATCATGCCTGCGGCCGGGAGCCCGGCCTGCGCTGGGTCCGGCGCGGCGAATCCAGGTCGTTTCGATCTACGGAGGGGCAGATGACCAGGGCAGATCGTTGGAGAAATGGGCTGCAACCCAGAATCGCCGATGAGGTCGATTACATAAAGGCGGCCTTTCGCAATCCGCCCCGCAGAAAAGGTGCCAGCCAGCCGCGGGAAAAGAAAATCGTCGCCATCGCCGCCCCGGATGGCGGGATCGACCATATGTTCGCCGAAAGTGAGATCCTGGTCCGCGAGGATTATCTCGACCGGGTGCTGGAGATTCTCGAGCAACCCTCCCGGCGCGAGCTTGAGCGTGACGACGCGAACGCGCTCCAGCCTGTCATCGCGGGCGTTACCCTGCTCACCGCCCTGGGCCGTCGCTATTCGCTGGTGGTCGATGCGCTGGGCGCTATTGACGCGCGACTCGGCCCGGGAATCGCCACGCCGAATCACGTCATGACCGTCGCAGGTGGGGTGGGCAGTTCCTGCCCGGCCACAGATCCCGAGGAAGTATACGACGATATCGAGCCATTTCCCTCGGTATGCCAGGCCGGCGGGGCGCCGGCGTGCTGATTTACATGGCCGATACCGGGCTGCTGCGGGACGCGGCGGCTCATTCGTGGCTGGCCGGGGTCCGGATGGGGGATCCGGCGGAGGACGCGGACCCTCCTTCCCCGCTTCAGGGCAACCCGCCGCGGATCCCGGCCTACACCGGGCACGGCACGTTCGTCGCGGGCGTGACGCGGTGCATGGCGCCTTCCGCGGACATCATCGTGACCAATGCTTTCTCGGTCGCGGGCAGTGTGCTGGAAGCGGATCTGGTGCCGAGGCTCGAGGCAGCGCTCAGCTTCGGCGTGGACATCTTCCACCTGACCGTGGCCTGCCTGTCCCGGCACGATCTCCCGCTCATCTCGTTCCTGGAGTGGCTCAGGCGGCTGCGCCAGTACGGGGGCGTGGTGTGCATTGCCGCCGCGGGTAACAGCGGCTTCCGGAGGCCCACCTGGCCGGCCGCCTTCTCCGAGGTCATTTCCGTCGGTGCGCTCGGCGGCGACTGGCGCGGCCGGGCCTCGTTCAGCAACTTCGGCGGATGGGTGGATGTGTACGCGCCGGGACGGGACCTCATCAACGCCTACGCGACAGGCGCGTATACCTGCCACTTCAGTCCGTATGCGGGACAGGTCCGGCGCTTCTACGGCATGGCCAGGTGGAGCGGCACGTCCTTCTCGACGCCGATCGTCACCGGGCTGATCGCCACCCGGATGTCCCGTACCGGCGAGAACAGCCGGCAGGCGGCCGCCGCCGTGCTCGCCGAAGCGCGCCGCCAGGCGATCCCGGGCGTTGGTCCGGTGCTGCTGCCCCGCTGCCCGGACGGGACCGCGGACCGGGACTGCGCCCGGCACCCCGGGTGCTAGCTGATCGCCGGCCGGTCTCACCCGCGGGCTGTGAGCCGGTGCTGGCTGCTCCCGGGGCCTCGGTGAGGGCCAGGTCGAGGTCGCCGGCCGCGACCTGGTGACCCTGGGCGCAGCGCAGTTCGGGGTGCACCGGCTCGCCGCAGCCCCGGTGCCGGAACTCCAGCGGGGCCGGCCGGACCCAGCGGTCCCCCCACTCCATCAGCGCGGCCAGGACCGGGAAGAACTCCGTGCCCTTCTGCGTCAGCCGGTACTCCATCCGGGTCCGCTGGCCCGGCTCCTGGTACGGCTCGCGGGCCAGCAGCCCGTCCTCGACCAGTTCGCGGAGCCGGGCCGCGGCGGCCGGCTGGCTGATCCCCGCCCGCTCGGCGAAGTCGTCGAAGTGGGAGGTCCCGTAGCAGGCCTCGCGCAGCAGCAGGAACGCGGACCTGGCCCCGATCACGTCGATGGCCCCCGCGATCGGGCACCGGGCGTTGTCCCAGTTCTCCCGCCTGCCGAGCGGGCCGGTCAGCCGGACGGCCGCAGATTCCATGCGTTCACCTCTCGCGGGCGGGTTCCCTGGCTCAGGGAAGGTCCGGGTACAGGGCGCTGACCCCACCGGCCAGGCCAGCCTGGACCTTCTGGCTGATCTCGTCGGCCAGGATCTCGTACCGGCCGGCGGCGATCCCGTCCACCGCGGTCACGGCGACGTCCCTGACGTCCAGCTTGGCCGCGGTGACCCGCGCTGTCATGTCGGTGTCCATGTAGCCGACGTGCAGCCCGCTGACCCGGATGCCCCGCGGGGCCAGTTCCTGGCGCAGCGCGTTGGTCAGCGACCACTCGGCGGACTTGGCCGCACAGTACCCGCCGACGGCCGGGAAGCTGACCCAGGACAGGGCGGACAGGACGTTGAGGATGGCCCCGCCCCCGTTCGCGGCGATCCCCGGCGCGAAGGCCCGGGTCACCGCGAGCGTGCCGAAGAAGTGCGTGTCCATCTCGAGCCGGATCTTCTCCAGGTCGCCGTCCAGCAGCGAGGCGCCGGTGCCGATGCCCGCGTTATTGACCAGGAGGGTCACGTCGGCGGCGGCTTCCGCGGCCGTGGCGACCGACGCCGGGTCGGTGATGTCCAGCGCGAGGGGGACCGCGCCGGGCAGGGTGACCGACGCGGGGTTGCGGGCCCCGGCGTACACGCGCGCGCCGCGGCTGATCAGCTCGGCGGCCAGGGCGCGGCCGAATCCGCGGTTGGCCCCGGTGACCAGGGCGGTGCTACCTGAGATGTCCATGTCGGGCTCCAGACGAGGCGGTGCTGGCGAGTGCTGACTAAACAGAACTACAGTCAGCAGCATAGACATCTGGCTAAAGATAAGGCAAGTCAGATGGCTGCGGGTCATGGCCGGGGCGCCGGCGTTCCGGCCGGGCGCCGGGTTCAGCGGGGGCGCGGGGGGATCAGCCGGGCGCCGCGTTTCAGCCGGGGGGCGGGACCAGGCGCAGGCCGTGCCGGGGCGGGCTGGTCACGGGATGGCCGTCGCCGGGCACCGCGGTCAGCGTGAGGCCGAACACGTGTGACTGGAGCTCGCCGGTGCTGATCCCGATCGAGGAGGCGATCGTGGCGGGCGTCTCACCGCCGGACCGGATGGCCCGGAAGACCTTGGCCAGCAGCTGTGAGGACTCGCGCTCGATGCCGTGCGGCTCGCTGCGCCGGTAACCGAGCCGGGAGAGCTGCACGCACGAGGTCCGGTACCCCCACTCGGTCAGCAGGCCCAGCTCGTGCAGCCGGTGGGTCAGCGCCATGGCCGACACCTTCCAGGTCCGCTTGGCCTCCAGGATCTGGGCCGGGGTGGCGTCGCGCAGGCCCTCGGCCAGGACGCTGGCCCGGGGCATCAGGAACGCGGCGGCGAAACGGTTGGCCTCGGCCTCGCCAGCCGGGCGGCTGGGCACCTGGTGCTCCCCGTGCAGGACGAGGTGGCCGAGCTCGTGAGCGGCGTCGAAGCGGCCGCGCTCGCCGGACTTGCCGGTGGCCAGGAAGATGAACGGCCGCCCCTGCCAGTACAGCGAGTACGCGTCCAGCTCGGTGTTCTCCGGGGTCAGCGAGTAGATCCGGGCCCCGCGGGACTCGAGCAGGTGCAGCACGTTGCTGACCGGGCGCTCGCCCAGGCCCCAGTGGGCCCGGACCACCTCGGCGGCCGCCTCGGGGTCGTGGCCGCCGAGGCGGGGGATATCGGTCTCCGGCAGCCGGAACCGCGCGTCGATCCAGTCGTTGATCAGCAGCGCGACCCGGCCCGCGCTCAGCGCCCGGTCCCGCTGCCGGGCGGTCATCTTGCTCAGGGCCCGGAAGCTCACCGCGTCCGGCGGGATCTCGTCCACGTCAGGCGCGCCGAGGAACCCGGGGGAGACGTCGAGCGCCCCGGCCAGCTGCCGCAGGGTGTCCGCGGCCGGTTCCTGGTGGCCGTTCTCGTACAGGGAGATGCTGCGCGTGCTGAGGCCGGTCAGCCCGGCCAGCTGGGTCAGGGTGAGGCCCCGCCGCTTGCGGGCGATCATCAGCCGGGACGGGGTCAGGGCCGCCTGCTGTCCGCGCGGCATCAGAGCCGGCTGCACCTCGACGACGATGCCCCGGTCCCCGGCGGCATCCGGTGACGCCAGCCCGTCCGGGACGCGGATCTCATCCCGGGGGAAGACGGGCAGGATGATCCGCTCGGCCCAGCGCGTGATGCGGCCCTCGTCGATGCGGTCCGGGAGCGACAGCTCGACGTGGAACCCGTCGTCGCCGGTGTGGAAGAGCAGCAGCCAGGTCAGCAGGTGGTCACGGGGTGGCAGGCCGCGCGGAGGTCGAAGTCACCGAAGTCCAGGGCCAGCTGCCCGTTGGCCTCGACCGCGCGGGCCGTGGCGTACCCCTTGGCGTACTTGGGCCCGGGCAGCAGGCCGGTCAGGCCGGTGACGTCGTCCCCGGTGGTCGCGACGATCGCGAACTGGCCGCCGGGATGGATCGTGCGGGGGAGGTTCCGCGGGTTGTCGAATCCCCAGCCGAGTGGGACGAGTTCCTCGCGCAGGAAGCGGTTGGTCCGGGCCCAGCGGGTCAGGCCTTCCATGATCGGCGGGTCGAACGCGGTGCAGAACGCCGCCTCCGCGTCGGCCCGGCGCACGACCCGCTCGACGAGGTCGATGCTCAGGCCGAGCTGGGCCAGCCGGCTGGCCGCCTCGTCCGCTACGAGGACCCGTGCCGTCATCGCGACCTCCCCGCCGATCGTGGGCCACTCCTGCTTCACGAAACAATACCTCAGCTGAGGGGACGAAACATGAAGACCGGGCCGGTGGCCGCGCTGACCGCCCAGTCGCCGCCCGGCCGCCGGGCGCCCGGAATAAGAAAATGATTGCCGCCCGCCGGGCCCTTTACGTGAAGCTGCCGGATTTAGTGACCGGGGCCGGGGCGCCAGGGGCTATTCATGGCCGGCGTGACAATGAGCCGGCCAGGTATTGGCGGTTGTGCGCTTAATGCGATGAAACTCCTGGCCGCCTTTACCTCGTTTATCCTTGCGCTGCCTTACGCTGCGTGATCAACTTGGAACCTGGCACGGGGCGCTGACCTGCTCGGTTGCGGGCGCTCGCGGTCGCTACTGCTGCGCGTCCCACCGATCGGGTGGCGCGTCCAGGCACCTGCAGCGTTGAGCGGAGGGGAAACGCGTGCTGGCGAAGATATTGGGCTGGGTCGTGGGAATCCTGGTTGTGGTCTGGATTGTCTCCACGCCGGCCGGGGCCGGTAATGACGTGCATTCGTGGGTTTCAGGCATCCTGTCCTTTTTCCAGCATCTCGCCAAAGGCTGAGCCAAAGGCCCGGAATCGCGGGTGAGGCCTAGGCTTCCCGGCTGCCGGCGGAGGTGTGCCGGGACGCGCGGAACACCGTCGGCAGCAATACGCACAGGGCCACCGCGACCGGCAGGCAGCTCAGCATGATCCGCAACGGCCCGTCCCACACGGCCGTGCTCACGCCTACCCCGGTATCGATCAGGGGCGGCACGAGGAACCCGATCGTGACGTAGTACGCGAGGATCGACAGCAGGATGGCGAGGCGCCTGATCAGCGGGGAGGCCAGGACCATCCCGCTCAGGATGATCACGATCAGGGCGAGGGCGGCGGCCTGCGATACGGCCGCATGGCCCAGCCACTGCCCGGCCAGCACCGCCCGCACCACGGCCGGGGCCAGCACGGCCAGCGCCCAGCGTCTGCGGGTCATCAGCTGCATCCCGCGCCGCGGGCCTGGCGAGGCGAGGAGGGCAATCGCCCCGAGGGCCAGGGCGACCAGCTCGTACAGGGATCCCGGCGCGGCGAAGTACCAGCCCCCCGCGCCGAGAACGGAGACCGCGAACCAGGCCAGCAGGCCGGCGGCGGCCACGCCCGCGAGGCGCCGCAGCCGCAGCAGGACGAGAGCGGTCAGGGCGATCCAGGCCGCGGTGCTCACGCCGAAGGACTCCAGCGCCACAGCAAAGACCGTTCTCCCCTGGGGCATGACCGCCACCATCGCCACGTTCCCCGCGACGAGGTAGGAGAGGACGAGAACGGGCAGGACCACGCTCGTCAGCGCGAGCGCGTCAGCCCAGCCACGGCGGACGGACTCGTCGCGGGGCGGGCGGAGCCGGATCCGCAGGGCGCCCGCGATGAGATCCACGGAGTCCCTCGGCCCAGGCCAGCGCTGCCCGGCGCGCGCCCCTGTCATCAGCACGCCGAGCATCTCGTCCTGGTGCTGCCGGCGGTGCTCCGCCGGATACACGATGAGCAGCCGCCGGTAGCGCCGTTCCAGGGCCGGGCCCGCGTTCACGCCAGGCCCCCGAGCAGGCCGAGCCGCCGGGCCGCGACGGTGGTGTGCGCGCGCATCCGCTCGACCTCGGCCGCCAGCCGCTGGGCGCCCGGCGGGGTGAGCCGGTAGTACCGGCGGAGCCGGGTGTCCACGATCTCTTCCCGGTCCGCCTCGATCAGGCCCTCGTCGGCCAGGCGGTCGAGCGCGGCGTAGAGCGTCCCGGCGCGGAGCTTCACCCGGCCGCCGGAGATGTCCGTGACATCGGTCATGATCCCGTAGCCGTGCTGGGCGCCGGCCGCGAGCGCGGTGAGGATCAGGAACGTGGGCTCCTGCAGCGGGCGCTGGCTCATGCCATCGTTATATACCGGCCATCGGAGCATAGCAAGGGTGCCGCCGGACCGCGCCGCGCGCCGTGGCCGGCAGCCCGGGGATCGCCGGGGCCCGGAGAGCGGCGTCTCTCCGGGCCCCGGCGAAGCCGCGCGGCCGCGTGTACTGGAGCCAGAGCCGCGTGTTACTGGAGCCAGAACTGGTTGCTGCCGCCGAGATAGGACCAGATCTGGATCTTGTCCCCGTTGGTCCCGCCCGAGGAGCCGGCGTCGTTCGCGTCCAGGACCTTGGTCGCGCCGCCCCACAGGTTGGTCAGCTGGCTGTAGTAGCCGGTCGGGCCGTAGTCCCACCACTGGTTCGGGTGCGTGGAGCTGTTGTTGAAGCAGCCCCAGAGCTGGACCTTGGCCCCGTTGACGAAGCCGCCGCTGCTATCGGCGTCCAGGCACAGCCCGTACTGCCAGTTGATCAGCTCCGTCCAGCCGCTGGTGGTGTAGTACGGCCACCACCACTGGTTCGCGTGGGTGGAGCTGTTGTTGAAGCAGCCCCACAGCTGGACCTTGTCCCCGTTGTGTCCCGCCGTCGAGCCTGCGTTATTGGCGTCCACGCACTTGCCGTAGTCCAGGTTCACCAGCTCCGCGATGTAGTTCGTCGCGTCCGGGATCTTCAGGCCCGCGGCCTTCATGGCCGCCCGTGCCCGGGCCGGCATGGATGACGTTTTCACCTTCTCGATCCGGAACGCGAGATGACCCGCCCGGGCGTGTACCACCTTGGACACCGGGGCGCTGGCGGCGGGCCGTGGCGCCGCCAGCGCGGAGCCTGTGCCGAGGGCGCAGAGCCCGGCGACCGATCCGGTCGCGGCGATGGTGGCCAGGGCGAGCCTGAATTTCTTCCTCATGCGCATGGTCCTTCCTTGTTCCCCGTCGTGCTGTGGCTCCAGGCTCTGGCGCACGGCGGAAACTTTGCTATGCGCTGGCTGTCCGCGCGTTCCTGTACTCCGGCCTGCGCGGATTCCCGGCCCCCGCCAGGTCATGCCGTGGTTAGCGGCGGGCGCCCGGCGCCGTCCCGGTACAGCGCGCCGCGACGCGGCTACAGGAAGCGGCGCCGCGGGCTGTGTCGCCCACGGAGAGTCGCTTACGCTGAGGTGTTGCCGACGGGGGGCACGTGTGATGCCAGCCGCCACGCTGGGGACGGGGCGGCCGGGTGCGGGGATGTGACCAGAGATGGGCCGAGGGGACTGCGGGTCGGCGGGCTCGCTGTGCCGCCGCTACCGGCAGGAAGCTGGGCTGACCCAGCGTCACCAGCACGAGGTGCGCTGTGTCCGGGCCCAGGAGGCCTGGTCCGCCAGCGAGCTGGCGGCCCGGTGACCGCCTCCGCCCCCAGCCTCCCGGACACCGCGCCACTGCTCGCCGTCGAGTCGCTCGACGTCGTCCTGGGCCGCGGCTGGCGGGCCAACCAGGTCCTTAGGGGGGTCAACCTGGCCATCGGGCCCGGCGAGATCGTCGGCCTGGTCGGCGAGACCGGCTCGGGCAAGACGACCCTGGCCCGGACCGTGGCCGGCCTGGTCAACCCGGCGGGCGGCCAGGTCGTGTTCGAGGGCACCGCGATCTCCGCCCTGCGCCGCGGCGCCCGGCGGGCCGAGCGCCGCCGCGGTCACCTGCAGCTGGTCTTCCAGGACCCGCTCCGCTCGCTCGACCCCGAGATGACCGTGGGCGACATCGTCGCCGAGGGGGTCAGGCTGCAGGGCGAGACCGACCGGGCCGAGATCCGCCGGCGGGTCGTCGGGGCGCTGGGCCAGGTCGGCCTGGACGACTCCGTGCTGGCCCGCACCCCGGGCCAGATCTCCGGCGGCCAGCGCCAGCGCGTGTCGATCGCCCGGGCCCTGGCCACCGAGCCCCGGCTGCTCATCTGCGACGAGCCGGTCAGCGCCCTGGACGCCAGCAACCGGAACTACATCCTGCGCCTGCTGGAGCAGCTCCGGACCGCCCTCGGGCTGTCCATCGTGATCATCTCGCACGACCTCAGCTCGCTGGCGGGCATCGCGGACCGCGTCGTGGTGCTCTACCGGGGCCGGATCGTCGAGGACGGCCCGGTGGACCAGGTGTTCGCCGCCCCGGAGCACCCCTACACGGCGCTGCTGATGGCGTCCGCCCCGAGCGTCCGGCACGACCGGGAACTGTCCCCGCGCCAGCTCAATCTCCCGCTCGCCGCAGGGGCAGCCGGTCATCTTCCAGGCCGGCGACTCCGAGCAGGGCCGCGACCTGGGCGCCACCATCGGCGAGGGCATCTTCACCCACGCGGCGTCGATCGAGCAGGGCCAGGCCTTCTACGCCGACATCAAGTCCCGGGCCGCCGCCAAGGGCCGCAACCCCGACCACATCATCGTCATGCCCGGCGTCCGGGTGTTCGTCGGCGACACCGATAAGCAAGCCCGCGAGATCGAGCACGACCTGCAGGCCGCCGACCAGGACTTCGAACGGGCGCTCGGCGAGCTGGGACGCCCGTTCGCCTGGCACGACTTCCGGCAGTACGACCTGGACGCGCCGTTCCCGGACGTGCTGCACGTGGCCGAGCGGGGCTTCCGGACCCAGGCTGAGAAGATCGTGCAGCTCGCCCGGGCCCAGGGCTACACGCTCCGGGAGACGGTGCAGGCCATCTCCGGCCCGAAGCCGACCCCGTTCGCGGGCTCACCGCAGACCGTGGCGGACGAGATGCAGCGCTGGTTCGAGGGCCGGGCGCTGGACGGCTACAACATCCACATCGGGCACCCGTCCCAGTTCCGCCGGTTCACCGACGAGGTCGTGCCGATCCTGCGGGAGCGGGGCCTGGTCCGGGCCGAGTACGAGTCCGGCACGCTGCGCGGCCACCTGGGCCTCCCGGTCCCGGAGAACCGCTACACCGCTGCCCGCCGGGACGGCGCCCGGCGGGCAGCGGAAGAGGCCAGCCCAGGCGAGCTGTCTGCCGCCCGCTCATAGGCCCGCGCGGGCCGGCCCGGCCTGTTCAGTGCCCAGGCAGCGTCGCCTTGGCCGGGGCGAGCAGGGCCGCGACGACCCCGGCCGCCGCCACCGCCGCAGCGGTCCATTCCGCGGGCCTGAACCCGTGGATGAACGTGGCCGGGGACTCGTAGCTGCCGTGCGCGGCGAAGACCGCGGCCAGGATCGCGACGCCGAACACGCCTCCCAGCGCGTTCAGCGCGTTGTTGGTGCCGGCGGCCACGCCGACATCCCGGGCCGGGACCGAGCCGGTGACCGCGTTGGCCACGGTCGGGAAGCACATCGAGATGCCCACGCCCGCGATGATCAGCGGAGCGACCAGGGTGCCGTAGCTCACCCCCGGCTCGGTGACCGCCGCCAGCCAGCCCAGCCCGGCGGCCTGCATGACCAGGCCGGCGACCATGAACGGCCGGTTGCCGATCTTGTCGGCCAGGGCGCCGGCGACCGGCGCGACCAGCATGGGCGTGGCCATCCAGACCAGGATCCGCAGGCCCGCCTGGAGCGGGGAGTAGCCCAGCCCGATCTGGAAGAGCTGGGTGATGAAGAACAGGGACCCGATCAGCGAGATGAACTGGAAGAAGATCACCGCGTTGGCGGTGGCGAAGCCGCGGCGGCGGAAGTAGGCCAGGGGCAGCATCGGATACCGGGCCCGCCGTTCCCAGGCCAGGAACCCGGCCAGGAGCACGGCGCCGGCCGCGAACGAGCCGATTACCTCGGCGCTGGCCCAGCCCACCGCGGGGGCCCGCACCGGGGCCCAGGTCAGCGCGAACAGCGCGATGCCGGCCAGGATCATGCCCGCGATGTCCAGCTGCGGCCGGGGCCCGCGGCTCTCGCGCAGCCGCAGCGCGGAGAGCCCCGCGACGGCCAGTCCGACTGGCACGTTGACCCAGAAGATCCACTCCCAGGAGAGGCCCTGCACGATCGCGCCGCCGACGAGGGGGCCGGCGGCCACGCCGAGGCCGGTGATGCCGCCCCAGATCCCGATGGCCGCCCCGCGCTTCTCGGCCGGGAACGCGTCGCTGATCAGGGTCAGGGTCAGCGGCACCAGCATGGCCGCCCCGGCGCCCTGCACCACGCGCGCCGCGATGAGCATCCCGGCGCCCGATGACAGCGCCGCCAGCGCCGAGCCCAGGACGAACACGATCAGCCCGAGGACGTACATGCGGCGGCGGCCGAAACGGTCGCCGAGCGCGGCGCCGGTCAGCATCAGGCAGCCGAAGACCAGGTTGTAGGCGTTGATGGTCCATTCCAGGTCGGCCAGGCTCGCCCCGAGGTGCGATTGCAGGGTGGGCAGCGCGGTCGCCACGACCACCACATCCAGGGCGGACATGAACGCTCCGAGCCCGGCCAGCACCAGCGTCCAGCCGTTGCGGGCCCGTCCGGGTACCACGCCCCGGCCGCCGGTGGGTGAGCCGTCCTGAAGGCGGCCGCTCACGCGGCAGGCCGGCGGGGCGGCAGAGAGATCCGACATGTCAGCTACTCCGTTCCTGAGGTCCTGTCCAGGCAGACCAGGCGGACCCCCGGGAATCGCCGCGAGGCCGCCCTGGCCGGATCCGCGCTGGTCAGCAGCCCGAGGTCAGCAGCCCGTGGTCAGCAGCCCGTGGTCAGGAGCCCGTGGTCGGGGCGGCGGGATCAGGCGGGGCCGGGCGCGGCGGGGATACGCGGGTGCCGGCCGAGGAAGGCGACCAGCTGGTCGCCGGGGCAGGCCTGCCCCGGCACCGGCACCGGGTCGGCGAACAGCCCCGCCCGGGCGCCCGGCGTGATGAACAGCGGGGCGATCGGCAGCAGGACCGCCGCCAGCCCCGGCGGGACCGGCCGGCGGCTGCCGCAGGCGGCCGCGATGTCCCAGCCGTGGACGGTGATCTCGATGGCCCCGGCGGCGGCGACCATCCTGGTGGCGAGCTCGCGGTCACCGATGGCGACCAGGCGGTCGGCGTGATGGCCCGGGGCGCAGGCGGCCAGCAGCCCGGCCGCCCGGCGGCGCAGGTCGCCGGCCGGGTCGGTCCCGGGGGCGCCGTCCCCCGGCGCCGGGCCTACGTGCCCGGCGGTGAGCGCCTCGTGCAGCACCCCCACCGAGTCGCTCACGTGGTGCAGCAGCCATCCCAGGTCCCAGCCGGCACACGGCGTGGGGCCGGACAGGCGTTCCGGGGTGGCCAGCCGGGTACTGGCGAGCGCGTAACTGACGGCAGATCCGAGGAGCGCGAGGCTCCCCGTCAGCGGGGCCACGCCGGGACCGCCAGGTCAGGCCCGGGCGCGGGACGGGCCGCGCCCGGGCCGTGCTCCGGCGGCAGGCCGAACAGTCCCAGCAGGCCCGGGCTGAGGAAGATGACGATCCGCGCGATCCCGGTCGCGGTGACCGTCAGCACCAGCACGGCGTGGGCCCGGTACACGCCGTCAGCCTCGCGCTCGTAGGCCGCGAAGGCCGGCTGCCCGTTGGCCAGGACCGGAAGCAGCCGGAACTGCCCCGGCGGGCCGAGCTTCGTGGCCAGGAAGCGGCGCACGGTCTCCCGGCCGGCGAACCAGGTCAGCATGGGAGGCATCTCCAGGGCCACGTCCTGGCGCAGCAACTCCGTCAGCGCGGTCATGTCACCGTTCTCGAACGCCGCCGCGAACCGGTCGAGCATCGCGCGGCGGCCCGGCTCGTCGGGCTCGGCCACGTCGTCCTCGTCGGGCAGGGCCTGCGCCAGCTGGGCCCGGGCGCGCCGCAGGCCGCTGTTGACCGCGGTGGTCGTGGTCCCCAGCATGGCGGCCACCTCGGCGGCCGGCCAGTCCAGCACGTCCCGCAGGATGAGCACCGCCCGCTGCCGGGCGGACAGGTACTGCAGGGCCGCGACCATCGCCAGCCGGATGCCCGCCCGTGACGCGGCGGCGGCCGCCGGATCGTCGTGCGGCGAGGCCAGCAGCGCGTCAGGAATGGGCTGCAGCCACGGCACCTGCGGCGCGGACACCACCGGGGCGGCCGGGTCGTCGTCCGGGCCGCCCAGCCCGGAGGGCAGCGGCCGGCGGCCGCGGCGCTCGATGGCGGTCAGGCACGCGTTGGTGGCGATCCGGTACAGCCAGGTGCGGACGGAGGACCGGCCCTCGAACCCGTCGTACGCCCGCCACGCTCGCAGATATGTCTCCTGCACCAGGTCCTCGGCCTCGTCGGCCGACCCCAGCATCCGGTAGCAGTGGGCCAGCAGCTCGCGCCGGAACTGGCCGGTGAGGCTGGTGAACTCCTCGCTGGTGGTCATACCGGTACTGACCCGCGGCCGGGCTGGAAGTCACCGTCCCGGCGCCCGTTCTTTTCCGCAACGAACCGTCCGGCCGGCTCACCCGCCCAGCCTGGCCGCCGCCGGGCCGGTGGCCGGGACCACGGGAAGCGGGCCGGGCCGGTGGTGGCCTGGCGCCCCGGACGGGGTGATGATGGCGGCCATGGTGCTGCGCACGGCGTTCACGGAACTCTTCTCGGTACGGCATCCCATTGCCCTGGCCCCGATGGGCGAATCGGCAGGCGGCGCGCTGGCCGCGGCGGTCTCTGACGGCGGGGGCCTGGGGCTCCTGGGCGGCGGCCCGGGCAGGGCGGGCTGGCTGGAGCGCGAGCTGCCCATCGTGGCCGCGGCCACGGCCCAGCCGTGGGGCGTGGGTTTCCAGAGCTGGGCGGTCAGCGTCGGCACCGTCGAGGCCGCGCTGCGGCACAATCCCCGGGCGGTGATGCTGTCCTTCGGCGACCCCCGCCCGTTCATCGGGCCGATCCGCCAGGCCGGCGCGGCGCTGATCATCCAGGCCACCGACCTGGAGGAGGCCAGGCAGGCGGTGGACCTCGGCGCCGATGTCATCGTGGCGCAGGGAACCGAAAGCGGCGGGCACGGCGCCCGGCGCGGGCGCTCCACGCTGCCGTTCGTGCCGATCGTGGTCGATCTGGCCGCACCGACCCCGGTGCTGGCCGCCGGCGGGATCGCCGATGGGCGCGGCGTAGCCGCGGCCCTGGCCCTGGGCGCCGCCGGGGCCCTCATCGGGACCCGGTTCCAGGCCACCGCCGAGGCGCTGGTCGACCCCGCGATCAGCAAGGCCATCGTCGAGGGACGAGGGGAGGACACCGAGCGCAGCACGGTGCTGGACATCGCCCGCGGTTCCCGGTGGCCGTCCCGGTACCCGGGCCGCACCCTCAGCCACCCGTTCCTCGATGAGTGGCGCGGCCGCGAAGACGAACTCGCCGCGGACGCCGAGGCCAGGCAGGCGTACCAGGATGGCGTGGCCCGGGGCGATCTGCCGCCGATACCCGTGTGGGCCAGCGAGGCCATCGATCTCATCAACGACCTGCCGCCGGCCGCCGATCTCGTCGCCACCCTCGCCGCGCAGGCGGAGGAGGTGCTGGCCCGGATCTGCCCAGGTGAGCGGGCCGCTGGGCCCTGACCGGGCGCTACCGGCATGAAGTAGCCGCAAGCCGGGAACGCCGGCATGAGTAACCTGTTTCCAGACGGGAAGTGCCGCAGCCACATAACGATGTGAATTCGCCGGAAGGATTCGGTAAATGTGGCGTGGTCTATTCGGCACTCACCCTACGCTCAGAGTAGGCATGTAGACAGGATTAGTAGACAGGGTTAGCTGTGCGGGGCCAGCCAGGTGCCACCGGGGGCACGCGGCACCCGCGGCAGCGGTGGCGCGGCCAGGCCCGCGCCCGCAGTGCCGGCTAGCCCGCAGTACCGGCTAGCGCCGTGCCAGCCGGCAGTGCGGGACTGGATCAGCACCGCAGCCGCCCCAGATCGTCCGTGGAGGTGTGGCCCAGAGTGACCCAGGTGTCCACTCACTCTGCGGGCACGCCCGGGCTGACCCGGCCGCCCGAGCAGTCGGCGCCTGATCCACTGGAAGGCGGCCACGGGCCGGTCGAGCGGCTGATGAGCACGCTCATCCGCAAGCTGGCCTGGAGCAGGCTGGCCAACCCCAAGGTCGCTGTCTCCCTGTCGGCCGCGGGCCTCCTGCTGGGCATGCTCCTCGGCGCCACCGCCCCGAACGCCGAGACGCTGCCCGTCCTGCTGCCGCTGTCCCGGCTGCTGCCCTCGCTGAGCTCGCAGCACGTCCTGGCCAGCCTCATGCTGTACGCCAGCGACATCCTGGCCTGCCTCGGGCTGGCCGGCATGCTGTGGGCGCACAGCCAGGGCTGGCGGCCCAACCCGCGGATCCTGCTGCTGGTCAGCACGGGCATCGTCGGGATCCTGGTCTGCCTCACCCCGGTGGGGTCCTCCGACACCGCGAGCTACGCGGCCTACGGCCGGATCGCCGCGCTGGGCGGTAACCCGTACACCACCAACCCGCTCGCCTTCCTCGGCGGCCACTCCGCCTACACCGAGGTCGTCGGGACCATGTGGAAGGCGCAGCCGTCGGTTTACGGCCCGTTCGCGACCGTGATCCAGTCGTTCGCGGCCTCGATCGGCCACGCGAACGTCGCGACCACGATCTGGGTGATCATGATCCTCAACGGGATCGTCTTCATCGGCGTGGGCCTGCTGCTCCTGCTGACCTCCGACGACCCGGTGCGGGCCACGCTGTTCTGGACCGCCAACCCGGTCCTCATCCTGGAACTGGTCAGCGGCGGGCATCTCGACACGTTCGTGGCCGCCGCGGCGATCGGCGCCATCCAGGTC
Source organism: uncultured Actinomycetes bacterium (assembly GCA_963851025.1). Lineage (GTDB taxonomy): Bacteria > Actinomycetota > Actinomycetes > Streptosporangiales > Streptosporangiaceae > RYN-230. The sequence continues at coordinate 245,552 of CAWKOA010000030.1, forward strand.
GCCCGGCGCTTCTCCAATCTCTGGGGCGACGCGGTCGTCGGCGTGCTGATCGGCCTGGCCTGCGGGGTCAAGATCTACGCGGTGCTGATCGGCCTGGGCCTGGCCTGGCCGCTGCTGCGCGACCGCGAGTGGCTGCGCATCACCCGGATGACGGTGGTCGCCCTGGCCACGCTGGTGCTCAGCTACAGCTACTACGGCCTGGGCGCGATAAGACCGGTGTTCGGCGGGCTCAAGCTGGTCACGCTGCCCTCGCCCTGGCGGGTGTTCGAGCTCACCGGGCAGGCGCTCGGTGTCCCGCAGAACACGATGGCCACGATCATCAGCTGCCTGTGGCCGTTCGCCCTGTTCATCGTGGCCTGGCTGATTTACCGGCGGATCTCCTCCGACCAGCCGGCCGAGGTCGTGGCCCCGTTCGCGCTGACGTTCGCCTGGATCCTCGTCGCCCCCTGGGTCTTCGCCTGGTACACGGCTGTGGCCTGGGCCGCGCTGACCCAGGTGCCGCGGAACCGGATGACCCGGTGGCTGACGATCGTCACGGTCTTGCTTGCCCTCTGCCTGTCCAGCGGCGGACACGCCGTCCCGACCACGTGATCCCGGCCCCGCCCCCCGGACCGGTCTTGTCGCTCAGGGTGACCGGGCTGTGACCCGCGTGCTGGGCAGCGGCGTGCCCGGGGTAGCCCGCGGCCCGGCGGTCCCCGCGGCGGACGGGCGCCCGGCCCGGTGGCGCGCGGCCGGGGCCGGCCTGGCCCGGCGGCACTGGCCCGCCCTCCTGCTGCTGGCGGCTGGCCTGGTGCTCCGCGTGCTGGTGCAGTTCGCGTACCGGCCCGCGCTGTTCTACATCGACACCGAGCGCTACCTGTACAACGCCGCGGGGATGGACCCGGTCGGCTACAAGGGGCCGCTGCTGGCCCTCTTGTCCGCCGGCGGCTTCAGCGCGGTCGCGGCGGTCCAGCACCTGCTCGGCCTGGCCATGGCGGTGGTCATCTACCTGCTGCTGCTGCGCCGCGGCGTGTCCCGGTGGCTGGCCGCGCTGGCCATCGCACCGGTCCTGCTGGACGCCTACCAGCTGCAGAACGAGCAGGCGATCATGCCGGGCACCTGGTTCGAGGCGCTGATCGTGGCCGGCCTGGCCATCCTGCTCTGGCGGCCGGGACCGGGGTGGCGGGCCGCCGTGGCGGCCGGCCTGGTCCTCGGCACGTCGGCCACGTTCGCCCAGGTCGGTGAGGCCCTGATCGTGCCCGGCGTGATCTTCCTGCTGGCCGCGGGCGGCGGCTGGCGGCGCGCGGCCGTCCGGGCCGCCGCCTTCTGCGCCGCGTTCGCCCTGCCGATCGCGGCCTACTGCACCGTGTCCTACGTGGTGGCCGGGGACTTCTTCCTGTCCCACACCGGCGTCACCTCGTTCTACGGGAGGGCCGCGGCCGCGGCCGACTGCGCCACGCTCCGGCTCCCCGCGGCCGAGCGGGGCATGTGCCCCAGCCCGGCCCAGCAGGCCAAGGGACCGGACTGGCTGGAATACGAGCCTGGCTCCCCGATCCGCCCGTACTACGCGAAGCTGCCGCGGGCCGAGACCGACAGCCTGCTCTCCGACTTCAACCACCGGGTGCTGGCCCAGCAGCCGCAGCGGCTGCTCGGCGCCTACGCCCGTGACGTGGTGAAACTGTTCGCGCTGACCCGGGAGACCAGCCCGGGGGACACGCCTGTCTCCCGCTGGCAGTTCCAGACCACGTTCCCGTACTTCTCCTCGCACTCGACCCGGCCGGAGGTGACTGGCCGAGATCGCCCGGTTCGGCGGGGGCGCCCCGGCTGTCTGGCGGCCGGCCGCCGTGTTCCTGCGCTCCTACCAGCTCGGCGGCGGGTTCACGCCCGGCCCGCTGCTGGCCCTGTGCGCGGTCACCGGCCTGGCCGGGTCCGGGGTGCTGCTGCGGCGCCGCTGGCGGTCCGACCCGGCCACCCGGTCGCTGGCCCTGGCCTGCCTGCTGTGCTTCGGCTCGGCCGCGTGCGTGCTGCTGGTGTCCGACCTGTTCGAGTTCTCGTGGCGGTACCAGCTGCCCGCGCTGGTCACGCTGGTGCCGGCCGGCGCCCTGGGGATCGCCGCCCTGAAGCAGACCGTGTCCGGGCAGTAGTAGAACCGGGCCCGTGGCCGGCCGGCGCCCGCCGCGCCGGAGCGCAGCACCACGTTGTCGGTGATGCAGATGAACGGGGTACCCCGCCACGGGAAGGCGTGCCCGCCCAGGTAGCCGCGGAACTCAGGCGCCCGGCTGGGGCACTGGCCAGACCGCGGCGGCGGCCCGCCGCGGCCGGGGGGCAGCCCGCTGCCGGGCGGGGGTGCGGTGCCGGGTGAGGGCGCGGCCATGTAGAGCGTCGCCCGGCCGGCCGGGCCGGCCCCGGGCTGGGCACCGCCCGCCCGGCCGCCGGTCCTGGCCGGGCCGCCGGCCAGGCAGACCAGCCGGATGTCATAGTCGCGGGGGAACGTCCACTCCAGGTAGCCCCGGCCGGAGCGGGCCAGCACCGTGCGCGGCGGGACCTCGGCTAACCATTGCGGGTCACCGCAGCCCGGCGCGGCGAAGAAGTGGCCGGCGTCAGTGGCCGCCGGCTGGCCGGACGGGGTGACATAGAACGTGACGAGGATGGCGGAGGCCAGGCCCGTGAGGATCAGGTGCGGCCGCCGCCAGTGCTTCCAGTGCCAGGGCGGATGCCCGGCCGCGGGCCCGGCGGGATGACCCGCGCGACCCGCGTGACCGTCCGGGGGCTGATCGTCTGAGCGCAGGTACACATTCATGGGAGGCCCCGTTACTCGGCACTCTCGGCCAGCCCTTCGGCGGGCGCCTGTACTTGGTGAGACGCAGACACATCCCTTCCGGAGCACCGGGTGCGATGGATAGTGGCCCGGTGAACCGCGGGGCGCGGGGCCTGCGGGGGCGGGGCGCGGGGGCACACTGGGGTGGTGCGGATCACCGTCTGGGTACGCCCCGGGTCACCCCGTCCCCGGGTGGGCGGCGACCACGGGGGCGCGCTGATCGTCCGGGTCAGCCCCCGGGCCGTCGACGGGCAGGCCACCGCCGCGGCGCTGGCCGCGGTGGCCGACGCGTTCGGCGTCCGCCGCAGCGCGGTCACCCTGGTCACGGGGGCCACCAGCCGGACGAAGATCCTGGACGTGGCGGGCGCCGGGCCGGCTGAGCTCACCCGGCTGCTGGCCTTGTAGCGCCGGGCGCGGGCGGTCAGGGCGCCGGCTGGTCCGGCCGCCCGCGGCCGGACAGGTGGATGCGGCCGGGCCTGCGGAACGGGATGACGTAGTACAGGGCGATCGCCAGGTACCCGATCACCGCGACGACCGGGACGAAGAGCCCGACGACGATCAGGATCAGGTATCCGCCCAGGCCGGGGGTGAGCCGCTGGGTCAGCAGCTGGACCTCCTCGTCCGCCGCGTCGGGCCGGACGAGCCCGGCGTGGACCGCGTAGCGCCAGAGCACCCAGAGCAGCGTGGACGACAGGAGCAGGCTGATCCCGTAGATCGTGGCCGCGACCCGCTCAGGCCGGTCCTGCCCGATGTAATCGGCGAACAGCCGGGTCGGGAACGGCAGGAACGCGATGAGCAGGAGCAGGAGCAGGTTCAGCCGGACGAACGTGGCGTTCGCGCGCTCCAGGTACTCGGTGATCGCGTTGTGCCCCAGCCAGGAGGCCCCGATGGTCGAGAAGCTGACCACGTAGGCCAGGTACGACGGCCACAGGCGGGCCACCGAGCGGAGCAGGTCGCTGCCCGCGCTGGCCGGAACCACGATGTCCAGGACGAGCAGGGTGATGGCGATCGCGAACACCCCAGGTGGGGCGGCCGGGCTACCGGGGGGTGAGCGTGAGCTGGTCGGCGATGCTCTCGGCCCAGCGCTGGATCTCCGCCCAGTCCCGGAAGTCGCCGTCCAGCCCGCGGAAGACCAGCAGGGAGAGCCGCTGGGCCGGGTTCAGCTTCTTGCGGTCCAGCTTGCCGGCGAACATCCGGTGATCCCGCGCGCCGACCGACGTGCGGATCCGGGGGACCTCGACCGGGACCTGGTCCATGGCCTGGGCCAGCTTGCCCCCGGGATCACCGACCGGGCCGCTGGAGAACAGCCACACCGGGCGGGCCGCGAGCGAGTCGCGGCACCGGCTGGCCAGGTCCCGGGCGGCCCCGAGCCAGTGGCCGGTGTAAACGGCGCTGCCCAGGACGACCGCGTGGTAGTCCTCGACCGAACGGACCTGCTCAGGCGGCAGCACGGTGACGGCGAAGCCGTCGCCGGACAGGGACCGGCCGATCGCCTCGGCGATCTCGGTGGTCGCCCCGTGCTTCGAGGCCGCGCAGACCAGGACCCGCACCCCGCGCGCGGGCGGTGCCGTGGGTGACTCATTCATGATCGTCACTCCCTCGCGGGCTCAGTGCGCTGGCCCGGCCTGACGGTCGATTTCCCGCTGGATCTCCTGCTCCGAGATGGGCTTGTGCAGGTACACGTTCCAGCCGCCCGCGGCGACCAGCAGCAGCCACGCGCCGAACGGGTAGACGATCCAGAGGTTCCACACGTCGCGGCTGCCCGAGCTCTGGCTGAATCCCTGAGTCGGCCAGCCGCCGGCGTTGTGATACTCCGAGAGGGCCCAGATGAGGACGAGCAGCACCATGCCCAGGCCGGACACGACGACACTCGTGCGATAAAGCCGTTTGCGCTCGATCTGCTTGACCGCCTGCTGGCGGGCGAGATCTTCCCTGGTGGCGGACTCCGGGTGGCGGGCCGCGGACGTGTCATGGATAAGGTCCGGCATCTCAGCCCCTCCTTCGCAGAGAGTCAGCGTCGTGTGAGGCCTTCATGGATTGCTCCACGTCACACGCTGCCCTGCTGCCGCACGGGCGGGCAGAGTCCTACGTCACGGCTGGCCGGGCGAACGTCCCGGGCTAAGGCGTGCCTTTCAGCGCGGCGTCCCAGAACTCCTGGACCGGAGGGTAGATCAGCTCCTGGTCGCGGGGGAGCGAGGCCTTGACGGTCCGGGTCCGCTCGTCGGCGAGCACCTCGACCTGGCCGGCCTCGATCGCGTCGCAGATCTGCCGGGCCATGGACTGCGGGCTGATCTTCGGCGCGTCGACCAGCGCGGCCATGTCGGTGTCGATGAAGCCGGCGTGCACCGCGATCACCAGGGTGCCCTGGTGGTGCAGCTCGAGGCGGACGCCGTTGGTCAGGGACCAGCCCGCGGCCTTCGAGGCGCCGTAGGAGGCGTTGAACGGGTTGGTGTAAAAGCTGGTGACCGAGAGCATGTTGACGATCGCCCCGCCGCCGTGGGCCGCCAGCACCGGCGCGAACGCGCGGCACATGCTCAGCGTGCCGAAGTAGTTGGTCTCCATCTCCTGCCGGGCCGCGTCCAGGCTCGGCGCGCCGATGAAGGTGCTGGCGTTCATCACGCCCGCGTTGTTCACCAGCAGGCTGACGTCCGCGCACTCCTGCGCGACCTGGGTGACCCGCTGCGGGTCGGTGATGTCCAGGGCGACAGGCGTCACGCCCGGCTCGGTGACCCGGTCCGGATGGCGGGCGGCGCCGTAGACCCTGGCCGCGCCGCGGCGCACCAGTTCCCGCGCGTCGGCCTGGCCCAGCCCGCGGTCGGCGCCGGTGACCAGGGCCACCGATCCCTCAATCTTCATGGGCTCCTCCTGGGCGGGGTGTACCCCAGGGCTGACCGCTTTATTGCCATCCTCCGCCACCCGTAGCAGTATCTGCTGTTAGCACTCCATAGTGGCCGGTCATATCCGTCAACGTAGATCCAATTGGCGGGATATGCCGCCGGTTTCAGCTGGTCGTAGGACACGCTCCGTGACGATTAGCCAGGGGAAGGGGTTTCGCGCGGGGGGTTAGCCGGCCATGGGCTGAGGCCGCGGGCCGAAAAGGACCGGTCACCCTGCGCGCAATGACGCGTACCCAGGTTCCGGCTATGGATGAAAGGACAGACGGTGAAGCGATACGTCATGGCTGCGATCAGCCTCCTAAGCTTCTTCGTCCTCGCGGCGGCCACACTTCCGGCGAGCGCCGCGAGCCGTGCTCACTCACAGGCCCGCACCACGAGGGCCCAGACCACCAGGGTCCAGACCACCAGGGTCCAGACCACCGGCCCGGCCACTGGCGTCCGGGCCACCAGGGCTGCCTCCCGGTACTCCCTCGAGGATCCCCTGTGCCAGAGCTACAACTCACTGTGCGTGGACACGTCCAGCACCCCGGCGGGGGGCTACGTCGGGCACGACGAGCCGTCACTCGAATTCAAGTCCGGGCAGCCCGGGTCGGGCAATGACATGACCTACACGATCACGCTGCCGAAGGACCCGAAGAAGCAGCCCAACGCGACGGGGTCCGGCGGGACGACCTGGAATTTCCAGCTGCGGCCCACGTTCTGGTTCGGGCTCACGCTCTGCGACACCCAGTCGGCCCCCGAGTTCACCCACAAATGCGCCCCCGACTCTGACGCTAACAACCTGGTGGGCACCAATCCCAAGGCGGCGGACTACATCGGGAAGCACCCGGGCAACGCGTACATGGAACTCCAGTTCTACGGGCCGGGATACGTTCCCCAGTTCGAGGGATTCGGCTGCACGAAGACGCAGTACTGCGCGGCGATGACCATCGACAGCTTCAACCTGAACCAGAACAACGGCGTCGGGAACACCGCCGCCTGCAACAACTACGTCCTCGGCGGCCCCGAGCCGATCAACTGGGCGTACATCACCAAGAGCGGGAAGTCCCAGGCTCCGGCGAACCCGCTGTTCACCGGCACGCTGACCAGCCCGAACTTCGCCGCGGTGAACCCGAACCCGCGCAAGGACCTGTTCATGAGCCCGGGCGATGTCATCCGGATGCATATCCGGGACACCCGGGCCGGGCTGCGCATCAGCCTGGCTGACCTCACCTCCGGCCAGCACGGGTCGATGACCGCATCGGTAGCCAACGGGTTCGGCCACATCCTGTACACGCCGAAGTCCAAGACGTGCCAGGAGAAGCCGTACGCGTTCCACCCCGAGTACTCGACGGCCAACCCGCGCGGCAACACCTGGTCGGCGCACACGTACAACGTGGCCATGTCCGACGAGATCGGCCACTTCGAGAACTGCCTGGCCCTCAACGCGCAGTTCGACTGCAGCAAGCCCGGCAGCCAGGACCCCACCCTGGACGCGGACGACAGCGGCTGCGTGCCGGGAACCGACTCGCTGCTGGTGCGCATCGACGGCTGCTTCAGCCCTGACTCGGACTACGACGGGCAGTCCTACCGCCTGGACTGGCCGGGCACGAACCCGAGCGTCGCCCTGGACCGGGCGCTGCACCCGTCACCGGTCGTGTTCACCAGCCCGGTCAGCCGGGGGCGGAACTACCCGACGATCGCGTTCGAGACCGACCTGCCCAGGATCGAGGCCTCCGACTCGCAGGCCAACCCGCCGTTCTGCGACCGGACGACCGGGGCGAATTGCGTGAACCCGCCGCCCGGCGCCCAGTTCTACCCGTTCTTCTCCACGACGAGCACGTCCTGGGGCGGCTGCGCCTGGCGGGAAGGCGGGAAGTACCTGCCCGGGACCACGAACAACTTCGGCGGCAGTTCCACGGCTGAATTCGGCCCGCTGCTGAAGAGCGTGTTCCCGGAGGCCGGATTCACGACCGCGAGGGTGTACGACAACTTCAACAGCGGCAACATGCCGAACCCCTGCCGCGGCTAGGGGCCGATTCCAGCACCGGTAACGGTGCGGCACGGACCGCGACGGGAGCGGGGACAACCGTCGCGGTCCGTGCCTGGCTGGGGGCGGGGATGCCGGTCCGGGGATCACTGGGTCGGCACGCTGCTCGGGTAGGTGCCCGGGACCAGCCGGCCCTTCCCGCCGACCGCCGCGCTCAGCACCCGGCCGGGCCGTGACGACCATGACCACTGCCGGGCCGGGCCGACCCCGGTGACGGTGGCGCACCCTGAGTCCTGGATGCGCACCGGCGGGTACGCGCGGCCCGCGGCCGAGAAGTCCAGCAGCAGCGCGCTGCCCAGGGCGGCCGGGCAGTGCAGCCCGCGGGGCAGCCGCGGCAGCGTGCACAGCGTGCCGGCCAGGGCCCGGACCCGGGGCGCGTCCGTGATCGTCACCGCGCGCGGGAGCATCGCACGGGCCGGGCCCGAGGTGAGCCGCAGCCTGACCTGGTCCAGCTGCTGCGCAGCGGCGCACAGCGGGATGCCCGCGGACGCCGCCGGGGTGGCGCTGGCCTGCCCGGAAGCGCTGGCGCCCCCGGGCACGCTGCCGCACCCGGCCAGCCCGATCAGGGTCCCGGCGGCGGCCGGGGCCAGGATCGCGAACCCGGACGGCCGCCGCGCACCGATGTTCCCGCGCATTCCGGCCTCCGTTCCGTCCAGCCTGCAGGCGCATGCCTCAGGACTTGGACGGGCCGGGCCCGCTCCCGGTTCCCGGTGGGCCGGGCGGGTCAGCTCAGAGAACCTCCAGCAGCATGTGGACGCCGACGTAGACCCTGGTGTCGTGACAGGCGGGGCACTGTGCGCTGCGGCCGGGGATGTTGAGCCAGTAGCCGGCCACGGCCGATTCGGCGGCCCTGGTCGCCTTGGCCAGCTGCCAGCTGGCCACCGGCGCGCCCGGCGGGTTCGTGGACAGCCCGGCCAGCACCGTGATCCCCGGTTTGGCCTGGCGGGCCTGCCGGGCGGCGGCCCGGACGAAGTGCGCGTAGTCGCCCGCGTTCCTTTCCAGGCTCTGCGCCTGCAGCTCGATGCCGTCCGCGGCGGCGGCCAGGCTCGCGGCCAGCCGGCGGTCCAGGAACTGGCGCCAGCGGGGCAGGGCCGAATGCGGCCCGTGGATGACCAGGTCCAGTCCGGGCGCGACGATGAGGCGCAGGCCGTGCGCGTGCGCCAGCCTGGCCGCCCGCTGCGTGGCCTGCACGGGGTGGCGCTGCTCGGCCAGGGGGGTGAACCGCCAGGCCTCGGGGTCGTAGAGCACGTCGGTGCCGGCCGGGAGGTGCCGGTGGCTGATGGCCTTCCGCAGGCCGGCGACGGAGGTGAAATGCAGGACCGGGGCCGCGCTGGCGCCCCGGAGCGCGGGCTCGCCGGGCTGGACGAGCTGGTAGACGCGGGCCCGGGCCAGCTTGGCGCGGACGGACGGGTTGGCCGCCACCTGGGCCAGCGCCCAGCGGGTGATGTACCACGCCGGCCGGGCCGCGGCCGTGGGCCCGGCCGCCCCGGGCGCGGGCCCGCCGGGTGCGGCAGGCGACGCGCTGCCGGCCGGCGGCGCCGCGGGCCCGCTGGCCGCGGCCGGCCCGCCGCCGGGATGCGGGGTGCGGCCCGGTGCCGGGGCGGCCGGGGGCCGGGGGATGGGCGCGGCGGCTGCGTTCCCCGTCCGGGGGCCTCGGGCACTGGCGGCCGGTGATCCCGCTGCGGGCGGATGGCGGCCCGGCAGGCACGAGCTGGCCAGGACGCAGACGGCGGCGGCGCCCGTGGCGAAGGCCGTGATCGCCTGCCATCGGCGGGATTCTCGTTGGCTCATCGGAACGCGACCCCCCGCAGCCGTGCCGTGTCCGCGGGAACGCCCGCACCGGGCACGGTACCTGCTGCCCGGGGGCCGGGGAAGGAATGTCAGCTGGCCTTAACCTGGCCCGGGCCGTGGCGGCCAGATGTTCATGGCCACGGTGCCGGGCGTCAATCACGCAGTGGCCGGCCATTCGCCCGGGCGGGTGAACGGCCGGCCACCGGGGCCCAGGGCGGGCCCGACTGGGCCCGCCCCGCGCCGCGCCGCCGCCGGGGCCGCCTGCGGCCCTAGCGTGCCCGGCGGCTGGGGGGCCGCAGGGCCCAGGACAGGACGGTCAGCGCCGTCATGACGGCCAGGACCGCCACCTCACCGACGTCGTAACCGGTGGTCAGGTGGGAGGCCATGGCCCCGGTGTAGACGAAGAAGGCGCCCGCGTAAGCCCACTCCTTGAGCAGCCCGCGGCCCGGGACGAGCAGGGCGACGGCACCCAGCACCTTCCAGCTGCCCAGGATGACCAGGAAGTACGAGGGATAGCCCAGGTGGGCCGTGAGGTCGCGGACGTAGGGGATGCGCGCGATGTCCCAGGCGCCGCCGACGGCGAGTTCGGCCGCCACCGCGACGGTGGCCAGCCAGTAGCAGGCCGATCGCCAGCGCACGGATCCGTGCCGGGTGGCGAGGGCCGGTGGTCCGGCCGGGGTGTCCATGGCCTGCCTCCTCGTCCGCTCTCCGCGCGCCAGCGCCGAAGAGCAGGGTGGCTACATGTAGCAATGCTACATATGAAGGAAGAGTAGCATGGCTACCTATGAGAGCGGAAACGCTGAAGGGCCACCTGGATGGCATCCTGCTCGCGGTGCTCGAGCCGGAGCCGCGCCACGGTTACGCGATCATGGAAGCGCTGCGGGTCCGCAGCGGCGGCCAGGTCAACCTGCCGACCGGCACGGTCTACCCGGCCTTGCATCGCCTGGAGCGCGCGGGCCTGGTCCGGGCGAGCTGGTCGGCCGCGGGCGGGCGCCGCCGCCGCGTCTACCAGCTGACGCCGGCCGGCGGGCGGGCGCTTGACACCGAGCGCAGCACCTGGCGGGACTTCTCCGCGGCCGTCACCGCCCTGCTGCAGCCCGCGCCAGCGGCCGCGAGCTCACCGTGACCGGGCCAGGGCCGGGGACCGGCGCCAGCCCCGCCGTCGAGCGCTACCTGGCCGAGGTCGCGGCCCGGCTGCCCGGCCCAGCCCGGGCCCGCGCGGATATCGTGGCCGAGCTGCGCGCCGGCCTCCTCGATGCGGCCGACGCGTATCAGTCCGCCGGGGTGCCCCCGGCCCAGGCGGCCGGAGCGGTGATCAGTGAATTCGGCGACGCCGCCCAGATCGCGGACGCTTTCCGGGCCGAGATCGCCGCCAGCCAGGCGCGCCGCGTGGCCATCACCCTGCTGGTGACCGGCCCGCTGGTCGGCCTGCTCTGGGTCGCCGCGGCCGCCGCCAGCCACCTGGCTGTTCCCCCCGTCCAGCCGTGGCACTGGACGGGGCTGCCGCCGGTCCTGCCGCTCGTCGCGGCCGCGGTCGGGGTCACGGCCTGCGCGGCCCTGGCCGGTATCGCTGCCACCGGCCGTCTCACCCGCTGGCTGCCCGCCCGGCCGCGCCGCGCCCCGATGGCGGCGGCGGTCGCCGGGCTCGGCGCCATCGGCGCGGACGGGCTCGGCCTGGCCCTGCTGGCGGGCCAGCTGGCCACCGCCCCGGGGAAGCTCTCCCCGGTCCTGGCCGCCGCGGCGGCCGTCGCCAGCCTGGCCCGGCTGATGCTCGCCGCCCGGGCCAGCCGGCGCTGCCTGGCCCTCCGGGCGAGCCTGGGCTGACCCGCAATTCCCGCCGCCCCGCACAGTACGTTGTGGGGATGGCAGTTGCGGGGATGGCGGGGGACGAGGCGGGGAAAGCGGCGCAGCGGCGCGGGCAGATCCTCACGGCGGGCGTCATCGGCGGCGTGGCCGGGGCGGCCCTCACCGCCCACCGGGGCGCGCGGTCAGCCGGCCTGGGAGCGGCCGCCGGGGCCGCGGTGCTGGCGGCGTCCGAGGCGGTGGCCCGGGCCCGGCAGCGGCCGGGGGAGATCCCGCCGCTGTGGTCGCGGATCGCCACCAGCGCCGCGCTGGCCGCCCCGCTGGGCTGGGCGGCCGGCCGGCTGGCCAGCCTCAGGCCGGTCGAGGTCGGCGCGGCGACCGGGGCGCTCGGCGGCCTGCTGGGGGTCCGGCCGCAGAAGGTGCTGCTCGGGCCGCTGTTCGGCGCCGCGGTGGGCGGGGCGCTCGGTGCGGGGCGGCGGCCGGTGCCCCCGTCGGTGGTAGCCGCCTCGACGATGCTGGCCTACCGGGTGACGTCGTCGCTGGTGTTCCGGGACGCGCAGGTCAGCCTGCTGGCCGAGCGGGTGCGGGCCGAGGACGTGCCGTTCGTGGTGCCCCGCGAAGCCCGGACCCGGTACGTCGGCACCGGCTACGTCCGTGAGCTGGCCGCGGCCCTGGGCGGCCGCTACGTGGCTGACGCGCCCGACGTCGGGATCGTCGCCTCGGTGGACGATCTGGCCGGGCCGGACTTCCACCGGCGGGCATCGACCCGCTGGTCCGCGAGTTCTACGAGCACACCACCCGGTTCCGGCTCGACATCGACCCGGAGTGGCGGCTCTGGGTGCGCCCGGGCTACCTGCTGTACCGGACCCTGGTCGCCCGGCCGCTGGGGCAGGCGAACGTGCCCATGAACCAGCGTGAGACCCAGCGCGGCATCCGCAGCCGGATCGACACGATCACGCTGCCCGGCGCGGAGGACGCCGCCCCGGCGGTCCGCGGCTGGATCCGGTCGTTCACCGACACCGATGAGCCGATCTACGTCGGTATCTACACCACCTACCGGCACGGCGGCCGCGGGTACGTGAGCGTCGGCTTCCCGGTGCCGCAGGCCAGCTTCACCGCGACGCTGCTGCCGCGGGCCCGTCCCGGCGGGGGCCTGATCCTGACCAGCCGCAGTGACCTGGACCAGCCGGGTCACTACCTGGCCTACATCGACCCGGAGAGCCGGGATCTTACGGTGCTCGCGGTCCGCGGGTTCGCCGAGCAGCTCGATGTCTACCTGGACGAGGGGGAGCTGCGGGCCGATCACGCCTTTTCCGTTTTCGGTTTCCCGTTCCTCGTCCTGCACTACCGGATGTACCGGAAGCCTGTCACCGCGGGGAAGGCGGATTCTGCAGCGCCGGGGGGCGGTCACCCGGGGGCCGGGTGACCGTGAGGGCCTGGCGTCCCAGCCGCATCCAGTCCAGCTCAGGCCGCGGCTCGGGGACGCCCGGGCGGTCGCGCGGGACCCGCACCCGCAGCGCCAGCGGGTGGATCGTGCAGCGCACCGGCGTGGGCATCAGCACCGACTCGCCGTCGATCCCCACCGGGATGCTCGGCTGGTCGGCGTCGATGACGACTTCGCGGGCGGTGAACACGGTGACGTTGCGCGAACGCTGGGCCTTGCGCAGCAGCCCGGCCGCCTGGGCGGCGTTCCCGATCTTCACGCCGACGACGCCGAGCACGCCCTGGTCGAGCCGGGGCCGCCGGCCCAGGCCCGCGATGTCACCGGTCTCGTACGGGTTGTTGCTCACCAGCACCGCCTGCGGGCCGTCGAGCACGACCTGCCCATCGACGCGGACCACCAGGTGCGCTCCCTGGTGGCCGCTCAGCAGGTCCGGGAGCATCTGCAGTGCGGTGCCGGACTTGTCGTCACGGTAGGCCGGGCTCTGCACGACCTGGGCGTACGCACCGAACGAGGCGTTGTTGACGAACGTGCGGTCCCCGATCAGGCCCAGGTCGATGCGCAGTTCCACGCCATCGGTGAGGGCGTCCAGGCAGCTGGCCGGGTCGTCGCGGTCCAGCCCGAGGTCGAGGGCGAAATGGTTACGGGTCCCCGCCGAGATGACCATCATCGGGACGTCCCGCCCGGCGGCGATCCCCGCGACGAGAGCCTGCGTTCCGTCGCCGCCCGCCACCCCGAGCAGGTCGGCGCCGGCGTTCGACCGCCTGGCGCGCCATCGCGGCCACGTCCACCACCCCGGGACCTTCGAGCAGGGCGACCTGGGCGCCGAGCCCGGTGGCCTTGTCCGCGAGCCCGAACTTCCCGACCTTCCCCCCGCCCGACCGCGGGTTCATGATCACGAAGGGCTGCCGCTGCGGCGCCGCCGCGTCCTCGCGCGGTTTCGCGGGTGCGCCGCCGCCGGTGAGGGCCCTGCGTCCGGCGGCCACGGCCACGACCGCGAGCACGGCGCTGAGCGCGATCTCCCACAGCAGCCCGGCGATGATATACACCACGATCACGGCGACCGGCGCGGCGGCCAGGACCACGGCCGCGAGCCAGCGGGCCAGGCCGCGGTGAGCCAGGAACCACCAGGCCGCGGCGCAGATGATGGCCAGCCCGGCGAACCCCAGGACGAGCGCGGTGATGCTCTTCAGCCCGCCGGCCAGCAGCAGCACGGCCACGGCGGCCAGCGCGGCAGCGAACGCGAGCCGGGCCAGCCAGCGCTGGCCCCGGGTGACCGGGGCCAGCGTCCCGGGCGGGTCACCGGCTCCGCCTGGCACTCCGCTCTCCGGCGCGGGCACGCGGCCGGCTTGGTGCGCCATAATTGCCCCCAGCCTGGGACGGTGCCCTGGTCTTCAGGCACGATGCAGAAGTCATTCCACCCTCGCCTGCTCCGCTGCCTGGGCCGTCACCCCATGCGGGTGAAGCCAGGCCTGCGCCGGCGTTCGCAGCCGGGCCGGGCCAGGCCCAGGTCAGGCTGTCGTTGGCGGCCCGCTGACGTCCGCCGCATGCGCGCCGTCGAGGTCGGCGCCCGGCTGACTGTCCGGTACGGGCCGCGGGCCGGTGCCCGGGCCGGCGGCTTCGGCGGCTGGCTCGCCGGTCCCGGCCTGCTTCCGGCGCCGGAGCACGGCGGTGGCTGCCGCGCCGGCGGCCGCGAGCAGGGCCGTTCCCGCCACCATCCTGGGCCAGCGCCGCGCCGGGGGTGGCGCAGGGACATCCACGCGGCGGGCCGTGGCGACGAGCGCTGCGTGGATGCTCGGCGCGACGGTGTCCCTGATCACGAGGCCGCTCTGCTCGATCCGCGGCGCGGTCCAGGCCCGGGCCCGGTTGACATGCGGGGCAGCCCAGGTCGCGGCGCCCTGGGCGCCAGCCTGGGCCGCCTGCCCGGCGCTCTTCACCATCGGCACGACCGCCATGACCAGGACCACCGGCTTGGCCGGCTGACGCCCGCCGGCGGCCCCGGCTTCGCCTTTTCTGCTCTGGACCGGCATCTGTACCTCCACGGAGTTCCCTTGCCACGGGCAGTTCGCGGCTGCTACGGCCGGGGACGCGCCGCGAGCAGCCCCTGCGGGTGCTGACACTAGGCAAGCACGGCCGGCCGCTGCCGGAGCCACCCCATATGGGTGATCAGGCGCGTCAGGAGAAGCCGCCGCCGCCGAAGTCTCCGCCGCCCCCGCCGAAGTCACCTCCGCCGAAGTCGCCGCCGCCGAAGTCACCTCCGCCGAAGTCACCGCCGCCGCCGGAATCCCCGTCCCCGAAGTTCCCGCCGTAGTCACCGTCGCCGTAGCCGCCCGGGTCGCCGAAATAACCGCCCGGATACCCGAAGCCGGAGGACAGCGCCTCGCCGAGCAGGAACCCGGTGAACATGCCGGGGAGGAGACCGTAGCCGCCCCAGTAAGCGGGCGCGAAGCCGGCGTTGACGTAACTGACCGGTGCCCCGCGCACTTCCACCGTCCGCAGGTCAGGCTCGATTCCCTGCTCCACCTTGCGTGCGTCGTCGGCGCAGGCCGGCACCGGGCGGGCCGGGCCGCCCTCGGGTGGCGTCCACAGCACGTCGCGCACGGACATGCCGTGCCGGGGATCGAAGAAGCACGACGGGCGGCGCGCGGGCCTGGGCTGCCCGTCGGCCAGGGCCCGGGCGCTGGCCAGGTGGTACTGGCCCTCAGCGATGGACCGGCTGACCGCGCCCATGTCTTTCACGGTGCGTGCCGCGTCGAGCGCCGCGGTGCCCCGCTCGTACGCGTTCAGCGCCGCCGCCTGCTCCGCGGCCGCCTCCGGGTTGCTGCGGACCGAGATGTCCGAGTCGTGGCTGGTCAGGCCGGCGCTCAGCGCGATCAGGTCATCCTGTGCGGCCGACTTGGCCTCGCTGAGCTCCTGCCGCCGGCGCCGGCGGATGGGCCGCATGATCAGGAAACCGCCCAGGACGGCCAGCAGGACGATGATCCCGGCCACGATCAGGACGGTGCTCAGCCCGCGCGAGGACCCACTCGACGTGCTGCCGGTGCCGGTGCCGGTGCCGGTGACTGGGCCTGGCCTGCTGCTGCACGCCTTTCACGAATTCCATCAGGGCCGCGAAGATGTTGCCGTCCGCCTGGTGCTGCTGGACCACAGTGCGCGAGCGTGCCGGCGTTGGCCTGGGCGGGGAGCAGCCCGAGCCCCGTGACCGCCAGCGCGGCGGCGATCAGCAGCCTCTTCATACCCGCGACCTCCTGCCGCATCAGAAACCTGGGCAAACACTAGGCGGTCCGCGAGACCACCCCTACAAGGCTTTGTCCCGTGATGGGTCATCGGCCGGCCCGCCGATCGCGCTGCGGCACTTATCACCTATCTGGTGCATCCCAGTGGGTGATTTGGGGGGATTTGGGCGCACTAGATAGGTGATAAGTCAAATTTGATCATGAAGTCGCCGTGGGGGGCGGAGCCGACAGCCGGGCCGAGGTGACCGTGAGCCAGTCCTGGTAGGCGTCGAGGTCCCAGCCGGTCATCCGGGTAATGAGCAGATAGGTCTCGGCTGAGCTCAGGATGCTGCTGGTGTCGATCAGCCAGTCCAGGTCAACCGCAGGATCGAGCAGCCCGTCCTCGCGCATACTGGTCCAGAAGACCGCGTTAGCGTGGCGGGACTGCTCACGGCCCTGCTGCCAGAACCCGGCGACGGCCGGCTCCACGGCGGCGGCCTGCTGCGCCACGGCGAACAAGGCCCCGGTGCGCTGCATGATCTGCCGGCCGACCGCCGCGCTGGCCGCGATCCGCTCGGCCGCGGTCGGAGCGGTCATCCCTGCCTGCGCCCAGTCCCGGCCCAGTACATCCACCGGCTGCGTGTCGCCGACGATGGCCACGTCGACGACCCGCTTGAACAGCGCGGCCTTGGTGCCGAAGCGCACGTAGACCGTCCGCGCACCGACACCGGCCCGGCTGGCCACGGCTTCGAGCGTCGTGGCCAGGTAGCCGTCGGCCAGGAACAACTCGGTGGCAGCGGCGATGATCCGCTCTTCGGTGCGCGCGATCTGCGCCTGCGTCCACCACCTCAAGCTCCCTGTCACCGACCTGACCCGCTCGCGGGAGTGGTACCGCAGCCGCCTCGGCTACCAGGTCCAGGCGGAGTTCGTCGAGCAGGGCCAGCTCATGGGCGTGGCCCTGCGGCACCCCCGCGGAGGCCCCGCGCTGGCCTTGCGGCTCGACCACGAGCACTACACCGAGCCTGAGCCCGGCCAGGTCACCACCATCCACGACCCGCGCGAGAGCGCCGGACGGCGGGAGCGGGCCACCACCTGACCGCCCGGGCAACCCGGCCCGGATGCGCGGCGGTCAGGACTCCAGGTACCTGATCGTGGCCAGGACCCGGCGGTTGTCGTGACCGGATGCCGGCAGGCCGAGCTTCGCGAAGATGCTGGCCACGTGCTTCTCAACGACCCGGGGGGAGATGGTGAACGCGGTGGCGATGGCGGCGTTGGACCGGCCCTGGGCCACGAGGGAGAGGACCTCCCGTTCCCGCGGCGTGAGGCTGGCCAGGGTATCGGCCCGGCGGGTGGCGCTGAGGAGATGACGGACCACTTCGGGATCGAGCACGGTGCCGCCGGCCGCCACCCGGGTGATCGCGTCGATGAAGTCGCTGACGTCGGCGACGCGGTCCTTCAGCAGGTAGCCGACGCCTTCCGGGGCCCCGGCCAGGAGGTCGGCGGCGGACTGGGTCTCGATGTACTGGGAGAAGACGAGCACGCCGACCCCGGGATGGTCCTGGCGGATCGACCGGGCGGCGCGCAGCCCCTCGTCGGTGTGGGTGGGCGGCATCCGCACGTCGATGATGGCCACATCGGGCCGGCAGGCGGCGACGGCCTGCCGCAGCGACTCGGCGTCGGCCACCGCGGCCACGACGTCATGACCCCGGCGGGTCAGGGTCTGGGTGAGCCCGTCCCGCATGATCGCGGCGTCCTCGGCGATCACGAGGCGCAGGCTGGCGGCCATCAGGCGTGCCCCGGCAGTTCGATCGCGATGCTGGTCGGGCCGCCGGGCGGGCTGCTCACGCCGAGGTGGCCGTCCACGGTCTGCACCCGTTCGAGCAGCCCGGCCAGCCCGCCGCCGGGAGCGAGATGAGCACCGCCCGCACCGTCGTCGGTCACGGTCATCACGAGCCGGCCGGGCCTGTCACGGACGGTGATCTCCGCCTGGCGGGCGCCACTGTGCTTGGCCACGTTGGCCAGGAGTTCGGCCGCGCAGAAGTACGCGATGGCCTCGATAGCCGGTGACAGCGGTCCGGTGGCACCGGCCGTCAGCCTGACCGGCACCGCGCTGGTCTCCGCGAGGCTGGACAGCGCCGCGCCGAGGCCGCGGTCGAGCACCGGCGGGTGGATGCCGCGGGCCAGGTCCCGCAGTTCGGTGAGGGTTTCCTTGGCGCTGGCGTGGGCCATGCCCACCAGCTTGCGGATGCGGTCACCGTCGTTTTTTTCCATAACGGTCTGTTCGAGGTTCTCCTTGATCTCCCCGAGGGTCATCGCGAGGGCAGTGAGCCGGACCTGGGCGCCGTCGTGCAGATCGCGCTCGATCCGGCGGAGCCGGGCCGCTGACTCGTTGACCGCGCGGGCCCGTCGTTCCTGCAGTTCGCGGGCACGCTCGGCCGAGGCGGCGATCCGCGCCTGCGCGTCGCGCTCGGCTTCCAGCCGGGCGGCGCGTTCCTCCAGGGAGGCGTAGTAGGTGCGCCGGTACCGGTAGGCCACCGAGTCGCCCAGCACCCAGGCGGTCAGCGCCACCCCGGCGAGCCCGGCCGCCGCGGCGAGCACGCCCCCGGGCGGAGCCGTGACCGCGGGGGCCCAGCGGGTGATGGCCACGGCCGAGCCGGCCAGGCAGAGGATCAGGCCGGCCAGCGAGATCCGCCGGGGCCGGCGGGCCGCCAGGGTGTACAGCAGTACCGGGATGGCCAGGTCGGTCATGGTGGGCTGGAGGGCGGCCACCGGCGGGGGAGCCCCGGCCGACAGGCCGGCGATGACCTGCGCGGCACCGATCGCCGCCGCGGTCCCGAACGCCGCCACCGGGTACCGCCGGCGTATCACCACGGTGGCGGCGAGCAGCACGGTCACGGCCCGGGCCGCGACCAGCGTGCCGGGTGGTCCTACGACGGCCTGGCCCGCGCTCAGCGCGAGCAGCAGCAGGGCCAGTGCGGCATCCGCCTGCCACGGATGCCGGCGCAGCCAGGACCGCACCGTGGGCATGGGCCAAGGGTATGCAGCCCGCTGGGCCGCGGGCGCCTGCCGCGGGGCGCGCCGGAAGGTCATGCCCGGCCGAGCGAGACGGTCCCGTGGCCGGCCATGACGATGACCTGCCACTGGAACTCCGCGGCCGGCTGGCATGGCTTCTTCTCGACCTCGTCCGCCGTGATGGTGACCTGGAAGCTGCCGCTGATGCCGCGGTACGCGCCGGTGCCTGAGCCGGCCACGACCGGCACGGCCGCGCTGACGTTCATGAAGTCCGAGCAGGTCCGCGGGTAGATCGGCTCGTGGCTGGCCACCTGGACGAACTTCCGGTCGAGGTCCGCGATGCTGAGCCGGAACGATCCGCGGGTCAGCTTCAGTTCCAGGTCGCTGGCGTGTGCCGGGTTGACCGACCCGTCGGGGTGGACGGATACCGCGGGCCCGTAATCGCCGGCCGCCCCGGTGACGAGCGCCCGGAAGTCAGGGCCGTCGCTGTTGACGCTGTACACCATGATGTTGGCGGGGCCGCTGGCCGGGGCGGACCCAGTCGCGCTGGTGTCCGTCGCCTTCGTCGTGCCGCCCGTCTTGGCCGCGCTGGCCGGGGCGGCCGACGCGCACCCCGCCAGCGTGAGCGTGGCCGCCAGCACGGCGGTCACCAGCCCGGTGGTCACCAGCCCGGTGGCCCCGTTGGAGGCGGCGCAGGCGGGAAAGTGCCGGTTCCTGAGCATGGCAGTCCTCATTTCTTCAGGTTCGCCGCGGCCGGTCAGGCGTCGCGCGTGCGCAGCAGCAGCGCGCCGAGGGCAAGCAGGATCGCCGTGTAGGCGCCGAACACCGCGAACTCACCCCAGGCGGAGAACAAGTGCGGGCTGTGCTGGTTCTGGGTGCTGGTGATCGCGTTGGTGACGTCCCCGCCCGGCAGCCACCGCACCACCTCCGCGTACCAGCCGCTGGGCAGGGCCTTGGCCAGCTGCGGGATCAGGAACAGCAGCCCGAAGGCTGAGGTGATCGCCCCGGCCGTGCTCCGCAGGATCGCACCGAGGCCGAACGCGAACAGGCCGGACAGCGCGACATACAGGGCCGTGCCCAGCACCGAGCGCAGGACCGGCGGCTGGGCCAGGCTCGCGGTCACATGCGTGCTCCGCAGCAGGTACTGGCCGATGAAGAACGAGACGATGCTGGTGACGAGGGCGACGGCCAGGGTGACCCCGGCCAGTACCGCGGCCTTGGCGGCGTACAGCGTTCCGCGCCGGGGCATCACCGTCAGCGACGTGCGGATCATCCCGGTCGAGTACTCCGACGTGATCGTGAGGCTGCCGAGGACCACCACGACAAGCTGGCCGAGCAGGGCCAGCCCGACGATGCTGGCCTGGGCCGGGTCGAAGCCCACCCGGAGCTGGGCAGGCGTCTGGGTCCAGTGGGCGGCCTCGCCCGCGCAGTTCGCGACCGCCCAGGCGACGCCGGCCAGCACGAGCAGGAACAGCGTCCAGTAGGTAGAGCGCACCGAGCAGATCTTGGTCAGCTCGGACTGCAGCGTGCCTGGGCCGCTGGCCCGGTAAGCGCCAGCGGGCATCGTCCGGGAAGGGGGCCGCCTCATTGCTGCTGATGCCATGTCAGGCCTCGATTCCGATCTGGGCCGCCGGGCGCCGGCCGGGCTGTCCCGCGTGGTAGTCGACGCTGTCGGCGGTGAGTTCCATGAAGGCCTGCTCCAGCGACGCCCGGGACGCGGAAAGGTGATGCAGGCGGATGCCGTTAGCGAACGCGATGTCGCCGATCTGCTCCTCGTTGAGGCCGCTGACCTCAAGCTCGGCCGGGCTGGCCGGGCTGGCCGGGCCGAGCGGGCTGCCGTCGGCGCCTGCCGTGGCGGCGGGGGTAACCCGCGCCCCGGCGTCCGCGGCGGCCCGGGCCAGCAGCCCGGGTTCCGGGGTCCGGACCCGGACGGTGTGGCCGGAGCTGCGGGCGATGAACTCGGCCATGCTGCAGTCCGCGATCATCCGCCCGCGCCCGATCACGATCAGGTGGTCAGCGGTGTTCTCCATCTCCGACATCAGGTGGCTGGAGACGAACACCGTGCGGCCCTCAGCCGCGAGCGACTTCATCAGGGTGCGGATCCACAGGATGCCTTCCGGGTCCAGCCCGTTGACCGGCTCGTCGAACATCAGGATCCCCGGGTCCCCGAGCAGCGCCGCGGCGATGCCGAGCCGCTGGCTCATGCCGAGCGAAAAGCCCTTGGAGCGCTTCCGGCCCACCTGGGCCAGGCCGACGAGGCCGAGGACTTCATCCACCCGGGTCAGCGGGATCCGGTTGGTCTGGGCCAGGCAGCGCAGGTGGTTGCGGGCGCTGCGGCCGCCGTGCACGGCCCGGGCGTCCAGCAGCGCCCCGACCTCCCGCATCGGGGCGGGCGACTGCTGGTGCGGCTGGCCGTTGATGGTGACGGTCCCCGCGCTGGGACGGTCCAGGCCGAGGATCAGCCGCATCGTCGTGGTCTTGCCGGCGCCGTTCGGGCCGAGGAACCCGGTCACGGTGCCGGGCCGGATCCTGAAGCTGAGGTCGCTGACCGCAGGGGTAGCGCCGTACCGCTTGGTAAGCCCGCTGGTCACAATCATGGCTGCTGCTTCCTGGTTGCCGTGGGTGACATCGGCAGCAACGCTACGGATGCGCCGGGGCCAGCGGCAGCAGGCCACCACCCAACTTGGGATAGGTGATTCCACCCAGATGCGGGAGCGGGCGGGCGCCGGCCGGCGGGCCTACGATGCCAACCGTGGAGAGCCCAGCCATGGAGAGCACAGCCGCGCGGCCGTTCCGCCTCGGCTGCCTGGACGCCAGGGACGGCGCTGTCTTCGCCGCCGATGATTCGCTGCCGCTCGCGGTGGAAATTGATGCCGCCTCGGGGGAGACCGTCCGGGTTTTCAGCTGGCCGCTTTCCCCGCCGCACGCCGGGCGGCCGGCCGCGCTCGGCATCCTGGCCCGCGACGGCTCGGTCATGATCGCGTCGCCCGCCGCCGGCGGAATCGTGGAGATCGACCGCGGGACCGGGCAGGCCAGGATCATCCCGCTCGACGCTGACGCAGGCACCCTGATCGCCTGCGGCGACACGGTCTGGGCCGTGGCCAGTCCCGACTGGAGGGGGGAGCACCAGGGCGGGCGCCGGGATGGCCGCCGCCCGGTCATCTGGGAAGAGCCGACCGGCGCGGAGATCGCGCGGGATCAGGAGAGAATGCGGCACATCCGGTTCCACGGGGCGGCCGCGGCCGGTGAGGAAACGGGCGGCTCCGCGCTCGCCCGCTGGCGGGCGGCCGAGGGTGACGACGAGGATCTGGAGCCCCCGACGCCGATCTGGCGGATCCGCGGGGGCACGGCCAGCCGCATCGACGCCGACCTGGAGCAGCCGGTGCTGGCCGCGGCCGGCGGCAAGCTGGCCGGCGTCTGCCGGCTGCCTGGCGACCCGATCATCAAGCATCTCAGCCCGGGCGCGGCTCGGTCTCCTGGCGCTATCCCGGCTCGGTCGTCGTCATCGACGACGCGGGGACGCTCGAGGTCCTCGGCCCGGTCCCGGGCAGCGGAGGCGTGGTCTGCGCGGATCACGGGAGCGTATGGCTGCTCGGGTTCGAGCCGGAGACAGACGAGGACCCCGCACCCGAGGTCCGCGAGGTGCGTGTCGCGCCCGGCCGGGTGGGCAGCCGGGTGAGCAGGGCCCTGGAGGTACGGCCGCACCATCCGGTGGCCGTCCTCGGCCGGGTGCTCGTCAACCTGGTCTGGCCCGAGGCCGCGGACGGCTCAGCGGCCGGGCTCGCGTACGGCCCGGCCGTGGTGCGGTTCGTGCCCGTCGACGGCGGCGAGCCCTGGCCAGCGGGCCCGGCGGACCTGGGCCACGGCGTGCTGGCCGCGGCCGGCGGCGGCCAGGTCTGGCTCGGCAATCCCGGCGACGGCACGCTCGTGGCCGCCGCGCCTGGTGACGCCGGGCTGCGTGAGCTGCGGATAAGCCTCGACTGCCGGCCCTGGATGCCGTCGCCGCAGTTGCCGGCCGGCTTCGACTCAGATCAGTTCGAGCAAGCCCAGCTGGACCGGCTCCGGGGCGCGTTCCTGGAGGGGTGGCTCACCTCCGAGGGCGGCACGAGGCCCTTCATCGGCGGCGTGACCTTCGGCGTGATCGAGTTGCGCGGCGAGTTCCCCGACCGCGCGGTCGTGGCCCTGTTCCGCGCCGGGGACCGCCCCGGGATCCAGTTCGGCCGCCGGTGGCGGCTGTACGACGAGCTCGGGAACCCGGTGGATCACCAGTACGCCGACATCCACCTCATGGAAGACATCGAGTCCTCTGGCGGCGGCTTGCCGCCGGCTGGTGACTGCGTCCCGGATGCGGGCGGCGTGGTCTGGTTCGGCTGACGGGATGGCCGGCTCAGGAGCCAGCGGCGTGGTCGCTGAGCCAGTCCAGGGCCGCCACCGCCGAGCTGAGGACCGAGATATGCCCCTCGCCCGGGCGAAGCCAGAACTGGGCCGAGCGCGTGCAGCGGGCCAGCCACGCGCCGTGCGAGCTGGGCACGATCCGGTCCTGCTGGCCGTGCACGATGAGGACCTGGGGCTTGATATCCCCCGGGTCGAACCCCCACGGGGCGACGAAGGCCAGCTCGTCGTCCAGCATGCCGCCCGGGCCGGCCTCGATGGCCTGCCCCGCGACGCGGCCCAGCCAGGACCAGGCGCCCAGGAGGGCGGCCTGATCCGCGGCGGTGAACTGCTCCGGGTCGAACTCGGTGGACGCCAGGTAATCCTCGAGCGCGGCGCGCCCCCGGGCGGCGGCCCGCAGCAGCGTCATGCCCGAGGGGGTCATGCCCGCGAACCAGTCCAGCCCCTCGGCGTGGAACGGGGCCAGCCCGGACATGCAGACCACGCCGAGGACGCGTTCTGGCAGCAGCGCGCCGCAGGCCAGGGCGTACGGGCCCCCGCCGGAATGACCCATCACGGCGAACTGGCCGATGCCCAGCGCGTCGGCGATCCGGGCCACATCGGCGGTCGCTGAGGCCACGCTCCGGCCGGCCAGGGGAGTCGACCCGCCGTATCCGGGCCGGTCGTAGGACACCCAGCGGATGCCGCGCTCGGCGGCGGCCGGGAACAGGGGCTCAGGCGGCGCACCGGTGTTCGGGGTGCCGTGATGCCAGAAGACGGTGAGGCGAGCCCCGGGGTCATCGGCGCCGGTGTCGTAGACATGCAGGCTGCGCCGGCCGGAAAGCTCCAGATCGGTCTCGGTGACCACCTAACCACCCTAGTGACCGATTGCGGCCCCCGCGGGTCATCGGGCCGCATCGGCGGCCGGGACCGGGCGGTTTCAGCTACCGGGCTGTGCGTTCTGCGGGCCGGCGCGGTAGGCGGACACGATCAGGGCGGCGCACGCCTCCAGCGGCAGCGCCGTGCTGTCGATGTGCAGGTGGAACAGGTCCGGGTCATCGATATCGGCCCGGTAGAGCCGGCGGACATACTGCGCGCGGGCCCGGTCCACCTCAGGCAGCCGCTGCCGCGCGGTCGCCTCGTCGGTGTGCTCGATCCGGGCCGCCTGCGCGATACGTGCCCCGGCCGGCCCGAACAGCCGGACCCGCAGCACACCCGGCTCGTTGCGGAACGCGGCTGCGCCAGCGCGCCCGAGGATGACGGCGCCGGACGTCAGCGCGGCGCGCATGATGGCGTCGGCCTGCTCACGGAACAGCGCCCCCTCGCCAGGTGGCGCGGCCAGGTCGCGCGGCAGGGTATCCGTGCTCGTGGCGATCACCCCGGCGGCCAGCGGGACCAGGGCGCTGATGAAACGGTCGGGCAGCGAGCGGCGCGCGGCGCCCCCCTCCGCTTCCCTGACCGACACGCTCAGCTGCGCCGCGACATGCGAGCTGATCGCCCGGTCCAGCAGCGGGAGGCCCAGCAGCCTGGCGACCTGGGGTGCGACCACACTGCCGCCCGCGCCATAGCCGGCCGAGATGGTGACACCAGGCATCGCGGGCTGCCTCCTCGTACCAGGCGGAATGGCGCGCGCTGCTGACTTTACGCCGCCACGGCGAGACACGCCTTAGACGAACTGCTGCCCGCCGTCGATGTCGTAGGTCGCGCCGGTGAGCGCGGTGTTGGTCATGATGTGGACGGCGAGCCTGGCCACGTCGGCGGGGCCGACGACGCGGCGGATCGGGAGCGTGGCCCGCAGCTCGTTGCGGCGCTCCTCAAGCCGGTCGCCGAGCAGCGAGGCCGACAACGGCGTGTTGACGAAACCGGCGGCAATGAGGTTCACGCGGACCGGGGCGAGCTCCAGCGCGAGGGCCGCCGTGAATGGGGGCAGCGCGGCGGTGGCGGCGGAGATGATCCCGGGGCCGATGCGCCGGCCGCCGGTGCCGCCCATGAGCAGCAGCGTGCCCCCGGGCCTCATCTTGCCGGCGGCGTGGCGCGCGACCTCGAGGGCCTGCACCACGTGCTCGCTGAGAGCCCGGCTCACCTCGGCTGAGTCCATCTCGAGCAGGGGCGCGTAGCTCGGGCCGCCGGCCGTGATGAGCACATGGTCGATCGGGCCGGGCAGGTCGCGGAAGAATTCCGCCACGGCCGCCGCATCGCTGACGTCGAAGGCCGCGGTACTCTGCGCGCCGACGTCCCGCGCCGCTTCCCTGAGCCGCTGCGGATCGCGGCCGGTGAGGATGACGTCAGCACCCTCTGAGCGGGCGCGGCGCGCTGTCTCGAGCCCGATGCCGGCGCTGCCGCCGATCAGGACCACGGTCTGCCCGGCTAGTTCTGGTTCGCGCGGGGCGGGAACCGGGGTGGCTGCGCTGGTCATGATTCCTCCGATGGTGATGCCAGCGGCCGCTCACGCGGGGGCGGGGGAGCCGGCCGGACGGTTCGTTGCGGAAAAAGCAATGGGAAACCCGGTGGCCCAGCGCGGGACGGCGGGCGCGTGATCTCCTACGCTGGACGCGTGCTGGGTCTCCCGGATGGTATCCGCGGCTGTCTCTTCGACCTCGACGGTGTGCTCACGCAGACCGCGAAGGTCCACGACGCCGCGTGGAAGCAGATGTTCGATGAATTCCTGCGTGCGCGGGCCAGCCAGTCCGGCCAGCCGTTCACGCCCTTCGACCCGGTCAAGGACTACGACGAGTACGTGGACGGGAAACCGCGGGCGGACGGTACCCGGTCGTTCCTGCAGTCCCGCGGCATCGAGCTGCCCGAGGGCAGCCCGGACGATCCCCCCGACGCGCAGACCGTGAACGGCCTGGGCAACCGCAAGAACGTCCTGCTGCTGGAGAAGATCCGGACCAGCGGGGTGGAAGCCTACGAGGGCTCGGTCCGCTACGTCCGGGCCGTGCGGGAGGCCGGGCTGCGCCGCGCGGTCGTGTCGTCCAGCGCCAACTGCCACGACGTGCTGGTCGCGGCGGGCATCGACGACCTGTTCGAGACCCGGATCGACGGCGTGGTCGCCCGGCGGGAGCACCTGCGGGGCAAGCCCGCCCCGGACACGTTCCTGGCCGGGGCGAAGGCGCTGGGCCTGGACCCATCGGCCGCGGCGGTCTTCGAGGACGCCCTGGCCGGCGTGGAGGCCGGCCGGGCCGGCGACTTCGGCTACGTCGTGGGGGTGGACCGCGTCGGGCAGGCGGACGCGCTGAAGGCCCACGGGGCGGACATCGTCGTGGAAGACCTGGCCGAGCTGCTGGACCGCCCGTGATCCGCCAGTCGGCCTTCTCGGTAGAGCCCTGGTGCCTCCGCGAGACCACCCTGGAACAGGATCTGCTCGCCCAGACGGAATCCGTGTTCGCCCTGTCGAACGGCCACCTGGGCTGGCGCGGCAACCTGGACGAGGGGGAGCCGCACGGCCTGCCGGGCACGTACCTCAACGGGGTCTACGCGCTCCGGCCGCTGCCCTACGCCGAGGCGGGCTACGGGTTCCCTGAGTCCGGGCAGACGGTCATCAACGTCACCAACGGCAAGCTGATCCGGCTGTACGTGGACGACGAGCCCTTCGACATCCGCTACGGCGAGCTGCGCAAGCACGAGCGCGAGCTCGACTTCCGGGCCGGGACGCTGGGCCGGACCGCGGAATGGGTTTCCCCGGCCGGGCAGTCGGTGCGCGTCTCCTCGACGCGGCTGGTGTCGCTGACCCAGCGGGCCATCGGGGCGATCAGCTACACGGTGGAGCCGCTGGACGGCCCGGTGCGGGTCTCGGTGCAGTCCGAGCTCCTCGCCAACGAGCAGCTGCCGGAGCGGGGCGGCGACCCGCGGGTGTCCGAGGTCCTGGACAACCCGCTGACCTGCGAGTATCACGCTGGCCAGGGAACGTCCGTGGTGCTCGTGCACACGACGGGGCAGAGCGGGCTGCGGGTCGCCGCGGCGATGGATCACCAGATCGACGGCTCGCCGGACAGCAGCGTGCAGGTGGAAACCTCGGCGTACGAGGACGGCGGCGTGGTCACGGCCTCGGCGGTGCTGCAGCCAGGCCAGCGGCTGCGCATGATCAAGTACGTCGCCTACGGCTGGTCGGCCGCGCGGACGCTGCCCGCCGTGCGGGACCAGGTGTGGGCCGCGCTCAGCGCGGCCAAGCAGAGCGGGTGGGACGGCCTGATCGCCGAGCAGCGGGAGTACCTCGACGATTTCTGGGACCGCGCCGACGTGGAGGTGGACGGGGACGCCGAGGTGCAGCAGGCGGTCCGCTTCGCGCTGTTCCACGTGCTGCAGGCGGGGGCCCGCGCGGAGACCCGGGCGATCCCGGCCAAGGGGCTCACCGGGCCCGGATACGACGGGCACGCCTTCTGGGACACCGAGACGTTCGTGCTGCCGCTGCTCAGCATGACCACCCCCCAGGCCGCCGCCAGCGCCCTGAGATGGCGGCACAGCACGCTGCCGATGGCGATCGAGCGGGCCGGCCAGCTGGGCCTGGAGGGCGCCGCCTTCCCGTGGCGGACGATCGCCGGCCCGGAATGCTCGGGCTACTGGCCGGCCGGGACCGCCGCGTTCCACGTCAACGCGGACATCGCCAACGCGGTGGTCCGCTACGTCGACCTGAGCGGGGACGAGGCCTTCGCCCGGGGACCGGGGATGGAACTGCTGATCCACACCGCGCGGCTGTGGCGTTCCCTCGGCCACCACGACGACCAGGGCCGGTTCCACATCGACGGGGTCACCGGCCCCGATGAGTACAGCGCGCTGGCGAACAACAACGTCTACACCAACCTGATGGCCCAGCGGAACCTGATGGCGGCGGCGGACGCGGCGAAACGCTACCCCGACCGGGCCCACGAGCTCGGCGTCAACACGGAGGAATCCGCGGGCTGGCGGGACGCGGCCCAGGCGATGTCCCTGCCCTACGACGAGGCACTCGGGGTGCACCCCCAGGACGAGGGGTTTACCCGGCTCCAGGTCTGGGATTTCGCCGGCACCCCCGGGGAGCGGTATCCGCTGCTGCTTCATTTCACCTACTTCGACCTGTACCGCAAGCAGGTCGTCAAGCAGGCTGACCTGGTGCTGGCCATGCACTTGTGCGGGGACGCCTTCACCCCCGCGCAGAAGCTCCGCAACTTCGACTACTACGAGCCGCTGACGGTCCGGGATTCGTCGTTGTCCGCGTGCACCCAGGCGGTGATCGCCGCCGAGGTGGGGCACCTGGATCTGGCCTTCGACTACCTCGGCGAGGCCGCGCTGATGGACCTGCGGGACCTGGAGAACAACACGCGTGACGGCGTGCACATGGCCTCACTGGCCGGCGCCTGGGTGGCCCTGGTCGCGGGCTTCGGCGGCCTGCGCCACCAGGACGGCACCGTCAGCTTCGCGCCGCGGCTGCCTGAGGGGCTCAGCAGGCTCGCGTTCAGCCTCTTCATCCGGGGCCGGCGGCTGCATGTCGAGGTGACGCACGCCCGGGCCCGGTACGTCCTGGACGACGGGGAGCCGCTGACCGTGATGCACCACGGGGCGCAGGTGCATCTCCAGCCCGATCAGCCGGAGGTCCGCCCGATCCCGGCCGCGCCGGAAAGGCGGCGGCCGAGCCAGCCGCCGGGCCGGGAGCCCCTGCACCGGCTGGGCACCGAGGAACCCAAGTAAGGCCGGCGCCTGGCCCTACCGGACGCCCGGGTCCAGGGTTTATGGTGCTGCGGGGCACCCCGCCCTGTCCGGGGCGGGGTGGCATCAGGGACGGCCAGGACGGCCGCACCGGGGGGATCATGTTAAGGGCAGCACGCTGCGCCGGCCTGGTGCCATCGGGCCGGCTTATGGCCGCGGGAAGGCCGCGGCTGCCCGTTGCGGGCCTCCGGTGACCGGCTCACCGCCGCCGCCGGCTTCAGTGCCCTCGCCAGCCTCGGTGCCCGGGCCGGCTTCACCCCGCGGTACTTCCTTTGACGTACCGCTCGCGCGGCGGTACCTGCAGCAGCGCCAGGCCTACTGGGCGGCCCGGGCCGGAGCGCCTGCGCAGGGCGACACCGCCGCCCTCGCCGAGCAGCACGCGGCCCGCCGTGAGCAGTCGGCCGTCCGGGACGGATCCTCTATCCGCCAGGGGCCATTGAGCTACGACGCCGGGACCGAGACGGCTCGCTGGTCGCTGACCAGGGAGATCATCCAGCGGGTGAGTCCTGGCCCTTTCGAGGATCCGCGGTTCTTCGAGATGCTGGCCCGCCAGGCGGCGTCCATCGAGCTCGGCCTGTCCCGGTCGGGAACCAAGGCTGGCCTGCCACCCGGCACCTTCTCCCGGGTGATCGCCGGCACCACCGGGGAACCGCGCAGCGAGGCCAGCACGGCCCTGGCCGCCGGGGTGGCGGTGATCATGGTGTCCGCCGGGATGATGGAATTCATGTACCAGGGCGCGAAGGCCCTGGTGCTCGCGTGGAAAGAAACCGGCCCGGCGCCGGGGGCGGCCCTCAGCTTCTCCGGGCGTCCCGAGGACACGGAAGAGGTCCTGGACCGCGACCCTTACCCGGCCACGCTGCTGCGGGACACGCTCACCGGCTGGCTGTCCACCGGCCGCCCGCGCGCACCGCACTCCCGGCTGCCTGCCGCGCCGCGAAGCTGGCCCCTGGCTCTGCTCATCAACGGGGCCGAGCGTTTCGTCCTCGGGCACGAGTACGGGCACGCGCTGATCGAGCAGCTGGGCGTCCCGGAACTGGCCGCTGGCGGCCCGGTCCAGGCCGGCTCACCGTGGGCGAGCGAATTCGCGATGGATGCCTTCGGTGCCATGGCCGTGGTGTACAGCTCGGCTTACCTGGACCGGCTGCCGGCGAATCTGGCCCTCCAGGGGGCGGCCGTGGCCATGAAGGTTCACGAGATCTTCGATTCCGTGCAGGCCGTCGTGTCCGCGGAGCACGGGGGAGAAGCGCCCGCCACGCACCCGCCGTTTGATCAGCGGCTCGGCGTCATCGAGCAGGTGTACCTCCGGATGCATCCTGACCCCGGGACGGCCCGGAGCGACCTGAGGGGGATGCTCGTGCCTGCGCAGACGCTCGACCAGGTCTGGGCGCGCGTCAGGCCGCCGGTGCTCGCCGCGCTGAGCGCCGGCCTCCCCCTGCACCCGGTCTGGCTGGCCGGCCAGCCCGGGCCATCTTGAGGAATCAGCATTGGAGATCACCATGAGCCAGCCATCCACCGTGCCGCCCGACTATCTCGACGAGGAGAATGCCGAGTTCGAAGCAGGGCTCCAGCAGCGCGACTGGCAGGAGAACACCCAGTTCGGCGGGCTGGTGCTGCGGGGCTCGTGCCCGGTATGCGGGCATGACGGAGCCATCGACGTGTTCGTTCCCACGGTGATATCGCAATTCCAGGCCAGCATGAAGATCGACTCGGAGCTGGTCACCTGCGCCTGCACCAAGAATCATGGGGCGCCGGCAGGCAAGTCCGGATGCGGCCGCTGGGGATATGTCACCCCCCGCGTCGGCCAGGGGTGAGCCCGTGGCCAGCCTGCGTGACGAGATCGCCTTCTGGCAGGCCAAGGCGGTCGACGCTCATCACAGCCTGCTCGATACCATCCAGTCCGCGGCGGGCAAGTGGCAGGCGGCCATCGCGGCCTTCCTCGGCTTGTACGCCACGGTCGGCTTCGTCCTGGGGCCCGACAAACTGGCCACCCTGCCCGTCCACGGCGGGGTAGAGGTCGGCACGGTCATCGTGTTCGGGCTGGCGGGCATCACCGGCGTCAGCGCCCTGGTGCTGGCCAACCTGGCCACACAGGGCATCCCGGAGATCATGTCGGGCACGCCCGTCACCGGCCCGCTGATGTATCAGCTGGTCCTGAAGCGGGCTACCTCCGCCCGGGGGCAGATGACCTGGTCGATCCGGCTGGCCGGGATGGCCGGGCTGCTCATCCTGGCCGTCTCGGGGTTCCTGCTCGGGGCCGGGATACGGGCCCAGGGCCGTCCCAGCGACATCCTGATCAACACCAGCCATGCGTACTGTGGCCTGCTCAGTCACGCCGGCCAGCAGGTCGGCGTCCGGCTGCCGGACGGCAGGTTCGTGCCAGCCGCAGGCGGGGCCCTCACCCCGGTGAACTCCTGCCCGTAGCCCAGGAGAGCCCGGTGCTGGCCAGAGGTCCAGGGGTGGTCAGAGCCTGAAGGCCCGCAGGCCTGCGTGCACGATACGGGCGCCGAGCGCGCCAGCCGCGCCGGTGACCACTCCTTTGGTGAGGGTCGGGCCGTGCTCCGCGCCGAAATTCTTTCCGGCCCGGATAATGGGGTTCGCCGTCCCATTGAAGCCTTCGATGAAAGCTCCCTTGTCCGTCGAAGCGTCATAGGTGCCCTTGGCCAGCCCGGCGGCTATCGCCACTGGCGTGACGACCACCGCGCTGACGTCAGCCCAGAATTCACTTTTATTTTCCATGCGCCATTTCCTCTCGCGCAAAACTTCCTGGCATCATCTTGCCCGGTGAGGCGATGGTGCACTAGGGGGCTGGCATCCACGTCCGGGGTAGACCTAGGTCTACCCCGGGGCGCGTGCTAGGCCGGGGAAGCCTCAGTCGCCTGCGGGGGCGGCGGATGGCTCCGGTACCGCAGCCGGAACAGGCCGTAGGCGACCGGCCCCGCACACAGCGGCGCCCAGTACGACGCGAGCCGGTAGGTGAGCGTGGCCAGCACGGCCTGGCTGGAGTTGACCTCGGCGAGCACCAGGAGCCCCGTGAGGCTCGCCTCCACCAGCCCGAGGCCGCCCGGCGTGGCCGGGATCATCCCGACGACGCCGGCCACCGCGTAGGCCACCAGGATCAGCGAGGGCCGCGGGCGGGCCCCGGTGGCCCGCAAGGCGGCCAGCAGGCACAGGTAGTCGAACGCCAGGCGCCCGGCGGAGAGCAGCAGCGCCTGCCACCATTGATCGCCCAGGGCCGCCCGGATCTCATTGCGCTGGGAGAGCAGGGTGTCGTCCAGCCCGGTGAGCGGTGGGCGCTTGCGCAGGACCCAGTTCCTGGCCCGCTGGGCCACCCGGCCGCACCAGCGGAGCGGCGGGTCGTAGGCCAGGATGACCGCCCCGAGCGCGGCGAAGACCACGAACCCCACCGCCCCCAGGATGGCGGCGTTGACCAGCCCCCGGTTGGTGGGCGCCCCGACCAGGATGACTGGCAGGGCGAAGACCGGCAGGGCCAGCAGCCCTCCCACGCCGAGCAGCGAGAACGCCGTCAGCCCGCCCACCGTCGAGCTCGTGTCCCGGCCGCTGGCCGCCAGCATCCGGAACTGCACCGCGGCGCCCACCGCCGCTCCGCCCGGCATGATCAGCGTGATCGCGTTGCCGGCCAGCTGGGACGTGACGACCGGGAACCAGGCCTTCGTCCGCAGTGCGAGCCGCTGCAGGGCGAACGTGCAGGCGAAGTGGGCGACCTCGGCCCCGATGGCCAGGGCGAACCACCGTGGGTCCAGCGTCGACAGGCGGGGCCAGGATGCGAGCACCTCAGTGATCGCCGGGAACACCAGGTAGAGCGAGATTCCGGCGACGGCGACCACCGCGGCGCGCTTGGCGACCGCCTGCCACGTCAGGGGGTGCGCGGTCTGCTGGTCGATTCTGGCCGCGAGGGACGGCTGGGCCGCAGCCGGAGCTGGGTCACTCACAGTGTCGGCCTGATGCCGCTGAGCCTGTGCCGGATCATGCCTGCGGTGAGCGCCCCGCTTTCATTCGAATACGGGAATGCGACCCGGAACCGTCTCGGAAGCTAACCCCGCAGAACCGCGATGAATAGACGCTAACTGGGCGTCCTCGCGCACGAACCACCCGAGCTGGGTGATGCCGGGCAGGGATAGCGCGGCCGTATTTGAAGGTGGGGCACCGGCGCTGGCGGCCGGGCCTACGCCGCGTCCCGCCAGGGCCTGACCCAGTCCACGTCCAGCAGCTCTGGCCGGCGAAGGTACTTGATCATCAGCTGAACCGAGTCCCGCGCATCGCGGGTCAGCGCGGAGCACTCGCGGGCGGAGTGACAGCGCTCGGGCGAGAACTGCCGGGCCAGGGCCACCACCACATCCGCCAGCCCGCTCAGCTCCCGGGCATCCTCCGGATCGAGACGCCACGGATGGGCCCCGCCGAGCTGGGTGAACTGGTTGTGAAGCCACCGCCAGGGGTCGGCCGTGAGGTCCGCGTCCCAGGCCCGGGCGCAGGGCTCGGCGCCCTCGAATTCCGGATGGAAATGAGCCACGCCGAAGCTGCCGGGCTCGTCCGCCAGGCGGTCGAACAGGTCCGCCCGCCACCGGGGCGATCCGCGGTGATGACCTGGGCGGCTGACTCGCTGCCGCGGCGCGGCTGCGCAGCCAGTTCGCGCAGCTCGATCCGCGCGCCGTGCTCCATGGACGCGTCGTCCAGGTCGATCTCGAACCAGTGCCGGACGATGACAGCCGAGCGGGAGAGGGTGAGGATGTGCTGCACGATGCCTCCAACGTGTCCCGGCCCGGGTGGCACGATCGCCCTGGGCCGGCCAGGCCGGGCGCTGCCGGCCCCGGTCGTCGCCGGACAGGGCGATCCTGCCATGTCTAAGTAGGCCGGGAGGGGTGTGCGGCCTCCGATCAGGGGCGGCGGCCCGCCAGGACGCAGAACTCGTTCCCCTCTGGGTCGGCGAGTACGACCCAGCTCTCATCGCCCTGGCCGACGTCGGCGTGCCGGGCACCGAGGCCGAGCAGGCGCCGGACTTCTTCGTCCTGCTCCCTGTCGGTTGGGTTCACGTCGAGGTGGAGCCGGTTCTTGACGGTCTTGCCCTCGGGCACGTGCGCGAATGTCAGCGTCGGTGGCACTGGGCCAGGGTGGTTCTTGCCTTCAGGCACCATGGGGGAGCCAATCGTGACAAGTCCGTCGTCTTCGTCCTGTACCTCGTAGTCAAGGACCGAGCACCAGAACCGGGCGAGACCGCTGGGATCGGCACAGTCGATCGCAAGGTCGGTGAACTTACTGGTCATCACGGGACCTCCCAGTCAAGTGGCTGCGTGTCGCACGCCGATCGCTAGCCGGGCGTCCCGTCGCGCTCGCTTCTTCGGGCGAGGCGCTGGAGTTGCCGTGCGTGCACGCCGGCCACCCAGTCCCAGCCGTCCTGGGCCGATGGGCCGACCCGCGGGTCGCTGAGAACATGAGCGTCACGCAGGGCGTGCACGTACGCCCGATCCTGGTCGATCCGTGCGTGTACCTGATCGGCTCCGCCGATGGACCCGTGGCCGGGGATGACGACATCGACGTCGCCCGCCACGCCCTCGAGCAGCCGCAGCGCGGCGAGGTAGTCCTCCTCGTAGCTGGCAGGCAGTCAATCATGTCCAAGGGCGCCGACGGACGCCGGCCGAGCTGTCTCACATGTGAACCTTCACCGGCCCAGGAGCGGCTGCCATTTACTCTGAATCGAACTCATGTTCTAATAGTTGCATGCGTGAGGCCGCCGGGGCCGCTGCCCGTGGTGCTGACGCCCCGCCCGCCCGGCGGCGGCCAGCCGGGGGCCAGCGCGGAACAGATCAGGGAATGGGTGATTTTCTTGCACCTCGCTAGATACCTGCGCTTGCAGCAGGCGACCGCTTTGGTCAGCATCGGGGCAAGTGCGAGCGGGGCGGTGCCGGGACTAATATTCTATTCTGGTCTTCCGGCGGCCGGCGCCGGCGCGCAGCCGTCAATGAGTCTCGGAATTGACTCGCCCGTGCCTGGATATGCCGTGCCTGGATATGCTGGGCGGTCATTGGCTGTAAATGATGCGATGCTGCGCTCGGCTATTGTCACTGCAGCTGAGTACTACTTGCGTGCGGCCGTGGGCAGGACACCCGCTGATATTGAGGAACTTATCTGGCTGCAGGATGCGGCAGGCGCTGCCGGTGCTGATCAGCCGTGCGCAGTCTTCGCGAGCCTGACGGTTGAACTGGCCGCCAGGGTGGCTAATCAGCCCAGCCGGGTGAGTGGGGAAGCCTTTAATTCTTGCTCCGGGTACGAGTGGGCCGATGCCGGGGCGGGGCTGGACCGGCTTGACGTTGCTTCTATTCTCGCGGCAGCCCGGACCCACGGCCGCTGGCACCCGCTCACCGGGCACTACGTTCCGCTGCCCGGCGACTGGGCCCTGTTCGGCGAGCACATCGAAGTGATCGTGCGGTATGACGGCGGGATCTCGCGCACTATCGGGTGTGATGCGGCCCCGCGGTTGTCTGTCAGGGCTCACGAATATCATGATCTGCTCGCGGCCCCCGGGATTACCGGATTCGTTGACAATGGCGTGCTTGCCCGCCTGCCTGTGCCCCGGGCGGCGCCGCGGCCCCCGGTGGTGCCGCGCCGGGCTCGCCCTGTCCCCGGTGAGGCGGCCATCCCCGGCGTGCCCCCTCCTCGTGCTGTGCCAGGGCGGCCGGCGAGGCCAGGCGGGCCTGCTCCTGCGGCCAGGGGGGCGGTGCGGGGCCTGCCGGTGGCCCCTCGTGCTGTCCGGCGCCCGGTGGCGGCGCCGCGCCGTACTGGCCCTGTCCCCGGTGAAGCGGTAATCCCAGGGGTGCGCGGGCCCGGCCCTGACCCGCGGCCGAGGGTGCCGCGCTGGGCTGCGCCGGCCTGGGCCGCTAGCCCTGTCGTGCCTGCTCCCCGCCCTGTGCCTCGGCGGTTGGTCTCCCCTGCCGGGCTGGCGCCCGGGCCGGGCCGGTCCTCGTCCCCGGCCGCCCCCGCCCATCCCTGGCTGCAGAAGCAGCGCGGTGGCGAGCATCCGCCCCAGGGCCGGCACCTGCCACGGCCGCAAGCTGCAGGCTGGGAACACATGGCCCTGGCTGACGTCGTGGTCCCGATCATCGTCGGCCTGGTCACGAACGCGATCTATGATCGCCTTAAGAAATGCCTGCGCCCAGGCCGGCGAATCAGATTTCAATTCTGCATCGAGGGGAATCACCAGAAGCCGATCGACGCCATATTGGAAACTGATGATCACGAAGAACTGTGGCTGGCTCTGAGCGCACTCAATCGCGCTTGCGAGCCTGGGGGCTTTTACGAGTGGGATGACCTCAGGCAGGACTGGGATCTGCAGGTGCCCCAGCCCGGGTGACGTCACTCCGCCGGGCCAGGGCCTGCGAGTGCGGCGGTCACGTGGCGCGGCGCGAGGGCCGGTACCCGGTCACCCGAGCAGGGCGGCGTACCGGGCCAGGTAGAGCGGCCATCCCTGGTCGGTGTCGACGCCGTCGCGGACCGACTGCCAGCCGGGACCGTGCCGGTCGAGGTGGCGGTGCTCCAGTTCGACCCGGGTGCGGTCCGGTCCCTCGGCCACGAACCGCACCTCGACCTCGCTGGTCAGCTCCGGGTCGGTCTCGATCTGCCACTGCGGGCTGATG
This sequence comes from uncultured Actinomycetes bacterium, assembly GCA_963851025.1. Taxonomy (GTDB): domain Bacteria; phylum Actinomycetota; class Actinomycetes; order Streptosporangiales; family Streptosporangiaceae; genus RYN-230. Next base: position 282,236 of record CAWKOA010000030.1, read on the forward strand.
TCCCAGCTGAACACCACACGGGCGGGCGGCTCGTAGGCCAGGATCCGCGCCCACCGGCACTCACTGCCGTCGATGGCGCGGTCGTAGATGTGCCCGCCGGCGCGGGGCTCGAAGACCGTCTCGGCGATCGGGGCCCCGAGCAGGTTATGCTCCGGCGGCTTGAAGTCGCCGAACCTCTCGGTGAACGCCTTGAAGGCCTGCTCGGCCGGCGCGCTGACCACCACCTGCCTGCGGACGACGGTGACCTCGGTCTGGTTCATGGACGCTCCTCTGCCGCTTGTCCGGCGACATCGACGTAGCTGGCCAGAGCCCTCTGCCAGAAGGTGTCGAGCTGATCGCGCAACGCGGCCACGGCCGCCGGGTTGAGCCGGTAGACCCGCCTGGTGCCGACCGCGCGCTCACTGACCAGGCCGGCGTCCTTGAGGACCTTGAGGTGCTGGGAGACCGCCGACCGGCTGACCGGCAGCTCCGCCGCCAGCCGGCCCACCGGCTGCGGCCCCTCGGCCAGGCGGCTGACGATGGCGCGCCGGGTACCGTCCGCCAGCACGCTCCAGCCGTCACTTACTCGGTCAGGATCCACTAACGGTTAGTCTTACCTAACGGATCAGCTGGCGTCAAGGTCTGAGGGCTGAAGACTTGCTGGTCAGAGGTGCAGGGACCGGAGGCCTATGTGCACTATGCGGGCGCCGAGGGCGCCGGCGGCACCGGTAACCACCCCTTTGGTGATGGTCGGGCCATGCTCCGCACCGAAGTTCTTTCCGGCCCTGATAATGGGAGTTGCAGTCCCATTGAACCCTTCGAGGAAAGCCCCGTGGTCCGTCGAAGCGTCGTAGGTACCCTTGGCTAGTCCGGCGGCAATCGCCACGGGTGTCACGACAACTGCGGTGACGTCGGCCCAGAACTCGCTTTTATTCTCCATTTACCATTTCCTGTCCCGTTAAATAGAAATATTTGCCTAGACTGCTTACTCTACGGCGCATTTGGTGAACTGGCGTCAGACTGCGGGTGGATCTATGGCTGCCTGGCATCATCCTGCCCGGCGATGAGAGAGCGCGCCAGTGGGCTGGCACCCACCTCGGCGCGGGACCTAGGTCTACCCGGGGCCCTGGCGGCGGGAGGTCGGGGCCGGCGCGCGAGCATGCCGCGTGGCCTGGCCATCGTCTTCCGGCTCGCCGCGCACCTGGCGGCGTGGATCCCCTTCGCGATCGGCGCGATACGTTCGCTGCAGCAAGACTCACCGGTCATTGCCGACGGCGCGGCCATCGCGCTTCGGGCCTGGGATGTCCTGACTCCCTACGGCACGCTGGTCGGGCAGGCCACCCAGCTGCGCAAGGGCGCGTTCGACCCAGGACCCCTGCAGTACTGGCTGCTGGCGATCCCGGTCCACATCGACCCGCGGGCCGGGGTGGTGTGGGGCGCGGCGCTGTGGTGCATGGTCGCGGCCTCGCTCGCGATCGAGGCCGCTCGCTCAGCCTTCGGCGCGTTCGGCGCCCTGGCGGCGAGCGGGATCGTCATCGCCAGCGTGGCCTGGCAGCCGCTGATCGCGGCGGACCCGTACTGGAACCCATGGTTCGGCCTGATCTTCTTCCTGGCCACGCTCGCCGTGGGCCTGGCCGCCGTTTCCGGGCAGCGCCACTGGTGGCCGGTGCTCGTCCTCACCGCGTCGGTGGCCGCTCAGGCTCACCTCATGTTCGCGCTGGCCTCGGCCGCGCTCGTGCTGGTGGCGCTGGCGGCCGGGCTGGCGGACACCATCCGGGCCCGGGCCCGGTACTGGTGGGCGGTGCTCGGGCTGATGGTGGGCGCGGGCTGCTGGATCGCGCCGTTCATCCAGCAGTTCACCAGCCGCCGCGGCAACCTTGGCTTGCTCATCGCGAGCCTGGGCGCGCGCCGGCCCGCGGGACCCGCGTTCGGCCTGAAGGCACTGACCGCGTCAGCCCAGCCGCCCACGGTGTGGTGGCAACGGTCGCTGTCGTTCCGCTACCAGGGCATCGCGAGCGAGATCGGCGGGCGCACGCCCGTGTTCGCAGTGGCCATGCTGGCGTTCACCGCCGTCGTGCTGGCCGTCGCGCTCTGGCCGCTGCGATCCCGCCGGCTGGCCGCGCTGGCTGCGGTCAGCCTGCTGACCAGCGGTGCCGTCCTGGCCACGTACTCGGATATCGCGGTGCACAATATCGGCCTCCGCGGCCAGAATTACCTGCTGATCGTCCTGCTCCCGGCAGGCCTGCTCGCCTGGCTGACCGCGGGCGCAGCCGCCGTGCTCGCCGCCCGGCGGGTGACCGGCCACGCCCGCGGGCCGGCGGCAGCGCGCCCGCGGCCACCCGGCGCCCCGGCCACCGCAGGCGGACCCGCAGCGCGCTGGGCCGCCTGCGTCGCCGGCCTGGCGGCCGGCGCCCTGATCGGGCTGGGGGCATGGCTGGCGGTGGCCCAGCAGGCCCGGGTGTCGGCGGCCGCGACATCCGCCCGGGAAGTGAGCGCCACCCGCTTCGCCGCCCAGTACATCGAGCAGATGCTGCCTCCCCGGCGGCTGGAGCTGTCGGTAGTGCGGGACGGAGTTTACGAGCGGGATGTCACTCTCGGCGTGGCGTGGGCCCTGCGGGCCGACGGGTATGAGCCAGCGGTAGACCACCGGGCCGCGCGATATCTGGGGCCGAGGTACCTGTTCACCGGGCGGCCGATGCCTGACGTGACCGTGGTCCTGCGGCGCCGGGGAATCGTTGTCCACTTCGCCCAGGGTGGCCTGGCCGGGCCGCCCTAGTGGGGACCCCCGGTGCGCTGCTGGGCTTCGGTGATAGCCCAGGCGGCGTTGATCAGGCCGATGTGGCTGAACGCCTGCGGGAAGTTGCCGATCATCTCGCCGTCGCGGGGGGCGACCTCCTCGGCCAGCAGGCCGACATCGTTGATGGCGGCCACGGCACGCTCGAAGGTCGCGGTGGCCGCCTCGACCTGGCCCGCGAGGGCCTGCGCCTGCGCCAGCCAGAACGTGCACAGCAGGAAGGTGCCCTCCTCACCCGCCAGGCCGTCGTGGGCCAGGTACCGGTACACCAGCCCGCGCTGGTCGGTGAGCCGCTGCGCGATGGCGTCGATGGTCGCCTTTATCCGCGGGTCATCCCCGGCCAGGAACCCGGTGATGGTCAGCATCAGGCTCGACGCGTCGAGGTCCTCGCTGCCGAACGCCTGGGTGAAGGCGCCCGCCTTTTCGCTCCAGCCTCGGTCCAGAATGGCCGCCCGGATCTCGTCGCGGGCGGCCGCCCAGCCGGTCACCCGGTCTTCGGCGCCGAGGAGCCGGGCCAGGGCGATCGCCCGGTCCAGCGCCACCCAGCACATCAGCTTCGAGTACAGGAAGTCCCGCGGCTCGCCGCGGATCTCCCAGATCCCCTGGTCCTTTTCCCGCCAGCGGGCCGCGGCGGTGTCCGCGGCCGCGGCCAGGAACCGCCGGGTCACCGGGTCCAGCTCGCCGAGCTGGTCGACCAGCCGCTGGGCGGCGCTGAGCAGCTCGCCGTAGACGTCGAGCTGGCGCTGGAGCCACGCGCCGTTGCCGACCCGGACTGGCCGGCTGCCCCGCCAGCCGGCCAGATGCGGCAGTTCCCGCTCGGTCAGGTCCCGCTCGCCGCCGATCCCGAACATGATCTGCAGGTCGGCGCCCCGCTGCAGCTGGGAGGCGGCTGCGTCGGCCAGGAAGCTGAAGAACTTGTTCGCCTCGGTCGGGCAGGCCGCCACCCACAGCGCCTCCATGGTCAGGCTGGAGTCGCGTACCCACGTGTAGCGGTAGTCCCAGTTCCGCCCGCCGCCCACGGTTTCCGGGAGCGACGTGGTCGGGGCGGCCACGATGGCGCCGGTGGGCTCGAACGTCAGCGCCTGCAGCACCCGGCCGGAATGGTGCACCAGGTCCCGCCACGGCCCCTCATAGTTCTGGTGGATCGCCGACCAGGACCGCCAGCCATCGACCGTGTCGTCCAGCCGGCTGGAGATCTCCGCCGCGGTCCACGGGGTCCGCGGCGGCCCGGCCAGCTCCCCGTGGCCGAACGCGAACGCCGCGTCCTGCCCGGCGCCCAGCCGGACCCGGGCGGTCGCGGTGGCGCCGTCCACGGTGAGGCTGACCGCGGTGGACAAGAGCAGCCGGTCGGCACCGCCCCGGCTGGCGAGGCCGCCGGGCACCGGAACCAGGATCGGGTGGATGAGGCCGTACTCCGGCCGGGGCGCGTAGCTGACCTCCACCTCGATCTCGCCGCTGGTGCAGGCGAGCCGGCGCAGCAGCATGCTGGGGGAGCGCGCCCCCAGGGCGTGGCCGCGCTCGTTGCGGCCGATCGCCATCGCGTCGGTGAGCACGGCGGTGCCGCCCGGCGTGGTGAAGGTGGTCTCCAGCACCATCGTCTGGTCCAGGTAGCGGCGGCGGGCCTGGAACTCGCCTGCAGGCCGGATCGCGAAATGCCCGCCGGCCGGGTCGAGGAGGCGGCAGAACACGGACGGCCCGTCGAAGCGGGGGAAGCAGAGCCAGTCCACCGAGCCGTCCCGGCTGACCAGTGCCGCGGAGCGGCAGTCCGAGAGCAGCGCATAGTCACCGATCGGCAGGCTGTCCATCGTGTTCCTTCATACCCAGGCTGGGGTGAGGTCAGCCGGCGGGGGGAAGCGGGCCTGCGAGGTCGTCGGGGTGTCCCGCTTCCAGGCGCGGCCACTGGGCGATGGGCCGCCCGCCCGGCCACTGCGGCACGGGGGGCCAGGCGGGCGGGCCGGCGTCAGTCCGCGTGTTGGAGCACTGCTGGGGCCAGCCGGGGGGCGAGTCCTCCCACGGCTCCTGGCGCCCGTACACGGTGAGGTCCATGAGCGCGTAGCTGTAGTCCATGGCCTCGACGCCGCGGCGGGTGGTCCAGTAGGTCTCGAAGACGCGGTCACCGTCGCGCAGGTAGCACACGAGGTGGAACAAGCCGATCTGGCGCCCGGTGAGGAGGGCGCCGAGGGAATCCTGCGCTGAGTACCAGGGCATGTCCCAGCCCATGAAATCCCGGTAGCGGACGCTCTGCTCGTACGGGCCCTGGCAGAAGGCGGCATACGTGACGTCCCTGGAATGCAGGTAGGACAGCTCGCCGATCTGGCCGTTATAGAAAGTGCAGCCTTCGCACTGCGCGGCCGCGGGCAGGCCGGCGTGCCACATGAAGTAGTAGGCGATCAGCTGGCGGCGGCCCTCGAACGCTTCCAGCAGCGTGAGCGGGCCGCCCGGGCCGGACAGCGCGAGGGCCGGGTCCATCTCGACCATCGGCAGCCGCCGGCGGGCCGCCGCGATCGCGTCGCCCTCGCGGGTGTGCGCCTTCTCCCGGGCCCGCAGCCGGTCCAGCTCGGCCTGGAAGGCGGCCCGGCCGGCTACCTCAGGCTTCTTCATGGTTTCCCTCCTCACATCGGTGGGGTGAGCCCGGGGACCGCGGCGGGCGCGAGGACGATCAGGATTCCCAGCCCGGCGATGGCCAGCGCGAGCGGCACATCGACGGCGCGCTTCGCGGGCAGGAGCTTCTGGCCGAGGGCCAGGACGGTGATCACCGCCATCCAGATGACGCTCATGATGCTCAGTGCCACCAGGATCGCCATCAGCCCGATGCTGGACCCGAGGCAGCACAGCCCGTAGCCGAGCCCGGAGCCGGCGGCTTCCTGGCAGCGCCGCCGGAAGTGCTGCTTGAGCGGCGTGAGCTCGTAGGCACCGGCCGCGATCACGACCGCGCCGGCCACCACGACCCCGTGCGGCCGGTAGAGCGCGTACACCGCGACGCCGGCCACGGCCCAGACGGCCAGGTAGGAGCCGAGGAAGAGCGGCACGCCGCGCAGCCGGCCGCTGGCCTGGACGCGCCGCACGACGGCCGGGACCGCGCCCGGGAGCATCATCGCCGCCATCATCGTCACCCACGCGGCGGCGAAGAACGCGAACGAGCCGAGCCGGGTCGCCACGCCCATGTCCATCCCGCTCATCTGCCGGACGGCGGCCACCCAGGCGGCCGCCGCCAGCCCGAGGGTCACGGCCAGCGCGGCGGCCGTGGCGGCCGTCCCCGTGCGCGCGCCGCTGGCCTGGACGCTCATGCGTCGTCGCCGTACGCGTCGTGCCAGCGCCACCAGGAGTACGGCGCGGTCTGGGGGTAGCCGTCGGGGGAGTCTTCCCATTCCTCCTGGCGCCCCAGCGCGGTCAGGTCGAGGTAGGCCCAGGTGCCGCCCATGACCTCGTCGCCGCGGTTGTTGACGAAGTAGGTGCGGAACACGCGGTCGCCGTCGCGGATGAACGCGTTGGTGCCGTGCCACTCGTCCACGCCGTGGTCGGCGTCGAAGCTGTCGGTCATCGTGTACCAGGGGATGTCCCAGCCCATCCGGGCCTTGACCCGCTCGATGTCCGGCTGCGGGGCGCGGGAGGCGAACACGAGCGTGGTGTCGCGGGCGTTCAGGTGGGCCAGGTGGGCGACCTGGTCGGCGACCAGGGAGCAGCCGGGGCAGGCGTGCTCGGGCCAGCCGTGCACGCCGGGCTCGAGGAAGGCGCGGTAGACGATCAGCTGGCGGCGGCCCGCGAACAGGCCGGGCAGGCTCACCGTGCCCTCAGGGCCCTCGAACACGTAGTCCTTCTCCACGGGCAGCCACGGCATCCGCCGGCGCTCCGCGGCCAGCGCATCCCGGGCGCGGGTTACTTCCTTCTCCTTCACCAGCAGCTGCTGGCGCGCTGCCTCCCACTCGGGTTGCGTGACGATCGGGGGAGTCTTCATGGTCATGCCTGCCTTCCGGTTGAGGCCGCCACCGCGACGGTGGCGGTGAATCCGTGATCAGCCCGCTTCACGGTCGAGCTGGGCTTTCAGCGCGCCGAGCGGGCTGTCCCAGTCGCGGGCCAGCGCGGCCAGGAACTGCTGTGCCACCTGCATCGGGGCCGAACGCAGCCGGTAGCGGACCCGGCGCCGCTCGCCTGGTTCGGCCGTTACCAGGCCCGCCTCGGCCAGCAGGGCCAGGTGCTTGGCGATGGCCTGCCGCGTGATCGGCAGGCGGGCAGCCAGGTCCGTGGCCGTGGCCGGACCGCCCGACGCCAGCGCGGCCAGGATGGCGCGCCGGCTCGGGTCGGCCAGGGCGGCGAAGACCTGTTCGGCGATCGCCTCGATGTCAGGCTCGATGTCAGGCGGCATCGAGGTAGCCGGCCAGCTCGCCCAGCTCGCTCGCCCAGCCCTTGGTGTTGCCGTCGAAGGCCTCGCGGTGGGCGTCCTCCGGCAGCTGGCTGAAGCCGGATTCCACCACGGTCAGCCGCGTGCCGGCGCCGGACGGTTCGAGCGTGAACTCGACGTAGGTGCGGCGCGGATCCTCATCGGGCAGGCCGTAGATGTGCCAGGTGTAGCCGAACACCGTCGGCTCCTCGACCCGTTCGACCCGCATGTCGGCGGTGTGGCCGTGGTCCCACTTCATGCTGGCCGACCCGCCCGGCCGCAGGTCGATCGTGGCCTGCTGGCCGAACCAGCTGGCCAGGCCCTCGGCCGTGGTGAGCGCCGCCCAGACCTTGGCCGGCGGGTGGGGGAGCTCCACGGTCCGCTCGATGCGATCAGGAAAACCCATGACTGCCTCCGCCTGAAGTAGCAACTTAACGGTTGCCACACTATGGCAACCTATGGGTTGCGTCAACCGGCGCAGCTACCTGCCGGGGGCGGTCACCGATGAGTTCGCCGGCCGGGCGGCGTCCATACCTGCGAACCGCAAGCTACCGGACGCACCTCGGAGGAAGCCATGACCACCAGCGCACTGCCGCCTGTCGTCAACGCGGGCACCTGGCAGCGCCAGCTCGACGCGCTGCGCGCCCGGGAGAAGGCCGCGACCCGGGAACTCGACGCGGTCGCCGCGCAGCGACGCCGGATGCCGATGGTCGAGATGCCCGGCTACACCCTCGACGGCGAGGAGGGGCCGGTCCGGCTCGCGGACATCTTCGGCGGCAGGTCACAACTGATCGTCTACAACCACATGTGGTTTCCGGGCGAGCAGTGGCAGTGCCCGGGCTGCACCGGGTTCACCTCGCAGTACACCCGGCTGGAGTTCCTGGACAGCTACGACGCCCGGTTCGTCATCGTCACGCAGGGCCCGATCGGCGAGGCGCTGGCGTACAAGCGGCGGGTCGGGAACAAGATGGCCTGGTACTCCACGGCGAACAGCCCGTTCGGCGCCGACGTCGGTGCGCCGCTGGGCGGGGGGTTCGCGGTCAACGTGTTCCTGCGCGACGGCGACACCGTCTACCGCACCTGGCACACCAACGGCCGTGGCACCGAGCAGCTCACCCACACGTTCGCGCTGATCGACCTGCTGCCCTACGGGCGCCAGGAGGAGTGGCAGGACTCGCCCGAGGGCTGGCCGCAGTCGCCCACCTACAGCCGGTGGGGCAGCTCGCAGGACGTCGCCGCGGCCTACGGCCCGGATGCCTGAAGCTGCCTGCCCTGAGTTATGCATGCTGTTCGCTGGCCACCCGCTCGGCCGGCGCGTCCTGGGCCGGGCCTGGCCGGCCCGGCAGGGCCAGCCCGGCCAGGGCGCCGGCCAGGGCCAGGCCGGTCGCGGCGGCGATGGCGGGCGCGAAACCGTCGCTGAACGTGGCGGCCGAGGTGTAGCCGCCCGCCGTGGCGAACACGGCGGCCAGGATCGCGACGCCGAACGCGCCGCCCAGCTGGCGCATCATGCTGAAGCTGCCGGACGCCTTGCCGATGTCACCGCGCGGGACCGAGCCCACCACGGCCTTGGTGACCGCGGGCACGGCCAGGCCGAGCCCGGCCCCGGAGATCATCATCGGCACGAGCATGGCCGGGTAGGCCAGCCCCGGGGCGGCGATGACGGCGATCCAGGCGAACCCGGCGGCCTGCAGCAGCAGCCCGGAGACGACCAGTGTCCGCTCGCCGATCCGGTCGGCCAGCTTCCCCGCCCTCGGTGCGATCAGGAACGGCGCCACGCCCCAGGGCAGCAGCCGCAGCCCGGCGCCGAGCGGATCCTGGCCCAGGCCGGCCTGCAGGAACTGGGCCATGAAGAAGACCGCCCCGGTGATCGACGCGTTCATCAGGAAGACCACGGCGTTGCCCGCGGAGAAGCCCCGGATGGCGAACAAGCGCATCGGCAGCATCGGCGCGCGGGCCCGCAGTTCCCAGCCGGTGAACGCCACGGCCAGCACTGCGCCCGCCGCGAGCGTCCCGGCGGCCTCGGGGCTGGTCCAGCCGGCCGAGGTGCCGCGCACCAGGCCCCACACCAGCCCGAGCGCCGCGCCGGTGCCCAGCACCACGCCGGGCAGGTCCAGTGCGGCGCGAGGCCCGTAACTCTCGTCGAGGCGGCGCAGCGCCAGCGTGACCGTAATCAGGCCTATCGGCACGTTCAGCCAGAAGATCCACGGCCAGGCGATGCCCTGGGTGATCGCGCCGCCCAGTACCGGCCCCACCACGACCGCCAGGGCGGTTACCGAGCCGTAGATGCCCATCGCCCAGCCGCGGCGCTGCGGCGGGACGGCCGCGTTCAGCAGCGCCAGCGCCAGCGGCATGACCATCGCCGCGCCGACGCCCTGCACAGCGCGCGCCGCGATCAGCGCGCCGGCCCCGGGCGCGAGCGCGCACGCCGCCGAGCCCGCGGCGAACACGCCCAGGCCAATGGCGAAGACCCGCCGCCTGCCGAACCGGTCGCCCACGGCGGCCGCGGTCATCAGCAGCACCGCGAAGGCCAGCGTGTAGGCGTTGACCGTCCACTCCAGTTCCCCGATCGAGGCGCCCAGGTCGCGGCGGATCGTGTTCAGCGCGGTCGCGACGACCAGCAGGTCCAGCACGACCATGAACGACGCCACCGACGCCAGCGCCAGGGCCCAGCCCTGGGCGCGGGTCACGGCGTCCTGCCTGCTCGCGGTGCTCACGTGTCCTCCAGTTTTGCGTGGTGATGCTTGCCGCTGATTGAGACACCGCGGCCGCCGCGAAATGGCCGGTGAGTTTGCGGCCCGGCTGGTGTCGTTCCGTTAAGGACCCGGATGAGGGGATGTGAGGATGTGATCGTGACCACGACGGCGCTCGCGCGCGCCCGGGCGGGCGATGAGGAGGCGTTCCGCGAGCTCACCGACCCCCACCGGCGTGAGCTGCAGCTGCACTGCTACCGGATCCTCGGCTCAGTCCAGGACGCCGAGGACACGCTGCAGGAAACTCTGCTGGCCGCCTGGCGCGGGCTCGGCCAGTTCGGGGAGCGCGCATCGGTGCGCACCTGGCTGTACAAGATCGCGACCAACCGGTGCCTGAACGTGCTGCGCGACACCGGCCGCCGCCCGGCGGCCGCGGCCAGGTACCAGTGGTCTTTCCCCCCGCCCGAGCCCACCCGCCGGGCCGAGCCGCTGCGGCTGCAGCCCTACCCGGACGCGCTGCTCGACGACCTGCCCGACGCCGCACCCGGTCCCGAAGCACGCTACGAGACCAAGGAAGCGGTGGCCTTGGCGTTCGTGGCCGGGCTGCAGCGCCTGCCACCCCGCCAGCGCGCCGTCCTGGTGCTGCGCGACGTGCTCGGCTACCCCGCGGCGCAGGCCGCGGGCATGCTCGGAGTCAGCGAGGTGTCGGTGAACAGCGCCTTGCAGCGGGCCCGGGCCACGCTCGCCGCCCAGCTTCCCGCCGCGGGCCGGGACAGCGCGCCCGCGCCGCGGTCGGCCCGGGAGCGCGAGCTGACCAGCCGGTTCGCGGACGCGTTCGAGGCCGCCGACACGGACCGCCTGGTGGCCCTGCTCACCGAGGACGCGTGGCTGACGATGCCGCCCGAGCCGCTGGAATACCAGGGCCACGCCGCGATCGCCGGGTTCTTCCGGGCCCGGATGGCCTGGTGGGGGAGCCGGGTGCCCCGGCTGGTGCCCGCCCGCGCCAACCACCAGCCCGCGTTCGGCTACTACCGGGCCGATCCGGACTCGCCGGTGGCGCAGGCCCATGGCCTCATCGTGCTCACGCTGGCCGGCGACAAGATCTGCGCCGTCACCCGGTTCGGGGGCGACGGGCTGTTCGCCAGGTTCGGGCTGCCCGGGACCCTGCCGGACTAGCGGGTACCTGCCCGGCTGGTGCGGCGCGGGTCTTCGGGCTCAGCGGCTCACAGCGGTCTCCCGCTCGACACGCGACAGCTTCTCAGGATTGCGCACGACATAGAGCCCGGTGATCAGGCCGTCGTCGATCCGCACCGCCACGACATCGTCGATCTCGCCGTTGAGCCGGACGATCAGAGCCGGGCAGCCATTGATCTGCACCGGCTCGACCGACACCTCGCCGCCGATCCGGGGCAGACCGGCCGTCAGCAAGCGGCCCACCCGGCCGGCCCCCACGATGGGCCGGACCACGGCCTGCACGACCCCGCCACCGTCACCCAGCAGGACGACGTCCGGCGCGAGCATGTCGAGCAGGCGCTGCAGGTCGCCCGTTTCGATCGCCCGCTGGAACGCCTCGATCGCGCTGCGGGTCTCGGCGGCGGAAACGACCCCGCGCGGCCGCCGCGCGGCGACGTGGGCCCGGGCCCGGTGGGCGATCTGGCGGACCGCAGCCGGGCTCTTGCCGACGGCTTCGGCGATCTCGTCATACTCCAGGTCGAACACCTCGCGCAGCACGAACACCGCCCGCTCGGTCGGCATGAGCGTCTCCAGCACCAGCAGCATCGCCATCGAGACGCTCTCGGCCAGCTCGACGTCCTCGGCCACGTCGGGCGCGGTGAGCAGCGGCTCGGGCAGCCAGGGGCCGACGTAGGACTCCTTGCGCCGGCGCAGCGTGCGCAGCCGGCTCAGCGCCTGGCGAGTGGTGATCCGGACCAGGTAGGCACGCTGGTCCCGCACGGTGCCGAGATCGACGCCCGCCCACCGCAGCCAGGTCTCCTGCAGGACGTCCTCGGCGTCGGCGGCCGAGCCGAGCATCTCGTAGGCGACGGTGAACAGCAGGTTGCGGTGGGCGACGAACGCCTCGGTGGCGGGGTCCATGCGGCCGTCATGAGCGAGCGGCCCGGCTGTGTCCGTGCTGGCTCGCTGTGCTCGCTCATAGCTGGCTCCTGCCCGTCCGCTCTCGACTGTGCCACACGCACAAGACGCCGGTCCCCGCCGCTTTGTGACACCCACGGCCGGTGCCGCACGTCAGCAGTGCCGCGGCGTCACAGGGACCGGGCCGCCGGCATCTCCATGTTCGTCAGGACGCCGCGCGGACGATCCGCGCGGCACGCGACCCCACGAGTGAGGACGACGTCATGGAACCCCGTATCGACCTGATCAGCAACGAGATCGGCGCCAAGATCGCCAAGCGGATCTACAACGTCAGCCTGGTGATCGAGCAGTCGCCGCTGCCCAAGGCCACCCAGGTACCTGGTGAGCCTGCGCGCCAGCCAGATCAACGGCTGCGGCTGGTGCGTCGACATCCACACCAAGGAGGCCGCGGCCGCCGGTGAAACCCCGGTCCGGCTCAACCTGGTCGCCGCCTGGCGCGAGTCCACCGTGTTCACCGAGGCCGAGCGGGCCGCGCTGGCGCTCACCGAGGAGGGCACCCGGCTCGCCGACGCCAGCCACGGCGTGTCCGACGAGACCTGGGCCCAGGTGCGCAAGCACTACGACGACGACCAGATCGCCGCGCTGGTCGGCCTGGTCGCCATGATCAACGCGGCCAACCGGCTGGCCGTGATCGTGCGCCAGAAGGGGGGGTCCTACGAGCCCGGCATGTTCGCCAGCATGGCGGGCTGACCGGCAGCCGGAACTGGGCCTGGCCCGGGATTATCCGCTCCGGGCCGGGTCCGTCAGCTCCGTCCGTCAGCGGCGGGCTTTCACGCCGATCCCATGGACGTCGGCCTGGTAGGTCCCGCCGGGGCCAGGGGGCAGCCTGGTGAACCAGACCAGTACGTAACGCCCGGTCTCGCCGGGCGGGCCATTGCCATCCTCACGATTCCGCCTGGGCCCGCCGAGCTCGCGGCCGCCCGCAGGTCCGCTAGCTTTGGCTGGTCGCCGATGCGGATCTGGAAGCTGGCCCCCGCGGCCGCCCCGAGCGTGACCCGGATCGCTGTGATCTTGACCGGATGGCCCATGTCCAGCAGCAGGCCGGTGCCCGGGCGCAGGGGCCCGGGGCGGGCGGTCGTATACCTGCCGGTGTGCCATGCGGTGCGCCGGTGCCCATCGATGGCGAGCCAGGCGCCCCGCGGATCGTCGCCGTGGCCCCGGCCGTCCGGGCCGAACGCAACCGCGCTTGCCGGGGCCATCGAGTGCGCACGGCTCAGCGTCTGCTCCGTGATCCGTGCCAGCAGGCTGGTGCGTGTCCGGCTGGCCCCGTACCCGACCGTGATGTGCAGCAGGCTGGTGTGCTTGTCCCGCCACGGGCGCCACGGGCCGGGGCCCTTGCATGAACCGGTACCCGACGGAACTGATGGTGAGCATGGTGGCTACCACGCCGAAGGCCAGCAGGAAGGCGGGCCGGCGGTGCCAGGCCAGGCCTGGGCGGGCCGGGCGGCTCGTCCGGGCCGGCGGCTCGTCCGGGCTGGCTGGCGGGGCGGGCCCGGGCGCCCAGCGGACCCGGTCATACATCTCGATCAGCGGCCCGGGGTCAGCCCCGACGATTTCGGCGATGCTGCGGATGTTCTCCCGGGCGTAGAAGCCGTCGCCGCACAGGGAGTAATCGCCCGCCTCGATGCTGCGGATGATCAGCGGGCGGATCCGGGTCTGCTCGCTGACCTGGGCCACGCTGAGACCTGCGCGGTGACGAGCCTGCGCTAGGGCCTCGCCAGGCAGCCCCATCCGATGCCGTGGCGCCGCCGGGCGGGTGGCGGCGGCAGCCAGGCTCACGACGGCCCGCCGCCTGGGCCGCCCGCGGAGACCGGCACCACGGCGCCGATCTGGACCGTCTGCTGGTCTGCGGGTTCGGCGTCGAGGCCGGGCAGCGGCTCGTCCGCATACGCTCGCAGCCTGCTGCGGCACTCGCGTGCGATCGCCTGCAGCCCGGCGATATGGCGCTGCAGCTCGTCACGCTGCTCGGTCAGCGGCCGGAGGGCGTCGTCGCGGTGTTCCTGGACGCTCCGCTCCAGCTGCGCCGCGAGGGCCTGGGCATCATTGGTGACCTGCGCGGCCTGGCGCCGTGCCGCGGTCAGGATGGTGCTGGCCTCGGCCCGGGCCCGGTTCAGGATGTCGTCCGCTTCCTGGCGTGCCCCGGCGACCGTGCTGGCGGCCGACTCCTCCGCCATCTCCAGCAGACGGGCCGCGCCGGTGATCGTGCCCTCGGCAGCCGGCGGCGCGCTCACCGGGCCCGGGTCTGCCTGCCACCCCGGTCCGGGAGGCGGCTCCTGGCCGGGATCAAACCACCGGGTCTGCCCGCCCCCCGTTTGCTCAGCCTGCAGGTCCCGGTCAACCAGTTCCTCTTCGACGAGTTCCAGGAAGGCATCTACCTCATGCTGGTCGTACCCGGGCCGGAACCTGGTGGTCCCGAACTCCCAGTTCCGCACATCCTCCGGTGTCAGGGGCATCTGATCTCCCCGGCATGCGCTGCCGCGGGCTGGTGGGCGGGGCCTGGGCTGGTCACGGGGTGCCTCCGGTGAGCTCGGGAACACGGGGAGCGCGCGGCGGATGGCCGGTACCACCGCCGGTCGCGGGTCACGCATGTGAGGTAAGCCTGGACAGGCACCCAGACCGTTACCTTGATGGTTACCTTGATTCCCAGGTCAGGGTGGCGACCCGGAGTTGGTCTTGTCCTGTCTCTTCGGGCACGCTAGCCACAGCGCTCCTGCGCCCGATCGAGACTGTGCTTGCCGAGGGAGATGGCCGAGGTGACCGAGAACAACCCGCCCGAATCAACGCCGCCCGGGGCGGAAGGAGGTGGCACATGAGGAAGAGCAGCCGGCCCCCGAGCCTGCCGAGGACCCGGGATACCTGACGGAGACGGGCGAGGCAGCCGGGGAGGACGGATCGGTCGTCCCGATCATCGGTGGCCTGCCCGCCGTCGAGGGCTCGGCCTGGGATATCGGCGCCCCGGCGGATGAGCGTGGGGCGGCCCTGGCTGAACACGAAGCCAGCCAGGACAGCCCGAAGTCGTCATCTTCCTGAGCATGCCCCGTTCCCGCACGCCTGGGACGTCAACTTTCCCGCGTGCTGTGGTGCGGAAATCCTCGCCGGCTACGAGAACAGCGCCCCGGCTGGCCGAGGCGTTCCCGCCGGGGTTAGCTCGTCGAAGCGCAGCGCTGCCGAAGGCCGGGCAGGCTGAATGTCAATTACGATGGCCCGGTGCACCCCGGATTGCGCAGCCGGCAACCCCAGGTTGACCTGCTGCGGGGGCAGCTAAACGCGCTCGGCGCCGGGCGTGGCAGCGTCGTGCTCGTCACCGGGCCCGCGGGCTCGGGGAAGACCACGCTGCTGGCCGAGGCCGTAAGCCTGGCCGCGGACAGCGGGATCCTGGTGTTCTGCGGCGGCGGGGATCCCGCAGCCCGGGCGGTGCCGCTCGGGGCGATCCTGGACGCCCTCGTCTCCACGGACGACCCGCCTGTCGATCCCGCGCGGCTCCGCGAACTCAGCCAGTCTCCTGACCAGCGGTTCTGGCTGCTGCGCGAGCTGCAGGAATCACTCGAGAAAGCCGCGCAACGCGCACCGCTGCTGGTGGTCGTCGATGACCTGCAATGGGCCGACGCCGCCACCGCCAGCGCCCTGGTCACGCTGTCCAGGCGGCTGGCCACCCACCGGATCAGCTGGCTGCTGGCGCTGCGCCGCGGGGAGCTGGCCGACGCTGCGCAAGACGCGGTCGGCCGGCTGGAGGCAGCGGGTGCGTCCGAGATCCAGCTGGGGCCCCTGGACGAGGCCGCGGTCGCGCAGGTCGCCCGGGACATGCTCGGCGCCGAGCCCGATCAGGCGCTGCGGGAGGTACTCAGCCGGGCGGACGGCCAGCCGTTCCTGCTGACCGAGCTGCTGCGCGGGCTGCGCACGGAGAACCTCGTGACCGTCGACGGCAGCACGGCCAAACTGGCCGCGGGCGCGCGCCTGCCGCGCCGGCTCGTCGACTCGGTGGCCGGCCAGCTCGCCCGGCTGACCGTGCCTGCCAGGGACGCGGTGGAGATGGCTTCGGTGCTCGGGCACAGCTTCTCCCTGGATGAGCTGGCCGGGCTGCTCGGCCGGCCGCCGCTGGATCTGCGGAGCGAGATCAGGGAGGCGATCGCCGCGGGGCTGCTGACCGAGGAGGGGGACCGTCTCGGGTTCCGCCACGACCTGGTGCGCGAGGCCGTCGATGCCAGCCTGCCTAAAGCGGTGCGGCGGAGCATGCGCCGCACCGCGGTCGAAGTGATGCTTCAGCACGGGGCCTCGGCCGCCGACGTCGCGCAGCTGGTCATGGATATCGCCGAGCCCGGCGACGGAGCCTCAGCCAGCCTGCTGCGGCGGGCAGCGGCGCAGATCGGGCAGAGGTCCCCGGCGGTGGCAGCCCCCTTGTCGCGGCGGGCCCTGGACCTCATGCCGCGCGGCGGGCCCGGGCGCGGCGAGGCAGTCGTGGAGACCATCGACCTGCTCGTGCAGGCCGGCCGGGCCGCGGAGGCGGCCAGGCTCCTCACCGCGTCAGAGCGCGACCTGGCCGATCCGGTCGCCGAGGCGCGGGCACGGCTGGGCATAGGCATGCTGATGGCGCAGTACGCCCCGGCAGCGGTCGCTGAGCAGTGCCAGGCGGCCCTGCGGCTGCCCGGCGTCCCGCCGGCGCTGCGCGTCCAGCTGCTGTCGCTGCTGGCCTGCGGCCTGGACATCAGCGGCGAGGCAGACGCGGCGGCCGGGCCAGTCGCGGACGCGATCGCGGAGGCGGCAGCCAGCGGCGACCCCGCTGCCGAGATCGTCACGTTCGTGCCGCGCGCCCTGCTCGCCTTCGCCCAGGGCGACTGGCGGGGAGCCATCGGCCTGGCGGGCGAGGCGGCCAGGCGCCAGCACGAGGCGGAGGAGCTCCGGATGTGGCTGCCGGAGACGTGGAAGTCGCTGCTGCTGATCTCGGAGTTGCGGCTGGAGGAGGCGCACGCGATCATCGAGGCCGGTACCCGCGAGGCTGAGAACGTCTGCCGGAACATCCGGGTCTGGTCCATGCTGAGGTGCCGGGCCGGCTGGCCGCCGGGCAGCTCGCCGACGCCCGCGCCGAAGCCGAGGCGATCCTGGACATGTCCGACGAGTTGGGTGACGGGAGCTTCGGCTACCTCAACCAGCTCGCCAGGTACGTCCTGGGTGACATCGCCCTGCGCACCGGCGATCCCGCCGCGCTGCAGGCCGCCCGGCGGGACGCGGCGGCACTGTACGGCACGGGCAGCAGCTGCGCGACCACCAAACGCCTCGGCGCGTGGCTCACTGCCCGCCTGGACGGCGGTCCTATCGACCCAGACCTGCTCGACGTCCTCGCGCCCGGGTACGTGCACGCCTGCAGCCCGGTCGGCCATTGCGACGCAGTCGAGCTGGTGCGGCTGCTGCTGGCGGCAGGGCAGCGGCCGGACGCCGCCTCCGTCGCCGCGCGGCTGGAGAGCGGCGCGGACACGAATCCGAGCTTTCCTGGGCTGCGCGCCGCCGCGCTGCATGCGCGCGCGCTCCTTGACGACGATCCCGGACGGGCCCTGGCCGCTGTCCAGGCATACCGCGGTGACCCTCGGTCGCTGGTCCGCGCGGCGGCGTTTGAGGATGCCGGGCGGCTGCTCCTGCAACTGGCGAAGGACGAGGCGGTCAGCTACCTGGACGAGGCGCTCAGGCTGCAGTCCGCCGCGGGCGCCGAACGAGACGCGGCGCGCGTCCGCCGCCTGCTCCGTGACAGCGGCGCGCAGCGTGCAGGCGGGCGCCCGGACCCGGCCGCGGCGCAGTGGCCGGAGCTGACCGCCTCGAGCTCGCCGTCGTCCGGCTGGTCACCCAGGGCGCGACCGACCGGAGGTCGCCCAGCGGCTCTACATTCCGCGCACACGGTGAACTCGCACCTGCGTCACGTTTTCGCCAAGCTCGGTATCCGGTCCCGGGTCGAGCTGGCACGCCGGCCGGCAAGCGCCAGGCGGCGGAGTCTCGGAGTAGTTCACGAACTTCAAGGTCTCGTCTCCGTCATTGCGCGGCGAGTCCAGTCTCGGTGTCCGCCGCGCGCGGCGCATCACTCATCCAGGCCATCCCGCCACGAGCGGGCCGGGCCGCGGTGAATCACTTGATCGAGTCATGTGCCGCCGGGGCCACGCGGCACGCTGGCCGCATGCCCCATGTCCCCCACCGCACCACCCATACCGTCGTCTTCATCCACGGCCTGTGGATCCACCCCGACGCCTGGCAGCCCTGGGTCGAGCTGTACCGCTCGGGCTACAGCGCGGTAGCGCCCGGCTGGCCCGGTGACTCGGCCAGCGTGGAGCAGACACGGAAGAACGCGGCAGCCGTCGCGGACCAGGGCATCGACGACATCACCAACGGCTACCTCGACGTCATCAGGCGCCTGCCGGCGAGGCCGATCGTGATCGGCCATTCGTTCGGCGGCCTCATCGCGCAGAAGCTGCTGTCCGGGGGCGTGGCCGCGGCGGCGATCGCGATCGACCCCGGCCAGATCAAGGGGGTCAGGCCACTGCCGTTCGCCCAGATCCGCTCCGGGTTCCCGGTGCTGTCCAGGCCCGGCAACAAGAAGCGGGCGGTAGCGCTCACGAAGAAGCAGTTCCGCTACGGCTTCGGCAACGCGCTCACCGAGAGGGAATCCGGCGAGCTGTTCGACAAGTGGGCGATCCCCGGGCCGGGCAAGCCGCTCTTCGAGGCCTCGGCCGCGAACTTCAAGAAGTCGTCCCCGGCTGCCGTCGATACCAGGAAGCAGGACCGCGGACCTCTGCTG
>CAWKOA010000031.1:0-116304 GCA_963851025.1 uncultured Actinomycetes bacterium
CTCGCGGCGCGGGGCCGAGGCCGTGGCCCTGGGGGCGCGCCGGGCGCTACGGGAGTCGGGAGCGGGCGCGCACAGCGGCCGGGTAGCGGCCTACCGGTCCGGGTACCTGCGCGACGACCGGCGGGCCCTGGAGGAGGCGCTGCGCAACGGCGACATCACCGGCCTGGCCACCACGACCGCCCTGGAGCTGGGCGTGGACATCAGCGGCCTGGACGCGGTGCTCATCGCCGGCTGGCCCGGGACCCGGGCCGCGCTGTGGCAGCAGGCCGGGCGGGCGGGCCGGGCCGGGCGCAGCGCGGTGGTGGTCCTGATCGCCCGGGACGACCCGCTCGACACCTATCTGGTCCATCACCCCGACGCGCTGCTGCACCGCCCGGTCGAGGCGACGGTCCTGGACCCCGGGAACCCGTACGTCCTGGCGCCGCACCTGTGCGCGGCCGCGGCCGAGCTGCCGCTGACCGACACCGACCTGGCCTCGTTCGCCCCTGGCGCCGGCGAGGTCGCGGAGGCCCTGATCCGGCGCGGGATGCTGCGCCGCCGCAGCGGCGGCCTGTACTGGACACGCCGCGGCCGGCCCCCCCGCGCCGGGCTGCGGGGATCGGGCCGCCACCCCGTCAAGATCGTGGAACTGCCAACCGGGCGCCTGGTGGGCACCGTGGACGAGCCCTCATCGCACCTGCTGGTGCACACCGGGGCGGTCTACCCGCACCAGGGCGAGCTGTACGTGGTGGACGAGCTGGACCTGGCGGGCGGGGTGGCCCTGGTGCGCCCGGACGACCCCGGCTACTCCACGGCGGCCCGCCAGGTCACCGCGATCGAGGTGACCCGGGAGCTGCGCCAGGAAAGCTGGGGCGGCGCCGGGGTGCACTTCGGCGACGTCCAGGTGCGCCGTGAGGTGGTGGGATTCGTCCGGCGCCACCCGGAAACCGGGCGGCCGCTCGGCGAGTTCCCGCTCAGCCTGCCGCCGCAGACCCTGCGCACCAGGGCGGTGTGGTGGACGATCTCGCCCGGCCAGCGCGCCCGGCTGCTGGACCTGGGGCTGGATCTGCCCGGCGCCGCGCACGCCGCCGAGCATGCGTCGATCGGGCTGCTGCCCTTGTTCGCGGCCTGCGACCGGTGGGACGTCGGCGGCGTTTCCGCTGATCTGCACCCGGCCACCGGGCAGCTCACCGTTTTCGTGTACGACGGCCACGATGGCGGGGCCGGCTTCGCCGAACGTGGTTACCATGCGGCGCGCGAGTGGCTGGGCGCGACCGCCGACGCGATCCGGGGTTGTGAGTGCCAGGCAGGATGCCCGTCTTGCATCCAGTCGCCCAAATGCGGGAATGGCAACGAGCCCCTTTCCAAGCCGGGCTCCGTCACCCTGCTGGAGGGCCTGCTGGCCGGCGGCGGGGCCGCGGCCGCCGGCGCCGGGCCGCCCCTGGCGTCCGGAAAATAGGCCAGGACCAGGAAGAATGCACGGGCAGGGGCGTGATAAGGGGCGACCCCCGCCGGGGGGGAGAGCGGGGGTCGCCAAACGGTCCAGCTCCGGGGGGGCAGAGCCGGGCCGCTGCACTGCAAAGCCTACGTGTATCCGGGCCAAGTTACCAATCGGTCACGCCACGCTGACAACGGAAACATGCCTTCCGTCATAAGCTCGCTAGCTGTGCCTAGTACCGCCGAGGCCGGGCGCCGGCCGGCCGCCGCGTTCTTTGACCTGGATAAGACGATCATCGCGAAGTCGAGCACGCTGGCTTACGGACCTTCGTTTTACCGGAATGGCCTGATCAGCCGGGGTGACGCCGTCCGCAGTGCGGTGGCGCAGCTGCTTTTCAGCCGGCACGGCGCCAGTCACGACCGGATGGAGCAGATCCGCGCGCAGGTGAGCCAGCTGTGCCGGGGGTGGCCCGCCGACCGGGTGCGCGAGATCGTGGCCCGGCACCTGGATGAGCTGATCGTCCCGTATGTCTACGACGAGGCGCGGGCCCTGCTCGACGCGCATCGCGCGGCCGGCGAGGACGTGATCATCGTGAGTGCCTCGGGGCTCGAGATGGTCGGCCCGATCGGGGCCCTGCTCGGCGCCGCCCTCGTCATCGCCACCCAGATGGAAATCGCGGAGGGGTGCTACACCGGGCACATCGAGTTCTACGCCTACGGCCCCGCCAAGGCGGAGCGGGTCAGGCAGCTGGCCGCCGAACGCGGGTACCGGCTGGCCGACTGTTCCGCCTACAGCGACTCGATCACCGACCTGCCGATGCTGGAGGCGGTGGGCCACCCGCACGCGGTGAACCCGGACCGGGCCCTGCGCCGGCTGGCCCAGGTCCGCGGCTGGCCGGTCCTCGCCTTCAGAGCGCTCCCGGCGGCCCGGCCCGCGGGAGGCTCCTGAGGTGCTGCTCAGGAATGTGATCGGGGGGATCGATCGAGATCAGGAATCGGTCAGGCTGCGGGCTTGGCCCGCCAGCCGATCCGCCGTACAAAGGTGACAGGGACGTCCTGGCACGGCAGCCGGGTACCCACGCGACCGAGAGCCCAGGTAGGCAGCCGAGGTCTGGCTGCGGCGACGAGTCCGCGTCCGGCGAGGACGCGGCGTCGCCGCCGCGACCACCCGGCATAACGAGGTGCGCGCTCTGGTAGCCCGGCCTGCCGTGCCAGGCTGGGTCCCGCCGTTGATCATCCCCGCCGCCCGCCCCGCCCGGCTCTCCCGGTTCCCGCTTTCCCCTCGGCCCACCCTCCCTGCGGCCCCGGAAAACCGCCTTCCCGGGGCCCATTTGGACACGTCCGCGGAAAAGCAGGAAGGCCGCGCGGAGTGATCCGGCGGTAATCCCGTAAGATCACTTGCCGGGGGAAACTGATGTGGCCGGGATAAGGAGCAATTCCTGGCGCCTCGCGCCCGGGCCCGCCCGGCCGCGGACCCCGCCGCGCTCGCGAATCACCGGTGCGGAAGACCGAACGGCAGGATTGCGCGCGAGGGGAGTGTGCATGTGATGGCCAGAACTGCGGCACCGCAGCCGCCCGGCAATGACAGCGAGCCGTCAATCGGCGATCTTGTCTCCCAGGCCATCCGGGATGTCACCCAGCTGGTCAGGTGTGAGCTGGCGCTGGCGAAACTGGAACTGCGCGATGACGCCAAACGGCTCGGCCTGGCCGCGGCCCTGCTCGCCATCACGGCGTTCACCTGCTGCCTGATCCTCGTGCTGCTGTCCTTCGCCTTCGCCTACGGCCTCGTCACGCTGGGTGTCTGGATCTGGGCCGCGTTCCTCATCGTGGCCGGCGTGTGGCTGCTGCTGGCCGCGCTCGCGGTGCTCATCGTGATCGTCAGGGTGCGCGGCGTCAGCGGGCTGCGGAAGACGAGGCAGACGGTGCAGGCGGACCTGGCGCTGCTCAAGCGGGACGAGGACACCCCCGCTCGGGCGGCGGTCGAGGCAGGCTGACCCGTGACGTTCCGGGGCGAGACGGCGGTCTACGTCGAGGGCCCGTGGTCGCACCGGGCGGTGAGCGCGAACGGGACCCGGCTGCACATCGCCGAGAGCGGTGACGGCCCGCTGGTGCTGCTGCTGCACGGGTTCCCGGAGTTCTGGTGGACCTGGCGGGAGCAGCTGGCCACGCTGGCCGCCGCCGGTTACCGCGCCGTCGCCCCGGATCTGCGCGGCTACGGCGGCAGCGACAAGCCGCCCCGGGGCTATGACCTGGTCACCGCGGCCTCGGACGCGGCGGGCCTGATCCGCGCCCTCGGCGAGGCGAACGCCGTGGTCATCGGGCACGACTGGGGCGGGCTGGTGGCCTGGACCATGGCCGCCTACTACCCCAAGGTGGTGCGCAGGCTGGCGGTCATCTCGATGGCCCACCCGCTGCGGATGCGGTCCGCGGTGATCACCGACCCGCTGGGCCAGGGGCGCCGCAGCGGTTACGCGTTCGGCTTCCAGGTGCCCGTGCTTCCCGAGCACAGCCTGGTCCGGGACCACGCGCAGCGGGTCGGGCAGATGCTGCGTACCTGGTCCGGGCCGGGCTGGCCCGACCCGGAAACCGAGCGGCGCTACCGGACCGCGATGTGCATCCCCTCGGTGGCGCATTCCGCGCTGGAGTACCACCGCTGGTTCGCCCGCTCCCGGGTCCGGCCGGACGGCGTCCGGTACGCCCAGCGGATGCGCGCTCCCATCCAGGCCCCCACCCTGCACCTGCAGGGCGCGCTGGACACGTGCGTGCTGCCCGCCACCGCCCGCGGCGCCGGGCGGCACGTCGACGGCCCGTACCGGTGGCGCCTGCTCGACGGGGCCGGCCACTTCCCGCACGAGGAGCAGCCGGACCGCTTCGACCGTGAACTGCGCGGGTGGCTGGCAGACCCCGAACCTGAGCGATGACCGCGGGTGCGGGCGGGCCGGCCCGGGACCGTGACCCGGCCGGGCGGCCCCGCAACGCCCGGCCGCGGGACGGGCTGGGGCGCCCGCTGCCGCGCGGCGCGGCGGGCGCGGAGCGGGTGCCGGACGATCTGTCCCTCCCCCCGGCGGAGGCGCTGGCGCTGGCCCAGCACCTGCTGGACGCCGGCCGGCCCTTTCACGCCCACGAGGTGCTCGAGGCGTCGTGGAAGCAGGCCCCCGAAGCGGAACGGGAGCTGTGGCGCGGGCTGGCCCAGGTCGCGGTGGGGCTGACGCACGCGCAGCGCGGCAACGCGCGGGGCGCGGTCGCGCTGCTGCGCCGCGGGGCGGAGCGGGTCGGCGGGTACGCGGCCGCCCCGCCGCACGGCATCGACGCCGCGGGGGTCGCCCGGGCCTGCGCCGGGCTGGCCGACCGGATCGAGGCGGGCGATACCGCCGGTGCCGCGCCGGCCCGCGGATCAGCCTGACCGGGCCGGGGAGCTAGCCGCAGGCCTTGGTGCTAGTCGCAGGCCTGGGTGGAGACCGGGCTGCGTCGCGGCGGCCGCGGCGCTGCGCGTCGCTCTGCACCTCCGAGGCGGTCAGCGCGTAGCCGGTGTCCTTCACGCCCACGGCCGCGGCGAAGACGACGCCGTCGACCCGGCCGTCCGGCGCCAGCAGCGGGCCGCCGGAGTTGCCCGGCTCGACATTCGCCCGGATCGAGTAGATCTGCCGGGTGACTTCCTTGGACTGGTAGATGTCCGGGGCCTGGGCGAGCTGATCGTCCCCGACCCGGGCGGGCACCGCGGTGAACGGATGGTCGCGCGGGTAGCCGGCCACGATGGCCTCGTCGCCCAGGTTGGCCGGCCCGGCGAAGTTCAGCGTGCGGGCGTTAAGGCCGGGCACGTAGAGGACGGCGAGATCGCGCTCCGGGTCGAACAGCACCACGCGGGCCGGGAGCTTGGCGCCCAGCCTGGTGGTCACCGTCTGCTGCTCGGTGACGCCCGCCACGACGTGCGCGTTGGTCAGGATGTGCTGGGGTGAGATGACGAAGCCCGAGCCCTCGATCCGGCGCTGGCAGGTCGGCGCGATGCCCATGACCTTGACGATGCTGTTGCGGGAGCGGACCAGGCCGGCCGAGGCCAGGACGGCCGGGTTGGGCGGGGCCACGGTCAGCGCCGGCTCGGCGCCGAGCGCCCCGAAGACCTGGACATACGGGCCGCTGGCCAGCAGGCTGCGGAAGTCGGAGAACATCGTCCGCGCACCGGCCGGCATGACGCCGTCCACCGCGTGCAGCACGGCGGAGCGCTGGACCTGCGCGGTGACCATGGCGAACGGCGCGTTGACCACCGCCGAGCCGATCAGCCACGCGATGAGCAGGACGGACAGGACGCTGACCGCGGCCCCGGCCACGGAGTCGACCAGGGTGGCCGGGCGCCAGTGCACCCGGGAGCGCACCGCGGCGCCGATCGCGGACGCGAGCAGCTGGCCGATCATGGCGGCCACGAACACCGCGACGATCGCCACCAGCGCCTGCTGGGCCGACCCCTGCACCAGGTTCCTGGCCAGCGTGGGCGCGAAGGAGGCACCGATGGCCGCTCCGCCCAGGAACCCGGCGAAGCTCAGAATTCCGACGATGAAGCCCTGGCGGTAACCGGCCACGGCAAATGCCGCAGCGAGCGCAATCAAGATCAGGTCAAGCAAGTCACCCGACACCAGCCCACCGTATAGCGCGCGGCGAGATGATTGGTTCGCACTACGGTATTGACCGCGTCCGGCGACGGTATTAACTCCCGGCGGCCAGCGCCTCCGGCGGCAGTTCCTCGACCCGGCCGCGGTCCCACGGCTGCTCCCATCCGCCCAGCGTGAGCAGCCGGTCGACCAGGGCCGCGGTGAACCCCCAGACCAGCATCCCGCGGACCCGGAAGGCCGGCCCGCTGACGCCGGAAGGATGCCGGATCGTTAGCCGTCGCCGGGGATCGGAGAGCTCGGACGAGCGGGACCCGGGCCACCGCGGTCACCTCGGGCGGGTCGGCGGCGGCCACCGGGACCGGCCGCCGCCACCAGGCCAGGACCGGCGTGACGGCGAAGCCGCTTCGCGCGATGAACAGGTCCGGGAGGACCGCCAGGACCTCGACCCCGGAGGCCTCGACGCCCGCCTCCTCGGCCGCCTCCCGGAGCGCGGCCGGGACCGGTCCCGCGTCGCCCTCGTCGATCGCGCCGCCGGGGAACGCGGGCTGCCCGGAGTGCCGCCGCAGCCCCGGGCCGCGCTGCACGAGCAGCAGGTCAGGGCCGTCCGGGCCCATGCCGAACAGCACCAGGACCGCGGAGGGGCGGCCGCCGCCCGGCGGCGGCCGCAGCCGGGCCGGGATCGCGGTCTCGCAGGCCGCCGCGGCCAGGTCGCGCAGCCAGCGCGGCGGCCCGCCCAGCGGGCCGGGCGCCGGGACGCCCGCCGCCCCGCCGGGGGCGCTCGGCACCGGGTCCGCCGCGCTCACGAGAACGGGCCCGTCTTCACCAGCGCGAGGGCCGTCTTCTCGTCCGTGGGGCCTTCCCCGTAGGACGGGCAGAGCCGCGCGACCCCGCAGGCGCCGCAGGCGGGCCTGCGGGCGTGGCAGACACGCCGGCCGTGCCAGATCAGCCGGTGCGACAGGATGGTCCACTCCGACCGCGGGATGAGCGCGCCGACCTCCTGCTCGATCTTGACCGGGTCGGTCTGCGCCGTCCACCCGAAGCGGCGGGACAGCCGGGAGAAATGCGTGTCCACGGTGATGCCGGGCACGCCGAACGCGTTGCCGAGGACGACGTTCGCCGTCTTCCGGCCGACCCCCGGCAGCGTGACCAGGTCCGCCAGCTTGCCGGGGACCTCGCCGCCGTACCGGTCGCAGAGCGCCTGGCCCAGGCCGATGAGGCTGTTGGTCTTGGCCCGGAAGAACCCGGTGGACTGGATGATCTTCTCCATCTCAGCCCGGTCGGCCGCCGCGTAGTCGGCGGCGGTGCGGTAGCGGGCGAACAGCACCGGCGTGACCAGGTTGACCCGCTTGTCGGTGGTCTGCGCGGACAGGATCGTGGCGACCAGCAGTTCCAGCGGCGAGGTGAAGTTCAGCTCGCAGTGGGCATCTGGGTAGAGCAGGGCGAGTTCGCGGTTGATGCGCCGGGCCCGGCGGACGAGCGCGGTCCGGGAAGGATCAGGGGTCACCCTCCCAGCCTATTGAGCAGCCGCGGCATCTCGGGCACACGGCGCGGGGCTGGCGGGGCGGTACTGGGCGGCGCGCCGCCGGGAGTCGGGCTAGGCTGCCGCCCAGCATGACGATGAGTTCCGTTATGCTTACGAGGAGCTTCCGGGGGGGCCATGGCAGCTGCACGAGTCGCCTCAGGCGGGACGGCGCCGATCATGTCTGGGGCGGGCTTGGCGTCGATGGTGCGGCGGAACTGGCTGCTGGCCATCCTGCTGGCCGCCGGGCTGGTGCTGCGGGTCCTCACCCAGCTGGCCTACCGGCCCGCCCTGCTGTTCATCGACTCGATCAAGTACCTGTTCGGGGCGTACGCCGGGAACGATCCGCCCGGCTACCAGCTGGCCCTGAAGGTCTTCCTGCGGGTCGGCACCCTGCCCATGGTGGTAGCCGTGCAGCACCTGCTCGGCCTGGCCATGGCCGTGGCCCTGTACCTGATCCTGCGCCGCCGCGGCGTGCCGCGCTGGCTGGCCGCCCTGGCCACCGCGCCCATTCTGCTGGATGCCTACCAGCTGCAGATCGAGCAGTCGATCATGCCGGATACGGCGTTCGAGGCCCTGATCGTCACCGGCCTGGTCTGCCTGCTCTGGCAGCCGCGGCCCCGGGCCTGGATGGTGCTGGCCGCGGGGCTGGCGCTGGGCGCCTCGGCCACCGTCCGCCAGGTCGGCGAGATCTTCATCCTGCCCGCGCTCGTGTACGTGCTGGTCGCCGTCCCGGGCTGGCGCGGCAAGCTGATCAAGGCCGCCGCCCTGTGCGCCGCGTTCGCGCTGCCGATCCTGGTCATCAGCTTCCGGAACTACGTGGCCATCAAGCACTTCTCGCTCGCCCCGTACGCGGCGGGGACGATCTACGGCCGGGCCGCGGCCGCCGCCGACTGTGCTGCGCTGACGCTGCCCCCGTACGAGCGCGCGCTCTGCCCCTCCCCCGCCCAGCAGGCCCGCGGCCCGGACTGGCTGGACCACGGGGCCACGTCCCCGATCAAGTACGTGGCCCCCCCGGCGGGGATGCATCACGTGCCGATGGCGGCCAACTTCAGCCGGCGCGTGTTCGAGCAGCAGCCGCTGCGGATGGCCAGCGCGATCGGCCGGGACGCGGTCAAGCTGTTCGCGGTCCAGCGGGTCACCTTCCCCGGCGACACATCCGTCACCCGCTGGCAGTTCCAGCGCTTCTTCCCCCTGTACCCGCCCTACATCACCGATGCCCACGGCCACCTGCGCTTCGCCCAGCTCAATCCGGCGGGCAAGGTGAAGGTGATCGCGAAGGGGCGGCGCTTCCGCGACCAGCCCACGGTGAACGCAGGACTGGCCGGCTTCCTGCGTACCTACCAGCTCGGCGGCGGCTACACACCTGGGCCGCTGTTCCTGCTCACCGCGGTGGCCGGGCTGGCCGGCAGCATCGGCGTGCTGCGCCGCCGGGCCTCCCCGGCGCAGCGGGCCACGGCCACCGCCTGCCTGCTCACCTTCCTCAGCGCGGCGGCGGTGCTGCTCGCGTCGGACCTCTTCGAGTTCAGCTGGCGCTACCAGCTGCCGGCCCTGGTCACCCTGGTCCCGGCTGGGGCGCTGGGCCTGACGGTGATCATCGGGTACGCCGCGGACCGGCGCCAGCGCGCCCCGGGGCACCGGCCCGGCCGGGCCCGCCCGCCAGCCCCGGGGGCCGGGGCAGCCCGCCCCGGATCGCAGCGGAAAGAGTCGCCGCGCAAGGACCGGGCGTCCGCAGGCTGAGCCAGCTCAGCCGCCGGGGGCCTGGTCCGGCTCCTGCCAGCCCGGCCGGGGCCCGAACCGGGCCGAGGCGAACCACACGACCAGGGCCAGCGGGACCAGCAGCACGACCGGGAGCAGCGCGGGCGCGGAGGCCGTGACCAGGGCGGAGGCACAGGCCCCCACGATCACGGCGGCGAAGATGCCCAGGCTGCGCTCCAGGCCGCTGGGCTTCCGCCCGGTGACCAGCGCCGAGACCACGCCGGTCATCGTGCCGGTCAGGTACGTGGTGGATATCTCGCCCAGGTGGCGGACGGTGGCCGCCTGGATGCCCATGGCGATGCCCGCGTTGGCCAGCAGCATCTGCTCGCCCGTCCCGGACGGGTGGCCGCGGGATAGTTCCCAGCCCACGCAGAACACCACGAGCACGCAGAACTCCAGGCCGAGCGCCACCGTGAGCCACGACGGCCAGATCTCGCGCTGCGCGATCACCGCGTGCGAGCGGCGGCCCCGCCAGCCTGCCAGCCAGCGGCCTGTCCGCCGGGCTGACAGGGGCGCCCCCACGGCCACCCCGGCCACGTAGCTGGCCAGGGCGACCGCGCAGTTTTCCGCCAGCGCCCCGTCGTGGGTACCCGCCGCGATGCCCAGCAGCACCAGGGTCCCGGTGATCACGCTGCTGAACACGTGACCCAGGTGCAGGAACGCGGCCGCGTCGACCCCGCCGGTGGTCACGGTGAGCAGGACAACCAGCAGGTCGCGGGCGCCTGAGCGCCATTCCTTAGTCATGGCCAGGCCCCTACGCGGCGTACTCGCCGCGGATCGCACGCCGCAGGCCGGCGACGCGGTCGGCCAGCTCGGCGGCCGCGCCGCTGCGCGGCAGGGGCAGATCGGCGGGGAGCTGCCCTTCCCGCACGCTGCGGGCCATGGCGCGCAGGGCGGCGGCCAGCTGCTCCGGTGTCGCGCGGGCCGGGACGCTGGCCCGTGACGTCGCCGCGCACGGCGGTCGCGGTCACGGTGTCCGTGACCTGCTCCAGGGCGGCGACGGCGGGCCACAGCCGGGCCGCCCGCCTGCTCACCGAGGGGGGCTCTGCCATCGTCCGCTGAAACTCCGTGCGCAGGTCGGATAGGGCTCGGTAGGACCGGCGGCGCAGCGCTGACCGGCCTGGCTGGCCGGGGAGCGCCTGCTCCGTGTAACGGGCCACACTATCGAGCGCGACGGCCAGCTGTTCCGGCAGGTGCGCATGCCAGCTCGAGGGCCAGGGGGCGTACCCGACCAGGAGCACGATGCCGCACCCGAGCGCGGTGTCGATCAGCCGGTCCAGGGCCAGCGGCCAGCCGATCGGATGCAGCAGGTCGATCAGGATGACGACCAGCGGCGTCAGGAACGTGCTGAACAGCCCCCAGTTGCGGTCCCGGCCGTAGGGCAGCAGCCCGGCGAACACCGCCAGCGGGATCAGCAGCAGCGGGCCCGCCGGGATGACGATGAGGATGATCGCGCCGAGCACCGCGCCGACCATGGTGCCGATCCCCCGCTGCAGCGCCCGGGCGAACACCGAGCCGAAGTCCGGGCGCAGGACGATCGCGACGGTCAGCACGACCCAGTAGGAGCGCTGGACCGGGAGCGCCTGGCTGACCAGGGTGGCCACCCCGACGGACAGCATCAGCCGGAGCGCGAACAGGCGGGTGAGATGGCCGCCCACCGTCTCGGCCAGTGAGTCCCTGACCCGCTCCCGCAGGGGCGGGCGGGCCGGCGCGGCCTTGCCCTCGGCGGGCCGTTTCCCCGACACCAGGTCGGCCGCGCCCGCCACGGCGCCGGCCAGCGCCCGGCTGCCCGGCGTCGGGCCGCCGGGCGGCCGGACCGAGGTCACCGGCGTGCCGTACTCGATGGCGTCGGCGATCGCGCCGATCGTCGCGATGAGCTCCGGGGGCGCCTGAGCGCCCTCGTGCACCAGGGTGACCGCGGCCTCGGTGAGCGGGTGGGTCTGGCGGAGCAGCGAGGCGACCCGGGTCAGCTCCGGATCCCGGCCGCTGGTCCGCGCCCGGCGGGCGGAGACATCGTCCCAGGCCTGGTTCAGCGCGGTGACGACGGCCTGATGGGCCGCGGGGAACTCCGGCGTGCCCGCCGCCCGCAGCAGGTCGGCGAGGGCGCGGTACACGGCGGCGGTGCTGCGCTGCTCCGGGGCGTGCGGCGCGGCGAGCCACCCGGGCACCAGCAGCGCCACCGCCCAGCCCACGCCGCCGAGCATCAGCAGCGGCGGCCACCACCAGGGCCGCAGCGTCCCGAGCGGGCCGGTGCCGAGAATGGTGTACACCAGCAGCTGGAGGCCGGTAATGGCGAGCGTGGCCCCGGCCGCGGTCATCAGCGCCGAGATCCCGGCCACCAGGACCAGCGCGGCGACCGCGACCCAGCCCCGGCCGTGCACCAGCTCGCCGAGCAGGAGCCCGGCCGCCCCGCCGAACACGCCGGCCGTGGCGATGCGCCGGATCCGCACGGGATAGGGGCCGCCCCGGTCCACGACCGTGCCCAGCAGGCCGCCCATCGCACCCAGCAGGCCCGCCGGCTGGTTCCCCAGGGCATAGCCCAGGGCGAGCGGCCCGCAGACAGCGAACGCGGCGCGGATCACGGCCGGCCACGGCACCGGGGCCGGCGCCGGCCGGACCACCTCGGCGAGCCACGGCGGGACGGCGGTCGCGGCGGTCGCAGCCGTCGCGGCGGTCGCAGCGGCCAGCTTGGCCCGCTTCCTCACCCGGGACCAGCCAGCGTCGTCTGGGAACGGTTCACCAGGTAATGGTGCCAAACGCGCCGGGATCAGGCGCACCGGCGCATCCCCCGCGGGCCGCCGCGCCGCCGCGGCGGGTCAGCCTGGCTCCGCCCAGCGGTAGCTGGTGGCGGCCCCGCCGTCGATACGGACGGTTCCGGCCGGGCTCCCCGCGTCGCGCCAGATCGTGTACTCCCCCGCCTGCAGCGCGGGGTACACGGCCGCGTGGCAGGAGGCCGGCCCGAGCCGCCGTTCCCGGACGAGGGCGTGCGTGCGCCCGGCCGGGTCGTGCAGCGGGCTGATGTGGATCTCCTCGCCCGCCATCCGGGCCGGCGTGACGATGATCAGCGCCCCCACGTCGCCGCCGATGTCGAGCAGCACGCTCCCCGGGCCCGTGGGGCCGGAGCTGGTTTCGGCCATGACCGCGCCTCAGGACGGGTTGTAGTAACCGCCGTAGGGCACGCCCAGGTACGGGAAGGTGCTCAGGTACGGCTTCTTCACGTCCTGGGGGGTGAGCCCGTCGGTGATCACGCCGGCCGCCGCGTCGGGCTTGTAGCCCGGGGAGACCAGCGGGTAGGTGAGCCCGGCGATAGCCCGCAGCTCGATGGTCACCACGTCGTCGAAGACCCGGCGGCCGTTCGGGTAGCCGGCCAGGTCGCCCCCGAGGACCCCGAGGATGTTCGGCTTGCGGGCGGGCCTGATGGCGGTGTTGAGCCGGAGCATGTCGGCCAGCACCGGCCCGGTGTGGTTCTGGAATCCCTTGATCAGGCCGGCCGGGATCCCGGTCAGCAGGATGGCCTCCAGGTCTGCGCGGGGCTTCCCGGACTTGTCCAGCGCCGCCAGGTGCGGGAACACCCCCGGGTAGAGGGCGGGCAGCAGCCCGGCCAGCTCGGGGCGGGCCACGTAGGACGCGAACATCTCGTCGTAGACCGGCGGCTGGGTGTTCCAGAAGTCCTTCTTGCCGAGCGGGATGAGCACCTCGTTGACGAGCGGGTTGCCGAGCCGCGAGACCTGCCGGTACGGGCCGCTCCAGCTGCTGGCGCCCTGCTCGGCGTCCCAGACCTGGACGTGCCGCCGGCTGGCGCTGGTCCACACGCCGATAACAGCCCGCGGGTCGCTCTCGTCCCGTGACCGGGAGCCGGTCAGCTCGGCGATCGGCACCTGGATGGCGATGGAGTGCACGTTCAGCTCGTTGGTGGTGTTCACCCCGGGCGCGGGCTTGGCGAAGACGTGCATGCCGTACTTGGCGTGCAGCTGCTGGAAAGGCCGGAGGGTGGCGAGGTCGAAGATCGACCCCAGGTCCACGTAGAACCCCTCGGCGCGCTGGCCCGCGAAGACCCGCACGCCACCGGGCAGGGAGTGCACGGCGCTGGCGGCCAGGGTCGCGTACCGCGGCGTGGACAGCGGCCCGATGTTGCACGGCGGGCAGGCCAGGCCGCTGCCCATCGGCTGGGAGATGCCGCCCCCGACCCGGGTGACGCTGTAGAACTGCCGGCTGTTCCAGTTCGGGCTGTCCAGCGACCTGATCGGGCCGGTGTTGTAGAGGAACGTGTCCGGGTTCCGCAGCGCGGTGCTGAACTGGAACTGGTAGGTGATGTCGGCCTGGCCGTCGCCGTCGGTGTCGACATGGATCTCGTAGAGCACGTCGTCACCGAACTCGTAGAAGTTCGGCCCGCCCGCAGGCTCCTGCAACGGGATGTAGTTCGCGATCAGCGTGACCGTGGATGGCCGGTCAGGGCTGACGAACGCGTAGACATCGGTGCTGTCCGCGACCGGATCCTTGGAGATCTCCGGCGCCTCGCGGTGCGATGACATGGATTACCTCACAGCTAGTCGGTGGGGCTGGCCGGAGGGCGCCCGGTCCGGGGCCGGTCAGCGGCGGGGATCAGCGGGTGGTGTTACCGGCTCGCCCGGACGAGGCGGGCGGCCAGGGCGGGATCGCGCAGCCGGGTGCGCGTCGTTCCCGCGAAGATGTCCATCTCGCCGGTATCCGCATCGCGCACGTGGATCACGAGCGGCCCGGCGGCGCTGTCCGCGGTCCCGGCGGTGGCCGCGGACCGGGCCGGGCGCCCGGCGGCCGGGCGGGACCGGTCCGGCCGGGCCGCCGCCGCGGCCGGGAGGGCGGTGGCGAGGGCACTGCCCGCCACCAGGCCCGCCGCGCTGGCGCCGGCGGCGGTACGGAGCATGGCCCGGCGGGACACCGGGGCGCGCTGGCCGTCCGGGCGTCCCGTTTCCTTCGTCTCGTCGCGATGAGGTCCAGCCATGATCGTCCCCCCGGGCACGGAGTGGCCTGTCGCGGGCAGCGACGAGCCGGCGGCCTGCGGCTGGTGCGGTACGGGCTGCTGACCCGCACCGCGCCGCAGTACGTCACGCTCAGTATTCGCTCTGGTGACCTTCAGTAATTAGACGGCCACGCAACGTTACACAAGCGTTACCCAGGGAGGTCGTTCAGGCGGCGCGGCGGTCGTCCCGGCCGGCCGCCGGGCTGCCCGTGAGCAGCTCGCTCACCCCGCCGATGGCCCCGCTCAGCCCGCCCTTCGCCACCCGGCCGAGCACGACCTGGGCGAGGCCCACCCCGTCCGCGACCATCCGGCGCACTTCAGGTGACGTCCTGATCGCCTCCAGCGAGCTGCGCGCCCGCTCCATGCCTTCGCGGCCCTGGCTGATGCCGGTCAGGTAGCCGGCCACGAACCCGATGATGGTTTCCATAGTTCTGCCTGCCTTGCGTAGAGCTGCCTGGCCGGACCGGAGGGACCAGTCCGGGGGGCGCTACATCTGGCGAAGTTCCAGATAGCGCTTGATGTCGGGAAGGGACTGGATGACGGCGGCGAGCACTACGGCCACCACCACCGCCTTGACGAGCCTGCCGACCATGGTGGTCCTCCTCTGCGTGATGGTGCGGGACGTTGCTAGTCGGAAGCCCCCAGGGGCTCGACCTCGTCGGGGGCGAAGTACAGGAAACGGCCCTGGCCGCGCTGGATGTCCGCGTCCGGGTCGTCGTCGGGCAGCAGCGCCAGGTGGGCGTGGCCGTCCACGTCGAACAGCACCGCCTCAACCTGCGCGATCCGCCCGGTCAGGAAGAGGTCCTGCGCGTCCGCCCGGCGGGTGCCCGGGCACATCCGGACCCGGCTGCCCCGGGCGACGCGGACTCCGGCGATCATGACGTGGTCGGATTCCGGTGACACCGAGCTGTCCGCGCCCGGGTCCCACCAGGGCGCCTGGCCCGCGATGGCCGGATCGCCGGCCGCCGCCCCGGGGTCCTGCGGCGGCTGGCCCGCGGGCCCGCCGGCCTGCGCCTGCGGGGGCTCTGTCCACTCCGGCACGGTGCCCGGCCCCGGCGGCGGGCCCCCGGCCGGCGACGGGGCGGGATTGAGGTAGCGGATCGCGCCGTGCATGCGCTCGATCATCTCGGGCGGCAGGTGGTCGAGCCGGTCCAGCAGCTCCGCCGCCCGCGGGTCGGTGGCCCGGACCTCGCGCTTCTCCGCATCGGTCAGGGTCATCGTGCGCAGGGTGAGGATCTCGTCGATCTCGGTGGAGTCGAACAGCTGCCCGGCGCTCTCCGCGGCGATCTCCGCGTGGTCGTAGAGGATGACCGGCGAAGACAGCATCAGCTC
This sequence comes from uncultured Actinomycetes bacterium, assembly GCA_963851025.1. GTDB lineage: Bacteria > Actinomycetota > Actinomycetes > Streptosporangiales > Streptosporangiaceae > RYN-230. The sequence goes on from CAWKOA010000031.1 coordinate 15,629, forward strand.
CGTGCAGTCCGGCGGCCCGGTCAGCACCGGCCAGGTGCCGGTGTTCACGCAGCGGCCGACCTCCGCGGCCGCCCATTCGGGCGGTGCGGTCATGGACAGGAACCGGCCGCCGGGGACCGCGAGCAGGCAGTGCGCGGCGAGCAGCGCGTAGGGCAGGCCGTCCGCCCGGCGGGCCAGCGGGCCGGGCGGCTCGGTGCGGTTCTCCAGCACCACCCGCACGCGCAGCGCGCCGTACGGGCCGGGCGTCCGCTCCGCGCTCATCCGGATCACCCCGTGCAGGGTTTCCCGCTGCCGGTCCAGCCGCCCGGCGGGCGCGCCGCCCGGGCCGGCCAGGTCCTCGTGCTCCGTACCGCCCGGGACGGTGAACCCGGTCTGCGTCCCCCCGCCGAGCAGCTCGGCCAGCGAGGCCGACGCTTCCTGCTCACACTCGGCCGCCTCGTCCCAGGGGGTGTGCTCGATCCCGCCGGCCTGCAGGGAGCCGACCGGCCGGAAACCGGCCTCCGGCGACCCCGCCAGCACGGTGCGGCGCTGCAGATGCAGGAAGCGGGCCACGACCGTGAGGCGCGCATCGGCCGGGCACTCCAGGAGGCACTCGGTCTGGGCGGAGGACGGCTCGTGCTCGTCCACGGCCCGGTAGGCCGGGGGCATGAGCACCCCGAACTGGAACCGCTCCTGGTTCTTCTGCGCCGAGGCCCGGTACGGGTAGAGCAGGTACCCCTCGTAGAGGATGGCGTCGGCGACCTGCCGCGCCTGCTCGATGTACGCCGGGTCGATCCGCTCGCGGGACCTCACGATTCCTCCTGACGCGCCTGGGCGAGCAGGGCCAGCACGGTCGCGTCCCAGGTGGGCAGCGCGTGACGGCTCTTGAACTGGCCCAGCTCGTCCAGCGTCTGACGGCTCATGGTGATCCAGGCGGTGTCCGGGAAGTGCGCGTCCACGGCCTCCCGCCACTGGCTGACCGGCAGCCGGAAGGTGGTCTCCTTGCTCCACGGCACCTGCTGGACCCGCAGCCGCCCGTCGGCCGAGCCGAAGATGGTCCCGCTGAACAGCAGCAGCAGCGGTATCTCACCGTCGTCCAGCGAGCTGAAGTAACGCGTCGAGGCGATCTGCAGGTCGTAGGTGAACGGCACCGGCAGGTCGACCTCGATGCTCCCGGTGAAACCCGGGACCATGGTGGAGATCGTGCTGAACTGGAGCGGCTTGAGCGTGTCGGACCAGCGGATCCGCTCGCCGAACAGGTCGTGCAGCCGCTCCGCCTCCGCGTCGGAGTAGAGCCGCCGGAACGGCTCGATCCGGATCTGCGAGCGCAGCGCGATCGCGTCGACTTTCTCACCCGACGTCTCGCTGATCCGCAGGACCAGGTCGAACGACGGCACCACGGCGTAGGGATCCACCCGGGCCCCGACGCAGTCGAACACCAGCTCAGCCATGGCGCGAGCCGCGCTCGCTCGCCGGGGAGGGGAGGCCCGCCGCAGGCGGGTCCTCGCCGAGCCGGTGAGCTCGGGGGGTTCCGGGGGGTCGCCCCCCCGGGCTAGCAAAGTCCTGCTGACGGGCGCGCTTGCGGACCCCGGCCAGGAACTCCTCGATGCTGGCCCGGGCCTCGCTGCCGCCGTCGAAGCCTTTCCACAGCATCCGCATCCGCCCGGCCAGCTCGTAGCAGACGTCGATGGGGACGATGAAGTACTCGGCCTCGGACGCGTGGCTGTCCCGGCACAGCAGCACGGCCTCCACGTCGGGTTCCGCCGCGCCCAGCAGCGGATACCGGGCCGCCAGGCGCTCCCACGCGGCCAGGTCCAGGGTGCATTCGGTGGCGCCGGCCGGGCTCGGGTAGAAGCCGCCCAGGCCGCGCTCCGAGCTGTTCAGGAAGAACGCCAGCCCGACCGGGATCTGCAGCTCGTCCCACTCCATGGCGGACATCGGCCGGGTCGAATCCCGCAGGTAGCGGTCGGGGACCGACCGGTACCTGCCCCGGCCAGCCTGGGCTGCGGTGAACAGGAGGTAGCAGGCCCGGCAGGCGCAGGCGAGGCTGGACTGCTCCAGGTCGGCCACGTGCCCGTGCTCGGCCGGTATCCCGGTGGCGCAGAACTCGCAGTGTTCCTCGGCGTCGTCCCGCGGGGCCGGGGCGGCCGAGAGAACGGCCTGAACCGGATCGGGGAGGATCTGCGGATCGGGCGAGGGCCTGGGCCGGTGGCGCCGGGGCCGGTGGCGCCGCCGGGGCGGCGCGCCCCGGGCTGGCGCCGGGCCGGGCGGCCCGACGAACCTGCGCAGCCCCGACGGCCGGCTCACGACCGGATCGCCTCCTGCGGCGCGGTGACCGCGACCCTGACGCCCTGGCTGTCGGACAGCAGCGGCAGCGGGTCCAGGTGCACGGCCTCGTCACCGACGCTCCGGCCCGCGGACCGGACGTCGTACCGGGTCTCGCAGCCGGGGCAGGCCAGCTCGCCGAGCGTGAGCGTCCCCTCGGCGAGCGATCCCCCGCAGGCCGCGCACGCGTCACGGTAGGCGTACAGGGTGCCGCGGACCGAGCAGAGCAGCACCTGAGTTCCCGCGACCGCGGCGATCACCGGCCTGCTGCTGGGCGGCCCGATGTCCGGGATCGTCACCCACCTGGCGTCGCCCGTACCGGCGGGCACCTGGTCCGCCCCGGGAGGGCGGCGGCCGATCTGCAGCAGCGTCTCCGGGCCCGGCGGCGGGGTGACCCCCTCCACCACGACCTCGGTGACCTCCGGCGCGGCGTCCTCGATCGCGCCCTTGATGGCGAGCTGGACGGTCACCGTGGAGGAAGCGCAGCCGTCGCAGCTCCCCTCCAGGCGGAGCTGCGCCACCCCCTCCTCGGTCACCCCGAGGTACGTCACCCCGCCCGCGTGCGAGCCGAGGTAGGGGCGCACCTTGTCCAGGGCGCGCTGGATCCGGGTGTCCACGTCCAGCGGATGCAGGTCGTGCAGCATCAGCAGGCTCTCGACCAGCGGGTCCTCGAGCAGCCGGTCGAGGATCGCGGCTCCCGCCGCGCCTTCTGCGTGCAGCGCGGCCATGATGTGGCTCAGCCCGTCACCGTAGAGTCCCAGCAGCAGCCGGACCAGTTCCTCGGCCGCGGCCGCGGTCGAGTCCCCGCCCTCGGACTGCAGGATGCCGAGCAGCTCCTCGACGCGTGCCCCCACCTGCCGTGCGTCGGCCATCCGCCTCGCCTCTGTCTGGCTCACTCTGTAGGACTACCGGTTCATCATTCACTCGCCTGGCCCCTGGCACCCGGATCCCGCCCGGCCGGCTGACCAGGCGGGACCCGGAATGCGGGGCGTGTTCCGGGGCGGTGCGGTTCCCCGGAACTCCCGCGTCAGGTGGCCAGGGTCGCCGCCGTCGGCGTGTGGACCTTCTCGAGCAGCTTGCCGTTGCCGAGATACATGTGCACACCGCAGGGCAGGCAGGGATCGAAGCTGCGGACCGCCCGCATGATGTCGATGCCCTTGAAGTTGTCCGGGGAGTTCTCCTCGAAGATCGGCGTGTTCTGGACCGCGTCCTCGTACGGCCCCGGGGTGCCGTAGCTGTCCCGGACGCTCGCGTTCCAGGGCGTCGGCGGGTAGGGGTGGTAGTTCGCGATCTTCCCGTCCCGGATCACCATGTGGTGCGAGAGCACCCCGCGGACCGCCTCGGTGAACCCGCAGCTGTTCGCCTCGTCCGGGACGTCGAACGGCTCCCAGGTCTTGGTGTGCCCGGCCCGGACCTCGGCCAGGGCCTTCTCCATGAAGTGGAGGGCGGCCGCGGCCGCGTAGGCCTGGAAGTAGGTCCGCGCCCGGTCCCGCTCGATGGCGTTAGAGAGCGGCCGTCCTTCTTTGTCCTGCGGGATCTTCCACTCGAAGGTGACCTCGGGCTTGGTGACCGTCCGCGGCAGGTTGATCAGGACGCTGTGGCCGGTGGACTTGATGTAGCCGATGTCCACCAGGCCGCCCTGCGCGGTCGCCCAGAGCCGGGCGATCGGGCCGCCGCCGGTGTCGGCGGCCAGGTAGTTGGTGCCGTCGAACCAGCGCGGCGACATGACCCAGCTGTACTTCTCGTCGAAGTTCCGCTTCTGCGGCCGGGGGATGGTGTGCTGGTTCCACGGGTGCCTGCGGTCCACCGGGTTGCCCAGCGGGTCGCGGGTCACGAACATCTCCTGGTCTTCCCAGTCCTCGTAGTACGAGCTGCCGAGCAGGATGCGGATGCCCAGGTTGATGTCGACCAGGTCGTTGGTGAGCAGCTGGCCGTCCCGGATGACCCCGGGGCTGACGAACATCTTCCGGCCCCAGTCGCTCATGTGGTCGTAGCGGAAGTCGCAGTGCTCGGGGTCGTTGAGGCTGCCCCAGCAGACCATGTCCGCCCGGCGGCGGCCGACCTCCTCGTAGCCCGGGCAGGGCCTCGTAGAAGAAGTCGAACAGGTCATCGTGCATGGGCACGACGCGCTTCATGAACTCCACGTAGCGCATCAGCCGGGTCAGGTAGTCGGTGAACAGCTGCACGGTGGGGGTGGTGCCCACGCCGCCCGGGTAGAGCGTGGACGGGTGCACGTGGCGCCCCTCCATCAGGCAGAACATCTCCCGGGTGGACCGGCTGACCTGGAGGGCCTCGCGGTAGAACTCGCCTTCCAGCGGGTTCAGCGAGCGCATGATGTCGCCGATGAACTTGTAGCCGTGATCGGCGGCGTGCGGGGCCTCGGTCCGGTTGGCCAGTTCCAGCACGCCGGGGTTGGTCTCGCCGACCATCTTGGCGCAGAAGTCCACGCCGACCAGGTTCTCCTGGAAGATGTTGTGGTCGAACATGTACTCGGCGGCCTCGCCCAGGTTGATGATCCACTCGGCGAGGTGCGGCGGGCGGACCCCGTAGGCCATGTTCTGGTTGTAGACCGAGCAGGTCGCGTGGTTGTCACCGCAGATGCCGCAGATGCGGCTGGTGATGAAGTGCGCGTCCCGCGGGTCCTTGCCCTTCATGAAGATGCTGTAGCCGCGGAAGATCGACGAGGTGCTGTAGCACTCGATGACCTTCTTCTGCTTGAAGTCGATCTTGGTGTAGATGCCCAGGCTCCCCACGATGCGCGTGATGGGATCCCAGTTCATCTCCCTGACGTCGGTGTCTTCGGCAGTCGTCATGCCTCTTCCCCTCGGTACTCAGCGGCGCCACGGCCGGCCCGGCCTGCGCCTGCAGTCGTTACAGGTACTGCCGGTCACCAGGGCTTCTGGTAGCCCGTGAGCAGGTCGTTGCCCCTCTTCCGCCACTTCGGCTCCTCGTCGGCCGTCTTGGCCGTGAAGCCGCGGAGGGTGCGGATGACGGTGCCGTACAGGGTGCTCGCGGTCGCGGACACCTTCGAGCCGGGGGGCTCGTCCATGAACGGCATGAACTTGTCCGGGAACCCCGGCATGGTGCAGGCGATGCAGATCCCGCCCACGTTGGGGCACCCGCCGACGCCGTTGATCCAGCCGCGCTTGGGCACGTTGCACTTGACCACCGGGTCCCCAGCAGCCCAGCTTGACCAGGCACTTGGGCGAGCCGTACTCGTCGGCGAAGTCGCCCTGCTCGTAGTAGCCGCCGCGGTCGCAGCCCTCGTGCACGGTCGCGCCGAACAGCCAGGTCGGCCGCAGTGCCTCGTCCAGCGGGATCATCGGGGCCTGCGCCGGCCACCTGGTAGAGCAGGTAGAGGATGGTCTCCGAGAGGTTGTCCGGGTGGGTCGGGCAGCCCGGCACGCAGACGATCGGCAGCCCGGCCTTGGACCGCCAGTCCCAGCCCAGGTAGTCGGGGACCCCCATCGCCCCGGTGGGATTGCCGGCCATGGCGTGGATGCCGCCGTAGGTGGCGCAGGTGCCGGCGGCCAGGATCGCGGTGGCCTTCGGCGCGAGCCGGTCCAGCCACTCGTTGGTGGTCATCGGCTGGCCCGTGGCCGGGTTGTTGCCGAAGCCGCACCAGTAGCCCTCGGGCTTGATCGCCTCGTTGGGGATCGAGCCCTCGACCACCAGGACGAACGGCTCGAGTTCACCCCGGTCGGCCTTGTGCCACCACTCGATGAAGTTGTCGGCGCCCTGCTCCGGGCCGCACTCGAAGTCGATCAGCGGCCAGTGCACGGCCACCTTGGGCAGGCCCGGGAGCGCCCCCAGGACGATTTCCTCGATGCTGGGCTGGGTGGCGGCGGTCAGCGCCACCGAATCCCCGTCGCAGCCCAGCCCCCCGTTCATCCACAGGATGTGCACCACGGGCTCGGCCGCGGACTGGGCCGAACCGTCGCTGGTCTCCGTGGCAGTGGCCATCTGCAGGCCACCCCCTCCCTCTTATCTGAGTGGCTGGGATCTAGGTGATCCGGCTGGCTGCGATTTCGGCGGGAAGGCCGGGGTGCCTGGCGTGCGCGCGACGCGCGCGGCAGGGCGGGGCGTCAGCGGTGCGGGGAGAGCATGAGCTGGCCATCGTGGCTGGTGGGCCACCAGAAACGGCCGCCCGGCGGACCCCGATGACCGCCCGGCGACCTGAACCATGGAGGGCGCGTTGACGCCGGGAAGATGGTTCATAGAGGCCTTACCTGCATCATGCGCAAGTGCCGTCATGCTAAACCCGTCCACCATGCGTATCAAGGTGGTAGCGGCAGGTTGCCAGACATAAATGTCTGGCGGGGGCGGACAGACATGGGGGTGGCGCCTTCCGCACCCAGCCCCGGCCATCCGCGGCCATCCCCGGCCCGCCCGGGCGGCGTTCCGGCCCGCGGCCACGGGGGCTTGCGGCCCGGGACGGGCCGGTCGGCTGGGGACTCGCCGCCGCGGTGGTGAACTGACGAAAGTGGCCCACGGTGACGGCGCGATCTCGTCCAGACGCGTACCCTGGGTTCCAGACTGGGCGGTTTGCGGTCGGGACGGGCCGGACGAGCCGGAGGAGATAGTGGCTGAGCTGGCCAACGGGCACGGGGATGAGCCGATCGAGGTCGTCCCCGTGGTGGTGCTGTCCCAGACCTTCCCGGCCCGGCCCTCGTGGATCCCGGAGATCCGCGACTTCGTCCGGCGGTGCCTGGCCGAATCCCCGCTGACCGAGGACGGCAACCGCAGCGTCCAGGAGACGGTGTTCCGCGCCCTGCTGGACGCGGCCGGGCCGACCGGGGCCATCCAGGTCTCCTTCCGGATCTTCCCTGAGCACGTCGAGGTGGACGTGCTGCACTCCAACCAGCCGCCGTCCGAGATAGGCGGCCGGATGCCCGCCGCCGCGCCCCGGCCGGCCACGCGCCGCGGCCCGGCCGGGGATGACGCGGCCCGGCCACGTTCGCGGACTGGATGTCCACCGCCCTGCGCCGCGAGGGGCTGACCCAGGAAGCCGCCGCCCGGCAGCTGGGCGTGTCGGTCAAGACCGTGGGACGCTGGGTCGGCGGCGAGACCGAGCCCCGGCTCCGGGATCTGCGCCGCATCCAGGAACTGTTCGGAGAGCTTCCGTTCTCCTCCAGGCCCTCGCCAGGCCCGCCGCGGCCTGCCCAGGCAGGCCCGCCAGGACAGGACTGTCTCGTCTCAATTGCTGGACGTCCCCCCACAAGTGTCCTACGGTGCTGCCATGGCCCTTCCTACGGGACGCTACCGGCTGGGCACTGAGAGCGGCCGGATCGTCCTGCGCACGTTTCGCGACGGGCTGGCGGCCACCGCCGGCCACGATCTGGTCATCGAACTGCCCCGCTGGTCCGGCGAGCTGGTCGTCGACGACGACAAGGCCCCGGAATCCCTCGAGGTCCGCATCGACGCGGGCGCGCTCGTCGTCCGCGAGGGCACCGGCGGCCTCAAGCCGCTGACCGACCGGGACCGCCGCGAGATCGCGACGACCGCGCGGCGGCAGCTGTCCACCGACCAGCACCCGGAGGCGGTCTTCACCGCCACCCGCTTCGAGCTTTCGGGTGACAACGGGGTGATCGAGGGGAACCTCTCTATCCGGGGGGTGACGCGGCCGTTCCGGCTGCAGGTGAGCCAGCCCGAGCCGGGCAGCTACCGGGGCACCGGGACGCTGGTGCAGTCGGCCTACGGCATCAAGCCGTACACCGCGTTCTTCGGCGCGCTGAAGGTGCGGGACGCCGTCGATATCGAGGTAAATGCGGTCATTTCCGGGCCTGCGGACGACAGCGGATGAGGCCGGCTTGGCCCATGGCCTTGCGGAGCCGGGCCGGGGGGAAGTAAGCCAGAGAAGGTAACCCGGGGCCGCCGGTCCTGGGGGCAGAGAGCGCAGCGGAAATGGCCGCGAGGAGATGAGCGCAGCGCCATCGGCACCGGCAGGGGACAACGAGGTCGCCACACTGTTCGAGCGGCGCGCGGCCTCGGTTGACGAGCTGGCCGGGCACGCGGGCACGGTCGCGGCCGCCTGCCATGACATGGCCGTGCGCTTCCACCAGGGCGGCAAGCTGGTGGTGTTCGGCACCGGCGCGTCGAGCACCGACGCGCTGCACGTGGCGGTGGAATTCGTGCACCCGGTGATCGTCGGCAAGCGGGCCCTGCCGGCCATCTCGCTCACCGCCGACACCGCCACGGTGACCGGCATCGCCGAGCGCGAGGGCATGGGCGCGATCTTCGCCCATCAGATCCGCCACCTCGCCACCCCCGCCGACATCGCGCTGGGCCTGTCCGCCGACGGCAACTCCGAGAGCGTGCTGAACGGGCTGCTGACCGCGCACGGCATGGGCATGCTGACGATCGCGCTGGCGGGCGCGGGCGGCGGCGTGATCGGCGGCAGCCCGGCGGTGGACCACATCCTGGTCACCACGGAAGCCGATCCCCGGGTGGTCAAGGAGGCGCACGTGACCGCGTACCACGTGCTGTGGGAGCTGGTCCACGTCTTCTTCGAGCAGCCCGGGGTGCTCGGCCCGGCGGTGGTCTCATGAGCGAGAGCGAGCCCGGCCCCGGCGGCGTGCAGCCACCCGAATGCCACGACGAGGTCTGCATCACCTGCTCGGACACCGCCGTCGCGGTGACCATCGCCCGGCTGCTGCCGGACGGCCTGGCCGTGGTGGACACCGGGGCGGGCCAGGAAGAGGTCAGCGTGGCGCTGGTCGACGCCGGGGTCGGCGACACCATCCTGGTGCACGCCGGCGAGGCCATCGCCGTGGTGCCGGCATGACGAAGCGCAGCAGCGGCCAGGCCCGCGCCGGCCGTCGGCCAGGCCAGACCGGCCCGGCCGGTACCGGCCCGCGCAGCACCGGGCGGCGCAGCACCGCGCAGGACAGCAACGCGCAGGACAGCGCGACCGCCATGGAGGCGCTGTACCCGTTCCTGTACTCCGGGGCCGCGCCCGACCTCGACGCGGTACTGGCCGAGGTGCGCGCGTCCACCGTGGCCAAGGCCCGGGAGATCACCGAGCTGCGGCAGGTCATCGCGGCCCGGGACGCGGCCCGGCTCGCCGCGTGCGCCGCGGAGATGGCGGAGCGGTTCGCGGCCGGCGGGCGGCTGCTCGCCTTCGGCAACGGGGGCAGCGCCACCGACGCACAGGAGCTGGCCACGCTGTTCCTCGATCCGGGCCCCGGCGAGCGGGCGCTGCCCGCGTTCTGCCTGGCCAACGACACAGCGGTGGTCACCGCGCTGTGCAACGACGTCGGCGTCGAGGTGGTGTTCGCCCGCCAGATCGCCGCGTTCGGGCAGCCCCGGGACGTGGCCATCGGCCTGTCCACCAGCGGCAACTCCGAGAACCTGCTCCGCGCCCTGGACGAGGCGGCCCGCGGTGGCCTGCTCACCGTGGGCATCGCCGGGTACGACGGCGGGAAGATGGCCGAGCTGGACAGCCTGGACTACCTGTTCGTGGCGCCATCGTCCTCGGTGCACCGGATCCAGGAGGCGCAGACCACCGTGTACCACACGCTGTGGGAGCTGACCGTGGCGTCGCTGGCCGGGGCCGGGTGACCGGCGTGAGCGAGGCCGCGGGCCTGCCCGCCACCACGGGACGCACGCTCGTGGCCTGCCTGGGCAACATCTTCCTGGGCGACGACGGCTTCGGCGTCGAGGTGGCACGGCGGCTGGCCCGCGAGCAGTTCCCCGAGGGGGTGCGGGTCACCGACTACGGCATCCGCGGCATGCACCTCGCCTACGACCTGGCCGAGGGATTCGACACGACGATCCTGGTCGACACCGCGCAGCGTGGTGACGCGCCCGGCACCGTCTACCTGATCGAGCCCGAGCGGGACGCGGGCCAGGGCGGCCAGGGCCAGGGCGACGCCGCCCAGCTGAGCTTGTTCAACGCGCACGGCATGCAGCCAGACCTGGTGCTCAGCCTGGCTGGCTCGCTCGGCGGGGACGCCGGGCGGGTGCTGGTGGTGGGCTGCGAGCCTGCCACCCTGGAGGAGGGGATCGGGCTGAGCGCCCCGGTGACGGCCGCGGTGGACGAGGCCGTGGCCATGATTACCCGGCTGGTGACAGCCGGCCAGAACACTCACTCGTAGACCTGCGAAGAGGTGATCGCATGTGCCTTGGCATCCCAGGCGAGGTGATCGAGTTCCTGCCCGATCAGCCCGACCTGGCCAGGGTGGACGTCAGCGGGGTCCGGCGGGTGATCAATGTCGGGCTGCTCTCCGACGACCTGCCGAAGCCGGGGGAATGGGTCCTCATTCACGTGGGCTTCGCGCTATCCAAGATCGACGAGGCTGAGGCGGCGGCCGCGCTGCAGTTCCTGGAGGGTATCGGCCAGGCCTACGCGGACGAGCTGGAAGCCCTCCAGGCATCCCAAATCGAGTAGAGGGGGGCAGTATGCGCTTCGTTGACGAATTCCGCTCTGCGGACAAGGCGCACGCCCTGGCCGCGAAGATCGCCGGGCTGTGCGAGCCCGGGCGGCAGTACAAGCTGATGGAGGTGTGCGGCGGGCACACGCACACCATCTACAAGCACGGGCTCGAGGACTACCTGCCCGAGTCGATCACGCTGGTGCACGGCCCCGGCTGCCCGGTCTGCGTCATCCCGATGGGCCGGGTGGACGACGCGATGGCGCTGGCGTCCCAGCCGGACACCATCATGACCTCGTTCGGGGACATGATGCGGGTTCCCGGGCAGCCAGGGCTCGTTCTTCGACGCCAAGGCGCAGGGCACCGACATCCGCATGGTGTACTCCCCGCTGGACTCGCTGAAGATCGCCCGGCAGAACCCGGACAAGCGGGTCGTGTTCATGGCCATCGGGTTCGAGACCACCACCCCGTCCACCGCGATGACCGTGCTCCGCGCGGCCGCCGAGAAGCTGGACAACTTCTCCATCTTCTGCAACCACGTCACGATCATCCCGGCCATCAAGGCCATCCTGGACTCGCCCGACCTGCGCCTGGACGGGTTCATCGGCCCGGGTCACGTGTCCACGGTGATCGGCTGCCGCCCGTACGAGTTCATCGCCCGCGACTACGGCAAGCCCGTGGTGGTGGCCGGGTTCGAGCCGCTGGACATCCTGCAGTCCATCTACATGCTGATGCTCCAGCTGTCCGAGGGCCGCAGCGAGGTGGAGAACCAGTACACCCGGGTGGTGCCCTGGGACGGCAACCTGGCCGCGCTGAACGCGATCAACCAGGTCCTGGAGCTGCGCCCGTACTTCGAGTGGCGGGGGCTCGGTTTCATCTCGCACTCGGCGATGCGGGTCCGCCCCGAGTTCGCCAAGTACGACGCGGAACTGCTCTTCGAGGTGCCCGGCGTCCGGGTCGCCGACCCGAAGGCCTGCCAGTGCGGTGAGGTGCTCAAGGGCGTGCTGAAGCCGTGGGAGTGCAAGGTGTTCGGCACCGCGTGCACGCCGGAGACCCCCATCGGCACCTGCATGGTCTCCCCGGAGGGCGCCTGCGCCGCCTACTACAACTTCGGCCGGATGAACCGCCGCCGGGTGGTGGAAGTGAGCATCTCATGACCGAGACCGGCACCGGCCGGGGCAGCTGGGTCGACCAGGCCCTGCGCGAGCACGAGGAGCACGCCGGCCCAGAGCCGGCCAGCACCGGGCAGGCCGGCCGGACTTCCGACCGTGAGCAGCAGGTGCTCGACCGGATCGACCGGGCGCGGCGCCGGCGGCCCCGGGTCCGCGAGGACCGGATCACCATGTCCCATGGGGCCGGCGGGAAGGCCACCAGGACCCTGGTCGAGGCGGTCTTCGTGGACGCGTTCAGCAACCCGCTGCTGGAGCCCCTGGAAGACTCCGCGCAGCTGCACGTGAACGGCGGCCGGGTCGCGCTGACCACCGACTCCTACGTGGTCTCGCCGCTGTTCTTCCCCGGCGGTGACATCGGCGACCTCGCGGTCAACGGCACCGTGAACGACCTGGCCGTGTCCGGCGCGACCCCGCTCTACCTGTCCGCCGGGTTCATCCTGGAGGAGGGCTTCCCGGTCACCGACCTGGTCGAGATCGTGGCCTCGATGAAGGCCGCGGCCCAGGTGGCCGGGGTGCAGGTGGTCACCGGGGACACCAAGGTGGTGCAGCGGGGCAAGGCCGACGGCTGCTACATCAACACCGCGGGCGTCGGCGTGATCGAGCACGACATGTCGCTCGGCGTGGCCAACGCCCGGCCCGGCGACGCGGTGATCGTGTCCGGCCCGATCGGCGAGCACGGCGTGACCATCATGCTGGCCCGCGGCGAGCTGGACATCGAGGCCGACATCACCTCCGACACCGCGGCGCTCAACGGGCTGATCGCGGACCTGCTGGCGGCCACCCCCGGCGTCCGCGCGCTGCGCGACGCCACCCGCGGCGGCGTGGCGACCATCCTCAACGAGGTGGCCACGGCGGCCGGGGTCGGCGTGCTGGTCAACGAGGACGCGATCCCGGTGAGCACCGTGGTGCGCGGCGCCTCCGAACTGCTCGGCATCGACCCCATGTACGTGGCCTGCGAGGGCCGCATGGTCGCCGTGGTCGACGGCGGCGAGGCGGACAAGGCCCTGGCCGCGCTGCGGGCCCACCCGCTGGGCGCGGACGCCGCGATCATCGGTCACATCACCGCGGACCCGCCGGGCCTGGTCCTGCTGAACACCGCGTTCGGCGGGACCCGCATCGTGGACCTGCTGGTCGGTGACCCACTGCCGCGCATCTGCTGACGGGGGCACCGTGCACGAACTGGCGATCACCGAGGGGGTGGTGCAGGCGGTGACCGAGCGGCTGCCCGGCACGCCCATCGCCTGCGTGCACCTGGAGATCGGGGCCATGTCCGGGGTGGTCGCGGACTCCGTGCGGTTCTGCTTCGACCTGGTCACCGAGGGCACGACGCTGGAGGGCGCACGGCTGGACATCATCCAGCCCGCGGCCCGCTGCCGGTGCCGGGACTGCGGCGCGGAGTTCGAGCCGGCTGACGTGATCGCGCTGTGTGCCTGCGGCAGCGCCGACGTGGCCGTGCTGGCCGGCCAGGAACTGCGGATCACGTCCGTGGAGGTGGTGTGACATGTGCGCGACCTGCGGCTGCGGCGTGGCCGGCGTCCGGGTGTTCGGCCCGGGCCAGCTCGGCCCGGACGGCCACGACCACGCGGACGGCCATGACCACGGAACCGATCACGCGCCCAGCCACGACCACGACCACGGCGGGCCCGCGCACGAGCACGGGCTGGACGGCCGCACCGTCCAGATCCAGCAGAACATCCTGGCCAAGAACGACCGCCTGGCCGGGGACAACCGGGCCTGGCTCACCGCCCGCGGCATCCTGGCCGTCAACCTGATGAGCTCACCGGGGGCCGGCAAGACGACGCTGCTGGAGCGCACCGCCCGCGAGGCCGGCCCCGGGCTGGGCCTGACCGTGATCGAGGGCGATCAGGAGACCACGCTGGACGCGTCCCGCATCGAGGCGGCGGGCTGCGCGGTCGCGCAGATCAACACGGGCGCGGGCTGCCATCTGGACGCCAGCATGGTGGCCCGCGGGCTGCGCGCGCTCGACCCGCGCCCCGGCTCGGTGCTGGTCATCGAGAACGTCGGGAACCTGGTCTGCCCGGCCCTGTTCGACCTGGGCGAGGCGGCCCGCGTGGTGCTGTCCTCGGTCACCGAGGGCGCCGACAAGCCGGTCAAGTACCCGCAGATGTTCCGCGGCGCGGACCTGGTCCTGCTGACCAAGGTGGACCTGCTGCCGTACGTGGATTTCGACACCGGGCGGCACGCGCGGGACCTGCGGCTGATCAGCCCCGGCGCGCGGATCCTGCCTCTCTCGGCCACCTCGGGCGAGGGCCTGCCGGCCTGGTACGCCTGGCTCGCCGAGCGCGCCCGCTAGGCCTTAAAACCCCAGGCCATTCCGCAACGAAGACCGCCCCGGCCCGGCCCTTCTGGCCCCGCCATCAATGGTAAATGGACCGCAAATTAACGGTGAGCCATTATTGGTGACGTTCCGTGTCTTATTCAAACGTGGCGTTATTCAAATGATCATGAACGGTTGGCATCGCCCTGACCTGCACCGGCCGCTCGGGCAGGTCCTCCGCACCTGCCCGCGCTACCCGGTTTGAGCAATGCTCCGGCGTCAGGCGGGATTCCAGTCGAGCCGGAACCACACGGCCGTGCCGCGGGTGGAACCGTCCCGGTAGGTGTGGTGGCCCCACCAGGCCGCCAGCGTCTGGACGGTGAGCAGCCCGTGCCCGGATTCCGCGAGCCTCCCGGGCGGGCCCGGGGACGGCGTGGGGGTGGTGGCGGACCCGTCGTCCAGCACGGCCACGCACGCGGACGTCCGCCCGCACCACACGAGGACCTGGAATTTCCCGCTCAGGCCGGTCCGGGTGTGCCGGATCGCGTTACTGGCCAGTTCCGACGCGCAGAGCAGGGCGTCGTCCACCACGGGACAGCCGTCCAGGACCCGGGCCACGAACCGGCGGGCCTGCGCGACCTGGTCCGGCCGCCCCGGGAACACGCGCCGTTTCGGCGTGGTGACCAGCCACGCGCCGTGCCAGGCCAGCTGGGTCAGCGAGCCCGCCGGCCGGGTGTGCGGCGGGACACCGGACGGCACCGGCGGCGCGAAAGCCGCCGCGGCCCGGGCCGCGGGGGCGGCAGTTGGTGAGCTGCCCAACATGTCGCCTCTCCCCATCGAGATGTGGTATGTCCGCTTTTGCCTCCCCCACTCTGCCGGTAACTGGTGCTGTTTTGCTAGAGGCTGGATGCACAAAAGGCATCATCAATTCGTAAATGGACGCCGTGCCGGTTGACTTTGCCCCCGGGGCCAGCCCCAGCATCGGGGCTCATGACCGGCCGTTCCTGGCGCCTGTGCCCGCCCCCCGGCTTCGCGGGACCGGGGCCGCCCCGCCTGGCTCCCCCGCAGCCAGGGCCACCCAGCCCGCTATCGCGCCCGCCGCGTTCCGCCGGCTCGCGTCCGCGGCCACGATCTCCGGCCTCGGGGACAGCGTCACCCAGGTCGCGGGCGCCCTGCTGGCCCTGTCGCTGACCCGCAGCCCGCTCCGCCTGACCGGGCTGCCCGCCGCGGAGCAACTCCCCTGGGCCCTGGGTGCCCTGCCCGCCGGCGCGGGCGCATCCGCCCGGGTCCCCCGCGGCACCTGGCGGGCATCCATTGGGCGAGGGCCTGGCCTGGCTGCCCGGGCACCGGCCGCTCCGTGCGCTGGCCCTGGCCGCGGCCCTGTCCAACCTGGGGCTGGGTGCCCTGTTCTCGGTGTTCACGTTGTTCGCCCGGGCCCGGCTGGGCAGCGGCCCGCTCGGCTACGGCGTGCTGCTGGCGGTGATAGCCGCCGGGGGCCTGCCCGGCGGCCTGGCCGCGGGCCGGGTGATCCCGGCCGTGGGCGCGGGCCCGGCGCTGCGGGCAGAACTCGTCCTGGAAGCGCTCAGCTACCTGGGCCTGCTGCTCACCCGGAGCCCGGGGGCGGCGGCCGCGCTGCTGGCCTTCCTGGCCGCGAACCTGACCCTGTTCTCGTCCGTGGGCGCGGCGCTGCGGCAGTCCCTGGCCCCGCCCGGGATGCTGGTCCGGGTCCAGGGCGCCTACCGGGCGGTCAGCAACGGCGGGATGCTGGCCGGCGCGGCCCTGGGCGGCCTGCTCACCACGGTGGCCGGCCTGACGCCCCGCTCTGGCTCGGCCTGGCCGCCAGCACCGCGGTCAGCGCCCTCACCTGGCGCGCCTTCGGCACCCTGCGCTAGCGGGTCAGGGCCCGCTTCGTCCAGCGGCGCCCTCCCAGCCGGCTCGGTCCCGGACCGCGCCCACCCGGCCCGCAGGCAGACCGGGTGATCCAGCCGATCGCGCCGGCCGGATAGAGGCACAAAATCTGCCATTGCGCGCTGGCTGCGGTATGGCGTACTTTTGATTTTGGAGGGCTTGGGGGGTGTTTCAGCCTTGGCTGGTGACCAGCGGTGTGCTGCGTGCGGAGAGCAAAATAGGGATTTAGCCCGCTTTTGCCGCAATTGTGGTTCCCCGCTCGAGGTTTCTTCCGGGCAGGAATCGGTGGACCGCAGCCGGGACACCGATCCCGGGCCGGTCAACATTGGCCCAGAGCCGCCAGTGTACGAAACGGCCCCGGGCGCCAGGCGAGGGCGATCTGGGTGGTTTCCGGTCGCCGTGCCACTAGCCATCGTCCTTTTGGCTGGGACGCTGGCGGTCGTCGGGTGGCAGACTCACTGGCCGCGCGCCATCTTCGGGGTCAGGCAGGCCGCCGCGGCGAAACAGATCCCGACGCGGCCGGTGTCCACTGCGGCTTCCGGAATTGCGGGCTCTGGCGGGTCCAGCTCGCCACCCGCTCCCAACTCGGCGGGATCAGGGAGCCCGACCGCATCGGCCACGGCCACAGCCAGTGCCACTGGCCCGCCCGTAACCACGGCCGTCATCATCGTGAAGGAATACTTCGCGGCCATTAATCATGGGCATTACGCGAAAGCCTGGCGGCTGGGTGGCAGTAACTTCAGCCCTTCCTTCGCGGCCTATGTCGCCGGCTTCCAGGGCACTGTTCATGATGTCGTCACTATTATCTCGGTCAAGGGCAGTGTCGTGACCGCCGGCCTGTCCGCACTCCAGGCCGACGGTACCACAAAAGTCTACCAGGGTACCTACACCGTCGTTAATGGCGTCATCACCAAGTCGAGCATTCGTCAGGTGTCCTGAGCAGCATCAGCAGCCGGTGACCGGGGACCGCCGAAAGGGTTAGTTAAATGACGTGCTCTAATTGCAGCAGGACGATCGATCCTTCGTCGAGTTTCTGTGATTTCTGCGGCACCCCGGTGGAGACCGGGACCAGCGGGGATACGGCCGGTTACCGTGCGCCCTACTCCCGGGAGGCGCAAGGCGATCCCTGGGTCACCGGCCCGCCTGACCTGGGCCCGCCTGACCTGGGCCCGCCTGACCTGGGGCCGCCGGACATGGGGCCGCCCGACATGGGGCCGCCCGACATGGGACGGGCGGACGCGGGGCCGCCGGCGGTGGCCCCGGGCACGCTCCCCGTCCCGCAGCCCGGTGCTCCGCTCGACCGTCACTGGCCCGGCGGGCCAGCCGGAATGGGACCGGCCGGGACACCCGCCCCCAGGGCGGCGGAGGCGTTTCCCAGCCCGTCTCCTCCTCCCAGCCCCTCTCCTGCTCCCGGCCCGCCTGCTCCGCCCAGCCCCGCGGTCCTGCGCGGATCGCCCATCCTGCTCGGCTACCAGGAGCGCGTACTGCGGGAGTACGGGGCCGTGCAGTTGCGTAACCGGGCCCACGGTGAAGGCATCCTCTACGTCACCGATTCCCGGGTGGTCTTCTACGCCAAGGCCAGGGGCCGGGGCACGCAGCGCGGCAGCACACTCATACAGCAGACCAACGTGGCCGACATCACCGGCATTACCGCGTACGTCTCCCGCCGGGTGAGCCTGGCCCTCTTCTTCCTGACCTGCATCTTCCTGCTGTTCGGCCTGTCTGCTCTCTTCGTGTTCCCCCCAGTAGCGATCTTCTGGTTCATCCTGGCCGTCATCTGCGTCATCGCGCTGGTGGGGGGCGCAGCCAGGCGCGGCAGCACCGGGGTGATCATCAATTCCCGCAACGACGGGCACAGCCCGATCTCGTTCGGGACGTTCCAGACCCGGCGTGGCTTCATCGGCAGCCTGACCCAGGCGCTCGGTGCCCCGTTCTTCTCCCTGTTCGGCATCTTCACCGTGTTCGACGTGCTCGACGGCTACCCCGGGCGGGACTCCAGCCAGATCATCAGCGAGCTGGGCGCCCTGATCCTCGACATCCAGACCCGGGGCGATCTCGCCTACGACCATTACGGCCGGGAACATGACCAGCAGCCTGCCCGCGGGTAAGCCGGAAAGGCCACCAGCGTGACATCCATGCCCAGCGCCCGTGGTCCGGCAGAGGAGCAGGCGTGGGCCAAGGTGTCCCTGCTGGAGGGAATGACCGTCCAGGCGCCGCCGCAGGACGTTGGCCCCCGGAACGAGGGCCAGCCCATGCTGGCCATGGTGCCCGGGCAGTTCGGGCGCCTCTGGTTCGATGCCGAGTACCTCAGCCGCCACGTGCTCTTCCTCGGCGGGATCGGCACCGGCAAGTCGAATGCGATGTACCAGCTGCTCGACCCGCTGCGGCGGAGCGCCGGAAGGGACGACATCTTCGTTATCTTCGACACGAAGGGGGATTTCCTGGATAACTTCTACCGCGACGGGGACGCCGTTATCTCCAGCACCCCGGATAAAGACCAGGGCGGGGTACGGTGGAACCTGTTCTGCGACCTGCTGGAGCCGGACGCCCACGAGCGCGCCGAGCAGGTCCACGAGATTGCCTCCACCGTGTTCGGCGAGGCCCTGGAGCAGGAGCGCGAGAACATCTTCTTCGCGATGGCCGCCCGGGACATCTTCGCGGCCGTGGTGGAGGCCATGTCCGGGCAAGGCAAGAATTATTCCAATGCGGATCTGCGAAGCCAGCTCGAATTGCCCGCCGAGGAATTGCTCGAATTCCTGGACGTCGCGGAAAACCCGCACCTGGCCGGGGTGGCCCGGTACCTCGAGGGGGACCGCAGGCCCGAGGACATCCTGGCCTTCCTGCAGCAGACGCTGAACAAATCGTTCTCCGGGGTCTTCCGCCTGCCCGGCTCTTTCTCGGTGCGCAACTTCATACGCGGCAAGGGCGCCCGGGCGCTCTTCGTCGAGTACGACATAGCGTCAGGGAACCGCCTGCTCCCGGTGTACCGCGTTCTTATTGACATGGCGATCAAGGAGGCACTCGGCCTGGGCCGGGCCAAATCGCCCGGGAACGTGTTCTTCGTTCTCGATGAATTCGCGCTCCTGCCCCAGCTGGCCCACATCAGTAACGGCATCAATTTCGGCCGGTCCCTGGGGCTGAAGTTCATCGTCGGAACGCAGAACGTCAACCAGGTCCTCAAGGCCTACGGGGCGGAGAGCGGGTCCAGCATCCTGTCCGGTTTTGGCAGTGTCCTGGCCTTCCGGCTCATGGATGACGCCAGCCGTGAGCTGGTGCGCCAGCGCTTCGGCGCCAACCGCAAGCAGATCACCATCAACGCCCATGTCAGGACGGAAGGGGTTCAGCAGCTCGTCGTCGCGGGAAACGTGATCGAAGACTGGGTGCTATCCAGCCTGATGGTCGGCCAGTGTGTCGTCTCGCTGCCCGAAGGCGGCCCTTTCTTCTTCGCCGTCCAGAGGTACCAGCCGCCGGGCCGGTGAAACGCTCAGTGGATTCGGGGTCCCGAGTAGGGCGGGGCCACCCGCAGGCCCGGCTCGGCGCGGTCAGCGATGTAATGAACCGTGATCACCTCGACCGCCCGGACCGTCGCGTCGCCCCATTCGACGGCGTTGTGGGCTACGGCATGAGGACCGGCCCCCGCCATGGCCAGGGTCACCGCCAGGAGAAGCCCCCTGACCTTGCCGAGTGCTTTCCGGGCCTTCCGCCGCCAGGCCGGGCTCCCGGCGGGACGTGACGCGTCGCCGATCTGGCTCGCCAGCCCGCACACTTCCGCCTGAAGGGACTTCACCCGGTCAGCCGCCTGGCTGAACAACTGCTGGCGCCCCATCCGGGGAAAGCGCCGGGCCGTGGCTGCGACCTTCTCGCGTGCTTCGTCCACGAGCGACTCCGGGACCACGACCCCGCCCTGGCTGGCCCGGGCCAGGGCATCCTTCAGCGCCGGGCCGAGAAAGCTGGCCAGCTCCTTCTGGGTGGGCACCAGGTCCCTGATGGGGATGTCACTTGCGGGGCGGGCCTGGTCCCACCAGGCGTCGGCCAGCCAGTCCTTGAGCAGGTCGCATGCTTCGGCGCAGCCCTGAGCTAACAGCCTGTCCTGTTCCGGCCCCGGCAAGGTGCTGCTGGCGGAGGTCCTGGTGACCGCCTCGCCAATGTGGGCTTGCACGAGGGCGATCCGCTCGACAGTCACGCTGGGCACGATGTTCCCCCCTGGCCGGCCGAAGTCTCTTCGAGCCTAATAGGCGCGGCCGAAGATGACGCGGGTGCCGTAGGCGGATGGCTGACCGCACCGGATGCAGGTCCCCTGCTCCGGCTCGCCGCCGGCGGGGATGACGCGCGGCGTGGCGGACGTGGCGGCCTTGATGTCGTCCTCGCACGCGGGCGAGCTGCAGTGCAGGGCCCGGGCCCAGCCGGCCGCGACCGCCGCGGCGAACTCGTCCCAGGTGTCCGCCGTGACGGTCCGCTGATCGCGGAACTCGGTCGCCCGCCGCAGCAGCAGGTCCTGGAAGGCGGTCAGCTCGGAGCTGAGCCGGGCCGGGGCGGAGTCCAGCGGGACCGGCGTCTTCTCGTGACCCAGCCGGGTGGCCATCAGCGCCGTGCCCGCGGCCAGGTCCCGCGGCCCGAGCTCCAGCCGGATCGGGACGCCGCGCATCTCCCAGTCGTTGAACTTGAACCCCGGGGAGAGCTGCGGCCGGTCGTCCACGTGCGTGCGGATACCGGCGTCGCGCAGCCGGGCCGCCAGTTCCCGGGCGGGCGGCAGCACCTGGTCGGCCGCTTCGCCGCGGCCGATCGGGACGATCACCACCTGGTAGGGGGCCAGCCGCGGCGGCAGGACGAGGCCCTTGTCGTCCCCGTGGGTCATGATCACTCCGCCGATCATGCGGGCGCTCATGCCCCACGACGTGGTGTGGCACAGCTCCAGCTCGCCGCTCTCCGCGGCGTACTGGATGCTGAAGGCCTGGGCGAAGTTCGTGCCCATGTAGTGCGACGTGCCAGACTGCAGCGCCCGCCCGTCGCGCATCATCGCCTCGACCGTGTAGGTCCGCCTGGCGCCGGGGAACCGCTCGCCCGCCGTCTTCTCCCCCGCGATCACCGGCATGGCGGCCATGTCCCTGGACACCTGCTCGTAGAGGTCGAGCGCGAGCAGGGTCTCCCGCATGGCGTCTGCCTCATCGGCGTGCGCGGTGTGACCCTCCTGCCACAGGAACTCGGTGGTGCGCAGGAACATCCGCGGCCGCATCTCCCAGCGGACCACGTTGGCCCACTGGTTGAGCAGCAAGGGCAGATCCCGGTGCGAGCCGATCCACTTGGCCATCATCTCGCCGATGATCGTTTCCGAGGTCGGCCGGACGATGAGCGGCTCCTCCAGCTCCTTGCCGCCGGCGTGGGTGACGACCGCCAGCTCCGGCGCGAAACCCTCGACGTGCTCGGCCTCGCGCTGCAGGTAGCTCTGCGGGATGAGCAGCGGGAAGTAGGCGTTGACGTGACCGGTTTCCTTGATCCGCCGGTCGATGTCGGCCTGCAGCAGCTCCCACATCCGGTATCCGTAGGGGCGGATCACCATCGTGCCCCGGACCGGGCCGCGGTCCACCAGCTCGGCCTTGAAGACGACCTCGTTGTACCAGGCCGAGAAGTCCTCGCTCTGCGCGGTTACTCCGCGTTCATCGTGCGCCACGCCCAGAGGATAGGGGATCACGCCTGCCAGCACCGCCTGGTTTTCGGCGGCCCCCGCTCGTCCGTGATGCGCGAGAATGGGGCCGTGGCTGACACGTTCGCATCCCGGTTCGCCCGGGCGCGGTCTGGCCCCGGGCCGCTGGTGTGGGGCCTGGACCCATCGGGAGCCCTGCTCCAGGCGTGGGGGCTGGGCGATGACCCGGATGGCCTGGATCGCTTCGCCGACATCATGCTCGACGCCGCGTCCGGGACCGTGGGACTGGTCAAGCCTCAGTCCGCCTTCTTCGAGCGGCACGGCTGGCGTGGGTTCCGGACGCTCAGCCGGCTCATCGCAGAAGCCCGGAGCGCCGGGCTGCTGGTCGTCCTGGACGTCAAGCGCGGCGACGTGGGCAGCACCAACGACGCCTACGCGGAGGCGTTCCTCGGCCCGGCCGCCCCGCTGGAGGCCGACGCCGTCACCGTCCACCCCTATCTCGGGCTGGCGGCCATGGACGCCTTCGTCTCGCGGGCCCACCAGGCCGGGAGCTGCCTGCTGGTCGTCACCCGTTCCTCCAACCCGGAGGGCCGGGCGATCCAGTCCGCCCGCGGCGAGGGCGGCCGCCAGGTCGATGAAGCGCTGCTGGGCGAGATCGGGGCCCTGAACCGGATGCTGGCGGGGGGCGAGATCGGCCCGGTCGGTGCCGTGATCGGGCCGGCCCGCATCGAGCCTGAGCTCGACCTGGCCCGTGCCCAGGCGCTGTTCCTGGCCCCCGGCGTCGGCGCGCAGGGGGCGACCCCCGAGGACGTGGCCCAGGTCTTCGCGTCCTGCCCCGACCGGGTCATGCCCAGCGCGTCGAGGTCACTGCTGCTGGCCGGCCCCGGCATCAGCGCCCTGCAGGACGGGGCCGCCGCCCTGGCCGCCGAGTTCCGCAGGCTACTTCCCGCCCGGGGGAACGCCGCCGCACAGACTCCCTGAACGAGGGCGTCACCGGACGGGGCGGACGTGGCCCGCTGCGGCACCCGGCAGTGCATCAGCAGGCCAGGCCAGCTGGAACCAGACGGCGCGGCCGGGTAAGCCGGCCGGGCCGAGTTCCTGCTGGCCCCAGGTGGCCGCGAGGTCGGTGACCACGCGCAGCCCGTGACCGGATTCGGCCAGGTCCTCCGGCCCGGGCGCGCGGGGCGCGGGGCCGTGCGGCGCACCTTCATCGATGACCGCCACGCAGGCCGAGACACGGCCCCGCCAGACCAGGACCTCGAACCGGCCGCCCTGGCCGGAGCGGGTGTGCTGGATCGCGTTGCTGGCCAGCTCGGATACGCAGAGCACCGCGTCGTCCGCCGCCGGGCAGCCTGCCAGGGCCCGGGCCACGAACCGGCGGGCCTGGCGGACCTGGTCCGGGCGGCCGGGAAAGACCCGCCGCCGGGGGCTGGCCACCAGCCGCGCACCCTGACCGGCGATCTGGGCCAGGGACCCGGCGGGGGCGGCCGGCCCGGCCATGGCGCTGGACCGGGCCGGAACGCGGGCGGCGGCGCGCGTTGACATCCGGGCCTCCAATCTGGTTGGTCGCGAAGGGCTGGCACGGACTAGGTTTTCGTTATCTGCCTACGGGGCGCTAGGGAGCGCGCACGGTCAGCGAACCGGTCAGATCAGCCCGCGCGGTTGTAGGGCGCGGTAGGGACGCACGCGGAGGAGGAACGCGATGGCGTTACGGGACCCTGAGGCGGGTGCGAGCCCGCTCGCGCTGTTCGGCGCGGAGCTGCGGCACTACCGGACGGCCGCGGGGCTGAGCCAGGAGCAGCTCGGCGAGCGGATCGGCTACTCGGCCGCCCTGGTCGGCGCGGTGGAGACCGCGCGGCGGATGCCCACCGAGGACTTCACCGCCCGCTGCGACGTGGTCGGGGAGCTGGGTACCGGCGGTGCGCTGCTGCGGTTGCGGGCGCACCTGAGGGATCAGCTGCACCGGCAGGTCTGGCCGCCGTGGTTCCGGGAATGGCCGAGCATCGAGCGTGAGGCGCTGTCGCTGCGGTCCTGGGAGCTGCCCTGTTGTTCCCGGGCTCCTCCAGACGGCCGGCGTACGCCCGGGCGGTGCTCGTGGCGTATTGCCGGACGACACGAGCGAGGAGCAGGTCGAGGAGCAGGTGAGATGCCCGGCATCAGCGGCAGGAGATCTTGAGCGGCGGGACCCGCCGATGCTGTGGGCGATCATGGACGAGGGAGCACTGCGGCGCCGGGTTGGCGGCGCCGAAGATCGATGCGTGCAGCAGCTCGACCACCTCCTGCGCGGCGTCCAGGAGCCCAAGGTCAAGGTGCTGGTCGTGCCGGCCTCGGCGGGTGCGCACGTGGGGTGTCCGGCGCGTTCGCCATCGCCGAGTTCCGCGAGGGACCGGACGTGGTGTACCTGGACACGGCCGCGCAGGGCCAGATCGCGGACCACCCCGACATCGTGAGGGCGTGCGACCAGGTCTTCGATACCCTGCGGGCAGAGGCCCTGCCCCCGCGGGCTTCGCTCGACCTGATCGCTGAGGTGAGAGACACATGGACCTGACCAGTGCCGACTGGCGTAAGGCGTCGTCAGCTCTAATGCCGGGAACTGCGTGGAGGTCGCGGTCAACCTGCCCGGCGTGGTCGCCGTCCGCGATTCCAAGGACCCGGCCGGCCCCGCGCTGACCTTCACCCCCGCCGCCTGGGACGCGTTCACCGCCCGGCTCCGCCGGGAGACGCCGGCCTGGCAGCAGAACGCGGCGCGCGCCTGGTGCGGCGCGCGCCCGCCAGGCCTGGCCCGCCGCTCAGGCCGCGGTCCGGTGCCGGAACAGCCAGGACGCCGCGGCGAGTGACACCGCCAGGATGCCGCGCACCAGGCGCAGGCGATCCACGCTTCGTGACCCACGGCGGCGCCGGTCGAGGTGCGCCCCATCCACAGGCCGCGCATGGTCTCCACGATGGGCGTGAACGGCTGGTGCTCCGCGAACCCGCGCATCCAGCCCGGCAGGGTCTGGGCGGGCACGAACGCCGTGCTGACGTAGGGCAGGAACATGAGCACGAACGTGAACGAGTTCGCCGCCTCGGCGCTGCCCGCCAGCAGGCCGACCGCGGCGGCCAGCCAGGACAGGGCCAGCACGAAGAACACGATCATGGCGGCGGCCGCGGCCCAGCCGGCCCCGCCCGCCGTCGGGCGCCAGCCGACCGCCAGGCCCACGCCGATGACCAGGGCGGTGGCCACGAGGTTGCGGGCCAGGCTGGCCACGACGTGGCCGACCAGGACCAGGGAGCCGCTGATCGGCATGGACCGGAACCGGTCCACGATGCCGTTGCTCATGTCGGTGGCCACCGCGACGGCGGTGGTGCCCGCGCCGAACCCGGCGCACAGCACGATCAGGCCGGGCACCACGTAGTTGGCGTAGCTCCCGCCGGCGTTGAACGCGCCGCCGAACACGTACACGAACAGCAGCATCAGCACCACGGGCAGCATCAGCGCGGTGAAGAACGCTTCCGGGTCGCGCAGCGACCGGCGGACGCAGCGGGTGACCATCACCCGCGAGTCGGTGAGCGCGTAGGCCATGCTCATCGGGCCATCTCCTTCGCTTCGTGCTGGGCTGCGGGGTGGGCGGCTGACCCGTCGCCGGCGGCGCCGGTGACGGACAGGAACACGTCGTCCAGGCTGGGGCGGTAGGTGGACACCTTGTGCGCGGGCGCGCCGGCCTGCTGGAGCCGGCCCAGGATCTGGAGGACCTCGCGCGCCGTGCCGCCGGTGGCCACGTCGATGGTGTGCAGCCGGCCGTCGGCCCGCACCGGGTCGAGCTCGCGGAGCGCCCGCTCGTAGCCGGCCAGGTCGGTGAACTGGAGCCGGACGACCTCCGCGCCGAGCCTGGCCTTCAGCTCGTCCGGTGTGCCGCGGGCCACGACCCGGCCGTGGTCGAGCACCGCGACCGTGTCCGCGAGCTGGTCCGCTTCCTCCAGGTACTGGGTGGTCAGCAGGACCGTGACCCCCTCGTCGACCAGGCGCCGGACCGTGCTCCAGACCTGCTCGCGGCTGCGCGGGTCGAGCCCGGTGGTCGGCTCGTCCAGGAACACGAGCGGGGGCCGGGCGATCATGCTGATGGCCAGGTCCAGCCGCCGCCGCAGGCCGCCTGAGTACTTGGCGGCCCGCCGGTCGGCCGCGTCGGCCAGGTCGAACTCGGCCAGCAGTTCCGCGGCCCGTCCCTGGGCCGCCCGCCGGGGCAGGCGCAGCAGCCGGGCCATCATCTCCAGGTTCTCCCGGCCGGTCAGCACCTCGTCCACCGCGGCGAACTGCCCGGTCAGGCTGATCGACCGCTTGACCCCGGCCGGGTCGGTGCGCAGGTCGTGCCCGGCGATGGTGGCGGTCCCCGCGTCGGGGCGCATCAGGGTGGCCAGGATCCGGATCATCGTCGTCTTGCCCGCGCCGTTCGGGCCGAGCAGGGCGAGCACCGAGCCGGTCCCGGCCGCCAGGTCCACGTGATCCAGGACGGTGTGGCCGCCGAAGGACTTGCAGATGCCCTCGGCCTTAACTGTGTATGTCATACACTGAATCGTATGCGCCGTACACAGTTACCGTCAAGCGGGTATCGCGCGGCGCCCGGCCGGGGCGCGGCGCCCCCGTAAGGTGGCGGGATGAGGGAGGAGCCGATGCCTGCGGAGCCCGTGCCTGCGGAGCGGCCTGATGCCTGCGGAAGCCCGTGACCTGCGGAGCCCGTGCCTGCGGAGCCGTCCCCGCCGCTGCCCCCCGGCCTGGACCTGCTCTGGGGCCGCCGCGGGCGGGGCCAGCGCGGGCCGAAGCCGGGCCTGTCGGTGGACGCGATCGTCGGGGCGGCCATCCGGCTGGCTGACGCCGAGGGACTCGACGCGGTCTCCATGGCGCACGTCGCCGAGCAGCTCGGGTTCACCACGATGTCGCTGTACCGGCACGTCACCAGCAAGGACGAGCTACTCCAGCTGATGTGGAACGGGAGCGCGCAGGGCGCCGAGGACATCGTGCTGACCGGGGATGACTGGCGGTCGCGGCTGCGGACGTGGGCCATGATCCAGCGCGAGATGATCGACCGGCATCCGTGGATCACCCAGATGCCGATGGCCGCGCCGCCGATGGCGCCCAACTCGCTGGCGTTCGTGGAGCGCGGGCTGGAGGCGATGGACGGGACCGGCCTGGCCGACGCGGACAAGCTCCGGGTCATCGGCCTGCTCAGCTCGTACACGCTGAGCGAGGCGCGGATGGCGCACGACGCGGCCCGGGCCGCGCAGGCGGCCGCGGCGGCCGCCGACGCCGGCCACCCGGTGCCCGTCTGGACCTACGAGGCGCTGCTCCGCGAGTTCGCCGACGAGCAGGCCTATCCCCGGCTGCACCGGCTGGCCTGGTCCGAGCGCATCGGCGGACACCCGGCCGGCTTCGACGAGCAGGAAGAGTTCCGGTTCGGCCTGGACCGCATCCTCGACGGCGTCGAGGTCTTGATCGCCGGGGCTCAGGCGCAGCGACCTTGACTCAGCGGCACAGGGCAGTTACCTTGCGCGGCCGTCCCGGCTTGCGCTCCCAGCGCTGACCGAACGCCACGATCGCGTCACGCAGCCACAGCTTCCCGGTCCGGAGATCGTAGGCGGCTTCGGGAAACCGGGGATTAGCCGCGGCCAGCTCGTGAACCCGCTGGGCCGACACCCCCAGGATCTCCGCTGCTTCGGGAGCGGAGACCAGGGCCGGGAGCGTCGGCCGTTCGTTCCCGGCCTCGAGTACGTCATGGCGGACAGCCTCCAGGCGGACGACCGGCCACCCGGGCAATCCGGCCTCGGACGACCGGGCCTCGATAAGCGCGCCGCCCCTGTCCGCCGCTGATCGGGCCTGCTCGGCCTGCACACTGACGGTGGCGCTCCAGGCCCCGGCATCCGCGGAGACGACTCCATCGTGCGCGGCGAGCAGGTCCATGAGCCGGTCCCCGGCTACGTCCAGCTCCGTGCCGCCGATATGGGTCTCGGGTGCACGAGTGGCCAGATGGACGCTGAACCAGTCCATGTTCCTACCTCCTCGCGAGCGGCCAATGACCACCCTTGCGCCGGATATCCGCTAACCAGTTACTGAACGTTCGCTGTGAGCTTGGGGTCTTGGGGACCTTGATCGGCGGCTGCACAGGGTCGGCCGGGGCCTCAGATAACACAATACTTTTTCCCTTGCTACATCTCAAG
Organism: uncultured Actinomycetes bacterium; assembly: GCA_963851025.1. Taxonomy (GTDB): domain Bacteria; phylum Actinomycetota; class Actinomycetes; order Streptosporangiales; family Streptosporangiaceae; genus RYN-230. The sequence goes on from CAWKOA010000031.1 coordinate 43,493, forward strand.
GAATAAATATGGACCGGGCTGCCTCCGGAGAAAGCTGTGCTGACCCATGACCGTGGTCTACCTGAGGGCACCGACACAATCTTGTGTTGACCTGGCTGGGTTCCGGCTGGCCGTCCTGGTCTCAGCGGCCCAGTTCAGCTGGGCCTGATCCGCCGGGCGTGACGAGGCCGGTTTCGTAGGCGAAGACGACGGCCTGGGCCCGGTCGCGGAGGTCCAGCTTGGCCAGGATGCGGCCGACGTAGGTCTTGGTCGTCTGCTGGGCGATGACCAGGGTGTCGCTGATCTCGGTGTTGGACAGGCCGCGGGCGATCAGCCGCAGCACCTCGGACTCGCGGTGGGTGAGCGCGCCGAGCGCAGCCGGGAAGGGCGGGTCCGGGCGCGGCTGGCGGGCGAAGTCGGCGATCAGCCGCCGGGTTACCGCGGGGGCGAGCAGCGCGTCACCGGCGGCCACCACGCGGACCGCGTGGACCAGTTCGGCCGCGGTGGCGTCCTTGAGCAGGAAGCCGCTGGCCCCGGCCCGCAACGCCGCATACACGTAATCGTCGAGGTCGAACGTGGTGAGCATCAGCACCCGCGGCCGGTCCGGGCCAGTTGCGGAGGCGAGGATCTGGCGGGTGGCCTGCAGGCCGTCCAGCACCGGCATCCGCACGTCCATCAGGACCACGTCGGGGTGCAGGTGCCGCGCCAGGCGGACCGCGTCGGCGCCGTCCGCGGCCTGGCCTGCCACCACCAGGCCCGGCTGGGCCGCGAGGACCGCGGCGAAGCCCTCCCGCACCATCGCCTGGTCATCGGCGATCAGGCATCGTGTGGCCTCGTCGCCCACCACCGGGCCGCCGCCCGCCGCCGCGCCGCTGGCCGCCGCGCCGCTGGCCGCCGGGCCGCCGGCCGTCATGCCGTCTTGCCGAGCGGGAGCACCGCCGACACCACGAAGCCGCCCCCGGCCGACGGCCCGGCCGAGAGCGAGCCGCCGAGCAGCGCGACCCGCTCACGCATCCCGGTCAGCCCGTGACCAGGCCCGGGTTCGCTCGGGGACGGCCCGGCGGGCCCGCCAGGCCCGTTGGCCACCCGCAGCCGGACCGCCCCGCCGTCATGGCCCACCGACACGCTGACCGCCGCTCCGGGCGCGTGCTGGCTGGCATTGGACAGCGATTCCTGCACAATCCGGTAGGCGCACACCGCGACGCCGGGAGGCACGTCGCCCATCGCCCGGGGTACGGCCAGCTCGACCGCGACCCCGGCGCGGCGGGTGGCGTCGACGAGCGCGGGCAGGTCTGATAGCCGGGGCTGCGGCGCGAGCCCGGCGGGCTGGTCGTAGCGCAGCACGCCGAGCAGCCGCCGCATCTCCGCCAGCGCCTCGCGGGCCACCCCGCTCAGCGAGGCGAACTCGGCGCGGGCTGATTCGGGCAGGTCGCTGAGGCGGTAGGGCGCGGTCTCCGCCTGGACCGCGATCAGCGACATGTGATGGGCGACCACGTCATGCAGTTCCCGCGCGATCCGGGTGCGCTCTTCCAGGACGGCCCGCCGGGCCCGCTCCAGCTCGGTGCGCTCGGTCTGGGCGGCCAGGTCCAGCTGGGTGCGCCACCGGGAACTAATGCTGTCCAGGACGATCGTCCCGGCGGTGAACACGATGGTGGCGCCGAGTGGGCCATTCAAGTCGGCCAGGTCCGTGACTAGCCATATCCACCAGGGGATAAGGCTCAGCGCCCACATCCACCACAGCACCGGCCGCCCATAGCGGAACCCGGCCACGCCGAAGACCACCAGCAGCACCAGCACCTGGGCCGGGCCCCAGGGCCAGCCTCCCCACCACTCACCGGGTACGAGCGGGACCAGGAGCAGCGCCAGCCACCCGGCACGCCAGCCCAGCAGCGGATACCGGGCCGCCAGCAGCAGCGGCACCACCACCACCGACACGGCCAGCAGCATCCGCCCCATGCTGAGCACCGAGCTGAACGGCATGGGAGGGACCCTGAGCTGCGCATGCAGGCTGGCCAGGTTCATCACGCAAAGCCCCAGCGCCGTCACGCTCAGCGCTAGATAGGCCCGGCGCGGCCACGGCGGGTGCCACCAGGCCGGGGGCGTGTCCGGGCCGGCCAGCACCTGGATCAGCCCGCGCCACGCCCGGCGCGCCACCGGGCCGGCGCTGCCCGCCACCCGTGCGTAGCCAGGCATCCGTTTCACGATGTCAGCGTAGGCCGCCAGGGGCCAGCGCTCATCACACCGGCATGGTCATACCCAGGTATGCACCAGCCCTGCCGCCGGGCCGGGCTACCTGCGTGGTATGACCGCCAATCCGGCTCCCTGGTGCGATGACCGGCACCAGCCCAGCGGACAGCCTTAACCACGGTGCTTCTTTCACGCACCGCCCGGTAGCCAATCGCCCTGTATCTAACCCGTCCCGGGAGGCACATCATGAATGTCGAGATCACCGGGCTGACCCGGCGCTTCGGCCGCACCATGGCGGTGGCGGGGGCGGACCTGCAGGCTGGCCCGGGAGTGTTCGGGCTGCTGGGCCCCAACGGGGCGGGCAAGACCTCGCTGCTGCGGGTGATGGCGACGGCGGTCCCGCCGACCTCGGGCCGGCTGCGGCTGCTGGGCCGCGATCCGGGCCGCTACGGTCCGCGGCAGGAGATCCGGCGCCGGCTCGGGTACCTGCCGCAGAACCTCGGCTATTACCCGGGCTTCACGGTGGCGGAGTTCGTGGAGTATTTCGCGCTGCTGAAGGAGATGCCCGCGGCGCGGGTTCCGGCCGCGGTGGCGGAGGCCGTCGAACGGGTCGAGCTGGGCGGCCAGGCGAGGGCCCGGCTGCGCACCCTGTCGGGCGGGATGCTGCGCCGGGTGGGGATCGCGCAGGCCATCGTCAACGAGCCGGAGTTGCTGCTGCTGGACGAGCCGACCGCCGGGCTGGATCCGCAGCAGCGGATGGTGTTCCGGGGCCTGCTCCGCGACCTCGGCCAGCGCGCCACGGTCGTGGTCAGCACCCACCTGGTGGAAGACGTCGGCGCCGCCTGCGCTCAGGTCGCGCTGATGGACCAGGGCAGGATCGTGTTTCACGGCACCCCGGCTGACCTGGTCGCCCGCGGTGCGGATCGCGCCGCGAAAGGCCAGGACATAGGCGATTCGCCGCTGGAGCGCGGGTACAGCGCCGTCCTGGCCGGAGGCCGGTCATGACCACTGCGAACGCCCCGGCCGTCTCCCGGCCGCGGCCGGTCCCCCGGCATGCCGCACTGGTGACGGCCCGGCTGCTGCGCCTGGAGCTGCGCCATAACGCCATGCTGTGGATGCTGCCGGTGGTCTTCGCCCTGTTCTGGCTCACCACGTACCGCAAGACCATGGCCCTGCCGCCCTTGTGGAACATGCGTGCCGTCAGCCTGCAAAGCGGCGCGATCCTGGATTTCATCACTCCGGTGGTCGGCGCGGCCGCGTGGATGGGGTCCCGGGAGGCCCGCCGCCACACCTCCGAACTGATTCAGGTCACCGCCCGGCCGCGGTGGGCCCGCCTGCTGCCGACGTGGGCCGCCACCACCTGCTGGGCCCTGGTGGGGTACCTGGTCTGCCTGGCCGTCCTGTACGGGATGACCGCGCACCAGGCCAGCTGGGGCGGGCCGCTGTGGTGGCCGGCCGCGGTCGTGGCCGCGAGCCTGCTGGCCTTCTCGGCGCTGGGATTCACCGCTGGGGCTCTCCTGCCCAGCCGGTTCACCGCCCCGCTGGCCGCCATCGCGGCGTTCTTCGTGCTCGCGCTCAGCACCCAGCTCATCGTCGGCAGCCAGTCGTACTGGCAGGTCTCGCCGGTGGTCGCCGCCCCCTGGGACGTCGGATCGAACGCGAGCATGGCGACCTTTTACCCCTACGTTCCTGACCTGGCGATGGCCCAGGTGATGTTCCCCGCCGGGCTGACCGTGGCGCTGCTGGCGGCCCTGGCCCTGCCGCGGGGCTCCGGCGGGCGGCGCCTGCGCGCCGCCGCTGTGGCGGTCACCGCGGCCGGCCTGGCGGCCGCCGGGACCGCCGTCGCGCTGACCGGAACCGGCCAGCTGGACCGCCAGGGCATGATCGCCATCCCGGCGCTGCATGATGCGGCCAGCGACCGGACGGTCCGCTTCGTCCCGGTCTGCAGCCATACCGCGATACCGGTCTGCCTGAATCCCGCCTACGCGAGCTATCTTCCGGTCACGGTCACCGCCCTCAGACCGTTGCTCAGCGAGGTGGCCGGCCTGCCGGGCGCACCGGCCCGCATCAGCCAGGCCGCGGCAGCCTACCGGCAGGGCACCGGTAACTCGGTCAGCATCGGGCTGGCTGGCCCGGCTGCCAGCGGCCGGCCACCGGTGTTCCGCCTGCTTCTTCCGGTCCAGCTGGCAGGACCCGCCCTGACCACCAGCCAGCTGGCCGCCCAGATCCGGTCGAGTGCCGGGCTCGGCATCGTCTCCAGCCTCGTCGGCGCGGGCCGCCACCCGTCCCCGGCCCAGCAGGCAGTGCTGGCGGTCCTGGCCCGGGTGTCCGGCCTGCCGCAGCCCACCTCGCTTCCCCGCAGCACAGCGTCGGGCAGCCGGAGGCGGGCGCCGCTGAGCCCGCCGGCGCCGAGCCGGCCCCCGGATCACCGGCCTACGCCGCCGCCCAGCGGTTCGCGGCGCTGGCCCCGCCGGCCCGCCGCGCCTGGCTCGCGGCGCACCTGCCCGCGCTGCGGGCGGGCCGGATCACGCTGGCGCAGCTGCCATGACCGCCGGCGGGGCAGGCCACGTGGGGGCGCCGGCCGAACGGGCCCGCGAGGCGCGCGCCGAACGGGCGCGCCCGGCGCGGCCGAACCGCCCGGCGCGGCGGCCCCAGCCAGTCGCGGCGCGAGTGCGCCTGGTGCGGCTGTACGCCACCAGCCGGCGCATCCCGGCGGCCCTGGCCGCGATAGTGGCGTGCGCTATCGGGCTGAGGATCGCGCTGGCCTGGCCCTGGGACAGCTACGGCGCCCTGCAGCTGCCGCTGGTGTTCGAGGCCGGCGCCGCGGCCGCCATCACCGCCCCGACCGCGAGCCGGCTCGGCGAGCCGGAACGGGTGGCCGGCCGGTGGCTGCCGTTCCTGCGGCTGGCCACCGCAGCGGCGCTGACCGCGGTGGCGGTCAGCGCGCTGGCCGCCGCCGGGGCCGGCGGGCACCTGGCCGGCGGCACCCTGGACGTACTGCGCAACGTGGCCGGGCTGACCGGCCTCGGCCTGCTCTGCGCGGCCGTTCTCGGCGGCGGCCTGGCCTGGGCCGGCCCGACCGGCTACCTGGTGGTCGGCGTGTACGCGCTGTACACGCAGTGGCACCACCCAGCGCTGACCACGCCGTGGATCTGGCCGGCCCGGCCCCCGCACGACCTGGGCGGGGCGCTCTGCGCCGGGCTGGTGTTCACCGCCGGGATGGTGGTCTTCGCGGTGCGCGGAGCCCGCGATCGCGCCGACGAGTGATCCACGGGCGCGCCGGGCTATTGTCAGGCCCATGCGGACGCTGGCCGTGATCGGTGCGGGCGCCAAGGGCATCGCGATCGCCGCGAAGGCCCGGGCGCTCGCCGACACGGGATTCGACCCGCCCCGGGTGGTGCTCCTGGAACGGAGCGCACCCGCCGCGGCCTGGACCGGCCGGCAGGGCTACACCGACGGCTCGCTGCCGCTGGGCACCCCGCCCGAGAAGGACGTCGGCTACCCCTACCAGCCGAGCTGGGGGCCGGCCTCGGACGCGGTGACCGGCGCCATGATGGCCTACAGCTGGCCGCGGCACCTGATCGCCGGCGGCGCGTACGCCGACTGGGTGGATCGCGGCCGCCAGCGGCCCACGCATCACGAGTGGGGCGCCTACCTGCGGGAGGCCGCGCTGAAGTGCGGGGCCGAGACCCTCGTGGCCGAGGTGACCGCGCTGGACACCGAGGGCGGCCGCTGGCGGCTCGGGCTGGCCGGCGGCGGCACGCTCGAAGCGGACGGGGTCGTCGTGACCGGCCCCGGCCCGCCGGTCACGGTGCCGGGCCAGCCGGCCGGTCATCCGCTGGTCCTGGACGGCCGCAGTTACTGGCAGCACCTGGGTGAGCTGCGCCACCGGGCACGGAACATCTGTGTCATCGGCAGCGGCGAGACGGCCGCCTGGGTCGTGATCACCCTGGCCAGGCAATGCCACCGGCACTCGGCCATCGACGTGCTGACCAGCCGCGGCGTCCTCTACTCGCGCGGCGAGAGCTTCGACGAGAACCGTTTCTACTCCGATCCAGGCGACTGGCCCCGGCTGGCCGAATCGCACCGCCGCGAGTTCCTCGAGCGCACCGACCGGGGCGTGTTCTCGGTCCAGGCCGAGGCGACCCTCAATCAGCTGCGCGGCTTCCGCACCCTGGCCGGGCGGGCGCTGCACATCGAGGCCGGGCCGCGGCAGGTCGTGGTCACCGCCGGCTACGGGGAAGAGCGCGAGCGCGTCGCCTATGACCTGGTGGTCGTGGCGCGCGGCTTCGACGGGCACTGGTTCGAGCGCCTGCTGGGCCGGGAGGCGAAGGCCCGGCTCACCGCCGCCCGCGCCGGGGATGAGCTGGAGCGCCGCATCGACGTGGACCTGGCCGTGGCGGGCCTGGAGCCGCCGCTGCACCTGCCGGTGCTCGCCGGACTCGCCCAGGGACCGGGCTTCCCCAACCTCAGCTGCCTCGGCCTGCTCAGCGACCGTGTCCTGCGGCGCTACGTCCGGCTGCCGATCGCAGCCCGGGAGCTCGCCGAAAGGAGCCAGCATGTCTGAGCCGGCCTACGGAGCCTGGGAGCACGACGACTACGTGCATCGCAGCGTGATGCTGCCCGCCGGCCTGGCCGAACGCCTGGCCGCCGAGGCCGAGCGGCGCGACATCTCGGTGAGCGACCTGCTGGCCGAGTACGCCGAAGCGGGCCTGCGCGCCCAGCCCCCCGATGCCTGATCCAAGCCGCGACTCAGGTCGTAGCCCGGGGCCGAACGTTGCCTCGCTCAGAGCCGGTCGAATGGGCCGGCGTAGTGGAAGCGGCCGGTCAAGCCCTCGTACCGGGTAAGGGTCCGGACCTGGAAGTAGTCACCCCATGAGGAGTCGGGCGCGGCTACCCCGATCGACTCTGCTGGAACAAAGCCGAAGCGACGGTAGTAGGCAGGGTCGCCAAGCAGCCCCACCAGAGGCTCGCCGAGCGCGTCGGCCGCACCAAGAACAGCGTGCATCAGGGCAGCACCGATACCAGCTCTCCAGCGGTGCGGGAGAACACTCAGCGGCCCGAGACCCAGAGCTGGCTGGGCATCGACATGGGCACGCGTAGCTACAACGTGTCCGACCACCAGGTCGTCCTCGACCGCGACCAACGACAACTCCGGAACCCAACCAGCATCGTCTCGCAGCCACGAGACCAGCGTCGCATGGAACCGTCAGACCTTTCGCTGACCGTCGTCAACGCATTTTCGCGCGGTAGTCCCACCACATCGCCCGATCCCTACGTGAGACCGCGGGACACTGAGACCCTCGACTACACCCTCATCTGCGAAGAGTCTCCAAACCACCACCCATGCCCCGGGCCCGGCTCCCGCCGGCCACTCAGATACCACCGGACTCACCAGCCCCGGGACCGGCGCGGCCGGGGGAAACGCGGCAGACTGGCCTGGTGGCCAGCAACGTCCGGACCAGCAACGTCCGGACCTCCATCCGGGTCGAGGGCGTGGTCCAGGGAGTCGGGTTCCGCCCGTTCGTCTACTCCCTGGCCACCCGGCTGGGCCTGGCCGGCTGGGTCGGCAACGACGTGGACGGCGTGTTCGCCGAGGTGGAGGGGCCCGCCGAGCAGATCCAGGACTTCCTGGCCGCGCTGGAGCGGGACGCGCCGCCGCTGGCCCGGGTGGAGCGGGTCAGCGCGGAACCGATAGACCCGGACGGCCGCCCGGGCTTCGCGATCGTGGCCAGCGGCACGGCCGGCCCCCGCCGGGCCCTGATCTCCGCGGACAGCGCGACCTGCGCCGACTGCCTGCGTGAACTGGCCGACCCGGCCGACCGCCGGTTCGGCTACCCGTTCATCAACTGCACGAACTGCGGGCCCCGGTTCACCATCGTCCGCGGCGTGCCCTACGACCGGCCGCTGACCACGATGGCGGCCTTCGCCATGTGCGCCGCGTGCGCGGCGGAGTACCACGACCCGGCCGACCGCCGGTTCCACGCCCAGCCGGTGTGCTGCCCGGCCTGCGGGCCCCGGCTGCGGCTGCTCGCCGCGGACGGGACGCAGCTGTCCGGCCCGGACGGCGCCCTGGCCGGGGCGGTGGCGGCGCTGGGCGCCGGGCAGGTCCTCGCGGTGAAGGGCCTGGGCGGTTATCACCTGGCGGTGGACGCGGCCAGCGAGGAGGCCGCGGCGCGGCTGCGGGCCCGCAAGCACCGGGAGGACAAGCCGTTCGCGGTGATGGCCGCGGACCTGGCCGCCGTGCGCAGCCTCTGCGAGGTGGACGACGTGGCGGCCGGCCTGCTGGCCAGCCCCCGGCGGCCCATCGTGCTGCTGCCCCGCCGGGATGCGGCGACGGGCCAGGCCGCCGGGACCGGGGGCGCCCCGCCCGCCGCGGGCGTGTCCCGCCGCTCGCCGCGGCCGTGGCCCCGGGCAACCGGCAGCTGGGCGTGATGCTGCCCTACACCCCGCTGCATCATCTGCTGCTCCGCGACTTCGGCCGGCCGATCGTGCTGACCAGCGGCAACGTTTCCGACGAGCCGATCGCGTACCAGGACGGGGACGCGCTGGCCCGGCTGGGCGGCCTCGCGGACGCGTTCCTCACCCACGACCGGCCGATCCATATCCGGACCGACGACTCCGTGGTCCGCCCGTTCCGCGGCCGGGAGGCCGTGCTGCGCCGCTCGCGCGGGTACGTGCCGGAGCCGCTGGCCGTGGCCAGCCGGTTCAGGCGGCCGGTGCTGGCCTGCGGCGCCGAGCTGAAGAACACGTTCTGCCTCGGCCGCGGGGACCGGGCCTTCGTCTCCCATCACGTAGGGGACCTGGAGAACTACGAGACGCTGCGCTCCTTCACCGAGGGCATCGCGCACTTCCGGCGGCTGTTCGACGTGACCCCGCAGATCGTGGCGCACGACCTGCACCCCGACTACCTGTCCACGAAGTACGCGCTGGAGCAGGACGGCTGCGTGCTGGCCGGCGTGCAGCACCATCACGCGCACATCGCCTCGTGCCTGGCCGACAACGGGGAGGCCGGGCCGGTCATCGGGGTGGCCTTCGACGGCACCGGCTACGGGCCGGACGCCACCATCTGGGGCGGTGAGTTCCTGGTGGCGGACCTGGCCGACGCGGAGCGGGCCGGCCACCTGGCGGGCGTGCCGATGCCCGGCGGCGCGGCCGCTATCCGCCAGCCGTGGCGGATGGCCGCCGCCTACCTGGACGCCGCCTTCCCCGGCGGCCTGCCCGCGGGCCTGGACGTGGCCACCCGGAACTCCGGCGCCTGGGACAGCGTGCTCACGCTGGCCCGGCGGGGGGTGAACGCCCCGGTGACGTCCAGCGCGGGACGCCTGTTCGACGCGGTCGCCGCGCTGCTGGGCGTGCGCGACTCGATCAACTACGAGGGCCAGGCCGCGGTGGAGCTGGAGCAGCTGGCCGCCACGTCACGCCACGAGCCGTACCCGGCGGCCATCACGGACGGCCGGCCGCTCACCGTGGCGGGCTGTGACCTGGTCCGCGCCGCCGCCGAGGACCTGCTGGCCGGGGTCCCCCGGGCGGTCATCGGCGCCCGGTTCCACCAGGGCGTGGCCGCGATGATCGGTGCGGCCTGCGGGCTGCTGCGGGACCGCACCGGGCTGGGCACGGTGGCGCTCTCCGGCGGGGTGTTCCAGAACCTGCTCCTGCTCGGCACCGTCGTGGACCTGCTGGAGGGCAGCGGCTTCCGGGTCCTGACCCATTCCCGGGTCCCCCCGAACGACGGCGGGATCAGCCTCGGACAGGCTGTGGTGGCCGCGGCGCGGGACCGGGCGGGGCGGCTGGCCTAACCCTCAGCCGGCCTGGCCTCAGCGGCTGGCCTGGCCGGGTGGCGCTCGCTGAGCTGGGCCAGCAGTTTTCCGGACCCGCGGGATGGCTTTCAGGGTGCCTGGCGACCATCTCAGTCCCCGCCGCGCCTCCAGTCGCTGCCGACCTGCCGGGGCGCCGCATTTCCTTGACGGCCATCTAGATACGTAGCTATAGTGCTAGTCACCTAGATAAAGTGAGGCTCACGGTGATCGAGTTCCACCTGGACAGCCGGTCCGGCGTCGCGCCGTACCTGCAGCTGATCCATCAGGTGCGGCAGGCGCTGCGGCTGGGCCTGCTGCGCAAGGGCGACCAGTTGCCGAAGGTCAAGGACGTCGCGGCCGGGCTGGCGATCAACCCGAACACGGTGCTCAAGGCCTATCGGGAGCTGGAATACGAGGGGCTGGCGGCGGCCCGGCCGGGGATCGGGACGTTCGTGACCGGGACGCTGGGCGGCGGCGCGTCGCTGGCCGCGCACGGGCCGCTGCGCCGTGATCTGCAGCGGTGGCTGGCCAAGGCGCGCCGTGCCGGTCTGGACGAGGAGTCCATCGAGGCCCTGTTCGCCAGTACCTTTCGGTCCGCCGGCGAGGAGGAGATAGCGTGACCGCCGTCATAGAAACCGGAGGGCTGGGCAAGCGGTACCGGCGGCTGTGGGCGCTGTCAGACTGCACGCTGTCGGTCCCGGCCGGACACGTGGTGGGCCTGGTCGGGCCGAACGGGGCCGGGAAGACGACCCTGCTGGGCCTGGCCACCGGGATGCTGGCGCCCACCGCCGGCACCATCGAAGTGCTCGGCGGCCGACCCGGAGCCGGCCCGGCGCAGCTGGCCCGGGTCGGGTACCTGGCCCAGGACGCGCCGGTCTACGCCGGGCTGCCGGTCGGCGACCACCTGAAGCTGGGCAAGCACCTTAACCCGGGCTGGGACGCAGCGCTGGCAGGAGCCCGGATCAAGCGGCTTGACCTGGACCCGGGGCAGAAGGCCGGGACGTTGTCCGGGGGGCAACGCGCCCAGCTCGCGCTGACCCTGGCTGTCGCGAAACGGCCCGAGCTGCTGATCCTGGACGAGCCGGTGGCCAGCCTGGACCCGCTGGCCCGGCGGGAGTTCTTGCAGGACCTGATGGAATCCGTCGCCGAGCATGGCCTGTCGGTGGTGCTGTCCTCCCACCTGGTCGCCGACCTGGAACGGGTCTGCGACTACCTGATCGTGCTGGTCGGCTCCCGGGTCCAGATCGCCGGGCCGGTTGAGGAACTGCTGGCCACTCACCACCTGCTGTCCGGTCCGCGCCGCGATCCCGGCAGCCTCCCGGACGGCATGCGGGTCATCTCGGCCAGCCACACCGACGTGCAGAGCACGCTGCTGGTGCGGACCAGCGGGCCGGTGCTCGACCCGGCCTGGATGGTGTCCGAGGTGGGCCTGGAGGACCTGGTGCTGGCCTACATGAGCCAGGCCGCCGGACGCGGCCGCCGCAACCACCTGGAGGTGCAGAGATGACGTGGCTGACCTGGCGGCAGTTCCGCGTCCAGGCTTTCACCGCGGCCGCGGCGCTGGCCGCGTTCGCGGTCCTGCTCGCGGCCACCGGGCCGCACCTGGCCAGCCTGTACGCCGCCAGCGGCATCCGCGGCTGCCAGCCCGCCAGCTGCGGGCACCTGGCCAGCAACTTCCTCCAGCAGCTCTACGCGGCCGGCACGTACTGGGTGCTGTACCTGCTCGGCGTCGTGATCATCCTCCTGACGGCCGCTGTCATCGGCCTGTTCTGGGGCGCGCCGCTGATCGCCCGCGAGCTGGAGACCGGGACCTCCGCCCTGGCCTGGAACCAGTCCATCACCCGGACCCGGTGGCTGGCGGTCAAGCTCACCCTCACCGGCCTGGCCGCCATGGCTGTCACCGAGGGACTGAGCCTGATGCAGGCCTGGTGGGCGGCACCGATCGGCCGGGCCGTCGGCCACGGCGGTGGCGGCACCAACCTCGCCATGGGCCGGTTCAGCTCGCTGGTCTTCGCCACCCACGGCATCACCCCGCTCGGCTACGCCGCGTTCGCGTTCGCCCTCGGCGTCACCGCCGGGGCGCTGATCCGGCGCACCGTCCCGGCCATGGCCATCACCCTGGCCATCTTCGCCATTATCCAGATCGCCATGCCGCTGTGGATCCGCCCGAACCTGTTCCCGGCCCGCCACACGGTCATCTCGGTCGCCTCGCTGGACAGCATCATCGCTCCAGCAAGGCGGCCTGAACGGCAGCCAATTTAACCTCGGCACCGAGGACCTCCCCGGCCAGCCCGGCGCCTGGCTCCTGTCCAGCGGAGCCGTCAACGCCGCAGGGCAGGCAACCAGCACCACCCCGGCCGCCTGCACCACGCAGCCGATGCGGAACAACACCCCTGCGTTCATGGACTGCCTGGCCAGCCACGGCACCCGGGAGGCCATCAGCTACCAGCCCGCCAGCCGCTACTGGTCCTTCCAGTGGACCGAGACCGCGATCTACCTCGCCCTGGCCCTGGCCCTGGCCGGGTCCTGCTTCTGGCGGCTCACCCGCCGCCTCACCTGACGGACCGCGCAACTACCTGGCCGCCGGTATGAAACGTTGCGACCTGCGGCCTGTGCCTGGAACGCTCCATGAGTCCGGCTACCCCGGGACAATCGATGACACCGTGCCCGCCGAGGTTGAGCACGTGCTCGCGCCAGTCAGCCGGTGACCATCGGCTGATGCACGTGCCGTTCGTGGCCGATACTCGAGTCATGCGAGTGCTGGTGGTGGACGATGACCCCGGGGTGCGGACGTCAGTGGCAGCCGCGCTGCGCCGCGACGGCTGTTCAGTCGAATTAGCCTGCGACGGCACCGAGGCTCTTGGCCGGCTGGCCTCGGGGAAGTTCGACTCCGTCGTGCTGGATGTGCTGATGCCCGGGCTGGACGGGCTGGCGGCGTGCCGGCAGTTGCGGGCCCGGGGTGATCTCACCCCGATTCTGATGCTCACCGCGCGCAATCTGGTGGCCGACCGGGTCGACGGGCTGGACGCCGGGGCCGACGACTATCTGGTCAAGCCGTTCGCAGTTGACGAACTACGGGCCCGGCTGCGGGCCCTGGCGCGGCGCCACGCCGCCTCCTGGGTCCCGGCGGGCCGCCCGCTGAGCCTCGCGGACCTGCGGCTGGACCCCGCCACTCGTGAGGTACGCCGCGGGACCCGGCCGATCGACCTGACCAGGACCGAGTTCGCGCTGCTCGAACTCTTCCTGGCCCATCCAGGGCAGGTCCTGACCCGCGCCGTCATCTACGAGCAGATCTGGGGTTACGACTTCGGCCCGCAGTCCAACGCCCTGTGGGTCTACGTTTCCTACCTGCGCCGCAAGCTGGAGGCCGGCGGGGAGCCGCGCCTGCTGCACAATGTGCGCGGGGTCGGCTATGTCCTGCGGGAGGACGGATGAGCCTGCGCGCCCGCCTCGCGCTGCTGTGTGCCTGCGCGCTCGCGATCGCGCTCGGGGCCGCAGGCATGGCCGCCTACACCGCTGAACGGGACGCGCTGGGCCAGGAACTCGACGCCCTGCTGCGGGCCCGGGCCCAGCAGGTCACTCCCGGGACGGTGCAAGACATCCTGGCGGCCAGCGATCTGCTGCCCAAGCAGCACGGCCGGCTGGCCGCGCATCCGGGCCGCCTGGGTTCGCCCGCAGCGGCGACCGTGGTGAGCCCGGCTCAGCTTGAGCTTGTCACGTCCCGCGGCCAGCACGCGGTAGCGACGCCGTCTGGCCCGGCGGCAGCCGTCCCCGCCAGCGCGGTCGTGCGCGAGATCGCGGCGGGACGGCATCCGGCCGCCTTCCGCACGGTCGTCCTGGCGGGCGTGCCGACGAGGGTGTATGCCTTCCCGGCCGCGGCCGGAGTGGCCGGGCAGGTCGCGGCGCCACTGACCCAGGTCGAGGCGTCCCTGGATGAGCTGCGCATCAGGCTCGCCGGGCTGGCCGGCGTGACCCTGCTGCTGGTCGTGCTGCTCGGTGCCGGAGTGGCCCGCCAGGCCCTTCGGCCGGTCGCCGCGCTGACCACCGCCACCGAGCGGGTGATGCGGACCGGTGACCTGCGCCAGCGGGTCGCGGTGGCCAGCCGTGGCCGGGACGAGGTCGGCCGCCTCGCGGTGAGCGTGAACACGATGCTCAGCGCGCTGGAGCGGTCCGTCGCCGCGCAGCGCCAGCTCGTCGCGGACGCTTCGCATGAGCTGCGTACCCCGCTCACCAGCCTCAGCGCGAACCTGCAGCTCCTGGACGAGCCGGGCGGCCTGGCGGCGGACGACGCGGCCGATCTCGTCGCCCAGGCCCGCGCCCAGGCTGACGAGCTGATCGCACTGGTGAACGGGCTGGTCGAGCTGGCCCGCGGCGGCGAGGTCGAGATGCACCAGGAGGCGGTGCGCCTCGACCTGATCACGGCCGCGGCCGCCGACCGTGTGAGCCGGGCCAGGCCACCGGTCCGCATCTGCGCACGGCTGGTGCCATGCACGGTGCAGGGAGACGCCGAGATGCTCGAGCGGGCGGTCGGGAACCTGCTCGACAACGCCATCAAGTGGAGCCCGGCTGGCGGTCAGGTCGATCTGGCCGTCAGCGGGGGCGAGGTCATGGTGTCCGACGAAGGTCCCGGGATCGCGGCCGCGGATCTGCCGTTCGTCTTCGAGCGGTTCTACCGCTCCGCGGCGGCCCGCGGGCGGCCCGGCTCCGGGCTGGGCCTGGCTATCGTCCGGCAGATCGCGGAGCTGCACGGCGGCACGGCGGCCGCGGAGAATTCCGCCCGGGGAGCGATCCTGCGGCTCCGGCTGCCGGTCACGGGTACCGCGCCGGCCCCAGCGGGCGAACCTGGCGCCGCGAGACCGCCCCGCGGGTGACCGCCCGCGGGTTACCTGGCCCGGAGCCCGATCATCGCCGCGAGCCGGTCGGTGATCGTCCGCACATCGCTCGACTCGAGGTTAGCCAGCACGATGACCTGCGCGCCGGCCCGCGGGAAGACCGAGTTCTGCGTGGCGAAGCCGTTGATCAGGCCGTCATGGTCATATTCGGCCCCGCCGCGGTCGATGAACCACCCGTACCCGTAGCTGCCCTCGGCGGGCTGGCCGGCCACGACAGCCACCCGCGGCCGGAACATCTGGCGCAGCGTCGCAGGCCGGAGCAGCTGGGGGGCGCCGGTCAGCAGGGCGTCATCCCACCGGGACAGGTCGTCGACGGTCGAGTAGAGCGCGCCTGCCGCGTACGGGACCGACATATCGAGGTAAGGCGCGGGCTGGCCGTTGCTCACGTATCCGATCGCATGCGCGGGCGGCGACGGGTGGCTGCTGTCGTATCCGGTGTTCCGCAGACCCAGCGGCGCGAACACGTGCCGGGCCAGGAACGTGGGATAGCCCAGGCCGGACACCCGGGCTATGGTCATGCCGAGCAGGACGTATCCGGTATTCGAGTAGCGCCACCGCGTCCCTGCCGGGAAGAGCAGCGGACGGCCGGCCACCAGCGCGGCGAGCTGGGCGGGCGTGGTGCGCTGCCGGCTGCAGCCGGCCGTAGCCAGGCAAGGTCGTGTAGTCCGGGATCCCGGACGTGTTGGTCAGCAGTTCCGCCAGCGTTACCGGCCGCCAGGCCGCGGGGCAGCGGCCGAGGAACCGGCACAGCCGGTCGGCGACGTTAAGGCGGCCCTCGTCCTGGAGCTGGAGGACAGCCATCGCCGTGAACTGCTTGGTCAGCGACGCGATGCGGAATCTGGTCGAGGGCGTGTTCGGCTCGTGGCGGGCCTGGTCAGCCAGGCCGAAACCGGCGCGCAGCAGCACCCGCCCATGCTCGGCGATCAGTACGGCCCCGCTGAACTGGTGCGCGGCCACCAGGCCGCCGAGGTAGCGCCGGGCGGTCGCGGCGACGCCGCCGGAGCCGCCAGCCTGGCCAGGAGCGGGGGTTGCGGCCGGACCGGATACCTGATGAGGACCGCCCTGCTGCTTGGCCAGCACACGGAAGTGATCGCAGGCCCGGTAGGCGGCGTTCGTGGCCGGGTCCCGCGGCGGATAGTGGACGATCAGCCGCCCGGGCCGCCATGCGGCCGGCTCCGGCATCTGCACACCGTGCCGGCGCATGCACCGGGTGAAGGCGAGCAAGGCCGGCCGCGCCCCCTGCGGCGGATGGTTGACCGAAAACCCAGTCGGCGCCGCGGCCGGTCCCGCACCCCGTGGCGCCGCACCGCAGCCCGCCACGCCCAGCACCACCGCGCAGGCCGACACCGCGCCGGCCAGTACCGCCACGCGCCTGGCTCTCACCCGGGACCTCCTCACGCCGCCGCGGCCCTGAGCGGCCACAGGGAGAGTCAACCGGGCATCCCTTAAAGCGGCCTTTGACCGGCCGCGAATTCGCCTTTCAGGTTCGGCCCGGGTCAGAAGCCGTGCAGCTCCGGGTGGTCATCGCGCCACCACAGCAGCACCACCCGGCCGACGATGCTGCTGCCCTGGATCGGGCCCCAGTAACGGCTGTCACACGAGTCCTGCCGGTTGTCGCCCATCATGTAGAACTCCCCGCGCGGCACGCGGAAGGGATCCTTCCGGGTGGCACCGGGGATCGGGGGCCCGAGCGGGTCTATGCGGGGCAGGTACGGTTCGGCCAGCCGCCGGCCGTCCACGTAGATGGTGCCGCCCGCCGAATAGATGGTCTGCCCGGGGAGGGCGATGACGCGTTTGACGAGGTCGTCATCGGCGGGGCCGCCGCACTGGTCGCGTGGTGGCCGGGTGAACACCACGATGTCGCCTTCGCGCAGATCGCGGGAGTTGAAGAAGGCCTTCAGCACCAGGATCCGGTCCCCACGCTGCAGCGTCGGCACCATTGATGTGCTCGGAATGGAGAAGGGCTGGGCCACGAATTCCTGCATGCCTGCGGCGAGCAGCACGGCGGCCACGATGGCCGCGGCCATCTCCGCCAGGGCGCGGCGGCGCCGGGCGGCCGGCGGCCCGGCCGCGGGCTCGCTTCCGGGCCTGCCCGTCCCGGGCGGCCCAGGCGGCCCGGCCGCCCCCGCTGGCCCGGCCGGGCCAGGCCGGTCAGCAGTGCCCGGCATGGCCGTCCGCACCATCGTGGCCCGCCGGGCGGGCCGCGGTAACCCGGATGGAGATGGAGCCCGGGCCAAGGGCACGCCCGCCGGCCACGTAGGACGAACCGCTGGGCCCGGCGTCCCCGTCTGCCCGGCCAGCGGTGGTGACCCAGGTGATCTTCACGTGCAGGGCCTCAAGCGCGGGAAGCGCCTTCGTTACCGTGGCGCCGAGCAGGTCCCCGCACCCCAGCAGCCTGGCGAGTCGCCCGGCTGTGTCATCCCGGCGGGTGATGCGGGCCTGGGCTGAGCTGGCCGCGCTGGCCGGGACGGATGCCGACAGCACGGCCAGCGCCACCCCCAGCGAACTAGCCGCGGCCAGCACGGCCGCCGCCGCGGCCGCGAACCGGCGGCCCGGCCCCGGGGTCAGCCGCTCCCGGGCCGCGCCCTTCAGGTAGCTCCACGCGATCGAGCGCGCTGGCACGCCGTCCCGCATCAGCAGCACGGCCACCTCGGCGGCTTCATCGCCGTGCCGCCTGCGCCACCGCCGCGAATAGCAGCGCAGCACCGCGGCGACCAGGCCAGCCGGCTGTGGCCCCGGCATCAGATTCCACCGAGCCGCAGGCGCAGCCGGCCGACCGCGCTGACCCGTTCGAGTGAATCGAGATGTGCGCGAAGAGCCGCCGCTCCGGGCGCTGTGATCCGGTACGGCTGACGCCGGTCCTCGCTGGCCAGCGGCTCGATCAGGCCCAGGCGCTCGAGCCGGTCCAGCGCCCCGTACAGCGTCCCGGGTCCCAGTTGCAGCCCCGCGAACCCCTTGATGTCCTGGATCAGCGCGTAACCGTGCTTCGGGCCGTCGGCCAGGCTGGTGAGTATCAGGACCGAGGCGTCCCCGGCCCGGCGCAGGACATCCTGGCCGGCTGGGTCTTCGCGGTTCCCCTGGGCTGAAACCATGCAGCGCTCCTAGTACGGCTATCGATCTATCAGTCAACGTACTAGAGGCGGGGCGCGCCCGCCACCATGAGGGCGAATCCGGCCGGTCACGCGGCGAAGCGCGCCAGTGGGCACCGCCCCGCGATTAAGCAATCACGGAGCATAAAGCGATCGGTTCTAGCTGTTGGACAGGAGAACCGGCCTCGCCGAGCATGGGGGCATGAGCGAGACACTGACGCAGGTTCCTTTCGGGCAGACAGACATGACCATCACCCGGGCCGGCTTCGGCGCCTGGGCGATCGGCGGCGGGGGCTGGGCCTTCGCCTGGGGTGACCAGGAAGACGACGACTCGGTGGCCGCGATCCGGCACGCGGTCGAGTCCGGGATCAACTGGGTCGACACCGCCGCCGTGTACGGCCTGGGTCACTCGGAGGAGGTCGTGGCGCGGGCCCTGCGGGACCTGCCCGCCGCGGACCGCCCGTACGTCTTCACCAAGGGCGGCCTGGTGTGGGACGAGTCCGACCGGTCGAAGGCGCCCCGCCGGGTGGGCAGCCCGGCCAGCCTGCGCCGGGAGGTGGAGGCGTCGCTGCGCCGTCTCGGGGTGGACCGCATCGACCTCTATCAGCTGCACTGGCCCGCGGAGGACGGCACGCCGCTGGAGGAGTACTGGCAGACGTTCGCGGACCTGCGGGCCGAGGGCAAGATCCGGGCCGCGGGGCTCTCGAACCACTCCGTGGCCCAGCTCACCGCGGCCGAGGCGGTGGCCCACGTGGACTCCCTGCAGCCGCAGTTCAGCCTGATCCACCGGGACGCCGCCGCTGAGCTCATCCCGTGGTGCGCGGCGCACGGTACCGGCGTCATCGTGTACAGCCCGATGGGCGCCGGCCTGCTGACCGGCGCGTTCAACCCGGAGCGGGCGGCGGGCCTGGACCAGGGTGACTGGCGCAGCCGCAGCGGCGACTTCACCGGCGACGGCCTGACCCGGAACCTGGCGCTGGTCGAGGGGCTGCGCCCGGTCGCCGACCGGCTCGGCGCCAGCCTGGGCGCGGTCGCGGTCGCCTGGACCCTGGCCTTCCCCGGGGTGAGCGGCGCGATCGTCGGCGCCCGCAGCCCGCAGCAGGTGGACGGCTGGCTGGCCGCTGCGGAACTGGTCCTGGACGACAAGGACCTGGCCGAGATCGCGGCCGCCGTGGCCAGCAGCGGCGCCGGCACTGGCCCCTCCCGCCCCGTGTAACCGGCCCGCAGGCCCCGTGATCAGACGATTGGTGTCGCCGGAGCAACACTATTCGTCTGATCACGGGCGGCCGGGGCGTCCAGCAGCGAGCAGGCCAGGGCGCGCAGCGCCGCGGCCACCCGGCCCGGTCCGGAGGTGGCCAGCTCGGTCAGGATCGGCTCGCCGTGCAAGGCGCCCAGCAGCAGATGGGCCATCATGTCCGCGTCAGCATCCGGCCGCTGGGCCGCGATGAGCCCGCTGATGTGGCCGTGCCAGAACCAGTAGACCGGGTGCTCGTCCCGCTCCGCGGTACCGTCGTCCGCGGCGGCCGGCAGCGCCGCGGCGGACGCGGCGGAGTACGCGAGCTCGGCCATCAGGCTCTTGTTCCGGCTGACCACCTCGACGATCGCGTCCAGGAAGGCGAGCAGCCGGGCGCGGTCCGGGGCGCCCGGGCCCAGCGGCGGGGGGCCGGCCGTGACCGCCTCTTCCAGCGCCTGCGCGCGCTGCACCATGAGCGCGTACATCAGGCCCATCCGGCTGCCGAAGCGGTGGAAGACCGTCCCCTTGCCGACGCCCGCCGCCGCGGCGACCTGCTCCATGGAGATGTCCTGGGGCCGGTGGGTGGCCAGCAGCCCCTCGGTGGCGGCCAGGATCGCGCGCCGGTTGCGTGCGGCGTCGGCACGCTCGGGCGGTCCCGCACTCACCACGGCTGCCCTCTCCCGGTAGACAAGTGGACCAGCGGTCCAGTACGTTAGGGAACCTAAGTTGACCGCTGGTCCATTTTAGCCGTGGCTCCCGTCCCGGCATCCCTGTCCCAGGAGACTATTCATGCGACGCGTGCGCTACCACACCCACGGCGGCCCCGAGGTGCTGGCGATCGAGGACGGCGACGTCCCCGAGCCAGGTCCCGGGCAGGTGCTGCTCCGCACCGAGGCGATCGGCGTGAACTACGTCGACGTCCAGCTCCGCCGCGAGACCTCACCGGACTCGATCTGGTTCCGCCCGCCGCCCGGCACGCTGACCGGTGACGTGGTCGGCACGGTCGAGAAGGCCGGGCCCGGCGCCGATCCCGCCCTGGCCGGGACCCGGGTGGCGGTCCTGCTCGAGGACGCCTGCGCGGATTACGTCGTGGCCGGCACCGACTGGCTGGTCACCGTGCCCGGCGGGCTCGACGCCGGCGCGGCCAGCATGGTGCCGACCGCGGGGGCCGTGGCCCTCGGCGCGCTGCGGGCCGGGCGGCTGGCCGGCGGGGAGACCGTCCTGGTCACCGCGGGCGCGGGGGCGATCGGCCATCTCGCCATCCAGCTGGCCCGGCGGCAGGGCGCGGGCACGGTCATCGCCACCGCTTCCCCGGCCAAGCTCGGCTTCCTCAAGGAACTGGGCGCGGACGTGGCCATCGACCACACCCAGCCCGGCTGGGCCGGGCAGGTCCGGGAGGCCGCGCCCGCCGGCCTGGACCTGGTCCTGGAGGCCGTGGGCGGTGACGTGCTGCACGAGAGCCTGGGCCTGCTCGCCCCCATGGGCCGCGCGGTCGTTTTCGGTGCCTCGGCCGGAGACCTGACCAGCGTGCCGGTCACCAGCCTGTTCGCGCTGAAGACCGTCACGGGGTTCTCGCTGCTGGCCTGGCGCGCCGCCCGCCCGGAACAGGCCCGCAGCGACCTCAGCGAGCTGGCCGGCCTGTTCCAGGCGGGTGAGCTGCGGGCGGTCACGACCCGCCTGCCGCTGGCCGACGTAGCCCGGGCCCACCGGATGCTGGAGGACCGCACGGTCATCGGCCGGCTGCTGCTCGTGCCCTAGCCTGCGGCCCGGGACAGCCCGGTAGGTCAGCGCAGCCGCCAGACCGTGCTGGGCTTGATCTCCGTGTCCTCGATGACCCGCTCGACCGGGACGTCGTAGGTGGCGACCTGCTCGAAGCGGTCCCGCGGCAGGTAGGCCCGGCCCGGATCGCCCACCAGCACCAGCGCGCCGTCCCGGCGGGCCCGCTCCAGGAACGGCAGCATCAGGCCGGCCATGGCCCGGTCGTAGAACGCGTCCCCGGCCAGGACCACGTCCGCCCGCACCACGTCCGCCCGCACCGCCGCCACGTCCGCCGGCACCGCATCCGCGGGCCCCGGGACGTCCAGGAGGTCACCGAGCACGGGCTCCAGCCGGACCCGGTTCACCCGGGCGTTGAGCGCGATGGCGGCGACCGCGAGCGGGTCGGTTTCGCTCGGGGTGACCGGCGCCGCGCCCGCCGCGGCGGCCGCGATCGCGACGAGGCCGGACCCGGACGCGAGGTCGAGCACGGCCCGGCCGCGGACGCAGCCGGGGTGGTCGAGCAGGTACCGGGCCAGCGCCTGGCCGCCCGCCCACGGGAACGCCCAGAACGGCGGGGGCAGCTGGGCCTGCCCGCTGTCATGCTCGATGCGCTCCCACAGCCCGAACGCGTCCCGGGCCAGGTAGAGCCGGATCTCCGGCAGCAGCGGCGGGGCGGCCAGCCAGGTGTTGGCCCGGATGAACGCCGCGGGTGCGTGCCGCGGCGACTGCTGTTTCAGCCCTGCTCACCCCGTCTGCCGCCGGGGCTGGCCTGGCCGTCGAGCAGACCGTAGGCCACCGCCTCGGGGACGGTCAGGAACCGTCCCTGCCGGGCGTCCGCCCGGATCTCGTCCACTTCGCGCCCGGTCACCTCGGCCAGCCGGATGTAGAGCATGTCGACCATGGTCTCGACCTGCTCCTCCTGGCCCCGGACCTGGGTGGCGGTGCCGTCCAGGTTCATCCGCGGTTCGGTGAGCCCCAGGACCGCGCTCGGGTAGCCGAGGCGCTGACCGCACGCGGCGAGCACGCCCAGGGCCGGGCCGCCGACCTGGCCGGCCACGTACCCGGTGACCGGGGCGCGGAGCACGTCCAGGACGCCCATGATGGTCAGCGCGGCGGGCAGCTCGGCGTCCAGGCCCTGCAGTTCGAGCCGGACCGGGCCGTCACCCTCAGCATCCAGGGTGAGCAGCTGGGCGCTCAGCACGCTGGCCGCCGGGCCGTCGAGCAGGCCGGACGCCATCACGATGCGCCTCTCCAGCAGCCGCTGGTAGAGCCCGCCCGGCCAATCGCCCTGGTCGGTCCAGACCCGGGACGGCGGCACGGCGGGATACGCGGGCGGCTCCCGGTGCGGGGCCGGCCAGCCGGGTGCCCCGGGCCAGCCCGGGCCGCCGGGGCGGCCAGGGCGGCCAGGGCGGGACGGCGGCTCCCCCGGCCCGGGCGGGCCGGGCCACGGGCGGCCGGGCGGGAACGAGTCAGCCACGGGAACGGCCATGGAAGTCCTCCTGTCGTGGGCCATAGGGCTGGTGCTGCGCGGCGGGCGCGAGCGGCCCGGCCGCCGGGCTCAGGCCGGGCGAGCCGGAATACCCCGGGCGCGCTGGCCGCCCGGGCCCGCGATCGGGCCCGGGGCCGAATCCGGGACCCGGGGCCGGCTCCGGCCCGGGCGGCGGCAGCTCACCCCCGGGCGGCGTGTCCTGCAGCCGCCAGCTGATCTCGCTGCCGATCGCCGCGGCGTACCGTTCCAGGGTCGAGGCCCGTACGTCCGCCGCCCCGGCTTCGAGCCGGGCCACGGCCGACTGCGAGGTACCCATCCGCGCCGCGACCTGGGTCTGGGACAGCCCGGCCGCCTGCCGCTGCGCGGCCAGCTCGCCGACCAGCCGCTGCCGCCCGGCCGCCATCCGGCGCAGGGCCATCTCGCGGAACCCGGGGAGCCGCGGCAGGCTCCCGTCGTCCGGGGCGCCGGGAACAGCCGCATTCACGGGCCCGAACGGTCCGCCCGGTGCACTCATACTCCTGACGATATCTCATTAACGAGATCACGCCAGAGTGATACATGGGGCGGGGCGGGGCCGGACCGGGCTCGGGCTGAGCAGACCCGGCCCGGTCCAGCGCGAGGAGACCGGCCAGGTACGTCCCAGCCACCACGGGGCCGCCGGGGCGACGAAGCCGGGCCGGACTGTCATCAGTCCCGGCGGCCGCGTCCCCGCGTCCGCGGGCGGCCGGGCGGCCGGGCGGCCGGGACGACAATCATGTGACTTGAAGTAACAGTTACTTTTGGTAGCATCCGTGCCATGCGTACCCAGGCGGAGACGCCGCCGCGGCCGCACGACGCGCGCCGCGACCGCTGGACCGCGCACCGCGCGCAGCGGCGCCGCGAGTTCGTGGCCGCCGCCCTGCGCGTGCTCACGGCGCACGGGCCCGAGCTGCCCATGGACGCGGTGGCCGCCGAGGCCGGCGTGACCAAGCCGGTGCTGTACCGCTATTTCGCGGACAAGGCGGCCCTGGTCGGCGCGCTGGGAGAGTACGCGTCGGCCCTGCTCCAGGAACGGCTGGTGCCCGCGCTCACCGCGGACGGCCCGGCCATGGCCCGGATCCGGGACGGCGTGGGCGCCTACTTCGCGATCATCGACGACAACCCGGACCTGTACTGGCTGCTGGCCCGGCACGGCGGCGCGGACAGCAGCCCGGGACCCGGAGTGGTGGCCCGGCAGAAGGAGTTCATCGCCACTACGCTGACCGCGGTGTACGGCGATTACCTGCGCAGCTTCGGGCTCGATTCCGGGGCCGCCGAACCGTGGGCGTTCGGCATCACCGGCCTGGTGCAGAGCACCGGGGAATGGTGGCTGGACCGGCGCTCGATGAGCCGCGCGCACGTCATCGACTACGTCAGCCAGCTGATCTGGTGGGCGCTGACCGGGGTGCTGCACGAGGCGGGGATCGCCGCCGACCCGGACGCCCTGGTCCCGGCGGCCCGGCCGGTCCTGACGCTCCGCACCGGCG
The DNA here is from genome assembly GCA_963851025.1 of uncultured Actinomycetes bacterium. Taxonomy (GTDB): domain Bacteria; phylum Actinomycetota; class Actinomycetes; order Streptosporangiales; family Streptosporangiaceae; genus RYN-230. The sequence goes on from CAWKOA010000031.1 coordinate 67,425, forward strand.
GCGCGGCCGCCAGCCCGCGGGGGCCGCGGTGACCGCCCCGGCCAGCGGCTCACCGGCGGCCGCCCCGGCCACGGCCGCGCCCCGGCCCGGACCCGGACCGCCGCGGCGGACCCGGACCCGGACCCGGCCGCCGGGCACGGACCCGGACCCGGCCGCCGGAGCCGCCCCGCTGCCAGCGCACGTCCGGGTGGCGGTCATCGGCGCCGGGTTCGCCGGGATCGGGGCGGGCATCCGGCTGCGCCAGGCGGGCCGGACCGACTTCGTCATCCTGGAACGGGCGGACGCCGTCGGGGGGACCTGGCGCGACAACACCTACCCCGGCTGCACCTGTGACGTCCCGTCCCACCTGTACTCGTTCTCGTTCGCGCCGAACCCCGGCTGGTCGCACAGCTTCTCCCGGCAGCCCGAGATCTGGGCCTACCTCGACGCGGTGACCGACCGCTACGGCGTGCGCCCGCATATCCGGTTCGGGACCGAGCTGGCCGGGGCCCGCTGGGACGCCGGCGGTGCCCGGTGGCAGCTGCGGACATCGCGCGGGGACCTGACCGCCGACGTGGTCATCGCGGCCGGCGGCCCGCTGTCTGCCCCGTCCCTGCCGGACCTCCCGGGGCTGGACACCTTCCCGGGCGAGATCTTCCACTCGGCCCGCTGGGATCACCGGGCGGACCTGGCCGGCCAGCGGGTCGCGGTCGTCGGCACCGGGGCGTCGGCCATCCAGATCGTGCCCGCGATCCAGCCCGTCGCCGGCCGGCTGACCCTGTTCCAGCGCACCCCGGCCTGGGTCATGCCGCGCCGCGACCGCCGGATCTCCGGCACCGAGAAATGGCTGTACCGGCAGGTCCCGGTGACCGAGCGGCTGGTGCGGCTGGGCCTGCACGCCAGCCGGGAAACGCTGGTGGTCGCGTTCGTGAAGCAGCCCGGCCTGTTCCGCGCGGCCCAGCGGATCGCGCTGCGGCATCTGGCCCGGTCGGTGCCGGACCCGGGCCTGCGCGCCCGGCTGACCCCCCGCTACACGATCGGCTGCAAGCGGATCCTGCTGTCCAACCACTACTATCCCGCGCTCACCCAGCCGAACACCGAACTGGTCGCGGCGGGCCTGGCCAAGGTGGACGGGAGCACGCTCACCGCCCAGGACGGCACGGCCCGGGACGCCGACGTGATCGTCTTCGCGACCGGGTTCCACGTCGTCGACATGCCGCTGGCCCGGCGGATCACCGGGGCGGACGGCGTGACGCTGGCCCAGGTCTGGGGCGAGGACATGCGCGCGCTGCGCGGCACGACGATCGCCGGGTTCCCCAACCTCTGCCTGCTGATCGGGCCGAACACCGGGCTCGGCCACAACTCGCTGATCCACATCATCGAGGCCCAGCTCGACTACACGCTGGACTACCTGGCCGCACTGGACCGGCTGGGCGCGGCGGCCCTGGACGCGACGCCGGAGGCGGAGCAGCGCTGGTGCGATGACGTGCAGCGCCGGATGGCCTCGACGGTCTGGGCCACCGGCGGCTGCATGAGCTGGTACATGAACGCGGCGGGCCGCAACCCGACGCTGTGGCCCGGGTCGGTCGGCCGGTTCCGCCGCGCCACGCGGCGCGTGGACCTGGGCGAGTACCGGGTCATCCGGGCGGAGGCCGCGTGACGGGTCCTGCGGCCGGCGCCGGCCTGGTGCCGCCGGAGCCGGTCAGCAGCACCTGGGCGACGTCCCGCGACGGGACCCGGCTGCACGTGGAGATCCACGGGCGGCCGGCCGGCTCCGCGCCGACCGTGGTGCTCATCCACGGCTGGACCTGCTCGATCCCGTTCTGGGCGCCGGTGATCCACGCCCTGCGCGACAGCTTCCGCGTGGTCGCCTACGACCTGCGCGGGCACGGGCGCAGCGACCACGGCGAGGCCGGCGGCAGCAGCGTGCAGGCCCTGGCCGACGACCTCGAGGCGGTGCTGGACCACACCCTCCCGCCCGGCCAGCAGGCGGTGCTGGCCGGGCACAGCATGGGCGGCATGGCCATCATGGCCGCCGCCCCGCGCGAGTCCGTGCTGAGCCGGGCGGCCGGTGTCCTGCTCGCCTCCACCGGCGCGTCGAACCTGATCGCCGACGCCCTGGCCGTCCCGTTCGGCGCGTTCATCCCGCCGTTCGTGATGCTGCAGCACTGGCTGCTGACGTCGGCGGCACCGCTCGGCCCGTTCAGCCAGCTGACCCGGCCGATGCTCGGCTACCTGACCCTCGGCCCGGACGCGCCGGACGAGCTGGCCGCGGTCAACGCGGACATCATCCAGGCCTGCGACCGCCGGGCCCGGGCCGCCTGGGGCCACGTCCTGGCCAGCATGGACGTGGCCGACGGAGCCCGCCAGCTCGACGTGCCCGTGCAGGTCCTGGTCGGATCCGCGGACCGGCTCACCCCGCCCGGGCACGCCCGGCGGCTGGCCCGGCTGGTGCCCCAGCTGGCCGGGCTGACCGAGCTGCCCCGGATCGGGCACATGACCCCGCTGGAGGCGCCCGGGATGGTGAGCGACCTGATCCGCAAGCTCGCCGCGGACACCGGGACGCCCGGATGAGCGGTACGCAGCCCGGGCCGGGGCGCCTGCGCGGCCAGACCGGATGAGCCCGCCGCCCCCGCCGGGCCGGATGAGCCCGCCACCACAGCCGGCCTGCATGAGCCCGCCGCGCCGGCCCTTCCGGGCCGCCCCGGGCCACACGCCCCGGGCGGGGGACCGGGACCAGCCGGTCTTCGTTAGGGAAAGAAAAGTCAGGCGACCTGGGGACGGGCCGCGGCGGCAGCGAACGCGGCCGGCGCGGTGTGCAGCGAGAGGTCCAGCACCGGCTGGCGCCGGCGGGGATCCATGAGGTTGAAGCCCATCGCGGCCAGGTCCTCGGGGCCGGGGGTGAGCACGGTGACCCGGGTGCCGCCGGCCCGCAGTGCCTCGGCCTCGCGCAGCAGCGTGCGGGTGACCAGCCGCCGCACCCGGCGCTCCAGCCGCTCGGTGGTCCGGGCCGGCCGGTCGGGGACGACGCTGGCCATCGGGGCGAGCACGTAGATCTCGTCCAGGCCGGCCTGGGCCAGCGACCGCAGCGAGGTGGACGAGCGCACGCCGCCGTCCACGTAGCGGCGGCCGTCGATGACGGCGGGCTCGTACCAGCCCGGGATGGAGCAGGACGCGACCACGGCGTCGGCCAGGGGCACCCGCGGGGCACCCGCCCGGCCGAACATCACCCGGCGGCCCGTGGCGTAGTCCACGGCGACGATCCAGGTCCGGCCGTCCGCCCAGGACAGGGGGGACCAGTCCGCGGTGTGCTGGGCCTGGAGCGCGCCGAGGGCCGTGACGGTGGCGCGCAGGGCCTCGTGGCGCCCCCGGCCGCGGGGCAGCCAGGCACTGGCCCCGACCGAGGGGTGGATGGTGTGCGGGGCGAGCAGGGTGGTGAGCATCAGCCGGGGCGAGCCCGCCCGCAGGTGCGGCCGGGGCGGCAGCGGCCCCTCGTCCAGGTCGCGCACGCCCGCGTCGTGCAGGGCGGCCACCGGGTCGCCGCGCTGCATGGCGGTCATCTCGTCCAGGGTGACACCGCAGCGCAGCGCGGCCGCGAGCACGCTGCCCGCGCTGGTGCCGACGATCATGTCGAGGTCGCCGACCGGTTCGGGCAGGCGTTCCTGCACCGCGTGCAGGGTCCCGGTCATCCAGGCCGCCCCGACCACCCCGCCGGCGCCGAGCACCAGGCCCGTCCGTTTCCTGGACCGCCCCCCGCCGGGCCGGGCCCTCCCGATCTGCTGGCAGGTGCCCCCCGGCACCCGTGGCGCAGCCATGGTCACCTCCTGACCCAGCCCCCGGCCCCGGCTCCCGGGACGCCGCCCCGGGGTGCCGAGCCTGTTACTGCTGGGTAAACCCGAGATATACCCGCTTTGACCAGCAGCTATCCCAGCTCGGCCAGGCCGCGGCGGATGCCCTTGGCCAGCACGGCCACGTCGGGCACGGCGTCACGGTCGGCGGTGATGCCGAACGAGAACCGCTCCAGGTAGGAGATGATCGCGACCGAGATCCGCACGTTGTCTCCGATCGGCACGTACGGGTAGATGCGGGCCAGCCTGCGGCCGAGCAGGAACAGCGGCAGCCGCGGGCCCGGGACGTTGGTGGTGACGGTCTGGACCAGGGGCTGCGGGATCTGGAAGGCGGTGTGTGAGCCCAGGGCGAGCAGCGCAGGGGCCGCGAAGCCCAGCATCCCGGTCAGTACTTCCGCGCCGACGGCCTGGGAGGTGCTCTTCAGCTCGTCCATCTGCCCGCGGATCAGCTCGAGCCGCCGCAGCGGGTCAGGCTCCCCGGCGGGCAGGTTGGCGAGCACCGCGGACACCTTGTTGGTGATCATGCCCTGCTCGTCCTGGCGGCGGACCGAGACCGGCACGAGAGACCGCACGACCAGCCCGTCAGCCAGTTCCCCGCGTGCTTCCAGCAGGTCACGGAAGCCGCTGGTGATCGCCGCCAGCAGCACGTCGTTGACCGTGCCGCCGTGCGCGGAGCGGATCTCCTTCACCTCGGCCAGCGGGGCGGCGGCCCACGCCCACCGGCGGTCCGGGCCGATCGGGCCGTTCAGCGAGGCGGCCGACGGCACCGTGAGGCGGCGCGCGCTGGCGGCCAGGCCCCGGGCGTAGGCCACGATCTCCTCCGCGGGCGGCATCGGCTGGCGGAGCAGCGCGGACAACCCGGCGAGCTGGCGCGCCACACCGGCGGACGCCTGCTGCAGGCCGGCCGTCATCAGGTCCAGCATGGCCGGCTCAGGCTCCGGCACCCAGGGGGCGGGCGCCGGGCATTCAGCGTCGGGGGCGAGATCGAAAACCGCGGTCATCAGGTCGTTGCCGCCGATGCCGTCCACCACGCAGTGGTGCACCTTGGACAGGATCGCCCACCGGCCGCCCTTCAGGCCGTCCAGCAGCCACCCTTCCCACAACGGCCGGGACCGGTCCAGCGGGGTCGCGAAGATCCCGGCGGCCAGCTCGCGAAGCTGCCGTTTCCCGCCGGGGGCGGGGACCGTGGCGCGCCGCACGTGATGACCGATCTCGAAATGCTCGTCGTCCACCCACATGGGGCGCAGGATCTCCAGCGGCATGGTCCGGACCACCTGGTGGTACCGCGGGACCAGCGGGAGTTTCGCCGCGAACAGCCGGGTCAGCTCCTCGTAACTGGGCGCGGGCCCGTCGAACAGCGCGAGCGAGCCGAGGTGCATCGGGACGTTGTCGTGCTCGACGTAGAAGAACCCGGCGTCGAGGGTGCTCATGCGTTCCATGACTCGTCCTTTCCGCCGTGCCCGGCCAAGGCCCCCGGCTCCTCCTGCTCCTCGTTCGGGATGAGCTGGTCCTTCAGGACCTTGCCGAGGGAGTTCTTGGGCAGCTCGGTGCGGAACTCGAAGCGGCGCGGGTACTTGTAGGCGGCCATCCGCTCCCGGCAGTAGGCGTGCAGCCCGGCCTCGGTGACGGCGGCCCCTTCCCGGAGGGTGATCACGGCCATCACCTCTTCGCCGAGCCGCTCGTGCGGGACCCCGATCACGGCCGCCTCGGCCACCGCGGGGTGGGCGTGCAGCACGTCCTCGATCTCGCGCGGGTACACGTTGTAGCCGCCGCGGATGATGAGTTCCTTCTGGCGGCCCACGATGAACAGGAAACCGTTCTCGTCGAAGTAGCCCAGGTCGCCGGTGTGCAGCCAGCCCCCGGTGAACGCGCGGGCGGTGGCCTCCGGGTCGTTCAGGTAGCCCTTCATCACGTGCAGCCCGCGGGTGACCACCTCGCCGACGTGGTCCTTCCCGGGCGGGAGCGGCCGGCCCTCGCCGTCCCACACCTGCGTCTGCGTGCCCCAGATGGGCTTGCCGACACTGTAGACGCGGCGCTCGCTCTCGCTGAGGTTGAACGTGGTGGTGGAGGCCGTCTCCGTCATGCCGTACCCCTCGAGGATCAGCACCCCGAAGCGCCGCTCGAAGGCGTCCAGCACGGGGGCGGGGATGGACGCACCGCCCGAGATCGCCACCCGCAGCGACGACACGTCGTAGCGGTCCAGGTCCGGGTATTCCAGCAGGGCGATGAACATGGTGGGAACACCCTCGTAGATGGTGGCCCGGTCCCGCTGGATCGCGGTGAGGACCGTGGCCGGGTCGAACCGGGGGATCAGCGACATGGTGCAGCCGAACCGCACGCAGACGTTCAGGATGCTGGACAGGCCGAACACGTGAAATAGCGGCAGCGCGGTGATGACCACGTCGTCGGGCCGCACGCCGAACAGGCGCCCGGGAATGTCGGCGTTCATGTAGAGCTGGATGTGGGTGAGCATGGCGCCCTTGGGGCGGCCGGTGGTGCCTGAGGTGTAGACGACGACCGCGGTGTCGGTCATCGCCCGCGGGGCCAGCGGGTAGCCGTCCGCGGGCTCGGCCAGCAGCTGCTCGAAGGGCAGGACGCTGACTGGTTCCCCGCTGACCGGTTCCGCGGGACGCGGGGGCGGGGCCTGGTGGCCGACGGCGTAGACCGCGCTGACCCCGGCGGCCGCGGCGCCCTGGACCGCGTCGGCCAGGATCCCCGCCCAGGTGATCAGCAGCGCCGCCGCCGAATCACTGAGCTGGAAAGCGATCTCGGGGGGCTTGAGCATCACGTTCAGCGGCACCGCCACCGCCCCGGCCTTCAGGATCCCGAAGTAGGCGATCAGGAACTGGGGGATGTTGGGCAGCTGCAGGGCGACGAAGTCCCCGGGCCTGATCCCGGCCGCCTCCAGCCCGGCCGCCAGCCGGGACGACAAGGCGTCCAGGTCCGCGTAGCTGAGCTGGCCGCCCGGGTACACGGCGGCGGGCCGGTCCGGGGAGGCGAGCGCCGTCTCCCGGAGGATCACCGCGAGGTTGAAGTTCATGGCCCTGCTCCTCCCCGTGCCGCGCGTCCGTGGCGTGAGCATGCGCGCCGGGCCGGCGCGCGGGATACCGGCGGACAATGCGTGCCACGGGCACAGGCCCCGCCCAGGGAGCAGCCACCCGTCCAGGACCAGCGGCCGTGTAACGGACGCGGTTACCGGCGGGAACGACGCCACGGCCCGGGTGAGCCTGGCCCGCTTATTCCAGCATGGGACGGCCGGCCTGCCCGGGGTACGGGCGTCGTTCCCTTCCTGGCCGGGACCTTAGGCACGCGGTGCCGGCGGAGCGGCGGCGCCCGGGGCCTGGGCCGTCACGGCCGAGGCGGCGCCGCGGCCGGCCGGGCCGAGCCATTCGCGGATCTCGGCCGCACAGGCCTGCGGGGCTTCCAGTTGCGGCACATGGCCCACGCCGGGCATGACCACGAGCGACCAGGCCGGGTGGGCGCGCGCCACCATCCGGGCCGCCGCGACCGGGATCAGCCGGTCCAGCGTGCCGTGCAGGACGAGGACCGGGCACCGGACCGCGTTGATCGCACGCCGGTAGGCGCGCCCGGTGATGTAGCCCGCCGCGGACACGACCGAGCGGGCCGCGAGCGTGAATTCGCGGTCGGCCTCACTGAAGCCGAACCGCCTGCGCGCCACCTCCACGTGCTGCTCCACCACGTCCGGGCTGACCCGGGACGGGTCGGCGCAGACCGTGGCCAGGATCCCGGCCACGAGCTCGTCCGGGGAGAACTGGCGGCGGCGCCTGATCACCCGCTGGCTCACCCCGGGAATCATGTTGAGCAGGAACATCCCGACCACCGAGGGATCGGGCCGGACGGGCATGAACGGCAGCGCCGGGTCGAGCAGGATGAGCCCGGCCACCGTGCCCGGCGCGGCGGCCGCCTCGCGAAGGGAGATCATCCCGCCCATCGAGTTGCCCATCAGGATCACCGGCGAGCCCGCCACCGCCTCGATGAACCGGTGCAGCAGCACCCGGTTGGCGGACACGTCGACCCCCCGCCCGGCGGAGCGGGTGAAGCCGTGCCCGGCCAGGTCGGGGGCGAGCAGCCGGTAGCGGTCGGTCAGCAGCGGCGCGAGCGCCGACCAGTTGACCGCGCAGCCCTCCAGGCCGTGCACGGCCACGATGACCGGCGCGCCCGCCGGGCCGCCATAGTCGAGGTAGTGCACCGGCCCGCCGAGGTCGACCCAGCAGGACTCGCCGCCGAATCTCGGCCCCGTCCCGGTCGCTGCGGGCTGGTCGTCCTCAGTTGCGCGCGTCTGTGACATTCGGTGATCCCTGCGGGTCGTGGGCATCGGGCCTAGCGCTCATCCGCCATGGCCTGGACGCCGCGGATGAACAGGTCGATGCCGAGCCGGTAGTGGAAATCCGGGTCGTCGCAGGCGGTCATCGGCTCGGCCGCCTCGACCAGGCAGGGGTAGCGGTCCGGCGGCAGCATGGCCAGCCGGATCCGGTTGCGGCGCTGATACTCAGCCCGGTCGGGCTCGCTCAGCGACGGGCCGTACCCGGGCTCGCTCATGGCGAGCATCAGCCCGGTCCACAGCGCGTTGCGGGCGATGGCGCTGGCGTGCCGCGGGTCGAACCCGCCGCGGCGCAGCACCTCCAGGGTGACCTCGGTGGCCTCCAGCGCGGCCGGGGACTGCTTCTCCCCCGCGATGAGCAGCTGGGACGCGCTCGGGTGGGTGCGGAGGACCTGCACCAGCGACTCCAGCATGGCGCGCAGCTGGGCGGGCCAGGGGGCCGCCTCGTCCACGTCCGTGTCGATCTCGCTCCAGAACTGGTCGGCCAGCCCGGTGAGCAGCTCGTCCTTGTTGCGGAAGTGCCAGTACAGCGCCATCGGGGTGACCCCGAGTTCCTGGGCCAGCCGGCGGATGGTCAGCGCGTCCAGGCCCTCGGCGTCGGCCAGCGCGATAGCCCGCCCGACCACGGCGGCCTTGCTCAGCCGGGGCCGCTGCGTGTCCGCCGGGGCGGTGCCCGGGGCAGGTGTCGTAGCCATCACTTGACAACTATACGTCGTACAAGTCATCCTGTCACCGTGCCTGTACGACGTATAAGAACGAAGTACAAGTGCTCAGTACAGGAGCGCCGTACAGGACAGCCGAACATCTGGTGGACCGTGGGAGGAGTGGGCTCGTGCCCAGACGCTGGTGGACCCTGGTGGCCGTGGGACTGGCCACCTTCATGACCTATCTGGACAGGACTCACACAACCTAAAGGTGTTAGAGTCGTCCTTGAACAGGACGAACTCGGGGAGGCACAGTGAGGCTGCTGCTGGCGGCGAGGCTATCGCAGGACCGGGCTGGACAGACGGGCCTGGACACCCAGGACACCGACGCCCGTGCCTGGGCAGAGCGCAACGGGCACGACGTGATCGCCACGGCGGCCGACAAGATCTCCGGGCGCACGAGCCCGTTCGACCGTCCGAACCTCGGGCCGTGGCTGACCGAGCCCCACCTGGTTACCCAGTACGACGGCATCGTGGTCAGCAAACTGGACAGACTCTCCCGTGGCCGCGACTGGGGCATCCGCGCGTGGGCCGAGGAGAACCGCAAGAAGATCGTCGTGGTCAACCCGGAGCTGTCCTGGCCGCCCGAGAAGGGTGACGCCGTGACTCCGCTCATCTGGGACAACCTGGTGAACATCGCGTCGGCCGAGTGGGAGAATACGTCCCTGCGGTACCGGCGCATGCAGGAGCACCTTCGCGGCATGAAGTCGTTCGTCGGCCGCCCCCCGTTCGGCTACCGGATCGTCGGTGAGGCGAAGTCCAAGGCGCTGGCGATCGACCCCGTCCAGGCCGCTGCGATTACCGAGGTCGTCGCGATGTACCTCGCGGGCAGGTCCCTCCGTCAGGTCTGCGCCTACCTGGACGCCCAGGGCATCCCTACGCGCCGTGGCGGTGCCTGGGTACCCAAGACACTCTCCGACGTCCTCCGGAACCCTGTGCTGTCCGGGCGGCGCGTGGACGGCAACGGGCGGACGATCCTCCGGGTCCCGCCGATCCTGGACGTGGACACCTGGCGGAAGCTCCAGGCCGAGCTGGACCGGAAGGCGACCAAGAAGGGCGCGGTGCGCGCGGGCTCACCGATGCTCGGCGGGGTCGCGGTCTGCCAAACCTGCGGCGGCCCGATGTACAAGCTCCGCACTCAGAACGTCCGCAAGGACGGGACCAAGCAGTTCAACTTCTACTACCGCTGCTGGGGCACCGAGACGAACCCGTCCACGTGCAAGAACATGTTCCCGCTGGACGAGCTGGACGCGTGGACCGAGGCGAGGATGGCCCGGATCAAGTTCCCCCGGTACGAGATCGTGGTCACCCCCGGCCACGGGCACGAAGACAAAATCTACGAGGTCGAGCGGGATCTCCGCGAGCTGGACTTGGACGCTCCCGACTACGACGAGCGCCACGCCGAACTCCGGACCGAGCGGGCACGTCTGCGGGCGCTCCCGTCCACGGCCGACAAGGTCGAGCGGCGCAAGACCGGGGACTCGATCGGGCAGTACTGGGAGACGCTCCAGACCGAGGCGGACAAGCGGGCCTTCCTGCTCAAGCTGGACGTAAAGGTCTACGTCCGACGTGGTGCGACTCGCGACGAGGACCACGTCTTCCTGGAGCTGGGCGACGGCCTGGCTCAGGGGCGAGAGCTAGCCCCGGAGATGGCCGACGACACGGCGGCCGATGATCCTCGTGTCAGCTAGCCCGCGATGCCGGGCCGTAGCGCGGCCCCGGACCACGGGGTGCATATCGCGGACCAGGTTCCCCACGGTGGGCGTCTCGCCCATGTAGGCCGCACGAACGGGGCGTTCGGACTCGACCGCGTAGTCCGGCGCAGGCGTGAGCGGCCGGTCTGGCGGGGCTATTTCCCCGCCGCGCGGGCTCCAGATCTCGTCCGGGTGCACGGCGCGCGTTGGGGTGAACGTCCCAGCCGTCTTACTCACGCTGGGCGCGGCCGGGCCACGTAATGTGCCACCACCCACAAGGGTTATCTCATCCGGGTTCATCGGGGCTCCGTTCATGAGGTACCTAGATCCAATTGTCCCAGGTCGGCCGTCACTGTTCAGGTACGCGAACGGCCCGGATCACATGCCGGGCGGCCTCACCGCTGCCCGCCGCCTCGCCACCCACTGCCACAGTGCGGCAGGCACGCATACGGCTATTGCGATGATGGCCACCATCCACAGCAGAGCCCCAGCCGTCGTCGCCGGGCTGTGCTGGCTGGCTCCCCCGGACATGGCAACGATGAGGCCCAGGACCAATGCGCTCATCGCGCCGATCAGCCCCCACACCGGCCAGCCCAGGCCCCGGCGTTCCCCCGGGGCGGGGGCCGTGCGCGGGGAAGGTGCCGACCCACTCGGCCAGGAACCTGGCTGCCCGGCCTTCCGCGCGGCACGGGCCGCCTTCCTGGCTGCCTTCTCCGCAGCCCGCGCCTGCCGCTCGGCCTGGCGCTCGGCCTCCAGCGCCAGCCGCCGCTGCCGGGCGGCCTCGCTCTCCTGCACCCCGGTGATCAGGTGGTTGCCCTCTCCCCGCCGGATCTTCCGCTGGCAGGCGGCTACGCACTCAAGGGCCGCCGACTGAGTCCTGTGGCCGTGCTCGCAGCGGAAGTGGGCGACGCTCCCGTCTGCCAGCGTCACCGAACCCGTGGCGTGGTAACCGCTCCGCGCAGGAGTCCGCCTGCGCCTGTGATGGCTGCGGTGCCCGGAATGCTCGACTATCTCCCCGAGGAGTTTCAACGGCAGCCATACCGGTAGCAACAGCAGCTTGATCAGGAAGAACATCTGGGCTCCTTTGTGAGCCGTGAATACTAGCGCCAAGTGAGCACCTTCTGCCCATGTAGGACGCCCAGCAGGCGCATCAGGAGCACCGGACACAACGTTGCCCAGCACTGATGGTCCCGGCGTAGTTCGTGGTCACGCGCATGCCCTGTTCATCGGCCCTGCGCGGCATCTGACCGGGCCCGCCTAACCTGACGCTGCCACTGTTCGCCCGCGCATAGACCCAGATCCTGGGCGCATGGGAGGTGGCATTCCTCGTGCCAGGACAAGGGGGTGGGGTCCCGCGGATGCCACTGTGCTTTGGCGCAAATCCTCCAGCCGCCTGGGTTACCAGGAGGTACGGAGAGTCACAGGCAATTGCTTAATGATGGTACCCCTAAGTTACGGAATAAGTACGTTGCGCAGCAGGGCACTGAGTAGCTAGGAATTCCCCTTGCCAACCGCCATTGCTCGACTTGTGTTCGATCAACAGGACAAGCAAAAGCCCGGCCCCGAACATGGGACCGGGCCTGGTCTACCGCGTACCCGGTTTGGGGTACTACGTGGCCGAGCGCAAGAGCTGACCTACATTTCGTCCAGCTTGCCCAGGTCGGCCAGCGCATCCAGTGCGGCCAGGTCGTCCAGCATGCGCTCTGCGGCCTCGACCGGATCGGCCAGCTTGGCAAGCTCGGGGTTGTCCTCGATCGTGTCGGCCACCGCGCGCAGCTCGCGCACGATGCGCGCGGCCTTTTCCGTGTCCGACTCCACCAGCGGCTCCAGCTCGTCCATTTCAGATCCTTTCTAACGTCCTTCCTTTGGCCGGAAGACTAGCGGGGTCCTGCGCACCCGTCAACGCTCTGACCTGCGGTTATGCATGCCCTGGAATACAAGAGCTGGAATGTAGATGATGGAATAGAAAAGCCCCGACCAGTGAGACCGGAGCTACTTCGTGAGAACACCTACTCGTTGCGCTCCGCGTCCGTCTGGATAACCACGGGCCGCGGCTTGGCCGCCCCGATAGCCTGTGGCCGGAACGCTGAGACGACCGTAGCTGCCCCGGCACCCATCAGTACTGGCCCTGCCCCGTTCGCCCGGCGCTCGCGCGTACGCCTCGCAGGCGTGACCGTTCCTGGCCGTCCTCCCGATAGGCTGGGCATAAGGCCACGACCGGCCGCTGCCGTTCGGCTGTGAACAAGTGGAAGGTAGCCGGACTGGTCGCGCTCGGGTTCGTGGCAGGTGGCGTCATCGGCGGCCTGATCGGGTTCGCATGGCACGCGCCGGGCGGCCCGAAGACCTGGAATGACGTTCGCTCCTGGGCGACGTTCGTCGTGCTCGTGCTCGGGTTTTCCGTCGCCGCGTTCGAGCTGAATCTGCAGCGGGTCCAGTTCGCCAGGCAGGCCGCACGGCAGGAGGTGACCGACGACCTGCTGGAACGGCAGCGCCGGGAGATCATACAGACCGAATTGGCCCGGCAGCGCAAGCAGGCCGAGCGCGTCACTGTCGAGTGGGTCAAGGCTCCGGGCTACGGGCTTACGGAGGCGAGGATCAACAACGGTTCACACCGCCCTATCACCAAGATTGCAGCTGGAATAGCAATTCCGCTACCTGATGGCGGCGTGGAAACTCAGGGCTCCGATGGGTGGACCTTGTTCGATAGCTTGGGGCAGGAACGTCACGCGAGCCGGACCCAACGTGACGTCCTCTCAGTGATCCTGGCCAAAGAAATGGGACTGTGCAGCTTCCGGCATGGCGGCGGCCAGAAGGATGCTCGGCTGCTTGTCCGTTTCTGCGACGACGCTGGGCAACGATGGCAACTCGACAACGACATGCACCTTGAGGCCGCACCGGATAGCGACTGGTAGCTGGACCGCCCGGGCGCTGCGGTTTCCGCGATGCCCGCTGACCTGCGCATACCCGCCGCCCCACACAGCCACGCGGGCAGGATTGGCTTCCGCCACCCGGTGCGGTCACGTCGGCGTACGCCACGGGTGCGCGTGTCTCGGACTCAGCCACGATGACCAAGTTGGGGGTCAGACATCGGCTGTCACCTCCCGCCCGGCCACGGCGCTCTGGAGGTCCGCGAGGATGACCCGGGCGCGATCGGTGCCACACCGCATACTGGTCTTGATGGCCCGCAGGCTCGGAAGCTCGCCACGGCTGATCTCTTCCGCGAAGATCCGCTCCGGTGATGTCTGCTTGCGCCCGGAGGCACGCCCCCGAGCACGGCCGGATGCCACTGTCCTGGGCACGGTCACGGGCGTGGGGGGTACACCAGGCACGGCCACGGGCGCAATTTCGGGCACGTCCCCGGGTCCGGCACTGGGCATGGTCGCAGGCTCGACCTCGGGCACGGTGGCCGCCACTGTCTGGCCGGCTGCCGGTGCTGGCCCCGGCCGCCGTGCCCGCCGCGGCGGCTGGGCCGGCCTCCGGCCAGGCGCTCGGGCCGGCCGCTGGCCCGGAGCTGGCCGGCCGCCGGTCATAGGCCCCGGCTGACCCGGCGGGCGGCCTCGGCCTGCCCGCCGGGTCCCGGGTGGGCCGTCTCGATCCACCAGGTGGCGCCGGCCGCGGTGTAGGCCGGCGCCACCAGTTCCACGTCTCCGGGCTCCTGCTCCAGCTCGGCCCACACCACCAGGTCGAAGCCCTCCGGGGTGCCGCGGCAGGACCAGGCCTGGTCCCGGACCGCGGCGATGTCCGCCGGGGTGGGCCCGGCCAGCGACATGCTGCCGTCGGGACGCGCCGAGCCGCGCAGCGGGACCATGCCGTCCCAGCGGCAGGCCCGCCGGACCGGGCCGGCCGCGGGCAGCACCCCGCCGACCCAGACCGGGATGCGGGGCTGCTGCACCGGCACCGGGCTGAACCGGACCGGGTCCAGCGTGAAGTGCGTGCCCTGGTAGGAGAACCATTCCCCGGTCCACAGCCCGGCCAGCACCTCCAGGCCCTCGTCCAGCAGCGCGGCGCGCTCCCGGTTGCCCGTGGGCTCATGGAAGATCCCGAAGTCGGCGTGGGGCGGCGAGCCGAGGCCGACGCCCAGGATGACCCGGCCGCCGCTGAGCCGGTCCAGGGTGACGGTCTCCTTGGCCAGCTGCCAGGGGCGCCTGCGCGGCACCGGCGTGATCATCGTGCCGAGGCGGATCCGCGAGGTCTGGGTGGCCACGACGGCCAGGATCTGCCAGGGGTCCAGGATCGGCGGCCCCTGACCGGTGTCCGTGAACACGAGGTGATCCCAGAGGAAGAAGCCGTCGAACCCGGCCTCTTCCGCAGCCACCCCGAGGCCGATCACGCCGGCCGGATCATCGGTGAAGGGCGGGACGGCCAGCGCCCGGCGCAGCGTGCTCACGGGCCGGCCTCAGTAGATCCGCGAGACGGGCGACGTCCCGTCCGACCCGGCCAGCATGCGCTTCAGCTGGGCCGGGCCGCCCGCCCGGACAGCCAGGTGCTGGGCGGCCAGGCCGCGCTGGGCCGCGGCGTCCCCGCCCCAGGCGCGGATACAGGCCTCCGGGGCCAGGTTGGCCAGGGCCAGCAGCGCACCGGCCGCCCCCATCGGCCCGGCCAGGGCCAGCAGGGCGGATGAGCCCACGTAGGTGCGGCCGGGATAGCTGGCCAGCTCGTCCAGCAGCCGGTCCGGGCTGCCGGAGGAGTCCTTGATGCCGTTCACCGGCAGTGCGGCCAGGCGGTCCACCGGGATGTCCGCGCAGGCGATGAAGGGGTTGTGGTAGGCGAGCACCGGCCGGCCGCCCGCGGCCTCGCCGACCGCCGCGAAGTACCCGTCCAGGTCCGCGCAGCGGGGCGGGCACCAGGCGAGCACCGCGTCGGCCCCGGCGCTCACCGCCGCCCGGGTCAGCGCGGACGCCTGGCGCAGGGACGGGGCGCCCGTCCCCGCGATCACCGGCACCGCGGCCGGGAGCGCGGCCCGCACGGCCTCGATCAGCGCGGTGCGCTCCGCGCCGGTCAGGGTGCCGGCCTCGCCGGTGGTGCCGTTGACCAGGATCGCCCCGATGCCCTGGCCGGCCAGGCTGGCCGCGAGCTTGCCGGTCGAGGCCGGGTCGATCTCGCCGTCCGCGCCGAACAGGGTGACCAGCGCCACGCCGACGCCGCTGAACAGGATCGCTGGATTCGGTTCCGCCACGTTCGGTGCCGCCATCGTCGCCTCGTTCCGGGCTTTCAGCGCACTGGTAAGTCAAGGCTACGTGGCGTCCCCCGTCCCGGCGAGAGCCGCGGCGGCCGGTCTACGGTGGTGGGCAACGGCCGCCGGCGCAGCGCTGGCGGCCCAGGCTGCGGCGCCGCAGACGGCGCCGGGGACGACGGGGAGCAGGTACATGCCAGAGTCTGGTCAGGTGCGCTGGGGAATCATCGGCACGGCGCGGATCGCCCGCAAGGCGTTCGTGCCCGCGGTGGCGGCGGCCGGCGGCGTCGTCACCACGGTGGCCGGCCGGGAGCTGGCCCGGGCCAGCGAGTACGCGGCGCAGACCGGCATCGGCCGGCCGGTGCAGGGCTACCAGGCCCTGGTGGACGACCCGGACGTGGACGCGCTGTACATCCCGCTGCCCAACGGGCTGCACGCGGAATGGACGATCCGGGCGCTGCGGGCGGGCAAGGCCGTGCTCTGCGAGAAGCCGCTGTGCGGCAGCCTGGCCGAGACCGAGCAGGTCCTCGCGGTGGCCCGGGAGACCGGGACCCCGCTGTGGGAGGCGTTCGTGTTCCCGTTCCACGAGCAGATGGCCAGGATCCGCGGGCTGCTCGCCGACGGCGCCATCGGGGAACTGCGCGAGATCCAGTCCAACTTCCACTTCGTGCTGGACGAGCCGGGCGACTTCCGGCTGCGCCGCGGCCTGGCCGGCGGTTCCCTCAACGACGTGGGCTGCTACCCGGTCCGGCTGGCGGTCGAGCTGCTGTCCGGTGAGCTGGAGTCGGCCTGGGCCGCCGCCACCCTGGGCGGCGACGGGGTGGACGTGGACCTGCAGGGCAGCCTGGGCTATTCGGGCCACCAGCGGCTGACGGTGTCCTGCGGGTTCCTGCGCAGCGACGACCGGTTCGCCCGGCTGCTCGGCACCGCCGGGCAGATCCACATCACCGACCCGTTCCATCCCGGCCCGGACGACTCGTTCACGCTGTTCGAGGCGGGCAAGGAGCCCCGGGGCTACGCCTCCACCGACGAGGTGCCGTCGTTCACCGCCGCGGTCCGGCACATCCAGCGGGTCGTCCGGGGTGAGGAGGAGCCACAGCACCTCGCGGTGGACAACTCGCTCCCGACCGCCCGGGCCCTGGACGCGCTCCGCCAGGCCGCGGCCCGGGCGTGACCGGCGAGGTCCCGGCGAGCCTGCCGCCCGGCGCGGCAGCGGCCATCCGGGACGCGCTGGACGCCGAGCGGCAGGAGACCCTGGCCCGGATCACCGCGCTCCGGCGGGAGTTCGACGGCATCGTGGAGTCGTCCGCGGGGGTCGCCACCGACGACGAGCATGACCCGGAGGGCGCGACCATCGCGTTCGAGCGGGCCCAGCTGGCCGCCCTGCTCGGCCAGGCCGACCGCCACCTGGCCGAGCTGGACGGGGCGCTGGACCGGCTCGCGGAAGGCCGTTACGGGCGGTGCGAACGGTGCGGGCGGCCGGTCGCCGCCGGGCGGCTCGCCGCCCGGCCGACCGCGCGCACCTGCATCGCCTGCGCCGCCGCCGGGTAGCCCGGCCCCCGGCGGCCGGGGACACCGCAGCGGCCGGCGGCCCGGGATGGTTGCGCGGGGCGGCGGCGGGTTAGCCTGGCCCGGGACCGGCGGAAATGACCCGCCGCCGGCCGAAGGCCCAGCAGGGCGCCAGGCGAGGGCCCGCCAGCGGGCCGGGAAAGAGGCTGCTGAGTGCGCTACCGCAGCGACCAGTGGTACGGCGGGAACGACCGGGACTCCTATATCCACCGCGCCTGGATGCGCCGGGGCCTGCCGCGCAGCGCGTTCACCGGGCGGCCGCAGATCGCGATCGCCAACACCGCCTCCGACCTCACCCCGTGCAACAAGCACCTGAACGAGGTGTCGGCCAGCGTGCAGGCCGGCATCTGGGAGGCTGGCGGCATCCCGCTGGACATGCCGGTCATGTCGCTGGGCGAGACCCTGGTCAAGCCGACCGCCATGCTGTGGCGCAACCTGGCCGCGATGGCGGCCGAGGAGATGTTCCGGGCCAACCCGGTGGACGGGCTGGTGCTGCTGGGCGGCTGCGACAAGACGATCCCGGCGCTGCTGATGGCGGCCGCGTCGGTGAACCTGCCCGCGGTGGTGGTGCCGGGCGGCCCCATGCTCACCGGCCACTTCCGCGGCACCCCGCTGGGCTGCGGCACGGACGTGTGGCGGCTGTCCGAGGAGGTCCGCGCCGGCACCCTGTCCGAGCAGGACTTCCTGGCCTCGGAATCGGCGATGATCCGGAGCAAGGGGCACTGCAACACGATGGGCACCGCGTCCACCATGGCCTGCATGGCGGAAGCGCTGGGCATGACGCTGCCCGGGGTGGCCGGCACCCCGGCCCCGGACAGCCGGCTCCTGGAGTCCGCGCACGCCAGCGGCCGGCTCGCGGTGGACCTCGTGTCCGCCGGGCGGACCCCGGCCCAGGTGCTGAGCCAGGGCTCGTTCCGTAACGCCATCGTGGCGCTGGCCGCGATCGGGGGCTCGACGAACGCGGTGGTGCACCTGCTGGCCATCGCCGGGCGGGCTGGCGTGCCGCTGACCCTGGATGACTTCGACGCGATCGGCGCGGACGTGCCGCTGCTGGCCGACCTGGCCCCGGCCGGCCGGTACCTGATGGACGACCTGTACCGGGCGGGCGGCCTGCTGGCGGTGCTGCGTGAGGTGTCGGACCTGCTCGACCCGGACGCGCTCACGGTCACCGGCCGCCCGCTGGCCAGCCACCTGGGCGAGGCGAGGATCTGGGACGAGACCGTGATCCGGCCCCGGTCCGCGCCGCTGCTGGAGAAGGCCGGGATCGCGGTGCTGCGCGGCAGCCTGGCCCCCGGCGGCGCGGTGATCAAGCCGGCCGCCGCGACCAAGGAACTGCTCATCCACCGGGGCCCGGCGGTGGTGTTCGACAGCATCGAGGACATGCGGGCCCGGCTGGACGACCCGGCGCTGGACGTCACCGAGGACTCGGTGCTGGTGCTGCGGGGCTGCGGCCCGCGCGGCTACCCGGGCATGCCCGAGGTCGGCAACATGCCGATCCCGGCCAGGCTGCTGGCCCGCGGGGTCCGGGACATGGTGCGGATCAGCGACGCCCGGATGAGCGGCACCGCGTACGGCACGGTCGTGCTGCACACGGTGCCCGAGGGGGCGCTGGGCGGCCCGCTGGCCCTGGTCCGCGACGGCGACCCGGTCGTGCTGGACGTGCCCGGCCGGCGCCTGGACCTCGACGTGCCCGGGTCCGAGCTGGCCAGGCGTGCGCCGGCCCCGGCCATGACCGCCGCGCTGCCGGTCCCCCGCCGCGGCTGGGAACGTCTCTACATCGACCACGTCCTCCAGGCCGACCAGGGCGCCGACCTGGACTTCCTGACCGGCTCCACCGGCCACGAGGTCACCCGCGACTCCCACTGAGCCGCCCCCGGGCCGGTCAGGCGTCCCGGCGGCGCAACGTGCAGGCCGCGATGGCCAGCGCCACGGCCGGGTAGGCGACCATGACGATCACCGACTCGGTGATGGAGGGCGCGTGCGGCCAGGGATGCAGCGAGATCAGCCGCCGGATGGCGCTGTCCGGCAGCGCGTTGGTGACGTCGGTCATCCACCGGCTGGTGCCGTGCAGGAATGACGGGGCCAGGAACAGCAGCACCACGGCCGCGCCGATCGCCCCGGCCGGATGCCGGATCAGCGTGCCGAGGCCCAGCCCGATCAGGGTCACCGAGGTCAGGAACAGCGCCGCCGCGAGGATGCCCCGCACCACGCCGGGATGGCTGAGCGGGATGCCGAGGTGCGAGCCGGACAGTACCGCCTGCGCGGCCAGGAAGGTGACCAGGGCGGTGACCAGGCCGACGGCGAAGCTCACCGCGGCGGTGACCGTGGCCTTGGCCGCCAGTACCGCCCCCCGGGGCGGCACCGCGGCGAACGTGGTGCGGATCAGGCCGCTGGAGTACTCGCCGGTCATCGTGAGCGCCCCGAGCGAGGCGAACAGCAGCTGGGCGACCGCGAATCCGACGAAGGCATCGCTCAGCGGGTCGATCGGCAGGGGCTGGCCGGGCCGCACATGATTCCACTGACTGGCGTCTGAGTTGCAGACCAGCAGGCCGATGCCCAGGGCGGCGGCCACGGCGGCCAGCAGCACCAGGGAGGAGGAGCGGAGCGAGCGGAGCTTGATCCATTCGGCGGCGATCAGGTCGCCCGGGCGGGCTGCGGGCCGGGCCGCGGCCGGGGCGGCGGACACGGCCCCGGCGGTGCTGGACGTCATGACGGTTCTCCTGCCAGGTAGTCGACGCTGTCGGCGGTGAGTTCCATGAACGCTTCCTCGAGCGAGGCACGCTGGACCCCGAGCTCGTGCACGGCGGTCCCGGCCGCCAGGGCCAGGTTCCCGACCTGGCCGGCGGTGAGGCCGGTGACGTCCAGCCGCCCGTCGCCGCCGTGGGTGACCGAACCGCCGGCGGCGGTCAGCGCGCCGGCCAGCGCCAGGGCGTCCGGGCTGCGCACCACGACGTGCGGGCGGTGGCCCTGCTGCACGAACGCCGCGACCGAGGTGTCCGCGATGAGCTGGCCGCGGCCGATGACGATCAGGTGGTCGGCGGTGTGCTCCATCTCGCTCATCAGGTGGCTGGACACCAGGACGGTGCGGCCTTCGGCGGCGAGCCGGCGGAACAGCCCGCGCACCCAGCGGATGCCCTCCGGGTCCAGTCCGTTGACCGGCTCGTCGAAGATCAGCACGCCCGGATCGCCGAGCAGCGCGGCGGCGATGCCGAGCCGCTGCTTCATGCCCAGCGAGAACGTGCCGACCCGGCGCCGGGCCACGCCGGCCAGCCCGACCTCGTCCAGGACGGCCCCGACCCGGGTCATCCCCAGGCCGTTGCCGCGGGCCAGCGCGGCCAGGTGCGCGGCCGCGGTCCGGCCGCCCGGCACGGCCGTGGCGTCCAGCAGCGCCCCGGCCTCGTGCAGCCCGCGGCGCAGCCGCCCGAAGGACTGCCCGCCGACCAGGGCCGTTCCCGTGGTGGGCCGGTCCAGGCCGAGGATGAGCCGTAACGTGGTCGATTTTCCGGCGCCGTTCGGGCCGAGGAAGCCCGTGACGTGGCCGGGGCGGACGGTGAACGTGAGTCCGTCCACCGCGACGGTGGGCCCGTAGCGTTTGGTGAGCTCGCTGACTTCAATCATGCGGCTACGGTCCCGCGGGGCCGTTCCCGTGCGCGTCGGGCCAGGGGCGGCACTTTGGCCAGCCCGGTCCGACCCCAGTCGGAACACCGATGTGGCCTCCGGTAGGACGCCACACCCGGGCCGGCCGGGTTACCGTTCAGGGCGTGGCAGAACCTCGGGTCCCGTTCACCCGGCGGCTGACCTTCACCCATCTGGTCATCATCGACGCGGCCGCGGCCGTGCTGCTGGCCGTGATCCTGGTCGGGTCGGCCCGGGACTCGCGCCTGCAGCCGTTACACCAGGGCGTGCCGGCCGGCCTGGGGATAGCGCTGCTCGGCCTGGCCGCCGGGGGGGTCGGGGTACGCCGCTGGCGGCCGCTGACCGCGCTGGCGGTGACCCTGGCCGCGATGTCGGTGACCGTGTTCCTCGGCTTCGCCGCGGACCCGATGGTCGCGGTGGCCGCGGTGCTGTACATCGTGGCGCTGGTCGAGCCGGCCCGGATCGCGGTCGGGGCGCTGGCCGGGGTGCTGCTCACGCTGGCCGCGCTGGCCCTGGCCACGCCCGTCGCGGGGGCGGCCGGGCCGGGGATCGGCCACCTGGAGGCGAACTTCAGCCGGGCGGCGGGCACCGCCGTCGTGCTGCTGGCCGCCTGGGCCGCGGGCCGGGCGGTGCGGGCCGGCCGGGCCTACACGGCGGGCCTGCGCGAGCAGGCCGAACGGCGCGCCGAGGCCCGGGTGGACCAGGCGCGCCGGGCGGTCGCGGAGGAGCGGCTGGGGATCGCGCGGGAACTGCACGACGTGGTGGCCCACAGCATGAGCGTGGTCGCGGTGCAGGCCGGGGTGGGCCGGTACGTGATCGACGCGAACCCGGCGGAGGCGGCCCGGGCGCTGGCCGCGATCGAGATCACCAGCAAGGCCGCGCTGCGCGAGATGCGGCAACTGCTCGGCATGCTGCGGGACGGGACCCCGGGGGAGATGCTGGCCGCGCCCGGGCTGGCCGACCTCCCGGATCTGGCCGGGCGGGCCGGGGTGCGGGTAGAGGTCGCGGTGCACGGCACGCCCCGGGACCTGCCCGCCGGGATGGACCTGGCCGCGTACCGCATCGTGCAGGAAGCACTGACCAACGTGGTGAAGCACGCTCGTACCGATCGCGGCCGGGTGGTCGTCAGCTACACCGCTGACGCGGTGACGATCGAGGTGACCGACGACGGGGTCGGGGCGGCCCGCGGGCCCGGCGATGGCCAGGGCGGCGAGTCTGGCGATGGGCCCGCCGCCGGGCACGGGCTGGTCGGGATGCGGGAGCGGGTCGCCCTGTACGGCGGGGAGTTCAGCGCGGGGCCGCTGCCCGGCCGGGGCTACCGGGTCAGCGCCCGGCTGCCGGTCGCGGTGGCCGCGTGAGCGTCTCTGTCCTGGTGGCCGACGACCAGGTGCTGGTCCGCGCGGGCTTCCGTGTCCTGGTGGACACCGCAGCGGACCTGCGGGTGGTCGGTGAGGCAGGCACCGGGGAGGAGGCGGTCGAGGTGGCCCGCCGGGTCCGGCCCGACGTCGTCCTGATGGACATCCGGATGCCGAAGATGGACGGGATCGAGGCGACCCGCCGCATCCTGCGGCCCGGGATCAGCACCCGGATCATGATCCTGACCACGTTCGACCTTGACGAGTACGTGTTCGCGGCGCTGCGCGCGGGCGCGAGCGGCTTCCTGCTCAAGGACACCGATCCGGGTGACCTGCTGGCCGCGATCCGGGTGATCGCCGCCGGGGAGGGCCTGCTGGCGCCGACCGTCACCCGGCGGCTGATCGAGGAGTTCGCCCGGCGGCCCGATCCCGGGGCCGCTCCCGCGCGGAGCCTGGACGGGATCACCAGCCGGGAGCGGGAGGTGCTGGGCCTGATCGGCGCCGGGCTGTCCAACGCGGAGATCGCTGAGCAGTTGCGGCTCACGATGGCCACGGTCAAGTCGCACGTGGGCCGGCTGCTGATGAAACTCCAGGCCCGCGACCGCGCCCAGCTCGTCATCGCCGCCTACGAATCCGGCCTCAGCCGCTAAAGGCCGCACCCGGTGGTGGTGCTGCGGGGCCGCCCGGGGGAGGTCCGGCCCCGCAGCACGTCGGGTGCGGCGGATCAGAGGGCCGCGGAGGCGGCCTCGACCTCGCCTTCCAGGTTGCCGACGGCGTTCTGGATAGCCTGGGGCCGGACCGCGGCCAGCACCAGCATGTAGATGACACCCGCCGCGATCAGCGCGATCGTCAGCCAGGGCAGGTAGCTGTACGGGGCCGGCTGGCCCGGCCGCAGGTCGCCCCAGATCGGGATGGCCAGCACCAGGACCCCGATGACCGGGGTGACGACCCAGCCCCACACGTTCTTGCGCACCCCGGCCCGGCGGAACCTGGCCCACTGCACGATGAGCGCGACGTTGGCCATCAGGTACATCAGCACCAGGCCGAGGATCCCGTAGGTGCTGAGCAGGCCGACCGCCGTGCCCGGGTCGGTGAACGCGGTCGAGATGACCCCGATCGCGATGCTGGGCGCCACGAACGCGATGGCCGCGGCCCACGGCGTGCGGAACCGCGGGCTGACCGAGGCCAGCGTCTTAGCCCACAGCCCGCCCCGGGCCCCGGCGAAGATGACCCGCGCGGTCTGCGTGTTGGCCGCCACGTAGGAACTGGTCACGCTGGTCAGGAAGATCCAGGTGATCAGCGGGGCCAGCGGGGCGATGAACTTCGCCGCCGCGGTGTGGAACGGGTTCGGGTCGGCGACCAGGGCGCTGATGTGGCCGGGGCCGAACGCGATGATCAGCGCGTAGGAGCAGAACACGTACAGGATCCCGCTGATCACCACGGTGCCGATCACCGCCAGCGGGACGTTGCGCCGCGGGTTGCGGGTCTCCTCGGCCAGCGGCGCGGCCGCCTCGAACCCGCCGAACGCGAGCACCGCGAGCGAGAACGCGATGAAGATGTCCTTGGTCCCGGACCCGCCCGGCCAGCGGAACGGCGTCCCGGACAGCCCCTGGGCGCCACCCTTGGCCAGCACCGTGATGGCCAGCGCCAGCAGCAGCACCACCTCGAACACGTAGAGGACCACGGTGGTGCGCACGCCGAACTTGAGGCCGAGCACGACCGGGGCGACCACCAGGACCCCGTACAGAATGGTGACAATCTGGGTGATGCCCCAGATGTGCGGGTCGTTCAGCACGTTCTGCACGATGTACTGGCCGACGAAGATGTAGATCCCGCCGAACGCGATGATGTAGCCGAGCAGGGTGATCACCCCGACGACGACCGAGGTCCGCACCCCCATCGACCGGGCGATGTAGGTCAGGAACGACCCGGCGCTCGGGAACACCCCGGAGAACAGGGCCAGGCTGGCGGCCGTGGCGATCAGCCCGACCATGCTGATCAGGAACACCAGCGGGACCGAGGCGCCGGCGAAGGCGGCCATCAGCCCGGTGGTGAAGAACAGGTTGAACGCGGGCGCGACCTGGGCCAGGCCCGGCATGAGCACGCCGAGCAGGCCGATCTCGCCGCGCGGCAGCGTGGCCCCGGGGGGCGGGGCGGTGGCCGTGCCGGTGAAGGCGTCGGCCGGTCCGGTGTTCATGGACATAAGTCACCCTTTCCGTGACGGCGGACGAACTCGGCAACGGCGCTGTTGAAGCTGGCGGGGTACTCCCAGAGGCAGGCGTGGCCACCCTGGACGGTCTGCCACTGCGCGCCGGGGATCCCCTTGTGCAGTTCCTGGGACAGCGACACCGGGATGAGGATGTCCTGCTCGCCGGCCAGGACCAGGGTCGGCGTGCTCACCCCGCCCAGCCGCTCGGTGGTGTCGTGGTGCTGGATCACGGCCAGCTGGGCCAGGTAGGCCGGGACCGGCTGGTCCATGTACTTCATCGCGGTCTCGAACTCGGCCAGCTCGTCCGGCCGGTCGCGGAAGAACTCGGTGGTGAAGGCCCACAGCGTGACGTCCCGCATCACGAACGGGATGCCGAGCACCGGCGCCGCGTCGGCCCACATGGCGAACATCCGGGAGCAGAACGGCCCGGGCGCCGCGTACGTGCAGGCCATGATCACCGACCGGAGGTCCTCCGGGTAGGCCAGCGCGTACTCCTGGACGATCATGCCGCCCATGGACACCCCGAGCAGGTGGAAGCCGGTGATGCCGAGGTGGTCCACCAGGGCCTTGGCGTCGTCGGCCAGCAGCCGGGACGAGTACGGCCCGGCCGGCTTGCTGGTCCGGCCGATGCCGCGGTTGTCGAACATCAGCAGCCGGTACCCGGCGGCGGTCAGGTCCGCTTCCTGGAAGGCCCAGGTCTCCAGGTCGTCGGCGAGCCCGTTGACCATCACGATGGTCTCGGGGCCGTCCCCGGCCAGCCGGTAGTGCACGTCGATCCCGTTCACGGCAGCAAAGGGCATGGGCTACTCCTGTGGCTCTTGTGGTGTCCCGGCGCGCAGCATGACCCGCGCGTGCAGCTCGCGCAGCATGGACTCGGTCAGCGAGAAGTGCTCGGCGGCCAGCGTGGCCGCCTGGCCGGGGTTCCCGTCGATGACGGCCTGGGCCAGCACCGGGTGCTGGTGCAGCGCCCGGCCGCGAACCTCGGGGCTGTACGGCTCGGCCTCGAAGCCGAAGCTGATGTCGTGCCTGATGCTCAGGCTGAGGTTGGTCAGGTGCGGGTTGTGCGTGGCGTCCGCGATGGCCCGGTGCAGCGCGAGGTCGGCCATCCGGGACGAGTCGCGGTCCGCTCCGGCCCGCTCGTAGTCCGCCAGCGCGCTGCGGATGGCCTTGACGTCGGTGTCGGTCCGGCGCAGCGCCGCCGTGCGGGCGATCTGCTGCTCGATGACCTGCCGGAAGTCCAGCAGCAGCTCCACTTCCTGCCACTCGCTGCTGAGCGTGCGGCGGATCATCTCGGCGGACTCCGGGCCCCAGCCCGACGTCACGAACGTCCCGCCGGACCGGCCCCGGCGGACCGTCACGTAGCCCGCCTCGGCCAGCCGGGCGATGGCCTCGCGGACCGTGGCCCGGCTGACGCTGAGCATCGCGGCCAGCTCCCGCTCGGTGGGCAGCCGCTGGCCGGGCACGAACTGGCCGAGCGCGATCGCGGTCACGAACCGCTCGGCGATCCGCTCGCCGGTGGTGCGGACCGTCATCGGGCTGAGCAGCCCCCGCCCCGGCGCCGTGTCCCGGTCCGGTCCCGCCGGCGTCTGCCCGGGCCCGGTCACCGGGCGCTCCCCCCGGGCCGCCCGCCCGTCGCGTAGTACCCGGCCAGGAACCGGGCCAGGGTCCGCGCCCCGGCCACGATGCTGTCCAGCTCGACCGCCTCGTCCGGCCCGTGGATGTTCCGGGTCCGCGGCCCGTAGGCCAGCGCCGGCACCCCGAACTGGTTGATGTACAGCCGCGCGTCCGTGGTGCTGCCCATCACGAACGGCCGGGGCGGCTGCCCGTGTGCCGCCTCGTGCGCCGCGGACAGCGCGGCGGCCAGCGGGTGCGCCCCGTCCAGCAGGTAGCCCTCGGCCCGGAACCCCGCCGCGCGCACCTGCGGCGGGTGCCCGGCGAGCCAGGGGTCGGCCGCGGCCGCCCCGGCCACCGCGTCGGCGACCCGCTTCAGCGCCTCGTCCGGCGTCCACCCGGGCGGGAACCCGACCCGCACGCCGAGCACGGCCTGCCCGGGCACGCTGGACGGCCAGTCCCCCGCGCGGAACGTCCCGACGTTCACCGCGCAGGCCCCGTCGATCCGCGCGAACGGCCCGTCCAGCTCCAGGGCCATTTCTTTCTCCAACGATCTGACCGCGTCAATCACCCGCCACGCCGCATCGACCGGGTTGACGGCCCGGTGCGCGGACTCGGCGTGCGCGGGGAGCCCGCGCACGGTGATCTCGGCCCAGAGGATCCCCACGCCGCCGAGCATCAGCCCCAGGTCGGTCGGCTCGAGCAGCACCGCCGCGTCGGCCAGCACCCCGGCCCGGGCCGCGGCGAGGGTCCCGTTGCCGGTGCACTCCTCCTCGATGACCGACGCGAACGTGAGCTCGCCCTTCAGCCAGCCGGGCACGGCGGCGTTGAGTGCGCCCAGGGCCAGCGCGCCGAGTGCGAACCCGCCCTTCATGTCGCCCGCGCCCCGGCCGGCCAGCCAGCCGTCCCGCCGGACCGGCTGGAACGGCGGCGAGGACCAGAGCGCCGCCTCGGCCGGGACCACGTCGATGTGCCCGTTGAGCAGCAGCGACGGCCCGGAGCTGGCGGCCAGGTGCCCGATCACGTTGCCCCGCCCCGCGTAGGACTGCGGCGGCACCCCCGCGACCGGGTCCGCCGCGATGTCCTCACCGATGGGCTGGACCGACGTCCCGAACCCCAGCCGGTCCAGCTCGTCCCGGACCACCTGCTGCGCGGCCATCTCCTGGCCGGCCGTGCTCGGCGCGGCGACCAGCCGCTCCAGGAAGCCGAAGGCGTCCCCGGCCAGGTCGTCGATCGCCCGGTCCAGGGCGGCCGCCACGGCGGGATCCAGGGGGGCGGAATCGGCGGAACTCAGCACAGCGATCCAGACACGGGCCATCCCAACACGGGCCATCCAAACGACTAAAGGTTGAGACATTAGACCTTTTAGCCGGCAACTGTGTCAATCCCCCGCCGCCAAGTCCGGGGAGGAGCACCCTCCCCCGGACCGGGACTCATCCCGGGCCGGGCGCCCCCAGCCGGCGCCGCCGCCGCTGAGACGAGAAGTCGTGCGATCGGGCAATAACTGGTGGATGGCAAAACTATGGGGAGGCCCGGTATGAGTCATGCATCGCAGGTGAATCGGGAGTCACCCGGTACTCAGCGGGGCCAGCCGGATGATGCCGGGCTGATCGTGGAGTCCTACCGGGTACCCGAGCGCTTCGGTGCGGTGTTCGACCGGCACGCGACGGCGATCCACGGCTATATCGCCCGGCGGCTGGGCCGGGACGTCGCTGATGATCTTGTCGCGGAGACCTTCTTGGTGGCCTTCCGCCAGCGCGCCAGCTACGACCCGGGTCAGCCTAGCGCCCGGCCGTGGCTGTACGGCATCGCGACCCGGCTGATCAGCCAGCGCCGGCGGGACGAGGTGCGGTTCTTCCGTGTCATCGCCCGCACTGGGATCGACCCGGCGGCTGACCCGGTCGCGGAGCCAGTCGCCGATGCGGGTGCCCGGCGGGCGGACGCGCAGACGCTGCACTGCCGCCTGGCGGGCGCACTAGCGCTGCTGTCCACCGCGGACCGGGACGCACTGCTGCTGGTAGCCGATGGGCTGTCCTACGCCGAAGCGGCGCAGGCGCTGGGCGTGCCACCTGGAACGTTGTCGTCCCGGCTGGCCAGAGCCCGCCGGATGGTCCGCGAGGAACTCGGGGGCGTGAACCCCGCCGAGGAGAGACAGGAGCAGAGCCATGAATGAGATGCAACTGCTGGAGGAGTTCCGCGCCGTGGTGGCCCCACCAGACCCGGGCACGCTGGCACAGGCCCGCGCCCGGGTGCTGGACGGTGCCGCTGCTGGCCAGGCAAGCCGCCGCGCACGGTGGCCGCGCCTGCCCGGCAGGTGGCCGAAGCTCGCCCTGACCGGCCTGGCCGCAGCAGCCACCGCAACCGCGGTCACCGTGGCCCTGGCCGGCCCGGGCGGTACGCCGTCTCATCCGGCTGCCGCCAGTCTCACCGCGAGAGAGCTTGCCTACCGGGTCGCCGGCGTCGCGGCCGCCCGGCCGGCCGTACGCCCCGGCCAGTGGGTGTACAGGCAGGTGAAGATAACCCGCTCAGTGTTCGCGGGGACGTGGCAGGGGTGGATGACGGCGGACGGGACCAGGAGCGCGGGTCTGGACAAGGGCAAGGTGTATTTCATGCCGTGCCCTTCCTGGGCATCAGGTCCGCACGGTAGCTGTCAGGCGTGGATGGGCGTGCCCAGTGGGCCGAGGCGCATACCGGTAACCTACGCCGAGCTGAGCTCGCTGCCACGCAGCCCCTCCGCGCTTGATCGCTACCTGGCCAGCCTTCCGCTGCCCGGCGGGGGGCCAGCACCATTCCGCGAATTCGAGATCATCAGTGCTCTGCTCATGACGTATCTGATGCCGCCACCCCTGACCGCCGAACTTTACCGGGCCCTCGGCGACATCCCCGGCGTGACGGTTGACCAGCACGCGGTCAATGTCGCGGGCCGCGCCGGCATCGGCTTCCAGATCACCGAGCCACAGATGCTGCCGCCGTCCCCCGATAACCCGGTCCGCTCAGTTACCCAGCTCATTCTCGACCCGAAGACCTACGACCCGATCGGCCAGCAGGAGTTCGACACCAACCAGCGCTGGCAGTCTGCGCCTAGGCACTCGGTAGCGGGGACCGCCATCCTGAAAACCGCCCTGGTCCCCGGTCCCGGCGTACTGCCCTGACCACCAGCCTGGCTGGCTGAGCTCCACCCAGCCACCCCGGTCCCGCCACCCGCGCCGGGCCGCCCCGCCGCCCCGCCGGGCGCCGCCGGCGCCCGGCCGGCGGCGGGCCGCCCTGGATCGGTGCCGGTTCAGGCGTCCTGCGGGCTGGGGGATGGGGATCCGGGGTGGGCGCGGAGGGCGGCGATCATCCACTCGAAGGCGGGCACGTGCGTCTGGAACGGCGGCCAGCCATTGATGATGCCAAGCAGCTGCCAGTACCGCTCGGCGCGGGCGTCCGTGCCCGCTTCCAGCTGCTCCCGCAACTGCGGGCGGCGCTGGTCACCCGGGGTCCCGGCCAGGATGAGGTCCAGCACGGCCGCGCCTTCCCCGGACTCCGGTGCCACTCTGTGCTCATCGGCCGCCCCCGCGTGCTCCAGGACCCGGGCCACGAACTCCGGGGTCCGGGCCTCGTCGTCCTCCGTGGCCGGGTCCGCGGCCCGGGCCTGCGCTCCCTGCTCGGCCATGGCCCGGATGCGGCGGCGGAATCCCGGGTCCTGGACCAGCTCGGCCAGCTCCACCCAGGCGTCAACCTGCTCGGGCGACGGGTCGTCCGGCAGGTCCGGGGGGCCACGGCGCAGGTGCGCGGCCAGTCCCGTGTCAGGTTCCAGGCCGGCGAACACCTCATCCACGAAGTCGTCGATGATCTGCCTGCGTTCCTGGGCGGACAGCGTGGCCAGCTTGTTCATCAGGGTCATCTCCTCGTTGCCCGGTTTCCGGCGCGCCACCGTGGCCAGCACGGCCCGGCGCAGCCGGAGGGTGCGGATCTGCGCGTCCAGCGCCTCCACGTGGGTGGCGGCCACCTCGGCCACGGTGGCCTGGCGGTCCAGCACCCGCCGGACCTCGGCCAGTCCCAGGCCCAGCTCGCGGAGCGTGGCGACCAGTTCCAGCCGGGCCACGGCCGCCGCGTCGTAGCGCCGGTGGTCGCGGCCGGTCCGGCCGGCCGGGGGCACCGCCCCGATGTCGGACCAGTACCGGATGGTGCGGACCGGCAGCCCGGTGCGCTGCGCCAGCTGGCCGATGGTGAGCATCGTGGCGGCGTCGTCCATGCCAGCGAGTCTGGCGTCTCCAGCCACTGGAGATGCAAGCCCTTTCCGCCGGGGGCGGCCGGGGCGGCGCTGCGCCCGGGCCGCCCCGGGCGCAGCGCCGCCCAGCCGGTAGGGCACGCTGGCGGGTGAGCCGCCCGCAGCGGGGAAAGAGGATCAGCAACAGTTACCGGGGGTGACGCTCACACGATGTCCGGAAACAAGGCCAAGCCAGCCTGGTTCGAGCCGGAGCTGGCCACGCTGACCCGGGACCGGTTCTCCGATCCCGCCTGGATGTACGAGCGCAAACTGGACGGTGAGCGGTGCCTGGCCATCCGCGACGGCGGCGGGCTGCGCCTGATGACCCGCAACCGGAAGATGGTCGCCAGCACCTACCCCGAGCTGGCCGAGGCGCTGCTGGCCCAGAAGGCAGGCGACTTCGTGCTGGACGGGGAGGTGGTCGCATTCTCCGACGGCCAGACCCGCTTCGCCCAGCTGCAGCAGCGGATGCAGGTCGCCCGCCCGTCCGCGGACCTGCTGCGCAC
This sequence comes from uncultured Actinomycetes bacterium, assembly GCA_963851025.1. Lineage (GTDB taxonomy): Bacteria > Actinomycetota > Actinomycetes > Streptosporangiales > Streptosporangiaceae > RYN-230. The sequence continues at coordinate 98,303 of CAWKOA010000031.1, forward strand.
CGTGCCGGTGCAGTACTACCTGTTCGACGTGCTCTGGGCGGACGGCACCGACCTGCGGCCGCAGCCGTTGCGGGAACGCAAGCAGCGGCTGCACCAGCTGCTGGACTTCGCGGACCCGCTGCGCTTCACCGAGCACCGGGTCGGCGACGGCGTCGAGTTCTACGCCGAGGCGTGCCAGTCGGGCTGGGAAGGGCTGATCGCCAAGCGGGCCGACGCCCCGTACGTGGGCGGCCGGACCAAGGACTGGCTCAAGTTCAAGTGCGAGAACAACCAGGAGTTCGTGATCGGCGGGTTCACCGACCCGCAGGGCAGCCGCACCGGCCTCGGCGCGCTGCTGCTCGGTGTCTACGACAGCGACGGCCAGCTCGTCTACGCGGGCAAGGTGGGCACCGGGTTCGACCAGCAGACCCTGCGCCGGCTGCACGACGAGCTGTCCGCGCTGGAGCAGGACAAGAGCCCGTTCGACCGGGGCACCCCGCCCCGGTCCGGGGTGCACTGGGCCAGGCCGGCCATGGTCGCCCAGATCGGCTTCAGCGAATGGACCACGGCCGGGCAGCTGCGCCACCCCAGGTTCCAGGGACTGCGCCGGGACAAGAGCCCGGCCGACGTGATCCGGGAGGTTCCGCAAAGTGGCTAGCACCCCCACCCGCGAGCAGCTGAAGGTCGGGCGGCTGACCGTCCCGCTGACGAACACCGGCAAGGTGCTGTTCCCGGACGACGGGATCACCAAGGGTGACCTGATCGGGTACTACCACGCCGCCGCCGAGCAGATGCTGCCGTACCTGCGCGAGCGGCCGCTGGCCATGGCCCGCTACCCGGACGGCATCACCGGCGAGCGCATCTTCCAGAAGAACGTGGGCCGCCATTTCCCGGACTGGATCCCCCGGGTCGAGGTGGGCAAGCAGGGCGGCGAGCTGTGCCAGGTCGTCGCGACCAAGGCGGCCGACCTCGTCTACCTGGCCAACCAGGCCTGCATCGAGCTGCACCCGTTCCTGAGCCGGGTGGGCCGGACGGCTGAACCGGACCAGCTGCACCGGCCCGACATGCTGATCTTCGATCTCGACCCGCCGGACGGCGCGCACTTCGAGGCGGTCCGGACCGCCGCGCTGCGGTTGCGCGAGATCCTCGAGGAGGATCTGGGGCTGGCCGCGTTCGTGAAGACCACCGGCAGCAAAGGGCTGCACGTCCAGGTCCCGCTGAACGGCCGGGAGGAGTTCGACCCGGTCCGCGAGTTCGCCCGCCAGGTCGCCGAGGTGCTCGCCGCGGCCGAGCCGGACCTGGTCACCGTGGAGCAGCGCCGGGACGCCCGGCACGGCCGGGTGTACGCGGACATCATGCGCAACGCCTACGCCCAGACCGCGGTGGCCGCCTACTCGGTCCGGGCCCGGCCCGGCGCCCCGGTCGCGACGCCGGTGAGCTGGGCCGAGGTCGCTGACCCGGGCCTCGCCGCGGACAGTTTCACGCTGCGCACCATGCCGGACCGGCTGGCCCAGCTCAGCAAGGCCGGCGACCCCTGGGCCGGGATGTCGCGGCACCGCCAGGGGCTGATCCGGCCGCGGCGGCTCCTGGCCCGGCGGCACCCGTGAGCGGGGCGGGTGAGCCGGACGGGAAGACCGTTAGGGAAGTAGGGTCTCGGGGTGCGATGCCGGCCGGCTGCGAGCCGGCCGGACCGTTGCGGCCCAGGGAAGCGAGGAAGGCGCATGACGATCGGTGAGTTGCTGGCCGAGGCGTTCGGCCGGGTCCACGGGGTGGTGCTGGGCGCGGTACGCGGGCTGAGCGAGGACGAGCTGGCGTTCCGGCCGGAGGGGCGGGGGAACTCGATCGCGTGGCTGGTCTGGCACCTGACCCGGATCCAGGACGACCATGTCGCGGATGTGGCGGGCACCGCGCAGGCGTGGACGGCGGAAGGGTGGGCCGGGCGGTTCGGGCTGCCGTTCCCGGACGGCGAGACCGGGTACGGGCACACCAGCGCGGAGGTCGAGGCCGTCCGCGTGCCCGCCGACCTGCTCACCGGGTACTACGAGGCGGTCCACGGGCACACCCTCAAGTACGTCCAGGGCCTGGGCGCGGCCGACCTGGACCGGGTGGTGGACGAGCACTGGGACCCGCCGGTCACCCTGGGGGTCCGGCTGGCCAGCGTGATCTCCGACGACTTGCAGCACGGCGGCCAGGCCGCCTACCTGCGCGGGCTGCTGCCGCCCCGCTGAGCGGGCTGTTCTGCTGAGCGGGCGCGCCGGGTGCCGGGTCAGGCCGGGCCGAACAGGGAGTCGAGCGCGGCGTCGATGGTCGCGGCCAGTGGCCCGATCCTGGGCAGCACGGGCTCTGGCGGGGTGGCGTCCACGGCGTCGCACTCGGCCTGGGCGGCCGGGTCCAGGAACCGGGTGAGCTGCCCGTAACCGTGCCGGTCGTCCGAGGCCATCCGGTGATGGTGCATCCGCAGCGGCGCGTACAGGTAGAGCTGGTCCCGGGCCCGGGTCACCGCCACGTAGAACAGCCGCCGTTCCTCCTCCAGCCCGGCCCGGCTGGACAGGGCCATGTCGCTCGGCACCGCCCCGTCCACGAGCTGGAGCACGTGCACGACCGGCCACTCCAGGCCCTTGGCCGAGTGGATCGTGGACAGGACGAGGTAGTCGTCGTCCAGCCGCGGCGGCCCGGCCAGGTCGGACGCGGACACCGGCGGGTCGAGGGCCAGCTCGACCAGGGCGTCGTGCAGCGAGGGGCGGGTGGCGGCCGCGTCCACCAGGCGCTGCAGGTCGGCGATCCGGATGCCGGCGTCCGGGTAACGCTCGCGGATCGGGGCGTCCAGCGCGGTCAGGATGCCCGCGGCCCGGTCCGCCGTGCGCTCCCGGCCCGCCGCGTCGGCCAGGCAGGACATGGTGTCCGCCACGGCCGGGCGGGCCCGCGGGGGCAGCACGTCGGCCGCGGCCTTCCAGTGCTCCCAGAGCTGCGGGTCGCCCAGGCCCAGGGCGCCGATGAAGCGGCGCGCGTGCACGGGGCCGATACCTTCGTGCAGCCGGAGCAGCCGGAACCAGGCCAGGTCGTCGGCGGGGTTGGTGACCACCCGGGCGGCGGCCATGAAGTCCTTGACGTGCGCGGCCTCGGTGAACCGGATGCCGCCGTACTTGATGAACGGGATGCGCCGGACCGACAGCTCGATTTCCAGCACGTCGCTGTGCGTGGCGGCGCGCATCAGCACGGCCTGGTCGCGCAGGTCGGCCCCGGCCTCCCGGGCCTCCAGCACCCGGCCGCAGATCTCCCGGGCCTGGGTCGCCTCGTCGTGGCAGCGGACCAGCTGCGGCCGGGTGCCGGGGCCCCGTTCTGCCTTCAGGGCCAGCTCCAGGCCCTCGGACTGCGGCCGGACCGTGTTGGCCAGCCGGAGCACCGCGTCCTTGGAACGGTAGTTGCGGGCCAGCCGGATGATCTCCAGGCCCGGGTAGTCCGCGGCCAGCGCGCGCAGGTGCGCCGGGTCGGCGCCGCGGAACGCGTAGATGGCCTGCGCGTCGTCGCCCACACAGGTCAGGCCCTGGCCGTCGGGGCGCAGCAGCCGGACGATGTCGGCCTGGACCGCGTTCACGTCCTGGTACTCGTCCACCAGGACGGCGTCGAACATGCCGCGCAGCACCGGGCCCGCGGCCGGGTCGGCCAGCGCGGCCCGCCACAGCAGCAGCAGGTCGTCGAAGTCGACCAGGCCGTGCTGGCGTTTGTGCGCGGTGTAGGCGCGGAACAGCCCGGCCAGCTCGGTCTCGAAGCCGGCCACCCACGGGAACTGGGCCTTGATGACCTCCGGCACCGGGGCGCGGGTGTTCACGCAGCGGGTGTAGATGTCGGCGCAGGTGCCCGCCCGCGGCGCCCGCCGCTGGCTGGTGACCAGGCCGTTCTCGGCGCGCAGGGTGTCCATCAGGTTGGTGACGTCAGGCGGGTCGATGACGCTGAACTCCGGCGGCAGCGAGAACGACTCGGCGTGCGCCCGGATGATCTGGTGCGCCACGGCGTGGAAGGTGCCACCGACGACCCGGTCGGCCGCGCTCGCGCCGCGCGGGCTGACCCGGGCCAGCATGTCGTCCGCGGCCCGGCGGGTGAACGTCAGCAGCAGGATCCGGCTGCGCCGGCGTGCCCTGGCTGCGCAGCCAGCCCGCCCGCGCGACCAGGGTCCGGGTCTTGCCGGTGCCCGCCCCGGCCAGCACCAGCAGCGGCCCGGACTCATGCGTGGCCGCCCGGCGCTGGTCGTCGTTGAGCCCGTCCAGGACATCCGCCGGTTCGAACATGAGGACGAATGTAGCGGGCGCGGCCGGCCGGGGCGAGACCCCACACCGGGGGAAGTCCGGCTGAACCTCCCCCGGGTGCGGCCCGCTGGGGTCAGAGGGGGATGACCACCGTGTGGATGATCTTGTCCGCGAAGGTCTGGCGCTTCGCGTCCCAGATCGGGAACAGGAAGCCGATGTAGCAGAGCAGCGAGTCGAGGATGTGGCAAATGTCGCGGACGAACGCCATGCCGGCGCCGATCGGCTCGCCGGTGGCCTCGCTGATCAGCCGGAGCCCCAGGGCCTTCTTGCCCCAGGACTGGCCGGTCGTGCCCGCCAGGTAGCACCGGTTATAGGCCCACACGGCGATGCCGATCAGGGAGAACAGCGCGACGAGGAGCGGCGTGTGGGTGACGGCGCCGATGGTGTAGATGACGGCGATGATGACCCAGTCGATCAGGTAGGCACCGACGCGCTGGATCCAGCTGGCGTAGGGAACCGCGACGGGTTCGGAGGCGGCGTAAGCCATGAGGGGACACCTTTCTCAGGAGGATCCGCCGCACGGTCGGCGGCGGTCCAGGGGATTTCGCGGGGTTTGCCGGGCGGGCTAGAGGAATCCGTAGCGGTGCAGCTGGAACAGCTCACTGGCCGCGGCCAGGCCGGCCATCGCCTGGCCGGTGCGCCGCCGCGCCGGTGCGGACCAGGAGCGGGGCGGCTTCATCCACCCGGCCAGACGGGCCACGAGCACCGGGGCAGTGCCGATCACCAGCGCCGCGAGCAGGTAGGCGGCCGGGTTGGTCCGGGCCGCGGCCAGCCACCCGCCGTGCACCAGGGAGACGGTCGCGGTGGTCATGCCGCAGCAGGGGCACGGCACGCCGGTCAGGGTACGCAGCGGGCAGGGGATGCCCCGGTCCCCCGTATGGGCCATGAGGAACGGGTAGATGAGCCCTGCCGCCCCGGCACCGGCGCCGGCCAGGGTGACGTGCTCAGGGACGGAGTACCCCCGCCGAAGTATCACGGTGCCTTCCCCCGGGCAGAGCCACCCACTGGCGGGCGGATGGAGCGAAATGGTAGGGGCTGGCCAATCACCGGACGACCGCTTTGCGATGAATTACTGGGCCAGTTAGTAATCCTTCGGATCCGGGCGCTGCCGGCGCTGGCGGTGCTGGCCGCGGGCGTGCCGCACGGTGCCGGCCGCACGGTGCCGGCCCGTCGTGCGGCGGGCGCCTCGCGGCGGCACGCCGCGCCTCGGAGTACGACCCTTGTCACACTGAGTCCGCCGGGTCACAATTCCGTGTCCGGGCACAACTCTCTGCCACCGGCAATCCATTCAGCATCCGCAAAGCGTGACGCCAGCTCTTACCGTTTACGCAGGTCAGAGGGAGATGTCGTTCATCTCGGCCCAATCTGCGGGGTAGCTGAGTGATACTTGAAAACAATTGCCGGTCATTGCTGGGGGGAATAGGTTCGAAATGGCGCCCGGGGAGGCAGGCCGTGCCGGACGGCCTGCTCACCCAGGGTCACCGAGGAGCGGGCATGACCAGTTCAGCCGTGCCGAACACCGACCTGCCCGGCCCGGGGACGGCCAGTGCGACCCTCCTGCGCTGCGATGGATGCGGCGCCAGCACCGTGATCGACCAGGACGAGCACGAGTACGGGGGGCTGGTGCGCAGCTTTCTCGGCCACCACTCGGGATGCGGCAACGCGGTGCAGATCACCCGGAGCCGTCCCGGGGACGACTGATCCCGTCCTGGTCCCGGCGTCCGCCGGGCCGGCCGGCCTAGCCGTCGTGCCGGCCGGCGGCCTAGCCGTCGTGCCGGGTGAAATCTACCGGCGGCAGGTCCTCCACCTCGTGCTTGCTGATGTTGAGCCGGATGGTGTCGCCGACCCGGGACACGGCCTTGATGGGGATGGCCACGTCCTTGCGGCCCCACAGGTGCCCCTCCTGCAGCAGCACGTGGGTGACCTTGCGGTCCCGAGGATCAACGACCAGGCCCTGGATTCGCCCGATACTGCCGTCCGTGGCCTCGACCCGGTCGCCGCGCCGCACCTCCACCTCACCCAGGGGAACCCGGTCGTAGATGACGGTGGGCGAGAACCCGGCCACCCCGAGATCCACCCCGCCCGGCAGTCCCGCCTCGGGGGCGAGACCGTAATAGGGCCAGGTGATCACCTGCTGGGGCCCGTACGCCGCGTATCCGGTGCTGCCCGGGACGAACTGCGTTTCCTCGGCCGGGTCGAGTTGCTCGAAGGCGGCCAGCGTGCAATGCAGCCGCACCTCGGGCGACGCCGCCTCGACCAGGTTGACCGGCACCAGCCGGGCGAGCCCCGAGCGGTCCTTCGGCTCGATCACGAGGTGGGTGACCGCCTCAGCGACGGGGTCCACCACCACCCGGGTTACCTCGCCGCACACCCCGTCGGTGCAGCTCGCCTCACTGCCGATGGTGAATTGCGTCGTTCCTGGCACGCTGAGCCTCCGTCATTCTCGGCCTGGACCTCACAGCAATGGAGTGCCCGGCTACACGCCGCAGACACCTATGGCGCGACTCGCCGCATCGCGGCAGGTCAGCTGCTCGCTCGCCGCAGTAATACCCAAAACGGGACAAGCATCGAATCCAAGTCGCAAAACCGCTTAAATTTCAGTCCGGGTCAACGGTGATTCGACTGCAATAGTGTGCCAACTCGCGTCGAACTGATCGAAGTCCCGCTAAGGTACTCCCCTGGGAGGGATCAGGATGGTGGGGGGAGTCCGCATGCGCAAGCCGTTCGTGGCCGCCGCCGCGGCGCTGGCCGTGTCGTTCGGCGGCCTGCTCGTCGGCACGGCTGCGCCCGCGATGGCCGCGTCGTGTAACTCAGGTAACGGCACGACGTGGTCCAGCACGCACCTGGGCTTCTTCAGCGACGGCCGCGGCGGCCAGCAGTCTGTGACCAACGCGAACAACTTCGGCGGGGACAACGTCTGCCTGTACGTGCCGGGCACCAGCAAGGACTACGCGGGCTCGTTCGCGGTAGAGAACACGCCGAGTGCCGCCTACAACGGCAGCGTGCTCGCGTACCCGGACACCAACATCGGCTGCGAGGGCGGGAACTGCACCTGGAACAGCGGCCTGCCCGCGCCTATGTACGCCAACCCCGACCCCACGATCTACTGGAGTTACGACACCCAGGACACACCGGCGGACAGCATGTACGACGTGCTGATCGACAACGAGTTCTCGGCCGCCTGCGCGGGAACCAACCCGGTCCCGAACGCGAACATCGCGATCTACCTCGACGCCGTCCCCTCGTACACCAAGCTCGGCCTGGCCAACAGCAACCCTGTCCTCATTGACGGGCAGCTCTGGTACACCCTGCATGTCCGGGACACCGTCTCTGGCGGTTACGACTACAAGACTGAGTTCGCCGCGGTAACCCCGATGCCCTACGGCATCTCCGGCCTGGACCTGGGTGCGTTCTACAGCTGGGTCGAGAACAACGACGCGAGCTGGGACTACGGCAGCAATTACCTGCCGTCCTCGGATTGCCTGCAGAACATCGGCGCCGGGTTCGAGCTGTGGCAGGACGGCTACAACCTGGCCAGTGACGGCACCTGGATCACCGGCCTGAATACGGCCACGGCGACCCCTAGCCCGACCCCAAGCCCGAGTGCCAGCGCGACGGCGAGCAGCACCCCGACGCCGACTCCGAGCCCGACCGACAGCTCTACCAGCACCCCGACGCCGACTCCGACGCCGACGGACACCTCCACGGACACCAGCAGCCCGGCCCCGAGCCCGACGAGCAGCTAGCTGTCCTCGTGGCTGCCCGCCGCCGCGAGCGGACTGCGGCCATCATGCTCGCCCCGGCCTGCCTGGCGGGTGTGTCCGCGTGTGCCGGCCAGCCGGGCCCGCACGGCCACCCGGTCGCGCTGGTCCTCGCACGCGGCCGTGACGCGCAGGATCAGCCCTGGAAGCTCGTCGTCTCCGATCGTCACGGCGCCCGGCTGAGCCTGCTTCTGGAGAGCCCGTCGGGACACGTCTACTCCGGGGGCGTTGGTTTCGCCGCCGGGCCCGCCGCGGGATTCTGGGTAGAGGGATCCGGCCCGGGCCGCTCGGACTTCTTCTACGGGCCGGCACCCGCCGCGGCCGTCACGGTCCGGATGAGTGCGGCCGGGTACGCACCCATCCTGCTGCGGGCGAGCCCGCTCCCTTCTCGTCCCGGGCTGCCGCGCGGCCGGTTCTTCATCACCCAGCCTCCCGGGCCGCCGGGTGTGGAATGGCGCGTGACCCTCCTGGACGCCAGCGGCCACCGGGTCCCCTTCGCCGATTTCTGAGCGCGGCTGGACCTGGGGCCATCACCCGCTGATCTCAGGGGCTGCTCCCCCGGGGTCATCGCCCGCGCTGCTGAAGTGCGCCTCGATCCAGGCGTGCAGCATCACGAGCCCGCTGACCGGCACGGCTACCACGCACGCGAACAGGGCCACGGCAATGGCCACGAACGCGAGAGGGGTTCCTGATTCCATCAGGGCCACGCCGACCGCCAGGCTCGGCAGCGCCACGGTGGCCATGGCCCACCACTTGACGATCTTCCTCTCCGTCGATTCGCGGGCCAGCTCGGTCTCAGATTTCCGGGCGGGCTCCGGTGGCTGGGCGCTCACCAGGCCGGGCGGCATGTCAGCGGTAAGGGCGTTCAGCTCCGCGTAGGTCCGCGACGCCAGGACCCGGCTGACCCGCAGGTCGAACTCGTCTTTGGCCAGCCGCCCTTGTACGAACGCGGCCTTGAGCAGGCCGATCACCCGCTCGCGGTCGGCGTGCGACGCCCGCAGGGAGCTGTAACGTCCCGCGCCCTCGTCCCCGGGCCCGACCATCACTGGCGCCTCCCCGTGAGCACGACGTACCAGAAGCGTAGCCCGGCTCCCCTTCGGCGGGTCAACCCCCAACCTCGGCCGCCAGGTGGCGACGGTGCCTTCACACGATCTCCACACCATCTCCAACCCGCCTCTAGATGAGCCTGTCAAGGCTGTAGTCATAGCCGCTCGGCCAGCAAAACCACCCCCACGGGCCGTGTGTTCGGAGGTGGATTCGGCAGCACCAGGTGGCTGACAGCCGCACCGTCAGACGACGCGAGCGCGGCCGATGCCACGAGGCAGCTAACTAGTCATGCCTCGCCGATCCGCCACCGAAAAGAGTGCAGATGAGCTCAACCAGAAAGACCGCGTTCATTGCAGGCGCGCTCTTCGTGATCACCTTTCTCACTTCGATCCCAGCGGCGCTCGTTCTTTACAGCCCGGTGCTGGACCACACTAACTACATCGTCGGCGCCGGGGCCGACACGCGCGTGGCCCTGGGCGCGCTCCTCGAGGTTCTCCTCATCATCGCCAACGTAGGCACGGCCGTGGTGCTGTTCCCGGTCCTCAAGCGGCAGAACGAAGGACTCGCTCTCGGCTATGTCACAGCCCGTCTCGTCGAAAGCACCTTTATCGCGATCGGCATCGTCAGCCTCCTCGCGGTCGTGACGTTGCGGCAGGACCTCGCGCAGGCCACTGGTGGAAATCCGGGCTCGCTTGTGACGGTCGGCAGGTCACTCGTCGCGATCCACGATTGGACGTTCCTGCTCGGGCCGGGCTTCATAGTCGGCGTCGGGAACGGGCTGATCCTGGGCTACCTGATGTACCGCTCCGGCCTGGTTCCGCGGGGCATGGCCATGCTGGGGCTGATCGGAGGCCCCCTGGTCATCGTCTCGGGGACCGCCGTGCTGTTCGATGTCATCGAGCCAGGCTCCGCAGCGCAGTTCATCGCGACGATCCCGGAATTCTTCTGGGAGTTGTCCCTTGGCATCTACCTCATGGTCAAAGGATTCAAGCCGTCGCCGATCCTCTCCGGCACTATCGGAGATCCCGGAGCGGACGAGCGTTCCCCGGCCCTGGCCGCGCCTGAGCGGTAATCCCTCCCCGGCCCCGTGCCGCCCGGAGCCCGGCTTCGGCCGGGCTCCGGCGGCGTCCCCCTAGGGGAAGGTTGATCCCGTGCGGGTTACTTGACTCTCCCGCCAGGGCCGGCCCGATTCTGGCTCAGCCGAGACAGATAGGAGCCAGGCCATGAGTACATCGCCGGTCACCCGGGAAGCTGGGGACATTGAGCCCGACACGAAGGATCTCGCCGGCCGGAGGGCACTCGTCACCGGAGGAACGCGCGGCATGGGCGCGGCCATCGCCGAACTGCTGGTGGCGCGCGGCGCGGATGTCATCGTGACCGCGCGGCATCGAGAAGATAGCGAGCCCCCGGTGAGGCTGATCCAGGCGGATCTGGCCTCGCCCGACGGCGCAGGTTTCGTGGCTGGCGAAGCCATCCGGATTCTCGGTGGTCTCGATATCGTCGTGCATTGCGTCGGGGCCTCGTTCTCCAAGCCAGGCGGAGCGCTGGCCCTCACCGAGGACGACTGGATGCAAGCCCTCGGCACCAACTTGCTGTCCGCAGTCCGGCTGGACCGCGCCGTCCTGCCCGGCCTGCTGGAACAGCGCTCGGGCACCATCGTGCACGTCTCCTCGCTGCAATGGAAACGCCCTCATCCGTCCTCACCGGCGTACGGGCCAGCCAAAGCGGCTTTGACGTGTTACAGCAAGGTGCTCGCGGAAGAGTTCGGCCCCATGGGCATACGCGTGAACACCGTCACGCCTGGTTACATCGCCACTTCGGGAGCGGAAGGCAGAATCAGGCGAATAATGGACGACGCCGGGATCAGCCGTGACGAGGCGGAGGCTGAACTCCTGGCTACCATCGGAGGGGTACCGCTCGGGCGCGCCGGCACCGCAGCCGAGGTGGCTCAACTGGTCGCTTTCCTGGTTTCCGACGCCGCGGCCTACATCAGCGGATCCGAGTATGTCATTGACGGCGGCAACAACCGGGTCCTCTGAGCTGGTCCCGGCCGCACCTGACGGGAGAGACCTTGATGGAGTACGTACGGCTGGGAGGGACCGGGCTCAAGGTCAGCCGCCTCGCCCTGGGGTGCATGAGTTACGGCGACCCCGCCACCCCCGGAGCGCATACCTGGGCGCTGAACGACGACGACGCCCAGCCCTACTTCCGGTGTCAGGGCCTTTCCCGCAAGGCGATTCTGGAGCAGGTCAACGCCTCGCTCGCCCCTGGGGCGATCAGTCGCACCGCTCGACCGTCAACCACGTCGTCCAGTCTTTCGATTCACCGCTCGACGAACCTGTGGTCAAAGCCGTCCAGCGCGTCTCCGAAGCTCGTGGCGCCACCATGGCCCAAGTCGCGCTGGCCTGGGTGCTGAAGAATCCCGTCATATCGGCACCCATCGTCGGGGCAACCAAGCCGCACCACCTACCGGAAGCGATCGCAGCGCTCGACCTGCGCCTAACCGGCGAGGAGATCGAGTCGCTGGAACAGCCCTACACACCACACGGGCCATCGTGGTTCTGAGGAACCCAGCACGTGAGCCTTGACTCTCCCCGAGCAGGTCGTTGTTAGCGCCGTGTTAGCAGGATCGTCGCATGGGATCTGCTTCTGGTGGATCCGCCGCCCCTATTCTGACGGCGCGGCATCACTGCATTTATTGTGAGCCGGGGATCGTGGAGGGGCGATCGATGAGCCAGCGCTGGGCAATGCTGATCGCTGCGGTTGTGGTCTGTTCTGGTTTCCTGATCGGTGCGAGCGCGATAGCGGGGCCAGGCGCGCCCGCCGCCCGGGCGGCCGCCTTAACCGGCACCTGGGGCACCGCCGAGCAGGTTCCCGGCAGCAGCACCCTGAACATCGGCGGGCATGCCGGCATCGCCTCGGTATCGTGCGCATCCGCGGGTAACTGCAGTGCTGGCGGCACCTACGCGTCCGGTACCGGTGCCAATGGCAAGCCGACCATCCAGGCCATGGTCGTGACCGAGAGCGGCGGCCGGTGGGGCACGGCGCGGCCGGTCCCCGGCGCCAATGCCCTGAACAGCGGCGGGTCCGCCATGATCGACTCGGTGTCGTGCACCGCGCCGGGTGACTGCGGCGCGGGCGGGTACTACACCGACGCCGCCGGCAACCAGCAGGCGTTTGTCGCCACCGAGGCCGGTGGCATCTGGCACAGCGCGCGGGAGGTCCCTGGCACCGCCGGGCTCGACCTGGGCAGCCCCGGCGGGGAGGTCCTTTCGGTGTCCTGTGCCACGGCGGGCAACTGCAGCGCGGGCGGGTTCTACACCGACGCCGCCGGTCAGCAGCAGGCGTTCATCGCGGCCGAGACCAGCGGCACCTGGCACTCCGCGCAGGAGGTGCCGGGCTCGGCTGCCCTCAACGCCGGCGGTTACGCGGAAATCGCCTCGGTGTCGTGTGCCGCGGCGGGCGACTGCAGCGCGGGCGGGTACTACGCATCCGCGTCCGTCAACCGCATCCCGGCGGTTCAGGCACTGGTGGTCACCGAGACCGGCGGGACCTGGCACCCCGCGCGGGAGGTGCCCGGTACCGCTGCCCTCAACGCCGGCGGCTACGCCGCGCTTACCTCGGTGTCGTGTACCGCGGCGGGCGACTGCAGCGCCGGGGGCGAGTACACGGACAGCACGGCTGCCACCGAGCCCTTCGTGCTCAGCGAGACCGGCGGGACCTGGAGCACGGCCCGCGAGATCAGCGGAATCGGGGTCCTCAACAACAGCGGGCTCGCCTTTCTCGACTCGGTGTCGTGCGCCTCGCCGGGCAACTGCAGCGCCGTCGGGTCCTATCACGATGCCAACTTCACCAGCCAGGCGTTCGCGGTCGGCCAGGCGGGCGGAACGTGGGGCGCCGCGCAGGAGGTTCCCGGCACCGCAGCCCTCAACCAGGGCACTTCCGGCGCCGCAGCCGTCTCGGTCTCGTGCGGCGCCGTGGGCGCGTGCAGCCTCGGCGGCTACTACTCCGCTGCATCCGGGCGCAAGCAGGCCTTCGTCGCCAGTGAGACCGGCGGGCTCTGGGCCGCCGCGCAGGAGATTCCTGGCACCGCGGCCCTCAATACAGGCGGGGCGGCCGGCACCGACTCGGTGTCATGCGCCTCGGCGGGGAACTGCAGCGCTGGCGGGCATTACACGACTCCCCAGTCTGGGCAGCAGGCGTTCGTCGCCAACGAGACCGGCAGCCCATGAGCCGCCGCCAGATCCGGAAGGAGGATGAGCCAGTGCCAGGTCCATCCCGGCGCGAATTTGCCGTTGGCGCGGCCGGCCTTGCCGCCGCGGTAGTGCTGCCGCGAGCACGGAGGTCCCGGGCTCAGCCGTCAGCCCGCAAGGCCGCGACGGCCGTCACGCCGCTGGCGGGCGCCACCGTGAATCTTCACTCCTACGGTGCCAAGAACTATGTTCAGGCCGCGGGCATCCTGGACGGCTACGTCGGCATGCCGCTGGCCACGACAATCCAGAAGGTCCTGCTGGGATCTAGCGTGTTCCCGGCATCGCCGGGTAACCAGCTGACCCAGCTCTCCGCGGCCGGCTGCCAGTTCCTGATATCGGTCGAGCCGTCAACGCAGCTGATGCCGTCCGAGCAGGCCCGCCTGGCGAACTATCTGGCCATGCTCACTAACGCAGGCATATCTTACCGGGTGATCCTTTACTCTGAAGCCAATGACACGGAATTCACCAGCCATCCAGAATGGCAAGCGTACTGGAGTTACTATGCGCCCGTCATTCAGGCCGCCGGCGTTTCATGCGCGTATTGCCCTGGTTGCAACATCTCGTCGATAGCCCGGGCAGAGGCTTTTTTCCCGTCCAAGCCCACCCCGGACGAGCTGTGGCTGGACTTCTACGCCACGGCGATGCGCCAGGAGGTGCGCATCGACCGGCTGCTGGCACTGGGCAAAGCGGCCGGGATATCCGCCGGCCTGGCCGAGTGGGGATGGCACGCAGGGAGAACCTTGCTCAACCCGATGACGATGCCGTGGTGGACTTTGTACTGCAGCTACCTGGCCCACCTGGCCGCCGAAGGGAACCTCCAGCTCGGCGCGATCTACTTCGACGACTCGCCCGGCCCGCACCCGATCAATTCCATCGGCAACGCCAGCGACCCCCGGATCCCCGGGATCCAGAAGGTCTCCAAGGCCGTCCAGCCGTCTTGACCCTCGTTCGGCGCTGCGGCCGTTCGCTGGCACCAGCGGGCGGGGCCTCTCCCCGGATGGCGAAGTGGACCCGCCGGAAGCGATCAGCGTCACCTCCGCGTCGGCGTGGGAGTCTTTGGTCCGACCGGCCACCATCCTCGCTCGGGTGCCGATCGTCCAGGACGCCCGGCCAGCGAAACCTGCCACGAACGGAGCAACTTGATGAGCCGCCATATCCAGGTCACTTTCGACGCCCATGACCCGCGGGCGCTGTCGTCCTTCTGGCGCGACGTACTGGGCTACGTCCACCCCGGCCCGCCCGGAGTCGAACTGCCCGAGAACGCTGACCCCCTGGCCGCGTGGGACGACTTCCTGGCACAGGTCGGCGTACCAGAGGAGCAGCGCAACACGAGATCGGCCATCGAGGACCCGGACGGGCCCGGCCCGCGGCTGTTCTTCCAGCAGGTGCCGGAGGACAAGGTGGCCAAGAACCGCGTGCACCTTGACGTCCGCGCGGCTCCCGGACTGCAGGGAGAGGAGCGGATGGCGGCGCTGGAGACCGAGTGTCGACCGGCTCGTCACGCTGGGAGCGACGCGGGTGCGCCGCTACGAGCCCGCTCCCCCGATGAACGCCGGCTTCATCGTGATGACCGACCCCGAGGGCAACGAGTTCTGCCTTGACTGACGACGCACCTCGTGCGGTGATGCTCTCCGGGTGAGTGCCAACAGACTCCCAGTTCCGGGACCTTGGTCCTCTGGGCCGAAACTTGTGGCCGAAGGCACCTTGGGGTTTGCGAAGCGTTTCAGGAAGGTTCTGTTCGTTGTAAACCCCGAGGCAAGCGATGTGTGATGACCATCCGGGAATCTCCCGGCGCAAGTTCATACACGGCGCGGCGGTTGTCGGTGCGGCAGCGGCGGTCGGCCTACCACGTGGCCTGACGCCCAGGCTGCCGCTGCGCTCACCAGCCCGCGCTGTCACCGCCGATGGCACGTCCGCCTATTCCATGGCGATGCACATTCACTCGTCGTTCAGCGAGCAGAACGGCTCCATGCAGGGTCACCTCTACCAGGCGACCAAGAACGCGGTGGATGTGCTGTGGTGGACCGACCATGATCACCGGATGGACGCAATCAACTACCGGGACGCGACTCACTTCACCAGCTTCTCGGAGAAGGGAGCGACCGGGCAGGGCGGCGCGTGGAATTGGACGGTGGCCAAGAGCGGCCCCAACACCACCTCGTCCGCAGGCGGCATAGTCTCCACGCCGAGCTCACCGAACGACCCGGTGAGCGGTGGCGCCTTGCACCTGGTGGCCCAGTCCAGCAGCACCAGCCCGGCGAAGTTCGGCTATTTCGCGGACTGCCACCCGGCGGGCTGGAACTACCGCGATAACCTCACCGGCCAGTCGTTGCTGATAGACGTGCGGCTGGCGTCCGGATGGTCCCGTGGTTACCTGGAACTGCTGATCACGACGTCGTTCCACCCGGCGTCGGCGAGCCGCCCGGCGGGGAACTACACCCTGTCCTATCGGTTCACACCCGGCGGGCGGGCATCCAGGGTGGCCAATGGCAACAACGGGATTATCACCACCCCCGTGACCAGTCCCTGGCAGACGGCCAGCCTCACCCCGTCATCAGACATTGCGAACCTGTGGCCAGACCTGGACTACCGGGACTTCGCCATGTGGGAACTCAACCTGTCGGCGGTGAGCACCGGGGACAAGGTCGTGGGCTATTTCGACTACCTGCGGTTCAACCGGACGGTCAGCGGGCAGGCGCAGTTCAGCGAGCAGGCCGCGATGGAGGCCGCACTGGCGGCCAAGTACCCGTCGGTGACGCAGCAGCAGGGCCTGGAGGTGAGCCGGAACCTGCCGCACCTCAACTGGTTCGGCCCCCACGTCACCGTCCCCAGCTACTCGGGCATCTCGTACTCGGCCTACCAGTCGTTCCTGCAGAACACCGTGATCCCGCAGATCCACTCATCCGGCGGGCTCGCCTCCTACAACCACCCCTACGGTTACGACGCTCTGCCGGCCCAGTCGCAGTCGCAGCAGGACGCCCTGCTGTCCCAGACCGCTTCCAAGCTGCTGGCCAACAAGGTGCTCGGCGCGGACCTGCTGGAAGTCGGGTACATCCTCCGCGAGGGTGTGGACGTCAATCACCACATCGGCCTGTGGGATGTGCTGTCCCGCAACGCGCTGTTCCTGACCGGCAATGGCGTCAGCGATGACCACGAGGGAACCAATTGGTACGGCTTCCACAACAACTGGGTCTCCTCGGTGTGGGCACTGAGCACCAGGATGTCCGACCTGCTGTCCGCCCTGGCGGCCGGTCGGGGGTGGTGCGGGTCGCTATCGAAGTTCCGGGGCAGTTTGGACCTGCTGGTGGACGGCAGCGTGCCGATGGGCGCGGTCAGCGTTTCCTCGGTGACCTCCCGCCGGCTCGCCGCCACCGCCACCGGGCTGCCGTCCGGCACCGTCCTGCAGGTGCTGCAAGGCGCGGTGGACTACCCGGGCCAGAAGGCATTGACCGCCGACACCAAGCTCATCGGGTCCTACACCACCACGCAACTGGCCAGCGGCCAGATCACCCGGGCCGTGGACACCTCGGCGGACAGTTTCCTGCGTACCCAGGTCGTCTCTTCCACCGGTGCGATCATCGCCACCTCTAACCCGGTCTGGCTGCTGCGCAAACCCCCGCCGAACGGCGTCCCCGCCGCACGGGCGGCATGATCCGCGAACTAGAGCAGCAGGCCATCGGGCGTGGGCGCACGGATCTGCCGGTGGCATGGGTGGGTAACAGCACACAGAAGATCCATTTCTGCGTCATGTACCGCCCGGGCGAAGTGAGCGGCTCAGCAGCCTCCTCGCTTCGCTGGGGCGGGCCATCCGCGTCAGCGGTGCCGCCGGTAGCGCTGGCAGCGGATCGAGGCCTGCCGCAGCCGCTGCGCTGGACGGTCTGCGTTAGATGGTCATGCTGACGGAATAGGGCGTGCCGACGGTAAACGCGGGCGGCGACATGCCCTGGAAGCACCGGGTACTCGGGCAGACTTTGATCAGGCGTAGATGGAGCGGGTGGCCGTCGATCCAGACCGTCAGCTCGCGCAGTGGTGTGTGGCGTGGAAGGGTCAGGGTCAACCCGTATACAAGTTGCCAGCCGGGCGATTCGGCCGACAGGTAGAACGACCGGACTTTACGGCACACGGGGTTGCCTGCTGGTGGGATAGGCACTTGGGCGATCATGGCGGTGTCGTCTGGGGCCAGGATCGTGACGTGCACCGCTGGGGCCGTTCCGCGCTGGCCGAAATTGATGGCGGCCCAGTTTAGATCGAAGTTGACGACTCGCTCGCCGGGTGTGTGCTGGAGGAGACATCGTGCGTAGGGCGGATCTGCGGCGTCCGGTGCGGACATCTCAACGATTCTGAGGTCACCAACTTGGGTGCCCTTTCGGACGCGCAGGATCGTTCCTGCGAGGGTGCGCGGATGATTTGATACCGGGCCATTCACCGTCGGCGTGGCCGGGCTCGCTGTAATACCCGCCGTGGCTGTTAACCCGACCGCGGTCACGACGCCCACGGCCAGGAGGAGAGACAGGATGATGAAGCCGCGCTGGCTGGTCAGCAGTACACGTATACGCGTCCAGCGCATGAGACCTTCCCAAGATCGAGCGGGCCCTCAGACGCTACGGGAGCGTGCGTGTTCACGGCAAGAACCAGATTTACTGGCCCTGTCCTTGCCG
>CAWKOA010000032.1:0-40465 GCA_963851025.1 uncultured Actinomycetes bacterium
TAAAACTTCAAATTCTCCGCAACGAAAACCGTCACGCCGCGGTGAATTGCACCCGGAGCCCGTGCTTGCGCAGGACAGACCAGAACCACAACGCCGAGGCGCCGATGCGGGCCAGGGTGCCGGCCACCGTGGCCACGGTCGAGAGCATGAGGAACGTGCAGGCCGGCTCGGTCCACATCATCACGCCCAGCCCCGCGGTGAGCACCAGGAAGATGCGGGCCCAGGAGCAGGTCGCGCCCTGGAAGAAGCGCTGCAGCCCGGGATGGTGGGCCGGATGGCGCAGCGCCACCACCTCGGCGGCGAGCTTGGCCACGATCGGGTTGGGGCCCCGGGCGGTGCGCGCGAACAAGATGAACATGGCCGCGTAGCCGAGCGGGAACTGGAGCAGGAAGATCCAGAACACGCCAGTGGCCAGGACCACGACGGTCTGCAGGGTGAGCACGATGGCCGAGATGGTCAGCAGGCTGGGCACCGAACCGCAGGCGATCTTCCGGATCACGGCGGTGAGCCAGATGGCCACGACGCCGGCGATGAGCCCGTCGTTGCGGCCGCCGAGCCACGCGCCGAGGAAGTAGGCAGCGAGCGGAAGACCCAGGGATTCGCTCAAGCTCAACCCCGTGCAGCGAATGAGTCGCAGCGGGCGGGGGAGCTCCAAGTGCTCGACCATGGGGAGAGCCTAGGGGGTCAGTCTCGTGAACGAGACCCGTTTGGATATGGATGACCATTCGCAGAGGTTCTGCTGAGCAAAGCTGCAAGTAAACGCATTGTTGCAGCAACCGGAGACTGCCTCAGGTACATATCCGGAGGGCGCCTCGGGTTTCCCGTGTACCTCATGGACCGTCATGTCGGCGCTGACCTCCAGCCCCCGGAACTCCCGGCCCCATGCGGGAGCCAGATCGCCCCGTGCCGCCCCGCGAAACAGGTGGTACGCCCCGCTGGCCCCGGGAGATTCGCTGCAGCGCATCCACCCATCCACCCACCCCGGCCGCGGCGCGCCCGCGCGCTTCGCGGCGCAGGGCACTGGCCTATGTATTTCCCAGTGAAGGGGCTGGTAATCGCGGAATCGGGGTGGCCGGCCGGGTGAATTTCGGGCCGCCGGAACGTGGCTTCCCGCACCGGCGCCCAAGCGGGACCGGATCGGCGGGAAGTTCGGCGGCCAGCGCGTAGAAGTTCGGTGGCCAGCACGGTACAAGTTCGGCGGCTAGCACGGTAACAAACTCGGAGCACATTTAAAGGAATCTCTCAGCTTTCGCTGAGCGGACGGCGCCCCCGGCCGCCCTATCCGTCCCCGTGTCCGTGGCGAAGGCCGGGGGTTGTCCTGGCCGCGCACTACATTGGGACCCGACCGTGAGCGAGGAGGGGCCGTGGCCAGCGAGCGTCGTGGCGGAGGGCTGGAGGTGCCACCCGGGACGGGCACGCCACCCGGGACGGGCGCGCCGGCCGGGATGGGCACGGCGGCCGGGACGGGCACGGCGCAGCGGTGGCACCGCTACGACGACGCGCGCACGGCCGTCATCCGGGAGGTGCTGGGGGCCGTCGTCACCGGCCTGATGGCTGAGACCGGCCGGTCGCGGCTGGACATCGTGGACGCCGGCGGCGGGACCGGCGGGTCCGCGGTCCCGCTGGCCGGGCAGGGGCACACGGTGACGGTGATCGACCCGAGCCCGGACTCGCTGGCCGCCGCGCAGCGCCGGGCCGCGGAGATGAGCGTGCGGTTGCGGGCCGTCCAGGGTGACGTCGGCGACCTGGCCGCGGTCGTCGGGGAGCAGGGCGCCGACCTGGTGCTCTGCCACAGCGTCCTGGAGTACGTGGACTCGCCGGCGGCGGCCATGACCACGGTGGCCAGCGTGCTGCGGCCCGGCGGAGCGGTCAGCGTGCTGGCGGCCAGCGCCGTCGCGGCGGTCATCCACCGGGCCCTGGCCGGGCGATTCGACGAGGCCCGGCGGCTGCTGGCCGCGGTGGGCGGCCCGGCAGGCGCGGCTGGGGGTGCGGCTGGGGGGACGGCTGCGGGCCGTGCTGGGGGCGCCGCGGCGGGCCCGGCTGGTGGCGGGCCGGGGGCCGGCCGTGCTGGCCGTTCCGGGCCGCGCCGCTTCACCCTGGCCGAGGTGACCGGCCTGATCGAAGGGGCCGGGCTGCGCCCGGGCGCCGCGCACGGCATCCGGGTCTTCACCGATCTGGTGCCGGGTTCCTTCGCGGACGTGGACCCGGGCGCCGCGGACGCGTTGCTGGCCCTGGAGCAGGCCGCCTCCACCCACCCCGCCTTCCATGACTTTGCCGCCCAGTTCCACGTGCTCGGATACCGATGAGCCACGGCGGCCCTGGTCACGACCAGCCTGACAGCGGCTGCCACATCCTGCACGTGGACATGGACGCTTTCTACGCCAGCGTCGAGATCCGCGACCGCCCCGAGCTGGCCGGGCGGCCGGTGGTCGTGGGCGCGACCGCCAGCCGCGGCGTGGTCCTCTCCGCGTCCTACGAGGCGCGGGCGTTCGGGGTGGCTTCGGCCATGCCGGTGACCAGGGCCCGGCGGCTGTGCCCCCAGGCCGTGTTCATCCCGCCCCGGCATCACGTCTACGCCGCGGTGTCCAGGGAGGTCATGGAGGTTTTCCGGTCGGTCACGCCCGAGGTGGAGCCGCTCGCGCTGGACGAGGCGTTCCTCGACGTGTCCGGGGCCATCCGGCGGCTCGGGCGGCCCGCCCGGATCGGCGCGCTGATCCGGGCCACGATCGCCGAGCAGCAGGGCATCACCTGCTCGGTGGGGGTGGCCCCGTCCAAGTTCGTCGCCAAGCTCGCGTCCACCCGCTCCAAGCCGGACGGGCTGCTCATCGTGCCCGCCGACGGGGTCCTGGCCTTCCTGCACCCGCTGCCGGTGGCGGCGCTGTGGGGGGTGGGGGAGCAGACCGGGCAGGTGCTGGCCCGGCTCGGGCTGCGCACGGTGCGGGACATCGCGGAGATCCCGGTCGGCACCCTGCAGCGGGAGCTGGGCCAGTCGCTCGGCGCGCACCTGGCCGCGCTGGCCTGGGGGCGGGACGAGCGCCCGGTGGTGAGCAGCACCCCGGAGAAGAGCATCGGCGCGGAGGAGACCTTCGCCACCGACATCGACGACCCGGAGGTGATCCGCCGCGAGCTGCTCCGACTGTCCGGGCGGACCGCGCGCGGCCTCCGCTCGGCCGGGGCCCTGGCCCGGACCGTGGTGATCAAGCTCCGGCTGGCCAACTTCACCACGATCACCCGGTCGCGGACGCTGCCCGAGCCCACCGACGTGGCGCAGACCATCTACACCACCGCCTGCACCCTGTACGGCGCGGCCGGGCTGGACTCCCGGGCCCGGCTCCGCCTGGTCGGGGTGCGCGCCAGCGGCCTGGTGCCCGCCTCCCGGGCCGCCACCCAGCTGGCGTTCGGGGAGCGGCGGGCCGGCTGGCGCGATGCCGAGCGCGCCCTGGACCGGATCAGCGGGCGGTTCGGAGCCGACACGGTCCGGCCCGCTGCCCTGGTGACCGGGCAGCGGGACGAGCCGTCCCCGCGGCCGGGCGGATCAGCGCCGCACCCGCCCGCGAAGCCGGGGCCGCCGCCCGGGGAGCCGCCGGCCGGGAGCGGGCCGCCCGCCCGGGTGATCCGGCCCGGGCGGGACGGTCCGTATCCGGATGTCACGCGGATCACATTTCCCGGCGCCGGCCGGATTTCCCCCGGCGGCCAGCCGGGTCAGGTCTCACGCGAGGGCGCCGAACTGGCCCCGTGCCCGCCGCGGGAAGGCTGATATACTCACCCTTACGCGGATCTAATTCGAATTTGCGTTTGGCTGACGCCCGGCTCGCCGGGCAGATGGCTGCGGCAGGCGCCACAGGAGGTCCGGGGTGCTGGCAGGGCCCGGAATTCCTTTACCCTCCCACTACCCTTCCACCCAGACCAGCCGGACTCGTATTCTGGAAGAAGAACCCTGGACCGTGAGATGAACTCATCGCACCCGTCCCCGCGCGCGAGGTTTCATGGGAGGCGCCGTGCCGCTGTCTGAGCACGAGCAGCGTCAGCTCGATCAGATCGAGCGTGCGCTCTATGCCGAGGATCCGAAGTTCGCGCAGGCCGTGCGCGCGAAGGATCCGCGGGTGCACTACAAGCGCAGGGTGGTCGAGGCGGCGATCGGCTTCCTGCTCGGCGTGGGCCTGCTGCTGGCCGGCGTCATCTCCAAGCTGACCCTGATCGGCGTGGCCGGCTTCGTGGTCATGCTGGCCTGCTCGATGTGGGCCCTCTCCAGCTGGCGGCACATGTCCGGTGGCTCGGCTGGGCGGCCTGGCGTGGCCCGTGACCGCCGGATGCGGCCGGCGGCCAGTCCCCGGGCCCGGTTCATGGAGCGGCTCGAGGAGCGCTGGCGCCGTCGCCAGGAGCGGGACCGGTAGGCCCTGCTTCACCTGGCTGACCCCGCCCTCCGGGCGGTCGGCCCGTCGCCGGTGGTCGGTGGTCGGTGGCCCGCGGTCGTCGGCCGGTGGTCGTCGGCTGGTGGTCGTCGGGCCCAGTGGGCAGTTGCCTGGCGGGCCGGTTGCCCCGGCGGTCTGGCGGTCCGGTGGTTTCAGGCTGCGCGGGCCTTACGGTCGGCGCGCGGGCCGCGGCGGGACCAGGCCCCGGTCCGGTGCGCGGCCACGTCCATCCAGCCGAACACGTCCAGCCCGTGCTGCACGGCCGCCCGCACCGGCAGCAGGGACGACGGCGGCAGCAGCCGGGCCTGCCAGCGTGTGACCCGGCCGGAGCCCGCGGCCATCTCACGGCGGACCAGGTCGGTGTCGGCCCGCAACGTGGCCGAGTCCGCGGCCTCCCGGGCGTACCGGGCCCGCTCGGTGGCCTGCATGATCCGGGTCAGCGCGGCCGCCGCCTCCGGGCTGAGCCGCAACGCCCCGGCCAGCCTGCTGCCCAGGGCGCGCGGCGACTCGCTCGCCGACCAGGCGATCTTGTGATCAGTCAGGTCGTCCAGCAGTTCCAGCCAGGCCGCCTGGGCCCGCTCCCGGTCACCCCGGGCCCGTGACCAGCGCCGCCGCCGGGTCGCCACCCTGGCCAGGCCGGGCGTGATGAGCAGCAGCAGGATGATCACCGCCACGACCGTCAGCCAGATCGACCCGGTACGGCCCGCGCCGGCACCCCCCCGGGCGCCCGTGGCGCTGAGGTGGCCCAGCTTGGCCAGCGCACCGGAGTCCCCGGTCGAGGCCTTCGTCTGCGGCGTCGTGGCGGCCGGCGTCGGCACGGTCTGGGATCCGCCCGGGGCGGCGAGCACCGGCGGCAGGGTGTAGGCGGGCTGGATCGCGGTGGCCTGGCCGCCAGACCCGGCGGGGGTGGGCTCGAAGCGCAGCCAGCCCGCCCCCGGGAAGTACAGCTCCGGCCACGCGTGCGCGTCGCTCGTCCGGACCTGCCACCGGTCGTGCCCGAGCGGCGAGCCTTCCGTGTACCCCACCGCCACCCGGGAGGGGATATCGAGCAGCCGGGCCAGCACGGCCATCGCGAAGGCGAACTGCTGGCAGTAACCCCGCCGGTCCTTGGTCAGGAAGTCGATCAGCGCCTGGGCCGTGCCCGGCTCGCTGACGTTGAGGCTGTAGGTGAACCGGCCGGGCTGGGTGAACCAGTGCTGCAGGGCCACGGCCTCGCCGTAGAGCGTGGCCTGCCCCTGGGTGACCCGCTGGGCGAGCTTGGTCAGCGGCAGGAACGCCTTCGGGACGTCGAGGTAGTTGGCCGTGATGCTGTTCGGGACCCCGCTGGACTGCTCCAGTTGCCCCACCGAGGGCGAGACCTCGCGGCTGGTCACCGTGTAGCTGAGGCCCGCCAGGCTCTGCGCCGAGAACATGGTGAGCGTGCGCGGGTCAGCCCGCCAGTCCCCGCCGACGCTGACGCTGCGGGCCGGGTAAGGCAGCGGCAGGAAGCTGGCCTTGCCCGCCCCGCTGGTCAGCCCCTTGGACAGGGTGACCCTCGTGGACTCGGCCGACGTCCTGGTGCCCCGGCTCAGGCCGGGCGTGGCGGGCAGCTTCCCGCCCTGCACCGGCTGGCCCGGGGCGGGGGTCAGCGTCCAGGTACTGGAAGTGAGATTGCTCAGCACGTACACCTGCAGGTACTGCGGGTCCGGGTCGGTCGTCCGGTAGGTGAGCACGGGCCTGGGCGTGGACTCGCGCAGGTCGTTGTTCATCTGCACCACGGGATTGGGCAGCGAGACCAGGTCCTCACCGCCGCCGCCCCCGCCCGAGAAGAGCTTGTGATTGCGCAATCCCGGCACCAGCAGCGGCACGAAGAGGGCGATCACCACGGCGGCCACCCCGATCCGGCGGCCGGCCGCGGCCAGCTCCCGGGTGTTCGGGGTGCCCCGCGGCACCGCCGCCGGGTCCTGGCCCCGGTGCCACATGGTGACCAGCCGTCCCCACAGCCGCAGCCGGTCCCGGGCGTCCACGGCCAGCATGGCCAGGTAGCCGGCCATCCCCACGACGAACACGGTCATGGCCCCGAACACACCCTGGTGCAGGCTGGTGGTGAGGGGGACGCAGAACAGCACCAGCAGCGGCAGCCCGGCCACGGCCGGCCTGCGCAGCCGGACGGCGAGCAGGTCGGTGGCCACGGCCACCACGCCGATGCCGGCCACGGTCAGCAGCAGGATCCCGTGGCTGGCCGGCGCGGGCGGTGCGAACCTCGCGGTCCCGTCCAGCCCACCCCGGGCCAGCCGCCACAGGTGGCGCAGGGAACTGGTCGTCGGGATGATCCCGCCCAGCGACAGCGCGCTGGAGAACAGCAGGTTCATGTACAGCAGCAGGGCCGCCAGGCCGACGGGGGCACAGACCGCCCAGGGGAGCACCCGCAGCCGGGTGAGCGCCCCGGCCAGGGCGATCACGGCCACCGCCCCGGCGCCCTCCCAGAACCAGAGCCAGCCCGACACCAGCGGGTAGAGAGACAAAGAGGCCGCGATCACGGCCACGGCCGCGGCGATAGTGAGCCGCTGGCTCACCGGCCGGCCCCGGCCCGGAAGCGGCCCTGCTCGTGCCCGGGCGCGCCGAGCAGCCCGGAGGAGGCACGCAGCCGATCCCAGGCCGTGGACAGGGAGGTGTCGGCGGTGATCGTGGTGACCCGCCAGCCCGCCGCGCGCAGGATCCCGGCGGGGACGTCCGTCTCGTCCGGCTGGCCGTCGGCCGGCCGGCGGCCGGCCCAGGTGGAGACCGCGAGCAGCAGCGCCATCGCGGGCCCCGCGTCCCGGCGCCCCGCGGCCAGCCGGCTGGCTTCCTCCGCCGACAGCCGCCCGGCCACCACCACGAGCAGCCCCCCGGTGCCGCCGTGCGCCAGGTCCAGCCCGCGGGCCAGCCCGGACCCGCTGGACTGCTTGATGACCGCGAGCGAGTCGAGCAGCGAGTCCTCGAAGGACCCGGGCGCGGTGGCGGGCCCGGCGTCGGTGACCAGCTGCCCATCGATCCCGCCGCGGGCCAGGTGGACGCCGATGGACGCGATGGCGCTGGCCGCGTACTCGAACGAGGAGCCCGCTCCGGCGCCGCTGTGGGCCCGGGCACGGGTGTCGAGCAGCAGCACCGCGCGGTTGCGCCAGCGCTGCTCCTCCCGGCGGACCATGAGCTCGCCGTGCCGGGCGGTGGACCGCCAGTGCACCCGGCGCAGCTCGTCACCGTCCCGGTACGGGCGGGGGATGACGTCGTCTTCCCCGGCCGTGTCCGCGGTGCGGGTATGGCCGCCGCCCTCGCCGCGCCAGTTCCCGGCCAGCGGCATGCTCGGCAGCGGGACGATCGCGGGCGTCACCACCAGCGTGCTGCGGGCCGCGAACGAGCGGGTGAGTTCCACCAGGCCGAACGCGTCGGCCACGCGCACCTGCAGCGGGCCGACCGTGTACTTGCCCCGGGTGCCGGACTGGATGGGGTACGTCAGTTCCCGCCAGCCGCCCTGCTCGATCCGCTCCAGCACGAAGCGCGGCCGGGTGCCGAGCGAGTAGGGGAGGGCGTCCTCGGCGAGCAGCAGCCCGGTGGGCAGCCGGGAGATGTTTTCCAGCCGCAGTGAGACCACGGCGTTCTGCCCGGCGGCCACCCGGGGCGGGCTGATCCGGCGCGCGCAGCGGATCCGGTAGCGGGCCCGGCTGGTCGCGAGCGTGGCCAGCAGCGGCAGCGCCACCAGCACGATCCCGATGCTGAGCAGGGCCCGTTCCCCGAGGCCAAGCCCGAACGCCCCCGCGGCCACGCCCGCCGCGAGGAATGACTTTCCCCGAGTGGTCAATCCGGCGAACAGCGCCCGCATCCTGGCCCTTCCTCCGCCCCGTTGTCCTAACTTACGTCACGGACTGGCAACGGGTTCACCAGGCGGCGCAGCCGGGGCTAATCCACTGCGGCGTGGCATGTCCGGGTGCTGCTGAAGGGACGGCCGGGGCTCAGCTGAAGGGACGGCCGGGGCTCAGCGCATCCGGGGCAGCGGGATCTGCTCCACGATGCCCGCCACCACGCGGTCCGGCAGCTGGCGCTCCACCATGGCCTCGGCGGTCGGCAGCAGGCGGTGCGCGAGGACCGGGCCGGCCAGGGCCTGCACATCGTCGGGGATCACGAAGTCGCGGCCGTCCAGCGCCGCCCGGGCCCGGCTGGCCCGCAGCAGGTGCAGCGCGGCCCGCGGGGAGGCACCCAGCCGCAGCTCGGGGGCTGAGCGGGTGGCGCTGACCAGGCTGATGACGTACTGCTTGAGCGCCTCGGCCACGTGCACGCGGCGGACCGCGGCGATCAGGTCCCGCACGTCGCTGGCCGAGGCGACGGGCTCCATCGAGTCGAGCGGCGAGCTCGAGCCGTGCAGGTCCAGCATGGCCAGTTCGGCTTCGGTGCTCGGGTAGCCCATGGCGATGCGCGCCGTGAACCGGTCCCGCTGGGCCTCGGGCAGGGGATAGGTCCCCTCCATCTCTATCGGGTTCTGGGTGGCGATGACCATGAACGGCCGCTCCAGCGGGTAGCTGGTGCCGTCCACCGTGACCTGCCGCTCCTCCATGCATTCGAGCAGCGCCGACTGGGTCTTGGGGGATGCGCGGTTGATCTCGTCGCCGACGACGATGTTCGCGAAGACCGGTCCCGGCTTGAACTCGAACTCGCGGTGTTCCTGGTTGAACGCGCTGACCCCGGTGATGTCACTGGGCAGCAGGTCCGGGGTGAACTGAATGCGCTGCACGGCGCAGTGGGTCGAGCGGGCGAGTGCCTTGGCCAGCATGGTCTTCCCCACCCCGGGAACGTCCTCGATCAGCACGTGCCCCTCGGCGAGCAGGACCGTCAGGGCGAGCCGGACGGCGTCCGGCTTCCCCTCGATCACCGACTCGATCGCGGTGCCGATGCGATGGGCCACCTGTACCAGGTCGTCGAGCGTGCGCTCGGCGCCGGCCCCCATATCCAAGACCACCTGTCCTCCTTGGTCAGCTGGGCCCGTGGCCGACAGCCGCGCCCGCCGCCGGGCAGTGGGCCGCCCGCGGCCGGCGTGTTGGTGCGTACCGACAGTACGTCCTGGACGGCCCAGCGCGCGATGTGAGGAACCGGTCCCGCGGCCCGGGCGAGGGCCGCCAGCGCTTCCCCCACTTTGCTCCCTGCCTCTGACCTGCACCTTCAGCGCGTTAATCCGTTATCTGGGTCTTGGCTGACGTTGACGGTGGGGGATTGTGGAGTACAGTGGAGCGCGATGGGGCACGCTACTCCGGGGGGCGGGAGGTGAGGGCCTGTGTTCCTGGGCACTCATACGCCACGCCTCGACGAGAAGGGCCGGCTGTTCCTGCCGGCCAAGTACCGCGAGGAGCTCGCTGGAGGGCTAGTGATCACCAAGGGGCAGGAACGCTGCCTGTACGTCTTCCCGGGCGCCGAATTCGGCCGGATCGCGGACGGCCTGCGCGGGCCCACCGCCTCGAAAGCGGTACGGGATTACAGCCGGGTGTTCTTCGCCAGTGCCTCCGACGAGACCCCCGACAAGCAGGGCCGGATCACGATTCCGCCCGCGTTGCGCGAGTACGCGGCGCTGACCCGGGACTGCACGGTCATCGGGGCCAACACGCGCCTGGAGATCTGGGACTCGCAGTCATGGGAGTCCTACCTGGCGGAGCAGGAAGACGCCTTCTCCGCAGCATCAGAGGAGGGATTGCCAGGGGTGCTGTAAGCGGTGCCGGTTCTCCGGTGCCGCGTGCTCGGCGAGGTCTCCACCCGCGCCTGGGCGCTTACGTCGGCTGGCGTCACTTCCCCGGCGCCAGGGGACGTCCAGGCCCGCGCTTCGCGCGGATGGGGACCTGGCCGGGCAGCACAACGGCCAGGCACGCCGCCCGCCGCATCCCCGGGAGGGTGCGGCGGGGCGAAAGGGGGTCTGATGGGCGAGTCGGCAGCCGGGCATCTGCCGGTGATGGTCGAGGAAGTCCTGGCCCTGTTCGAGCCGGCGCTGCAGCCACGCGGCGCGATCCTGGTGGACGCCACCCTGGGCCGGGCCGGTCACGCCCGTGCGCTGCTGGAAGCACACCCGGGACTCGCGCTGATCGGGGTGGACACCGACACCCAGGCGCTGGAGGAGTCACGGCAGCTGCTGGCCCCCTACGCCGACCGGGTGACGCTGGTGCACGCCGTGTACGACGAGATAGCCGAGCTCCTGTCCCAGCGCGGTGACCAGCGCGTCCAGGGCATCCTGTTCGACCTGGGCGTCTCCTCGCCGCAGCTGGATGACCCGGCCCGCGGCTTCGCCTACTCCTACGACGCCCCGCTGGACATGCGGATGGACCAGACCAGGGCGCTGACCGCGGCCGAGGTGCTGAACACCTACCCGGCGGGCCAGCTGGCCCGGATCCTGCGCGACTACGGCGAGGAACGGTTCGCCCGGCGGATCGCCGACGCGGTGGTGCGGGAGCGAGCCCGCGCTCCACTTTCCTCCACCGCGCGGCTGGCCGAGATCGTCCGGGATTCCATCCCGGCGCCGGCCCGGCGCACCGGCGGGCACCCGGCCAAGCGGACGTTCCAGGCGCTGCGCATCGAGGTGAACGGGGAACTCGACGCGCTGCACGCCGCGCTGCCCGGTGCCCTGGACCGGCTGGCGGTCGGCGGCCGCATCGTGGTGCTGGCCTATCACTCGCTGGAAGACCGCGCGGTCAAGGCCGCGCTCGCCGGGGCGGCGGCGGACACCACGCCGCCGGGGCTGCCGGTGCCGCTGGAGTCCGCGCGGCCCGAGTTCAGGCTGCTCACGCGGGGGGCCCAACGCCCTTCCGAGGCGGAACTGGCCCGCAACCCGCGGGCCGCGCCCGCCCGGCTGCGGGCCGCCGAGCGGATCAGGGACGCGGCGTGACTGGCGTGACTGGCGGGGTGGGCCAGGGCACGAGAGCACTGCGCAGCGGGGCACAAGGCGCCCGAGCGCAGGGCACGAGGGCGCAGGCGCACCGGGGCGCAGCGCACCGGGGCGCAGGGCGCCAGGGCACAGGGCACAGGGCGCAGGG
Organism: uncultured Actinomycetes bacterium; assembly: GCA_963851025.1. Lineage (GTDB taxonomy): Bacteria > Actinomycetota > Actinomycetes > Streptosporangiales > Streptosporangiaceae > RYN-230. The sequence continues at coordinate 11,435 of CAWKOA010000032.1, forward strand.
CGCCAGGGCACAGGGCAGCAGAGCACAGGGCATTACGGGGCGGGGAAGAGTCATCCGGCCGCAAGGGGGACGCGGGAGTGAGCGTGCGCACTGACGCAGGGACGGGGGTCCGGCCACGGCCGCCCAGCGTCCGGGAACCGGGCCCAGGGGAGCGGGACGCCCGGGGCCGGGATGCTGGCGGCCAGGGGGCTGGCGGCCAGGGGGCTGGCGGCCAGGCCCGTAGTGGCCAGGCCCGTGGCGGGCAGGCCCGTGGCGGGCCGGGCGCGCGTGGGCAGGCCCCGGCAGGCCAGCGGGCGGGGGCGTCGCCGTCGCCGGTGCTGCCCGGCCGGGCCCGGCCGGGCCGGCGGCGGCCCGTCCCGGCCGGACCGGGCCGTCCCGCCGGGCCGGCCCCGGCGAAGCCGGGCGGTACCCCCCGGGCAGTACCGCCCCGGGACGGGGCACCGGCGCCGGGCCGCGTCCGGCGGCGGCCGCGTCCCAGGCCGGGCCCTGGGCGGGCGCACCGTCCGCGGCCATCGCGCGGACCCCGTTCATCGTCTTCGTGACCGCGCTGCTCGGCGGGGGGCTGATCTGCCTGCTGGTGATCAACACCATCCTCGCCACCGGCTCGTACCAGATCAGCAGCCTGCAGCAGGCCCAGGCGGCCCGCGCCCAGCAGGTGCAGGCGCTCAAGCAGCAGGTCGCTGAGGACTCAGCGCCCTCGGTGATCGCGAAGCGGGCGCGCCAGCTCGGCATGGTCGAACCGCCGCTGACCAGGTTCCTGAATCTGAACTCCGGGAAGATCATCCGCCAGCCCGTCAGCCAGCCGGGCATTCCGGTGGTCCCGGGATGGACCCCGTGAGGGATGGACAGGGCGACGGCCGTCCCGGCGGGCGGGCGTCGCGGCCGCCGGCCGCGGGCGGCCCCCGGCGGCCCGCGGCCGGCCGGCGGTCTCGTGATGGCGGTCCAGGCGGCCGCGGTGAGGCTGGCCACGGCCGGGTCCCGCGCCCCGGCCAGGACGGGCGGCGGCCAGGCGGGCCCGCATCGCGGGCCGGGACCGTGCCGCCCGCCCGTGCGACCCGGCGCCCCCCGCCCCGGGAGAGCCCGGCCCGCGGTCCCCAGGCCCCCGGCCGCCAGGCCCGGGGCCGTGCGGGGCCGCTGCGCCGCCGCACGCTGACCCGCGGCAGCCCGTCCCGCCGGCTGCGCATCACCATGCTCTGCATCGGCTTCGTGCTCTCCCTGGTGGCCGGCGGCTGGTCCAGCTCCAGGCCATGGAAGGGTCCGCGTACCGGGCCGAGGCCGATCGCTTCCGGCTCGCCACCATGCCCGTGCCCGCCGTCCGCGGCAGCATCACCAGCGCCGACGGCACGACGCTCGCCATGACCGTGCAGACCGACCTGGTCCACGCCGACCCGCCGATGATCGCGCAGGCCAGACGGTCGCTCGGCTCGGTGGCCAGCGCGCTGGCCGGCCCGCTGGGGATGACGTCCGCATCGATCCTGGCCCTGCTGTCCCACGCACCGTCGGTATCGCCGGACTACGTGGTGCTGAAGCAGAGTGTCCCGGCGACCACGGCGTCCCGGATCAGCGCGCTCAACCTCCCGGGCATCGCGCTGACCCCGTCGTACACCCGCGTGTACCCGAACGGGCAACTGGGGGCCAACATCGTCGGCTTCACCAACAACGTGTCCGGCACGCTGCAGGGTGAGGCCGGCGTCGAGCAGTCCTACAACTCGCTGCTGGCCAGCCGGGCCGGCCAGCAAGAGGCGCAGGTCGGCACCAACAACCAGCCGATCCCGGTGGCCGGGGAGACTACCCGGCAGGTGGTGCCGGGAGACAACGTCCGGCTGAGCATCGTGTCCGGCCTGCAGTGGGAGGCCGAGCAGGCCTGCGCCCAGGAGGTCAAGAAGACCGACGCCAGCAACTGCACCGTGGTCGTCATGCAGCCCAGCACGGGGAAGATCCTGGCCATGGCGCAGTCGCCCACGTTCAATCCGGCGCACCCGTCCAGCCTGGCCAACACGACCGACATCCCCGTCTCCAACGTGTTCGACCCGGGCAGCACCGCCAAGGTGATCACCGCCGCGGCTGCGATGGAGCACGGCGGCCAGACCGCGATGAGCGCCTACACCGTGCCCGAGTCGATCGACATACACGGCTACACCTTTCATGACGCCGAGTACCACCCGACCGAGCGGTGGACTATCGCCGGCATCATCGCCCACTCCAGCAACGTGGGCATGGTCCAGGTGGACCAGCACGTCAGCCCGCAGACGCAGTACCAGTACTTCCGGAACTTCGGCATCGGCCAGCCCAGCGTGCCGGGCCTGCCCGCGCAGAGCAACGGCATCCTCTACCCGACGTCGAAGTGGTGGGGGGACGAGCGGTACACGCTGTCGTTCGGCCAGGGCGTCGCGGTCACCGCGGTCCAGATGGCCAGCGTCTACGCCACGATCGCCAACGGCGGGGTCCGGGTGGCCCCCTCGATCGTGGACGGCACCACCAACGCCAGCGGCCGGTTCGTGCCCGCGCCGCGGCCCGCGGTGCACCGGGTCATCCAGGCCAAGACCGCCCATCAGCTAATGGGCATCCTGCAGCAGGTGCCCTGGCTGGATGCGCAGGTCGGGGAGCCCTGGGGGGAGATACCCGGGTACTCGGTCGCGGCCAAGACCGGGACCGCGCAGATCGCCGACCCGAAGAAGGGCGGCTGCCTGTGCCTCTACGGGTCGAGCTTCATCGGCATCGCGCCGGCCGGGAGCCCCAAGCTGGTCGTCGCGGTGAACGTGCAGAACCCGCGCAAGGGCGGCTACTTCGGCATCCAGGTGGCGGGCCCGGTCTTCTATAAAGTCATGAACTTCGCATTGCGGACGATGAAGATCCCGCCCGATCACGGCCAGCGTCCCAACGTCAGGCTCACGGCACCGTGATCAGAGGTAACCTCGGCCCGTGCCTGCGGCTCTACTTCCACGCGATGTCCCGCCGCGTCCGCTCTCCGAACTCGCCATGCTGCTCGGGCTGAGCACCGGACGCGCTGGACCTGATCCGCTGGCCGGGCCCGGTGGCCCGGTCACGGTCTCGGGCGTGACCCACGATTCACGCCGGGTCCGGCCTGGCGACCTGTACGCGGCCCTGCCGGGCAGCCAGCATCATGGCGCCCACTTCTGCGACGACGCGGCCGATGCCGGGGCAGTGGCCGTGCTCACCGACCCGGACGGCAAGAGCCTGGCCCGGCACTGCGGCCTGCCGGTCTTCGTGGTCTCCGATCCGCGCGCCCGGCTGGGCGAGGTCGCCTCCTGGATCTACGGGAACCCGTCCGGCCGGCTGACCCTCATCGGGGTCACCGGCACCAGCGGCAAGACCAGCACCACCTACCTGCTGGAGTCCGGCCTGCGGCGGGCCGGTCACGTGACCGGGCTGCTGGGCGGGGTCGAGACCCGGGTGGCCGGGACCGTCGCGCCCAGCCAGCTCACCACGCCCGAGGCCACCGACCTGCAGGCGCTGCTGGCCGAGATGGTCCATCGCGGCGTGACGGCCGCCGCGATGGAAGTCTCCAGCCACGCGCTGGCCCTCGGCCGGGTCGCGGGCACGACCTACGACGTGGTGGTGTTCACCAACCTGTCCCAGGATCACCTGGACTTCCACGCCAGCATGGAGGAGTACTTCGGCGTCAAGGCCAGCCTGTTCACCCCGGGTTTCGCCCGGATCGGCGTGGTCAACACCGACGACGACTGGGGCGCCAAGATGGCCCGCCGGGCGCAGATCCCGGTCACCACCATCTCCGCCGCCGGTGACCCGGCCGCCGACTGGCGCGCGGCCGACGTCCGGGGCGGCGCGGACGGGAGCACCTTCCGGGTCATCGGCCCGGGCGGGGTGGAGGCCGACGCGTCGGTGACGCTGCCCGGCCCGTTCAACGTCTCCAACGCGCTGGGCGCGATCGTCGCCCTGGTCGAGGCGGGGGTCAGCCTGGCCGCGGCGGTCGCCGGGGTGGCGGCCGCGCCGGGCGTGCCGGGCCGGCTGGAACGCGTGGAGCGCGGCCAGGACTTCACCGTGCTCGTGGACTACTCGCACAAGCCCGGCGCGGTCGAGGCGGTGCTGCGGGCCCTGCGGCCGGTCACCCAGGGGCGGCTGTCCATCGTGCTGGGCTGCGGCGGCGACCGGGACCGCGCTAAGCGCCCGCTGATGGGTGCGGCCGCGGTGAGCCTCGCTGACCTGGCCATTCTGACCAGTGACAATCCCCGGTCCGAGGACCCGCTGGCCATCCTGGCCGAGATGCTGCAGGGAGTCCTGACCGTCCCGCCCGAGCGCCGCGGACGGATGATCATCGAGCCGGACCGCGCCGCCGCCATCGGCCTGGCCATCGCGGCCGCGGGCAAAGGGGACATCGTGCTGGTAGCGGGCAAGGGCCACGAGCGCGGCCAGTACGCCGGGGGGCAGGTCACCCCGTTCGACGACCGGGAGGTCGCCGCCGACGCCCTCGCCGAGGTCCTGGCCGACCGGGGCGGCCGGGACGCGGCCCGGGTGCGGCTCGGCCCGGCGCGGGCCGGCCTCCGCCCTGGCCCGGCCATCCCGGGAGAGACGGCCATGGAGGAGGACGCGTGATCCCGCTCTCCCTCGGCGCTATCGCCCAGATCACGGGCGCCCAGATCACGGGGCGCGCAGGCCAGCGGCGCCCAGGTCAGCGGCCCCGGAGCAGGCCAGGGCGCCGATCCGGCCACCCTGGTCACCGGCCCGGTGATCATCGACTCCCGGGCCGCCGTCCCGGGCGCCCTGTTCGCCGCGCTGCCCGGGACCCGGGTGGACGGGCATGAGTTCGCCGCGCAGGCCGTGGCCGCCGGGGCGGCCGCGGTGCTGGCCACCCGGCCGTGCGGGGTGCCCGCGCTGATCGTGCCGGACGTCACCGAGGCCCTCGGCCGGCTCGCGCGCGCCGTGGTGGACGCCCTGCCCGGCCTCCGGATCGCCGGGATCACCGGGTCGGCCGGCAAGACCACCACCAAGGACCTGGCCGCCCAGCTCGTCGAGGCCCTGGGCCCCACCGTGGCCCCGCGCGCCTCGTGGAACAACGAGATCGGCCACCCGCTGACCGTGCTGCGCGCCACCGCCGACACCCGCTACCTGGTGCTCGAGCTGTCCGCCCGCGGGCCCGGGCATATCGCTCACCTGTGCCAGATCGCCCCGCCCCAGTTCGGCGTGGTGCTGTGCGTGGGGCACGCGCACGAGGGTGAGTTCGGCGGCATCGAGGAGGTCGCCCGGGCCAAGGGCGAGCTGCCCGCGGCGCTGCCCGCGGACGGGGGAGTCGCGCTGCTCAACGCCGACGACCCCCGGGTCATGGCGATGGCCGCGCGGACGGCGGCGCGGGTGGTGACGTTCGGCCGCGGCCCGGCCGACGTCCGGGCCGAGGATGTCCGGCTCGATGACCGGGGCCGGCCCGGGTTCCGGCTGGTCAGCCCGTCCGGATCCGGCCCGGTCCGGCTGCGCCTGCACGGCGAGCACAACGTGCACAACGCGCTGGCCGCGGCCGCGCTGGCCGGTGAGCTGGGCATGCCCGTGGCGGAGATCGCGGAGCGGCTGTCGGAGGCGGAGGCCCGCAGCCGGTGGCGCATGGAGGTCACCGAGCGGCCGGACGGCGTCATCGTGCTCAACGACGCCTACAACGCCAACCCCGAGGCCGTCCGGGGAGCCCTGGACACGCTCGCGGTGCTGGCCCGGGGCCGCCGCTCGTTCGCGGTGCTCGGGCCGATGAGCGAGCTGGGCGCGCACTCCCGGGCCCGGCACGAGGAGATCGGCGGATACGCGGCCCAGACCGGCCTGACGGGCCTCATCGTCGTCGGCGAGGAGGCGGGTCCCATCCTCACGGGAGCTAAGGCCGAGCCGTCCTGGGGTGGCGAGCTGGTCCACGCCGCGGACGCGAGCTCCGCCCTGGACGCGCTCGGGCACCGGCTGGCCCCGGGAGACGTGGTGCTGGTGAAGGCGTCGCGCTCGGCGGGCCTGGAGCGGGTCGCCCTGGCGCTGACCGGGGAGACGGCCCAGTGAGAACGATCCTGTTCTCGGCCGGGGTCTCCCTGCTGCTCTCGCTGTTCGGCACGCCGCTGGCGATCAGGATCTTCTCCCGGCGCGGCTATGGCCAGCTGATCCGCGAGGAGGGCCCGGCCGGGCACGCGACCAAGCGCGGCACCCCCACCATGGGCGGGACCGTCATCGTGATCGCGGCGGTGGTCGGCTATTTCGTCGGCAACATCTTCACCGGCCAGGAGCCGTCTGTCTCCGGTGTGCTGGTCATGTTCCTGATGGTGGGCCTCGGGGTGGTCGGCTTCCTCGACGACTTCATCAAGATCTACAAGCAGCGGAGCCTGGGCCTGCGCAGCGGGGCCAAGCTGGCCGGCCAGGCCGTGGTCGGCGCGGTGTTCGCGCTGCTCGTGGTGCAGCAGCACTTCGCCGACGGGTACGACCTGACGCCTGCCGACGCGCACCTGTCGTTCCTGCGTGACTTCGGCCCGCCGATCGGCGTGACCGCGTTCATGCTGTGGATCGTCTTCCTGATCGCCGGCACGTCCAACGCGGTGAACCTCACCGACGGGCTGGACGGCCTGGCCACCGGCTGTGCCTGCCTCGTGCTGGCCGCCTTCGTGCTGATCGGCAACTGGCAGCTGCGCAACGACTGCACCACGTTCCTCGCCCCGCACTGCTACTCGGTGCGTGACCCGCTCGACCTCGCGGTGGTGGCGGCCTCGGTGCTCGGCGCCTGCTTCGGCTTCCTGTGGTGGAACGCGCCGCCCGCCCGCATCTTCATGGGCGACACCGGGTCGCTGGCCCTCGGCGGCGTGCTGGCGGGCCTGGCCGTGTGCACCAAGACGCAGCTGCTGCTGGCCGTCCTGGGCGGCCTCTTCGTGGTCATCGCCCTGTCCGTGATCATCCAGGTCGGCTCGTTCAAGATGACCGGCCGCCGGGTGTTCCGGATGGCGCCGCTGCAGCACCACTTCGAGCTGAAGGGCTGGGCGGAAACCACCATCGTGATCAGATTCTGGCTGATTTCCGCCATGTTCGTCGCGCTCGGCCTGGGCATCTTCTACGTGGAGTGGATGCCTAAGTAGCCGGGGTCGCGGCGGGCCGGGGGGAGGGTGTCTCCCGCAGTGAGCCTGTACCACCGCTTATCTGTGGTCCGGGGCCGGGCCCGGAGGAGGCGGGTTCCGTCCGAGGCTGCGGATGGCGGGGGGTGCAGGGGGGTCGTCCCCCCGGACTAATACTGCGCGACACGCGCCTGATGTCCGCGGCCCGGCGGCTCCCGGGACCGAGACTTGGATAATGGTCTCAGAGGTGTCGGCAGAGTCCCGCCCGGCTGCGGGCGCCGGGTCGTGGAGCGAGACGGCGCGGGACCGGGTGTCGGCCCGGCTCGCCTTCCTGGACCGGCCCCTCACCTCTTTCTACCTGGTCTTTGGCATCACCACGCTGCTCCTGGCCCTGGGCCTGGTTATGGTCCTGTCCACCTCGTCGGCGTACGGGCTCATGCAGGGCATCTCGCCCTGGTCCGGCCTGCAGCACCAGCTGTTCGGCGTGCTGATCGGGCTGCCCTGCATGTGGGTCGCGGCCAAGTGCTCGCCCTCCCGGTTCCGGGCCGCGGCCTACCCGCTGATGTTCGTGTCCCTCCTCGGCCTGATCGTGGTCCTGGTCCTCCCCCCGCCTGCGTACAGCGGTGGCGCGGCACGCTGGATCCAGCTCGGTGGTGTCCAGTTCCAGCCGTCCGAGCTGGCCAAGTTCGCGTTCCTGCTCTGGGGCGCGGACCTGCTCGCCCGCAAGGAGAAGCTCAGCCAGCTGGACGACTGGCGGCAGCTGCTCATCCCGCTGCTGCCCGGGGTCGGCATCCTGGCCATGCTGGTCATGCTCGGCGACGACCTGGGCACCACGTTCGTCCTGCTGATCATCTTCCTCGCGCTGCTGTGGATCATCGGTACCCCCGGCCGGGTCTTCCTCGGGGTCCTGGCCATCATCGGCCTCGCGCTGCTGGTCATGGTCGTCGTCGCGCCCTACCGGCTGAAACGGCTGACCGGCTACCTGGGCCCGGCGGGCAGCCCCGTTGGCCCGAACCAGCAGAGCATCCAGGGCAAATGGGCGGTGGGCTCGGGGGGCTGGTTCGGCGTGGGCCTGGGCGCCAGCCGGGAGAAGTGGGGCTGGGTCCCGGAATCGACGACCGACTTCATCTTCGCGATCCTCGGGGAGGAACTGGGCCTGATCGGCACGCTGTGCGTGACGTTCCTGTACGGCGGCCTGGCCTATGCCGGGCTGCGGATCGCCCGGCGGGTGCAGGACACGTTCATGCGGCTGGCCGCCGGGGCCGTCACCGCCTGGATCGTGGTCCAGGCGGTGGTGAACATGGGCGCGGTTCTCGGCCTGCTGCCGATCACCGGGGTGCCGCTGCCGCTGATTTCCGAGGGGCTGTCCTCGCTGCTCGTGACCATGGTGGCGCTCGGCATGCTGATGTCGTTCGCGAAACAGGAGCCGGGTGCGGCGCAGGCCCTTGCCGAGGCTGGCCCCGGCGCGCCGCTCCGGGTCCTAAGCTGGCTGGGCCTGGCCGGCCGGCGGGGAAAGCCAGCCGCGCCCGGGCGCCGTCAGTGAGAAAGGGAGTGCCGGGCGATGAGCGTCGTACTCGCGGGCGGGGGGACCGCGGGCCACATTGAGCCCGCGCTGGCCCTCGCCGATGCGCTGCGCCGGGCTGATCCCCAGCTCAGCATCGTGTGCCTGGGGACCGAGCGTGGCCTGGAGACCAGGCTGGTTCCGCTGCGGGGCTACGAGCTGGCCCTGATCCCGCCGGTGCCGCTGCCCCGCCAGATCACCCCGCAGCTGCTCGGCGTGCCCGGCCGGCTCAGCGCGTCGGTGAGCGCCGCGGCCCGGGTCCTCGACCAGGCCCGCGCGGACGTGCTCGTGGGGTTCGGCGGCTACGTGGCCACGCCGGGCTACCTGGCCGCCCGGCGGCACCACGTGCCGATCGTGGTGCACGAGGCCAACGCCCGACCCGGACTGGCCAACCGGCTCGGCGCCCGGTTTACCACCCATGTGTTCACCGGCCAGCCGGACACCAAGCTCCCGCACGCCAGCTACATCGGGATCCCGCTGCGGCACGAGATCGCCAGCCTGGACCGGCTGGCCCTGGCGGACAAGGCCCGGGCGCACTTCGGGCTGCGGCCGGATCTGCCCGTGCTGCTGGTCACCGGGGGCTCGCAGGGTGCCCGCTCGCTGAACTACGCCGTGCTGGACGCGGCCGATTCCATCCGCGCCGCAGGCATCCAGGTGCTGCACATTCTCGGGCCGCGCAGCGATATCGACGCGCGGCTGCCCGCCGCGGGGCCGCCGTACATCACGCTGCCGTACGTGGACCGGATGGACCTGGCGTACGCCGCGGCTGACTTCGCGATCTGCCGCAGTGGCGCGATGACCTGCGCGGAGCTCACTGCGGTGGGCCTGCCGGCGGCCTACGTGCCGCTGCCGCACGGCAACGGCGAGCAGCGGCTCAACGCGGCGCCGATCGAGGCGGCCGGCGGCGGCCTGATCATCGCCGACGCGGACCTGACCCCGGAGTGGATCCGCTCCGACCTGCTGCCCATCCTGGTAGACGCCAAGCTCGTGGCGGCCATGTCGCAGGCGGCGGCGGCGATGGGCCACCGTGACACCGACGCCAGGCTGGCGGCCGAGGTCCTCGGCATCGTCCGGGACCGGGCCCAGGCCCGGCCCCGCCGCGGCGGCCCGGGCCACGGCGGCGGCCAGCACGGGTCCGGCCAGCACGGGTCCGGCCAGCACGGGTCCGGCCAGCACGGGTCTGGCCGGGATGGAGCCGGCCGGGGCAGGCGCAGAGCGTGAACCAGCAGATGAGGATGGTGGGATGGGCCTGGTAACCCCGGTGGACCCGGTCCCGGTCGAGCAGCTCGGCCGGGTGCACTTCACCGGTATCGGCGGGGCGGGCATGTCCGGGATCGCCCGGATCATGCTGGCCCGCGGGGTCCGCGTGTCCGGCAGCGACGCGGCCGGCTCGGCACTGCTCGACGAGCTGGCCGTGCTCGGCGCGGACATCCGGGTCGGGCACGACGCCGCGAACGTCGCGGGGGCGGACACGCTGGTCGTGTCCACCGCGATCCGGGCGGACAATCCCGAGCTGGCCGCCGCACGGCAGAACGGGCTGCGGGTGCTGCACCGGGCGGCCGCGCTGGCCTCGGTGATGCTCGGCCGCCGGACGGTGGCGGTGGCCGGCACGCACGGCAAGACCACCACCACCTCCATGCTCACCACCGTGCTGCGGGATTGCGGCGCCGACCCGTCCTACGTGATCGGCGGCATCCTCACCGAGACCGGCCTCGGCGCCGACGAGGGCAGCGGCGAGCTGTTCGTGGCCGAGGCGGACGAGAGTGACGGCTCGTTTCTCATGCTCTCGCCCGAGGCGGCCATCGTGACCTGCGTGGAAGCCGATCACCTGGACAACTACGCCGGCCTGGCCGAGATCGAGACCGCGTTCGCCGCGTTCGCCGGGCGCATCGCCGCTGGCGGGCTGCTGGTCGCGTGCGCCGACGACCCCGGCGCCCGGGCCCTGGCCGCGGCGGCCCGGGAGCTCCCGCTGCGGGTCCGGACCTACGGCGAGTCGGCGGACGCGGACTACCGGGTCACCGCCGTGGTGCCGCGCGGCATGGCGGTCAGCTTCGAGGTCAGCGCCGGGCCACCGGCGCAGGTGGCGGAGGTCGCCGCGCCGGTGCGGCTGCGCGTCCCCGGCCGTCACAATGCCCTCAACGCCACCGCGGTGCTGGCCACGTGCCTGGAACTCGGATTCGGCGTGGACGGGGTGACCCGCGGGCTGGCCGCGTACCGCGGGGCGCGCCGCCGCCTGGAACTCAAGGGCGAGGCCGACGGGGTGCGGGTGCTGGACAGCTATGCGCACCATCCCACCGAGCTGGCCGCCGACCTCGCGGCGGCCCGGGACATCGCGGACGGCGGCCGGGTCATCGCCATCTTCCAGCCGCACCTGTTCAGCCGCACCCGGATCTTCGCGGCCGAGCTGGGCGCCGCCCTCGGGCGCGCCGACGAGGCCTTCGTGCTGGACATCTACGCAGCCCGCGAGGATCCGGAGCCCGGTGTCACCGGGGAGCTGGTCGCCGCGGCCGTGCCCGGGGCCCGGGCCCATTTCGTGCCCGACCGCGGGGCCGTCCCGGGGGCGGTGGCGGCCACCGCGAAGCCCGGCGACCTGGTCCTGACCATGGGCGCCGGCGATGTCACCGCGCTGGGCCAGCCGGTCCTCGACGCGCTCGGCACCCGCGGCGGGCCGGCTGGATGACCAGCCCGGCCGGGGACATCACGCAGCAGGGCCGCGACCAGGAGGCCGGCGGCCCGGGCGGGACGGTGCTGCCCGCCGGCCGGCCCGGGCACCAGCCGTGGCGGGCGGTCTTCTTCGCCCTGGCCGCGGTGGCCATCGTGGCCGGGGTGGCCTGGGCCCTGCTCGACTCCCGGTTCTTCGTGGTCCGCTCGGTCCAGGTCACCGGCACGCACCTGACCACCGGCTCCGAGGTCCGGTCGGCCGCGGCTATCCCGCCCGGGCTGCCGCTGATCAGGGTGAACAGTGCCGTGATCGCGCACCGGGTCGAGCAGATCCGCCAGGTCCAGTCCGCGCGGGTCAGCCGGAGCTGGCCGGACGGGGTCACGATCGCCGTCACCGAGCGCACCCCCGCGCTAGCCGTGCAGTCCGGTGGCGGGTACCAGCTCGTCGACCGGTACGGAGTGGACGTGGAGGCGTCGTCCCGGCGCCCGCCCGGCCTGCCCTTGTTCACGGTCGCGACCGGGCCGGTGTCCGTGCCGGCGCTGCGCGGCAGCCCGGCGGTATACGCCGCGGCGGTGGTCGTTCACGAACTGCCGCGCTTCCTGGCCCGGTCGGTGGTGTCCGTCCAGGCGCCCAGCGCGTCCGAGGTGACGCTCAGGCTCGCCCGCGGCGTCACGGTCGTATGGGGCGGCACGGACCGGCCGGCCCAGAAAGCCAGGGAACTCGCGCTGCTGTTGCGCACGCACGCGCGGACCTACAACGTGAGCGCACCGGGCACGGCGGTGACCAGCGGGTGAATGGCGGCCGGGAATATCCGCGCGGGCCGCGACACGCCGGCCCGCTTCGCGCGTGGCTAGTTGACCCTGCCCCCGTCCAACCCTACTGTCCGTATCAATCGCCAGGATGACATAACTGTAAATCTCAACTTGAGAGTGAGGGTTAACTCCCTGGAAATCACGCAGCGTGCCCGGCCGGATCAATTGGGGGCGATTTCCGGCAGGCTGCTGGGCCAGTGGTTACTGAGCCAGTGGTTACTGACACCGTGGTTTCGGCGGTGGTTTCCAGGAAAGGGCGCTCTCTCCGGCAGTAAAAGCCGTGTGCAGAAACGCGACAGAGGCAAACGAGCGGAAAGGTCCCTCCTCGTGGCAGCACCGCAGAACTATTTGGCGGTCATCAAGGTCGTCGGTATCGGTGGGGGCGGCGTCAACGCCGTGAACCGGATGATCGAAGAGGGGCTCAAAGGCGTTGAGTTCATCGCGATCAACACCGACGCGCAGGCGCTCCTGATGAGCGACGCCGACGTCAAGCTGGACGTCGGCCGGGAACTCACCCGCGGTCTCGGCGCAGGAGCCAATCCCGAAGTCGGGGCCCGCGCGGCCGAGGATCACCGGGAGGAGATCGAGGAGGTCCTCAAGGGGGCCGACATGGTCTTCGTCACCGCGGGGGAGGGTGGCGGCACCGGAACCGGCGGGGCGCCCATCGTCGCCAACGTGGCCCGGTCGCTGGGCGCGCTGACCATTGGCGTGGTCACCCGGCCGTTCGGGTTCGAGGGCAAGCGCCGGGCTTCCCAGGCCGAGCTGGGTATCGAGCGGCTGCGCAACGAGGTCAACACGCTGATCGTGATCCCGAACGACCGGCTGCTGTCTATCTCGGACCGCCACGTCAGCGTGCTGGACGCATTCAAGGCGGCCGACCAGGTGCTCCTCTCCGGTGTCCAGGGAATTACCGACCTGATCACCACGCCCGGCCTGATCAATCTGGACTTCGCCGACGTGAAATCGGTCATGTCCGGGGCCGGGTCGGCCCTGATGGGAATCGGGTCCTCCCGCGGCGATGACCGCAGCGTCGCGGCCGCCGAGATGGCCATCTCCAGCCCGCTGCTCGAGGCGAGTATCGACGGGGCACATGGTGTCCTGCTGTCCATCCAGGGCGGCTCGGACCTGGGCCTTTTCGAGATCAACGAAGCGGCCCAGCTCGTCTCCAACTCGGCGGCCCCGGAAGCCAACATCATTTTCGGTGCGGTCATCGACGACGCGCTCGGCGACGAGGTCCGGGTCACGGTCATCGCGGCCGGGTTCGACGAAGGCGGCACCAGGCGGCCCCGGGCATCCCGGGTGACCTCCAGCTTCGCGGCGGATCCCGTCCCGGCGCCCGCCGCGGACACCTACCAGGCCCCGGCCGTGCCGGCGCCCCCGGTGCCCGCCGACGTGTGGGCCGCGCCGTCGGAGCCGGTCAATGAGCCGGAGCCGGAGCCCGTGCCGTCCGGCAGCGCCGAGACCGCCGGGCCGGGCGCGACGGCGGCCGATCCGGTGGCCGGGGAGAGCGGGATGGACGCCGTGCCCGCGCCCCGGTCGGCCGGCGGCGACCCGGTCGCCCCGGCGCCGCGCCCGGACACCGCCGCGGCGGCCCGGGTCTTCGACGCGGCCACCACCCGGCGCCGCTCCGTGGTGTTCGAAGAGGATGACGAGCTCGACGTCCCTGACTTCCTCAAGTAGTGGCTGGCCGGCCGGACCCGGTGACGGGCCTGCCGGGTGACCGTGCCGGTGAGGTGGCCGCCTCGCTGGCCCGGGTCCGGGCCCGGATCAGCGCGGCCTGCCGGGCGGCCGGGCGTCCAGCGGGCGATGTCACCCTGATCGCCATCACCAAGACCTTCCCGGCCAGCGACATCCGGGTGCTCAGCTCGCTGGGAGTGCGGGACGTCGGGGAGAACCGCGATCAGGAGGCGGCCCCGAAGGCCGCCGCCTGCGCGGATCTCCGGGACCGGCTCACCTGGCACTTCGTGGGGCAGCTGCAGACCAACAAGGTGAGCAGCGTGGTGCGCTACGCCGACGTGATCCACTCGGTGGACCGGCCCCGGCTGGTGACCGCCCTGGGCGCGGCGGCCCGGAAGGCCGGCCGCACGCTGACCGGCCTGGTCCAGGTCAGCCTGGACGGCGATCCGGGCCGGGGCGGCGCCCTGGAGGCCGACGTGGCGTCCCTCGCCGGCGCGGTGGCCCGGGAGGAAGGCCTGCAACTGGGCGGTGTCATGGCCGTGGCCCCGCAGGGAGGCGACCCGCTCACCGCGTTCCGGCGGCTGGCCGGCGTCGCCGCCCAGGTACGAGCCGCGCATCCGGCGGCGACCATGATCTCGGCCGGGATGAGCGGTGACCTGGAGGCCGCCATCAGCGCCGGCGCGACACACGTGCGGGTCGGTACGGCGTTGCTCGGCGGTCGGCCGGGCTTCGTCAGGTAATGTCCGACGCACCGGGGCTGCATGACAGTGATGACGGAGGTCTGACCGATGGCCGGCGCGATGCACAAGATGGCGGTCTACCTCGGCCTCGTCGAGGACGATCCGCGGTACGACGACGGCTATGACTCCTATGAGGAGTATGAGGACGAGTACAGCGAGCCGTCCGAGCCTGCCGAGCCGGAGGCCGACCGCCCGGTCGCCCGTGGCCGCACCGAGTTCCTGATGGACCCGGCCCCGCCGGCCGCCCCGCAGGCCAGCACCCATGTGCCCGGACCGACCCATGCCACCGATCTCGCCCGGATCACCACCTTGCACCCGCGCACGTACAATGAAGCCCGTACTATCGGAGAGCACTTTCGTGAGGGCACTCCGGTGATCATGAATTTGACGGAGATGGTCGACAGCGACGCCAAGCGGCTCGTCGACTTCGCCGCAGGCCTGATCTTCGGCCTGCACGGGAGCATCGACCGCGTGACGAACAGGGTGTTCCTGTTGTGCCCGGCCAACGTCGAGGTGACGGCGGAGGACAAGGCCCGGATAGCTGAACGAGGCTTCTTCAACCAGAGTTAGACGCTCAGGAGTACGGCACACTCGGTGGCGAGCACGCGGCAGTGGCACCCGCGGTAGCCATCCCGGTGCCCGTCACGGCAGCGCCGGTGAAGGCAGGCAGGGTTGTGGGGATTGTAAAGATCGTCCTGTTCTACGTGCTCACGATCTATTTCGTGCTTCTCATCGGGAGGCTGATCCTTAGCTGGATCCAGGCTTTCTCGCGTCCCCCGGACCGCTGGCAGCCCAAGGGCATCGTCCTGATCCTGGCGGAACTGGTCTTTACTGCCACCGACCCGCCACTGAGATTGCTAAGACGGGTCATCCCCACGGTCCGGATCGGTAGTCTGGCGTTGGACCTCAGCTTCATGGTGCTCTTCTTCGTGGTCATTTTCGCGATGCAGGCCGTGCAGCTGCTCTGATCAGGTAGCGTCCGACAGGAACACCGTTCAAGCGTGCCGAGGAGACGAGATGCCGCTGACGCCCGCGGATGTGCGAAACAAGCAGTTCAGTACCACCAGGCTGCGGCCCGGCTACGACGAGGAAGAGGTTGACGCCTTCCTCGACGAGGTCGAGGTCGAGCTCGACCGGCTGATCCAGGAGAACGAAGAGCTCCGGGCGAAGCTGGCCGAGAGCCTGCGGGGGGGCAAGGTACCGATGTCCGCGCTCAGCTCGCCCCTTGCCGACCCGTCCCCGGAGATGATGGCGCCCGAACCGCCGCGCCAGGAGCCTGAGCGCAGGCCCGAGCCGCCGATGATGGGCATGCCGCCGGCCGAGGACAACATGGACACGGCCGCGCGCGTGCTGGCGCTCGCGCAGCAGACCGCCGACCAGGCGATCGCCGATGCGCGGCGCGAGGCCGACGAGACGCTCGGCCGGGCCCGCCGTGAGGCCGATGACATCCTGGGCAAGGCCCGCCGCCAGGCGGAGCAGATCACCAGCGACGCCAGGGCCCGCGCGGAAAGCCTCGAGCGGGACGCCCAGGAGCGGCACCGCCAGGCCATGGGCTCCCTGGTCCAGCAGCGTGAAGAGCTGGAGCGGCGGGTTGATGACCTGCGTGCCTTCGAGCGGGAGTACCGCAGCAGGCTCAAGGCTTACCTGGAAGGGCAGATGCGTGACCTGGAAGCAGGCGCGACTGACAGCGGCGCCTTCCCGGCCATGGGCAGCGGGTCCGACTCGTCCGTGTCCTCGGGTATGTCCCGCATGGAGGCCAGGAATGGCCAGTCCGCCATTGCCAGCGCCTACGCCGGCGCGCCGGAGCCTGTGTCACACGGTGGCTTCCACCCGTCGGATGGCTCGCCGCACGACCACCGGTAGCCGGTTAGCCCGCTCCGCAGCGGTAGCACGACTCAACAGCGTTTCCTCGGTTGGCAGCATGACCCGCATAGCCCGCGGAGAGCGCACGTGATCAAAGCCAGCGCTCTTCTGGCTGCTGGGGCGATCGGCCTCCTCGTGGCCGGCGTCCTCGCCAGCAGCCTGCTGATGGTGTACGTCTCCATCGCGGTCTGTGCGGTAGCGGCGCTGATCCTGGCGGCCGGGATACTGACCCACTGGGCCGAGATATTCGGCCGGGCTGAGCACCAGCCCGCTGGCGTCCCGGAGTCCTGGTCAGCGCCGCAGGCGCAGGTCAGTACACCGGTACTGGCCAGTGCTCAGGCCACGGCCACCTCCGGGCGCGCCGAGCGGCGGTCCCGGCGCGAGGACGCCGGCGGGCGGCCGCCGGCCGCCCCGCCCGAGGTGGCGCGCCCCCCGGCCGGGCTGCCCGTCCCGGGCCGCGGCGACGACCTGTGGGACCGGGTCGAGGAGGAGCTCGGATCCGCGGGCAAGCGCGACACGGGCGCGCTCAGCTGGCCCGGCATCGAGCTGCCGGCCCTGTCTGAAGCGCCAGCGACCGCCGGGCCGGCCGAAAAAGCCGGGCCGCAGGGCCCGCCGTCCGCGGGCACCAAGGCCTGGGTGTGGGGACAGGGTCCCGGCTGGCAGCCGCCCGAGACTCCCGACCCGTCCTGGCCACCGCCCGCGGCGGCCTTCGCGGGTGCCTCGGCACCTGCCGGCGCCGGGCCGGCGGCCGAGGAGCCACCCGGGCCGGTTCCTGAGGCGGAGGCCGCCGGAAGCGTCACGGACGCTGAGGGGGCCAGCCCAGGTTCTCCCGGCGACGACTCCGGCGCGGCAGCTCCCGGGGACGAGGCGACCCGTCCCGCCGCCGAGGACGAGCAGGCGGGCGCCGGCCCGGCCCGGCCCCAGTGGATCATTTCGCTCCCCGGCCGCGAACCCCCGGCCGCGGACCATCCCCGCCCGGCGGACGAGGCCAGGACCGGGGACCCGGCCGCCACCGATGCGGATGCGGCGGCCGTGAAACCCGAGGCCGTGAAACCCGAGGCCGTGGAAGCGGCTGCTGCGGAGCCCGAGGCCGGGCCGCCGGCTGCTGAGGAGCCCGAGGCTGAGGAGCCCGAGGCTGAGGAGCCCCAGGCTGAGGAGCCCCAGGCTGCGGAGCCGGCCGCTGCGGAGCCCGAGGCTGCGGAACCCGAGGCTGCGGAAGCCGCTACGCCGGAGCCGTCCGCGGACGAGCCCGCGGCCGGAGGACCGGCCAGCGAGTCAGGGCCCGGCCGGATCGAGGTGACCGTGGTCCCCGGGGTGGCCCGCTACCACCGCAGCGAATGCATCCTGATCCGGTTCCTCGGCGCTGGTGATCTCGAGATCATGACCAGGCAGGAGGCCGAGGAGGCCAAGCTCGTGCCCTGCCGCGCCTGCCAGCCGGACCAGCTCGAGGGCTGACCAGCCGGCGTCCCCCGCCCAGGCGGGGGAGCGGCGGTAAGCGGTCAGGCCCGGGCCAGCCAGAAGGTCAGCCCCAGATCCGGCTCGGCGTGCTGGTGCGCACCCCCGGCCGGGTCCGTGTCCGCGGGCGTGGCGGGACCGAACCGGTCGGCCAGCACCTCGCCCGCGATCAGCGGCCCGTGCTCGGCCAGCGCGGCGGACAGGTCCGGGTCCGTGGCTTCCCAGGCCACCGTGATCCGGTCACTCACGTGCAGCCCGTCGGACTTGCGCGCGTCCTGGATCAGCCTGATGACCTCCCGGGCCAGTCCCTCGCGGCGCAGTTCGGGGGTAATGGACACCTCGACGCCCACCGTCTCACCACCCTCGGACGCAACCGTCCAGCCCGTCCGGGGTGTCTGGGTCACGATCACGTCGTCCGGCCCGAGAGTCACCGGGCTGCCGTCCACCTCGACCGAGACCTTGCCCGCCGACCGGAGCTCGGCGGCCAGCACCGCCGGCTCGGCCGTGGTGACCGCCGCCGCGACCGCCTTGGTGCCTTTCCCGAACCGGCGGCCCAGCGTGCGGAAGTTCGGCTTCACCACGTAATCGACCAGGTCTTCCCCGACCGCGGCCATCGGCTCCAGGGCCCGGACGTTCAGCTCGCGGGCGACCTCGGCCCGCAGCCCCGGATCCAGGTCCGCGAACCCGGCCGCGCTCACCACCGCCCGGGGCAGCGGCTGGCGGACCGGGACCGAGGCGGCGGCGCGGGCCGACCGCCCGAGTTCGACCAGCCGCCTGGTCTGCGCCATCTGCGCGGACAGCCGGGGGTCGATGAGCGCCTCGTCCGTGGCTGGCCAGCTGGCCAGGTGCACGGACTCCGGGTCCTGCGGGCCGCGCAGCACGGCCCACACGTGGTCCGCCAGGAACGGTGTGAGCGGCGCCATCAGCCGGGTCAGCGCGTGCAGGCTCTCATACAGCGTGGCGAACGCCGACGAGCCGTCCGGGGTGGCCGGCCCTTCCCAGAACCGCCGCCGCGAGCGGCGCACGTACCAGTTCGACAGGTCGTCGATGAACGCGGCCAGCCGCCGGCCCGCGGCCGCGGTGTCGAAGCTCTCCAGGTCCGCGGTGACTCCCTGGGTGGTGGCGTGGAGTTCGCTGAGCAGCCAGCGGTCCAGCAGCGGCCGGCGGGCCGCGGGCGGCGCCTGCGCGGCCATCGCCGGTCCCCATCCCTGGCCCTGGGCCGCGGCCGCGTTCGCGTACAGCACCAGGAACGACACCGTGTTCCAGTAGGTGAGCAGCACCTTGCGGACGATCTCGCCGAGCGCGCCGTCGCCGATCCGCCGGGTGGACCAGGGTGAGCCGGACGCCGCGAAGAACCAGCGGATCGCGTCCGCGCCGTGCGCCTCCATCAGCGGCAGCGGCTCGAGCACGTTGCCCAGGTGCTTGCTCATCTTGCGGCCGCGCTCGTCCACCACGAGGCCGAGGCAGACCACGTTCTCGTAGGAGCTGCGGCCGAACACCAGGGAGCCGACCGCCATCAGCGAGTAGAACCAGCCGCGGGTCTGGTCGATGGCCTCGCAGATGAACTGGGCCGGGTACGTCCGCCGGAACTCCCCGGCGTTCTGCCAGGGCGCGCCGAGGCGGGCGAACGGCATCGACCCGGAGTCGTACCAGGCGTCGATCACCTCCGGCACCCGCCGGGCCTGCCCGCCGCACTCCGGGCAGGTCAGGGTGACCTCGTCCACGTACGGGCGGTGCGGGTCCAGCCCGGACAGGTCCCGCCCGGCCAGCTCGCTCAGCTCGGCCAGCGACCCGGCGCAGGTCAGATGCTGCTCGCCGCACTCCCAGATGGGCAGCGGGGTGCCCCAGTAACGGGTCCGGGACAGCGCCCAGTCCACGTTGTTGCGCAGCCACTCGCCGTACCGGCCATGCTTGATGGTCGGCGGCTGCCAGGTGGTCCGCTCGTTCTCGGCCAGCATCAGGTCCTTGACCTGGGTGGTCCGGATGTACCAGGACGGCAGCGCGTAGTACAGCAGCGGGGTGTGGCAGCGCCAGCAGTGCGGGTAGCTGTGCTCGTACTGCTCGACCCGGAACAGCAGCCCGCGCTCGGTCAGGTCGCGGACCAGCGGCTCGTCCGCGTCCTTGAAGAACATGCCGCCGACCAGCGGGATCCATTCCTCGAACCGCCCGTCCGGGCGGACCGGGTTGACCACCGGCAGGCCGTGCGCCCGGCCGGTTTCCATGTCGTCGGCGCCGAAGGCCGGGGCCAGGTGCACCAGGCCGGTGCCGTCCTCGGTGGTGACGAAGCCGCCGGGCACGACCCGGTGCGCGCCCGCGATCTCGACCAGGCTGAAGGGCGGCCGGTAGGTGGCCCCGACCAGGGCCGAGCCCGGCACGGTGGCGGCCACGTGCCAGCCCTCGCCGAGCACCCGGGAGACCAGCGCCTCGGCCACCACGACCGTGTCGCCGGTGCCGGGCTTCCGGGCGATCGCGTAGCTCTCATCCGGGTGGACCGCCACCGCGGTGTTGGAGACCAGGGTCCACGGCGTGGTCGTCCACACCAGCAGGTCCGCCCCGTTCAGCAGCGGGTTGGCCCCGTCCGGCAGGCTGGCCAGCGGGAACCGGACCGTGACCGCCGGGTCGGTCACCTGCCGGTACACGTCGGGCTGGCCCATCTCGTGGTCCGAGAGGGGGGTCTCGCACCGCGGGCAGTACGGGCTGATCCGGAAGTCCTTGACCAGCAGGCCCTTGGTGAAGATCTCCTTCAGCGACCACCACACCGACTCGATGTAGCTGGTGTCCATGGTCCGGTAGGCGTCCTGCAGATCCACCCAGTAGCCCAGCCGGACGGTCAGTTCCTCGAACGCGTCCACGTGCCGCTGCGCCGACTCGCGGCACCGCGCGTTGAACTCCGCGATCCCGTAGCTCTCGATCGCCTTCTTGCCGGACAGCCCCAGTTCCCGCTCCACGGCCACCTCGACCGGGAGGCCGTGGCAGTCCCAGCCGGCCTGGCGCGGGACGTGGAATCCCTGCATGGTCTTGAACCGGGGGAAGACGTCCTTGAACACCCGGGCCTCGATGTGATGCACGCCGGGCATGCCGTTCGTGGTCGGCGGCCCCTCGTAGAAGGTCCAGAGCGGGCGGCCCTCGGTGGCCTCCAGCGACCGCTCGAAGAACTTCCCGTCCTGCCAGCGGGCCAGGACCTCATGCTCCATGGCGGGCAAGTCGATGGCCGGGGGCAGGTCGGGGAAGTAGCGCGGGCCGCCTGCCTGCGTGGTGCGGCCTGTGCTCGGGTCGCCTGTGCTCGGGTCGCCTGTGCTCGGGTCGCCTGTGCTCGGGTCGCCTGTGCTCGGGTCGCCTGTGTTTGGGTCGCCAGTGGGCGCCATGACTGGTGGTCCTCCTGCGGGGCGCTCCCGGGCTGGCCATCGGCCCGGTCGCGCGGCTTCGCTGGAGGGACGAGGCGCGCCGGCGGCGGCCCCGCGGTACCACCCTCCTTGGCCACGTCTCCGCCAGGGAGCGCGACCCTCTCTATTTCATGTCTCGCGGCCGGTTCTACTGGGCTCGCGGACCTCGGTGCCTCACGGCGTGCCTGGCCCGCTGCTGTTCTTCCGGCGGCTCTGGGGTGATCTGGTCCGCTGGCCTGCCCCCGGGCTCGCACCATCCCCGGGTCGCTCCTGGCTGCCTGCTGCGGCAGCTGTCCCCATCAACGCCTTCGCCGGTACCACGATAGCCGATCCCCCACCCCGGGCCGACGCCATTTCCCCGCTCAGGCCGGGCCATGGCCACCGGGCGGCGCGAGGTCGAGGGCGGGGTTGCGATCGAAGAACCCGGCGGGGCGCAGCGTGAAGCCCGTGTACTCGACCGGCATCACCGGAAAGTCCTCCGGCCGGCAGAAATGGGTCACGCCCACCGTGTGCCACAGCGCGATGCCGGTGTCGGTGACCGGGCGGTCCGCCGCGGTCCAGGCGGGCAGCCCGGCCCCGCCTGGATGCTGGTTCGGGAATTCCCCGGCGGCCCGCGTCTCATCGTCGCGGGCGGGGGTGACCCACAGGTGCCGGGTGGCGAACGCGGCGCGGGACGTGATGGCCGCGGCCGGCTGGGCCAGCAGTGGCGCGCTGGCGTGCGTCGGCACCAGCGCGTACCCGACCGGCTCACCGCACGCGTTCCGCGCGGCGTGGTTGACGATCTTCCAGGACCGGCTCCTTTCGGGCGCGGCCATCCGCTGGGCGGCGGATTCGGTCTCCAGCAGCGTCTCCTGGACGGTGAACGCGTTCCCGTGCGGGTTGGCGGGACCGGCCGGGACCGGCACCGCGTCCACCTCGTACACCGAGTTGGCCGGGCCGTCCAGGCACATATCCAGGCGGAAGCTGAACAGGTGCTGGTGATGGGGCCCGGCCAGCTCGGGGGTGACCAGCCGGGCGTAGCTGGCCTGGGTTCCGGGCCGGACCGCCTGGGTCTGGATGATCCCGGTCAGCTTCACCTCGGCCTGGATCGTGCCGTCCAGGTAGAAGTACCAGAAGAAGCCGTATTCGTAGTTGCCGACCGTGGCGATGGACGACACGACCATGCGCCGGGAGCGGCGGGTCTCCGCGGCCTGGTTCGCCGCGTCCCGGTGCATCCAGAGCACCCCGTAGTCCTCTTCATGCAGGCAGATGACCTGCGGCAGGACGCGGGCCGAGCCGTCCTCGTCCACCTGCACGCCGTCCAGGTAGACGATCTCGCCCAGGCACTCGCAGCCGAGTTCGAGCGGGCTGGCCATCTTGCCCAGGCCCACGTCGCCGGCGTCGAAGGCGTTCTTCCACCAGTGGTTCATCGCGGTGGAGCCGTAGGGCACGATCATCTCGGACAGGCTGGCCCGGTAGATGATGGGCCGCAGCCGGCCGTGGTCGTGGTAGCCGATCTGGTGCAGGACGAGTCCCTCGATCGGGTGCAGCGAGACCCGCATCTGCCACGGTCCCCAGGTCAGGCACCCGTCGTCCACGGCGAACCCGGGGCCCTCGGGCTGCACGATCTGCAAAGCCGACTGCTGGCGGAGTTCGCCCGCGCTGGCCGCGTCGTACCGGCCGCCGTCCCGGGGGATGGGCACCGCCTCGCCGTCCTCGATCTCCAGCACCTCCCCGGTGTCGCGGTCCAGCAGCGCCACCAGGTTCTCGACCGGCCGGGCGTACGGGTTGCTGCCCGGGCCGTCGAGCAGGTACGCCACCCCGCGGGCCAGCCGGCGCCCGGAGGAGTCGATCTCCAGCCCGAAGTTGCTGGCCGGCCACGGATCCACCTGGACCTGGGACATGTCGGTGATACCGCGCCGGGCCAGCGCGGCCCGGAAACCCGGATCGGCCTTGATCTGCTCGCTGTTGGCCAGCCATTCCCCGGCCATGAGCGGCGGCTGCACGTCCGGGACGAGGACCTTCCTGGTCACTGCGGCCTCGTCGAGCGACACGGTGATCACCCACGTCTGCCTGGCGGGCCGCTCGTACAGGACGCAGCGGGCCTCCCGGGGCAGCGGGCCGCCGTCCCAGGCCAGGACCGCCCGCTTGGCCGGCTCGGCGAGGGCACAGTAGACGAGCAGGCTGCCGGGGCCCGCGGCGGCCAGCGCGAGCCGGCTGGCCTGGCCGGCCTCGTCCGCCGTCAGCGGGGCGAGGGGGTGGCGGACCGAGGTGCGTGGCGAGTCGGCGGTGGCCTGGGCCATCAGGGTCTCCATCCGGGGGGCCGGGTTTTTCCCTCCCAGTATCAGGGGACATTTCTGGCGCGGCCATGGTGGCCGCCCCGGCCGGGGATCACGGCTGCGACGCTGCGGGCCCGGGGGGCCGCGGATTATCGCCGGGCCGAGATGCGTTTGCAGTGCCGGGCAGGCCGATCTATCCTCCGGTGACTGCCCGCCAGTTCATGATCGATTGGTGGCGGCTGGCATAGTGGACAAGTCGCGTCAAAGGGGGCCGAGATGACCGCAACCGCGCGTTCGGGTGCCGCGGCTCTACCTGTCCGGCCTGGCGAAAAGCCCTGGACCGAAAAAGAGCTCGCCGGGGTCCGCCAGGAACTCCAGGACGAGGCCAGCGGCCTGCGCCGGGACATCTCCACCGCGGAGTCCGAGATCGCCGACCGGCTCGGCGATGCGGTCGGTGACGCAGGCGACGATTCGGCCGACGCCGGGGCCAAGACCTTCCAGCGCGAGCACGAGCTGGCGCTGACCCAGAACGCCCGCGAGCTGCTGGCCCAGACCGAGCGGGTGCTGGCCAAGATCGAGGACGGCAGCTACGGCGTCTGCGAGTCCTGCGGCGAGCCGATCGGGAAGGCGCGGCTGCAGGCCTTCCCCCGGGCCACCCTGTGCGTGGCCTGCAAACAGCGCGAGGAACGGCGCTGAACGGCGCGGGAAGTCCCGCGGATCCGGATCACGAGGCGGGCGGCCCCGGTCCGGCGCCCCGGCCGCGCCGGATCCGCCTGCTGGTCACGGTGGCCGCGGCGGTTTTCGTTACGGATCTTGTTTCCAAGACCATCGTGGTGGCCACCCTGTCGGACCGGGCCCCGCTCCGCCTGCTCGGCGGCCTGCTGACGCTGCGCGAGCTGCGTAACAGTGGCGCGGCGTTCAGCATCGGGACCTCCATCACCGTCGTCTTCACGCTGATCGCCCTCGGGGTCATCGTGGCCATCCTGCGCACCGCCCGGCGGCTGCGCAGCATTCCGTGGGCGGTCACGCTCGGGCTGCTGCTCGGCGGGGCGACCGGCAACCTGGGGGACCGGCTGCTGCGCTCCCCAGGTTTCCTGCGCGGGCACGTGGTGGACTGGATCGAGCTGCCGCACTGGCCCGTGTTCAACGTGGCCGACTCGTGCATCGTCTGCGGCGGTGTGCTGGCGGTGCTGCTCGCCGCCCGGGGTGTCCCCATCGACGGCCGCCGTCATCAGCCCGCCCAGCGGAGTGAGGCCAGGGATCACGGCGATCACGCCGAGAGAACCGGCACCTCATGACCGGGGCGGACCAGCGCCGGGTGCCCGTTCCCGAGGGGCTGGACGGAGAACGGGTGGACGCGGCGCTGGCCCGGATGTTCGGGCTGTCGCGGACGAGTGCCGCGGACCTCATCAGCGGGGGCCAGGTGCTGATCGGGGGCCGCCCGGCGGCCAAGTCGGACCGGGTGCCCGCGGGGGAGTGGCTGGACGTCACGCTGCCCGCCCCGGTCTCCACCGCGCCCGTGCCGCGCCCCGTGCCCGGGCTGGCTGTGGTGTACCAGGACAGCGACATCGTGGTGGTGGACAAGCCGCCGGGAGTGGCCGCCCACCCCACTCCCGGCTGGACCGGCCCGACCGTGCTCGAAGGGCTGCTCGGGGCCGGCCAGATCCTCGCCACCAGCGGCGCCGCGGAACGCCAGGGCATCGTGCACCGGCTCGACGCGAACACCTCGGGGCTCATGGTGGTGGCCAAGAGCGAGCACGCGTACCGCGTGCTCAAGCAGGCCTTCCGGGACCGCGAGGTGGACAAGCGCTACCACGCCCTGGTGCAGGGCCACCCGGATCCGCTGCGCGGCACCATCGACGCGCCCATCGGCCGGCATCCGGCCGGGGACGGCCGGTTCGCGGTGGTGGCCGGCGGCCGCCCGAGCGTCACCCACTACGACACGCTGGAGGCGTTCCGCGCGGCCAGCCTGGAGGAGATCATCCTCGAGACCGGGCGGACCCACCAGATCCGGGTGCACATGGCCGCGCTCCGGCACCCCTGCGCCGGCGACCGCCTGTACGGGGCCGACCCGGTGCTCGCCGCCCACCTGGCGCTGACCCGGCAGTGGCTGCACGCGGTCCGGCTCGGCTTCGCGCACCCGGCGGACGGCCGCCGGGTCAACTTCAGCAGCGAGTACTCCCCGGACCTCGCGCACGCGCTGGACATCCTGCGCGCGGAAAGCTAGCCAGCCCGATGACCGTCCGGGACATCCGCCTCTTCGGTGACCCCGTGCTGCGCGAGGTGTGCCGCCCGGTGACCGACTTCGGTGCGGGGCTGGCGCGGCTGGTCAGCGACCTGACCGAGACCTGCCGGCTCCCGGGCCGGGCCGGGCTCGCCGCCCCCCAGATCGGCGTGGACCTGCGCGTGTTCTGCTACGACGTCGAGGGCGAGGCGGGGTACGTGATCAACCCCCGCCTGCTGTCCAGCGACGGCCAGCAGGACGGCCCGGAGGGCTGCCTGTCGATCCCCGGCCTCTACGCGCCCACCCCGCGGGCCGGGCACGCGGTGGTCGCCGGGGTGGACCTGGACGGCCGGCCGGTCACGGTCGGGGGCACCGGCGAACTGGCCCGCTGCCTGCAGCACGAGCTTGATCATCTCGACGGCCACCTTTTCCTCGACCGGCTTTCCCCGGGCGAGCGGCGCCAGGCGCTGCGGGCTCTCCGCGACCGGCTGAGCGACCTGGGGCCGGGCGGCCCAGCCTGAGCCGGGGCGGGGGACAGCGGGCAGGTACCGGGCCGCTGCTGCTTGTCCCGGACGCCGCGACCATTGCTTTTTACCCGGGCTTTGCTCAGCTTTCCGGCACGCATTAGCCTGGGGTCCCAGGAGGCCGGGGTCGGAAATGCTGCGCGTGTCTCTGCTGGGGGAGCAGTCCATCACCGACGACGGGACCGGGGTCCGGGCCCGCTCGTCACGCACCGTTGCCCTGATCGGCTTCCTGGCCACGCACGCTGGCTCGCCCCAGGCCCGCCAGCGCATCGCCGGCCTGTTCTGGCCGGACTCGGCGGACCCGCAGGCGCTGACCAACCTGCGGCGTGAGCTGCACCAGCTTCGCCAGATTCTGGGCGGCGAGCCGTCGCTGATCGTGACGTCCCGGGACCTGTGCTGGCGGGACACCGGGACGTGCCGGGTCGATGTGCGCACGTTCGTCATCGAGCGCGAGGCCGCCCGGCGGGCCGCCGCGGCCGGCGATGACGACGGGGTTCTCCGGCACGCGGCCCGGGCCCTGGCCCAGTACCGGGGCGATCTGCTGCCGGGACTCTACGAGGACTGGGTGCTTGAGGCCCGGTCAGAGCTGGAGCGCCAGTGCGTGGGGCTGTGCGATCTGGCCTGCGCGGCGCGGGCCCGGGGCGGTGACCTGGCGGGGGCGGTGGAGGCGGCCCGCCGCCGGATCCAGCTGCAGCCGCTGGAGGAGGCCGGCTACCGCACGCTCATGCAGCTCCAGGCGGATCTGGGTGACCGGGCGGGCGCGGTGAGCACCTACCATCACTGCGCCTCGGTCCTGGAGCATGAGCTCGGCATTACCCCGGATCAGGCGACCCGGCAGGCGTTCGAGCGCCTGGTGGCCCGCCCGGGGCCCGCCCCGGACGGGACGGGGCCACCGCGGGCCGGCCCGGCCGCCGGCCGCTCCGGGGTCGGCTCGGCCCCGCTGGTCGGCCGGGCCCGCGAACTCGGCGTGCTCCGGGAGCTGTGGCGGGGCGCGGTGGCCGGGCAGCCGGGCCTGGTCGTGGTCCGCGGGGGCGCCGGCGTGGGCAAGACCCGCCTGGTGACCGAGATCGCCGGGCAGGCCCGGGCGCAGGGCGCGATCGTGGCGGGCAGCCGGTGTTTCGGGACCGCCGGGCGGCTGGCGCTGGCGCCGGTGGCTGACTGGCTCCGCAACCCGGCGGTCCAGGCCGCGGCGGCGACCCTGGACGAGGCCTGGCGCAGCGAAGTGGACCGGCTGGTGCCCTCCGGGGGGCGCTCCGGGCCGGGGCCGGCTCCCGGGCGATGGCCGACGCCTGGCAGCGCCTGCGCTTTTACGAAGGGCTGGCCCGGGCGCTGCTGGCCACCGGCCGCCCGCTGCTGCTGATCCTGGACAACATGCAGTGGTGCGACGAGGAGACGCTGGCCTTCCTGACGTTCTGCCTCGGCCTGGCTGCCGGGGCGCCGCTGCTGATCGCCGGCACGCTCCGCGATGACCACCCGGGTGCGGGCCCGGGCCTGGCGGACTGGACCGACCAGATGCGGGCCACCGGGTGGCTCGCCGAGCTGACCCTCAGCCCGTTCGAAGCGGCCGACACGGCCCGCCTGGCCGAGGCCATCGCCGGGCAGCCGCTCGCCGAAACCGATGCGGCCCTGCTCCAGGGGACTACCGGAGGCTTCCCGCTGTACGTGATCGAGGCCGTGCGGGCCACTGCTGACCGCGGCGGGTCCCTCCGGCCGCCCGGTGATCTGCCCGCGGTGCTGGGCAACCGGCTCCAGCAGGCGACGGAGGGCGCCCGCGACGTGGCCGGCCTGGCGGCCGCGGTGGGCACGGACTTCCGCCTCGAGTTGGTGACCGAGGCCAGCGACCTGGACGCCGATGCCGTGGTCGCGGCGGTCGACGAACTGTGGCGCCGCCGGATCCTGCGCGAGTTCCGTGACGGCTACGACTTCTCGCACGACCTGCTCCGCGACGCCGCCTACCGGCAGGTCAGCCCGCCGAAGCGGTGGCTCCTGCACCGGCGCATCGCCCAGGGTCTCGAACTGCTGCACGCGGCGGACACGGACGCGGTCTCGGCCCAGCTGGCCCAGCAGTACGCCCGCGGTGGCCGGCCCGGGCGCGCGGTGGCCTACTACCAGCGCGCGGTGAACGTCGCGGCGGGGATGTTCGCCCACGCGGAGGCGATCCGGCTGGGTAAGGAGGCGCTGTCCATCGTCGCGAGCCTCCCGGACGGCAGGGACCGGGACCGGCAGGAACTGGCGGTCCTGGAAGCCATGGCCGCACCGCTCAACGCCCGGTACGGCTACTCATCCGCGGACCTCCAGCAGGCTCTGGAGCGCTCCATCTACCTGGCCGAATCGCTGGGGCGGCGGGATTCGCTGCTCACCGGCCTGGTGGCGCTGTGGACCTCCCGGTTCGTCCAGGGCCGCATCGCCGAGGGCTACCAGGCGTCCGTCCGGGCCCTGGCCCTGGTGGATCCCGGCTCGGAGCTGAGCGGCCCGGCCCACTTCGCCGTGGGCGGGTCGGCTATTACCCTCGGCCGGCCCACGGAGGGCCTGCGGCACCTCGAGCTGGCCGCCAAGCTGGCCAGCGGGGCTGACTCGCTGAGCGTCGGCACCCGGCCGGACGTGCACGGGCGGGCCTGGGCCGCGCACGCCCACTGGCTGCTCGGCCACGACGATGAGGCCCTGGCCGCCGCGCTCAGCGCCATTACCCTGGCCCGGGCCATCGGCCACCCGTACAGCCTGGCCGTGGCCCTGGCCTACGGCAGCATCACCCACCAGATACGCGGCGACCGGGCGGAGCTGCGGGCGGCCGTCGCGGAGCTGGGCGAGCTGTGCGGGCGGTACGGCTTCGCC
>CAWKOA010000033.1:0-137419 GCA_963851025.1 uncultured Actinomycetes bacterium
GGCAGACGCGGCATCCGCCCCGGCCCCGGTGGACCCGGCCCCGGAGGCGGTGGCCCCGGCCCCGGCCCCGGCCCCGGCCCCGGCGGTGGCGGCGGCCCCAGCGCCCAGCGCCCCGCCCACCGCCGCGGAACTGCAGGGCACGGTCCTCACCTTGATCAGCGAACGAACCGGCTACCCCATCGACCTGATCGACCCCGACCTCGATCTGGAAGCCGACCTGTCCATCGACTCGATCAAGCGCGCCGAGATCGCCGGCGAGATGGCGTCCCGGCTAGGCATGCTGAACCTCGAAACGGCCGAGTCCATGTTCGAGGACCTGGTGCGGGCCCGCACGGTGCGGGCCATCGCGGACTGGCTCGAGCAGGCGGTCGCCGGCGGTCCTGCGGCGGCCAACGGCACGGACCCGCACGCGCCGGCCAACGGCACGGACCCGCACGCGCCGGCCAACGGCACGCAGCCGCAGGCGGCCGCCGCCGACCCGGACCCGGGCCAGGACGTGCTGGCGGGAGCCGCGGTCTTACGGAGCCTGCCCCGGCTCACCAGGCTGGACGCCGCCGGGGAAACGGCAGCCTCGCTCAGCGGCACCCGGTTCCTGCTCACCGGCACCAGCCCGGTCGCCGGGCAGCTCGCCGGGATGCTCCGTGAGCGGGGTGCGGAGGTCCAGGCCAGCGAGATGCAGGCGGTCACCGCGGACGACGTCCAGGGCGCTGATGGCCTGATCCTGCTGGACGGCCTGACCGAGTCCACCACGCCGCTGCCGCCCGTCCTGTTCCCGCTCATCAAGAGCGCGCTGACCAGCGCGGCTTCGACCCCCGCCGGAAAGCGCTGGCTGCTGGCCGCCGGCTGACGCGGGCCAGGCCGCAGCGGCCGGCCTGACCGGCCTGTTCCGCGCCATCGGCCTGGAGTACCCGGACCACCTGGCCCGCTACGTCGAACTAGACCAGCTCACCCCGGACGCTGAAATCGCGGGCCGGCTGCTGGGCGAGCTCGGCGTACAAGAGACTGAGCCGGCCGTGAGTTATGTAGGCCACGAGCGGTACCAGTTTGAGCTGGCCCCGGCTGAGCTCGGCCTGGACGGGCGAGCGGCCACCGGCCCGGCGGCCGCCGAGGCGCTGGGCCTGGGCCCTGAGTCGGTGGTCATGCTGGTCGGCGGCGGGCGGGGTATCACCGCCTTGCTCGCGCGGGAACTCGCCGCCGCCAGCCAGTGCCGGATCGAGCTGGTCGGCAGGACGCAGCTGCCTGCTGAGCCGCTGCCGGACGATCTGGCCGCCGCGCCGGATGCCGTGGCGCTGCGCGGCGCCCTGGCCCGGCGGGGAACGCGGAAGCCAGCCGAGATCGAGCGGGCCACCCGGGAGATCCTGGCCCGGCGCGAAGTCGAGGCGACCATGTCGGAACTGCGGCAGCTTGGCTCGCAGGTGCGGTATCACCCGGCCGACGCGCAGGACGCCGAAGCCATCCACCAGGTGATCAAGCTCGTCCAGGAAGAACACGGCCGGCTCGACGGGCTGGTGTACGCGGCGGGGATCATCGAAGACCGGCTGATCGCCGACAAGGACCCGGAATCGTTCACCCGCGTGTTCCAGACCAAGGTGGGCGGGGCCCAGGTGCTGCTCGGCGCGCTGGAGGAGCACGACTGCACCCCTGGGTTCGTGGTCCTGTACGGCAGCATCGCCGCGACCTTCGGCAGCCGCGGCCAGGCGGATTACGCCGCCGCCAACGACGCGCTGGAATCGGCCGGCCGGGCCTGGGCGTCCCGGACCGGCCGCCGTTGCCTGACCGTGCACTGGGGGCCATGGGCGCCCGACACCACCCATCCCGGCATGGTCACCCCCGAGCTGGGCCGGGAGTACGAGCGGCGCGGGCTCGGCATGATCGATCCGCGCCGCGGCGCGGCGAGCGTGCTGCCCGAGCTGGCCTGGGGAGACCCGGGGATCGGCTCGGTCATCTACACCGGGCTGGTATCCCATGCCGGCTAGCGCGCAGCAGCCCGGCGGGATGGCCCGCCAGCTGGCCGAGCCCGTGGCGATCGTGGGCATGGATGTCCTGCTGCCCCGGGCCGGCTCGCTGGAGGACTACTGGGACAACCTGGTCAACGGGGTCGACGCCATCTCCGACGTGCCGCCCAACCGGTGGGAGCCGGAGTTCTACGACCCGGAGCGCGCGGACCAGCCCAACCGGATCTACTGCCGGCGGGGCGGGTTCGTGGACAACCTCGCCTACTTCGATCCGATGCCCTACGGGGTCATGCCGGCCTCGGTCCCCGAGACCGAGCCCGAGCAGCTCCTCGCGCTCCGGGTGACGGCCGGGGCCATCGCGGACGCGGGCGGGCTGGACCGGCTGCCCGACCGCGACCGGGTCGGCGTGATCCTTGGCCGCCTCGGCCAGAGCAGTGTGACCAGCATCAAGTTCTTCCTGCGGGTCATGCTGCCGGACCAGATGTGCAGCTACATGAGCGAGCTGCTCCCGGAATTGACGCAGGACCAGCTGGACCGGGTGCGGGCCAGGACCATCGAGCAGCTCGGGGCCTATCACCCGGAGAACGTGATCGGGCTGATGCCCAACCTGACCGCGTCCCGGGTGGCCAATCGGCTCGGCCTCCGCGGCCCCGCCTACATCCTCGACGCGGCCTGCGCCTCGTCGCTGATCGCCGTTGATCATGGCATCGCCCAGCTCATGAACGGCGGGCTGGACGCGGTCGTGGTCGGCGGCGTGCACCATAACCACGACGTCACGTTCTGGTCGGTGTTCAGCCAGCTCAGGGCGCTGTCGCGGAGTCAGCAGATCCGGCCGTTCGACGCGGCCGCGGACGGGCTCCTGATCGGTGAGGGCACCGGCGCGGTGGTGCTCAAACGGCTGTCCGACGCGGTCCGCGACGGCGACCGGATCTACGCGGTGATCCGGGGCATCGGCGTGTCCAGCGACGGCCGTTCCGCCAGCCTGGTCAATCCGGAGACCACCGGGCAGCTGCTCGCGGTCCGGCGGGCCTGGGCGTCCGCCGGGCTGGACCCGGCCGCCCCGGATGCGGTGGGAATGCTGGAGGCCCACGGCACCGGAACCCCGGCAGGAGACGCGACCGAACTGACCACGATCGCCCACGCCTTCGGGCCGCCGCAGCCGGGGAACTCCCCGCCCGTGATCGGCTCGGTGAAATCCATGATCGGTCACGCGATGCCGGCCGCCGGGATTGCCTCGCTGGTCAAGACGGTTCTCGCGGTGTCCAACGGGACATTGCTGCCCACGCTGCACTGCGGCACGCCCCGGGAGGAGATGGCCCGCACCCGTTTCATGCCGATCGCCACCACCCGGCCGTGGGACCAGGCCGGGCCGCGCCGGGCCGCGGTGAACGCGTTCGGCTTCGGCGGCATCAACGTGCACCTGATCGTGGAGCAGACCCCGGACCTGCCCCGGGTGCGGGGACACTCCCAGCCGCCGGTGGCCCCGGCCGCGGTCTACGAGCCCGACCAGATCGTGCTGCTGGCCGGCCCGGATCCGGCGGCGGTCGCCCGGCTGCTGGCCGCGGAAGACCACGAAGTCCGGGCCCAGGGCAGCACCGGGGCCAGGAGCGGGGAGAACAGCGGCGCCTGCCGGCTCGGGATCGCCGATCCGACCCCGGAGCGGCTCGCCGCCGCCCGGAAGGTGGTGGCCGCGGGGGCCGCCTGGCGAGGCGGGCGGGATATCTGGTTCAGCCCGCGGCCGATGCTGGCCGGCGGCCAGGGAGGCATTGCCTTCGTCTTTCCGGGGCTGGAGGCAGAGTTCTCCGACAACGTGCAGGACGTCGCCGCCCACTTCGGCCTCAGCCTGCCGGACGCTGACGAGCAGGACTTCAGCGGGCGCTTCATCGCCGCCATGGGGCAGGGCTGGCTGCTGCACCAGGCCCTGCTGCGGATGGGGGTCAAGCCGGACGCGGTGGCCGGGCACAGTCTCGGCGAGTGGACGGCCCTGCTGGTCTCCGGGTGGGCCAGCGAATCCACGCTGGATGAGACAGCGACGCTGATGTTCGACCCGGGCCGGGAACGCAAGGACCTGCTGCACGCCGTGATCGGGGCCAGCGCGGAGGCTGTCACCGGCCGGCTTGGCCGGTATCCCGGGGTGGTTATCTCGATCGACAACGCACCGGCTCAGTCGGTCGTGTGCGGGCCCGTCGGGCAGGTTGAGCGGCTCCTCGCGGAGTTCGGCCGCGACGGCGTGCTCTGCCTGCCGCTGCCGTTCACCACGGGCGTGCACACCCCGTACCTGAAACCGGTCATCGAGCAGGTCCGGCCGCTCGTCGCGGAGATGCGGTCGCGGGCCACGCCGCCCCCCGGGCGGCAGGAAGTGCGGCAGGAAGTACAGCTGGCCCGGGTCACCGCGTGGTCGGCCACGACCGCGGCGCCGTTCCCGGCCGATGACGAGGAACGCCTCGAGCTGATGTACCGGCAGCTGGTGGAGCCGATCAGGTTCCGGGCCACCCTGACCGCCATGCACGACGCTGGCCTCCGGGCCTTCCTCCAGGTCGGGGCCGGCCAGCTCGCCTCGCTGGTCACGGACAACCTGCGCGATCGGGACCATCTCTCGATTGCGGTGAACGTGGCCTTCCGCAGCGGGCTGGCCCAGCTGCAGCGGGTGGCCGCCGCCCTCTGGGTCGAGGGATACCCGGCGGACCCCGGGTGCCTGGAGCCGGTGCGCAGCCCGGTGGCGGCCCGCCCGGTGGCGGCCCGCCCGGGGCGGCCCGCCCGGCGGTGGCCCGCCCGGCCAGTGCCGCCCGCAGCATGCCGATCCGGGTGGAGCTGGGCACGGAGCGGATCAGGCTGGGGGAGGGCGCCGGCGAACTGCTGGACCGGACGGCGATAGGCCAGCCGCGGCCGCGCTCCGGGCCCGCCGGGCCGGCCCGGCCCTCGTCCCCCGTCCCGGCTAGCCACAGTGAGCTGGCCGGGCGCTGGGCCGTGGCGTCCGAACTCGCCGCGCTGCTGGAGGAATCCGCCGGCGCCGTGGCCGCGGTCGTCTCCGCCGCGGGGCAGCGGGCCAGCCACCCCACCAGGGTGCCCGCGGCCAGGGTGGCGCTCGCGCCTGCCAGGCCGGCCGGGCCACGGCGGGCCGCCACCGGGTAACGGCGGGCCGCAGGGCCGGCCAGGCCGGGCCCGCCCGGGACGGTGGTTCCGCTTCCGGTTGGCGGCGGCGAGCCCGCGGCGGCGGACGGGGACGACGGCGCCGTCCGCACCACGACGCTGCGGGCCGGCCTTGACGACATGCCCTACCTGATCGACCATTGCTTCAACCCGCAGCCGGCCGGCTGGCCGGACGTGGCGGACCTCAATCCCGTGATGCCCGCGGTCACGATCATCCAGCACATGATCGACGCCGTGGAGGCGGCCGCGCCGGGGATGCGGGTCATCCAGGTGGCCGACGCGCGGTTCCTGACCTGGGTGCTCGTCGTGCCGCCGGTGGAGGTGCAGATCCATGTCCGGCGCGTCGCGACCGGCGAGTTCGTGGTGGCGTTCGGCGGCTACGCGCGGGCGACGCTCCGGACCGCCGCCAGCTACCCGCCGGATCCGCCGCCGGTATGGCACGAGGACCCGGCCACCGAACGCCCGAGTCCGCTCAGCGTGGCGGACATGTACGCCCAGCGCGTGATGTTCCACGGGCCGGCGTACCGCGGCGTCGAGACGGTGCACGCCGTCGGCGACCGGCACATCCGGGGACGGCTGCGCCTGCCGGCGCCCCCGGGCGCCCTGCTCGACAGCGGCTTGCAGCTGATCGGCAACTGGACGCACGTGATCTTGCCTGCCCGGAACGTCATGTTCCCGACGAGCTTCGGCGCGATCCGGTTCTTCGGGCCGGTCCCGCCGGTGGGAGCCGCTGTGGAGTGCATCACCCGCATCCACACCGTGGACGAGCGTCACGTGATCGGCGATATCCAGTACGCCTCGGGCGGCCGGGTCTGGGCGCAGATCAAGGACTGCGCCACCCGGCGCTTCGACAGCCATCCCCGGTCCCGCGCGGCCGAGACCGCTCCCGGGCGGAACGTGTTCGCGGTACGGCAGCCGGAAGGCTGGGTGGTGAGCTTCGACTACTGGCCCGATCCGGCCTCGCAGAACTCCATCGTCAGCCTGGTGCTGGGCGCCGCCGGATACGCCGAGTACGAGGCGCAGCCCGTCGTCCGGCGCAAGGGCTGGCTGCTGAGCCGGCTCGCGGTGAAGGACGTCATCCGGTACCACCTGTGGGACGCCGACCCGGACCGGGAGATCTTCCCCATCGAAGTCAGCGTCAGCGACGGAGCGGATGGCCGCCCGCAGGTGCGCGGGTGGGCCGGGCTGACGATCCCCGGGTACCAGATCTCCTCGGCGATGGCCCGGAATCTCGGCGTGGCGATCGCCCGGCCCGCGGGGCAGGCGAACGGGCCGGCGCCCTGGGGGCGGGCATCGGGGTGGCCGAGATCGGCGGCGACCCGAAGCTCAGGCCGCTGGCCGGCACTGGCCGGCCCGGAACTGGCCGTGCTGGACCAGGCCATGCTGAACCAGGCCCTGGTGGATGAGCCGCTGCCG
This sequence comes from uncultured Actinomycetes bacterium, assembly GCA_963851025.1. Taxonomy (GTDB): domain Bacteria; phylum Actinomycetota; class Actinomycetes; order Streptosporangiales; family Streptosporangiaceae; genus RYN-230. Next base: position 6,522 of record CAWKOA010000033.1, read on the forward strand.
GGCGCGGCGGAGCGGGGGACCGACCGCGGTGTGTGGCTCGCCCGCTTCGCGGCGGCCAGGGAGGCGGTGGCCAAGGCGCTGGGCACCGGCGCGGGCGAGGAAGCCGGCCCGCTGGCCGTCACGGCCGCCACCTCCACCGCCATCACGGTCTCCAGTTCCGGCCGCCGCTACATGGTGAGCCATCGCGAGGTCCGCACCCCGCCCGAATTGCCCGCCCGGCGCTACGTCGTGGCGTGGACCTGACCCCGGCACACCCACCCGGAGCCGCTAAACCCGGAGCCGCTAACCCCGAGCCGCTAACCCCCGAGCCCTCAACCCACCCAGGGCGACCGCCCACCCCGTGCAGAGCAGACGCAACCACGCAACCCCAGGAACAGCAGCGCAGACGGAGGACAGGCATATGAGCGCCGACCGGACGGAAATTCTGACCGAGATCGCCGGGCTGATCCGGCCCCTGACCGACAGCCTCCTGCCCGGTGAGGACATCACCATGGACACCAGGTTCGGCGCGGACCTCGGGCTGGAGAGCCTGGCCCTGGCCAACCTGAGCGGGCGGATGCAGGCCCGGTTCGGGCCCGCGGCCAACGTCGTGCCGTTTCTGGCCGGCCGTGATCCCGGCCCCATCAGCGACATCCGGGTCGGCGAGCTGGTGGATTACATCGCCGGGGTTCTCGGCCAGGCTGGGTTGCCGTCGTCCCGCGCCGCCGCCAACGGCCGGCACGAGGCTGAGCGGCAGGCCTCGGACATCATGCGGACCGTGCTGCTCGACGAGGAAGTGCCGCTGACCGAACTGGAGCAGCCCGCCGACCGGCAGCCACCCCGGAACGAGAACGCGGCCGTGCTCAGCGAGATGGCGCCAGATACCGTCCGGAGCCTGCTGGAGTTTCCCGGCGGCCAGGTTGAGGTATTCACCGCGGGTGATGGCCCGCCGCTGATACTCATGCACCCCATCAATGTCGGGGCCGGCGTGTTCGCCCGGCAGTTCGCCAGCCTGGCCGAGCGGTACCGGGTGATCTGCCTGCACAACCCGGGAGTGGGCAGCACGACCTGGGAGGCCGACCTCACGCTGGGCGGCCTGGCCCGGCTGTACCGGACCGTGCTCACCGAGCTCTCCGTCGCGCCGCCTTTCCATGTCATGGGAACGTCCTTCGGCGGTCTCGTCGCCCAGGAGTTCGCCACGGCACACCGCGCCGAATGCGCCTCGCTGATCCTCATCGACTGCTCGTACCGGGCCGGCGCCCGGGCGGGCGGCCCACGCCCGCTCGCCGCCATCATGGCCGACGAATTCGACCGCATGTACGACTCCGGCCAGCCCGGGCCGGCGCTGGCCAGCCCCCGGGCCGACCTGGAGGCGCTGCTGCTGCGCTGCGAGAGCATGGATCCCCGGATCGGCATGATCTACCTCGAGGGCTTCAAGTACCTGCCGAGCATGTACGCGCGGCTCCCGCAGATCGCCGCGCCCACGTTGATCCTGCGCGGGGAACTCGACACGATGGTGCCCGCCGAGGATTCACAAGTCCTGGTCAAAGGGATTCCCGATACGCGGTTCGAGGTGCTTCCCGGGGCCGGTCACTTTCCCTGCCTGACCCATCCCGCCGAGGTTGACGCGCTGATCACGCCATTTCTCGCGGCCCAGGCCGCCGGGCCCCGCCGGGCCGCGGCGGCCGTGGTCAGCGAGCCTGCCGGTGCCGCAGGGGCCGGGGTGGCCGGGGCCGCCGGGGCGGCCGGCGGCCAGCGGGCCGGAACGGTCCCGGACGTGGGACGGTGCATCATCATCGGCACCGGCCGGTGCGGATCGACCATGCTCTCGGACCTGATCTCCCACGAGCCCGGGACGGTATCGGTGTCCGAGTCGCTGTCGCCGATCCGGGGCCGCCTGCTCGTCCAGCCCCTGAACGAGTTCACCGGGGCCCAGTACTGGTCGATGCTGAGCCAGCCGGGCGCGCAGCACGGGCACCTGCTGACCAGGATCGGGCTCACCGGCCGGCAGTACTCCTATCCCGATAACGGGCGCTACGCCATCGACAAGACCCGGGTCCCCCCGATTCTCCGCATCGCGCTGCCGAAAATCACGCCGGACCCGGACCGCCTGTTCGACCAGCTGGCGGTCAAGGTGCCGCAGTTCCCGGCCCAGACGCTTGGCCTGCAGCACCGGATGCTGCTGGACCTGATTACCGAGCTGGAGGGGCGGCAGCGCTGGGTGGAGCGCACCGGCGCGTCCAGCATGGTGGCCTATCCGTGGCTGTCCGCGAATCCCGACGTCAAGGTGGTGTACCTGACCCGGAACACCGCGGACACCGCGCTGTCCATGAGCAAGCACCCGGTCTTCCAGTTGTCCGCCATCCGCAACCAGTTCCACCAGCGGTACGGCGCCGACCCTTACGTCCGGGTGCTGGAGCGGTCACTTCCTCCTGACCTGCCGGAAGACATGCGGCGCCTGCTGCCGGAGAACCTGACCGCGCAGACACTGCGGGAGCTGGACTACGACCTCAGCTTCTACGAGACCACGATCGCGCAGATGAATGGCTCGGCCGAGCAGGCCCTGGCCGACCTCCAGCCCCGCGAGCTGCTCCGGCTGCGCTACGAGGACATCCTCGCCGAGCCCGTGACCGAGCTGACCAGGCTCGGGGAGTTCATCGGGTTCGGCGACCCGTCCGGCTGGGCGGCCCAGGTCGCGAGCCAGGTTAACCCGCCGAAGAAGCGCTCAGCGGCACCCGCGTAACCCGGGAGCGCGGCACGCGCCGCGGGGTGGCCCAGGCCGCCCCGCAGCACCGGGATTGCCATCCCGCGATGACCGGAACCAATCCCGACCCATGGAGGTCTGCTGTCATGTACGCCCAGGGCAATATGCGGATGATGCGGTCCTTCCGCAACCAGGACATGTCCATCACCCAGCAGAAGCTCAAACCAGGGACGGTCCGCAGGATCCTGGCGTACGTCCGGCCGCACCGCCTGCACCTGACCGTGTTCCTGCTGGCCACCTGCTTCGACTCGGTGCTCACGGTGGGCAGCCCGCTGCTGCTGAGGGCCATCATCGACCGGGGGATCCTGGCCCATGACGAGGCGATCGTGGTCGGGCTGGCGGTGGCGGTCGCGGGGGTGGCGATCCTCGACGCTTTCCTCAGTTACGTCGTCCGCTGGTTCTCGGCGCGGCTCGGCCAGGATGTCGTCTACGACCTCCGCACCCAGGTGTTCAGCCACGTCCAGCGGCAGCCCATCGCCTTCTTCACCCGGGCGCAGACCGGCGCGCTGGTGTCGAGGCTGAACACGGACGTGATCGGCGCGCAGCAGGCGATCACGGTGCACGCTGTCCAGCGTGGTGGGCAACATCATCAGCCTGGCTCGTCATCCTGGCCACGATGTTCTACCTGTCCTGGCAGGTCAGCCTCATCGCCCTGGTGCTCGTCCCGCTGTTCCTGCTGCCCGGCCCGGATGGTGGGACGCAAGCTGCAGCGGCTGACCCGGGAGGGGATGCAGCTGGATGCCGCGATGGGCTCGATGATGACCGAGCGGTTCAACGTGGCCGGTGCCATGCTCGTGAAGCTGTTCGGCCGGCCGGTGAGGAGTCGGACCTGTTCGCCGACCGGGCGGCCAAGGTCCGCGATATCGGCGTGGTGACCGCGATGTACGGCCAGACGCTGTTCATCTCCCTGACCCTGCTCGCCACGATGGCCACCGCCGTCGTCTACGGGGTGGGCGGCATCTCTCGTCATCCGCGGCGCCTTCCAGCTGGGCACCCTGGTGGCGCTGGCCACCCTGCTGATCCGGCTGTACGCGCCGATCGGCCAGCTGACCAACGTGCAGGTCAGGTGATGACGGCGCTGGTCAGCTTCGACCGGGTATTCGAGGTGCTGGACCTGAAGCCGCTGGTCGCGGAGCGCGCCGGCGCGGCCACGCTGCCGCGCACCTGCGGCGACCAGGGCGGCGCCAGACATCGAGTTCGATCACGTCTCGTTCCGCTACCCGGCCGCGAAGCAGGTGTCCCTGGCGTCACTGGAATCGATCGTGCGGCGGGTCCCGGAGCGGACCGACGCGACCGCCGGGGTGCTGCACGAGGTCAGCTTCCGGGTGCCCCCGGGCACGCTGACCGCGCTGGTCGGGCCGTCCGGGGCGGGCAAGACGACGACCACCCACCTGGTGCGGCCGGCTCTACGACCGGACCAGGGATCCGTCCGCATCGGCGGGTACGACCTGCGCGATGTCACGCTGGGGTCGCTGCACGAGGTGGTCGGGGTGGTTACCCAGGACGCGCACATGTTCCACGACACGATCCGGGCCAACCTGCCCTACGCGCGGCCCGGAGCGACCGAGGACGAACTGATCGAGGCCTGCCGGGCGGCGCAGATCTGGGACCTCGATCTCGTGCTCTGCCCGACGGGCTGGACACGATCGTGGGGGACCGCGGCTACCGGCTGTCCGGCGGGGAGAAGCAGCGGATCTCGCTGGCCAGGCTGCTGCTGAAGGCGCCGTCGATCGTGGTGCTCGACGAGGCCACGGCGCATCTGGACTCAGAATCAGAGGCGGCGGTTCAGCGGGCGCTCAAGACCGCTCTGGCCGGCCGCACCTCGCTGGTCATCGCGCACCGGCTGTCCACCATCCGCGAGGCGGACCAGATCCTCGTCGTGGATGGGGGCCGGATCATGCGAGCGCGGCCCGCACGAGGAACTGCTGGCGGCGGGCGGGCTGTACGCCGACCCTTTACCACACCCAGTTCGCCAGCCAGGAGAACCTGCAGGAAGCAGCCCGGGACGCGCTGGGCATGAGCGTCGAGCCAGGGGCAATGGGAGTCGCCCGGTCGCCGGTAGGCCAGCACGAGTAGCGCCTGCCAGCCTGGGTCGAGTGTGCACCAGTATGAGCCGGTCTGCCTTCGGTGGCGGCGGCGTGCTGACCTGCACCGACTGCTCGGGCAGGTCCTCCGGGCCTGCTCTCGCTAGCCGGTCTTGAATAACGCTCCTTCAGCCGTCGTAGCCGAATTGCCGCGCGGCCTGCGCGAAATCGCTGTCATCCTGGAACAGCCGCCGGTACGCTTCCTCGATATCCGCGCCAAGGCTGGTCAGGGATTGACTGTGCCGCCCCTGGCCAACACGCACGGGCTTAGCCTTGACTGAGTCGTTCAAGTTCTTGACTTCCAGCGCGCGCATGTTCTCCATTGCTGAACTCTCCGCTGCCCGCTCGACAGCTCCCGAATCGACCGGCTGGCCGAGATCGAGGAAGTCAACGATCCGGTGCAGGACAGCTGTCGGGTCCGCCCGCATGTCCTCGTACTTGACCGTCAGCACATCGGCATTGGGGAAATACTGGCGCACCGCCACAGGCTGGGTCCAGCCCAGGACACTCTCCGGCCAGTTGCCCCACTCCCATTCCGAGCCCGAGAGCGGGATGCCGTGGTTCGTGATGAACTCCTCGGCGACGCCATGGGCCTTCTCGCTGCCGCGATCTAGTCCGGCATGACCGATAAGGCTCAAGATAATGTCGCGGGGGTTACGGACCAGGTAGACAGCTTTCCGCGTATCGGACCGGAACGGCTGTACTGCTTTGGCGCTAGGCAGGGAATGGGTCTTGACGAGCAACGGGCCCGTGTGGTCCGCCGAGAATGCGTCGCGGTTCTTGGACGCTCCGCCGATGGCCGGTATGAGCGAATTGAGCTTCCTGGGCTTAACCGAAGTCACTGGCTCCTTCGTAAGGTAGCTGGCTAGCATGAACCGCAGCCAGGTATTTCCCGACTTCGGGTACGAAGCAATCCAGTTGACCGATGTCATGTGCTTGCTTCCTCCGATCTCAGATCAGCTGGCTGCCACAAGCACGCCAAGATCAGTATTTATGGCAGGCAAATGGCAGGACATTTCCTCGTAGTCTCTCTCTGGCGAGCGGGCGAGTCAACCCGGCTAAGCCCCCTCTCGTCGGCATGGTTGCCCAGGCGGACGGCGTTCATTGGATGGCGTTCATTGGACTGGTGCATGTGGCTGCTGTTGGGGGGAGAATAGGGGAGTAGTCGCCGGGCCCGCGCTCGGGCCGGCCTGTCGTGCTATTCGGACAGAGAAAGGGAAACTGATGTCCTTAGCAGTGCCGACCGTGGATGTGCGCAAGGTCGCGGGCAACATCGGAGCCGAGATCGCCGGCGTGCGAGTCGGGCCTGACCTGCCCGGCCCGGTCGTGAAGCTCATCCGTGATGCCCTGCTTGAGCATAAGGTGATCTTCTTTCGCGGCCAGTCTCATCTCGACGACGCAGTGCAGGCCGGCTTCGCCGAGCTGTTCGGCGAGCTGACCAAGGGGCACGCGGCGAAGCCCGGCTACGGTCCCGAGGATCACATCCTGGAGCTGGACAGCCACCACGGCGGGAAGGCGCCCGCCTGGCACACGGACGCGACGTACACCGACCGGCCCCCGGCCATGACGATGCTGCGCAGTGTCCAACTGCCGCCCTTCGGCGGTGACACCGCATGGGCCAATGCGGCGGCCGCATACCAGAGCATGCTCCCCGCACTGCGTGAACTCGCCGATGGCCTGCGCGCCGTCCACTCCAACGGTCACGCAGCGGATGACCCGCGTGACCCGGAGAGCGCCCGCCGCGGGGGCCGGCGGGCCAGCAAGCCGTTTTATGAGACCGAGCACCCGGTCGTGCGCGTGCACCCGGAGACGGGTGAGCGGGCCCTGCTGCTTGGCATCTTCGCCCAGCGCATCCTGGACAGGGACGACTCAGCGGCTCTCATCGACTTGTTCCAGCGGGCCGTCACGCGGCTGGAGAACACGGTCCGGTGGCGCTGGGAACTAGGCGATTTTGTCGTGTGGGACAACCGGGCAACCCAGCATTACGCCATCTACGACTATGGCGACCACCAGCGCAAGATGCACCGGTGCACGATCGCCGGGGAGATACCGGTCGGCCTGGACGGGCGGCCCAGCGTCGCCATCGTCGGCGATGCCTCCACCTTCGCGCCAACGATGTGACGAAGAACTAGGCCCCCGCCGGGAGCAGGCCGCCTGGCCAGTCGACGCAGCGGTGGCCCCCGCCAATAATGCCCGGGGGCTGCCGTTTGCGTGCTAGCCGTGGTAATCGAATTTCCTCACGCACTGTGCGAAGTCATCGTCGGCCTGGAACAGTTTCCGGTACTCGTTCTCGATATCTGCGCTAAGGCAGGCAAGGGATTGATTGCTAAGCCCCTGGCCGGCTCGGAACTTCTTCGCCGGGCGGCCGCCGGGGCCGATGGGTTCGTCCTTTTCCCACAGTTCGTGCATCTTATCCAGGGACGAGCTTTCTACCGCCAGTGCCACATCCTCCGCGGCAACCGGCTGACCGAGATCGACGAAGTCAAGAACATGGTGCAGGGCAGCTGCCGGGTCCGCGCGTATATCCTCATACCTGACCGTCAGCACCTCGATACCCGGGAAATGCTGGCGCGCCACCCCAGGCGTGGTCCAGCACCGCACATTCTGCGGCCAGTTCCCCCACTCGTACTCTGTGTTCGAGAGCGGCATGCCGCGGTTAGCGATGAAGTCCTTGGCGATATCTTCAGCGCTCATGTTCCTTGCCCTCTTGGCGTTCGTGAGGCTCAGGATAATGTCACGAGGATTACGGATCAGGTAGACAGCCTTTCTCGTATCAGGCCGGTAAGGCCGCAGCGCAGTGGCGCCGGGCAGAGAATGGGTCTTGACGAGCAGCGGGCCCGTGTGGTCTGCCGGGCAGCCCGTTGGCATTGCTGCCGCTTCCGCCGCCGATGATAGGGATTAGGGAATTAAGGGGCCGGACCCGGGATTCTGACGTTACTGGCTGCTTCGTGAGGTAAGAGGCCAGCATGAACCGCAGCCAGGTATTTCCTGACTTTGGGTAGGAGGCGAGCCATGTGATTGCTGCCATCTTCTCGCTCCGGCTCGTGTTTAGGAGGGGCTGTGCACAGCTATGCTGGGCCGTCCGTCCGGCGCCGACCGGGATGTCACCGAGGACGGTGATCCGGTGCATCAGGCGCTGATGGCTGCCGTAGTCGGCGATGGCGCAGTGCTGGGTTCGACTGGTTGTCCCACATCCCGAGGTCACCTGGGGCCCACCGCCACCGGACGGTGTTGTCGAGTGCGGTCACGAACTTCTGGAACAGGGTGATCAGGCGGTCTGAGTCGGGCCGTCCGAGGATGGTCTTCGCGAAGGCGCCGAGCAGCAGGGCCCGCTCTCCGGTTTCCGGGTGCACCCGGACGACCGGATGCTCCGTCTCGTAGAGCTTGTTCGGCGTGGCCGCGGCGTCCCGGCGGGACTGCATCGGGCGATCCGTGGGTGCCTGCCCTGCGTCACCGGCGGAGCGCGCGGCTGATTCGGCGCGGAGGGCTTGCCTGCCTGCCAGGTTGTTGCTGTGCAGGGCCCGCAGCCCGTCGGCGAGCTCGCGCCAGTCCGGACCCATCCGCTGGTAGGCGGCCGCCGCATTGGCCCAGGCGGTGTCGCCGCCGTAGGGCGGGAGCACGATCGGCCGCAGCATGGTCATGGCCGGGGGCCGGGGGGTCACCGATGCGTCGGTATGCCATACCGTCGCCTTTGTGCGGCTGCTGACCACATCGGTCGCGTAGCTCTCCGGGCCATCCCCTGGCTTCGTCCGGCGGGCTCGGCTCAGCTCGCCGAACAACTGGGCGAACCCGGCCTGCGCGGCGTCGTCGAGATGATGCTGGCCGCGGAAGAAGACGACTTTGTGCTCCAGGAGCGCGTCCCGGATCTGCCGCACCACCGGGCCGGGCAGGTCCGGGCCGACCTGCACGCCGCAGATCTCGGCTCCGATACTCCCCGCCACCCGCTGGACATTAACAGAAGTAACCGATAACGACATGATCTTCCCTTCTGCGTTGATACCGCAGGATCAGCTACGCAGCGACGCTGTGGCCAGGGCAACGGGAAGCCATTATCGGAATATTCTTACTATGCGCCCCCCGGCCGCCTCCGGCCATTCCAGCGTAAACCTGGGCTTATGCTCCCGTCAATTGAAATGGTGCCCTTTCGCTAATCAGTTGGACACCTGCGGGATCCGCCCGCCGCAACCCGGATGGCAATATAAAACGCGTGCGAGAAGCAAGGCCCGCTCGCAAGCACCGGGCATCAATGATGACCAGCCTGGGATCAGGGCGGGATCAGGGCCAGGATGTGCCGCGTGTACGGGACCGCGCGCTGCCCCGTACACGCGGCACATCTAACCGGCTAGGCCGGGCGATGGCCTGGGCTCGCGGGCCTGGCCGGTGACCTGGGTTACCATCGCCGGCCGTCTTTCATCAGGCCGAGCCGCTGCGCCCGGCGCGGCCACGGTGCTGTCGTGGGTGACCAGCACCATGGTGAGGCCCGCTCGACGCCACAGGTTCTCCAGCAGGTCGATGATCTCGTCCCGGGTGCCCTCGTCGAGGTTGCCGGTGGGCTCGTCGGCGAGCAGCACGCTGGGTTCCTTGACCAGCGCCCGGGCGATCGCGACCCGCTGCTGCTGGCCGCCGGACAGCTCGGACGGCAGGTGGCCCAGCCGGTCGCCGAGCCCGACGGACTGCCAGCGCCTGCTCCGCGCGGGCCCGGCGCGCCGCGCCGCTGACCCGGAGCGGGACCAGCGCCGACCTCCACGTTCTCCGCCGCGTTCAGCGTGGGGATCAGGTTGAAGGTCTGGAAGATGAACCCGATCGAGCGGGCCCGCACCTTGGTGAGCTTGGACTCGCGCATCCGGCTCAGGTTCACGCCGTCGAGCTCGACCGTGCCGGCGGTCGGCCGGTCCAGGCCGCCGATGATCTGCAGCAGGGTGGACTTGCCATGCCCGGTCGGGCCCTGGATGGCCAGCCACTCGGCGTCCTCGATGACCAGGTCCACGCCCTGCAGCGCGTGGACCGTGCCGCGGCCCTTCTTGTAGTTCTTGACTACGCCGGACAGCTTGTACATCGGATTCTCTCTCGGTCCGCCGGGTCATTCCACCTTGGCCAGCGCGGCCGCGGGGCGCAGCCGGGCCGCCCGCCAGCCGCCGAACGCGCCGGCGATCAGGCCGCCGGCGAGGGCCAGCAGCACGGCGAGCACGATCAGCGCTGATCGTGACGGGCGCGGTCAGGGTCACCGACACGGTGTGGGTGGTGCTGCGCCAGCGATCTCAAAACGCCTCCGCCGGCCGCCCGGCCGCCGGGGCTGCGCCGGGCGTGCCGACGGTCGCGGTCAGCTTCGGGCGCCAGCTTGTCGATCAGGGCGGCGCCGGCGAAGCCCAGGCCGACGCCCGCCGCCCCGCCGATGATGCCGATCGTGATCGACTCGCCCATGACCTGGCCGACGATGCGCCAGCTCCGCCAGCCGAGCGCCTTCAGCGTGCCGAACTCGCGCACCCGCCGGGAGACCGCCGCCATGGTCAGCAGGCTGGCCAGCAGGAACGCGGCGATCAGCACCGCGACCGACAGCCACTTGCCGAGGTTGTTGGCCAGGCTGGACGCGCTGGCCAGCGACCCGCTCACCTGGCTGGCCAGGTTGTCCTGATCGGTGACGGTCGACTTGGGCAGGGCCTTGGCCATCTCCGCCTGGACGGCGGGGATGTCAGTGGCGCTGGCGGCCGACACGTAGATCGTGTTCACCTTGCTGGCCAGGCTGGCCCCGGCGGTCTTGCCGATGCTCTGCGCCCGCGCCAGCGGGATGTAGACGTCCGGCGGGCTGCCGCCCTGCGGCACGCTGGCGATTCCGATGATCTTGAAGCTGGTCCCGCCCACCGCGACCGTGTTGCCGACCTTCAGCTTGTTCTGCCGCGCGTAGTTCGAATCGATCACGGCGTCGTCGGCCTTCGCCTCGGCCGGCGTGAAGCCCGTGCCCGAGGTCATCTTGGCGGCGCTCAGCGCGCCGAGCGAGGTGTCGGACACGTCCACCCCCTCGACGGTGAACGAGTTCGTGGTGAAGTTCGACGCGATGGCTGCCGCTGCCGGACTTGATCGGCGGGCACCGTCCCGGTGACCGTCACATCGTTGAGGGTGAGCCCGCCGACCGCGCTGCGCACGTTCCGCAGCCCGGCGACCTTGCCGACCGAACTGGAGCCGAGGGTCCCGTACTGGGTGTTGACCAGGTTGTTGATGTTGATCTTCGTGCCCGCCGCGATCTGCCCATGGCGGAACGCCTGGATCTGCTGGCGGAAACCGAAGGTGGTCGCCCGGCTCGCGCCCGACGCCGGCGGCTGGGTCACGGTGAGGTCCGTGCCCACCCCGTACAGCGAATGCAGGACCGCGGCCTGGCCATTCTTGACCCCGTTCGAGGCCGCCGTCACCGTGATCACCAGGCCGATTCCCACCGCCAGCCCAAGCGCGATGAAAATGGCCTGCCGCATACGCCGGCGCAGTTCGCGCCGCAGATACGTGAAGAACATGGGGAGGCCTCCCTCAGTGCCCTGGCCGCATGGCCAGCAGCGCATCGATTTGTGTCTGGCAGGCGGTAATCACGGCTGACCGCTGGGCCGAGGGGAGGTCCCTGATCGTGGTGCGGACACCCTTCCTGGTGACGGGCGGGCACCGTGACGCCATGCGAGCTCAGGCAGGTGGTGAGCTTGCCGATGGCCTGGACGACGGCCGCCGGCGTCGAGGGTGCCGCGCCGGCGGTGCGCGCCCGCGGTGCCGGGGCTGAGGAGCTGCCGCAGGCCGCCAGCGCGAATATAAGGAGGATGGCGAGACCGACCGCCGCGAACCGGCCCTGCCGCCGCCTGTTACTGGTCAAACGGGTTCCCTTCCTGTCCTTTCTGGGGGTCCGCGCGCTGCGGGCCGCTTGGCTGTGACAGTCCAGCGGAGCGGCGGTAAAACCAGTGTCAACGCCCGGTTTTACGCTGAGCTGACGGTGCGCGGGGCAGACTGGTCACACTCGGTGACGTAGGGTCCGCTGACGGGCAGGAGGAGTCAGGTGCGGGTACTTGTGGTGGAGGACGCACAGCACCTGGCCGAGGCGATCGCGGCGGGCCTGCGTGACCAGGCCATCGCCGCGGACGTGGCGTTCGACGGCGCGACGGCGCAGGAACAGCTGGCCGTGAACGACTACGACGTCGTGATCCTGGACCGGGATCTGCCCGTGGTCCACGGCGACGACATCTGCCGGTCACTGGCCAGCAGCGGGGCCATGGTGCGGATCCTCATGCTCACGGCCGCGGGGGATCTGGTGGACCGGGTCGAAGGGCTCGGCCTCGGGGCCGATGATTACCTGGCCAAGCCATTCGCGTTCGCCGAACTGGTCGCCCGGGTCAGGGCCCTGGGACGGCGGTCCCGCCCGCCCGACCCGCCGGTTCTGGAGCGGGCCGGGATCCGGCTCGACCCGGCCCGGCAGGAGGCCACCAGAAATGGCCGGCCGTTGCCGCTGCGGCACAAGGAACTCGCGGTCCTCGCGGAATTGCTCCGCTGCGGCGGCACTACCGTGTCCGCCGAGCAACTGCTGGAAAAGGCCTGGGACGAGAACATAGACCCATTCACCCACGTCGTCCGGGTCACGATCATGACGCTCCGCAGGAAGCTGGGCGATCCGCCGGTAATCGAGACCATCGCGGGCGCCGGGTACCGTATCCCATGAAGCGCGCCGCCGCGCCTGCGCTCCCGGACTCGGCATCCGGGCCCGGCTGACCGTGCTGTACGGCGGCATGTTCCTGCTGGCCGGCGCGGCGCTGATCGCGATCTTCTACCTCCTGTTCAAGAACAGCTACCCGGGGGGCAAAGCGGTCGCCAACATTCTGAGCGGCTCGGAGAATCCCGGGCCGCACCCGGTGATCCCTCTGCGGTCCGGGGCCCGGCTCACGCTGCCGGACGTCGCGGCGATCCGGCGAGAAATTCGATCATCACCGGGCCCGGGCGCTCAGCACCCTGGTGAATGAGTGCCTGCTGGCGCTGGCCGCGGTGGCCGTGGTCGCGGCGCCTTCGGCTGGGTCATGGCCGGGCGGGCGCTCAGCCCGGTGCGCCGTATCACCCAGACCGCCCGCCGGGCGGCCAACGGCAACCTGCGCGAGCGGATCGGGCTGGCCGGGCCCGCCGATGAGGTCAAGGAGCTCGCCGACACCTTCGACGTCATGCTGGAGCGCCTCGACGCGTCCTTCGAGGGCCAGCGCCAGTTCGTGGCGCACGCCTCGCACGAGCTCCGCACGCCGCTGGCCACCAACCGCACCGTGCTCGAGGTGGCGGTGGCCTCCGGGCGGGTACCCGCGGACCTGCGCGAGCTCGTGGATACGGTGCTGGCCACCAACGCGCGCAGCGAAATGATCATCGACGGCCTGCTCATGCTGGCCCGCAGCGAGAGCCAGGCCATCACGCGGGTCCCGGTCGACCTGTCGGATGTCGCCGCCGACGCCGTCGAGCAGACGGCCGGGGAGGCGGCGGCCGCCCGGGTCACCGTGGACGCGACGCCGGATCCGGCCGCGCACCGTCGGCGATCCCGTGCTGCTCGAACATCTGGCCCTCAACCTGGTCCGCAACGGGCTCCGGCATAACCATGCCGGCGGCTGGGTGACGGTCTCCACCACCGCCCGCGCGCAGTCCGGCGAGGCCGAGCTGGTCGTGGCCAACAGCGGGCCCGTCGTGCCGCCCGAGCAGGTCAGCGCGCTGTTCGAGCCGTTCCGGCGGCCGGGGCAACGGCCGGGACCCCGGCCGCGAAGGCGTCGGCCTCGGCCTGTCCATCGTCCGGTCGGTCGTCCGGGCCCACGGCGGGCGGGTGCTGGCCGAATCCCGCGAGGCCGGCGGGCTGGTCGTCCGGGTCTGCCTCCCCGCCGCGCCGGCGCGGCAGCGTCCAACCACGCGGATTCTCTTCCGGCCTGGCTAATATCCCCCTAAAATATGTCCCAGGGGAAAAGGGATTCCGCGGAAATGGCTGGCCAGTCATAAGAGCTTTCTGTTCTTTCTGATCTGGAGATTTGCCATGCGGCCTGCCACCGTATTTGCGCGCTCTTTAGCAGCCCTCGCCGCCGTGGCGGTCGCGGCGCTTCACTCACCCACCGGGGCGGCGGCCGCACCCGCCGCGGCGGGGCCCGCGTGCGCCTGGGCGACGGAGATCTCCGCGAGCACCCTGAACGAGCTGTATCCCGACTCCGCGGCCGCCTACTGGGTCCTGCCGTTCCCGGTGCGCAGCGGCCTGGTCATCACGCTGTCCGGGCAGTATCCCGACGCCCGGTACGCCTCGGTGCAGGTCTACCAGCCGGGAGGCGGCCTGTTCAGCACCAATGGCGTCCGCTCGGCGCTCACCGACTACCTCATCCAGCCTGATCCGGGCAGCGTCAATCCCTGGCAGCACTGGGCGCCCGCTGGCGGGAACTTCACGGTGACCGTGCAACCGGACGTGGCGCCGGGCGAGGTGAACACGCTGCCGCTGGCCCCCGCGGGGGTCACCAGCGGGACCGGCTACATCCTCTACCGGGTCTACCTGCCGCCGCACCGGGATTTCGCGGCGGTGCCCTTGCCCGCCGTCACGTTCACCGTCGGCGGCGTCTCGGAGCAGATTCCTACCTGCAGCACCTCCACCGCCAGCGTCTCCGCGACCGGGCCGGCCCCGGCCCCGGCCGCCCCGGACCAGCGACGGGGTCGTCTTCGCCCCCAACCCGGGCATGGGCGGCGGCATCGTCGCGAACGCGGACTCCGCCTACCTGGTCGCCAGCATCATCCCGCCCAGCGACGGCGACGTGATCGTCATCCGCGGCAAGGCGCCGGTCACTGCCCTCGGGACTCACCCCGTCCCGTGGCCGGGCTGGCGCGAGGACATGCGGTACTACTCGATGTGCGTCAACCTGGACCAGCAGCCATTTCCCCTGGTGGTGAACACGCTGCCCAGCGGGAAGGTGGATGACGGATGCCGTCATGACAGCACGTACCAGGCTCGACGGCCGGGGCTACTACACCTACGTGGTCGGCACCGAATCCCAGCGGGCGGCCGCGGCGGCCCTCCGTGGCGTGACCTTCCTGCCTTTCTCCGCCGCCCAGCCGGCCGCGCCGGTGTCCCTCATGCTGCGCAACATGGTCGTCGCGCCGGGCTTCACCCAGGCCATCCAGGACGTGCCGCCCGCCGCGAGCGCGGCCACGGCCGCCGCGATCATGGGCCCCTACTATCCGCTCGCGGGCGTCTGCCCGCTCGCCACCCTGGTCAGCCAGGGCGCAGCCGCCTGCCTCCCGGCCATCCCGTAGGCCCCCGCTCGCGGGGATCAGGCCTAGGCACGGGCGGCTCAGGTGCCCCAGATCGCGTCCAGGATCCGGATGCGCACCGACCGGATGGCCGGGGCCAGCGCGGCCAACGTGGCCACGATGATCAGGATGATCAGGTCCTGGATCATCTCGTGCCAGGTGGTGGCCAGGGTGACCGGCCCGTTCGGGAAATGGAACGGGTGGCTGGCCACGATGGGGGTCACGGCGTAGCGGAACAGGACGAACCCCGTGCCCACGCCGACCAGGGCATAGGCCCAGGCCTTGAGGACGTAGCTGAAGACGATCGGGCTCGACTTGATGCCGATGGCCCGTTCGATGCCGATCTGCCGGCGCTTGTTGACCAGGTCGATGTAGGTGATCACGAAAATCGTGAGGGCGGCCATCAGCAAAGAGACGATCTTGAGGATGTTGCTGATCAGCCGGTAGGTCGCCGTCTGGACCTGGACGGCGGCGCCCAGGTCCGCAGAGGTCTGGAAGGTCATGCCGCTGCGCAGCGCGGCCAGCCGGTTAACCTCCTGGCTGACGTTGACCCCGCTGCTGGTGCGGACAAAGATGGCGGTGGCGCGGTCCCGGCTGGCGGGCAGCAGCCTGCCGGCTTCGGTCATGGTGATGTAGGCGTCGCTGTCCGACTGCGGGAACTGGTTGTTGTAGATGCCGACGACGGTGAGGGCGACGCTCCGCCCGTTGGTCAGGGTGACGCTGACCCGGTCCCCCGCGTGCACCGTCTGCAGGGAGGCCCGGTACCCGCGGACCTTGGTCTCTCCGGCACCGGCGATGCCGATGCCCAGCAGCGCCTGGCTGGTGTCCTGCGGGGTCAGGGCCCGGCCCTGGACGACGTTGTACGGGGTGGTGAATACCGCGCGGTAGCTGACCGGGTCGATGGCGTCCACGGGCCACGAGCCGGATCGCGCCCCGTAGGAGACCTGCGTGCCGACGTGGTAGACGTCCGTGGCGGCCCTGACCCCGGCGGCCTTGCGGATCTGGGCGAGATAGGACCCGACGTTGTCGATGCTGGCCGTCTGGCCGGCGGGGGTAATGACGATATCGCTGGTCAGCGTGTCAACGAGCTGGGCGTTTACGCGGTTGATCGCGCCCTGGATGAGCGAGGGCAGGAACAGCAGGCTCATGTAGATGAGCAGCATCATCAGGGTCGTCGCGACCGCGATGCCGTAGTTGCTGCGGGCCAGGGACCGGATGGCCAGGAACAGTGCTACGCGCAGGCTCTTCATGGCTGTTCTCCGCCCGCTGTCCCGTCTCCCGGCGCGCCCTCGGTCAGGGTCCCGTCTCCCGGCGCGCCGTCGGTCAGCCTGCCGTCGCTGAGGTGGATGAGCTGGCTGGCGTACTGCGCATCGTCCGGGTCATGGGACACGAACACCACCGTCACGCCCAGGGTGGTGTTCAGCCTCTGCAGGGTCTGCATGACCGTCTGCGCCGACCGCGTGTCCAGGTTGGCCGTGGGCTCGTCGGCATAGATGATGGCCGGCTCGTTCACCATGGCCCGGGCGATGGCCACCCGCTGCTGCTCGCCTCCGGAGAGTTCCTTGGGCCGGTGGCCCGCCCGCGGGCCGAGGTCGAACCAGGTTCAGCAGGTCGGAGGCGCGGTGGCGGTAGGTCCGGGCCGGCTGCCCGGCCATCATGGCGGGCAGGTAGACGTTCTCGACGGCGGTGAGCTCGGGCAGCAGGGCGTATTCCTGGAACACGTAGCCCAGGCGGTGCAGCCGCAGATCGGTGCGCTCATGCTCGGGGAGCCCGGTCACTTCCTGCCCTCGCAGCCAGATCCGGCCACTGCTGGGCAGGTCGATCAGGCCGAGCTGCCGCAGGAGGGTCGACTTGCCCGAGCCGCTCTTGCCCATGATGCAGGCCATCGCTCCGGCGGCGATCTCCAGCGTGACGTCGTCGAGGGCCCGTACCTCCACCTTCCCCAGCCGGTAGGTCTTCGTCAGGTGCTCGGTGGTGATCGCGGGGGATGAGGACCCGGCGGGTGAGGACCCGGAGGGTGTGCCTTCTCGTGTCCGTGCGGCAGCCTGGCCGGTGGCCGTTTCGCGGGCAGCCGCCTGCGCCTTGCGGCGTCGCCGCCGCACCAGCACCAGCATGGTCCATCCGGCCGCGATTACCACGACCAGCACGATGGCGCCCACGCCGAGCAGTTTGATCAGATGGTGGTGTTTTCCTGCCGCCAGGACCAGCCCCCGGGCGGTCCGCGCCGGCTCAGCCACGGGGCCCGTATCCGGGCGGGCGCGGTCCCTGTTCAGCTTCCGGCGGCACCATGCCGGCATTTTAACAGGAATGGCGGCCCGGCCAATTTCGGCGTGATGAACATATCGTCCGCGAACGGCAAAATCCCGGCTCCGGCCGCCGAGGCATAAATGGCCGCGCCGAATGGTTCCCGGTCCCGGTGATCAGCTGGGGCGCCCGCCAGCGGCTGGCCAGGCGGGGATGACGACCGCCGTCACCACCAGCCTCCGGTCCGCGGCCCAGCGGCCGTGCAGCACGGTCAGCGCCGAGCCGGCTACTAACGGGCCTGGCACCAGCAGCCGGGCGGTGAACGTGCCGTCGAGGGGGCCGAGGGTGATGTCGGCCTGGTCGAAGCCCAGCCAGCGCCGGGTGAGCGGGAACCACGCCTTGTACACCGATTCCTTGGCCGAGAACAGCAGCCGGTCCCAGGACACCCGGGCGTCGGCGGCACCCAGCCGGCCGATCCGGGTCCGCTCGCCGTCGGTGGCAATGACGCCGAGCACCCCGTCGGGCACCGCCTCGTTGGGCTCCGCGTCCACTCCCAGGGCGGCGACATCCCGGGTTCTCGCGACCGCCGCCGCCCGGTAGCCCGGGCAATGCGTGATGCTGCCCGTCGTCCCGTCCGGCCACCGGGGCGCGCCGCGCTCGCCGGGAAGCAGTGGCGCCGGCGGCACGCCGAGCCGGGCCAGCGCTTGGCGGGCACAGGCCCGCCCGGCGGTGAACTCGCGCCGCCGCTTCGGCACCGCCCGCGCGATCACGGCTTCCTCTTCCGGGAACAGCAGGGCGCCCGGCTCGTCGTGGTCGGTCTCCACGACCACCACCTCGGGCGGCAGGATCTGTTCGAGCACGTCAGCCCCTCGGCGGAAACACCGGCCCCGGGAAGCCAGAGCGTTCAGGTTACGGCCGCAGCGGTCCCCGGGCTACCGGGAGACCTCGATACTGAGGCGGCCGTTTTCCATCTGGCCGGTTCGCTGGGCCCGGCTCGCGACGGTGCTGTCGTGGCTGACGATGACGAGGGTGAGCCGCAACTGGTCCCACAGCTGCCCCAGGAGCGTCATGATCTCGTCCCTGGTGCCTTCGTCGAGGTTGCCGGTGGGCTCGTCAGCCAGCAGTACCGTGGGCTGCTTGACCAGGGCGCGGGCGATGGCGACCCGCTGCTGCTGGCCACCGGACAGTTCCGAGGGCAGGTGCCGGGCCCGGTCGCCGAGGCCAACGTCGGCCAGGGCGCGGACGGCGCGCTCCTGCCGCTCGGCCGGGGCCACCCCGAGAGGGACGAGGGCTGTCTCGACGTTCTCCTGGGCGGACAGGGTGGGGATGAGGTTGAAGGACTGGAAGATGAAGCCGATCGAGGTGGCGCGGACCTGGGTCAGCTGGCTCTCCCGCAGCCGGGCCAGATTCTGGCCGCCGAACTGGACCGTGCCCGAGGTAGGGCGGTCCAGCGCGCCGAGAATCTGCAGCAGCGTGCTCTTCCCGTGGCCGGTGGGTCCCTGGATGGCGAGCCAGTCGCCGTCCTCGATGACCAGGTCCACGCCGTTCAGCGCGTGGACCGTCTGCCGGCCTTTGCGGTAGTCCCGGGTAACGCCGGTGAGCTGGTACATGAGTATCCCTTCGCAGTTCTGCTGATTACTCGACCCGGGCTAGCGCCGCGGCCGGGCGGAGCCGGACGGCCCGCCAGCCGCCGAACGTGCCGGCCACCAGGCCGCCGGCGATCGCGAGGACCACGGCCAGCAGCACAGCGCCGGGCGTGACGGGCGCGGTCAGGTGCACGGAGACGGTATGGCTGGTGGCGGACGCGGCGCGCGCCAGGCCAGCGGCGGGACCGGCGGCACCGGCTGCACCGCCGGGGGCACCGGGGGCGGCAGCGCCGGTGGTGGCCGTCAGTGGCGGGGCGAGGGCCTGGACCAGGGCCGCGCCGCCGAATCCGAGGGCCACCCCCGCTACCCCGCCGGCCAGGCCGATGACCAGTGCCTCACCCATGATCTGGCGGATGATCCTGCGGCTGCGCCAGCCGAGTGCCTTGAGCGTGCCGAACTCGCGGACCCGGCGGGACACCGCGGCCACGGTGAGCAGGCTGGCCAGGCCGAACGCGGCCGCGAGCACGGCGACGGCCAGCCACTTGCCGAGGTTGTTGGCCAGGCTGGAGGCGCTGGCCAGCGAGCCAGTGACCTCGCTGGCCAGGTCACTGGACGTGGTCACCGTGGCCTTGGGCAGGGCACCAGAGATCTCGCTGGACACCGCGCTGATGTCGGCGGCGCTGGCCGCGGACACGTAGATCGTGTTGACTTCGTTCGTCAGGCTGGCCAGCGCCTGGGCGCGGGCGAGCGGGATATAGACGTCCGCGGAGGTGCTGCCCGGCCCGACGCTGACGATGCCGATGACGGTGAACTTCTTCCCGGCGACCTTGAACGTGGAGCCGGTCCTCAGGTTCTGCGCCTGGGCGTAGTTGGCGTCCACCACGGCCACGCTGGAGGTGGCGTCGGCGCTGCTGAAGTTCCGCCCGGAGGTGATCGTCCCGGAGCTGAGCGGGCCCAGCGAGCTGGTGGAGGAGTTGACCCCGGTGACCGAGAACGAACTGGTCTTGAGGTTTGACCGGCCCGCCGTGGCACCGGAGCCGCCGGGTCCGCCGGTCGATCCGCCCGCGTTGATCGTGCCGGACAGCTTGAGGTCACTCAGGGTGAGCGCACCGGCCGCACCGGACACATGCTTCAGGCCAGAGACCGTCGTCACCGACGAGGATTTCAGCGTGCCCAGCCCGGCGCTGGTCAGCACGCTGCGGCTGAAGCTGGTGCCCGCCGACGGCTTGCTGCCCGGATTCCCGCCGCCGAAGCCGAACCGGGTGGGGCCGCCCGAGCCCGCCGTGGGCGTCTGGGTGACCGTGATGTCGGTGCCCACCCCGTAGAGGGAGTGCAGCACCGTGCCCTGGGAGCTGGACACCCCCGCCGAGGCGGCGGTCACGGTGATGACCAGGCCGATGCCCAGGGCCAGGCCCAGGGCGATGAAAACGGCCTGCCGCATTCTCCGGCGCAATTCCCGCCGCAGGTAGGTGATGAACATGTGCTGTTATTTCCTCTCGGTAAGGACCTGGCCAGCGGCGCAATCCGGGCGGCTCAGCCGGCCGGGTTGCCGCCGCCCCGCGGGAACGCGCCGCTGCCCCCGCAGGCCTGGATGGCTTTGCGGAACGCGGACGCGGCCGACCCGGTCGGCCGGGCTTGCGGCTGGCCGCTGCCCGCCGGGGGCCGCCCCTGCGGCAGGCTCACGCCCTGCCGCTGAAGGCACTGCCGGAAGCTGGCCTGGCTGCCTGAACTGGATGAGCCGGACGAGGCCGGAGCGGGCGTGGCGCTGCTGGCGCTGCAGCCGGCGGCCAGGGCGCCGGCCAGCAGCAGGGGCCCGAGCACGGGCAGCCAGGCCCGGCGCCGCGCCGGGGGGTGGGACGCGCTGGTCAACGTGTCTCCTTCGTGGTGGGCGGCAAGCGCCGCCGAGGGAGCCCGCCGGGCGGGCCGGCTGACCCGTCGCCCTGTAGTCAATGGCGCACGCCTTGCGATCTCGTTGCGGTCGGCTGCGAGGTCCCTGGCCGGGGCCACGACGCGCAAACGGCTGCGGCTAGCGGGAGCCGGTCGTCTCGCTGGCCGTCACGGCCAGCGGCAGCGTGACCCGGAAGGCGGCGCCCCGGCCCGGCCCGGTGTCGACCGTGATGGTCCCAGCGTGGGCGGCCGTCAGGGTGGCGGCGATGGACAGGCCGAGGCCGGTGCCGCCCCGGGCGCGGCTGCGGGCGCGGTCGGTGCGGTAGAAACGCTCGAACACGCGGGACGCCTGGCCGGCGGTCATGCCCGGACCGTTGTCGGCCACGGTGACCTGAGCCTGCCCGGCCTGATGCACGACGGTGACGGTGACCGCTGATCCCCTTGGGGTGTGCTGCAAGGCGTTGCCGATCAGGTTGTCGAGGACCTGGCGCAGGCGCTCAGCGTCGGCGTGCACGATGACCGGGGTGTCCGCGTGCAGGGTGATCGGGCGGCCGGGCTGGTTCAGGCGGCCGGCGAGGACCGCCCGGGCCGCGATGCTGGACAGGTCGACGGGGCGCCGGTCCAGGGGGCGGTCCTGGTCGAACTGGGCGAGCATCAGGAGGTCCTCCACCAGCCGGCCCATCCGGATGGCTTCGGTGTGGATGAGCGTTATCAGCCGGATCAGCTCGGCCGGGCTGGCGTCCGTCCCCTGTTGCAGGGAGAACTCGGCCAGGCCGCGAACCGACGTCAGCGGGGTGCGCAGTTCGTGGCTGGCGTCGGCCACGAACCGGCGCATCCGCTCCTCGGAGTCCAGAGCCCGCGCTTCACCCTCCTCCCGCGCCCGGTAGGCGGCCTCGATCCGGGCCAGCATCGTGTTGAGGGCCTCGGCCAGCCGGCCCACCTCGGTGCTATGCGGCGGATGGTCGATGCGCCGGGACAGATCCCCGGCGGCGATCGCCGCCGCCGTGTTCCCGATCTTGGCCAGCGGCGCCAGGCTGATCCGCACGAGCGGCAGCCCGATACCGGCCAGCAGCACGATGGCGACGGCACCCGCGACCGCGTCGGCTATTTCCAGGCGGGTAACGGTGCTGTTGAGGTTGTCCAGGCTGAACGCGATGACCACGTGCCTGCCCACCAGGGAGGTCCCGGACCAGCACGCGCCAGGTATGCCCGGGATCATTCGCGGCCGGCGCGGTAAACGGTTCGTGCGGCCCCTTCAGGCGCGCGGCGGCGATCCGGGGGAGCGCGGCGTGGTGCAGCGGCGCTTCCGGCACGGAGACCCGGCCGTCGGCGCTGATGATCTCGATCAGGAACTGGAAGGGCTGGCTGGGCTGGCCGGGCTGGGGGGCCTTGGGGAGTCGCGGCCGCCCGCCGGACAGGTTGCGGCTGGCCACGGAGGCGAAGTCGCGGAGCTGCTGATCAGCCCGGGAGAGCAGGTAGCCGTGCAGCAGGGTAGTGCCCAGTGAGCCCATGACCACTGAGGTGATCGTGACCAGGAACGCGGCGACGGCCATCACCCGGACCCGCAGCGACACGCTGGCCAGCGCCGCCCGCAGCCGCCGGTATGGCCGCCGGGTCATGGCGGTGGAACCCGCAGCATGTAGCCGACGCCGCGGATCGTGTGGATCAGCCGCGGCTCGCCCTGGTCGGCCTTGCGCCGCAGGTAGCTGATGCAGGGTTCGACCACGCTGCCGTCGCCGCTGAAGCTGTAGTCCCAGACATGGTCGAGTATCTGCGCTTTGCTGAGGACCTGGCCGGCGTTGACCATCAGGTACCGCAGCAGCTTGAACTCGGTCGGCGTCAGGGTCACCAGGGAGCCGTGGCGCCGTACCTCGTGAGTGTCCTCGTCGAGTTCCAGGTCAGCCACGATCAGGCGGGAACTCTCCGCCCCGGGTCCGCCGCAGCGCCGCAGCACCGCCCGGATGCGGGCCAGCACCTCGTCCAGGCTGAACGGCTTGGTGACGTAATCGTCTCCGCCCAGGGTCAGCCCGGCGACCCGCTCGTGGACGTGGCTGCGGGCGGTCAGGAAAATGACCGGCACGCGCGGCCCCCCGGCCCGGATAGCGCGGATCACGTCAAAGCCATCGCCGTCCGGAAGCATCACATCGAGCAGGATCAGGTCCGGGCGCGACGCCGCCGCGGCGCGCAGCGCCTCCCTCCCGCTGGCCGCGGTCAGCACGTCGAAGCCCGCGAACCGCAGCGACCCGGACAGCAGTTCCAGGATCGTCGGCTCATCCTCGACGACCAGCAGCCGGGCCTCGAGGCGGCCCGCTGCTGCCTTTGCTGCCCCGGCTGAGGAATCCATGGTCCAACGCTCGCCCCCCAACCTTGCGATTCAATGGCCGCCCGCTGGAACTTCCCTGGGCGCCCGCGCCCCGGACGGTTTTCGTTATCTGGGATCTGCTGTGAGCTTCCCTGGAGCCGGCGTTCAGCCCTCACTCGGGTGTGACCGGCACGATGGCGTTCAGTACGTGGGCACGGCCGACGATGCACGGCAGATGAGAGGCGGCCACGTGAGTGCGCAGACTGGGCCGAGGTGGTGGCGCGCGGTCCGGCGCCCGGGCCGCGGCATTCCCCTGAATGTGTCCGGGCCGGTCCAGCCGGGCGGGGCGGCGGCCAGGCGGGCGTTCGCGGTGCTGCTGGCCCTGGCCATCACGGTCGTGGCGGTGGCGCAGTACCGCGCCGGCCGGGGGCCCGTCATGGTCGCGTGGCTGGCTATCGGCCCGTTGCTGGCCTCGCTGCTGCTGCGCCCGCGGATCACCGCCGTGCTGGCCGGCTGGGCGATGCTGCTCGGCCTCGGGCTCATCCTGGACCAGCCGGGACGGCCAGGCTCGCTCGCGTCGCACCTGGGCGTGCTGGCCCTGCTGGCCGCCTTCGCGGTCGCCAACTCCGCACTGCGCACCGCGGCGCAGCGGCGGCTCAGCCAGGTCCGCGCCGTGGCCCGGGTGGCGCAGAGCGCGCTGCTGCGCGACGTCCCGGCCGCCGTCGCGGCGGGCCGGCTGGCCACGCGGTACGTCTCGGCCGCGGCGGAGGCGCGGGTGGGCGGGGACCTGCTGGAGGTCGTCTCCGACGGAGACCGGCTGCGCTGGCTCATCGGGGACACCCGCGGCAAGGGACTGCCGGCGGTGCGCCTGGCCAGCATCGCGATGACCAGCTTCCGGGACGCCTGCGCCCATCCAGGCTTGTCGCTGCCCGAGATCGCCCGGGTCGTGGACCAGTCGGTCGCGCGGGCGGCGGGGGAGGAGGACTTCGTGACGGCCCTGTTCGCGGAGTTCGACCCGCGCGGCTGGCTCGAGCTCGTCACCTGCGGGCACCCCCCGCCGCTGCGGCTGGCGGCGGACGGCGGCCTGCAGGCCCTGACCCCGGCGGCCTACGCGACCCCGCTCGGCCTGCACCCCGAGATGAGGACGTCCACGTTCACGGTGAGCGCAGGCGACCGGCTGGTCTTCTACACCGACGGCCTGCTGGAGGCGCGCGACCGGGCGGGCCGGTACTTCCGGCTGGAGGACTGCCTCGGCACGCTCCGCCGCGCTGACCTGGACGCCGCCGCGGACGAGCTGCTGGATCGCCTCCGGGCCCATACCGGGCGCAGGCTCGGCGACGACGTGGCCCTGCTGCTCTTCGAGGCGGCCTCCCCGGAGCCCGGGCTGGCGGCTGCGGTGCCGGCCCGCGGCACCGTGCCCGGCCGGGATGTGCTGGCCGCCGCCGACGTGGGCTGACTCACCCCGGCACCCTGAGGCCGGCCCCTGCGCGCCGGCCAGCGGCATCCCGTAATAGTTCCTTCTCTTGAACTATTCGTGTTAATGAAGATAGGTTGGGCGTCATGCCCGCATCCCAGACTCCGACTCCCGCCGATGAACTCCGCGGTGCCGGCCTGCGGGTGACGGCCGCGCGTGTCGCACTGCTCGAGATCGTCCGGACCGGTGACCACCTCGGCGTCGAGGCGATCACCTCCGGCGTGCGCGACCGGATAGGCCATGTCTCCCTGCAGGCCGTGTACGAGGCCCTGCACGCGCTCACCGCGGCGGGACTCGTGCGCCGCATCGAGCCGGCCGGCAGCCCGGCCCGCTTCGAGGGACGCGTCGGCGACAACCACCACCACGTCGTGTGCCGGTCGTGCGGTGCCGTCGCTGACGTCGACTGCGCGGTCGGCGAGACGCCCTGCCTGACCGCGTCCGACGACCACGGCTTCTCGATCGACGAAGCCCAGGTCATCTACTGGGGCCTGTGCCCCGACTGTTCCACCGCCCGCACCCCCTGAGCACCGTGATCCGTCGAGCCCGGAAGGATTCCCGTGACTGAGAACCATGATCCAGTAGTCGTCGAAGACGCGACCCCGGAGAGCGGGGGGTGCCCGGTCGTGCCCAGCGGCCTCACCCACCCCACCATGGGGGATGCCAACCGTGAGTGGTGGCCGAACAAGCTCAACCTGAAGATCCTGGCCAAGAACCCGGCCGTGGCCAACCCGCTCGGCGAGGAGTTCAGCTACGCCGAGGCGTTCAAGACCCTCGACCTCGCGGCCGTGAAGCGGGACATCGCGGCGGTGCTGACCACCTCGCAGGACTGGTGGCCGGCCGACTTCGGCAACTACGGCCCGCTGATGATCCGGATGGCGTGGCACAGCGCGGGCACCTACCGGATCAGCGACGGCCGCGGGGGCGCGGGCGCTGGCCAGCAGCGCTTCGCGCCGCTCAACAGCTGGCCGGACAACGTCAGCCTGGACAAGGCCCGCCGGCTGCTGTGGCCGGTCAAGAAGAAGTACGGCCAGAAGCTCTCCTGGGCCGACCTCATCGTCCTGACCGGCAACGTCGCCCTGGAGTCGATGGGCTTCAAGACCTTCGGCTTCGGCGGCGGCCGCGCGGACGTGTGGGAGCCGGACGAGGACGTCTACTGGGGCCCGGAGACCACCTGGCTCGACGACGAGCGCTACACCGGCGACCGGGAGCTCGAGGAGCCCCTCGGCGCGGTGCAGATGGGCCTCATCTACGTCAACCCGGAGGGCCCGAACGGCACCCCGGACCCGGTCGCCGCGGCCCGCGACATCCGCGAGACGTTCCGCCGGATGGCGATGAACGACGAGGAGACCGTCGCCCTGATCGCGGGCGGTCACACGTTCGGCAAGACCCACGGCGCGGGCCCGGCGGACAGCGTCGGCCCCGACCCCGAGGCCGCCCCGCTGGAGCAGCAGGGCCTCGGCTGGAAGAGCAGCTACGGCACCGGCAAGGGCGGCGACGCGATCACCAGCGGCCTGGAGGTCACCTGGACTCCTACCCCGGTGACGTGGGACAACAGCTTCCTGGAGACGCTGTACGGCTACGAGTGGGAGCTGACCAAGAGCCCGGCCGACGCCTACCAGTGGCAGCCGAAGGACGGCGCCGGGGCGGGCACCGTGCCAGGCCCCCAGGACCCGGCCGACCGGCGCCCGCCGACGATGCTGACCACCGACCTCTCGCTCCGCATGGACCCGGTCTACGAGCAGATCTCGCGGCGCTTCCTGGCGAACCCGGCCGAGTTCGCGGACGCTTTCGCCCGGGCCTGGTTCAAGCTGACCCACCGTGACATGGGCCCGGTCGTCCGCTACCTCGGCCCGGAGGTCCCGGCCGAGACGCTGCTGTGGCAGGACCCCATCCCCGCGGTGACGCACCAGCTCATCGGCGAGGAGGACATCGCCTTCCTCAAGGGCCAGGTCCTCGACTCGGGCCTGACGGTGCCCCAGCTGGTGTCCACCGCGTGGGCCGCGGCCTCGTCCTTCCGCGGCAGCGACAAGCGCGGCGGCGCCAACGGCGGCCGCATCCGCCTGGAGCCGCAGAGCGGCTGGGAGGTAAACGAGCCCGACCAGCTGGCCACCGTGCTGCGCACCCTGGAGGGGATCCAGCAGGCCTTCAACGCCTCCCACACGGGCGGCACGCAGGTCTCGCTGGCCGACCTGATCGTGCTGGCCGGCGGGGCGGCGGTCGAGAAGGCGGCCAGGGACGCCGGCTTCGACGTCCAGGTTCCGTTCACGCCGGGCCGCGCGGACGCATCCCAGGAGCAGACCGACGTGGAGTCGTTCGCCGCGCTCGAGCCGTCCGCCGACGGGTTCCGCAACTACCTCGGGAAGGGCAACCGGCTGCCGGCCGAGTACCTGCTGCTCGACCGGGCGAACCTGCTGACGCTGAGCGCCCCCGAGATGACGGTCCTCGTCGGTGGCCTGCGCGTCCTGGGCGCGAACTACCAGCAGTCGCCCCTCGGCGTCCTCACCGCGACCCCCGGGTCGCTGACCAACGACTTCTTCGTCAACCTGCTCGACATGGGCACGACGTGGCAGCCGGCGTCGCAGGACGCGAGCACGTTCGAGGGCCGCGACGCGGCCACCGGCGCGGTCAAGTGGACCGGCAGCCGGGCCGACCTCGTCTTCGGGTCGAACTCCGAGCTGCGCGCGCTCGCGGAGGTCTACGCGAGCGATGACGCGAAGGAGAAGTTCACCCGCGACTTCGTCGCGGCGTGGGACAAGGTGATGAACCTCGACCGGTTCGACCTCGCCTGATCATGGCGTCCAGGCCGGCCCGCGCCGGCCTGGACGTCCTCTGAATTAGCTGGCCGTGCCACGCGCTAGTTGCCGGCTGCTGGGCCTGCCGTGTCGAGCCAGGATTTCAGTACGCCGATGATGTCGCTGATGTTGTTGGCGCCCATCTTCCAGTGGATGGCGGTGCCGCCGCAGGCGGTGAAGGCGGCGCAGTTGTCGGCCCGGTCGTCGATCAGCACGGCGTCGGGGAAGCCCATGCCGTGCCGGTCCAGCCACGGCCCGAAGAACGCCTGCGGGTCGTCCGCTTTGAGCGCGGCCACGTCGCTGGAGCAGATGATGTCGTCGCAGATGATCGCCCAGTCGGCCAAGGTCTCCCAGGGCGGCACGCGGCGGCGCTGCGGGTGGCGGGCGTTGTGGAAGGCGCGGGCGAAGCAGTCCATGTTGTCGGTGGCGATGACGACCATGGCCTCTGCGAGCATCGCGCGCAGGACTTCGAACAGTTCGGCGTTGACGCGCATCCGGGAGCAGTCCAGGTCCAGGCGGCGGCCGAGGAAGTCGTCACGGAACCGCCGGTCGAGCTGGATGCCCATCTCCGCGATGACCTGGTCGGAGGACAGCAGGCCGGTCATCCACTCGTTCGCCAGACCTCGCTCGCTGGCGAAGACCCCGGCCATCCCGGCTTCCAGCTGCGCGTGCAGTGGGTGGGCGGCACTTCCGCGGATGGACACCCAGAACGGATCGCGGGACAGAACACCGTGCCAGTCGCAGAAGATGACCCGTCCCGATAGCGGCACCTGTCTCATGAAGCTCCCTGTCACGACCGGGGAGTTGCCGGTGCTTCGCCTCCTGCCGGACATCTTCAGGCCAGGCGCTCTGGTCACAGGTCGCGTGACCCTGCGTTCGCCGGCAGCGCGGCAATGGCTTGCGCGGCTTGCGCCCACGGAAAGAGGTGGAGGTGGCTACTGCCCGTGCCAGGGTCGTGTAGCGGATAGACATCCGGCCCGAATAGCACCTTCACGCCCCAGGAGCTGAGCCTGCGGATGCTCTCAGGAAACGCAGGGTGGGCGGCGTGCGCGCGGTTGGTGAATGGCATCACGACGACGGGTAGCTGCTTGCCGATCGCCTCGACCAGGATGCCGAGCGCCAGTGTGTCGCAGATCCCTGCGCTCCACTTGTTGATCGTGTTCACTGTCGCCGGGGCCACGACGATTGCGTCGGGGGAGGGCAGTACGTCGGGCTCTCCGGGGTTTTTGTAGTCGCTGCGGACCGGGTGCTTGGTCATTTCCTCCAAGGCGGTGACGTCAGCGAATTTCCGGCCTGACGGGGTGGTCAGGACACAGACATCCCAGTCGTCGTCCTGCGTCAGGCGCGCGAGCCGCCCAACGTCCCGGGTAGGCGGCGCGCCGCAGGCGATGATGTACAGCACACCCTGGCTCACGGGCGGACTCCCGCTCGCTCGGCTAGCCGCGCGAGGGATAGCGGCGGTGCTCCGTGACAGCGGCTTAGCAGATCAGTAATGGTGCTTTGGGCAATGGGGCGGCAGCGGACCTCAGGAGCAGCAATTTCTTCGGCGACGAGCAGCCGGTTCAGCGCCTCGTCGTATTTGCCCGCCTGGCTGCATGCCCGGGCTGTGTCCACCAGGAGAGCCGCCCGCCGTTCCTTGCGGAGCATCCGCAGATTGTCACTGCTGATGGCGTCCGCCACCTGGACAGCGCGGCCGTTCTCGCCGAGGACGACCAGCGTGCCCACCTCGTGGAGGATCACGTTCACCGGCCCGAAGGCCAGCCGGTAGTGGTTGGCGCCGGGTGTTACGAACCGGGCCACGTCGCCCGCCTCGGTGATCAGGTCGCCAGCTCTGCCCTGCTCGCCCAGTGCTGCGGCGGCCATAGCCGCCTGCAGCACCACATGCCCGTACAGCGCCCGCAGATCCTCAGTCCGGCACTCGGGCTGCAACTGGCCGGCCAAAGACATGTTCAGGTCGAGTGCCTGTGCGGGGCGGCCCATTGACAGCAGCGCGTTCGCGACGCGGAACCCCGCCGCCGCGACAGACGCCAGGTCTCCGGCCTGCTGTGCCACTGCGATGCCCCGGTCTCCGGCCAGCCAGGCCAGTGCGTATTCCCCGAGCTTACGCAGCGTGGAGGCGATGACCTGGTACACCTCCGCGAGCACCGTGGCCGATTCCGGGGAGCCCAGGTCCGCGTGCGCCCGCTGCGCATCGGCCAGCAGCCCCGGCAGGGCAGCACCCATCACCTGGTAGTCGCCGAACTCGAACGCCGCCCATACATGGCCAAGCTGCCGGCGCACCGCGGCCACGCTACGGCTCCCGGCTGAATCGGGGCCGAGCGGATAATGCTCCAGCGCGGACCGGATGCGCTCGACCTCACTGTCGTCAAGACATGCGGGGACCCGGCGTCCAGGATCTTCCCCGATCAGCGCGGACAGATCGATCTGCAGGACACTGCACATGTCCTCCAGCACGCAGAGCCGGCCGGCGCTGCGCTCACCGCGCTCTGCTTTCTCCACCCAGCTCTTTGACCGGCCCAGGCGATCGGCAAACACCGCCTGGGTCAGTCCCCGGCGCCGGCGCCAGTAGCCGATGCGCCGGCCCATCTCCCGGTCATTCATGCCGAACGGACCGCCCATCACTCGCACGACAACGCCATTTCACATTGCATCACGGCCAGCTGGCAGAGGCCGCACGGTGTGTGCGACCTATTACGCAGTGCGAGTTCTACCGTCCCGGCCATGACCGAGCGCGACCCTGCCAAGCTGGCCAGCACCGTGCATGAGTTCCCCCAGTTCCGGATCTGGCGGGAGATCACTCCCGACCGGGAGCCGCGGTTCGTTGCCCGCCGCCGTCATCCTGGCGTCAGCCCGCATACCGTGGTAACCCCCGATTTAGCGGAGCTGCGCGCAGCTCTGGCTACGTCACCCGGGCGCGGTCCGGCGGTTGGCCCCGGCGCGTTCAAACCGCGTATCCCTCATCCCGCTCAGGCCCGCGGTGCGTGGCGGCAAAGCGCGCGTGAGTCACCTAGTGCAGCGCTGATCGCGTGGTCCCGCACTTTCCCCGCCGTTCCGGAGCAGGTCGGGGAAGCCCGGCAATTCGTGGCCGGGATTGTGGATGGCCACCCGGCCGCTGATGACGTCATCGTGTGCCTGTCTGAGCTGGTCACGAACGCCACCGTGCACAGCCGGTCCCGCGAGCCGGGCGGCCAATTCCGGGTGAGAGCTGAAGTCCGCGGCAGCCATGTGCGGGTGGAGGTCTGTGACCACGGTGGCCCCTGGGAGCAGACTGCACGCGACGACGGCCAGCATGGCCGCGGCCTGCTCGTCGTCGCCCAGCTCGCCGACGACTGCGGCCGCAACGGAGACGCCCAGACGGGATGGATGGTCTGGTTTGAGATCGAGGGCGCATGACGAGCAGACAGCCGGACGCCGGACCGCGGCCCGGCGCAGCGACGCAGCCACACACGTTCATCCTCGACGGCCAGCGACTGCGCCAGATGCGCCGCCAGCGCGGCCTGTCTCAGGAAGAGCTGGCCGATCAAGCCGGGGTGAGCCTGACGACCGTGGGCCGGTTGGAGCGGCAGACGTGCGCATCCTGCCGTGGCTGGACTCTGGGCCGGCTTGCCCGGGCGCTCGGTGAGCACCCAGCCACCACCACGCTCCGCTCACCGACTGCAGCCGCTTCGGCGTGTGGTGCGCGCAGTTCACGAACGGCGCCGGCGAGGATATCCGCTACCTGACCCGCGGCTAGGCGCAGTCAGAAGGACTGCCAGCCCACGACTACTGGCTGTTCGACTCTCGCACCCTGCTCCAGTTGCATTTCGACGACGAGGACCGCTTCCTCGGCGGCGAGCTCATCGAGGATCCAGCCTTGATCGTGCAGCACAACTACTGGCGTGACGCTGCCTGGCACAAGGCAGCGCGACGGGATGACTTCGCCGCGCAGCAGAGCGTTGTTCTCTCGGCCGGTGACGTGACGGGCGGATCCTGCTGCACAACGAGCGCGGCGAGTGGGAACTGCCCGGCGGGCGGTTGGAGTCGGGGAAACTCCCGAGCAGCGCCTGGTCCGGGAGGTCGCCGAGGAGACCGGGTGGAGCGTGACTGCCGGATCGATTCTGGACGCCTGGCTCTACCACATCATCCAGGCGGATAAGTACGTGTTCATCGTCAACTACGTGTCCCAGCTCAAGCCCGGCAGGAGGCCCAGGACCGGGTGCTCTCAGATGAGCATCAGCGGATCGGCCTGTTTACCCCGAAGAGATCGCTGGCCTGGTCATGCCGCGGGGCTAGAAGGACTCGATCGCTAGCTGGCTCGCCCAGCACATCCCCGCAGTCGCGGGTAGCCGGTAAGAAGGTGCCTGGGATCGACCGGGCCGCCGCCCGCGCGCTGCGCACCCGTCAACTCGGCCCCATACTTCGGGCCTACCGCACCGCCGCCCCTGGCCTGGCGTAGGAGCTAACCCCCTCTATCGGAAAAGGGCGCTGTAGGCGTTCAGGGCGGGCTGGCCGCCGAGGTGGGCGTACAGGACTGTGGAGCCGGCGCTGATCTGGCCGGTGCGGACGAGGTCGATGAGCCCGGCCATGGACTTGCCCTCGTAAACGGGGTCGATGATCATGCCTTCGAGGCGGCCGGTGAGCCGGATCGCGTCGAGCGTGGATCGCACCGGGATGCCGTAGTAGTCCCCGGCCCAGCCGGGCAGCACGCTGATCTCGTCCTCGCGCAGGTCACGGCCGAGGCCGATCAGGTCCGCGGTGGCGCGGGCGATCTTCGCGACCTGGGCCCGGGTTTCGTCTAGCTTCGCTGACGCGTCGATGCCGATCACGCGCCGCGGCCGGTCCTGCCCGGCGAACCCCGCGATCATCCCGGCCTGGGTCGAGCCCGTGACGCTGCACACGACGATAGTGTCGAAGAAGATCCCCAGGTCGCTTTCCTGCTGCTGGACTTCGTACGCCCAGTTCGCGAAGCCCAGGCCGCCCAGCCGGTGATCCGAGGCCCCGGCCGGGATGGGGTAGGGAGTCCCGCCCCCGGCGCGCACCTGGTCCAGCGCCTGCTCCCAGCTGGACTTGACGCCGATCCCGAACTCCGCCTCGACCAGCCGCACGTCGGCACCCATGATCCGCGACAGCATGATGTTGCCGACCCGGTCGTTGAGCGGGTCCGGCCAGTCAACCCAGCTTTCCTGGACCAGGACGGCCCGCAGGCCCAGGCGGGCCGCGACCGCGGCCACCTGCCGGGTGTGGTTGGACTGCACCCCGCCGATCGACACCAGCGTGTCCGCTCCCTGCGCCAGGGCGTCCGGCACGAGGTACTCCAGCTTGCGGACCTTGTTGCCGCCGTAGGCGAGCCCGGAGTTGCAGTCCTCCCGCTTCGCCCAGATCGTCGCGCCCAGATGCGCCGACAGCCGGTCCAGCGGGTGCACCGGGCTCGGGCCGAACGTCAGCGGATAACGCGGAAAATCATTTAGCGACACCCGGCCTCCTCACGCCGCAGCGGCGCTCTTGTGAGGAAGGCTAGGGATCCAGCATGGTGGAGGCAAGCGGACGGAGCCAGGATGAAGGATCTCGAATCGCTCGACGCTGCCTTCGTCATCGATACCTTCCTGTTCCTCCTGATCGGCATCGGGCCCAAGATCGCGCTGGTGCCGTTCCTGGACGTGACCGCGGACATGACCGAGGCGACCAAGCGCCGGGTCCTGCGCAAGATGCTGACCACCGCCGCCACGGTCGCCGTGCTCCTGCTGGTCCTCGGCGGCCTGCTCACCCGGCTGCTGCACTTCTCGCCGGGCGCGCTGGGCGTGGCCAGCGGCATCATCCTGCTGATCATCGCGGTCACCATGGTGCTCGGCCAGCACAGCGAGAACGGCGGTCAGCCGGTCAAGGACCGGGACCCCATGCAGGTCGCCGTCTTCCCGCTGGCCGTGCCTTACCTGCTCAACCCGGCCGGGATCGTCGTCCTGGTCACCCTGTCGGCCGAGGCCAGTTCCATCGCGGTGCTCGCAGTCGGCGTGGGCGTGCTCATCGTGGTGCTCGCGCTCGACGTCGTGGTGTTCCGCTGGGCCGTGCAGGTCGGCAGCAAGCTGGACGCGAGCCGGATGCTGGTGACCGAGAAGGTGTTCGGCTTCCTGCTCGCCGCGCTCGCGGTGCAGCTGGCCCTCAACGGGCTGTCCGACGTCGGCGTGATCCACCTGACCACCGGCCACTGAGGACCTGGCCTGCGGCGGGGGAATGGGCCGCTACGTGGTGGCTCCGGAGCCGGCTGGCTCCCTGGACAGGATGCAGAACTCGTTGCCCTCGGGGTCAGCGAGCGTGATCCAGCCACTGCCATCGGGCCGCCGGTGGTCGGCCAGCTGCGATCCGCCGAGCGCGAGGATCCGCTCGGTCTCCTGTTCGCGGGTGCGGTCTGCGGGCCGCAGGTCCAGGTGCACCCGGTTCTTCACCGTCTTGGCGTCCGGGACCGTGATGAACAGCAGCAGCTGGCTCCGGTCGCGGGACATGATCAGGCATTCCAGGTGCCCTGGCTCGTTCGGGTCGTCGGGATCCTCGGTGAAGTCCAGCACCTGAGCCCAGAAGACCGACTGTGCGTAGGCATCCCGGGCGTCAAACGAGGTGTGCGATATCCGGCTGGTCATGGCGGCAGCCTTGACCGCCCCGGCGGGGCCGTCAAACAGTTTTCGCGGGCCGGGTGGGCCCGGGCCCGGGCCGCGGGGCCGCGGCGAGCCGGATCCCCAGGCACGGTAGTCTCCTGCGCAAAGAACGCCGGCGCGGCGGGAGGATGCGGGGATGAGCGGGGCGACGTCACCGGGCACCGATCCGGCCCGGCCCGCTGCCGCGCGGATCTATGACTACCTGCTGGGCGGCAAGGATAACTACGCGGTGGACCGGGCGGCCGCCGACCGGGTCCTGGCCGTTGCCCCTGATCAGCGGCGGCTCGCCCGGGCCAACCGGGAGTTCGCCATCCGGGCGGTCCGGGTGCTGGGCGCCGCCGGCCTGAGGCAGTTCATCGACCTGGGGACCGGCTTCCCGACCTCTCCGAGCGTGCACGAGGCCGCCCGCCAGTCCGATCCGTCGGCCCGCGTCGTGTACGTGGACTATGACCCGGTCGTGCACGTCCACAACATGGCGCTGCTGGCCAGCGACGACCGGGTGGTCTCGGTGCAGGCTGACATCCGCGAGCCGGAGGCGATCCTGGGTCATCCTGACGTGGCGCGGCTGATCGATTTCAGCGAGCCGGTCGGGGTGCTGTGCGTGGCGGTCTTGCACCTGGTGCCGGACGCCGGGGATCCGGGGGGATCGTCGCCCAGTTCCGTGACCGCATGTGCGCGGGCAGCTACCTGGTGCTCTCGCAGTTCGCCAGCGACAGCGATCCGGAGGCGATGGCCGAGCTGCGCGCGGTAGCGGCGGGCACGGCGGTGGAGACGTATTTCCGGCCCCGGGACCAGATCCGCGGGTTCTTCGGCGGGTTCGAGCTCCTGGAGCCTGGCCTGGCCGACGTCCAGGAGTGGCGGCACGACTCGGTTACGGCTCCCACCCGGCTGAAGATCGCGGGGGCGGTCGGCCGGAAGGTGTGACGCGGCGGCTGGCCGTGAGGAGCTAGGCGTCGTAGTCGACGGTGATCCGGTCGGACACGGGAAGCGACTGGCAGGTGAGCACGTAGCCCGCGTCGATCTCGTCCTGCTCCAGCGCGTAGTTGCGGCGCATGGTGACCTGGCCCTCGGACAGGCGCGCCCGGCAGGTGCCGCACACGCCGCCCTTGCAGGCGAAGGGCAGGTCGGGGCGGATCCGCTGGGCCGCGTCGAGGATCGGCGTGCCCGGGGGAACGGTGACCGTGCTGCTTCGGCCGTCCAGCAGCACGGTCACCTCCGCGCCCGGGCCCGCCGGGGCCTCCTCGTGATGGACCTGGGCCGGGGGAGTGTCCTCGACGTAGAACAGCTCACGGTGGATGCGGTCCCGGGGCACGCCGAGCCCGGCGAGCACCTCGATGGCGCCGGTGACCATGCCGAGCGGGCCGCACAGCCACCAGTGGTCCACGGCCGGGACCGCGACCGTGACCGGCAGCAGCGAGCGCAGCTTGCCGGGGTCGAGCCGGCCGTTGAACAGCTCCACTTCCTGCGGCTCGCGGCTGAGCACGTGGACCAGGCAGAGCCGCGCGGGGTAGGAATCCTTGAGATCGGCGATCTCCTCGGTGAACATCACCGAGTCGCTGCGCCGGTTGCCGTAGATCAGGGTGACCGCCGACTCCGCGTGCGCGGCCAGCACGGATCCGGCGATGGACAGCACGGGCGTGATACCGCTCCCCGCGGCGATCAGGACATGGCGCCCGGGACGGGACAGGTCCGGGGTGAACCTCCCGGCCGGGGCCTGGACGTCGATGACGTCGCCGGGCCGGACGTCACGCACGAGCCAGCCGGACACCGCGCCGCCCGCCACTTCCCGCACGCCGATCCGCGGCGCGCTTCCCCTCGCCGAGCAGATCGAGTACGAGCGCCGCTGCATGCCGCGGCGGACCGTGAGCGACTGGCCGGGAGCGAACCTGAACCGGTCGGCCACGGCGGGCGGCACGCCGAAGGTCAGCGCGGCGGAATCAGCGGTCAGCGGGTCCACGCGGAGCACGGTGAGCGGATGAAACTCCGTGCGCGAGGCGGGTTGCGGGCCGGCCATCAGAATTCCTTCACCTTTTCAAACGGCTCGTGGCAGGTGTTACAGCGCAGCAGGGCCTTGCACGCGGTCGCACCGAACGCCGACGTCTGCGCGGTGTCGGATGAACCGCACTGCGGGCACGTCACGCGGCCACGGGGCGCCGGGGTGAGATTCAGCGGCACCGGGCCTGGGGGCGCCGCGCCGGCTGCTGGCCGCCGGGGAGGCGCGATGCCGGCGGCCAGCAGCTTCCGGCGGCCCTCCGGGGTGATCCAGTCGCTGGTCCAGGCCGGGGCGATCTGCGTGCGGACGGCGGCGCCCGCGAACCCGGCCCCGGTGAGCCGGTACTCCAGATCGCACGCGATCTCGCGCAGGGCCGGGCAGCCCGAGTACGTCGGCGTGATCGTCACCACGATATGACCGTTCTCGCTCGTGACGTCCCGCAGGATGCCGAGGTCGGCCAGGGTGAGCATCGGCAGTTCCGGGTCCGCGACGGCCGCCGCGATCTCACGCGCCGCCGCGACGCCGGTCATCCCGGTCACCACGTCGCGTCCGGGTCGGCGCGGGCCACGCTCTGCAGTTCGGCCAGCACGTACCCGAGGGCCTCGGTGTGCACCCCGTCCCGGCCGGACCGGCCCGCGACCTGGGCCAGGGGCGGAGTGTCCGGGAGGTCCAGGGTGGCGGCGGCCAGCACGGTGCCCAGCACGCTGCCGAACTCGGCCCGGAGCCCGGCCGGATCGGCCGCGACCCCGGGCAGGGCGGCGGCCGTGGCGTCGGTGCGGAACAGCTCGTCCACCAACGGCCAGAGGGCGTCCAGCGCGGCCTGCATCCTGGCGTGGGACAGGGCGGTGCCGTCGCCCAGCCGGACCACCCACTGCGCGGCGTAGTCCCGGTGGTAGGCGAGTTCCTTGGCGCCCTTCGCCGCGATAGCGGCGAGCACCGGGTCACGGGAGTCATGCAGCCGGCGCAGCAACGCCAGCCGCCAGGCGGAGAAGATCAGCAGCCGGCCCGCCAGCTGTGCGAAGTCGGCGTCGGCGTGCTCGGCCAGGCGCACGTTGCGGAATTCGTGTTCCGGCCGGAAGAAGGCGAGCTGATCCTCGCTGCGGCCCGCGCTCCCGGCCTGCGCTGCGCCCTCGGCCCGGCCTGCCCGGGCCAGCAGCATGCGCGCCTGGCCCAGCAGGTCCAGGGCGATGTTGGCGATCGCGGTCTCTTCCTCGAGCTCGGGAAGGCGGGTCATCCACTGCTGCAGGCGATGCGAGTAGATCAGCGCATCGTCGCCGAGCATCAGGCAGTACGCCGCCAGCGCCGCCGCGCTGATGCCGTCCGGCACCGACGTGTCGATGCCTTCCAGGGGGTCGGTGAAGCCGGTGCCGAAGGCCCAGCGATGGTCACCCGTCTCCTCGGCCAGCGCGTGGTACACGGTGAATTCGTCGTCGGTCATCGGGGCCGGCCCGCCCTACATGTGCGGGACATCGCCGGGGATCTCATAGAACGTGGGATGCCGGTAGACCTTGTCCCCGGACGGCGCGAAGAACGGGTCCTTCTCGTCCGGGCTGGACGCGGTGATGTCGGCGGCCGGGACGACCCAGATGCTCACGCCCTCGTTACGCCGGGTGTAGAGGTCCCGGGCGTGATGCAGGGCCATCTGCGGGTCGGCCGCGTGCAGCGAGCCCACGTGCACGTGGTTCAGGCCGCGCTTGCCGCGCAGGAACACCTCATACAGCGGCCATTCCGAGCGCACCGGTGTGTCGTCCATCAGGCGGGTTCCCTCGCTGCGGCGGCCCGCTTCGCCGCCTGCTTGGCGGCATGGGCGGCGGCGGCCTCGCGCACCCATGCTCCCTCGTCGTGCGCGGCCTTGCGGTGCGCGACCCGCTGCGTGTTGCACGGGCCGTGGCCCTTGATCACCGCGGTGAACTCGGCCCAGTCCACGGCCCCGAAGTCGTAGTGGCCGCGGTCGGCGTTCCAGCGCAGGTCCGGGTCCGGCAGGGTGACGCCGAGCTTCCCGGCCTGCGGCACGGTCATGTCCACGAAGCGCTGCCGCAGCTCGTCGTTGGTGTGCCGCTTGATGCCCCAGGCCATCGACTGGGCCGTGTTCGGCGACTGGGCGTCGGGCGGCCCGAACATCATCAGCGACGGCCACCAGAACCGGTTGGTCGCGTCCTGCACCATCGCGCGCTGCGCCGCGGAACCGCGCATCATGGTCATCAGCAGCTCGTATCCCTGCCGCTGGTGGAAGGACTCCTCCTTGCAGATGCGCACCATCGCGCGGGCGTAGGGGCCGTAGGAGGAGCGGCACAGCGGCACCTGGTTGCAGATGGCCGCGCCGTTGACCAGCCAGCCGATCACCCCCACGTCCGCATAGGTCAGCGTCGGGTAGTTGAAGATCGAGGAGTACTTCTGCCGTCCGCTCAGCAGCCGGGCGGTGAGGTCGGCCCGGTCAGCGCCGAGGGTCTCGGCGGCCGAGTAGAGATACATGCCGTGGCCCGCCTCGTCCTGCACCTTGGCGATCAGGACGGCCTTGCGGCGCAGCGACGGGGCGCGGGTGATCCAGTTGCCCTCAGGCTGCATGCCGATGATCTCCGAATGCGCATGCTGGGCAATCTGGCGGATCATCGTGGCCCGGTAGTGATCCGGCATCCAGTCCCGGGGCTCGATACGGCGGTCGCGGGCGATCGTCTCGTCGAAGTGGGCGCCGAGCCCGTCCGCCCGGCCGTCCGTGAGCGCGGTCTCGTGCGGTGCCGGCATGCAGGTCCCCCTCCCCGGAGAATTACTGACCGGACATTCGGTATGTTATTCCATGGCCTCGGGCTCTGGCCACCCTGGCCAGATATTGTTACCGGACGTCCGGTAGGGAATTCGGGAGGCGATCGCGGTGACGCAGGCAGCCCGCCTGGACGGCGCCCCCCGGCGTGGCCGCCCCGGTCATGACCTGGAATCCGTGCTCGCGGTGGCGGTCGGGGCCTTCAACGAGCGGGGCTACGACGGCACCAGCATGAGAGATCTCGCCGGCCGGCTGGGGATCGCGAAGTCGGCCATCTATCACCATGTGACCGGCAAGGAGGAGCTGCTCAGCCTGGCCCTGGACCGGGCGCTGACCGGCCTGTCGGCCGTGGCGGACCGGGCGCGGGCCCTCGACGCCCCGGCCGTCGGGCGCCTGGAGTACCTGGTCCGGGGCAGCGTCGAGGTGCTGGAAGCCGAGTCGCCCTACGTCACCCTGCTGCTGCGGGTGCGCGGCAACACCAAGGTCGAGCGGGCCGCCCTGGACCGGCGGCGCGCCTTCGACCGGTTCGTGGCCGACCTGGTCCTGCAGGCCCAGCGTGACGGCGACATCGACCCGGACCGTGACGCGCTCATCACGGCCCGCCTGCTGTTCGGGCTGGTCAACTCGGTCGTCGAGTGGTACCGGCCGACACGGCAGGCGGCTGCGCGGCCGCTCGCGGACGCGGTGTGCGCCATGGCCTTCGACGGCCTGCGCGTCCGGCCCGGTCAGGCCGGCTGAGCCGGGCTGATGGCCCGGGCGCGTGTCCAGCTCGGCCCACACGGCTTTGCCCGTGGCGGTCTCGCTGACCCCCCACGCATTGGCCAGGGCGTCCACGATGATGAGCCCGAATCCTGATTCGCCGAGCCCGGACGGGGTGCCCGGCTGCGGCCAGCGCGGGTCGTCGTCCTGCACCTCGATCCGCAGCGAGGTTCCCCCGGCCTCCAGCCGGAGCACCAGCTTCGACCCGCCGGTGCCCGCATGCCGTACCGCGTTAGTGACCAGTTCGGAGACGAAGAGGACCGCCGTCTCCTCGAGATGGCCCACGTGCCACGCGATCAGTACCTCCCGCGTGGCCTGCCGGGCCAGCCCGGGGGCGTCCGCGGCGGCCGGCAAGGTCATCTCCCAGGCCGACCAGGAGGTCCCCGGCCCGCTCGGCCCGTGCGTGTCGCCGGAAGCGTGCGTGTCGCTGTAACTGGCCGCGTCGCCTGTCATCACCACTGCCTCGTTCTCGCTTCCCGCCGGCCACCGGCGCATGTCACGGCGGACACGATGGTGGCGCTCTGGCCGCATGCCGACAGACGCATCACCGATGGTTTCCGTGGTGTGCGCTGGTCCGTGATTCCCCCGTGCTTACGTCCCTACAATCCGGTATGTAGCTGAGGAAAAGCTCCAGGCCAGCTCAGGCTGCGCTAATAGTTTCCCGACCGCCAGCTGGGGTCAGGACTGGAGCCCGTCCCAGGACCATCGCGGAATGGTCATGCCGTCGGGAACCTCGTCGGCCGACTCGTGGTAGCGCGACATGGTCGTGGTGGTGGCCCAGGCGAAATAGTCGTGCAGCACCTGCCGGAGCGGCCCGGCTGCCGCCAGGCCGGCGTCGTCCATCGCCTGGTCGAAGCAGGCGATGGCCCGGCGGTCCATCTCCTCGTGCGGGCCGTTACCACTGTGCATCCGCACGACCGAGGTCTCGTCCCCGTAGCTGGCGGAGAAGCGGGCCGGGCCGCCGAGAGCCTCGGCCCAGTACGCGGCCAGGCGCTCGCTGTGCTGCGGATGGAATCCGTGGCTGAACGCGTGGCTGACCAGTTCGTCGGCCATCACCCGGGAGTGCCAGGCCTCAGCCAGGCGGCGCAGGCCCTCGCGGCCACCTGCGGCTTCATGCACGGTTTGCATGCCCCCAGGATGCCAGGGGCGGACGGCCGCCAGCACGGCCGCTGAGATCTGGTGGTGGCCCGGCCGCCTGCGGGGGCCGCCAACTGTTGCTCGTTTCATAGGTAGTTCTCAGTTTTCGTAGGTGTTGTCTGCTGAGTGAGGTTGGCTGAGTGGGCGCGTCGGAACGGTGTGCATTACCAGACGAGCGTGGGAGTGGGCGCGAGATGGGAAGATGCCGGTCCCGGTGGTGCAGACGCCGTCGGGCCGGTGACTGGTCACGCTGCCGGAGCCGGGCGAGGGGCGGGTGGTGGCGTACTGCCGGGTCTCGCAGGCGGGCCAGAGGCGATGACCTTGAGCGGCAGGCCGGGCGGGTGGCCGCGGGTGTGACCCGCCGTGGTCTGGCCGTCTCGCAGGCGGTGACCGGGGTCGGGTCGGGGATGAACGGGCACCGCCGCAAGCTGACCCGCTTGTTGTCGGACCTTTCGGCTACCGTCATCGTCGTTGAGCACCGGGACCGTCTTACCCGGTTCGGGTTTGAGCATCTGGCCGCGTCGCTGGCCGCCGCAGGCCGCCGCATCGTGATGCTGGATGAGACGGAGACCACCGATGACCTGGTATGCGATGTGACCGAGGTACTCGCCAGCCTGTGCGCCCGCCTGTACGGGCGCTGGCAGGCGTGCGCTGCGCGGCCGGGGCGATCGCGGTGGCCACCGGCCGCGCCGGCAATGAGGAGGCCAGGCGGGTGGAGGCGTGAAGAGGTTCACCGCCCGCGACGGGTGGGCAATGCAGGCCTACCGGTTCGCTCTCGACCCCTCTCCAGCCGAGGAACGGGCGCTGTGGTCGCACTGCGGAGCGGCCCGCCTCGCATT
Source organism: uncultured Actinomycetes bacterium (assembly GCA_963851025.1). Taxonomy (GTDB): domain Bacteria; phylum Actinomycetota; class Actinomycetes; order Streptosporangiales; family Streptosporangiaceae; genus RYN-230. Next base: position 48,015 of record CAWKOA010000033.1, read on the forward strand.
GAACTGGGGCCTGGCGCATGTGAAGGCGGTCATGGACCAAAGAGCGGCGGAAGCCTCCTACGGGATCGCCGCGCAGGATCTGGCCCCGGCCATCTCCTGGACGCTCCCCGCGTTGCGCAAGGCGTGGAATCAGGCGAAAGATCAGGTCGCGCCGTGGTGGGGCGAGAACTCCAAGGAGGCCTACAACACCGGCTTGGATGCTCTGGCCCGGGCGCTGGGCACTGGAATGAGTCACGGACCGGCAAGCGCAAAGGCCCGAAGACCGGGTTTCCCCGGTTCGAGTCCCGGCGCAAGAGCACACCTACCGTACGGTTCACCACGGGGGTGATCCGGATCGAGCCCGGCCGCCGCCACGTCACCCTGCCCCGGCTGGGCACGATCCGCACCCATGAGAACACGCGCAAGCTCCAGCGGCGCCTCGCCGGCGGGACGGCGCGAATCCTGTCGGCCACGGTCCGGCGGGATCGGGGCGGCCGTTGGCATGTGGCCTTCCAGGCCGAGGTCAAGCGGGTCGCCGCCACCTCAGCCCGGCCGGACGCCGTGGCCGGGGTGGACCTGGGCATCAAGCACCTGGCCGTCATCGGAACCGGCGCCGGCCGGCACCATGTCGTGGACAACCCCCGCCACCTCGAGGATGCCCTGGGCGGGCTCCGCCGTGCCGGCCGGGTGCTGTCGCGACGGGCCGGGCCCGTCGTTTACGACCCGGTGACCGGAGCAAAGACGTTCCGGCAGCCATCGGCGGGCTGGCTGGAAGCCAAGAACACCCTCGCACGAGCGCATGCCCGGGTCGCCCGCCTGCGCGCCGACGCGCTCTGCAAACTCACCACCACCCTCGCCCGCACCTACGGGACGATCGTGGTCGAGGACCTCAACGTCGCCGGGATGCTGCGGAACCCGAAGCTGGCCCGGCACCTGGCCGGCGCCTCCTTCGGCGAAATCCGGAGGCAGCTCGGCTACAAGACCGGCTGGAACGGCGGCCGCCTGGTCGTCGCCGGCGGTGGTACCCCAGCAGCAAGACCTGCTCGGCCTGCCAGACAGTGAAAACCAAGCTGTCCCTCAGCGTCCGGGTCTTCACCTGCGAGCATTGCGGCCTGGTCCTCGACCGGGACATCAACGCCGCACTCAACCTCGCCGCCCTCGCGGCGATCCTGGCCCCGGAGCAGCCGGGCCCACACCACCAGGTGGAAACGCCCGCCGAGCCGACCAGAAGACCAGGCCACGCCTGGCAGGTGGCGATGAAACGGGAACCGTGCACGCCCCGCACCCACAGGACGGCAAGACACGGACTGTTGCCCGAAAAGGGCAATTGACTGAGGTTCACTGATGCCTCACTCAACGGCACCATGGGAAGGTGACCGATCGCGCGGGGGTGAGCCGGTGGCTGGCCGGTTATGAGGCCGCCTGGCGGGCGTCCGGCACCGACGGCCTGGCCCGCCTGTTCACCGATGACGCCACGTATCTTCAGTCGCCGTACGAGCCGCCGGTGTGCGGCCTGGACGCGATCCGCCAGATGTGGGAGGCGCAAAGAGAAGGGCCCGGCGAGGTCTTCACCCTGGCCACCGAGATCCTCGCGGTCGACGCGCCCACGGCCGTGGTCCGGGCCGGGGTCCGCTACGGTGACCCCGTCCGCCAGGAATACCGTGATCTCTGGGTCATCCGGTTCCGCGGGGACGCCCGCTGCAGCTGGTTCGAAGAGTGGCCATACTGGCCCGGCCGCCCCTATTCCGCCCGCGATGACCGCCCCTGACGCCGGCGCGGTCAAGTCAGGAGCCATGATGATCGAGCACACCACCGCAGGCAAGATGTCCCTCGCCGAGCTGGCCGATGGCAGCAAATGCCAGCCGTCGGCCATCCTGCGCCTGACCGCCGAGCACAGTCCCGGCGGCGCCTACCCGGCCAACGTCGCCGCCTACATCAACGGGGTGTTCCGCGGCACGATCAAGGTCACCGACCACATGCCCGCCGGGCTGCACCTGTACCTGCCGTAGCCGGCCGGGCGGCCGCCGCGGCTGGCGGGGCAGGCAGACTGGCGGGGTGGAGATTCTGGAAACGCTTGACCTGGGCCCGCCCGCTGTCGTCCTCCGCCGGGCCGAAGCCGGCGATGTTCCCGGGATCGTGGGGCTCCTGGCCGCCGATCAGCTCGGTGCCACGCGAGAGGGGTGAGCACAGCCGAGGACCTGGCCGCGTACCAGGCCGCCTTCGAGGCTATCGACCGCGACCCGGCGCACCTGCTGGTGGTCGGGCAAGCAGGCCCGGACATCGTCGCGACGATGCAGATTTCCTTCTCCGGGCTCGCGCGCCGGGGTGCCCTGCGGGCCCAGATCGAGGCGGTCCGGGTTCATGAGGCTTACCGCAACCGCGGCCTCGGGGCTGCCATCTTCACCTGGGCGATCAGCGAAGCCCGGCGCAGGCACTGCCCGCTGGTCCAGCTGACCACCGACAAGTCCCGTGCTGGCGCGCACCGTTTCTACGAACGGCTCGGCTTTACCGCCTCACACGAGGGAATGAAACTCCGCCTCGCTGAGCCGCATAAGGGGGCGGGCTAACCGGCCAGCCAGGGGTAACGCGCGGTGTCCTGGGCCGCGTAGTCGGGGTCGAGGTAGATGAAGCAGCGCTGGATCTTCCAGTCACGGATCTCGAAGACGTCGCACCAGCGGCCCGCCGCCCATTCGGGCACGCCGGCCCGCCACGGGCCATCCTGGTGTTCGCCATGGCTGGTGCCCTCGCAGACGAGGGTGTCGCTGCCGGAGAAGATCCAGTTGAAGTGCGAGTAATGGTGGGTGATCGACTTGAGCGTCGTGCCCACATCGGAGAAGAGCTTGCCGATCTCCTCCTTGCCATTGGCCAGTCCCCATTTGGGGAAATACACCTGCGCGTCGTCTGCGAACAGGTCCAGGATGCTTCCGCCGCCCGAGGTCACGCCACCATTGTCGAACGCCTTGAGATACTCGATGGCGACCGACTTCCGCTGCTCGTCGGTCATGGTTTCGTGTGTCAGCGCCATTGCCCGCACTCTCCCCTGGTCGGTGGTGTCATCGTACGCTGGGCTGCGTCCGTGCTTCAGCCTGCGTCATCCTGGCCCGGCCGCACCCAGATGCCGCGTTTATGCATGAGCTCGATCTGCCGGTCCGTCACCTCGCGCCGGTACTCATCGTGCCCGTACGGGGCCTGGTCAAGATAGAGGTTCTTCGGATAGACCGGCTCCTCGTAGATCAGCTGGTACTGCTCGGTGGTGAGGTCCTTGATCCAGTTGTCCCACTGCGCGTTCGCGCGGAACCGGCGGAGGGCCTCGATGTCGATGGTCCCGGCCACCCAGGATGACCCGCCGCTGTAGTCGTGCCGCCCGACGATCTGGCCCCGGTAGTCGACCACGGCCGACCCGCCGCCGAACGTATCGATCGCGACATCCGAATCTGAGTCCAGGTAATAGGTGCCCACGTTGCACGCGATCAGGTACAGGTTATTGTCCAGGGCACGTGCCCGGTTCTGGATCTCGAAAAGCCCATTGCCAACGTGCGGGTGCGGGTACGGGCCCCGGTAGACAATCTCTGCGCCGTTCATCGCCAGGCCGCGCGCGTTCTCGGGGTATGAGCCCTCGTTGGCCATCAGGAACCCCAGGCGGCCGATCTCCGTGTCAGCGACCGGATAAAAGGCGTCGAGGTTACGCCCGTAAAGCTCAATCCACCGGTCCCAGACATTGTGCGGAGTCACCGAATGCTCGACCGGCAGCAGCGGCACGACTTTATGGTGGCGGAGGATTACTTCGCCGTCCGGGCTGAGGATGAACCCGACGTTGAAGAAGCGCCCGGGGAACTCCGGATGGCGGGCCTTCGCCTGCGCCATCAGGAAGACGTTCCACTGCCGCGCGAGCCGGCCGAGGTAGTCGGTCTCCGGGCCGGGGATATCGATCGCGCATTCCCGCGCGAAGTCCTCATGATCGAGGTCGAGGACCTCGTCGTTGAAGCCCTGCAGGGCGCCTTCGGGGACGGCGATGAGCCGGACCGGCAGGTCCAGGCTGGACAGCCACGATGCGGCCTTGATGAGGTGCGAGAGATGCCCGAGATTCACGGCGATCTCATCGCGGCTCCGGATGCCGCGCATGGTGGGTACCAGGCCCAGGGCCTGATAAGGCTCGATCATCACGGCTCCAGCGCGGTGCGGACCACCTGGAGGATCAGCCGGTGCAGCGGTCTCGGGCATGACACCGTCCTGTCGTTGGTGGTCGCCTTCACGTGCCGTCAGTCTGGCCGGCCACCGGTACGTGAGCGGGCGATGGATCAGGGATACATCTGCCTGGTAGCTTTCCGCACCGCGGCATCCAGGTCGAGGGGGGAGTGGCGGTCGTGCACGGGCCCGGTGCCGTCGCTCAGCAGGGAGCTGGCCATCGCGGCGCCGCGGGCGCTGACCGGGAGCGGGCCCCGCAGGACGGCCGAGCATGTCCCGCACGCTCGATTTCGGCGGCGGCGATGCGGTCACGGCACAGCGGCGCGCGGGGCGTGCGCGGCACGGGCGGCCGGCGGGCCTGGTCCAGGACGTGATCCCAGTGCTGGGCCAGTTCCCGGCGTCCCGCCGCGCGAGGTGATCTCCTGGGCGCGGAGGGCCAGGGGCCGGCTGGCCGCCGCCGGGCGACCGGCCGCGAGCTGGCGGTCCAGGGACGGGGCCCGCACCCGGGCCAGCCAGCGATCCCAGGGCCGGTCGCGCGTAGGGGACGGGTCGGGGCAGCTGATCTGTGGTCATGCCTCCATCGTGGGCCTCGACAGGCGCCCGGATAAGTGGCATCTTTGTCATTGTGCGCAACTATCCTGCCAGCCTGGATGACTCCCGGGACCGTCGCCATCGTCGTCTGCGACGGGGTCACCGTGTTCGAGCTCGGGGTCGCCTGCGACGTCTTCGGCGACGAGTGGGCCGCGATGCTCGGCGTTCCCTGGTACCGCTCCTTCGTGTGCGGCGTCACCCCCGGGCCGGTGACCACCGACAGCGGGTTCCAGATCCTGCCCGCTCACGGGCCGGAGCGGATCCGCAGCGCGGGCACGGTGATCGTGCTGCCGACCGTGTCCTTCGGCCGGTCCCGGCCGAGCTGCTGGACGCCCTGCGGCAGGCGCACGCGCGGGGCAGCCGCATCGTCTCGCTGTGCACCGGCGCGTTCGCCCTGGCCGCCGCCGGCCTGCTCGACGGCCGCCGCGCCACCACGCACTGGACCGAATGCGGCGAGCTCGCCCGCCGGTATCCGCGGGTGTCCGTCGACCCCGGGGTGCTGTTCGTGGACGAGGGCGACATCCTGACCTCAGCCGGGAGCGCCGCCAGCATCGACCTGTGCCTGCACGTGGTCCGCCGGGACTACGGCACCGAGGTCGCCACCCAGCTCGCCCGCCAGCTCGTGGTCCCGCCCCAGCGCGACGGGGGCCAGGCCCAGTACATCGAGCGCGCCGATGCCCGCCCTCGACAACTCCAGCCTGTTCGCCGGCACCGTCGACTGGCTCCAGGAGCACCTGCACGAGACGGTCACCGTCGAGGACCTGGCGGCCCGCTCCGCCATGAGCCCCCGGACATTCGCCCGCCGGTTCCTGGCCGCCACCGGCACCACCCCGTACCAGTGGCTGATCCACCAGCGCATCCAGCTGGCCCAGCGGCTCCTCGAAACGAGCGACCTGCCGGTCGAGTCGGTCGCGGAGAAGAGCGGCTTCTCCACCGCAGCCAACCTGCGCAAGCACTTCAGCCGGGCCGTGCACACCAGCCCGCAGGCCTACCGGCGCACCTTCCAGGACCGGCGGGCCAGCTGAGCGCTATTACCTCCCCGCGACGTTGGCGAGGTAGGACTTTATCCCGCTTGAGCCTTTCCGGTCGTAGATGCCCATCACGTGATTGCGGTAGACGGTATTCCCGGTGACCAGGCTGCAGCCGCCCGCACATAGCGGGCTGTTCATGACATTGACGCGAAACCAGGTCGCGCGGCCAAAGTGGCCGTTGCGGGCGCGGACGGGAATGTGGGCCATCGATACACCCTGGGGCGCGCTCAGGGCCACGAGGTTGAATCCGCCCCGGACGGCGGTGATGCCCTCGAAGTGCGTGTCAATATCGCGGTGATTGCCGTAGCTGTAGTACTCCGGCGCGCCGAAGCGCCCGGTGCGCTCGTTGTAGTTCATGAGGAAGGCCTGCTTGGTCCCGCTCGCCGCGGAGCCGCCGGCCAGCGTGTAGCGCGGGCTCCCCGGCCCGCCGTCCTGCCAGATCCCGTAGAGCGTGGTCTGGCTGGACTGGCTCCCGCCCAGGCGCAGCAGGGTCCACTGGCGGCTGGTCATGTTGTAGATGAAGGCGTTGGCCGAGACCAGCCCGCCCCGCGCGGTGGGCTTGAGGTCGTAGTTGCCCACGACCAGATTCCCCATGGTGCTGTGCGCGATCGTGTTCATCACGAAGCAGTGCGGCCGGCGCCGGGGGCAGGCCCGCAGGTGCCCGGCCGTGCGGGCGCCATGCGCTGGCACGTCGATAGATTTCCACGAGCCGCCCGGCCCGCTCACCGGGCCGAGGTAGATCATGCCCTGGTTGATGACGCCGGCCGGCGACGACGACGACTGATAGCTCCCGACCGCGCGGACCTGCCCGCGGGGGATGCGCGCCGGGTTGAAGGAGTGCGTGTCAGGACCATAGAAGGTGGCGGACGTCACCCCGGTGAACGGGGGGGCCAGCAGCGATACCGCGGCTCCCGCGGCGCTCGTGAGACGGCCCCGGTACAGGAACGGCGCGGTCTGCGCGCCGCTGCCGGTAGGCGCCGATCCGGTCAGGATGACGCTCCCGCCGCCCGCGGCGCGCACGCCGGTGACTATGTCGCCCGTCCTCAGGATCGAGCCGATGGAGCCAGAGCCGTGCGGCCGATATCCGCGCAGAGGAGCGGGCGGAAGAACATGGTCGGCTGGCCGCCGCTCGCGATGTCCGCGCTGTTGCCCTGATGGATGTTGAGGTACCAGCCATGGGCCGGGATCGGCGCCGTCACGTGGGTGAAGACCCGGACCGCGTGCGTGATCCGGCCGCGGCGGCTGGCGACCAGGTCCCGCAGCATGTACTTGACCGGCCCCTGGCTCATGCAGCTGCCGAGGTGGATATGGGCCGCGTGCGGCCCGGGGGTGACCCCGCTGGCGCTCACGGTGACGGTCAGCGTCTGCCGGTGGGCGTTATACGAGAGGGCGGCCTGTCCCCGCGGCGTGCCGTAGCTGGCCCCGCCCGCGCTGACCTCGACCGCGATGAGCCGGTGCGGCCAGGCGGCCAGACTGGCCCAGCCGCCTGGTCTCCGCGATCGGCGCGCGGGCAGCCCGGCCGCTGCCCGCGCCCAGGCGGATCACCAGCCGGGTGCCGTGCGGCAGGCGGCCGGAGAAGCGGCTCCGCAGGGTGGCGTTGGCCTGGCCGACGCCGTTGGCGGTGAGCGCGCTGAACTGGATACTCGCGGAGCGGCCGGGTACCATCAGGTTCACGCGGTGGGACAAGCCCGGCGTGAGCCCGAACATGACCGCGTGGACCGTGAGGCGGCCGTGCCGACGGCCGAAGGTGACCGTCCCGGCCGGCATGGCCCGCAGGTGCAGGACCTGGCGGCGCGGGTGGAGCGGCCCGCGGGGGCCGCGGGACCGGCACTGGCGCCAGCGGCGAGGCCAGGCCCAGGACGCATAGCGCGGCCAGTGCGCCCGAGGTGGCGGCCGCCGCGCAACGGGTCCCGGCGCCCCGCCGCATCCTGTCCCGGATGCGGCCCCGGGGCCCATCGGGCCCGGCGCCGTGCCTCATGCTCGCGGTAAAACTCACCGGTCAGGTCCTTCCTACTCCGCGGCCGCAGGCCGAAGAAAGCAGTTAATCTGACATATCCCGAGGATTAATGACGCGGGGAAACTCCCGGCGGCATTCATTCTGGTGATACACCAGATCCCGAGCATAACCCGGGGGAGGTCATTTATCGCGCTCCGTGAAACCCCGGGAATGTAATGGGTAATTCTGACGCCTAACGGCAATTATTGCCTTTACCGGAAATCGCCGGAAGCCGGTACTGCGCGGTGGGCGGCGCTGCAGAACAGAGGGCTCCGCGAGCGCGCCAGGCGCACGAAGGCCCGGCGGGCCGCCCAGCTTGCGCGGGCCGGCACCGCCGGGCCTTCCGGCCGGCTAGTCCTCTTCCGGCACGACGACGCAGGGGCAGTACGCGTGGTGCACGACCTGGTTGCTGACCGAGCCTAGCCGCAGCCGCGCGAACCCGCCGTTGCCGCGGGCTCCGACCACCAGCAGGTCAGCGTCACGGGAAGCGTTGATGAGCTCCTGGGAGGGGAAACCGTTCACGGCGCGGATCGTCACCGACGCGGGCCGGGACTCGCCCAGCTGGCTGGAGGCCTCCGTCACCGCCTCCTCCACTGCCTGCCGGATCTTCTCCAGATCAATCGCGTCCGGGGGAAGAATGATCGGGTTGCCTGTCCAGCCGCTGGCCGCAACCGCATGCACGGTCAGCACGGTCAGCGGCGCATGATGGGCGGCCGCCTCTTTCATCGCCCACTGCAGGGCGAGGTGGCCCCCGTGCGATCCGTCGACGCCCACGATGATTCCGGCCATGACCTCTTCCTTCCAATCGGGCTCCGGCCAGCGGCCAGAGGATCCCCGCTTTCTACCGTCTCGCCTGCGGGGCGGCCTTCCCAGGGCCATCCGGCCCTAGTTCCGGGTGCGGCGGACCGGGTCACCATAAGCCGGGCGGCCGGGCGGTGCAGGGCCGTAGGTGCCCCGCGGTCGGGCCCTTTGGTCCTTAGCAAGCGCGGCCGGAGAAGCAAGACTGGGTGCAGGCCGCTACCAGCAGGTTTGACGAGCCGGTCAGGAAAGCCGGCCACGAGAGGGGAGACCGCCGTGCCAACTCAGCAACCGGACACCGGCCGCCGTCCGCAAGCGATCTCCGAACCGGTCGTCGAGATCCTGGGCGAGGCGGAGTGCCTGCCGCTGATCGCCGGAGGTGGCGTGGGCCGGATCGGGTACACCAGCCGGTTCGGGCCGACGGTGCTGCCCGTCAACTACGACCTGCATGAGGGAACGATCGTCTTCCGTACCGGGCTGCACAGCTCGATGGTGGCGGACCTGCGCACCGGGATCGCCGATGCGGAGTACAACGTCGCGTTCGAGATCGACCAGATGCGGCCGGTCACGCAGGAGGGATGGAGCGTCCTCATCCAGGGCGCCGCGCACTTCGTGGATTCCGAGGAGGAACTCGCGCCTATCGCCAGCCTGGGCGTGCAGGCCTGGGCCGGGCGGCGCCAAGGAGCAATTCATCCGCATAATCCCGACCCACATCACCGGCCGGCGCATCCGGAGGGCGACGGAAACGGCATGAACGACGCCAGCATGAACGACGACGGGCTGCGCGCGCACCACAACGCCAACGCGCCCCGGCGGGACATCACGCCGTTGCCGGACCTCGTGCACGGCGCGCCGCGGGCCGGGCCGGTCCGCGCCCGGCGGCCGGTCTACCTGGACCTGCTGCCGCCCTGCAACGCGGGCTGCCCGGCCGGGGAGAACATCCAGGCCTGGCTGGCCGACATCCAGGCCGGCCAGCCGGAGCCGGCGTGGCGCCAGCTGGTCGCCGACAACCCGCTGCCCGGCATCCACGGCCGGGTCTGCTACCACCCCTGCGAGACCGCGTGCAACCGCGCCGAGCTGGACAGCCCGGTATCCATTCACGCGGTCGAGCGGTACCTCGGCGACCTGGCGCTGGACCAGGGCTGGGCCTTCGATCCGCCGCCGCCGCCCACCGGCCGGCGGGTGCTGGTCATCGGGGCCGGGCCGAGCGGGCTGTCCGCCGCCTACCATCTGGCCCGCCTCGGGCACCAGGTGGAGATCCGGGACGCCAGCCCGGAGCCGGGCGGAATGATGCGCTACGGGATCCCCGCCTACCGGCTGCCCCGCGACGTGCTGGCCGCCGAGATCAGCCGGATCGAGGCGCTCGGGGTGACCATCACCTGCGGGCACCCGGTGTCGGACCTGGACGCTGAGCGGAAGGCCGGGGACTTCGACGCGGTCTTCGTGGCGGTCGGTGCGCACCTGTCCAAGCACGTGGACATCCCGGCCCGGGACGCCAGCCGGATGGTGGACGCGGTGTCGTTCCTGCGCGACGTCGCCTCCGGGGCGCACCCGGTGATCGGCCGCCGGGTCGCCGTCTACGGCGGCGGCAACACCGCGATGGACGCGGCCCGGGTGGCCCGCCGCCTGGGCGCGGACGACGCGACCATCGTCTACCGGCGGACCCGGGCCCAGATGCCCGCCCACGAGGAAGAAGCCCAGGAAGCCGAGCGCGAGGGCGTGCGCATCAACTGGCTGCACACGATCACCGCGTTCGAGGGGCCGGAGATGACCGTCGAGGTCATGGAGCTCGACGACTCGGGTTTCCCGCAGCCGACCGGGCAGATGGAGACGCTGGCCGCCGACACCCTGATCCTGGCGGTGGGCCAGGACGCCGACACCGCCTTCCTCCGCCCGGTGCCCGGCGTGGAATTCAAGCGGGACGGCACGGTGGTGGTGTCGCCGTCGATGATGACCGGCTGCCCGGGCGTATTCGCGGGCGGGGACATGGTGCCCGACGAGCGGACCGTCACCGTCGGGGTCGGGCACGGCAAGAAGGCCGCCCGGTTCATCGACGCCTACCTGCGCGGCGAGCCCGCCTTGACGCCCCCCAAGCACGACACCGCCGAGTTCGGCCTCCTGCACCCGTGGTACCTCACCGACGCGGGCCAGCGCCGCCAGCCGGAACGTGAGCCGGCAGGCCGGGTCGCCGACTTCGCCGAGGTAGTCGGCGGGCTCAGCGCAGAGCAGGCGACCTACGAGGCGGGCCGCTGCCTGTCCTGCGGGAACTGCATCGAATGCGACGGGTGCCTGGGCGCCTGCCCGGAGGACGCCATCATCAAGCTCGGCCCCAGCCTCCCCGCCGGCCACGCCCACGACACGCCGTTCAACTACCGCTTCGACTACGACCGCTGCACCGGCTGCGCGACCTGCCACGACCAGTGCCCGGTGCATGCCATCGAGATGATCCAGGAGCAGCGCTGATGCGGACCACGATCGACGGCAACGAGGCGGCCGTATCGGTCGCCTACCGGCTCAACGAGGTGTGCTGCATCTACCCGATCACCCCGTCCTCGCCCATGGCCGAGCTAGCCGACGAGTGGTCCAGCCAGCGCCGGCCGAATCTGTGGGGCAGTGTGCCTTCCGTGGTCGAGATGCAGAGTGAGGGCGGCGCGGCGGGCGCGCTGCACGGCGCGCTGCAGAGCGGCGCCCTGGCTACGACGTTCACCGCGTCGCAGGGCCTGCTGCTGATGATCCCCAACATGTACAAGATCGCGGGGGAGCTCACCTCCACGGTGCTGCACGTGGCCGCCCGGTCTCTGGCGGCGCAGGGCTTGTCGATCTTCGGTGATCACGCCGACGTGATGGCGGTACGGCAGACGGGTTTTGCGCTGCTCGCCTCGTCATGCGTCCAGGAGGCGCACGACCTGGCGCTGGTCGCGCAGGCTGCCTCGCTGGCGACGAGGGTGCCGTTCGTGCACTTCTTCGACGGGTTCCGTACCTCGCATGAGCTGAACACCATCGATCTGCTCACGGACGACGACCTGCGCGCGCTCATCCCCGAGCAGCTGATCCGGGACCACCGGGGCCGGGCGCTGTCCCCGGATCGCCCCTTCATCCGCGGCACGGCGCAGAACCCCGACGTGTACTTCCAGGCCCGGGAGACGGTCAACCCGTTCTACGCGAAGGTTCCCGGCGCGGTCACCGCGGCGATGGACGCGCTGGCCGCACGCACCGGCCGCCAGTACCACCTGGCCGACTACATCGGGCACCCGGACGCCGAGCGGGTCATCGTGATCATGGGGTCCGGCGCCCAGACCGCGGCGAAGACCGCGGAGTACCTGGCCGCCCGGGGCGAGCGGGTCGGGGTGGTCACCGTCCGGCTGTACCGCCCGTTCCCCGCGGCCGCGGTGCTGGCCGCGCTGCCGCCGTCGGCCCGCCAGGTCGCGGTGCTGGACCGGACCAAGGAACCCGGATCGCTGGGCGAGCCGCTGTTCCTCGACATGCTCGCCGCGCTCGCCGAGGCGCACGCCGCGGGAACGCGGGAGGTCATGCCGGTCGTGACCGGCGGGCGGTACGGGCTGTCCTCCAAGGAGTTCACCCCGGGCATGGTGGCGGGCGTCTTCGCCGAGCTGGCTACCGGGCACCCGAAGCCGAGGTTCACCATCGGCATCACCGACGACGTCAGCCGGACCAGCCTGGACTACGGCGACCTGGACATCGAGCCGGCCAGCACGGTCCGGGCCGTGTTCTTCGGCCTCGGCTCGGACGGGACGGTCGGCGCCAACAAGAACACCATCAAGATCCTCGGCGCGGACAGGGGACTGAACGCCCAGGGATATTTCGTCTACGACTCCAAGAAGTCGGGCTCGCAGACCGTCTCGCACCTGCGCTTCGGGCCGGAGCCCATCCGGGCGCCCTACCTGGTCCAGGCGGCCAGCTTCGTCGGCTGCCACCAGGCGGAGCTGCTGGAGCGGGCCGACGTGCTGGGCGTGGCCGCCCCCGGGGCGACGCTGCTGCTCAACACGCCACGCCCGGCCGCGGACGTCTGGGACAGCCTGCCGCGGCCGGTCCAGGACCAGATCCTGGCCAAGCAGATCACCGTCTACGTCATCGACGCCACCGAGGTGGCCCGCGAGGCTGGCCTGCCCGGGCGGATCAACACGGTGCTGCAGACCTGCTTCTTCGCCATCTCCGGGGTACTGCCCCGGGACGAGGCGATCGCCGCCATCAAGGCGGCCATCGCCAAGACCTACGGCCGGCGCGGCGCCGAGGTCGTCGAGCGCAACAACGCCGCGGTGGACCAGGCCCTGGCCTCGCTGCACCTGGTGAAGGTACCGGCCACGGCGACCGCCATCCGGGGGCTGCCCCTGGTGGTGCCGGACGACGCCCCCGACTTCGTCCGCCGGGTCACGGCGGAGATGATGGCCGGGCGCGGTGACGCCCTCCCGGTCAGCGCCCTGCCGGTGGACGGCACCTACCCCAGCGGCACCACGGCGTTCGAGAAGCGCAACATCTCTGAACTGGTCGCGGAATGGGATCCGGACCTGTGCATCCAGTGCGGCAACTGCAGCTTCGTCTGCCCGCACAGCGTGATCCGGTCCAAGTTCTATGATCAGGCCCAGCTGGCCGGGGCACCGGACACCTTCCCGTCCATGCCACTGGACGCGCGGGGCGTGCCGGACACCCGGTACTCGCTGCAGGTCTACGTGGAGGACTGCACCGGCTGCGCGCTGTGCGTGGAAGCCTGCCCGGTGGCCTCACCCAGCGAGCCAGGCAAACGGGCCATCAACCTCGCGCCGCGCGAGCCGCTGGTCGCGGCGGAGCGGGAGAACATCGCCTTCTTCGAGACGCTGCCGGTCAACGACCGGGCCCGGGCGGACTTCGGCACCGTCCGCGGCACCCAGTTCCTGCAGCCGTTGTTCGAGTTCTCCGGCGCCTGCGCGGGCTGCGGCGAAACCCCCTACATCAAGCTGCTGTCCCAGCTGTTCGGCGACCGGCTGATGATCGCGAACGCGACCGGCTGCTCGTCGATCTACGGCGGCAACCTGCCGACGACGCCATGGACGGTGGATGCGGCCGGCCGGGGCCCGGCCTGGTCCAACTCGCTGTTCGAGGACAACGCGGAGTTCGGGCTGGGCTTCCGGCTCGCCGCGGACCTGCACCTGGGGCTGGCCCGGAGCCCGGCTGGCCCAGCTTCGCGACCAGATCGGCCCGGACCTGGTGGACGACATCCTCTCCGCGCCGCAGCGCCGGGAGTCCGAGTTCGCCGCGCAGCGGGCCCGGGTCGCCGAGCTGACCCGCCGGCTCGACGCGATCGACGGGCCCGGTGAGGTCCTCGTTGCGGATATTAAGAGCGTGCTCGGCCATCTGGTCCGGCGCAGCGTCTGGCTGGTCGGCGGGGACGGCTGGGCCTATGACATCGGCTCGGGCGGCCTGGACCATGTGCTGGCCAGCGGCCGCAACGTCAACGTGCTGGTGCTCGACACCGAGGTGTACTCGAACACGGGCGGCCAGGCGTCCAAGGCCACGCCGCTCGGCGCGGTGGCCAAGTTCGCCGCGGCCGGCAAGACGGTGCCCAAGAAGGACCTGGCCATGCAGGCCATCGCCTACGGCAACGTGTACGTCGCGCGGGTCGCGATGGGGGCCGACCCGCAGCAGACGCTGCGGGCGCTGCGGGAGGCGGAAGCCTACGACGGGCCGTCGCTGGTCATCGCCTACAGCCACTGCATCGCGCACGGGATCGACATGAGCAAGGGCATGGACCAGCAGTACCGGGCCGTGGCCAGCGGGTACTGGCCGCTGATCCGGTACGACCCGGTGCTGCGCGCCGACGGGCGCAACCCGTTCCTGCTGGACTCGCCGCGGCCGCGCATCCCGCTGGCCGACTACACGAGCCGGGAACTGCGGTACCGGATCCTGATGAACACCCACCCGGCCGAGGCCGAGCGGCTGCTCGGGCTGGCCGAGCATGAGGTCCGGCAGCGGTGGGCCAGCTACGAGGAGATGGCCACCCGCGGGCCGTCCCGGTGGCCGGCCGGCGGAGTCACCGCGGAACCCCGGCCGGACGGCACCCCGCCCGGCGGATAGGGCCTGGCCGGGTGCGCGTCACCGGAGCCGGCCGGTGGCCTGCAGATCGTCGAAGAGCAGCTGGTTGACGGGCGGCACCCGGGGACGGTCGGCGTAGCAGAACCACGCGAGCTCGTCGATCTCGCTGCTGGGGGTGAGCGTCCCGGAGTAGTCGCCCGTGTAGCAGCTCATGCGCACGAGCGTGCCGCCCGGATGGCCGTTGCGCTCGGCTGCCTCGTAGGTGCCCACATGCCGCACGGTGCCGTGCAGCAGCGTGACCGCCAGTTCCTCGGTGATCTCGCGCAGCAGGACCTGCAGGTCGGTTTCCGCCCCCTCGCGCTTGCCGCCGGGGATGTAGAAGACGTCCTTACCGCGGGGCCGGGCGCAGAGGATCCGGCCGCCCTCGAGGTGCACCCAGGCGACGGTGTCGATCAGGGCCGGCATGATCCCGTCAGGCCGCCTGGCCGGCCTGCAGTTCCCGGACCACCTTCACCGCGTCGCTGACGTGCTGGCCGATGTTCGTCATGGAGTTGAAGGTGTGCCGGACCGTGCCCTGGCGGTCGATGACGTAGGTGACCCGGCCGGGCAGCAGGCCGAGCACGGCCGGCACCCCGTAGAGCTTGCGGACCTGGCCGCCCTTGTCACTGAGCAGCGTGAACGGCAGCTCGTGCTTGCCCGCGAAGGCGGCGTGCCTTTCGACCGAGTCGGAGCTGACGCCGATCACCTCGGCGCCGGCCTCCGCGAAGACCTCATAACTGTCGCGGAACGCGCACGCCTCGGCGGTGCAGCCGCGGGTGTCGTCCCTGGGGTAGAAGTACAGGACGACGACCCGTTCGCCGAGCCGGTCCTGCAGCCGGACCAGGTCACCGGACTGGGCCGGAAGGGTGAAGTCGGGGGCCTTGTCGCCAGCCTGGATGCTCTGTGCCATGCCCGCCAGTCTCCCTGGGTTACCGCGGCGTGTTCCCGCGGACCGCGGGCTGCCCGTTAAGCGTAGCCGCACCCCGGCTGGGCGCGCTGGCGCGCTCCCGGGCCAGATGTCACAGCGGGGCAGAGCGGCTCGTCCTACGGAAGGAGCGCCAGCGAAGGGAGGCAAGGTGACCAGCAATCTCGAGGCGGTCAGGGACGCCCGGACCATCCTGCTGACCACTTACAAGCGTGATGGGACAGCGGTCGAGACGCCGGTGAGTATTGCCTTCGAGGGCGACTGTGCGTTCTTCCGCTCCTATGACCAGGTCTGGAAGACCAAGCGCCTGCGCAACAACCCCCACGTCCAGGTCGCGGCCGCTACCCTTCGCGGCAGGCGCACCGGGCCGGATATCCGTGCTCGCGCCACCCTGCTGTGGGACGAGCAGGCCCGTATCGCCGCCCGGGCCCTGGCGCGAGCCACCTGCTGCTGCAGGCGGTGCTCGTCCCGCTGGCCCACCGCCTCATGCGGTACCAGATCATGCATTATGAGCTACGGCCTGATCCCGGGTCATGAACTGGCAGGCCCGAGCGCCGTCGTGATCTCCTGGATCGCCTCAGCCTCGGCGGGGCTCACGCTCTGCCCTTCCTCCTTGTGCGCCGCCGCGACCTTGCCCGCGAGAGCGAGGACGAAGCGCCGGTATTCGTCGAGTTCCCCGGTCGTCGCCTTGCTGCCGAGCAGGGCCACCGCGTCGCGGAGGTGCTTCAGCCCGTTCTCCCTGAGTTCCGCGGCGGAGTGATACCTCGTGTGGTCTGTCTCGGGCTTGGCCGCGACGATCTCGTCGAGGAGCTCGCTCTCGCCGTGCTGGGCGCGCGCTTCGGCGTAGGCCTTCGACATCGCGATTGACTCGCGGATCATTCCCCCGCGCGCCGCGGTGACCACGATCATGCCGGCGCTCGGCGGGCCTTCGAGCACCACCTTCCACTCCTCGGGTGAGAAAGCCGCTCGTGACGTCATCCGGGTCTCCTTCGGGTCGGTAGCGCAAGGAGTGCGGGGTAAGAACTGCTACGCGCGGGAGAAGAAACGTGCGATCGCGATCATCCCCGGCCCGCGGGCCCCCGACACCAGCCCGGGGCGGCAGATGTGCCCAGATCGCCAGACCCGCCCGGCGCGCAGGTTTAATCACCAGATGAGCTTGGTAACTGTGTGGTCAGTCCGCGGCGGAGCAGTGTTCCGCAGGGGGGTGTGGGATGGCAGCCAGGCCAGCGTCGATCGCGGGATGGACGCGCCAGCATGGACGGCACGTGGCCGCGATGTTCCGGCAGGGCCGCAATCCCGCCGCGCGGGTTTACGAGAGCATCGGATCGGATTTCTTCCTGGCGCCGGCCCCGGCTGGCTGAACCTGGGGCTGTGGGAGGGGCCGGGTTCGGAGGCTGAGGCCGAAGACGCCTGCCGGCGGCTGGTCACGACGCTCGCGTCCGCGCTGCCCGCCGGGGGCGTGATCCTGGATGCAGGGAACGGGCTCGGTACCCAGGATCCGCTGATCGCCGGGGCGGTCCGCCCGCGCCGGCTGGTGGCGGTGAACATCACCGAGTGGCAGCTGGCGGCGGGCCGGGAGCGGCTCAGGGAGGCCGGGGCCGCGGCCGTGGCGGCAGACGCTACCCGGCTGCCGGTCGCCGACAGACCATCGACGGGGTCATCAGCGTGGAGGCAGCGTTCCATTTCCGCTCCCGCCAGGCCTTTTTCGCAGAGTGTTACCGGGTGCTGCGGCCGGGCGGCGTGCTGAGCATCTCCGACATCCCGGTCCAGCGGTGGCCGCTGAGCCCCGCCGAGCTGCTGGCTGGCCTGACTCAGCTGCGCGTGTTCGGGCTGCGGCCCAGCATGGCCATGACCGCGGGGCAGATCGCTGCGGCCGCACGGGCCGCTGGCCTGGCCGAGGTGGAGGTCACGGTCTGCGGTGATCGCGTGATCGCCCCCGCGATCCGGCTCGCCGCGGCGCGGCTGGCCCACGGGGCGGCGGCCGCTGCGCCGGCCGGACAGCAGGCCGCCGCGCGCTTGCTGCTGCGGCAGGTGAACCTGCTCTGGCGACGCCGGATAATCGACTACGTGCTGCTCCGGGCCGTCCGCCCGTGACTCGCCCGGTGGCGGTTCTCCAGCCACCTTCCCGCTTTCGCTGGCCAGGCAGTTAGGCTCAGGGCGTGATCACTGGCGCTCATGCGATCGTGTTCTCGCCCGAAGCCGCGAAGGTTCGCGCCTTCTTCAAGGATGTGCTCGAACTGCCGTCGGTGGATGCGGGCGGTGGCTGGCTGATTTTCGCCCTGCCCCCAGCCGAGCTGGCCGTGCATCCCACCGAAGGTGACGCTCACCATGAGCTTTACCTGATGTGTGATGACATCCAGGCGACACTCGCCGAATTGCGGGGCCAAGGAATCGAAGTAGCGAAGGACGTCACCGATCAAGGGTGGGGGCTGCTGGCCGCGGTCCGCCTGCCGGACGGGTCGGAATTTCCCATCTACGAGCCCCGGCACCCCTCACCGCTGCCACCCTGACCGGGAGTACGGCCGGAAGGGCCAGAGCTGGCCCGGACGGCGGGCCAGGACGCAGCGTGAACGTGTGATTACTATGAGTCATGACACGACGACTTTGCGTGACGAGGGTGGCCGCAGCCGTGGCCGTGAGCGGCGTCCTGGCCGCCGCGATGCCCGCCGCACCCGGCCGCGCGGCTGCGGCCGCCCGGGCGGGAGGCTCAGCCCCCGGCGGAGCGCTCCTCCAGCAGGCCCTGAACAAGCTGGTGGCCATGCCGTCCGGGCCGCCCGGCGTCATCGTGATCGTCCAGCAGGGCAGCCGCCGTGCCGTGTACCAGGCGGGCACCGCGAGCCTGGCTCATCCCCGGCCCCTGTCCACCCGTGACCACCAGCGGCTGGCCAGCTTCTCCAAGGCCTTCAACGGGGCCGTGGCGCTCAGCCTCGTCAGCCGGGGAAGGCTCCGGCTCACGGACACGATCGGGCGATGGCTGCCCGGGCTGCCCAGGGCCTGGCACCGCGTCACGCTGGGCGAGATGCTCCAGCACCGCAGCGGCCTGCCCGACTACACCTCGAGCCAGGCGCTGGCCCGGCGCCTCCAGAGAGCGCCGCGCCGGCCCATCCCGCCC
This sequence comes from uncultured Actinomycetes bacterium, assembly GCA_963851025.1. Taxonomy (GTDB): domain Bacteria; phylum Actinomycetota; class Actinomycetes; order Streptosporangiales; family Streptosporangiaceae; genus RYN-230. Next base: position 66,698 of record CAWKOA010000033.1, read on the forward strand.
CGCCGGCTGCTGCGGTACGTCTGGCACAAGCCGCTGCAGTTCAGGCCGGGCAGCCGCTATGAGTACGACAACTCCGACAACACGGCCGTCGCCCTGATGGCCCGCGCGGCGGCCGGCCGCAGCTACCGCGCCCTGCTGCGCAGGCTCGTCTACCGGCCAGCTGGCCTCCGCCAGGCCAGCCTCCCGCCGGGTACCGGCTGCCCCGCCCCTACCTGCACGGGTACGCGCTGCAGCCCGGGCACCCGGCCGAGGATGTGAGTGAGGTGTACACCGCCTCCGCCGCGTGGGCCGCCGGCGGAATCGTCGCCACCGCGGCCGACACCAACCGGTTCATCCGCGCCTACCTCGCGCACCGGTTCTTCTCCCGGCGGGTGCAGGCAGCCCAGCTGCGGTTCGCCGCGGGCAGCTCATCTCCGCCCGGCCCCGGGGCCAACGCGGCCGGACTGGCGATCTTCCGCTACCGCACCCGGTGCGGAACCATGTACGGGCACACCGGCAACGTCCTCGGGTACACCCAGCTGGGCGCAGCCAGCCGCACCGGAGCCAACTCGGTCACCGTCACCGCGACCGAGCAGCTCAGCCTCACGGTGCACCCCACGGTGCTCGCCGCGCTCCGGCACGCGGAATTGCTCGCCGTCTGCGCCGCGATGGCTCCCCGCTAGGCGCTCCGTTTCGCTAAGAGGTGCGCAGCAACCGCTGTGACCTGGGCGGCAAGGTAAGCGTCAGGGCGGGTGCAAGGTTGGCGTCCAGGCGCCTGCCGCACGCTGGTGGCGCAGGTCAGGCAGCGCGAATCGCTCGCGGCCAGCTTACGAAGGGCGCCTCTCGTGGAGTTCATGGACAGCGCGGATCTGCCGTGGCGGAAGTCCAGCCACAGCACCGACGGCAATTGCGTGGAGATCGCCTGGCGCCAGGGCGTGGAAGACGTCAACGTCCTGGTGCGCGACTCCAAGTTCCCCGGCCGGGACCCGCTCGTGTTTACCCCGGGGGAGTGGGCCGTGTTCCTGGAGCGGGTGAAGACGGGGGACTTCGATGTGCTGGCGAGCCCGGCGGTCGCCTGAAACGCTCTGAATCCCCGCCTTGGGCGAGTCCCTGACGTGGGTGAATGGCTGAGCCGTGTATCCTCACGCGGAGCGGTAACGGAGCTTCAGGGGTGGGGAAATGGCGACACAGACTACTGTCACGATGACTTGCGACCTTTGTGGAGGCACGAAGGAGACGCGGACCCGGTCGATCAGCCTCGACGGGCAGACGCTCGAGATCGATCTGTGCGTGAAGGACGGCCGGGGCCTGGACAAGGTCGCCCAGCGGTTCATCCCGCACGCCAGGAAGGTCAGGCGGGTTCCCGGCGCAAGCCGCAGGACAGCCAGCACCCGCCAGCACAGCGCCAGCGTCCGGGACTGGGCCAAGGCGCAGGGCCTCGTGGTCAGCGACCGGGGACGGATCCCGGCGGACGTGGAGCGCAAGTACGACGCGGCCCACTAAGGAACTGCGCGTTCCGGGCCGGCCCGGAACGCGCAGTTAACGTCCTAGGCCAGCTGGCGACCATTTCCCTGATCAGGTCCGCGTGCCCGTCGGGGAACGCGGAGTCAGTCCCCGCCCGGCCCGGGGCCGCCGTTCCCGTCCCCGTGGTGCTTGGCCTGATGATGACGGTGGCCGGGGCGCGCGGCCGCGGCCGTCACCGTGATGACGGTTCCTGGCGTCACGCGCCCGGTGGGCTGCACGGACACGACAACGCCGGGCCGCTGTTCCCCGGCCGCCGACCGGACCACCTGGGAGCGCAGGCCCAGGCGGGCCAGCCGCAGGCGCACCGCGCCCACCGGATGGCCCACGAGGGCCGCGGCGTTGACGGTCACCGTCGCCGGGCCCTGGGTGCTGGCGGCGGGGGACGCCTGGGGTGGGCGGGCGGCGGGGCTAGGCGGCCCGCTGCCGGCGCTGGCCAGCAGCCACGCGGCCAGGGCCACCACGACGGCGGCCAGCCCGGCGACCCAGGCGGCCCGGGCCCGGCCTGGCCGCCCCGGCCCTGGGTGGTCGGGCCGCCCGGACCCCGGTCCGTCCGGTGGCCAGTCCGGCATCTCGGTCGTCGGAGCCTGCGGATCGGGCAGGACGGCCGTATGCGCGCGCGCAGGCGGCCGTCCGGGCGGCGCGGCCGCCGTTCCCGGGCGGCCGGACCGCGCTGGCCGCCCGGCGTCCAGCGTGTCGCGCAGCCGGGCGGCCCGGGCGGCGACCTCCGCGGCGCTCCCCGGCCGGTCCGCCGGGTCCTTGGCGGTCAGGTCGGTGACCAGCGCCGCCACCGCGGCTGGCACGGCCGGCGGGCAGCGGCGGCAGCGGCTGGAGCCGGCTCGCGGCCGCGATCTCCATCGGGGTGCCGCTGGAAGGGGAGCTGTCCCGGTCAGGCATTCGAACGCCACGATGCCGAGGGAGTACACGTCGCTGGCCGGGGTGGCGGGCTGGCCCGGCGGCCCGCTCCGGGGCCAGGTAGGCCGGGGTGCCCACCAGCGTGCCTACCTGGGTGATCGGTGCGGAGCCCGCCGCGTGCGCGATCCCGAAATCGGTGATCTTCACCTGGCCATCGCGGCCCATCAGCAGGTTGGCGGGCTTGACGTCGCGGTGAACCAGGCCGGCGGCGTGGGCGGCGGCCAGGCCGGCGGCGACCTGGGCGACCACGTCCATCGCGGCCGCGCTGTCCAGCGGGCCGCCGGCCAGCGATCCGGCCAGCGACGGGCCGTCCACCAGCTCCAGGACCAGGTAGGGCGCCCCCGCCGGGCCGGACTCCCCGTAGTCGTAGACCTGCGCGATGCCGGGGTGAGTCAGCGAGCCGGCGTGCCGGGCCTCCGCGCGGAACCTGGCCAGCGTCTGCGGGTGGCTCGCGTAGCCCGGCTGGAGGAGTTTCACCGCCACGGGCCGGGCCAGCACCAGGTCTTCCGCCCGCCACACCTCGCCCACCCCGCCGGCGGCGATCCGGCGCTCCAGCCGGTAACGGCCCCGCGAGCAGCAATCCAGGAGAAGACATAGAGCCCTTACGGTACTGGCCGCCGGCAGGCACCCGGCCCTATCCGGGGCCGGTGCCCGCACCGCGGGATCGTGCGCCGTGCCGGCCGTGGCCGCTGGCCCGTGCGGATCCTCGCTAGGGGTGCCCGGTTGGGTGGCTGGAGGGCTCGTGGCTGGGGTGGCTCGGGTGACTGGGATGGCCCGGGTGGGCCGGGTGACTGGGATGGCCCGGGTGGGCCGGGTGGACTGGCCGGCTTCCCGGGGGAGCGGCCAGCCGGGCTGTGCGAAGGCGCCGCGGACGGCGTGCGGCCAGGGTGGCTGGCCCCCGGGCCGGACGGCCCCGGCCCGGCCGGGGTGGCTGGCCGCCCCGCAGGCGAGGCCGCGTGCGGCGCGGGCGCGCCCACGGTGCGGTGCGCGAAGTTCTGCACCGGGGCGGGCAGCACGTTCGCGTAGGCCGCGGCGGTCAGGCCACCGGCGGTCACGACCGCCGCCGCCGCCAGCTTGGCGGCGAGCACCGAGGCGAGCACCCGCCTGCGCCGGCGGCCGGCCCGCGCGGGACGGGAGGGCCGGACGAACTCGGCGCGATAGGCGGCCCTGGCGTCCGCCTCGCCCGCCGCCTCGCGGGCGGACGGCGCCACGGTCAGCGCCGCGACGGCCTCCGCCAGCGGGCGCAGCCCCTCGTCTGCGTCCGCTGGCCGGAGGCTCCCGGCGAGCAGCGCCTCGTAGGCGGCGTCTTCGACCGGCGGGACGCCGCCTCGTACTGACCCCGGGGAGTTCGGCATGTCACCGTCCCAACCGCCGCGGCCGTTCATGGCGTTACACCGGTCATGGTGATGATCTGGGCCAGCCCGCGCAGGCCCCGGTGCGCGGCGACCCGGACCGCCCCCGGGCTCCGGCCCACCAGCCGGGCGACCGTCTCGGTGTCCAGCCCGGCCACCACCCGGAGCAGGATCACCTCCGCCTGGTGGGGCGGGAGGGCCGCCACGGCGGCGAGGGCCGCCTCGGAGGCCAGGTTGTCCAGGGCCTGCCCGGCCGCATCGGGGGTGCTCGGTTCCAGATGCCGCGGCAGATCCATGAGCGGCGCCACCGGGTGACGTGCGCGCCGCCGGCGTTCGTCCAGGGCACGCCTGCGGGCGATCGTGAACAGCCAGGCGCGCCAGGCCTTTTCGTCGCCGCGGAAGCCTGCCAGGCCCCGGATCACCTGGACCCAGATCTCCCCGGCGACGTCCTCCGCGGCGTCCGGCGCGGCGACCCGCAGGTAGCGCAGCATGGCCGGGTGGCCGTCGCGCCACAGCGCAGCGAACGCATCTTCGCTGCCGTCCTGCGCTGCGGCGAGTACGGCTGGGAAGTCATCGCCGATCACACAGGCGAGTATCGGCACGAAAACGCCTGCTCCGCAGGAGATTTAGCCACCTCTGAACGGTTCGTTCCCGAAAGTAACGGCTCAGCGGGCCGCGGCGGTCTTCCCCGTGTGGGAGGTGGGGAGGCCAATGGTGGATACATGCGGGTAGGGCACGGGACGGCGCTCGGGAACGGCGCCCGGTGCGCGGCGACGGCCGGCGCCTGGCCCAGGGGGCTGCCCGGCGCCGGGCTGGTGAGGGCCAGCGGTGCCGGGTCCAGGTCCCCCGGGCGTCCCCGGGATACGGGCCTGGACACCGCCATCCTCCGGGCCGCGGTACTCCAGCTGGCGGAGCGCGGGTACGCCGGGATGTCGATGGAAGGGGTAGCGGCCGCGGCCGGCACCACGCCGCCGAGCCTGCGCCGCAGGTTCCGCGACAAGCTCGACCTGACCATGGCCGCGATCAGCGCCATGCGGACCGAGCCGCTGCCCCGCGCCACCGCTGACCCGCGCGCCGACGCGCTGGCCATCCTGGAGAACCTGCAGGCCAACCTGGCCAGGCGGAACGGGATGGCCATCCTCGGCACCCTCCTGGCCGAGGAGCAGCGTAACCCGGAACTCCTCGAGCGCTTCCGGCAGCGGATCGATGAGCCGGCCAGTGAGGGCCTGCGGCAGGCACTGGCCCGGGGCGTGCGGGCTGGCCAGCTGGAGCCAGGCCTTGACCCCGATACCGCGGTCAGCCTGCTCGTCGGCTCGTTCTATGCGCGTTACCTGCGCTCCCGGCGGATTCCCGACGACTGGGCAGAATGCGTTCTCGCCGTCATCTGGCCCCCGCCTGGGGCTCCCGGGGGATGATGCGCGCTGACCCGGACGAGGGTGCGCGGCAACAGGGAGGGGTGCGCGTGGCGGAGGTGCCTGACCTCAACTGGCTTATCACCGCGTTCGCGGACCGGGTCCCCGATGTCGCGCGCGCGGCGGTCGTCTCGGCCGACGGCCTTCCGCTGGCGTGCTCCCGCGACTTCCCGCCCGACCGTGTGGACCAGCTGGCGGCGATCACGTCCGGCCTGTCCGGCCTGACGCGCGGCGCGGCCCGGATCTTCGAGGGAGGGCCGGTCGTCCAGAGCGTCGTGGTGATGCAGGAGGGCCTGCTGATGGTGCGGCCGGTCAGCCACGGCGCCGTCCTGGTCGTCCTGGCCGGGGCCGACTCCGACATCGGCCAGGTCGCCTACGAGATGGCCTTGCTCGGCGAACAGGCGGGACAAGCCCTGAGCCCGGCCGCCCGCGACGTCCCCCCGGGCGAGGCCTGGTCATGGCCCCGGCGGTACACCCCTGAGGCCTGAGCGATCCCCGCCGCAGTGACTTCCGCCGCTACGGCTGCGCGGCGGTGGCGACGTCGCGGGCCTGCGTTTCGGTGAGGATCCGGGCGATCCCGACGCCCGTCCAGCCGGAGCTGTCCTCGATCTCATCGCGGAGCACCGCGGCCTGGTACTCCAGGGCCACTGGCCCGATGGCCACCAGGTCAGACTTCTCGTTCTTCATGATCAGCATGAAGTTCATGGGTCACGTTCCCTTCGGGTGATCCGGCGCCCCGGGTGATGCGGCGCCGCGGCGGCCGGGCCTGCGGCCTGTGCGGGTCTAGTTCCTGACGGCGAGGAACAGGTAGCGGTTGAGGCTGAAGAAGTAGCCGGGGCCGAGCCCGGCGAGGTCGCTCGGCCCAGGACGCGATCTCGCCCGCGCTGATGTCGCTGTGCCGGGGCACGAACGCGGAGATGAATCCGATCAGCCCCGCGCTGTAGGTGTCCGGGTCGTAGCCCACGTTCAGCAGCGGGATGACCGCCTGGTGGGTCACCGAGAAGCCGGCGTCCCGCGAGCAGCCCGGTGAGCCGCCTCGGCAGGTGGGGGTCGGCCAGGTGGCCGTCCCAGGCGCGCAGCACGCGGCGCATCCGGTCATGGTCGCTGGACCGCCACACGATCGAGTCCCAGTCGGTGTCGAGCACGAGCAGCCTGCCACCCGGGCGCAGCACCCGCCAGGCCTCGGCCAGCGCGGCAGGCACGTCATCGACGTACTCGTACACCTGGGTCGAGGTGACGGCGTCGAACGACTCCCCGGCGCAGGGCAGGGCGATGGCCTCGCCCGCCCGGAACCCGACCGGGGCCGAATCGGCCTCCCCGGGCCGGGCACGGGCGATGGAGAGCATGTCCTGGCTCGGCTCGACGCCGGTGACCGACCCATCCGGCCCGGCCTGGCGGCCCATCTCGCGGGCCAGGAAACCCGGTCCTGACCCGATGTCGAGGACATGCTCGCCGGGCTTCAGGCCCAGCGCGGCCAGGACGGCGCGGCGCTGCCCGGCGACGTCGGGCGTGCGGTAGGTCGCCTCGACCCGGCGTGAGGTGGCCTCGTCGAAGGGCATGGCCGGGCTCATCGGGACTCCCTCCGGTACGCCAGTACCCGGGCAGCAGCCAGGAGTATGTCACGGGCACTGTACGCCGGGGACGCTCCGGCAGCCTGCCCCGCGGCGGCGGCCGGGCCGGCCGCCGCAGCCGCCGTTCGTAGCGATACGTATAGTACTGACTACGCAAAGTGCCTGAATTGACCGGGCCCGGCCCGGCATAGGCGGGGGGCCGGCGGGGCCCGGCGTAGGGGGGTGCGTCGGCGATGCTGGCTCATGAGGTGCTGCCGGGGGCGCGGCCCCTCTCCCGCGAGGACCTGAGCATCCTCGCCCTGGAGAACGAGACCGTGGCCGGGCACACCTGCAAGGTCATCATGCTGGACGGCACGCTGCGCCCTCGATGCGCTGCGGGCGTCGATCGCCGGGCGGCTGCCCCGCGCGCCCCGGGCTGTCCATGCGGCTGGGCGAGATCGATGGCGAGCCCTGGTGGGTGCCGGACCCGCAGGTGGATGTCACCGCCCACGTGGTGGAGGCGCCGGCCGGCCGGGGCCGCGGTCGGATCGAGGCCGGGTTCCGGGCGCTGGTCGCGGGCATCTTCGCCCAGCATCTGGACCGGTCCCGGCCGCTGTGGCGGATCGACGTGATCCCGCGGCTGGCCGGCGGCGGGAGCGCGCTGATCTGGCGCATCCACCATGCGCTGGCCGACGGCATGACGGCCATGCGCATGGCCAGCGCGGTGCTGTGGGATGAGGAGGCGGCCGCCGCGCCGCGCACCGCCCGGTCCCGCACGCGGCGGCGGGCGCCGCGGGCGGCCCGGCCGGCCGCGCATCACCGGCTGGCCACGCTGCTGGCCGCCGCCCGGGAGGTGCCGCAGCCGTGGCTGCGGTCGCCGTTCGATGGGCACATCGACGGGCGGCGGTCGGTGGCCTTCACCGCTACCCGGCTGGACGAACTGCACCGCGTGGCGGCCGCCAGCGGACGGCGCGACCGTCAACGACGCGGTGCTGACCGTGGTGGCGGGCGGGCTGCGGCGCTGGATCGAGGCTCATCACGGCCACCTCGGCGCGGTCCGGGTGAAGGTGCCGGTGAGCCTGCACACCCCGCCGCCGCCCGGGAGCGAGCGACGCCCAGCCGGGCAACCGCGATTCGTTCTTCTGCCTCGACCTGCCCCTCGGGTCAGCCGACCCGCTGGAGCGCCTGGCCGTCATCCGGCACGCCACCCTGATCCGCAAGCAGGAGCACGACGCGCAGCACCTCGACGCGGTCATGCAGCGGCTCGCCCGCACCCCGCGGCTCAGCCGCTTCGCCGAGGACGTCCTGTCCCATCCCCGGTCCTTCGCGCTGAACGTCTCGAACGTCCCCGGGCCCCGCCGGCCGGTCCGCGTGCTCGGGGTCCCGGTCCGCGCGCTGTATTCGCTCGCCGAGATCGGCGAGCACCATGCGCTGCGCGTCGCGGTGGTGTCCCTGGCCGGCACGCTGAACGTCGGGCTGGTCGCGGACCCGACCCTGCTGGCCGACGTCGACCACCTGGCCGCCGGCATCCAGGCCGAGGCCGCGGCGCTGATCGGCTGCCTGCCGCGCGCCTGACCGGCATCACCAGCGCTGTAACGACGGCCGCCGGGCGGCACCCCGGGACGGCTAGGGTGATCTTGTGAAGCCGTTCCTGCTGCTGGCTACCCGCCCCGAGGATGCCGCCGCAGACAGCGAGTACGACCTGTTCCTCCGCTTCGCCGGGCTCGGCGAGCGCGACCTGCACCGCTGCCGGCTGGAGCAGCGCGCGCTGGGCCCCATCGACCTGCGGGACTGGTCGGGCATCCTGCTCGGCGGCGGGCCGTTCAACTCCAGTGACCCGGAGACCTCCAAGTCAGCGGTCCAGCGGCGGGTCGAGGCCGATCTGCGCGGGCTGCTCGACCGGGTGATCGGCGAGGACTTCCCGTTCCTCGGCGCGTGCTACGGCATCGGGGCCCTCGGCAGCCATCAGGGCGCCGTGGTCGACCGCCGGCACTCCGAGCCGGTCGGGGCCGTCCTGGTCACGCTCACCGCGGAGGGCCGGCAGGACCCGCTGCTGGGTGCGCTGCCCGCCACCTTCGACGCGTTCACCGGGCACAAGGAGGCGATCAGCCACCTCCCGCGGCACGCCGTGCTGCTGGCCACGTCCCCCGGCTGCCCGGTCCAGGCGTTCCGGATCGGCTCCCGGGTCTACGCCACGCAGTTCCATCCCGAACTGGACGCGGACGGCCTGTCCACCCGGATCGACGTGTACAAGAACGCCGGGTACTTCCCGCCGGCGCAGGCGGACGAGCTCAAGGCCCGGGCCCACGCCAGCCGCGTCGTCCACCCGCACGCGCTGCTGCGCCGGTTCGTCCAGTGCTACGCCCGCCACCGCGTGGCGGGCAGGCCATGACGGGCGCCGCGCCCCGGCTGTCCCGGCGGGCCGTCCTGGCCGGCGGGGCCGGGCTGGCCGCCGTGGCCTGCGTGGCGGGCGGCTACGAGCTGGTGCGGGACGGGACGCTGCCCGGCCGGTACACGCTGGCCCGGATGACCGGCGCCTGCGGGACAGTCCTGCCGCGGCCGGCCGGGCCGCCGCCCGCCCGGCATGAGGTCTCGTTCTACTCCGCCTACCGGCGCCGCCAGGTGCGGATGGTGACGCTGATCCCGGCCGGCGCGGCCTCGCCGCACGGGCTCGGCGTGATGATCGGCCTGCACGGGGCGGGCGGCACCGCGGCCAGCATGGCCGCCAACATCGCGCCGTCCATGACCCGGGCCCGGGTGACGGCGTTCGCGATCGTCTGCGTGGACGGCGGGGAAACCTACTGGCACGAGCACGCCGACGGCGACGACCCGGTCGGCATGATCGTCCATGAGGTGCTGCCGCGGGCCGCCGCGGCCGGGATGCGGACCGCGCGGGTCGGCGTCGGCGGCGAGTCCATGGGCGGTTTCGGCGCCCTGCTGATCGCCGAGCGCCTGGCCAGCGCCAGCGCCAGCACCAGCGCGGGCCCCAGCACGGCCGCGGGCACCAGCTCCCCGGCGGCCGCTTTTGTCGCGGCCCTGTCGCCGGCCGTCTTCGCTACCTACGACGACGCGCACGCCGCCAACGCCGCCGCGTTCGACAGCCCGGCGAACTTCGCCCGCAACAACGTGTTCTCCGGCCTGCCCGCGCTGCGGCACGTTCCCGCGTACGTGGCGTGCGGGACGGACGACCCCTTCGCGCCGGAGACGACCCGGGTGCGGGCCCGGCTCGCGGCCCTGACCCGGCGCCCGGTGCCAGGCGGCATCATGCCCGGCTGCCACGATTCCGCGTTCTGGGGGCGGCACTGGCCCGCCGCCCTGGAGCTGATGGGCCCGCGCCTCGGCGGTCCGGCCCCAGGTCACTCGTCCGCGGCCTGAGCCGGCGTCTCCTCGCCCCCTTCCGGGGCGTCGATGACGGGTACCGGGCTCAGGCCGATCCGCTCGGCGATCCGGGTGAGCAGCTCGTCCTGGGCCGCGAGGTGGCCCTGCACGTGCGCGACCTCGTGCAGGGTCGCGCTCGCGTCATGGAACGTCGCCTCGGCGCGCTTATCGGCCGCGGCGGCCTGCACGTTCTGGCCCACCATGATGACCGACAGCAGGACGAGCTGCAGGAAGGTCTGCGCGACCCACTGGACGATCGTCGGGGGACCGCCCCTGATCGCCGCCGGCAGGCTGATCAGGTCGAACAACGCGAAGGCGTACGCGCACCACATGCTGCCCACGATGGTGGTGACCAGCAGCGCCACTTTCGTGTTGAACCGGTTGACCGCCGAGCCCCGGGGCAGCAGATCGGCCACTTTCACCGGGCTTTCGGCGAGCCGCGAGGCGATCCGTGGGTGCCGGATGTGCTGATATATCGCCATGACCAGACCTTCCGTCGAGTGGCGGGACGCATTTCCGGAGCGGGGCGGAAACTCCGCCAGGGTAATCTCCCGGCCCGGGCCGGGAGCCCGGGCTAGAGCGAAATGCCGGCCAGCCGGCGGTCAACCACCAGTCAAAATGGGATGGACCGGGGCCGCCCGCCCTGCGGCGGGCGCCGCCTTCCCTGCGGCGGGCGCCGCCCGCCTGGCCCGAGGGAGAAGCGCGCGTGGACCTGTGTGCGAGCGACGCGATCACGCTGGCGGGGATGCTGCGCCGCCGGGAGGTGTCCGCCCGCGAGGTCACCGCGGCCCACGTGCAGCGGATCGAGTCGGCGGACGGGGCGGTCAACGCGGTGGTGACCCGGACCTTCGGCGCGGCCATGGACCGGGCGGCCCGCGCGGACGAGGCGCTGGCCCGCGGGGCCGAGCCGGGGCCGCTGCACGGGCTGCCGGTCGCGCACAAGGACCTCCACGACACGGCGGGCGTGCGCACCACCTACGGCTCGGTGCTGTTCGCCAGCCATGTCCCGGAGCACGACGCGCTCGTGGTACAGCGGATGGCGCAGGCCGGGGCGATCAGCCTGGGCAAGACCAACACGCCGGAGTTCGGCGCGGGCTCGCACACGGTCAACCCGGTGTTCGGCGCCACCCGCAACCCTTATGACCTGAGCCGCAGCGCCGGGGGGAGCAGCGGCGGCGCGGCGGCGGCCCTGGCGGCGCGGATGATCAGCCTCGCGGACGGCAGCGACCTCGGCGGCTCGCTGCGGAATCCGGCGGGTTTCTGCAACGTGGTCGGGCTGCGGCCCTCGCCGGGCCGCGTGCCGGCCTGGCCCGTCACCGACGTCGCGGACGTTCTCGGGGTGGAGGGGCCGATGGGGCGCACGGTGGCCGACGTCGCGCTGCTGCTCTCGGTACTGTCCGGCCCTGACCCGCGGGTGCCGCTGGCCCTGGACGCGCCCGCCCCCCGCGTCCGGCCCGATCAGGTCGCGGGCCTGCTCGCCCGGGACCTGCGCGGCGTCCGGGTCGCCTGGAGCCCGGACCTCGGCCTGCCGGTGGAGCCGGCCGTGCGGGATGTGCTGGCCCCGGCCCGGCAGGTGCTCGCGGGCCTGGGCTGCGAGGTGACCGACGCGGCGCCGGACCTGTCCGGCGCCGACGAGGTGTTCCGGACCCGCCGGGCGTTCCGGTTCGCGACCGCCTTCGCCCCGCTGCTGCGCCGGCACCCCGGCCAGCTCGGCCCCAACGTGACCTGGAACACCGAGCGCGGCCTCGAGCTGAGCGTGGCCGACCTGAGCCGGGCCACGGTCCTGCACGCCGCGCTGGCCGGCCGGGTCAGCGAGTTCTTCGGGTCCTTCGACGTGCTCGCCTGCCCCGTCACCCAGGTCGTCCCGTTCGACGTCACCCTGGACTGGGTGCACGAGATCGACGGCCAGCCGCAGCGGACGTACCTGGACTGGATGGCGTCGGCCTACCTGATCTCGGTCACCGGGCTGCCGGCCATCTCCGTGCCGGCCGGCTTCACCCCGGACGGCCTGCCGGTGGGACTCCAGCTGGTCGGCCGCCGCCGGGCGGACTGGCCGCTGCTCCAGGTGGCGCACGCCTTCGAGGCCGCCACCGGGCACGGCCAGGTCACCCCGCCTGTCCTGCGCTGACGGGGTTCACCGCTGCTGGCGGGGTGCACCGCCCGCGCCGGGGCCATTCACCGGCTCCGGCGCAGCAGCGTGGCTGCGAGCCACCCGGCGGCGGCGGCCAGCGGCAGCTCGACCAGGACCGCCTCGGCCACCGCCAGCCGGTGATCCAGGCCGGGAGCCGAGGTGCACACGTCGAACCAGGCGTCGGTGAGCAGCAGCGCACCCCCGGCCGCCGCCGTCAGGCAGGCGCGGGGGTCGTCGCGGGCCAGCAGCGCGGCGGTGGCCAGCGCGGCCACCGCCTCCGCACCGTCCAGGCCGGTCCAGGCCAGCGACCAGTGCTGGGCCGTGACCGTGCCCGGCAGCGTCGCGCTGAGCAGCACGCACCAGGGAACCAGGAACCCGCCCACGGCCAGGGCGGCCCGCCGGGCCCGGCGGAGCAGGGCGGGAGAGGGGCCTGCCTGGCGGGCAGCTCCGATGACCGGGCGGGCCTGGCCGCCGCGGCGGGGCGGTGCGTCTGTTGTCATGACCGCCACCGTAGAGTTGCAGAGAAAATTATGCAAATAAATTTCTGCAGAACTATCTCTGCAATGGTGATACGCTGCGCCCATGACGATGACTCCGCGGCGGGTGGTCGGCGACGCCAAGCGCTGGAAGGCGATGTCGCATCCGCTGCGCCGCGAGATGCTGGCCCATCTCGACGAGCACGGGCCCGCGACGTCCACCACCCTCGCGGAGGCGCTCGGCGAGAACACCGGGACGACCAGCTACCACCTGCGGATCCTCGCCGACGCCGGGATCATCGAGGAGGTGCCTGAGCGGGCGAACGGCCGCGAGCGCTGGTGGCGCACGTTCCCCGTGGACATGCGCGAGCCTGATTACGACAGCCTGGACCCCGGGGAGCGGGCGGCGCTGGATGAATGGCGCGCCGCGCAGATCCCGGGTGAGCTCGAGCTGGTCAACCGCTTCATCCGGGATGTGCGCAAGCACGGCAGGTGGGCCAGGGCCTCCCGGGCCGGCGGCTACTACACCGCCGGGGACCTGGACGCGCTGCACGACGAGTACATCGCGCTGCTGCACAAGTACGGGCACTCCGCGCAGGACGCGCCGCCGGGGGCCCGGCCGATGACCCTGCGGATGTTCTACATCCCTGACGAGCCACCCGAAGGCGAGTCCCCGTAAGGGTGGCTCCCGTAGCCGCCCCAGCCACGCGACGCGCGGCGCCGGAACCGCCGCGCGAACACGAACGCGGCCAGGCCGGTCACCAGCCAGAACACCAGGAACAGCTTCAGGAACGCGAAGACCACCCACCCGCCGGGGCCGGGGGCCAGCACCGCGAACAGCAGCACCAGCAGCAGCAGCGGGAGGAATCGCGGGCCGCGGCGGTGCGCGAGCCAGGGCCGCCCGGCCGGCTGCAGGCCCGGCGCGCCCGGCGCGCCCTGCGGCACCAGCAGCGGGTCCGGCAGGTCCGCCATGACGCGGCGGAGGTCCCCGAAAGTCTTCGCGTTCAGGGCCGCCGAGGTCCGCTCGTCCAGTTCCTCGGACGTGAGCCGGCCCTCGGCGTAGTGGTCGCGCAGCCGGGCGGTCACCCGTTCCCGGTCGGCGTCAGAAGCACGGATGCGCTCATCCATGGCTGATCCCCTTGCCTTGTCTTCTCGTTGCCTGCTGATCATCCGGCCCGGCCGCTCACGCCCGGGCCGCGCCTACTCCTCGTCGTCCTCGTCCGGGTCGTCGCTGGCCAGGATCTGGTACATCTGCCGACGGGTCCGTTCCAGCAGCTGCTCGGCGGCGCGGATCTGCTCCGGCGTGCCCGCGTGGGCCAGCTGCACGATGCTGCCGCCCAGCCGGGCCGCCTGCGCGAACAGGCCGGGCATCTCGCCGGGCTCGTCCTGCGCCATCGCCTCCCACGCCGGGCGGGCCGCGTCCGGGTCCTCCTCGATGTGGCGGCGCCCGGCCTCGGTCAGGCTGAACGTGCGCCGCCCGCCGGCTTCCTCCGCCTCGATCAGCCCCTCGTCCGCGAGCTGCTGCAGGGCCGGGTAGACCGCGCCGGGGCTGGGCCGCCAGGCGCCGCCGCTGCGCTCCTCGACCTCGGACATGATCTGGTAGCCGTTGCGGGGGCCTTCGCGCAGCAGGGCCAGGATGGCGGCGCGCACGTCACCGCGGCCGGCCTTCGGCCCGCGGGGCGGCGGAGGCGGGCCGGGCCACCAGCCCCGGCCACCCCCGAAGCCGCCCGGCGGCCCCCCGGGGCCGCCCCATCCGCCTGGGCCGCCCGGTCCGCCCGGGCCGCCCGGGCCGGGCCAGCCGAAGCCCCGCTCCCAGGGGCCGCCGCGCCGGGCCCAGGGTGCGCCCCGCCGGCCCGCCCGCTCGTGGCCTTCGTGCCCCTGACTTTCGCGGCCGGGGCCGGACATGCCGTGCATGGCGTCCCGGGCCTGGCCCAGCAGGGCCTCCGCAGCCTGGGCGACGCCGCGCAGGTAAGGACTGAAGTCACCGCTGGCACACGATGCCGCGCTCATCCGGACTCCCAAGTGATCCACTCGCGATACGATCCCGATATATCGCTACCTTAGGTCGCCTTCCCGCGGATGGCAAACGGGGCCCGGAGCGCAGGTTGGGCCGCAGCCTCGCGGGCAGGGGGATAAGCGGGCAGGGGGACAAAGCGCACTCCGGGCCCCGTTTGCCATCCGGCCCGGAGCAGGCGCCGGGCCGGCGATAACCATCACCCTCCCGGGGCCGCCGGCGGCACGCACCGGGGATGCCGGCGGCGCGATCGGCGCCCGGCCCCCGGCCGGGGACCTGGGCTCCGGCAGCGGAAAGCCCGGCTGACGCAGTGCAGCGTGACGAGGAGGTATGGCAGTGACAGACAACCGGCCAGTACCCACGACCACCGACGCCGGTATCCCGGTCGAGAGCGATGAGTTCTCGCTGACCGTGGGCACGGAAGGCCCCGTTCTGCTGCAAGATCATTACCTGATCGAGCAGATGGCGAACTTCAACCGGGAGCGGATCGTGGAGCGGCAGCCGCACGCCAAGGGCGGCGGCGCGTTCGGTCACTTCGAGGTGACGCAGGACGTCAGCGCCTACACCAAGGCCGCGGTGTTCCAGCCCGGGACCCGGACCGACACGCTGATCCGGTTCTCCACCGTGGCGGGGGAGCGGGGCAGCCCCGACACCTGGCGCGACCCGCGCGGCTTCTCGCTGAAGTTCTACACGTCCGAGGGCAACTACGACATGGTCGGGAACAACACCCCGGTCTTCTTCGTGCGTGACCCCATGAAGTTCCAGCACTTCATCCGCTCGCAGAAGCGCCGCGCGGACAACAACCTGCGCGACCACGACATGCAGTGGGACTTCTGGAGCCTGTCGCCGGAGTCGGCGCACCAGGTCACCTGGCTGATGGGGGACCGCGGCATCCCGCGGACCTGGCGGCACATGAACGGGTACAGCTCGCACACCTACATGTGGATCAACGCCGCGGGCGAGAAGTTCTGGGTCAAGTACCACTTCAAGACCGACCAGGGCATCGAGTTCTTCACCCAGGACGAGGGCGACCAGATGGCGTCCGCGGACACCGACTACCACCAGCGTGACCTGTACGACCACATCGAGCGCGGGGAGTACCCCAGCTGGACGCTGAAGATGCAGATCATGCCGTTCGAGGAGGCCAAGACCTACCGGTTCAACCCGTTCGACCTGACCAAGGTGTGGCCGCACAGCGACTACCCGCTGACCGAGGTCGGCCGGCTGACCCTCGACCGGAACGTGACCGACTATCACACCGAGATCGAGCAGGCCGCGTTCGAGCCGAACAACCTGGTCCCCGGCATCGCGCTCAGCCCGGACAAGATGCTCCTGGCCCGCGGGTTCTCCTACGCCGACGCGCACCGCGCCCGGCTCGGGGTGAACTACAAGCAGATCCCGGTCAACTCGCCGCACGTGCCGGTGCACAGCTACAGCAAGGACGGGGCCATGCGCGTGGTCAACGTCTCCGACCCGGTGTACGCGCCGAACTCCAAGGGCGGCCCGCGGGCCGACTCCGAGCACCACAAGCCGGCCGGCTGGTACGCGGACGGGGAGATCATGCGCTCCGCCTACGTCCCGCACGAGGAGGACGACGACTTCGGCCAGGCAGGCACCCTGGTCCGTGAGGTGCTCGACGACGCGGCCCGCGAGCGGCTCGTCAGCAACGTCGTCGGCCACCTGCTCAACGGGGTGACCGAGCCGGTGCTGGCGCGGGCCTTCGAGTACTGGCGCAACGTGGACAAGGACCTCGGCGGACAAGATCGAGTCCGGTGTCCGCGCCAAGGCCGCCGAGAAGGACCCGAAGGCGGCCGGGCAGGCCAGCCCGGCCCGGTCGAGCATGCAGGCCAAGGCCTGACCGGCATGGCCTGACCGGCATGGCCTGAGCACGGCACGCGAAGCAGGCGGGGCTCCTGGCCCGGGTGACCACATGGTGGCCCGGCCAGGGGCCCTGCCCGTTCCGCGCGGGCCGGCCTCTTTTTCCGCAACGAGGACCGTTCCCCGCCGCTCCCTCGTCCCCGGAATCCTCGTTCCGGGAGGCGCAGCCGCGCGGCCGGCGCGGCGGGTCGGGCTGGAACGGTTCCGTTAGGGAAAAGCGGGTGCGAGCATCGGAACCGAAGGAGAGGTGGCCCATGGACGAGGCGACGTTCGGTGAGGTCCGCGACGCGGTGCGGCGGTTCGTGCGGGAGAAGGTACTGCCCCGCGAGGACGAGATCGAGGAGACCGACGCGATCCCCGCCGACCTCCGCGCGGCCGCGGCGGAACTCGGCCTGTTCGGGTACGCGCTGCCCGCCGAGTTCGGCGGGTCCGGCGTCAGCATGGCCCAGGACGTCCGGCTGGCCTTCGAGTTCGGCTACGCGACCCCCGCGTTCCGGTCCATGTTCGGCACCAACAACGGCATCGCCGGCCAGGTGATCGCCAAGTTCGGGTCGGACGCGCAGCAGAAGGCGTTCCTGCCCGCCCTGGCGGCGGGGGAGATGGTCGCCTCGTTCGCGCTGACCGAGTCCGAGGCCGGGTCCAGCCCGGCCGGCCTGCGGACCTCCGCGCGGCGTGACGGCGACGGCCCGAATGGTAGCGGCTGGGTGCTGTCGGGCACCAAGCGGTTCATCACCAACGCGCCGCTGGCTGACCTGTTCGTCGTGTTCGCGCGGACCGATCCCGCCGCCGAGGCCGGCCGCGGGATCTCCGTGTTCGCGGTGGACGCGGCGAGCCCGGGGCTGACGGTCGGGCCGCGGGATCACAAGATGGGCCAGCGCGGCGCGTGGACCGCCGAGGTGATCTTCGACGACGTCCGTGTCCCGGCGGACCGGCTGGTCGGGGACGAAGGGCGCGGCTACCGCAGCGCGATGACCGTCCTGGCGCGCGGCCGGCTGCACATCGCGGCGGTGTGCGTCGGGACCGCGCAGCGGATCCTGGACGAGTCCGTCACGCACGCCGCGACCAGCAAGCAGGGCGGCCAGCTCATCGGCAGCTACCAGCTGGTCCAGGCCATGCTGGCGGATTCCTACGCCGAGATCGAGGCGGGCCGGTCGCTGGTGCTGTCCACCGCGGACGCCTACGACGCGGGGCATAACGTGGCCGCCGGGCCGTCCGCCGCCAAGCTGTACTGCAGCGAGATGGTCTCCCGGGTCGCCGACCGCGGGGTGCAGGTCCACGGCGGCCTCGGCTACATGAGCTCGACCGTGGTCGAGCGGCTGTACCGCGATTCCCGGCTGTACCGGCTGTACGAGGGGACCAGCGAGATCCAGAAGCTGATCATCGCCCGGGAGCTGCTGGCGGCCGCCCAGCACCGCTGAGTTCTGGGCCGCTGATCGCTGGCCCGCTGATCTGGGTGCAGGGGGGCTGGCTCCCCGGCAAGTCTCGTGCTAGCCACCGCGTCCCCCGCGCCGGGCTGAGGCACAATCGCACAAGAGATCCGGTGCACGTAGGGGCGGGGAGCAGGATGCGGGCGGTGTGGCTGCGTGTTCACGCCGGGCTGCGGCAGGACTGGCGCAGCCCGCTCGTGCTGGCGCTCATCACTGCCCTGATGGGGGCCCTGGTGCTGGTGTCGCTCGCGGGCGCGCGCCGGACCGACACCGCGGTCAGCCGGTTCCTGGCCTGGTCCGGCCCGACCGAGGGCCAGGTGGCCGGGGTGCCGTTCCGGACTCTCGGCCGGATCGCCCGGCTGCCGGGCCTCGCCTACAGCGAGCGGGGTGCGTTCATGCTGATGGCCGCGTCCCCGGCCGGCCACCCGGGAGCCAGCCGGCCGGGCCAGGTGACGACGTGGGCCCTGATCGACACCCCGCCGCAGTCCCGGGCGATCATCGTGGCCGGCCGGCGCGCCAGCCCGTCCCGGGCCGACGAGGTCATGATCAACGAGACGGCCGCGCGGATCCTGGGCGCGCACGTCGGCTCGAAGATCCAGCTCCGCGGGTTCCGGCCCAGCCAGGTGATGGCGGTGCTCAACAACCAGGTGCTGCACCCGACCGTCGCCGTGCCCGACGTGCGGGTGACCGCGATCATCCGGACGCCCACGGACCTGGGGGGTTCCGGGGCGCCCTCCGACGTCATCTTCACCGGCACCGGCTCCCTGTTCCTGACCGCCGCGTTCTATCACCGCTTCGCCGGGTCGGTCGGCAACATGGCCGGGCTCTCCTTCCACCTGAACCGTGGCCTGGCTGGCCTGCCCGCCTTCCGGGCCGAGGTGAACCGCCTGACCGGGGGCCGGGCCCAGTTCGAGCTGGGCAGTGACGACGCCATCGCCGCGGCCGCCGCCGAGCGGGGCACGTCACTGCAGGCGCTGGCGCTGCTCCTGTTCGGGGTCATCGTGGCGCTCGCGATGCTGATCATCCTGGGCCAGAGCCTGGCCCGGCTGGCCTACGCGGGGTCGGAGGACCTGCCCGTGCTCCGCGCGCTCGGATCCAGCCGGGGGCAGCTGTTCGCCGTGGCGCTGGCCCCGGGGGCCCTGGTCGCGGCGGCCGGGATGACCCTGGCCGTGCCGGTGGCCTACCTGCTGTCCGTGTTCACGCCGGTGGGCCTGGCCCGGCGGGCCGAGATCACCCCGGGGCTCGCGTTCGACGTCCCGGTCCTGCTGGGCGGGGGCGCCCTGGCCGCGGTGCTGCTGACGGCCCGCGTCGCCGTAACGGCCCAGCGGGTGGCCAGGATGCCCGCGGGCCAGCCCGCCGGATCCAGGAGCCGCGGGTCGCTGATCGCCCGCTGGATGGCCCGACGGGGCTCCCCGCCCGCCGCGGTGTCCGGCGTGCGCTTCGCCTTCGAGCCCGGCGCGGACCGCAGCGCGGTCCCGGTGCGCTCGGCCGTCCTGGGCACGGTCCTCGCGCTGGCCGCGGTGATCGCCGCCCTGGTGTTCGGGGCCAGCCTGACCCACGTCATCCGCGACCCCCGGATCGTGGGCTGGAACTGGGATGTGGCCGTCGGGAACCCGCATTCGGGTGACATCAGCGCGCAGACCGAGCCGAAGCTGCGCGCGGACCCCGGTATCGCCGGCTTTACCGCGACGGGCCTGGGAGGCGCGGTGATGGACGGCCGCGATGTCCCGTTCGTCGGGATCCGGCTGCTGCGCGGCGACGTGGCGCCGCCCGTGCTGGCCGGCCGGCTGCCCCGCGGCCCCCGGGAGATCGCGCTCAGCGGCGGGGAACTGCAGGCCCTGCACCGGCAGGTGGGCGGGCTGATCACCGGCCAGGGCCCGCGCGGGCCGGTCCGGCTGCGCATCGTCGGGCAGGTCGTGCTGTCCCCGGAGATCACGAACGAGCAGCTGAAGCTGGGCTCCGGGGCGGTGCTGACGCTGGCCGGCGCGGACGGGCTGAGCCGCACCCGGCTGCCGGTCAACGTGTTCCTCGTCCGGCTGCGCCACCCGGGGGACCGGGCGGCGATGGCCCGCCTCAGGCACGAGTTCCCGGGCGTGGTGCTGCCCGCGGTGGCCCCGCCCGAGGTGCGCGAGCTGCAGGGCGTGAACGGCCTGCCGCTCATTCTCGCGTCTCTGCTGACCCTGCTCGCCGTAGGCACGATCGCGCACACCCTGGTCACGTCGGTGCGCCGCCGGCGCCGGGACCTGGCCATCCTCAAGGCGCTCGGGTTCGTGAGCCGGCAGGTCCGGGCCACCGTGGCCTGGCAGGCCACCGCGATCGCCGCCACCGGCCTGGTCATCGGGCTGCCGCTGGGGGTCGCGGCCGGCCGCTGGGCCTGGACCGTGCTGGCCCGCGGGTTCGCGATCGAGCCGGTGCCGGTCATCCCGCTGCTCGTGCTGCTGGCCGTGCCCGCCGTGCTGGTCCTGGCCAACGTGGTCGCGGCCGTGCCCGCCCGGGCCGCGGCGCGCACCCAGGCCGCCGTGGTGCTCAGGACCGAATAGCGGCGGACGGCGCGGCGCGGCTCATGGCCAGCCGGGGGGCCTACCCGCCGAGGAGCGCGCGGGCGGCGGCCTCGATGTGCGGGGCATCGATGCCGGCCGCGGCCAGCAACTCCTGGCTGGTCCCTGAGCCGGGCAGGTCCCGGACGCTGAGGTGGGTGAACCGCAGGCCCTGTACCCCCGCCCCGAGGAGGGCATCCGCCACGGCGGAGCCCAGCCCCCCGGCGGGGGAGTGGTCCTCGGCCACGACCAGGCGGCCGCCGGTGGCGGCGGCCGCCGCCACCAGGGTCCCGGTGTCGATGGGCTTGACCGAGTACAGGTCGATGACGCGGGCCTGGATGCCGTCGCCGGCGAGACGGTCCGCCGCGGCCAGGCAGGCGTGCAGCGTCACCCCCGCGCCGATCAGCGTCACGGCGTCGCCGCGGTCCGAGCGCAGCACCTTGGATCCCCCGACGGGGAACGTCTCCGCGCTGTCGTAGAGGACGGGGTAGGCCCCGCGGGTGGTGCGCAGATAGCTGATGCCCGGACGATCCGCCATGGCCTCTACCAGCGCCGCCGTGCTCGTGGCGTCGCTCGGGTACAGGACGGTGGTCCCGTGCACGGCCCGCATCATGGCCAGATCCTCCAGGGCCATCTGGGAGGGGCCGTCGGCGCCGATCTCGGCCCCCGCGTGGGAGCCGGCCAGCCGGATGCTGGCCTGCGAGATGGCGGCCATCCGGATGAAGTCGTACGCGCGGGTGAAGAAGGCCGCGAAGGTCGAGGCGAACGGAATGTAGTCCCGGACGCTGAGCCCGACGGCCGCCGCGACCATCTGCTGCTCGGCGATGAACATCTCGAAGTAGCGCCCGGGGAAGGCCTTGGCGAACTCCAGGGCGTAGGTGGAGTTGCTGACCTCACCGTCGAGGGCTACCACCCGGGGCCGGTCCGCGCCGAGGGCGGCGAGCGCGTCGCCGTACGCCTTGCGGGTGGCGACCTCCTCGCCCAGGGAGTACTTCGGCGCCGCCGGGGCCGGGGTGGCGGGCTGGCCGTGGGCCTGGTCAGCCGCCGGGGGCATGGCCGGCTCCGGGCCCGGCGCCGTATCTGCGGGCAGCGGGCCGCGGACCACCAGGGCGCGCTCGCCGCCCAGCTCGGCGACCGCGCGCGCGGCCATGTCGGGGGGGAAGGGACGGCCGTGCCAGCCTTCCTTGTCCTCGACCTCGGAGAACCCGCGCCCCTTGATGGTGCGGGCCAGGATCACGGTCGGCTGGCCGTGGCCGGTGTCCCCGGCGGCGGTGAGCGCCTCGTCGATCTCGGCCAGGTCGTGACCGTTGATCTCCAGTACCCGTGCCCCGAACGCCGCGGCCCGGCGGCCGTAGGCGGCGAGATCCCACTGAAGCTCGGTCGGTCCCCGCTGGCCGAGCCGGTTGACGTCCACGATCGCGATCAGGTTGGAAAGCTGGTAGTACGACGCCTTGTCGAAGGCTTCCCACATGGAGCCCTCGGCCATCTCGCTGTCCCCGCACAGCACCCAGACCCGGTACGGGAGCCGGTCGAGGTACCTGCCCGCCAGCGCCACCCCGACCCCGTCCGGCAGTCCCTGGCCCAGAGATCCCGTGGCCACGTCAACCCAGGGCAGCACGGGGGTGGGATGGCCTTCCAGGCGGGATCCGAACCGCCGGTACCCGGTCATGAGCTCGTCGTCGGACACCACGCCGACCGCCTTGTAGACCGAGTACAGCAGCGGCGAGGCGTGGCCCTTGGAGAAGATGAGGTGATCGTTGCGGTGATCGCCGGGATGGTCCCAGTCGTAGCGCAGGTGCCGGCTGACGAGCACGGCGAGCAGGTCGGCGGCGGACATGCTCGACGTGGGGTGACCGGAGCCTGCGCTCGTGCTGGACCGGATCGAGTCCACGCGGAGCTGGGTGGCCAGTTCAGCCGCCCGGATGAGCTCGGTCCCGCTGAGGGCCCGGGTGTCGTCGGTCATATCAGGAATTCACCCCTTCGCGCGCGACCAGCGAAGGCCCGGGGCCGGTCGTCCCGGCCCGGCCCGTGTCCGGCGTCTGCTTCCGTAGTCCGCCGGCTGCTTCAGGCTATCGCGGCGGGATGAAATGGCCGGCTGGGTGTGCGTCAGCGGCCGCTGCCCGGTGTCCGGCGGGCCGGCAGCGGGCAGGATGGGGAACGGCAAACCATGAGGGAGGTCGAACATGGGACGCGATTCCAGGCCCGCGGACGAGCCCGAGCCGGACGCAGGCGTGCTCGGCTCCGAGCGGGGCGGGACCGATGAGCTCGGCCCCGAAGAGGGCGGCACCGATGTCCTCGGGCCCGAGGAGGGCGGGACCGATGAGCTCGGTCCCGAGGCAGGCGGGACCGATGAGCTGGGCCCGGAGGAAGGCGGCACGGACGTGATGCGCCCGCCAGGCCGCTGAGTATTGGTCCCCGGCGCATTAATGCCCGGTGCCCGCGCCCGCCCCGGGCCGCCTTGATGCCCTGGTACGCGGCGGCGCGGAGGATCCCGTCCGGGGTCTGCTCGGCGTAGCTGACCTCGATGACGAGCCGTGGTTCCACCCAGGTCACGTTCCGGGCCTGGGCCGGGGGGACCGGTCCGCTGAACGGCGGGCTGTCCCGCCGCAGCGGGGCCAGCACCCCCTCCAGCGCGATCAGTTCCGGCTGGGTGAAGCCGGTGCCGACGCGGCCGGCGTAGGCGAGGCCCGCTCCGCCGGGCATCCCGACCAGGAGCGAGCCGATCTGCCCGGCACGGTGCCCGCGCCCGGGGCTGAGGCCGCCCACGACCACGTCCAGGAGCCGCCGGTTCTTGATCTTCAGCCAGGCCGGTGACCGGCGCCCGGGCTGGTAGAGCGAGTCGAGGCGCTTGACCACGACACCCTCCAGGCCGTCGCGGACGCTGACCGCGAGCACGGCCTTCCCGCCGCCGGGAAACGACGGCGGGACGTGCACGTGCGGGCCGGCCAGGGGCTGCGCCTCCAGGATGGCCCGCCGCTGCGCGTAGGGCTCGGCGATCAGCGGCTGCCCGCCGGAGTACATGATGTCGAAGACCAGGTAGGTCACGGGGATCGCGGCCACCAGGCGCCCGGTGGGCGCGCCGACGTGCATCCGCCGCTGCAGGGCCGCGAAGCTCGGGCGGCCGCTGGTGAACGCGGCGATCTCGCCGTCCAGGACCATGTCCCGCGGCCCGGCCTGGCGGCCCAGCTCAGCCAGCTCCGGGTAGGCCCGGGTCATGTCCCGGCCGCTGCGCGACAGCAGGCGCAGTTCCCCGGCGGACACGTAGGCCACGGCCCGCACGCCGTCCCACTTGAACTCCGCGCCCCAGGCGGCCTCCGGCTCCGGGATCTCCGCGGCAGGTACCGCCAGCATCGGCTTTATCAGCGGCGGGTAATCCGCGCTGCCCGCTGATCCTGGCATGAGCCCCCCGTCGCGGCACCAGGGTGCCTGCTGCGGGGCACGGTGCCTGCCGGGGAGCACTGACCGGCTATCTACCCGGCCCGCCGGTCCGGACACCGGGGGCAGTCCGGGGTGCGCCGGTCAAAGGCGGGGGCGGGCGGCGTCCTTGCCGCTGGCCGGGTGGCTGGCGTCGCCCGCGCCGCGCGTGATGAGCGCCACCGCGAGCAGCGCGGCCAGCGGCGCGACCAGCGCGATGAACTCCGAGGAGGCCAGGTTGCCGAGGGCGTCGAGCGCCCCGGCGAAGCCGACGATGAGCACGGCGACGGCGACGAGCCCCCAGCCGTGCAGGAACAGCCGCAGCGTGAAGGGCGGCACCGGGTCGGTCACGTCCGGGACCGCGGTGATGGTCTTCATGCCGCGGGTCTCCGTCATGCCCTCACGCACCCGCACGGTGAGCATCAGGGTGCCCGGCTGGTCCGCGACCAGGAGCAGCTCGTCGGGATGGGAGGGGTCCGGGGCCTGCGCCAGGGAGCCGCCGCCCGCAGCCCAGGACATCACCTTCCGGGTCCCCGAGGGCTGGACGCGGTAGCGGGCCTGCTCGCCGGCGACGACGGTGTCGGGCCCGTCGATGACCACCGGCGGTGCCAGGCCCGGGGCCGCGGTGCGGGCGGCCTCCGGGGCCGCCGCCTCAGCCTCAGCGCCCCGGCCCCCACCGCCGCCGTTCCCGTGTCCATGGCCGTTCCCGTTCCCGTTCATGGCGTGCGCGGCCGGGACGGCCTCGGGAGTGACCAGGAACTGCCGGCGGGCCAGCTGCTCGGCCAGCCGGATCTGGTGGACGTGCACGCTCCAGGCCATCACCACCACGGCCGCGGCCAGTCCTGCCGCGCCCAGCCCGAGCAGCCCGGCCACCACGGGATGACCCGCGTCAGCCATCACGGCGGTGAGCATCTCATGTCCCCCAGCCCGAACGTCTTTCCTGCTTCACGAAGGTATTCAAACATATAATCGAATTCACTGGAAGCCCGGCGCGGATTCTCGCTGCTGGTGGGGCCGCTGATGGCGGGGGAGCGGCGAGTGGCAGGCGGGCAGATCCGGCCGGGCCGGGCCCGCCGGCGGCGGGGTCAGTGCCCGGTGAACGCGGGCGGCCGCTTCTCGGCGAAGGCCCGCTGGCCTTCGCGGTAGTCGTCGGACCGGAAGCAGGCCTCGATCATCGCCTCGACCCGGGCGGTATCGCGCTGGCCGGCGGGGCGGCCGGCCTCACGGATCGCCGCCTTGCACGCGGCCAGGGTGAGCGGCGCGTTCTGGGCCATGCCCCGGGCCATGGCCATCGTCTCGTCCCGCAGGTCGGCGGCCGCCACCACCCGGTTGACCAGGCCCATCCGGAGGGCCTGCGCCCCGGGGATGCGGCGGGCGGACAGCAGGATCTCCGCGGCGCCGGCCGGGCCGACCAGGTTCGTCAGCGCGGTCACGCCCGCCAGGCCGAAGCCGAGCCCGAGCCGCGCGGCCGGGATCGCGAACTGGCTGTCCTCGGCCGCGATCCGGATGTCCGCCTGCAGCGCGATGAGCAGCCCGGCGCCCAGGCAGAAGCCGCGGATCATGGCGATGACGGGCTTGTCCAGGCCGTCCCAGGAACGGTTGAGCACCGCCTGGGCCCGGTCGTAGTCAGCCCGGGCCACGGGGGAGGTGCGCCGCTCGCCGAACTCGGAGATGTCGGCCCCCGAGATGAACGCCTTGTCCCCGGCGCCGGTGAGGACCACGACCCGCACGTCCGGGTCGGCCTGCAGCGAGTCCAGCAGCCCAGGCAGGTCCGCACGCATCTGGCTGGTCAGGGCGTTGCGCTTACCCGGGTTGCTGAAAGTCACGGTCGCGACGGCGTCGGCCACCTCGACGAGCAGCTCGCCGGGGCGCTGCCGCGCGTCCGGGCTCGGTGATGTCATCCCATTCCTCTCAGATCGCTCCCTGCGCGCGGAGCCGGCCGATCTCCTCATCGGGATACCCGAGCTCGGTGAGCACCTCGCGGGTATGGGCGCCGGCGTCGGGGCTCGCCGTCCGGACGGTGCCCGGCGCATCGGTCATCCGCACCGCGTTGCGCAGGATGTCGAGCCGGCCCAGGACCGGGTGCTCCACGGGCGCGGTCATGGCCAGGTGCCCCACCTGCGGATCGGCGAACACCTCGTCCATCCGGTAGACCGGGCCGCACGGCACCCCGGCCCGGTTCAGCGCCTCTATCCACTCGGCCGTGGTCCGGGTGCGCAGCCGGGCGGCGATCAGCGCGTTGAGCTCGGCCCGGTTCGCCGAGCGCCGGGCGGCCGAGCTGAAGCGCGCGTCCTGGGGGAGACCGGGCAGGCCGATCGCCTCGCACAGGCTGTCCAGCAGCCGCCCGCCCGCGCCCGCGACGTTGACGTAGCCGTCCGCGGAGGCGAAACAGCCCATCGGCACGCTGGTCGGATGGTGGTTCCCGGCCGGCGCGGGTACCTCCTGGTCGATGGTCCACCGGGCGGCCTGGAAATCCATCATGGCGATCATCGACTCCAGCAGCGACGTCTGCACCCAGCGCCCGGTCCCGGTACGGTCCCGGTCGTGCAGGGCCACCAGGACGCCAATCGCGAGGTACAGGCCGGCCGCGAGATCAGCCACCGGGATTCCCGCGCGCGTGGGTTCCGAGCCCGGTAACCCGGTCACGCTCATCAGGCCGCCCATCCCCTGGGCGATCTGGTCGACACCACCCCGGGTGGCGTACGGGCCGTCCTGGCCGAAGCCGGAGATCGATCCGTAGACCAGGCGGGGGTTGCGGGCGTGCACCGCGCTGAAGCCGAACCCCAGGCGCTCCTTGACCGGCGGGCGCATGTTCTCGATCAGCACGTCGGCCGTGTTGACCAGGCGCATCAGCACGTCGCGGGCCCCCGGTGCCTTTAAGTTCAGCGACAGCGACCTCTTGTTGCGGTGCAGGTGCTGGAAGTCGCAGCCGTGCCGGCCCTCCGCCGCCTGTCCCGGCCGGGCCGGGTCCGGCGGCGGCTCCACCCGGATGACGTCGGCACCCCAGTCGGCCAGCTGGCGCGCGCAGGTGGGGCCCGCGCGCGCCACGGTCAGGTCGAGAACGCGGATGTCACCGAGCGGGAGGTGCGCGGTCACGCCCGCTCACCGCCTGACCTGGCACGGGCTGAACCAGCACGGGCCCTGGCCATCATCAGCCTCCCGGGGATCCGGCGCCGGGCTGGCCCTGGCCAGCCGGCCCAGAACGACCCTACGCAGATTCGTGCCCGGGGAACATCCCCGGCCGGGCGTGCGCGGCCCCGGTCAGCCGGCCCGCCGCCGGTGGCACTGGCCGGGCCAGGGGGCTCCCATCCGGGCGATGAGCCGCCGTAATTCGGCCTCCACCTCAGCCTGCTCGGGGCACAGCGTGGTTCTTCCTCCCGCCGGGGTTAACCCGGACGGCGGTGCGGCGCAGGTGGGCAGGCAGGCGCCGGGATGAATGGCACAGGCCGGAAACGTCGGGGCGAACATGCTCCCAGCATTGCACGAGGCATATGCACGTGCAGACACACGTTCGTAAGCAACATCCCAGTAGGGGGTGACACTTTTCTTACTCCCGGCCACTCCTCCCGGCCGCCCTATCCCGGCCCGCGCTGGTGCGCCGCGCACCGGGCGGTGCCGGTGGGTCCAGGCCCACCCCCGGAGTGGGTGCCGCCCCCTCGCGCGGCGGCCGGCCCGCGGGCGACGATGGCGGGTATGAGCTTCTTCGACGACCTGCCACCCGAGCCCGAGCCGCACCGGGTGCATCATCCGTGGGACCCGCCGGACGCGGAATTTCCGGGCGTGGTCCCGTTCAGCGCGCTCATCCTGGGGCGGACCGAGCGGGCCGCCGTAGCGGTCACTGGGCTGTCGGCCTACTCGGGCGGATTCGAGATCTTTGTCACCGCCCGGTTCCGCCCTGACCCTGAGGCCGGGCCGGGGGACCGGGAGCCCGGCAGGCCGGGGCCCGGGGGGGCCCGCCGGTCGTTCCGCCTCGGGATGCAGCTCGCCGACGGCACCCGGGTCATCGGCCAGCACGGCGGGCCGGACCCCGGTACCGAGCCGGACGGCCCCATCCTGCGGGCCTTCCTCGGGGGTGGCGGCCCCCGGTCCAGCTTCTGGCGCTGGTGGATGTGGCCGCTGCCGCCGGCCGGCCCGCTGGAATTCGTCTGCGAGTGGCCGGCGCTCGGCATCCCCGAGACCCGGGCCGGGCTCGACGCGCAGCTGATCCTCGACGCGGCGGGCCGCAGTACCCGGCTCTGGCCCGACGGCGAAGGCTGACAGCCCGGCCTGCACCTGGCCGGCGATCCGGGGCACGATCCCGCGCACGGCTCCCACGTTGACCCGGACGGGAACCTGATCCGGTTCGGCTCGCCCCTGCCTGAGTGAGCAGGAAATATGACTCGCGGGCCGCCCCGCCGGCGGGGTACCGTCGACGCTGGCAGTTCCGGCTGCCGCTGGGTCCGCGGGCAGAGCTTCAAGCTCACCGGCATCGAGACAGATAACTGACGGCAGGTCTTTCCAGCCCGATGTCGCGGACCCACGGGCAGCGGAGGAAGGACTGCCTTGTCTGATCAATCACGTGAGCTCCCTGACCAGCCCAGCCTGCGCTACCTCAAGGTGGAGGCGAAACGGCGCCTGTCCGCCGGGGAGTTCGCGACCCTGCACGACGCCCAGCTGGCCATCGCGCGGGAGCACGGGCTGGCGAGCTGGGCCGCGCTCAAGGAGTACATCAGCGCCGGGACCGGCCGCGGCAGCCCGGTCCTGGCCCAGGCCCGGTGGGTGATCTCCCGCTTCGGCGAGGCGGAGACCCCCGGCTGGCAGGTCCCCGGTGACAGCGAGCTCCGCGAGCACTTCGACGACCGCTTCCTGCGCCTGGTCCCCCCGCAGACGCTGGTCAGGACGCTCACCGGAGTGGTATCGCGGCTGCGCGAGGAACTGGTCATCACGCTGGAGACGCCGCTGCGGCTGCGCGCCCAGATCGGCGGCATGCAGCTCGAGGCGGCGGCCGAGGCCGGGCCGCCGCACCGGCTGACCGGGCTGCGGCTGTATCCGCTGGGTGAGCGGGTGACCGATCCGCGGGCCGGGACGCCGACGACCCGCACCTCCGGTGCGGTGCCCCCGGCGGCGGCCGCGGTCGCGGAGGAATCAGTGGCCGTGCTGGGCCTGCCGGGCCTGGTGCTGGCCGGCGCGCCCGCCGGGGCCAGCCCGGGCGACGGGACCGGATGGGTGGCCGCGCGCGGCTGGGCCCGCCTGGAGAGCGCCACCCAGGACGGTGCCAGCCCGGAGGAGGCCAGCCCGGAGGAGGCCAGCCCGGAGGAGGCCAGCCCGGAGGAGGCCAGCGCGGGGGAGGCCAGCCCGGGAGAGCTGCTGAACCCTGGTCACTCGTTCCCGGCGTACTCGGTCACCAAGCTGGTCACCGCCACCGTCGTCCTGCGGCTGGCCGCCGAGGGCCGGATCGGCCTGGACGACCCGGCCCACGCCTACCTGCGCACGGTCCGGCTCGGCGACGGCGCCGTCACCGTCCGGGAGCTGCTCACCCACACCGCCGGCATGGGCAGCCCGGGCGAGCTGTTCGCCGATGAGGTGCCGGAGCTGGTCACCCTGACCGGGCCGCTCGTGGAGCCGACCGGCCCGCGGGGCACGTTCAGCTACAGCAACGGCGGGTACGGGCTGCTCGGGCAGCTGATCGCCGACGTGACCGGGGAGACCTACCCGGAGGCGGCCGCCCGCCTGGTGCTGGCGCCGCTCGGGATGAGCGGCGCGTCGTTTCCCGCGAGCTGGCCGTCCACGGGCGCCGTCACCGGCTACCGGCTGGCCGGCGACGGCTGGTTCGAGCCGGCCCCGGCCCGGGTCTGCACTCTCCCGGCGGCCGGCGGCCTCTGGGCGACCGCGGCGGACCTGGTGCGCTTCGGTCTGTCCTGGGCGTCCCTGCTCCCCGGCGCGCTGGCCCGCGAAGCCCTCCGGCCGCACGCGACCCGGGAC
This sequence comes from uncultured Actinomycetes bacterium, assembly GCA_963851025.1. Taxonomy (GTDB): domain Bacteria; phylum Actinomycetota; class Actinomycetes; order Streptosporangiales; family Streptosporangiaceae; genus RYN-230. The sequence goes on from CAWKOA010000033.1 coordinate 96,643, forward strand.
GCCACCGGGGCGCAGATGGGACTGGGCTGGCTGCTCAATGAGCCCAAGAACGTCTGCGGGCACGCCGGGGGCGGGCCGGGTGCCGCCTCATCCCTGATCATCCGGATGAGCACGGGGCAGCCCAGCGTCGCCCTGGCTAACCGCCTGGTCCCGATCGAGCCGGTCAACGCCCGCCTGGTCCGCCCCATCGCCTGACCCCGGCGCCGCCGCCAGACCCCCAGGGCCAGGCCACCAGGCTTAGACCACCAGCGCCGCGCCGTCCGGGCACAGCAGGCCCGCCAGCCGGAGCAGGGTGAAGTCGCCCAGCGCCGGCCCGAGCACGCCCACGCCGAAACTCTGGCCGCTGCCGCGGTGATGGACCGGGACGACCAGCTCGGGGCGGCCCGACAGGCTGGCCGGGGCGGTGCACCGGAAGGCGCCGGTGCGGAACGCGAGAAGGTCCTCCGGGCCGGCGTCGCGCAACGGCGGTAGCCCGGGGGTGACGGGCAGCACGGCGACCGCGCCGGGCGGCAGGAGCGCGTCCAGCCGCGGCGCGTAACCGCGCCAGGCCCGCTCGTCATCGTCGCGCTGCGGGTCGCCGGCCCGGCTCAGGCGCTCCGCGCGCTGGGCGCGGGCGCGCACGTCCTCCGCCAGGTACTGGATGTTCCCGGACAGCCATGGTCCGTGGGCGCGCCACACCTCACGGGCCTGGACCCGGGCGAACAGGCTGGCCACCTCGTCGCTGAGGAGCGCGCCGGGCGGTACCTCCGAAAGCCCGCAGCCCGCCGCGTCCGCGATGGCCGACGCGGTGGCCCGGACCGCCTCGGACAGCGCGGGGCTGATCCCGGCCAGGTCCCCGGCGGGCAGGTGCACCGCGTGCACCGCGCCCGCGGGGCCGGCCACGCCTGGCGAGGCCAGCACCGCCAGCGCCGGGCCCAGCCGCCCGGCGCTGGCGGCCAGGATGCCCACGACGTCGAACGAGGGGGCCAGCGGCAGGACTCCCCGCGAGCTGACCAGGCCGTGACTGGGGCGCAAGCCGAAGAGCCCGCACGAGGCCGCGGGGACCCGGATCGAGCCGGCGGTGTCGGTGCCCAGCCCGATATCGGCCAGGCCGGCCGCCACGGCCGCGGCCGGCCCGGACGACGATCCGCCGGTGAACCGGCTGGGGTACAGCGAATTGAGCGGCGCGACGCCCTCACCGGCGTTGCCGATCAGGGAGTACGCGAGCTGGTCCAGCTTGGCCAGCCCGGCCACGGCCGCCCCCGCGCCCAGCAGCCGGGACACCGCCGGCGCTGTCTCCTCGCTGGGGGGATGCGTCGCCCGCCAGCGGGGGTGGCCGAACGACGGCACGTGGCCGGCGATGCCGATCATGTCCTTGACCGCGACGCTCACGCCGTCCAGGGGCCCCCGGCCGGCCGCTGGCAGGCTCACCGAGTCCGGCACCCAGCAGTGGACCGATGCCGCGCCCCGCATGCCATTCCCCCCGCCTGGCGCCCCGCTCCTGGGGGGACCTTATCGCCCGGGACGGCCGGGCAGGGGGCTGCTGATCAGGCGCGCCGGTGATCGCGCCGCGGATCAGGCGCGCCTGACCAGGCAGGCCGGTGATCAGGCGGGGGAGGTGACCCCGATCTTGTTCACCACGTCCACCACACCGTCGATGTCCCAGACGAGCCGGACCGCGACCGGGATCAGGTCACCCTGGCCGCCCAGCCCGGCCTCGCCGGACAGGGTCACGATGCCGTTGTGCACCCGGACTATCGCCGCGCCGGGGTCGGCCAGCAGGATCTGGGCCAGCATGTCCCGCACTTCCCTCGCGATGTCCTCGTCCGGGCGCAGGAACACGCTGAGCAGGTCACAGCGGCTGACCATGCCCGCCAGGGTGCCGTCCGGGTCGACCACGGGGAGCCGCTTGAGATGGTGGCTGTTCATCAGCCTGGCCGCGGCCGGCAGCGACGCGTCCGGGTGGATGGTGATGGCCGGGGAGGTCATCAGCTCCTCCGCGGTCAGGCCCCAGTGCTTCTGCCGGGTCAGGTGCAGGTGCAGGCCACCCTCGGCGTGCCGCCTGGCGTCACGCTCGCGCTTGTCCTCCACGGCCAGCAGGTCAGCCTCGGAGACCAGGCCCGCGACGTGGCGGCCCAGGATCAGCACCGGGACGGCGCTGATGTGGTGCTTGGCCAGCAGGGTCGCGATCTCCTTGTACGGCGTGATCCGGTCTACGGTGATCACGGACGTGGTCATCACGTCCCTGACCCGGTGGTGCCAGCGCCCGTGATGCTGCCTGGCGCCGCGTCCGGGCTCTGGCTCCCGGGCGGTCTTCGCGGTCGTGCTCCCGCGGCCCGGCCCGGCGGCCGCGGCGGGGCGGGCGTCCCCGGTCTGCTCCTCGACGGAGTCGAGAGCCCGGGCCACATCCGCCGTGCTGGCCCGGCCGTGCAGCGACTCGTAGTAGGCCGCGCCAAGGTGACGGAGCATGGCGTCGAAATGTTCATCTCGCCGGGTCATCTCCGCTCCCTTCCTCGAGATCGGTACCGGGGGGAACCCAGCACCCGACATGATCATTTTCTCAAGGGGGGCCGGTCCCCGCCACGGCTGTATGTCCTGGCCGGGCGGGACCTCGGTCACCAGCCCGCCCCGAGCGGACTCCTAGTGGTCGGCGATCCAGCTGCCGTGGAACCCCAGCGGGATCCGGGCGGGCAGGTGGACGCGGGCCACGGGGTCGCCGGTGAAGTCCCGGGCGGCCAGGATGACCAGGTCGGCGGCGCCCCGGTCAGGGTTGTGCACGAAGGCCATGACGTAGCCGTCGTCTTCCTCGGCGGCCGGGTCGGCGGGCGCGAACACGGCCTCGCCCGCGGTCGCGTCCCGGCCGAACTCGTGCGCCTCGGTGGTCCCGTGGGCCAGGTCGTGCTTGAGCAGCGCGTTGGCGAAGGCCTGGTCGGCGAAGTCGCCGCCCAGGGAGACGGTGCCCATGCTGACGTCGCCGATCACCGCGCTGTAGCCGTAGCGGTGCGGCCGGGAAATGACCCGGTCGTCCACCCGCGGGAACTCCTGGAGGCGGTCATCGAGTCGCTGCTCGCTGACCTTCCCGGCGGCCGGGTCCACGATCCAGCGGTCCAGCGTCAGCGGCCCGCGGCCGTCCAGCGTGGAGACGTCGTAGGCACCCTGGTAGCGGCACAGGTCGATGACCACCCGGCCGCTGTCGTCGTCATAGGCGTTGAGGGTGTGGAAGACCCAGCAGGGGTCGACCTCGAACCAGCGGAGGTCACCCGGGCTGCCGTCGCGGGGGAGCAGGCCGACCCGGGCCGGATGACCGGGATTCCACGTGTACGGCAGCTTCTTCCCGGCCGAGACGGCGTCCATGCTGAACGTGACAGGCAGGTCGAACAGGACGACGTAGCGGGCGGTGAGCGCGAAGTCGTGCATCATCGGGCCGTCGGCGACCGGGATGTTCGTGGCCGACGTGACCCGGCCGCCGGAGCCCACGACCACGTGCTGGACGTGGTCCCACGCCCAGTAATAGGCGATCGCGTGCAGGTCCCCGGTCAGCGGGTCGGCCTTGGTGTGCGCGGCGAACCCGCCGGGCAGCGTCCCGCCGAAGTCGCACGGGCCGACGGTGGCGAGCTCGTCGGTGAGCTCATACGGCAGCGGGCCGGATTCCACCGTGGCCAGGGTGCGCCCGGCGCTGGCGATCACGTGCGTGTTGGCCGCGAAATCGATCCCCTCGTGCACCGGGCCCGCCGGCCACGTCTCGCCGCGCGCCTCGGCCACGGCCCGGGACCGGACCCAGCGGTTGCGGTACCACTCGGCCTTTCCGCCCCGCAGCCGCACCCCGTGCACCATCCCGTCGCCCAGGAACCAGTGGTAGCCCGGGTCGTCGAGGCCCAGCGGGTTGGGCCCGTTGCGCAGGTACCGGCCATCCAGGCTGGCGGGCACCTGGCCGGTGACCGGCAGGTCGAAGGCCGTGATCTCCTCGGTCACCGGCGCGAACGGGCCTTCCAGGAAGCGCTTCATGTCCGGCATGGCCAATTTCCCCCTCCGCTGGGCCTGCGGGGCATCTACCCGCATTCGCGGGCCCGCAAAGGCGAGCGAACCTCGTTCGTGGCACCAGGCAACATGACCTTGACGTCAATATCAACTTCGTGTTGAATCGCGTCACTGAGCGGCCGTGCCGCGGTCTGCACCCCATGCCCGCCGAGGGGCCCGGGCAGGCCTGCGGCCGGCGGACGGGTGGTGGATTGGCCGTGCTGACCACGTCCTACTGGCCCGCGGAGGCCAGCGTCCCGCTGGACGAGATCACCGTGGGAGACCTGCTCCGGCGGGTGGCCGCGCAGGTGCCGGACCGGATCGCGCTGGTGGACGGGCAGGCCGAGGCGGCCCGGCGGCGCCGGTGGAGCTACGCGGAACTGCTCGCCGTCGCCGAGGACGTGGCGGGCGCCCTGCTGGCCCGGTTCGAGCCCGGCGAGCGGGTCGCCGTCTGGGAGGCCAACCGGCCGGAGTGGGTCATGCTCCAGCTGGGCGCGGCCCTGGCCGGCGTCATCCTGGTCACGGTGAACCCGCAGTACCGCTCGGCCGAGCTGAAGTACGCGCTGGCCCAGTCCGGGGTGGCCGGGCTGGTCCACGGCACCAGCCACCGCGGCGTGTCCATGGTGGACGTGGTCAGGGAGCTCCGGCCGGAACTCCCCGCCCTGCGCGAGGTGGTCTGCTTCGCGGACTGGGACGAGTTCGCGGCCAGCGGCGGCCCTGGCCCCCGGCCGCTGCCGCAGCTCAAGCCCACCGACCCGGCCCTCATCATCTACACCTCGGGCACGACCGGCTTCGCCAAGGGGGCCCTGCTGCATCACCTCGGGCTGGTGAACGCGGCCGGCCTGTCCGCCGCCCGGGCAGGCTTCCAGGACGGGGACACCTGGATCAACCCGATCCCGCTGTTCCACACCGGCGGCGGGGTGCTGGCCGGCATCGGCTGCCTGGCCCGGCGAGCGGCGCACGTGGTGGTCCCGCAGTTCGATCCCGCCCTGGTCCTGGAGCTGATCGAGGCGGAGCGGGGCAGCATGGTGCTCACCGTGCCGACCATCCTGCTGGCCATGCTCGAGAACCACGACCGGCAGCCGCGCGACCTGTCCTCACTGCGCACGGTGATGTCGGGCGGCGCCAAGGTTCCCGACAGCCTGGTCCTCCGGACCACGCAGACCTTCGGGTGCGAGTTCTCCATCCTGTTCGGCCAGGCCGAGCTGCACGGCGTGCTCACCCAGACCAAGACCACCGACAGCGCGGCGGACCAGGCGGAGACCCTCGGCCAGCCGATGCCGCACGTCGAGGTGAAGATCGCCGACCTGGCCAGCGGCGGGCCGGTCGGCGTGGGGGAGGAGGGCGAGATCTGCGCCCGCGGCTACCAGAACATGATCGGCTACTGGGACATGCCGGACGCCACCGCCGCCACCATCGACGGCGAAGGCTGGCTGCACACCGGGGACGCCGGGACCATGGACGACCGCGGGTACCTGCGCATCGCGGGCCGGCTCAAGGACATCATCATCCGCGGCGGCGAGAACATCCACGCCCTGGAGATCGAGCAGCTGCTGGGCGACCACCCCGCCGTGGCCGAGGTCGCGGTCATCGGCGTGCCGGACGCGCACTGGGGGGAACAGGTCGCGGCCGTGATCCGGCCCGCTGACGCCGCCGCGCCGCCCGACCCCGATGAGCTGGCCGCCTACTGCCGGGAGCACCTGGCCCGGTTCAAGACGCCGCGGCTGTGGTTCTTCGTGGACTCGTTCCCGATGACCCCGTCCGGGAAGATCCGCAAGTTCGAGGTCCGCCAGCGGTTCTCGGCCCCAGGGACTTGAACTCGACGTCAACATCGACAGCCGGAGGGCGCGGCTTGTACTGTGTCGGCATGCCCGACTGCGACGACGCGGCAGCGCCGCCCGGCGTCGCGCCCGGACCGCTCACGGACTGGTTCGCCGCCACCCTGGGCGCCGCGGCACCGCTGCGGTTCGAGCGGCTCGCGGGCGGCTACTCCAACCTGACCTTCCTGGTCAGCGACGCGGCGGGGGAGCGCTGGGTACTCCGGCGGCCGCCGCTCGGGCACGTGCTGGCCACCGCGCACGACATGGACCGCGAGGGCGGGATCATGGCCGCGCTGGCCGGGACCGGCGTCCCGGTCCCGGACGTGCTGGGCCGGACCGCCGACCCGCGGTGGAACGAGGCACCGTTCTTCGTCATGTCCTTCGTCCCCGGCCAGGTACTGCGGACCCCGGCCGACACGGCCGGGCTGGCCGGGGACGAACCCGCCACGATCGCCTGGGGCCTGTTCGACGTGCTGGCCGCGATCCACGCCGTGGACCTGGCCGCGACCGGCCTGGACCGGCTGGCCCGTCCCGGCTCCTACGCCGGCCGCCAGCTCCGCCGCTGGCACCGTCAGCTCCAGGACATCCGCACCCGGGACCTGCCGCTCATGGACGGGGTGTTCGCGGACCTGACCGCGCGTCTCCCGGAGCAGTCCGGGGTATCGCTGATCCACGGGGACTACCGGCTCGACAACGTCATCCTCGGCCCCGGCCGGCAGGTCAGCGCGGTGCTGGACTGGGAGCTGGCCACCGTGGGTGACCCGCTGGCCGATCTCGGGCTGGCCCTGGCCTACTGGACGCAGCCCGAGGAGGCGGGGCAGCTGCCGCCCGCGCCGACCGACGCGCCCGGGTTCCCGTCCCGCCGCCAGGTCGCCGCCCGGTACGCCGGGCGCACCGGCCGCCCCGTCGGGGACCTTGGCTTCTACGTCGCGCTGGCGCACTGGAAGATCGCCTGCATGGCCGAGGGGGTCTACACCCGGCACCTGGCCGGGGATATGGGATCGTCCGGCGCCGACATGGACCTGCTCCGGCGCCAGCCCGGGATGCGCGCCCGCGCCGCCCGGCGGGTGCTCGACGGTGAGCTCTAGGGCGGGAGGAGAGCCGATGACCGACACGGTCCGCTTCGAGGTGTCCGGGCCGGTGGCCACGATCACGCTGAACCGGCCGGACCGGCTGAACGCGATGACCGAGGAGCTGATCGGCGGGGTCCTGGCCTGCCTCGAGCAGGCCAGCGCGGACGACGCCATCCGGGCCGTCGTGCTCACCGGTGCGGGCCGCGGTTTCTGCGCGGGCGGTGATCTCGGCGCGATGGGGGAATTCGCCGAGCCGCGCACGCCCGGGGGCAGCCGCGCGGAGCTGCGCCGGCTGCACCACACCACCGAGCTGCTGCACGAGATGCCGAAGGTGACCATCGCCGCGGTCAACGGCCCCTGCGCGGGCGCCGGCCTGTCCTGGGCGTGCGCCTGCGACCTGCGGATCGCCGCCGAGTCCGCGGTCTTCCGCACCGCGTTCCTGTCCGCCGGGCTGACGGGGGACTTCGGCGGCACATGGTCGCTGACCCGCATCGTCGGTGCCGGCCGCGCCCGCCACCTCTTTTTCCTCAACGAAAAGCTCAGCGCGGCCAGCGCCGCCGCCATCGGCCTGGTCGGCGAGGTCGTGCCGGACGGCGCCCTGATGACCCGGGTCGCTGACATCGCCAGCGGGCTCGCGCAGGCACCGCCGCACGTGATCGCCGGGATCAAGCAGAACCTGAACGACGCGCAGGAACTGGGCCTGCACGCGATGCTCAACGCCGAGGCCGACCGCCAGGTCCAGGCGGCGCTCAGCCACCCGTCCGCCGCCCCGCGGTCCTAGCCGGGCGGCGGGGGCATGATCGACGGCTGGGCCGCGCCAGATGAGCGGGTGCTGCCGCGCCTGCTGCGCCGCCGGGCCGCGGAGCGGCCGGACGCGGAGTTCCTGCGCATCGAGGACGGCCCGGCGGAGACGTTCGGCCAGGTGCTGGCGGCCGCGGAGCGGATCGCGGCCCAGCTCGCCGGGCTCGGGGTCGGCCCGGGGGACATGGTGCCGCTGCTGGCGGGCACCTCAGCGGAGTCGGTGCACGCCTGGCTGGGGGTAAACCTGGCCGGGGCGGCGGACGTGCCGCTGAACACCGCCTACCGCGGCGCGAGCCTGGCCCACGGGCTGGGCCTGTGCGGCGCCCGTCTGGTGATCGCCGACCCGTCGTTCCTGCCCCGGATCGCCGGCGTGGCCGCGGGCCTGCCCGCCCTGGAGACCGTGGTCCTGCTCGCTGACGGCGCCGCGCCCGCCACTGCGGGCCAGCCGGGTCGGGACCTGGATGGCCTGGACGGCCTGGCCGGGCTGCGGGTGATCGCGCTGGCCGGGGCCGCCGCCGGGCCGGTGCCGGACGACAGCGCGGTGACCTGCCGGGACACCGCGTCCGTCCTGTTCACCTCGGGGACCACGGGCCCGGCCAAGGGCGTGATCATGACCCACGCGCAGACGTACGCGATCGCCCAGGAGATCGTGGATGGGCTGCGGGTGACCGGGCGGGACATCTTCTACTGCTTCCATCCCATGTTCCACATGACGCGGTTCGGCTCGGTGTACACGGCGCTGCTGGCCGGCTGCCCGGTGGTGCTGGACCGCCGCTTTGACCCGGCGGCGTTCCTGGACCGGGCCCGCCGCTACGGCGCCACCGCCACCATCGGGCACGGCCCGATGCTGGAGGCCATCTACCGCCAGCCGGAGCGGCCAGACGACGCCGACAACCCGCTGCGCACGATCCTCACCGCGCCGCTGCCGGCCAGGATCGCGGCGGACTTCGAGCGGCGGTTCGGGGTCCGGGCCATCGACACCTGGGGGATGACCGAGGTGACCTGCGTGACCATGCGCCCCTATCAGGAGCCGCTGCGCCCCGGCAGCTGCGGGCGCCCGCGCGATGACCTGCTCGAGCTGCGGATCGTGGACCCCGAGACCGACGAGGTCCTGCCCGCGGGGCAGGTCGGCGAGATCACCGTGCGGCCCCGTGAGCCCTGGGTGGTGATGCAGGGCTACCTGGGCATGCCCGAGCTCACGGTGGCCGCCTGGCGGAACTTCCGGTTCCACTCCGGCGACTTCGGCTACCTGACCGAGGACGGCCACCTGTTCTTCGCCGAGCGATCGGCCGACCGGATCCGGCGCCGGGCCGAGAACGTATCGGCCTATGACATCGAGTCCGCCGCGGCGTCGCACCCGCGGGTGCAGGACTGTGCCGCGGTGGGCGTCGCCTCGCAGTTCGAGAGCGACGACGACATCAAGCTGTGCGTGGTGCCGGCCCCGGGGCCGCCGCCCGATGAGGCGGACCTGATCCGGCACCTGGCCCGGGCGCTGCCGCACTACCAGGTCCCCAGGTACATCGAGGTGCTGCCCCAGTTGCCCCGCACCCCGACCGGCAAGATCCAGCGGCAGGCGCTCCGGGCGTCCGGCGCCGGGCCGGGCGTCTGGGACCGGGCCGCGGCCGGCGTCTCGGTCCGGGCCCTGTCGGGTGAGGGCCCGTCGCGTGAGGGCCCGTCGCGTAGTGAGGGGGAGCGGTGAGCGATCCCGCCGCCCCGGCCCCGGGCGGCCCGCTGTCCGGGATCCGGGTCATTGACCTGAGCCGGCTCGCGCCCGGGCCCTACGGCAGCATGCTGCTGGCCGACCTCGGGGCCGAGGTCATCGCGATCACGGGAGGCCGCGCGGGGCAGGTTCCCGCGGACTTCGCGCGGGGCAAGCGGTTCGTGCACCTGAACCTCAAGCACCCGGCCAGCCGCCAGGCCCTGCGCCGCCTGGTCGCCACCGCCGATGTCCTGATCGAGGGGTTCCGCCCGGGGGTGGCGGACCGGCTGGGCGCGGGTTATGACGAGCTGAGCCAGGTGAACCCGCGGCTGGTCTACTGCTCGGTGACCGGCTACGACCCGGAGGGCCCGGGCGCCCAGGCCGCCGGGCACGACATCAACTACCTGGCCGTCACCGGGCTGCTGGGCGCCATCGGACCGGCGGGCGGCCCGCCGGCGCCACCGCTCAACGTGGTGGCCGACCTGGCCGGCGGCGGCCTGCTGGCCGCGTTCGGCATCTGCGCGGCGCTGGTCGAGCGGGACCGTTCCGGGCACGGGCAGAGGATCACCGCCGCGATGACGGGCGGCGTGCTGTCCATGATGGAGATGTGGCTGAACGCCTGGCGCACCCCGCTGCTGCCCGAGCGCGGGCTCGGATTCACCACCGGCGCGGCGCCGTTCTACCGCTGCTACCTCTGCGCCGACGGGCGGTACGTGGCGGTGGGCGCGGTCGAGGACGGGTTCTTCCGTGCCCTGTGGGACGGGCTCGGCCTGCCCGCGCCCGGCCCGGACAACCGGTTCGACCCGGCCGCCTGGCCGGGCCTGGCCCAGGTCATCGGCGAGCGGTTCGCCACCGCGAGCCGCGATGAGTGGGCGGAGCGGTTCGCCGGGGTGGATGCCTGCGTCACCCCGGTGCTCGCACCGGACGAGGTGCTCCGGGCCAGCGGCGGCCGGGCCCGGTGCCCCGGTTCTCCCGCACGCCGGGGGAGCGGGGCCGCGACGGCGGCGAGCCGGACGCCACGGCCGAGGTGCTGGCCCAGGCCGGGCTCAGCGACGAGGAGATGCGCGCCGTCGCCGAGGATGCCCGCCGCGACGGGGCGTTCGGCTTCAAGTGGCCGCCTGACTAATCCCGGCGCCGGGGTTGCCGCCAAATAATCGCTGACATATATTTGCAGACGAGTAAGAGGAGGGAGGCGACCCCGATGGCCGCGAAGCGCAAAGTTGACAACCTGATGGCCCTGGCCGTGCTGGCCACCGTCGTCCAGCAGCCGATGCATCGTTACCAGATCGCGGCCCTGATCCGCGCCCGCGGCAAAGACCAGGACATGGACGTCAAGTGGGGGTCCCTCTACACCGTCGTGCAGAACCTGGCCAAGCACGGCTTCCTGGAGGTGGTTGGCACCAGCAGGCAGGGTGCGCGCCCGGAGCGGACGGTGTACCGGATCACCGAGGCTGGCCGGCAGGAAATGCTCGACTGGACCCGGGAACTGCTGTCCACCCCGGAGCCCGAGCACCCCAGGTTCGCCGCCGGGCTGTCCGTGCAGATGATCCTGTCGCCCGACGAGGTGATGGCCCTGCTGCGGACCCGGCTCGGCCGGCTGGAGGAGTCGATCGCCGCCCGCCAGGCTGCGATCTCCGGGCTCCTCAAGGAGCTTCCCCGCCTGTTCCTGGTCGAGGACGAGTACGCCGTGGCCATGATCGAAGCGGAGGCGGCCTGGGTCCGCAGCCTCCTGGAGGAGCTGACCTCGGGCAGCTTCCCCGATCTCGCGACGTGGCGGGCCTTCCACGAGAGCGGCGAGATGCCCCCGGAGCTGGCCGAACTCGCGCAGAGGGGGGTGGCAGACGACTAGCTAGCGCTAAATGGTCCCGAGGCGGTGCGGCAACACCGCCGCGGGACCCGGGGCGGCTGCTCGCAGCCATCCCGTCCAGCACCCGCGAACCGATGCCCGCACGAGACGAACCCGGCCACGAGGTGGCAACCAAAGGATAGCTGGGTTCCCCGTGCGTGATCTCGGCGCAGAACAACCGACGACCACCACACGCAGGAGAGAACTCATGTCTACAGCCACGCCCAAAGTCCGCACCGCCCTGGTCATCGGCGGCGGGATCGCCGGTCCCGTCGCCGCGGCCGCCCTGCTCAAGGCCGGCCTCCAGGCGACGGTCTACGAGGCCTACCCCACCCTGGCCGAGGGAATCGGCGGCGGGCTGGCCCTCGCCCCCAACGGCCTGGCCGCGCTGCGCATCATCGGCGCCGACGCTGCTGTCCGGGCCCTGTCCACCCCGGTCACCGGGACGGTCATGGCGGTCGGCGGGAACACCCGCCGGCTGCCCAGCCTGGCGGGCGTGGAGCCACTCCAGATCATCGGCCGCGGCGACCTGCACCGGGTCCTGCACGACCGGGCGGTCGAGTCGGGCGTCCGCTTCGAATACGGCAAGCGCCTGGTCGCCGTGGAAGAAGCGGCGGACTCGGTCACGGCGAAGTTCGACGACGGCACCGCCGCGACCGCCGACGTCCTGATCGGAGCCGACGGCGTCCGCTCCACCGTCAGGACCCTGATCGACCCGGAGGCCCCCGGCGCGGGCTACACGGGCATGCTGGGCTTCCAGGGTTATGTCGACGCCGGCCCCGGCCTCGACCCCGAACCTGGCGTCATGACGTTCGCCTTCGGCCAGCGGGCCTACTACCTCTTCTGGAAGATGGCGGACGGCCGGGTGACCTGGGGCGCGAACCTGCCTTCGAAGCAGTACATGTCGCTGGCCGAGGCCCGGGCGATCCCGGCCGGGCAGTGGCTGCGGACGCTGCGCGACACGTACGCGGGCGACCTTCCGGGTGAGCTGCTGGCGAACCGCACGACCGCGGAGAACCTCGACATCACGGGGGCGATCCACATCATGCCGCCCGTCCCGCACTGGTACCGCGGTCGCATGGTGCTGGTCGGCGACGCCGTCCACGCCCCGTCCAACAGCACTGGCCAGGGCGCGTCGCTGGCCATCGAGAGCGCGATCCAGCTGGCGCGCTGCCTGCGGGACCTGCCCGATGCCACGTCGGCGTTCCGTGCCTACGAGCGGTTGCGGCGGGAGCGGGTGGAGCGGATCGCCAAGCGGGGCGCCCGGACGAACAGCGCCAAGACGCCCGGGCCGGTCGCGCGTAAGGCGATGCATGCGCTGATGCCGATCTTCTTCAGGCTGATGAACTTCGAGAAGGTCATGGGCTGGGAGCAGCGGTACCGGATCGACTGGGACGCGCCGGTGGTGGCTGGGCCTGTCGTGGCCGGGACGTCGGTGCCGGCTGAGGTGTCCTGATCAGGCCCGGGTGACGATCAGGCAGGCGTCCTGGCCGCCGAACCCGAACCCGTTCACCTGCAGCACGCCGATGTCGGCCTTGGCCGGCCCGTGCGTGATGACCCGGAACCTGGCCGCCGGCTCCACCTCGGTGGTGCCGGCGACGTGCACCAGCGTGCCGGTCGCCATCCCGTGCAGGCCGGCCAGCAGGCCCATCACGCCGCTGGCCGAGCCGGTGTGCCCGACGTGGCCCTTGATCGAGGTCACCGGCAGGTCCGCCGCGTGCTCGCCGAACACCTCGTTGATCGCGCGGGCCTCGGCCAGGTCCCCGGCCGGGGTCGCGGTCGCGTGCGCGATCACCGCGTCCACGGCCTGCGGGCCGGCCAGGCCCGCGTCGCGCTGCGCGCGGCGCATGGCCTCCGCCTCCCACCGGCCGGACGGCTCGGGGGAGGACGGGTGGAAGCCCTCGGACAGCGAGGCGTAGCCGGTGACCATGCCGTAGAAATGCGCGCCGCGCCGGGCGGCCCGACCGGCGTCCTCCAGCACGACCACGGCCGCCCCGGCGCCCTCGACCACGCCGCAGCGGTGCACGTCAAAGGGCAGGCTGGCCCGGTCGGCCCGGTCCGGCGGGTTCGACATCCCGTAGCTGCGCTGGCTGTAGGCCAGGGCGGGCGCCAGGCCGCACTCGGTGCCGCCCGCGATGATCACGTCGGCCTCTCCGGTCCCGATCATCCGGGTGGCGGTGCCGATCGCGTCCAGGGAGGACGCGCAGGCCGAGGAGACGGTCAGCAGCGGCCCGTGCAGCCCGTAGTGCATGGCGATCTGCCCGGCGGCCATGTTGGGCCAGACCTGGATGTTCAGCTTCCGCGGCACCGCGTCCGGGCCCTCGGTGTCGAGTAGCCGCTGGGCGTCGAGCAGGGCGCGGGCGCCCGCCATGGTCACGCCCAGCACGACCCCGGTGCGCAGCGGGTCGAAGTCCCCGCCCGCGTCGCGCATGGCCTGGATGCTGGCGGCCAGGGCGTGCTGGGTGAACGTGTCCGAGCCGGCGATCACCCGCTCGTCCAGCCACGCGGCCGGGTCGAAGTCCGGCACCGGGGCGATCCAGGCGGGCCGGCCCGCCTCCGGCTCGGCCCACGGCGCGGCCGTCACGCCGTGCTCGCCCGCGTCGAGGCGGGTGAAGTACTCGTCCGCGGACTGGCCGATGCAGGAGATGACGCCGATGCCGGTGATGGCCACGTCCCGCATGCGCTGCCCCTTCCGCCGCTCATTGACAGTAGTTGAATCCGACGTCAGAATCAATCAGTCGCATGCGGCCCCAGACGCAGACCGGGCGCGCGTGCGGCCCCCAGGCATCCCGGCCGCCTGCGCGGCCGCGCAGGCGGCCGCCTGCCAGGAACGATTCACGCCGGGCGACGCAGGCCGGAGGCATCCATGAAGCTCACCCTCGCCGATTTCATCGCGATGAACGTCCGGTCCTTCCCCGGCCGCCCGGCCCTCGAGGTGCTCGGCGCCGCCCCGGAGAGCTACACGTACCGGGAGATGTGGCTGCGCGTCTCGGCCCTGGCCGACGCGCTGCGCGAGGTCGAGCCGGGCCCGCACGGGCCGGTGGCCGCCACCCTGCTGCCGAACGGGGCCGACGCGCTGCTCATCTACCTGGCCGGGCAGATGGCGGGCTGCGCGATCGTGCCGGTCAACACCCGGCTCGCGCATCCGGAGATCCTGCACATCGTCAACGACTCGGGGGCGCGGCGCATCTTCTCCAGCGGGGACCTGCTGGGCATGGCGGCCGCCGTGGCCGGCGCCGCGGGCGCCGGCGCCACGGTCGTGGACGCCGCCCAGTTGCCCACCCCGGGCGGCTTGCGGGACCCGGCCATTCTGGACCCGGCCAAGGGGGACCGGCTGGCCGCCGTCTTCTACACCTCCGGGACCACCGGGGCGCCCAAAGGTGCGGCCATGACCAACGACACCTGGCTGGTCAACGCCATGCGCTGGGGCTGGCAGCTCGGCCTGAGCTGGGACGACATCATGCTGGTGCCCGGCCCCCTGTTCCACATGTCCTACTGCAGCTTCGCCTTCGGCACGCTGATGATCGGCGGCCGGGTCCGGATCATGCCCTCGTTCGACCCCGCCCGGGCGTGTGACGAGTTCGCCGGGACGGCCACCACGGCGTTCCTGGTCCCGTCGATGACCTCGATGATGATCGAGGAGTGGCAGCGCCGCGGCCGGCCGCCGCTGGGCAGCATGCGGGCCATGATGACCGCGGCCGCCTCAGTGTCGCCCGAGGCGCTCGCGGACGCGTTCGCGATGTTCCCGAACGCGCGCATCACCGAGACCTACGGATGGACCGAGGCCGGGTTCGCCACGGACGAGATCAAGCGCCCGGAGACCCTCGCGGATGCCACCGTCGGGTACTCCACGCTCGGCTGCGAGATCGCCATCCTGGACCCGGACGGGAACCCCGTCCCGCCCGGCGAGCAGGGCGAGGTGGCGGTGAAGACCGTGGCCTGCTTCTCCGGGTACCTGAACCGGCCGGACGCCACCGCCGCCGCGTGGGCCGGGGACTACCTGCGCTCGGACGACATCGGCGTGCTGGAGAAGGACGGCCGGCTGCGCATCATCGACCGGAAGAACGGGCTCATCATCAGCGGCGGCGAGAACGTCTACGCCGCCGAGGTGGAGCGGGTGCTGATCATCCACCCGGAGATCCGTGACGTCACCGTGGTCGGGAAGCCGGACCCGCGCTGGGGCGAGGTCGTGGTCGCGGTGGTGGTGCCCGAGCCCGGGACGGCCCCTGACCCCGGCGAGGTCACCGCGTTCTGCCGGGAGCGGCTGGCCGCCTACAAGTGCCCGCGCGAGGTCAGGGTCTGGGACGACCTGCCCCGCAACTCGATGGGCAAGATCCAGCGCTTCATCATCCGCGACCGCGTCACCGCCGGGCCCGCCTAGGCGGTGGCGTTATCGCCTGCCCGGTGCAGGGCGCTGACGCGACCGCCGGGATCCGCGACGGCGTCACCGCCCCGGCCTAGCGCGGTTCGTCACCGCCGGCCCGGCTGGCTCCGCGACGGCGTCACCATCTGCCCCGCTGGCTCCGCGACGGCGTCACCGCCCAGCCCTCCCGGCGCGGTGATCAAAGAACTGAGAACAAATATTTGGTCACTCTCTAGATTTAGCGGTCTGTCGCTCGTAGGCTCCGAAACATGCCAGTCACAGACATCAACGGTCTCGACATTGCCTACGACGTCATCGGCGACGGCCCCCAGACCTGGGCGCTCACGCCCGGCGGCCGCTTCAGCAAGGACTACGGCGGGGTGCGCGAACTCGCCGAGGGGCTGGCCGCCACCGGCCGGCGCGTCCTCATCTGGGACCGGCCCAACTGCGGTGCCTCAAGCGTCTCGTTCTCCGGATCCACGGAGTCGGCGCTGCAGGCCGACACCCTCGCCGCGCTGATCCGCCAGCTGGACCTCGGCCCGGCCGTGATCGCCGGCGGGTCGGGCGGCTCGCGGGTCTCCCTGCTCACCGTGGCCCGCAACCCTGACATCGCGACCGGGCTGGCCATGTGGTGGATCAGCGGCGGTGTGTTCGGCCTGATGGCGCTGGGCTGGTACTACTGCGGCGGATCGATCGACGCAGCCTGGAAGTACGGCATGAAGCGCGTGGTCGAGCTGCCGGAGTGGCAGGAGGTGCTGGAGAGGAATCCGGGCAACCGTGACCGGTTCCTGGCCATGGACCCCCAGGAGTTCATCGCGGACATGGAGCGGTGGATGGCGGCCTACGCGCCACCGAAGGCGGGCCAGACGATCCCCGGCATCCCCGACGCCGACATCACCGCGATCTCGGTCCCGACGATGGTGTTCCGCAGCGGTGCGAGTGACCCCGCGCATCCGCGGGCGACCTCCGAGGCGCTGGCGGCCCTGATCCCGGGGGCCCGCCTGGTGGAACCGCCGTGGGGCGACCGCGAGTGGATCGAGCGCGGCGAGGAGAGGGACGCCACGGGCGGGTCGCTCTTCGCGAGCTGGCCGCGTCTCGTACCGCAGCTGGCCGAGTTCGGCAGCCAGATCCCCTGATGCAGGCTCAGGCCCGGATGGAGGGTGCGGAAGCAGCCTCGTTCAGGCGAGGCTGAACTCACTGCGCCGCGCGGGACGTCGGCTCGCGTGGGATGCTCGGCGGCATGGCCGCCGCTGCTCCCGTGCCACCGCCCGGCCCGGCCGGGCGGCCCGCTTACTGGTTCCCGCTCGCGTTCTTTGGCGCGGTCGTCGCGCTGTCGGTGCCTTTGTCGGTACTCGGCTCACCCCGGCTGCCGGCCGATTACGCGGTGCTCAGCGTGGTGGTCTATCCCACGGTCACCCGGGCGATGTACTTCGGCGGAGGCTCCGCCACCGGCCCGTTTCCGTTTCCCCTGGGCTGGTACTGGGTTGGCGTCCTGGTGGGCGGCCTGCTCCTCACCGCCGCCTGGTACCGTCGGCGGGATCGCCGCACAGGCCGCCGGACCCCGTTGCGCGGTTTCCTCACGACCGGGCTGCTGCTGGCCGTGCTGACCGCGGCGCTGCCCTTGCTGGCCTGGAGAACGCCGGTCGAGATGGCCGGTCCGGGGCTCGACGCATGGACCTGGCTGGATGCCTTCTGGCGGCTGGGAACGTTCGCGCTGCTGGCCGTGGCCGTGTGCCTGGGGATCCTGGCCCGGACCGGGCGCAGCCGGGCGCTGGCGGTCATCACTGCCGTCTACACCGTGACTGTCTGCCTCACCGGCTGGTTCGACCTGCAGCAGGCCTTCATCCTCTCCCCGTTTCCGTTCGCCGGGCCGGCGCTTCTGCTGCCCGCTGCCGTGCTGTTGCTGGCAGGCTTGGGCGCGCTGCTGGCGGGCGGCCTGGGGGAACGGCGGCGGTGAGTTTGCGGCGCGCGCCCCGTCTTACGAGAGCCGGGCACGCCGGCGTGACAGCAGACGATGGAGTGGTGACAATGGGCGCGATCAAGGTGCATGAGTTCATCGCGGCGGACGGTGTCTTCGAGGACCCGTCCTGGACGTTCGGGTTCGGGTTCGATCCCAAGATGGGTGAGGCTCTCGGCGCGGTGATGGGCTCGTGCCGGGCGATCCTGCTGGGCCGCCGCACGTTCGAGATGTTCGCCCCGGCGTGGTCGAAGCGGACCGCCGAGGACGACCCGGGCGCGCCATTCTTCAACGAGTCGCCCAAGTACGTCGTGTCCGGCTCACTGGAGACCGCGGACTGGAACAACTCCACCATCCTCGGCCCCTACAGCGCGGACACCATCCGTGACCTCAAGGGCCGGGTCAACGGCGACATCTACGTCAGCGGCAGCGGGACGCTGGTGCGGGCGATGCTCGCCGACGGCCTGGTCGACGAGCTGCACCTGTTCGTGTACCCGGTGGCCCGCGGCACGGGCCAGCGGCTGTTCGCCAGCAGCGGCCCGGCCACCACGTTCACCCTGGCCGCATCCGAGGCGTACAGCAACGGGGTCGTGCATCTCGGCTACGCCACGGCCGTCCCGGACGCCGCATGACCGGAACCGCCGGCCAACCATCCCCTCACCCACCCAGCCCCACCAGCCCCCCAAGTCACAGGGTGTGTTCGTGATCATGGGATTGGTGTCGCTATAACGACACCAAACCCATGATCACGTAGAGGGTCAGGGGCCCGATGGCCCGCGGCGCGGCCGGATAATTGGCGTGAACACGCGGGGTCAGAATTGTGTCCGCGGGGTTACGCTGGCTCGCAAGGCAATAGGGGGGATGCCTTGTGCGCACGTTTGTCATCGCCGTAGCCGCTGCCGCAGGAGTGGTGGCGCTCAGTGTCCCGGCCGCGGAGGCAGGAACGGGTGGCCAGCCGCCGCCGTCGGGAGTGGTGTCGGCCACACCGGCCAGTAACACGCCGCACCTGCCCGCCACGTCCAGCCCCACGCAGCAGGTCCGCCAGCTCGTCCAGTGCGGCGGCACCATGTACGCGGTGGGCAGCTTCAGTTCCATCAAGAAGGGCAGCACCAGCTTCTCCCGCACTGACCTGGTCAGCTTCAGCGCGAGCAGCCCGTACACGGTCACGTCCCTGGCTCCGGTGGTGGTGGGCAGCACCAAGACCAACGAGTCCGGCGCGGCCGCGATCAACTCCATCGCGTTCAGCGGCGGCAACTGCGCGAATGCCTACATCGGCGGGAACTTCACCAAGGTCAACGGCACCAGCGTGACCAACATCGCCGAGATCAGCACCAGCACGGGCAACGTGGTGACCGGTTTCGCGCACAGCGCCAACGGCACCGTCGACACCCTGGCTGCAGTCGGGGCCCATCTGCTGGTGGGAGGGACCTTCTCGTCCATCAACGGCGCCAGCATCCCGCGGATGGTGAGCCTGAGCCCGTCCACCGGGCTGAGTGACGGCTTCCTGAACCTGTCCATCGCCGGCAGCCAGGTCTACAACCAGCAGCTCAGCCACGGCGGCACGCTCGACCTGGTCGAGGGCGCGTTCACCTCGGCGGGTGGCGCCGCGCGCCAGCAGATGTTCATGCTGGACGTCGGCGGCTCGAAGGCCACGGTCACGGGCTGGACCTCGCCCACGCTCAGCATCGCCTGCACGCCCCAGACGTTCTGGGCGCACGCGGCGGCCTGGTCGCCGGACGACTCCACGGTCTACGTGGCCACCACCGGCTTCCACGAGCCAGGGGTCAGCTCGCACGGGCCGCGCCCGGCGGGCAGCCCGTGTGACACGGCCATGGCGTTCCCGGCGACCCAGGCGTCGGTGAACCCGACGTGGATCAACCAGACCGGCTGTGACTCGCTGTACGCGGCCGCGGCCGACAGCCAGGGCGCGTATTTCGGCGGCCACGAGCGCTGGTCGATGAACCCCAACGCGTGTGACACCCTCGGCGCCGGCGGGTACGTCGCGCCCGGCATGGAGGGGCTCAACCCTGCTACCGGGGCGCTGTTCATCAACTCCAGCGGTTCCGCGGGTTACTACAGCCGGGCCCGTGGCCTGGGCGCCGACGACATGCTGCTCACCAGCGCCGGGCTGTGGATCGCCAGCGACAACCTGGACGGCAGCCGAAACCTGCGGCGGGGTGAGCGGGCACGCGGGGATCTGCTTCCTGCCCTACTAGAGCCCCAGGCGGCCGGCCAGGGCGGCGCGGTGCTGGGTCTCGGTGCCGAACAGGACCGCGGAGCTGCGGGCCCGGCGGAAGTACAGGTGCGCCGGGTGCTCCCAGGTGAAGCCGATCCCGCCGAGCACCTGGATCGCCTCCGCGGTGATGTGGGTGTAGGCGGCTGAGCATTGCAGGCCGGCCACCAGCGCGGCGATCCCGGGATCGCCCGCTGCGCCGTCACCCGCCTCCAGCGCCCCGTCCAGGGCGGCCCGGGCACCTTCCAGCGCGACCAGCATGTCCGCGCACTTGTGCTTGACGGCCTGGAACGAGCCGATCGGGCGGCCGAACTGGACCCGCTGCTTCGCGTGGCTGACCGCCAGGTCCAGGACCGCCTCGGCGCCACCGATCGCCTCGGCGGCTAGCGCGGTCATCCCGGTGTCCAGGACCCGGGCCAGCGCCGCCGCGCCGGATCCGGGCGGCCCGAGGGGCCGGGCGGGGACCGCACGGAAGCCCAGCCGGGCCAGCTTGCGGGTGGCGTCGATCGCGGGCATCACGGCGCGGCTCAGCCCGGGCGCGCCGCCCGCCACCTGATAGAGGCCGGCCCCGGCGCCGTCGCGCGCGGCGACCAGCAGCACGCCGGCGACGTGGCCGTCCACCACGTACAGCGCCTCGCCGTCCAGGGTGGCGCCGCCGGGAGCGGATGACGCCGTGACGCCGGGCGGCCCGTGGGCGCCGGCCGGCCCGCCCGCCGGGCCGCTGAGCGCCACGGCGGCGATCAGTTCGCCGGCCGCGAGCCGGGGCAGCAGCTCCGCCTGGGCCGCCTCGTCCCCGCTGGCCAGCAGCGCGGTCACGGCCAGCACCGCGGAGGACAGGTAGGGAACGCAGGCCAGGACCCGGCCCAGCTCCTGCAGGACCAGGCCGGCCTCGGGCAGGCCGCAGCCCGCGCCGCCGTACCCGGCGGGCACCAGCAGGCCCGGCAGCCCGAGCTGGCCCAGGGCCGCCCAGACGGCGGGGTCGTAGCCCGCCTCCGTGCCGGACACCCGGCGGACCTCCGGCAGCGGGAAGTGATCCCGCGCGAACGCGCGGACCATGGCGCGCAGGTCGTCCCGCTCGGCGGCGGAGGTGGCCTGCGCCGGTGCGGGCGCGGGCGGCGGCACAGGATGCGGCACGGGCGTGCTCCCGGTCCTCGCGGCTCAGCCAGCCACGACGGGCTGGCCCCACATGTCGCAGTTCGGCGCGGCCTTGGCCACCAGGCCTGGCACGACCGCGCCGAGGTCGGCGGGGGCCCAGGTGCCGGGCTGGCGGACGCCCGGGCCGGAGTGCCAGCCCTCGGCCACGTTCAGCTCGCTGCCCCAGACGTTGAACACGCGGCCGGTGATGTCCCGGGACTGCCCGCTGCCCAGCCACACCACCAGCGGCGAGACCCGCTCCGGGGCCAGGTCGTCGGTCTCGCCGCCCGCCCCGTCCAGCGCGGCGCCGTCCAGCACGGCGCCGTCCAGCACGGGCAGGCCCTCGGTCATCCGGGTGCGCGCGCCGGGCGCGATCGCGTTCACCGTCACCCCGTACCGGCCCAGCTCGGTCGCGGCGATCAGCGCGAACGCCGCGATGCCGGCCTTGGCGGCGCCGTAGTTCACCTGGCCGGGGTTCCCGTACAGGCCGGACGGTGACGAGGTGCAGATGACCCGGGCGTCGTTGGCCTGCCCGGCCTTGGCCCGCCCCCGCCAGTACGCCGCGGCGTGCCGGGTGGGGGCGAACACCCCGCGCAGGTGGGTGCGGATGACCCCGTCCCAGTCGTCCTCGGTCATGTTGACCAGCATCCGGTCCCGCAGGATGCCGGCGTTGTTGACCAGCACGTCCAGGCCGCCGTAGCTCGCCACGGCGGCCTCGATGAGCCGGGCCGCGCCGTCCCAGCTGGCCACGTCCTCGTAGCTGGCCACGGCCTCGCCGCCCAGCTCGCGCACCTCGGCGGTGACCGCGTCGGCGGGTCCGTGGTCCCCGCCCGTGCCGTCCCGCTCGGCACCGGTGTCGTTGACGACCAGCCGGGCGCCTTCCCGGGCGAAGGCGAGCGCGTGCGCCCGGCCCAGCCCGCGGCCGGCCCCGGTGATGATCACGACCCGGCCCGCGCAGATCCCGCTCATGTGCCCGTCCTTCCGGCCAGCCCGATCGCCCGGGCCCACAGGGCGGTCAGCTCGTCGGTGGCCTTGTCCAGCTCGAAATCCTCGCCCTGGGTGCACCAGGTGTAGGCGAACCGGCTGACCATGCCGGTCAGCGCGTGGGCCGCGTACCGCGGGTCCAGGGCCGGGTCGGCCAGGCCGGCTTCCTGCAGGCCCCGGATGGACTTCTCGGCCCGGGTGACGAACGCCGCCTTGGCCTCGTGCAGCAGGTCGGCCATGTCCGGGACGATCGCCGCGACGTTCTCCCAGATCACCATCAGCCTGCTGTTGGCCCGGTAGGTCTCCAGGTACCGGCGGTTCGCGGCGCGCAGCGCGCCGACCGGGTCCCGGTCATCGGTGCGGCCCTGGTACTGCGCGGCCCCGGCGCCGAGCAGCTCGGACTCCAGCTGCAGGATGACCGCGCGCAGTGCGGCTTCCTTGGAGTCGAAGTAGGTGTAGAAGGTGCCGTGCGCCGCGCCGGCCTCCTCCGCGATGTCGGTGATGCGGGCGTCGATGAAGCCGTCCCGCTCGAAGACCCGGCGGGCGGCGGCGATCAGCGCCTCACGGGTCCGGCGGCCGCGCTCGCTGAGCTGCTCGGGAGG
Source organism: uncultured Actinomycetes bacterium (assembly GCA_963851025.1). Classification (GTDB taxonomy): domain Bacteria; phylum Actinomycetota; class Actinomycetes; order Streptosporangiales; family Streptosporangiaceae; genus RYN-230. Next base: position 119,151 of record CAWKOA010000033.1, read on the forward strand.
TTTGGGGGAGCCGCCGGTCGGTACGGAATCGGCGGGCCGGGATCGCGCCATGGAACCTGACATTAGTCGAACTTGACGTCGGAATCAAGTTCGGCTTGAATGGGTCCGACCAGGGCGGGAGCTGCGCCGGGGGTGGCGCGCGGCGGCCCGCGGAACCGGGCTGCCTGGGCCTTCCCGCTGGCGCACGCGTGAGGAGTCTGAATGGATTTCGAGTTCTCCGCGCGGTCGGCGCAGCTCCAGGAGGACCTCCTGGCCTTCATGGACAGCCACGTGTACCCGGCCGAGGAACTGTACGAAAGCCAGCTCACCGCCTCGGGGGACCCGCACAGCCAGCCCCCGGTCATGGAAGAGCTGAAGGCGGCCGCCCGGGCCCGCGGCCTGTGGAACCTGTTCCTGCCCGATACGGCCTGGGGGGCCGGGCTGGGCAACACCGACTACGCCCCGCTGGCCGAGATCATGGGCCGCTCGGTGATCGCCCCGGAGGCGCTGAACTGCTCCGCCCCGGATACCGGCAACATGGAGCTGCTGGTGCTGTTCGGCACCGAGGCGCAGCAGCGTGAGTGGCTGGTCCCCCTGCTGGACGGCACGATCCGGTCCTGCTTCGCGATGACCGAGCCCGCGGTGTCCAGCTCGGACGCCAGCAACATCTCCGCCACCATCACCCGCGACGGCGACTCGCTGGTGCTCAACGGCCGGAAATGGTGGACCTCGGGGATCCTGAACAAGGACTGCAAGCTGATGATCTTCATGGGTGCCACCGACCCCGGCGGTGACGCCCACCGCCGCCAGAGCATGGTCCTGGTGCCCACCGACACCCCGGGCCTCACCGTGCTGCGCAACCTGCCGGTGTTCGGCTACATCGACCGGCTCGGCCACGGCGAGGTGCAGTTCACCGACGTCCGGGTCCCCGCGGCGAACCTGCTCGGCGCGGAGGGCGGCGGCTTCGCCATGGCCCAGGCCCGGCTCGGCCCCGGCCGGGTGCACCACGCGATGCGTGCGATCGGGATGGCCGAGCGGGCCCTGGAGCTGATGTGCCGCCGGGTGACGTCCCGGGTCGCGTTCGGCGGCCCGCTGGCCGACCAGGGCGTGGTCCGCGAGTGGATCGCCCGCAGCCGGGTCGAGATCGACCAGGCCCGGCTGCTGGTGCTCAAGGCCGCCTGGCTGATGGACAGCCAGGGCAACAAGGCCGCCCGGACCGAGGTCGCGGAGATCAAGGTGGCCGCGCTCGACGTGGCCCACCGGGTGATCGACCGGGCCGTGCAGGCGCACGGCGCCGCGGGAGTCAGCAACGACACCCCGCTGGCCCGGATGTACACCAGCGCCCGGGCGCTGCGGATCGCCGACGGCCCGGACGAGGTGCACCTGCGCACCGTGGCCCGCCGTGAGCTGGCGAAGTACCGTGGCTGACCCCACCGGGCCGCTGGCGGGCCGCCACGCGCTGGTCACCGGGGCGTCGCGGGGGATCGGCCGGGCCATCGCCGAGGCGTTCGCGGCGGCCGGCGCCGACGTGATGATCTCCTCCCGGAAGGCCGACGCGCTCAGGCAGGTCGCCGAGGGTGCCGCGGAGCGCGGGCTGCCCGGCCGGATCATCTGGCAGGCCGCGCACGCGGGCAAGCCCGCGGAGGCGCAGGCCTGCGTGGCCGAGACGGTCCGCCAGCTCGGCTCAGTCAACATCCTGGTCAGCAACGCCGCGACCAACCCTTACTTCGGCGACCTGGCCGGGCTGGATGTGGCCCGGGCGGAGAAGACGTTCCAGGTCAACCAGCTGGGCGTGCTGACCTGGGCCCAGCAGGCCTGGCAGGCCTCGATGCGCGAGCACGGCGGGGCGATCATCAACGTGGCCTCCATCGGCGGGTTCATGGTCGAGCCGATGATCGGGTTCTACAACGTGACCAAGGCCGCCGTGATCCAGCTGACCCGGCAGCTGGCCTACGAGATGGCCCCCGGCGTGCGGGTCAACGCGATCGCGCCCGGCCTGGTCAAGACGGACATGGCCCGCGGCCTGTGGCAGGGGCGGGAGCCGGAGCAGTCGCGCCGCATCCCGCTGGGCCGCCTGGGCGAGACCGCCGACATCGCCAGCGCCGCGGTCTTCCTGGCCAGCGAGGCGGCGTCGTGGATTACCGGGCACACGCTCGTCGTGGACGGCGGCGCGATGATCGCGCCGTCCGTCCCCGCCGGGGACTAACAGGACAGGCACGGGCCGGGCGGAGCTCGGGCACGCTCTAGTCGCAGGAGACGGGCAATGGACTACCAGGAGATCCGCTACGGGCAGGCCGAGGGGGCGGGCCCGCAGGTCGTGCAGGTCACGCTGGACCGGCCGGCCGCGCTGAACGCGTACACCTCGCGGATGTGCGAGGAGCTGAACGACGCGCTGCTGCGTTACGCCCGGGACGAGGACGCCCGGGTTCTCGTGCTGACCGGCGCCGGGCGGGCCTTCTGCGCCGGCGGGGACGTGGCCAGCCAGGTCGAGGTGGAGGAGGCGGCCCGGCGCCAGCTCGGTCACGGCGTGGTGATGCGGGAGCGGATGCACCTGCTCGTCCAGTCCATGTACCGGATGGACAAGCCGCTGATCGCGATGATCAACGGGCCGGCCGTGGCCGGCGGCCTCACCCTGGCCCTGCTGTGCGACTTCCGGGTCGCGGCCTGGAGCGCGCGGCTGGGCGACACCAGCGGCCGGGCGGGCCTGCTGCCCGACGAGGGCGGCGCCTGGCTGTTCCCCCGGGTGATGGGGATCGCCGCGGCGACCCGGATGACGCTGCTGAGCGAGCTGTACGACGCGTCCACCGCGCAGCAGCTCGGCCTGGTCGGCGACGTGGTCCCCGATGAGCAGCTGCTCGACCGGACCATGCAGCTCGCGGACGAGCTGGCCGCGCGGGCGCCGCTCGCGGTCCGGGTGGCCAAGCGGATGATGCGCCGGTCGCTGGAGCTGACCTTCGAGCAGTCGCTGGGCGACGCCGAGTACGCGGTCAACATCGTCAACGACAGCCAGGACGTGCAGGAGGGCGTGGCCGCCTTCCTGGAGAAGCGCGCCCCCGTGTTCCGGGGGCGCTGAATGGCCGCGGAAGCTGGTGCACCGGCCGGCACGGCGGAGCGGACGGCGGCCGTGCGCGGCCTGCCGCCCGTTGCGGAGAATCTGTTCTCGTGGCAGGACGGGGCGCCGCGGCTGATCGGGTCGGCCTGCCGGGTGTGCGGCACGCTGGCCTTCCCGCAGCAGCAATCCTGCCCGCGGTGCTGCGGCGAGGACGTGGCGGCCACGCTGCTGCCGGCCGAGGGCACGCTGTGGTCCTGGACCGTGCAGCGGTTCCCGCCGAAGTCGCCGCCGTACGCCGGCGGAGAGGCGGAATTCCAGCCGTTCGCGGTCGGCTACGTGGCCCTGGACGGCGGGATCGCGGTGCAGGGCCGGCTGACCGGGTCCGGGCCGGACGGTTACCGCATCGGCATGCCGATGCGCCTGGTCATCGAGCCATTCCTCCGCAACGACGGGATCGTGGTGGCGGCCTACGCGTTTGCCCCGGGCCCGCGGGGCCACGCAGAGCCCCCGGGCGCTGACGGGGGACCGGCCGGCGGGCTGGGAGAGGGGAGCGCAGAACTATGAGCGGCGGCCTGGCCATCGCCGGCATCGGCATCCACCCGTTCGGCCGCAACGAGGACGTGTCCGGGCTGCAGATGGCGGTCAGCGCGGCGCGGGCGGCGCTGGCCGACGCCGGGGTGGGCTGGCCGGACATCCAGTTCGCGGTGGGCGGCTCCGACTCCGCGGGCAAGCCGGACACGATGGTCAGCCGGCTGGGCCTGACCGGGCTGCCGTTCACCAACGTGATCAACGGCTGCGCCACCGGCGGCGCGTCCCTGCTCACCGCCCGGGCGGCCATCGCCTCGGGGACCCATGAGATCGGGCTGGTCGTCGGGTTCGACAAGCACGCGCGGGGCGCGTTCGACCCGCGGCCGGAGGACTGGGGCCTCGGCGGCTGGTACGGCGACCTGGGCCTGATGCTGACCACGCAGTACTTCGGCATCAAGATCCAGCGCTACATGCACGACCACGGGATCAGCGCCACGTCGCTGGCCCGGGTGGCGGCCAAGGCGTTCCGCAACGGCGAGCGCAACCCGGCCGCGTGGCGGCGCAAGCCGCTGCCGGTGGACGACATCCTGGCCTCGCCCATGGTCGCCGACCCGCTGACCCAGTACATGTTCTGCTCGCCGTCCGCCGGGGCCGTCGCCCTCGTCGTGTGCCACCCTGACCTGGCCGCCCGGTTCCCCGCGCCGCCCGTGTACGTCCGGGCCGTGTCCATGCGGTCGCGCCGTTTCGGCTCCTTCGAGGTGTTCAGCCCGAGCATCCCGGTCGACCGCGGGCCGTCACCCTCGCAGGAGGCGGCGCAGGCCGCCTACGCCGAGGCCGGCATCGGCCCCGGCGAGTTCGACGTGATTCAGGTGCAGGACACCGAGTCCGGCGCGGAGCTGATGCACCTGGCCGAGTGCGGGCTGTGCGAGCACGGCGCGCAGGAAGAGCTGATGCGCACCGGCGCGACCGAGATCGGCGGCCCGATGCCGGTCAACACCGACGGCGGGTGCATCGCCAGCGGCGAGCCGATCGGTGCCTCAGGCCTGCGCCAGGTCTACGAGACCGTGCTCCAGCTGCGCGGTCAGGCCGGCGACCGGCAGGTGGACGGGGCCCGGACCGGGTTCACCCACGTGTACGGCGCACCGGGGATCAGCGCCTGCGCGGTGCTGAGCCGGTGAGCGGCGCCGTGAGCGACCTCGCGGACTGGACGGCCGGCGCGCGGGACTGGTTGCGGTCCTGCGCGCGGCCCCGGGACGGCGGGCCTGAGCGCGGGCTGGGGTCGGTGGCCGTGTTCGACAACCTGACGTTCGAGCAGGAACAGGAGCAGCTGGCGGCGGCCGCCGGGTGGCAGCAGGCCAAGCTGGCCGCTGGCTACGGGGCCATCACCTGGCCGCCGGAGCACGGCGGCGCGGGACTGCCGGCCGCCTACGCGGACGCGTTCGGCCGGGAGGAGGCGCGGTTCGCCGTGCCCCGGAAGAACGAGCTGTTCTCGGTCACGCTCGAGCTGGTCGCGCCCACCATCGCCGCGTTCGGCACCCCGGCCCAGCAGCGTGAGCTGATTCCCCGGCTGCTGGCCGCCGAGGTGTTCGTCTGCCAGCTCTTCTCCGAGCCGGGGGCGGGCAGCGACCTGGCCTCGCTGTCGCTGCGCGCCGAGCGGCGGGGCGGCGGCTGGGTGCTCAACGGGCAGAAGGTCTGGACGTCCGGGGCCCGGCACGCGGCGCTGGGCGAGCTGATCGCCCGGACCGACCCGGGGCAGGCCAGGCATCGCGGGCTGACCGCCTTCCTGGTGCCGATGGACGCGCCCGGGGTGGAGATCCGCCCGATCCGGCAGATGAGCGGCGGGTCGAGCTTCAACGAGGTCTTCTTCACCGATGTCGTGGTGGCAGACGAGGCACGCCTCGGCGAGGTCGGCCAGGGCTGGCAGGTGGCGATGGCCACGCTCGGGTTCGAGCGGGCGGCCTCCGGCGCGGGCGCGCAGCAGCCGGGCGGCTCCTTCGCCCAGGTGGTGGCGACGGCCCGTGAGCTGGGCGTGCAGGACGACCCGCTGGTCCGGCAGATGCTGGCCGACCTGTACGTGCGGTCGGAGGTGCAGCGCCGGTACGCGGAGAAGATGACCCAGTCCGCCGCGGCCGGCCAGCCGGGCGAGGAAGGGTCGGTGCTCAAGCTGATGTGGTCGGCGAACCTGATGCGGACCTCCGCCGTGGTGACCGAGCTGCTGGGGCCGCGGCTGATCGCGGACACCGGGGAGCCGGGCACTTTTGGCTGGTCCGAGCATCTGCTGGGGGCGCCTGGCTACCGGATCGCCGGCGGCACCGAGGAAATCCAGCGGAACATCATCGCCGAGCGGGTGCTGGGCCTGCCCCGCGAGCCCCGGCCGCCCGCCTGACGGCCGCCACTAGGCTGGCGGAATGCGCGTAGTGATCGCTGGAGGGCACGGGAAGATCGCGCTCCTGCTGGAGGGCCTGCTTGCCGGGCGCGGGGACCAGGCCGTGGGACTGATCAGGAATCCGGTGCAAGCCGCCGACGTCCACCAGGCCGGCGCCGAAGCTGTCGTGTGCGATCTGGAGACGGCTTCCGTCGATGATGTCGCAGCCCTGCTGTCCGGAGCCGGCGCGGTGGTATTCGCGGCGGGTGCTGGCCCGGGCAGTGGCGTGCCCCGTAAGGACTCCGTTCGACCGGGGCGCCTCCGTGCTGATGGCCGCCGCGGCCGGGCGGGCCGGAGTACGCCGGTTCGTGCAGGTCTCCTCGATGGGAGCCGGCCAGCCGCCCAGCCCTGACGGTGATGAGGTCTGGGCCGCTTACATCAACGCCAAGACAGCCGCCGAAGACGATCTGCGTTCCCGGGACCTGGACTGGATCATCCTGCGGCCCGGCGGTCTCACCGATGCCCAGCCTGCCGGCCGGGTTCACCTCGCGGCCCCGCCGGTTCCCCGCGGCACCATTCCCCGCGCCGACGTCGCCGCGGTCATCGCGGCGCTGCTCGGCCATCCTGGCGGCACGCACCAGACGCTTGAACTGGTCGGCGGGGATACCCCCGTTGACGAGGCCGTCCGCAGCATTTCCGCGCCAGGCTGAGCGCGGCGGAGCGATCGCGCGCCGTATAGCAAGGCGGGCCACGCGGCTGGCGCGAGGCGGCGGGGACGCGGGGTGTGCGGTCGCGCTAGGGGGCCGGCCGCCCAGGGTGGGACGGCTGGCTGGACTGGGCCTGGCCCGCCGCGGGCGGCTGGCCAGCGGCCGGGGGCGGGCCAGGCGGGAACCCCTGGCCCGGCACGGACGGGCGGCCGCCGATGAAGTCCACCCAGTCGGTCTGGACGGGCGCCCACCGGCGGTCGAAGTCGGCGGCCCGGCGGGTGGCCCGTTCCAGCCGCTCGCCGTGGTACCACCGGCGGGCCCACAGCGACGAGGGCCGGGCCAGCCGGACCGCCCCGACCCAGGCGACGGGCGCCACGAACAGGCCGAACAGCGCGCACCGGTACTTACCTTTCAGGGCGCAAACCACCGTGAACAGGCCGTCGATGACGAGCAGGACGGTCGCGCTCACCCGGATCGTCCGCTCGATCGTGCCTTCGCCCTGGATGCCGAACGGGGTGAACCCGACCAGGGCCAGGCCGAGGCAGGCGGCCGTCAGCGTCACGGCCTCGACCGAGAGCTGGCCCTCGCCGCTCCAGTACACGTCCTCCAGGTGCAGGATCAGCGCGAACTCGTCCAGGACGAGAGACATCCCGATCCCCACGGCCACGCCAGAGAAGGAGAGCCAGGCCAGTGACCCGGGTCCGCCGATCGCGGTGAAGGCCCCGACGATCAGCAGGATCAGGCCGGGAACCGCGTGGTGGATGTGCGTCCCGGACGCCGTGACGTTATTGCGGAACGGGCCCCGGCCATCGCGGATGAGCCGGGTGATCGTCCGCGTGGACACGAAGGTCACGACGAAAGCCAGGAAGCACAGGCCAAGCGGCAGTTTGCCCGCCGCGATGACGTCGCGCTCCCACCACGAACCCATGCCCCTGATCGTGGCAGAACCGGGCGGCCGCTGGCCCGCCGCCCCGCGCAGGTCCGGGGAATCGCGCCTGCCCGCGCCCCGGTAAGACCGTTATGTGTGAAATGGGAGAGATCATGGAGAGGTGCGCGGCAAGCCTGCCGGAACGCCGGGACACTCGTCTAGGAGGGCCCTGAACAAAGGGTGATCTAGGGCGGGAAGAGCGCGGCAAGGCCGTCTGTGCGGCAGTAAGCCAGCCCCTGCGGGCCGGCAACGTGGTTCTGCGACCTGTGGCCAGGCTGGCAGGCTGGAAAGGGTAGCCGCAAGCGGGCCTGCTGGCCTGCTGGTCAGGCCAGTGCCCAGGTTGCGTTCTCGCGGACCAGGCCGCGGCTGATGAGGTTTCGCAGGTTCAGCGCGGCGGTGCGGTTCTTCAGCCAGGCGTTGTTGCGGGCGGTGCCGAGGTAGCGGAGTTTGAGGCGCCGCCCGCCCCGGCTGGCGACCTGGGAGATGACCCGTTCCACGTTGGGCCGGTATTTCCGGTAGTCCTCGCGCAGTCCGGGCCGGGCAGCCCAGTCGCGGCGGGCGGCCCGCAGGATCGCGTCGCGGGGGTGCAGCCGCAGTTTGCGCCCGTCCCGGGAGTTCGTGCACCGGGGGCGCAGCGGGCAGCCGCGGCACGCTGCGCCGAAGGTGACGCGGCGGCGGGCGGTGACCGGGCGGGTGACGCCGGCCGGGCAGGTCGCGGTCCCGGCGGCCTCATCGACGGTGAAGTCATCGCGGGTGAACCCGCCCCCGGCGGCCGGGTTAAGCGGCCCGGGCTTGATCACCGCCGTGTGCCCGGCCTCTGCCAGCGCGGCGCGCAGGTCCCCGGTGCCGTAGGCCGAGTCGCCGTAGACCTCGGCCGGTGAGCCTTCGGCGGCCAGCAGCCCCACCGCAACGGCGGCGTCGCTGTTTTCTTCCCCGGCGGCCCGGGTCAGCTCCTCACCAGTGATGATCCCGGTTTCCGGGCAGGCGGCCAGGTGGGCGCGGTAGCCGTCGCGGCGGTTCTCCGGCGACTTGCGGGTATGCCGCGCATCGGGGTCGTTCACCGAGATCACCCGGTCCTCAGCGACCTTCCGGGCGATCCGCCACCGCCCGCCGGTCCCGTCGCTGCCCCCGGCGGGCTCGACGTCCTGCCCGGCCACCAGGGCCAGCAGTCCCAGCGCGGAAGCCGCCTGCTCATCCAGCCCACCGTCTCCCAGCACGGCGAGCAGCGCGTCCGCGTCGCCGGCCAGAGCCGAGACCAGCGCGTCCTTGGCGGCCGGGTCATCCCAGGCGATCTGCGGCCTGCCCGCAGAGCTGTAATCGCAGCCGGTGCACAGCTCCGCGATCTGCCCTGCCGCCCCCGGCACCAGCCGGGCTACCCGGCGGATCGCGGCGATCAGCTGGGTGATGGTGTCCTGGGTCGCCACCGCGTCCGCCAGGATCGTGGAATCCACCGCCCGCCGCCGCCGGCCCTTCAGCACCCCGGTCTGCGCGACCACCGCCGCGACCGCGTCATTGATCCGGTGCGGGCGATCCGAGCGCGCCAGCCGCCGCCGCCAGTACACCAGCGTGGACGGATCGAAGCCCGGGTGATCCAGCGGGAACCCGCACGCCGCCTTCCACCGCAGGTCACACCGGGCCGCCTCTGCCGCCTCCGCATCGGAGTAGTCATGCAGCACCTGCAAGACCATCACCGACGCCATAACCGAAGCCGGGACCGATGGGCGGCCCTTCCCCGACGGGAACAGGTCCGCGAAATCCTCATCACCGAACAAGTCCTGCCGGTGCGCGGCCAGGAACGCGAACATGCTCCCCGCCGGCACCAGATGCCCGGCCAGCGCCCCGGCGTCCAGCAACTGCCGGTCCGCACGCTCTTTGCCCTGCATCTGGAAATTATCTCAGATGATCGAACACATTGCCGGCAGACGTGCTGTTGCCGACCCCTTTATTCAGGGCCCTCCTAGGTCCCGGCCGCGTCGCGCGGGTGCAGGAGGAACATGCGCGGCGGGACGTCGCGCCGGTCGGCGTAGTGCCCATAGCCGGGATAGACGGACAGGAATTGCGGCCATACGCGGCTGCGGGTATCGGCGTCGGCGAGTTCCGCGGTAACGCGGAGGCGCTCGGGCCCGATCTCGACCGCGGCGGCCGGTGTGGCCAGCAGATTGGCGGTCCAGCCCGGGTGGGCCGAATGCCCGAAGTTCGTTCCCGCCACGGCGAAGTCCAGTCCATCGCGCACGTACAGCAGCGGTGTGGTGCGCGTCTGCCCCGACTTGGCGCCGGTCGTGCTCAGCAGCAGGACCGGCAACCCGTACAGGCGTGAGGCGACGCGCCCGGACGACGCACGGATGAGGAAGCGGTCCAGCCGCGGGCCCACCCGGCGGTAGAAGGCTGCGAAGGGCCGGCTGGGTGCGAGCGCGCGCAGCACCGCCGTCAGCGGCGTGCGGCGCAGGCGCTGCTCGTAAGCCGCCACCCGCGCCAGCTGGCCCGCCGTGTCCTCGCCTGGACGATCATCCATATCAGCCCGCCATCCCGCAGGTCACCCCGCACACGCAGAGGCTAACGCAAGGGCCCGGAGGATAACTGGGCAGCGCGCTGGCTGTGCTGTTGCCCGCAATGGTCAGTGCATGGTGTTACCGTCGGAGCATGGCCTATCCGCTGACTGCGGCCCAGGCGCACCTGGGTGAGCTCGTCGCCGAGACCCGGCAAAGCCACCGCCCCGTCACCATCAGCGAGCACGGCAAGCCGGTTGCTGCGCTAATCAGCATCGACGACCTCGCCGACCTTGAAGATCGCGCAGCGCTGGCCGCGCACCTGGCGGACAAGGCTGCCCGGCGCGGTGGAATTAGCCTCGATGGACTGGAGGCCGCGCTCGACCGGATCGATGCAGAAACCTTGTCATGAGCCTGACCGTCGTCTTCCGGCAGACGGCGCTTCGTCACCTCGCCCGTATCCGCAGCGAAGACAAGGAACTGTTCGTCCGGACTCGCCGCGCGATTGCCTTACTGGCTGATCAGCCCTACCCCAAGGACGCGGTTGCGTGGGGTGCTACAGGCGTGTACCGGTTACACGCAGGCGACATCCGGGTCCTGTACGAAGTCGATGATGCCGCCGCAACGGTTTACATCATCAACATCGGGGTCATCCCCTGAATCTTCCGGGGTGACCCAGCAAGACGCCGGGAACTCATATCCGTCTGTACCGCAGCGATTATCACGCTGCCATCCCGGGCTGGCCGTTGTGCGCCTATCGCGGACAGGCTGACATCGAATCGCTCCGCCATAGTCGCATGCTCTCGGTGGTGTTTTCTTGGTGGCAAATGTCCAGCCAATCACTCGCCTTACGCCTCTTCGTTCTCCGGCCCGGGCCGGACAGCCTCGCCACCATGGCCGGGCTCACCCACAGACACGGCCGTGAACCGGGGCGCGGTCCTCACCGTGTACGGAACCGGAGGGCATAACCGGGGAACGACCACGCAGGGGGATGTGTCGATGGCTGAGCAGCAACTGGTGGACTGGGCGGGCGCGGACCGGCCTGGGATGCGGGCAGGCATCGCGCCGGAGATGGCCGTGCGGATGGTCGGGGCACTGCTCGCCCTGGCCATCGCGGCCGTGCACGTGGCCGATCAGCGCGGGATCAGCAGCTTCGCGTCGCCGGACTGGATCGGCTGGAGCTACCGGCTCATCGAGATCGGCGCCCTGGTCACCGCGGTGACGCTGCTCATCCCGTGGTCGGCCTGGGTGGGCTGGGCCGCCGCCGTGCTCCTCGGCACGGGGCCGTTCGTGGCCTACGTGGTGTCCCGGTCGGTCGGACTGCCGGGTGATCACGGCGACGTCGGCGACTGGGGCTACTGGGTCGGCACCGTGTCGCTGGCCGTCGAGGCCGCGCTGATCGTGCTGGGCGTCACGTTGCTCGTGGCCTACCGGCAGCGCTCCGGCCAGCGGCTGGTCGTCGGCCGGCTGGGGCCGGCCGGCTGGGCCAGCTCCGCTAGCAGCGCCGCGCGCGGGCCACGCCCCGCCGGGATTCCCCGGCCGGGCGTCCCGCGTGCCAGAATCTCAAGGCGTGACAGCACACCCGGTCAGCCGCCGCGCCACCGCCCGGGACGTTGCCGAGCGGGCCGGCTGCTCGGCGTCGACCGTGTCGCTCGTGTTCACCGGCAAGGACACCGGGCGGGTCAGCCCGCAGCTGCGCAGCCTCATCTACGCCGCCGCCGCGGACCTTGGCTACCGGGTCAACTCCACGGCCAGCGCGCTGGCCCGCGGGCAGCTCGAATCGATCGGGTTCGTCGGCCCCGACCCCACGAACCCGTTCTTCTCCATGGTGCTGGAAGGACTGACCCGCCATCTGGACCGCTCCTTCTCACTGACGGTGCTGATGCCCGAAGGCGGGGAGGACTACAACCTGGGCACCGTGCAGCGGGCCCTGGCCGGAAACCTCGCCGGGCTCATCCTGGCCAGCCCGGGCACCGAGTTCCTGGAGAGCTTCGTGCCCACCTGCCCGACCGTGATCCTCGACGCCGGCGGGACGGCGGGAGCGCTGCCCAGCGTCGATCTGGACCTGCGCAGCGCGGTCCGCGAGCTGTCCGGGTACCTGGCCTCGCTCGGCCACGACCGGGTCGCCTACGTCGGGGTCAGCCGGAAGAAGAAGGTCTCCCTGCAGTACCGGCGGGAAGAGCTGCAGGCCGGCCTGCTGGAGCACGGCGCAGGCCTGGCCGTGGACGACCTGGTGCTGGAGGGCATGACGATCGACCACGCCTACGAGGGCTTCCGGCGGATCTGGCCGGACTGGTCCGCGGCGGGCGTGACCGCCGTGGTGTGCGGGGATGACCTGCACGCGTACGGGGTGCTGCGGGCCGCCCGCTCGCTGGGCCTGGGCATCCCGGGTGACCTGTCCCTGGTGGGCTTCAACGACCTGCCGTACTCCGAGCTGACCGCCCCGGCGCTGACCACCGTGAACCTGTTCGCGACCCGGCTCGGCACGGAAGCGGCGGCCCTGCTAGGCACGTACATCCGTACCGGGCGGGCGCCCCGCGGCACGGTGCTGCCCGCCGCCCTCGTCGTCCGCGAATCCACCGGCCCCGTTCGCCGCCGCGGCCGGCGGCTGGCGACCGCTGACCCCGTGCGGCCGTACAGGTCCAGGAACGACGTGGCGACCAGCTCGTCGATGTACCGCGGGACCGGCACGACCGCGTGCCCGCCGCCGAGCGACCCGGCCGCGACGGCCTCCAGGCAGCGCGCCTGCAGGGCGAACCCCAGGTCCATCGACTCGATGGAATTGCCCAGCGGGCGCGGGCCCGCCAGGTTGGCCATGTGCCCCCGGGCCAGCAGGTGGAACCGGCGGCCGTCGCCGAGGCGGAACGTCTCGATCCCGTCCGCCGCGGCGTGCCGCTGCACCACGGCCGGGTCACCGGCCAGCTCCGCCACGGCGATCTCGCGGGGAAAGTGACCGGCGTTCATCAGGACCACGTCGTCCTTGAGCAGCCGCAGGTCGGCCGCGGTGATCACGGACTCGGCCCCGGTAACGGTGATCACCACGTCCGCGGTCCGGAGCGCCTCCGCGCGGCCCGGGACGGCGAAGCCGTCGAGGCTGGCCTCCAGCCGGGACACCGGGTCGATCTCGACCACCGCCACGGACGCGCAGGCGTTCCGGAAGTTGGCCGCCACGCCCTTCCCGCACGCGCCGTAGCCGAACACCGCGACCCGCCGGCCGTTGGTCATCTGGTTGGTGATCCGGAGGTACGACTCGAGCACGCTCTGCCCGACCGCGTGCCGGTTCTCCGCGAACTGCTTGATCGGGCTGTCGTTGATGACCAGGACCGGGACGCCCAGCCGGGCGGCCAGCGGGCGCAGCCGCATCCGGCCCGAGGTCGTCTCCTCGGTCCCGCCCAGCAACCCGGGGTACGGCGCGGCCAGGTACCGCACGAACAGGTCGCCGCCGTTGTCCAGCAGGAGCTGCGGCCGGGTGGCCATCACCTCGCGCAGGTGCGCGTCGTGCACCGCCTCATCGGTGGTGGCCGCGCCGATCACCTCGACCCCCCGCGCGCGCAGGTACCCGACCGCGTCCGCCTGGGTGCTGGACAGGTTGCCGGTGGACACCACCCGCGCGCCGCCCCCGGCCAGCGTGAGCAGCAGGGCCACGGTCTTGGGCTCCAGGTGGATCCCGGTGCCGATGGTCAGCCCGTCGAACGGCCGGGTCCGGGCGAACTCGGCCGCGATGGAGCCGAGCAGCCGGCAGCCGCTGCGCACCCACTCAATCCGTGACATCCCCGGGGCGCCTGTCTCCGAGCCGGTCACCGGAACCGGGCGCCCTTCCCCGCTAGCGGCGGAGTCAGCGGGAGAGGCGGGGGCGGGGGAGCGCCACCCCCGCCCAGCCGCTGGCGTAGCCAGCCATCGCCGTACCAGGAGGACTCGTGCTGGACCAGGCCGCCTGCGATGTGGAAGATGTCCACCGCCCGGAGGAACAGCTGCGTGCCGACGCCCGGCGCCCCGTCCAGCGGCGCTTGCACCACGGCCGACTGGGCCCACTCGACCACAGCCGTGGGGCCGTCCACCACCAGGCGGATGGGCTCGAAGGAGATCCCCGGCAGCGCCGCGAAGTACATCTCCAGGTAGGGCCGGATCTCATCGTGCCCGCGGAACGCCCGCGCGATGGTGATGTCCTCCAGGATGCCGTCCGGCGCCCACCAGCTCATGACGCCGTCCAGGTCCCCGGTCGACGCCTCGCCGAAGATCCCCTCAATGACACCCGCGGTATCCAGCATGGAATGGCACTCCTTCGGTCGGGCGGGCGTCACTCGGGCGGGATCTCCCGGAAGGCCAGGCTGAGGTCGATGCCCTGGTGCCGCCGGATCGCGCCGGACAGGTAGTAGAGCGCCACCCCGGCCGGGAACATGCCGATGCTCACCCAGAACATCACGGGGCTGGCCTGAACGTTCACCCCCGACGAGGGGTCGCGGGCGAAGTTGATCGTGATGAGCAGGGCACCGAGCGCGCCGAGCAGGGCGATGATCGTCAGCTTGGGCAGGCGGCCGAGATACCCGGCGATCGGTGAGGTCTCGTACAGGTCCCGCTGCTTCCAGGGGATGAGTGACGCGGCCAGGCAGCCGATGCCGAGCGTGATGACCTGCCCGAACGCCCCGACCACGACGGTGAACACGCTGGTGTAGGCCCAGAACCAGGAGATGACCGCGGACACCGCGGTGACCACGATCACCGCCACGTAGGGCGAGTTGGTCCGCCCGGACACCTTGGACAGGGCGTCGGGCACCACCCGGTCCATCGACCAGCCGAGGATGCACCGCGTCATGATCAGCAGCGACATGGGCACGGTCGGGATCAGCCACGACCCGAACCCGATCAGGATCAGCACGCCCAGCACGATGTTTCCGGAGGAGCCCGCCGCCACCTCCATGTACGTCGGCGCGCCGCCCAGCCCGAGCTTGGCCGGGTCGGCCGCGGCGATCGAGCCGAGGAAGCCGGAGCCGAGCTGGCCGAGGCTCAGCGCCAGCAGGATCAGCGAGCCCGCCACCCCAACCAGCGCGGTGACCGGCCCGGCCAGCAGCTGCACCCGGCGCCCGGACCGGACCTCCCCGGCGAAGTAGGCCGAGCCGAGGTAGTACGGGAGCGAGAACGACGGCCAGGTGATCGCGAGCACCGTCGCGGCCAGCGAGAACGGGACGATCGAGAAGCCGTTCGCCTTGGCCGAGGCCGCGGCCACCGCTGTGGCGTGCTTCACGCCGCTGGCACCCTGGATGTAGTGATCGAAGTTCGCGTGCAGGGTCCCCGTGGAGTGCATGAGCAGGCCGACCGCGAAGGCCAGCAGCCCGATCAGGCTGAGCGGCAGCGTGTACCGGAAGATCTTGAGGATCGACCGGGTGCTGCGGACGACGAACAGCGCCCCGAAGCCGAGCACGAAGACCTCGCTCACGATGAAGATCGACAAGGGCTGGAGCAGCGTGTTAGCGAAGTTGATCAGCCCGGGACTGCCCGCGTACACCCCGATGAGCCGGGACAGCGGGGCCAGGCACCAGAGGCAGAAGTAGTAACCGGACGAGGTGAGGAACACGACCTGGAACGCGACCAGGACGAAGTTGGCCGCGAACCCGACGGCCGGGTGCAGCAGCCGGCTGATGAACACGTAGTCCCCGCCGCTGCGCCGCATGATCGAGCTGGCCACCGCGTAGGTGATCAGGATCGGCAGCGCGACGACCGCGCCGATGAGCAGGGTGAGGTACAGGTTGGCCCCGCCGTAGAACGGCAGCACGATGCTCAGCAGGAACGAGACCATGATCGGGAACGTGGCGACGTAGACGTTCACCAGCGACGCGTCGGTGGTGGAGGCGGCCCGGACGAGGCCGGAGGATTTCCGGGCGAACAGCTTCTCGCTGGCGGGCGAGCCTTGCGTGGTGGCCATGGGTGGCTCCTGCCGTGGGGGGTCAGCCAGCGACGAGCTGGCAGCGCTTGACTTTGCCGGGCCGGACCTCGATCAGCGCGCCGAGCAGGGAACCCTGGTCGTACTCGCTGCCGGGATTCACGACGAGCGTCCGGCCGTTCTTCGTCTGCCCGCGGCCCTCGTGAATGTGGCCATGCAGGCTCAGCAGCGGCTGGTAGGCGGCGATGGAGTCGGCGACAGCAGTGGAGCCGACCGGGATCATGTCCGGCTGCCCGCCCTCCAGCTGGATCTGGAGGGAGTCATCCAGCCTGGGCGCGGAGTCCAGGCCGCAGTCGTAGGGCGGGACATGAATGTTGAAGATGGTCCGCGACGGGTCGGCGGACTCGTGCACCACGGTCAGCTTCTGCGCCAGCACGTCTTCGGTGCACTCACGGTTGGTGTGCCAGGGGGTGACGTTGCTCCAGCCCAGCGAGACCAGGTTGAAGCCGTCCAGGTCGAGCAGCCCGTCCGGGGCGTAGCTGACCGGGCCGTGGTCGAGATACGGGATCATGCCGGCGAAGTCGTCGTTGCCCAGGCCGATCAGCAGCCGGATCCCGGTGCCGCCGAGCCGGCCCGCGGCCAGCGCCACCCATTCCTCGGTGCGCTCCAGGATGAGCTGGCGCAGGGTCTGCTCGACGAGTTCCTGGTCCGCGGCGAGCTGCCCGACGAACTCGGGGTCGGTGCGCAGCGTGTAGCCGCCGAGCTCGGCGACCCGGCGCTCGAATTCGGCGATCTCCTGCGCCGTCTCGAAGGTGAAGTCCGCCCCGTTGTAGTGGGCCCGGGACACCCCGCCCCGGGCGACGACCGGGACGAGCTGCTTACCCGCCAGGTCCCCGCCCATGATCAGCACGTCCGCGCCGTAGAACTTTCCCGCGTTGACCAGCTTGCGGAAGCACTTCACCGACCCGTGGATATCCGAGACGAAAAATATCCTCAACGGTCCTCCCGCTGTGGTCAGCCGCCGCGGCCAGGGACGACGGGGCCGGTGCCGCCGGCCGCCGTACCAGAGACGGTAATGGCGGCGGTCCCGGCACGTCAAGCGCTTGACTACAGGGATTACGGCCGGGGCCGAGTTCGGTGTGCGTCAGGCCGCGCCGCTGGCCGCACAGCAGAACGGCGCTGGCCCGCGTGTAATACGTGGGGACCAATGGCGGAGGCGGCATTGACGTTCGAGGAGTTCGCGGCGGCCCGGCTGCCGGCGGTGCTGCGGTTCGCCGCGGTGCTCACCGGCGACCGCAGCCTCGCCGAGGACGTGGTGCAGGAGGTCCTGATCCGGGCCAGCCGGCGATGGGAGGCGATCGCGGGCCTGGACCGGCCGGAAGCCTACGTCCGGAAGATGATCGTCAACGAGTACGTGTCCTGGCGCCGCCGGTCGTGGCGCCTGGTGCCGTCCGGGGCCGGCACCGAGGTGGACGGCCGGCTCGCGCCGGACGACCGGCTCGCGCCGGATCCCGCCGCCGGGCACGCCGAGCGCCAGGCCATCCTGGCCGAACTGGCCAGGCTGCCCGCCCGGCAGCGGGCCGTGATCGTCCTGCGCTACTACGAGGGGCTCTCGGACACGGAGATCGCGGACGCGCTCGGCTGCGCACCCGGCACGGTGCGGGGGTACGCGTCCCGGGCGCTCGCCCTGCTGCGCGTCGAGATGACCGCCTCCCCGGGCCCCGCCCAGCACGTGATCAAGGAGAAGTCATGACGCGCGACGGGAACGGGGGACCGATGCGGACCGAGGACGACCTGCGGCAGGCCCTGGCCACGCTCGAACGTCACGCACCGGGCGCCGGCACCGTGCTGGCCGCGGTGCGCGGCGCCGCCGCCGGAGGCGGGACCCGCCCGGGCGGCCCCAGCCGGATCCGCCGGTGGCGGCCACCGGCAGCGGCCGGTGGCGGCCACCGCCGCCGGCCGGTGGTGGCGCCGGCCCCGGCTGGCCGCGGCGCTGGCCGTGGCGGCGGCAGCCGCCGGACTGGTGATCACCCTGCTGCCGGGCCCTGCGTCGCCGCGTCCCGGCAGTTCATCCGGCCCGGCCAGGCTGCCCGGCGGCGCTCACGGCCAGGCAGGACTGCCCACCGCGGCGGCCGTGGGCCGGGCCATGCTGACCGCGTTCAACGGGGTCAGCGGCGACATCGAATACACCACGCAGACCGGCGTCACCAAGGGCGTCACCATGGACGTGTACCGGATGTGGTCCTGGCCGGCCCAGCCTTCCGCGGGGCAGCGCCAGGTCGACCGCACGGTCTTCGCCGAGCGCACGCCGAAGGTACCGGCCCTGACCGTAGTCGAGGACAACGC
>CAWKOA010000034.1:0-28465 GCA_963851025.1 uncultured Actinomycetes bacterium
GCACCGGGATGCCGTAGAGCAGCAGGTAACGGTGCGGGTTGGCCAGCGCCCAGGCGCGCAGCGCCGCAGCGAGATCGCCGGGCGTGGCTGCGCGATCGGCTAGACCCCGTAGTCCTTGAGGACCAGTTCGGCCATGTCCCGTGCGCGGCCCGCGGCCCCGGTGTCACCCTCGTGAGCCGCCATGATGCTGCCCTTCATGAGGATGTGCCATTTCCGCGCGAAGGAGTCGGTGTCGGTGATGCCCGCCTCGGCCGCGAGCCGCCGGAGGTAGTCCCGGATGTTGGCCAGGTGCCGCACCGCGGCCTGGTGGATCGGGTCCTGCTCGTCACTGACCTCGATCATCGTGGTCAGGAAGGAGCACCCCTCGAAGCCGGGCCGGGCGAACCATTCACCGAACACGTCGAAGATCGCGAGAAGCTGCTCGCGCGGCGTGGCACCCCGGCGCCGGCTTTCCTCCTCCAGCCATTCGCGGGTCCACAGCCGTTCACGGCGCTGCAGGAAGTCGATGATGAGGTCGCTCTTGGACGGGAAGTTCCGGTAGAGCGTCATCTTGGCCGTGCCAGCCTGGGCGATGATCGCGTCCACGCCGACCGCGCGGACACCATCCCTGCTGAACAACTCGTACGCCGCACGCCCGACGCGCTCACGTCCGGTATCGCGCGGAGCCGGCGAAAGCGAGGCGGAGGCTGGGTGTGGTTCGTCCGATATCGTCATGGCTGCCTTAGGCGTCTGCCCCAAAGTATACGGTCGGCCCGGGCGGGCTCCCCGCGCCCGCGCGGCCGGCCGCGCGGACCCGCCCGGGCGGGTCCGCGCGGGCGGGTCCGCGCGGGCCGGATGGCCAGTGAGGCCGCGGCCCGGCCGTGACCAGCACCGGCCTGGCATCCTGGCCCGGGTACGGATCATCGCGGCAGACCGGCCCGGGAGGCGGCATGGCGGTGCGTGTAGTGGCCCTGGACGACTACCAGGGACTGGTGGAGCAGTACGCACTGGCCGGACGGCCGGACGGGGCGGAGTGGGTGGCCATCCGCGAGCATCTGGCCGGCGACGCGCTGGCCGGCGCGCTCCAGGGCGCGGCCGTGATCGTGGCCATGCGGGAGCGGACCCGCTTCGACCGCGCGCTGCTGGCCCGCCTGCCCGACCTGAAGCTGCTCATCACCACGGGCATGCACAACGCCTCCATCGATCTGCAGGCCGCCGCCGAGCACGGCGTGACCGTATGCGGGACGAGCGGCCCGCGCACCTCCAACACGGCCGAGCTGACCTGGGCGCTCATCCTCGCGCTGGCCCGGCACCTGCCCGAGGAGGCGGCCGGGGTCCGTAACGGCGGATGGCAGCACACCGTCGGCACCGACCTGCTCGGCTCCACCCTGGGGCTGGCCGGCCTGGGCCGCATCGGCGGCCAGATGGCCCGCATCGCGCAGGCCTTCGGCATGGAGGTGATCGCCTGGAGCCAGAACCTGGACCCGGCCGCCGCCGCTGAGGCGGGCGTGCGCGCCGTGCGCAAGGAGGACCTGTTCGGCGCGGCGGACGTGGTCAGCGTCCACCTGATGCTGTCCGACCGGACCCGCGGGCTCATCACCGAACGCGAGCTGCGCGCCATGAAGCCCACCGCCTACCTGGTGAACACCTCGCGGGGGCCGATCATCGACTCCGCGGCCCTGCTCCGCGCGCTCAACGAGGGCTGGATCGCCGGCGCGGGCCTGGACGTGTACGACACCGAGCCGCTGCCCGCCGACGACCCGCTCCGGCACGCGCCGCGGACGGTGCTGACCCCGCATCTCGGGTACGTCACCGCGCGCACCATGAGCCACTGGTACGAGGACGCGGTCGAGGACATCGCGGCCTGGCAGCGCGGGGAGCCGGTCCGGCGGCTGACCCCCGGCTGAGCCCGGATCGCTTTCCTGTCTGCCCTGTCAGCGCACCGGCCGGGTCCTGTCAGCCGGCTGGCCGTGACCTGTCAGCGCCATCCGTGACAGTGGTCGTGACATTGACCTAACGGCTATGACGGGGAAGGCACATGACTTACACGATCGAGGCCGAGGCACTGACCAAGAGCTTCGGCCGCACTGAGGCGCTGCGCGGCGTCGATCTGGCGGCCGCGCCCGGCACCGTCCTCGCCCTGCTGGGCCCCAACGGGGCCGGGAAGACCACCGCGGTCCGGGTCCTGGCCACTTTGCTGAAGGCGGACGCCGGGCGGGCCCGGATCTGCGGGTACGACGTGCTCACCGACGCCGTGCAGGTCCGCCAGCTGATCGCGCTGACCGGCCAGTTCGCGTCGGTGGACGACGAGCTGACCGGCACCGAGAACATGGTGATGATCGGCCGCCTGCTGGGCTTCAGCCGGGCCAGGTCCCGGGCCCGGGCGGCGGACCTGCTGGAGCGTTTCGACCTGACCGGCGCCGCGGGGCGGGCAGCCAAGACCTATTCCGGCGGCATGCGGCGCCGCCTGGACCTGGCGGCCAGCCTGGTCGGGGAGCCCCAGGTGCTGTTCCTGGACGAGCCGACCACCGGGCTCGACCCGCGGGCGCGCAGCCAGGTGTGGGAGACGATCCGCGCCGTGGTCGCGGGCGGCGCCACCGTGCTGCTCACCACGCAGTACCTGGAGGAAGCGGACGAGCTGGCCGACCGGATCGCCGTGATCGACCGCGGCCTGGTGGTGGCGGACGGCACGCCCGCCGAGCTGAAGTCGAGGACCGGCGGCCAGACCCTGGTGGTCCGGGCGGCGGACCGCGCCGAGACCGGCCAGGTGGCCGCGATCGTCGCGGAGGTGACCGGCACCGCCCCGGAGATCAGCGAGGACACCGGCCTGGTCACAGCGCCGGCCGAGCAACCCGGCGCTGCTGCCGGCCGTGGTGCGCCGGATGGACGAGGCCGGCCTGATGGCGGCCGAGCTGGCGTTCCGGCTGCCCAGCCTGGACGAGGTGTTCCTGACCCTGACCGGCCACCACGCTGAGGACGCCGACGACTCCGCCGGGTCGCTGGTTGACGACGAAGGGAGGGCGGCATGACCACGCTGGAGGCGCCCGCCACGGTGGTGGCCCCGCCCGGAACCCCGCTGCGCCGCCGGATCGGCGCCCGCCAGGCCCTGGCCCACTCGCTGACCCTGGCCTGGCGCAACGTGACCCAGCTCAAGCACTCCCCGGAAAAGCTGCTCGACGTCATCCTGATGCCGATCGTGTTCCTGGTCCTGTTCCTCTTCGTTTTCGGCGGCGCGGTGGCGGGCAGCACCCACGCCTACCTGGAACTGCTGCTCCCCGGGCTGGTCGCGCAGATGGCCGTGTTCGCCACCATGGGGCTCGGCACCGCGCTGTGCGAGGACATCCACAAAGGGGTGTTCGACCGGTTCCGCAGCCTGCCGATCGCGCGGTCCGCGCCGCTGGTCGGCGCGGTGCTCGGCGACACGGTCCGGTTCGGCGTGGTGATGGTGGTGCTGACCGGGTTCGGCTCGCTGCTCGGGTTCCGGTTCCACACCGGGGTGCTCCCAGTGCTGGCCGCGTTCGCCCTGGCCTACGTGTTCTACCTGGCCGTGTGCTGGATCTCGGTGCTCATCGGGCTGGTCGCGCCCTCCCCGGAGACCGTGCAGGGGATCGCGTTCATCTTCATAATGCCGCTGGTGTTCGGCAGCAGCATCCTGATGCCCAGCACGCAGAGCATGCCGGGCTGGCTGCAGGCGTGGGTCAAGGTCAACCCGGTCACCTCGCTGGCGGACGCGGTGCGCGGCCTGACCGTGGGCGGCCCGGTGGGCAGCCACGCGATGTACGCGCTGGCCTGGGCGGCCGGCATCGTGGTGGTGGCCTTCCCGCTGGCCATGCGGATGTACCGCCGCCGGGTCTGAGCGCGGTACGCGCCGGGCGCGCCCGCACAGAGCAGGCGAGCACAACAGAGCAGGCCAGCGCAGGGGCGGACGCCGTGGTGCCCGGGTCCTAGGGGACGAGCGCCACGGCGTCGTCGCGGGTCAGGCCCCGGCCGGCCGCGTAGGCCGCGCCGAACGCCTCGGCACCCAGCGCGTCCGTCGCGGCCGCGGCGGTGCGGGCCACCTCCAGGCTCGCCGCGTTGCAGAACCCGTGCAGCGTGTGGGCGAGGCCCAGCAACTCGGCGGCCCGGCCGGGCTCGCCACGGGCGGCGGCCAGCGCGGCGAACCCCTCAACCAGCTCGGCCAGGGACGGATGGTTGGGCAGGAAGATCTCCGGGCTCCCGGCGGCCAGGCCCATGGCCTTCGCGTGCCACCGGGCCGCCCCGGCCATATCACCCTGCTGCTCGTACAGGCAGCCCAGCTTGCTGTAGGCGCTCATGGCCACCGTGCTCATGCCCGGGCGGCGCAGGAGCGGCTCGGTGATCTGCAAGGCACGCTCCAGGAACTGCCGCGCCTGGTCCAGCTGGCCACCCTGGCGAGCCACCTCAGCCAGCGCGAGATACCCCTTGGCCTCGTCGTCGTGCTCGCCGATCCGCTCGGCG
The DNA here is from genome assembly GCA_963851025.1 of uncultured Actinomycetes bacterium. Lineage (GTDB taxonomy): Bacteria > Actinomycetota > Actinomycetes > Streptosporangiales > Streptosporangiaceae > RYN-230. Next base: position 4,456 of record CAWKOA010000034.1, read on the forward strand.
ATGCGCACCCCGCGCTCAAGGTCGGCCCGGGCGCCATCGACGTCACCACTCCTGGCCCGGGCCAGGCCCATCGGGATCAGCATCATGTCGGAGAAGTTGCCGTGCAGCCCGCTGGCCGCATGCCCGCGGGCCTCGCGCAGGATCCGCAGCGCCTCGCCGGGATGATCGCGGGCCATCTCCACCTCGCCCAGCCCGGCGAGGCACAAGATCATCCCCCAGCGGTCACCGATGGCCTGGAAAGCCAGGTGACCCTGGGCCAGGTCCGCGGCGGCCTCATCCACCTGCCCCACGTTCAGGGCCAGGTGCCCGCGCAGCGCATACTGGGCCGCCCGCACCCACGGATCGGGGTGATCCTCGAGCAGGCTCAGGTCGCGCTGCATCCGCTCCCGGTCTCCGCAGAAGTAGGCCAGCATGGGCTGGGCGATCAGCAGGAGCGGATGGCGGGGATTGGGACCAGCCACGGACGCGGCGGTGCCCAGCGTGTCCAGCAGCAGGGTGGCGGGGGCGTCCTCGGCCCGGGCCGCCGCCGAGATGATCGCCAGGATGTGGCAGATCGCGTACGCATCGGCCAGCCCGGGCGGGGCGGACCCGCCGGCGAGCTCCCGCACCGCAGTCGCCCACTCCCCGGCCTCGGTCTCATAGTCGCGCATGATCCAGAACCAGGCCAGGGCCGCGACGAGGCGCAGCCCGGTGCCGGTGTCCCGGGTGGCGATGGCTGAGCGCAGCGCGGCGGCGAAGTTGTCGTGCTCGGCGGTCAGCCGGGCCAGCCAGGTGAGCTGGTCGGCGCTGCGCAGCATCGGCTCACCCTGCTCGGCCAGGTCGAGGAAGTAGCGGGCGTGCGCCGCGCGGACCTGCTCCTCTTCACCCGCCTCGGCCAGCCGCTCCGCGGCGTAGGCGCGCACCGTCTCCAGCAGCCGGTACCGCACCTCAGCCTCGCCCGTCGCCGTGACCAGGGACTTGTCCACCAGCGAGGCGATCACGTCGAGGAGGCCGCCCGGGACGTCCGCGGGCCCGCACACCTGCTCGGCCGCGCCGGGCGTCGCGCCGCCGCTGAACACCGAGAGGCGGCGCAGGACCCTGCGCTCGGTGTCATCCAGCAGGTCCCAGCTCCAGTCCACGATGGCCCGCAGCGTCTGATGCCGCGGCAGCGCGGTCCGGCTGCCCGCGGTCAGCAGGCTGAAGCGGTCGTCGAGCCGGGCGGCCACCTGGGCCGGCGTCAGCGACCGGAGCCGGGCCGCGGCCAGCTCGATGGCCAGCGGGTTGCCGTCCAGCGCCCGGCAGATCCGGATGACCGGCTCGGCGGTCACCTCATCGACGCTGAAGCCGGGCCGGACCGCGGCGCCCCGCTCGGCGAGCAGCCGGACCGACCCGTAGCCCAGGGCCTCCGCGGGTGCCGTCGCCCTCTGGCGGCAGCGGCAGCGACGGCACCGGGCAGAGGGTCTCCCCCGTCACGCCGAGCGGTTCCCGGCTGGTGGCCAGGATGCGCACGCCGGGCGCCTCGGCCAGCACCCGCCCGGCCAGCCGGGCCACCGCGCCGATCAGGTGCTCGCAGTTGTCCAGCACCAGGACCAGCTGCTGGGCGGCGAGCATCTCGGCCAGCCGGTCCAGGGGCGGGAGGACCGCGCGGACCGGGTCCCCGTCTGCCATCCACACCGCCTCCGGCGCGCCGATCGCCGACAGGACAGCCTGGGGCACGTCCAGGGCGTCCCCGACCGGCGCCAGCGGGACGAACCAGACGCCGTCGGGCACCTGGTCCGCATGCCGGGCCGCGGCCTCGATGGCCAGCCGCGTCTTCCCCGTGCCGCCGGGGCCGGTCAGGATGACCAGCCGGGATTCGCCGAGCAGCTTGCTGACCCGGTTCAGCTCCTCGTCCCGGCCCACGAAGCTGGTCAGCTGGGCGGGGAGGTTGCTGGTACGCACGGCCGGGCGGGTGAGCGCCGCGGCCAGGAGCGTGGCTGGGGCTGAGGAGGCACCCGGGGTTGAAGGGGCGGACGTGAGCGGGGCGGGCCCGGCAGCGGCACCCGGCGGCGGGACGCGCGCGGCCGGGGCGGCCCCGTTGCTGGCCGGCTGGCCGAGACCCGGGTCGGCGCGGAGGATGGCCAGGTGCACGGCGGCCAGCGCCGGGGACGGGTCCACTCCCAGCCGCTCGGCCAGCAGCCGCCGGGTGTCCTCGTACACGGCGAGCGCGTCACCCTGCCGCCCGGCCAGGTACAGCACGCGCATCAGCTGGCCCCGGAGCCGCTCCCGGAGCGGGTGCGCGGTGGAGAGTTCCTCGGCTTCCGGCGCCAGCTCCGCGCCCCGGCCCAGGACCAGGTCCGCCTCGATCCGGTCCTCGGTCGCGGCCAGCCGGAGCTCCTCCAGCCGGGCCACCGGGCCGGCCGCGAACGCGGCGTCCTCCACGTCCACCAGCGCCGGGCCGCGCCACAGGCCCAGGGCCCGGCTTAGCAGCGCTGCGCCGCCCGCGGGGTCGCCGGCCGCCAGGGCCGCGCGGCCCTCGGCGACCAGCAGCTCGAACTGGGCCGCGTCGACGTCACCCGGATCCACGGCCAGCCGGTAGCCGCCGGCCCGGTGCTCGACGACGCCGGGCCCGGCCGCGTGCCGCAGCCGGGACACCAGGGCCTGGAGGGCGTTGCCGGAGTCCGCCGGGCCGGCCGGGCCCGGGCCGTCGCCCGGCCACAGGTCACCAGCCAGCCGGTCCGCCGCCACCGTGCGCCCGGGGTCCAGGGCGAGCCGGATCAGCAGCGCGCGCAGCCGCGGGCCGCCCAGCGGCATAAGCTGCCCGGCCTCGTCCCGCACCTCGAGCGGGCCCAGGATGCCGATCCGCACCGTCCACCTCCCGCTGCCATTGTCCCCGCTCCTGGCAAATGGGTGGGTGGCATGGGGTGGCCCGGGCCTGGCGGTGACGCCCGGCCGCCGCGGCGTTCCGCGGCCTTGGGGCAGGAATCAACGCCGGCGCCGGGGGGTTCACCCGGTATGGCTAAAGGGCACACGATCACGACGAACGAAGCGACCTCGCACGTCGTCGTCACCCTCGGCGGCGAGAAGATCGCCGAGACCGACCGGCCGGTCCTGCTGGACGAGACGGGCCTGCCGACCCGGTACTACCTGCCGCGCGAGGACGTGCGGACCGATCTGCTGCGGCCCACTGACCTGCACACGACCTGCCCGTTCAAGGGCGAGGCGTCGTACTGGTCGGCCGAGGTCGGCGGCCAGGTCTACACCGACCTGGTGTGGAGCTACGAGACGCCGATCCCGGAGGCCGCGCAGATCGCCGGCCTGATGTGCTTCTACCCGGACCGGGTGGAGCTGACGGTGGACGGCCAGCCAGCCTAAGCCGCCCCGGGGGCCGCGGCCTTCTCCCGGTACCCTTCGGGCCGGCCGATGCGCACGTCAACCCCTGGTGAGTAGTGCACCAGCGGCGCAGCGCGGGGCGCCGGCAGGCCCGCCGCGGCGATCAGGCCGTCGTCCACGGTCAGCGCCTCCGCGCGGTGCAGCGGCCACGGCGGGTGCTCCGCGCGGGCGAAGAGCGGGCGCCCGGCCAGCACGCTGAACAGCACCCAGCGGGCGGTCAGGAAATGGTCCCGGTCCCCGAGTTCGGCGGGCTGGTAAGGCGCGCCCACGCGGACCCGGACCTGGCTGGTCGCCGTGCGCGGCCCCGGCACCCGGCGCTGGCAGGAGTAGCCGATCTCCTGGTCCCCGGCCGCGCGGCCCGCCCCGGCGGGACCGGCGTCCCCGGGCGCCGCGGCCGGGCCGGCCAGCGGCCCGGTGAGGCGCATCGAGGACCAGAAGTACGGCAGCCGGTAGCTGGCCCGGGCCACCGCGACCGCCCCGAGTCGCGCCGCGTCCAGCGACAGGAACCAGATGCCGGCCCGCCCGTCGCGGTCGATGGCGTAGGTGCGCACGTTGGTCTCGCAGAAGTTCGAGACCCAGGGAGCACCGTGATCCGCCGGCGTGTGCACCCGCATGAAGAACGGCACCAGGCCGACCCAGGCCCGCCCGCCGAAGGTGTCCACGGTCAGGCCACCGGGGAGAAGCCGCTGCACCACGGCCGGGTCGTAGGACCAGTGCAGGAAGGTCAGCTGCTCCCAGCGCTGCCGCATGACCGGCTTGTCCACGGTGAAGGGGCAGACCCCGGAGTACCCGGCGTGCCCTCCGGTGGCCACACCCGCAGTATCCATGCCCCCATCATCCGCCCGGCCCTGGCTCAGGCTTCCGGCCGGGCCCGCGGGGGCAGCCGGGACATGCGGCCCCGCAGGTGCCCGGCCTGCGGATCGCTCATGCCGAGGGCGAGCGCCCGCTCGTAGGCCACGCGGGCCTCGGCGGGCCGGCCCAGCCGGTGCAGCAGCTCCGCCCGGGTCGCGTGCCACCACGGATAGGCGGCCAGCCCGTCGATCGCGTCCACCAGGTCCAGCCCCGCCGCCGGGCCGTCCCGCTCCGCGACCGCCGCGGCCCGGTTGAGCCGGGCCACGGGCGAGTCCGCCAGTCCCGGCAGCACGTCGTACCAGGAGATCACCGAGTCCCAGTTGGTCTCGCCGTAGGACGGGGCGAGCGCGTGGCACGCCGCGATGGCCGCCTGGACCACGTACTGGTCGGGGTGGTCCGGGGTGCGCCGGAGCGCCCGGCCGACCAGCTCGACCCCCTCCCTGATGGCCTCCGGATCCCACGTGCCGCGGTCCTGGTCGGCCAGCAGCACCGGCCGCCCCTGGCGGTCCATCCGGGCCGCCCGCCGCGCGTCGGTCAGCAGCAGCAGGGCCAGCAGCCCGAGCACGGTCGGCTCGTCCGGCATCAGCCGGGCCAGCAGGCGGGCCAGCCGGATCGCCTCCCTGGTCAGCGTGATCCGGACCAGGTCCGCGCCCGCCCCGGCGGCGTACCCCTCGTTGAAGATCAGGTAGACGGTGGCGGCGACGCCAGCCAGCCGGCCGGGCAGTTCCCCAGCGGCCGGGACCCGGTAGGGGATACCGGCCTGCGCGATCTTCTGCTTGGCCCGGGACAGCCGCTTGGCCATGGTCGCCTCGGGGACCAGGAGGCTGCGGGCCACCTCCGCGGTGGACAGCCCGCCGAGGGTCCGCAGCGCCAGCGCCACCTGCGCTTCCAGGCTCAGCGCCGGGTGGCAGCAGGTGAAGACCAGCCGGAGCAGGTCGTCCCGGATGACCTCCGGGGGCTCGGCGGGGCCGGGAGCAGGATCGGCGAACATGATCGCCTCCGTCTCCTTCCCGGCCCGCCGCGCTTCCCGGCGGATGATGTCCACCGCCCGGCGTTTCGCGGTGACCAGCAGCCAGCCGCGCGGATTGCCGGGGACGCCGTCGCGGGGCCAGGTTTCCAGCGCCCGGACCACGGCGTCCTGCGCCGCGTCCTGGGCCAGGTCAACCTGGCCGGTGACGCGGATCAGCGTGGCCAGCACGCCGGTCCCCTCCTCGCGGACCAGGCGCGCTATCGCGTCACCGGGCTGCACCCGCGCCCCGCCTGCCGGGCATCCGCGTCCCGCCGCCGGTCCCGTCAGAACTGGATGACCGGGCGGACCTCCACGGCGCCGTTCCACGCCGCCGGCATCTGGCCGGCCAGCTTCACGGCCTCGTCCAGGTCGGCGCACTCCAGCAGGTAGAAACCGGTCAGGGCTTCCTTGGTCTCGGCGTACGGCCCGTCAGTGGTGATCACGTCCCCGCCCTTGCCGCCCTCGGTCCGCACGGTGGTCGCGGTGGCGGTCGGGTAGAGGGCGTTCCCGCCCCGGATCACCGCCGCGGCCGCCTCCCCGAACGCGTTCCACTCCTTCATCTCGCCGGCGAACTCCGGGTTCGTCCAGTCCACGTCCGGGGTGTAGGTCAGCGCGATGTACAGAGGCATGAGCTGCTCCCTCAGGTCCGGCCGGCGCGGTTCGCCGGCTTCACGGTAAGGACGAACGCCCGCGGGCCGGATGGACACCCGCGGCCCGCTAATTTTCCCGCGGCGCCCGCAGGCTGCCGGGCCGCCTCTCAGCGGTCGCCCGGGCGTAGTCGAGCGCTTCCCGGGCCAGCGGCACCCAGGCCAGCCCCGACTCCGGGGCCAGGCTGAACCACTCTTTCATCGGCGTGCCCTTGTTGGCGTCGAACCGCACCCCGTCGCCCTCTGCGACCAGCGCGTCCACCCGGGCCGCCGGGAGCTTCACGACCAGCCGCCCGCGGACCAGCATCGCGAAGATCTTCTTCTCCCAGCGCAGTGCGCTGCGGCCGAAGCCGCTGCCCCCGCGCGGCGGCGTCACCCCGGGCAACCCGAGCAGCGCATCGACCAGATCCTCGAAGCGCTCCCCTGGAGCCCCGGACTCTCCTGTCACAGGGCCAGGCTAAGCCGCACCACCGACATCACCCTCTGAGGCCTGCGGTGCCAGGCGAGTTTCAGTCCGGGGAACAGAAGGTGACCTCGGGGTTGAGTGGTGACGGCTGGTCTAGCAGGGCTTGTGGCCTGCTGCGCAGGTGCAGGTCGAAAAAGGCCCGGACGTAGCCGCGGGTGATGTCCAGGGACCGGGCTCCGGGGAGACCGGCGCCCGTGTCGATGCCGATCTGGTCGGCCAGTAGCGCCATGTCGGTGAAGGAGGCGTGTACCGCCCCGGCCACCAGGAGCCACCGCTTCCAGCCGGTCAGGAGTTCCCAGTCCCGCTCCCAGGTGCTCACGGGGCCTGGCTTCCCCGGGATACCCCCTCGGCTTCCCGGGGTGTAGTTGGATTGCTTGCCCAGGAACAGAAACGGCCGTGACAGGCCGTGGTCCGGGATCGGGGCGGCAGTAGCGCCGTCCATATCGATGCCGGCGCGGATGCGGGAGTCGGCCAGCATGGCGGCGATGGCGGCTGCACCGCCGGCGGAGTGGCCAGCCATCGCCATCCGGGACGGGTCGATCAGCGCGGCGCCCGGCCAGGCCGGGTGCGCGCCGGTCAGCTCGCCGAGCACGAAGGAGACATCTGCGGCCCGGCCTGCCGCTACCTTCTCGCCCCGGCCCGAGCGGGGTGCCTCACGGGCCAGGCCGGTGGTGACCCGCCCATCGGGAAAGGCCGTGGCGTCACTTTCGTAAGTGTGATCAATCCCGGCCACGACGTAGCCGTGGCTGGCCAGGTCCTCGGCGAGGGCGGTCAGCGTGCTGCGGGGCATGGTGAAGCCGGGCGAGAGCACGACGAGGGGGAGGCTGCGCTGACGCCCGGCCGGGGTGGCCTCGCTGACCGCGTTGGTCCGGACCGTGCTCAGCACGTCCTGCGGCACGCTGGTCAGGCCCCTGCTCGCCAGCAGGAGCCCGGACTCCGCCCGCGTCATGTACCGGGCCCGCGGCCCGTCCGAGGGCGCCGCCGGATACCACAGTGAGACCATCAGCTCCCGTGCGCTCACCCCCGCGGCCCAGGGATCGGGACGGGAGACGTCTTTCAGGCACAAGGACGTGGTACCGACCGGGCACGGACCGGTGGGCTCAGGCAGGTACAGCGTGGGCCCCGGCCCGGTCCGCGCGTCACCGGCGGCTGCGGAAGTTCCCATGCCGCCCATCATTACCCGCACCACCCGGAAAGCCCGGCCTTCAGGTTAAGCCCGGGGACCGGCAACCTGCCCTCCGTCACCGGGCCGTGGTCCGGTGGCGGACACTGGGACTATGCGCTATCTGGCCGCCGGCACCGCGAAGCAGATTTCCAAGATCGGCCTGGGCACCTGGCAGTTCGGTTCCCGGGAGTGGGGGTACGGGGATCCGTACGCCGAGCGGGAGGCGCACGCGATCGTGCGGCGCGCCCTCGATCTGGGCGTGACCCTGTTCGACACGGCCGAGATCTACGGGTTCGGGCGCAGCGAGCGGATCCTGGGCCAGGCCCTGGGTGCGGACCTGAACTCGGTGTTCCTGGCCACCAAGATCTTCCCGGTGCTGCCGCTCGCCCCGGTGGTGGAGCAGCGCGCCGTGGCCAGCGCGAACCGGCTCGGCGCCCGCCACCTGGACCTGTACCAGATGCACCAGGCGAACCCGGTGGTCAGGGACGCCCCGGCGATGCGCGGGATGCGGGCCCTGCAGCGGGTCGGGCTGGTCGGCGAGGTGGGAGTGAGTAACTACTCGCTGGACCGCTGGCAGGCCGCCGAGGCCGCGCTGGGCAGCCCCGTCCTCAGCAATCAGGTGGAGTACAGCCTGGCCGCCCGGGGGCCCGAACGTGACCTGGTGCCCTACGCCGAGGCCCGCAATCGCGTGATCATCGCGTGGAGCCCGCTGGCCCAGGGGCTGCTGTCCGGGCGCTACCACCGCGACAACCTGCCCGCCAACCGGGTCCGCGGCGCGAACCCGCTCTTCCTGCCGGAGAACATCGAGCGGGCCACCGAGCTGATCGGGGTGCTGCGCGGGGTGGCGGACGCGCACGGGGCCACCCCCGCCCAGATCGCGCTGGCGTGGGTGATCCGCAGCCCGGCCGTGACCGCGATCCCCGGCGCGTCCAGCGTCGAGCAGCTGGAGAGCAACGTGGCCGCGGCCGACATCGAGCTCAGCGACGAGGAGGATCAGGCTCTCCGGGCGGCGTCGGACCGGTTCCAGCCACTCACCGGGCGGGCGGCCGTCCCGCGCCTGCTCCGCGCCCGGTTCTCCCGCTGAGCCGCCCGCCCGGCCGGCTGAGCCGCCCGGGCGCCCGATGAGCCGGCCCACGCCGCCTGCGGGACCCGGTGCGCTCAGCCGCGGCCGATGTACGGCATGCCCGTCGCGGTGATCGTGAGGAACTGCACGTTCGCCTCCAGCGGCAGCCCGGCCATGTAGAGCACGGCCGCCGCGACGTGGTCCGCGCCGAACGTCGGCTCGGGGGCGACTGACCCGTCCGCCTGCAGCACCCCGCGCTCCATCCGCCGGGTCATCTCGGTCGCGGCGTTCCCGATGTCGATCTGGCCGCAGGCGATGCCGAACGCCCGGCCGTCCAGCGAGATCGACTTGGTCAGCCCGGTCATCGCGTGCTTGGTGGCGGTGTAGGCCACGCTCTTCGGCCGCGGCACGTGCGCCGAGATGGACCCGTTGTTGATGATCCGGCCGCCGCGCGGATCCTGCGCCTTCATCGTCCGCACCGCCTGCTGAGCGCACAGGAACGCGCCAGTCAGGTTGGTATCGACGGCCCGCCGCCAGTCCTCCAGCGAGACCTCGTCCACCGCGCCGCCGGGGCCGAAGATCCCCGCGTTGTTCACCAGCAGGTCCACGCGTCCCCACCGGCCGCGCACGGTTTCAAACAGCGCCGCAACGGAACCCGCGTCGGTGACGTCGGTGACCACCGGCAGGGCGGCGTGCGTGGCCGGTGCGGGGAGGCCCGGCCCGGACACGGCCTCGCGCAGCGCGGCTTCGCGGCGGCCGGCCGCCGCCACCCGCCAGCCGGCCCCCAGCAGCGCCCGGGTGATCTCCCGGCCCAGCCCGGACCCGGCCCCGGTGACCACGGCCACCCCCGTGGTTGTCACGAGGCTGCCCCCGGGGTCCACTGGTAGGGCGTGGTCCGGGCCAGGCAGCGGAAGCCCAGCCGGCGCAGGATCGGCTCACTGTCCGGGCTCGCGTCCACGTTCAGGTAGCGGTAGCCCTGCCGGGCGGCCAGCCCGGCCCGGTACGCGATCAGGGCGCGGTAGATCCCCTGGCCGCGCCAGGCCGGGAGGGTCCCGCCGCCCCACAGGCCGGCGAACTCGGTGCCGGCGGGCAGTTCGACGCGGGCCGCGCACACTGGCTCGTCGCCCGCCATGGCGAGCACCATCGCCGTGTGCTCCGGCGCGTCGCGCAGCACGGTGAGCATCGACTGGCGCAGCCCGGACTGGTCCGGGCCGAAGACCCGTTCGTGGACCTGGATGAGCAGCTCCACGTCGGCCTCGCTGGTGACGGGCCGCAGCGTCACACCCGGGGGCAGCCGTGCGTCCGCGGGCATGCCGGTGATCTCCGCGACCATCACCGCCTCCTCGTCGTCGGGAGCGAACCCGGCCGCCGCGAGGCGATCACCCAGGTCCGGGGGCTGATCGTAGTCGTAGAGCTTCCATTCGAAGGCCAGCCCGAGCCCGGCGAAGTACCGGACCTGCGCGGCGATGACCCGGTCAGCCCCGGCCGGGCCGGCCAGGCCCGACCAGGTGATCCCGGACCAGCCCTGCCCGCCGGGCGCGACCTGGCGGACGAGGGTGCCAGCCCGCTCGGCGTGCGCTCCCGGCGCACTGGCCCGGGTGCGGCGGCGGACCTGCTCGTCGAACACGGCGCGCAGCGCGGCGTCATCCATCCCCGCAGATCACCACCCCGGGCCGGGCCGCGCAACTGGTTTGCGCACGGGGCCTTCGTGGCGCCGGGTGATTCCGGACCGCCTAGGCTGGGGAGATACCCGTCGCCCGCCCGGTGCCCGCGGCGGGTACCGCTGGGCAGGTGTCACTGGATGAGGGCTGCGGGGCAGGCGGCCGCGACCGTAGGAGTGGCCGCGGGCGACGCGGCCGCCGGAGGCAGGAGGTCGGCATGGCTGAGGCCGCGTCGGGACCAGGCAGTCCCGAGGACGACGCGAAACGCAAGTTCCGCGAGGCGCTGGACCGCAAGCGCAATAAGCAGGCGGACCTGAACGCGCGGCAGTCCGCGCGCGACGGTGGCAAGGTCCAGAACGCTCACGGCCCCGCGCAGAGCAAGCGCTCGTTCCGCCGCAAGAGCGGTGGCTGAGGGCGCCGCGGCCGGCCGGTGACCGGGCGGCTGACCCCGCGCCCCGGCGGCCCGGCCCGGCTGCGGGCGCTGCTGGAGTCCGGCGAGACCATCGTGGCCCCGGGCGCGTTTGACCCGCTGGCCGCGCGGCTGGTGGAGGAGGCCGGCTTTCCCGCGGTGTACATGACCGGGTTCGGGACGTCGGCGGCCCTGCTCGGCCGCCCGGACGTGGGCCTGCTGACCATGACCGAGATGGCCGACAACGCCCGGCGGATCGCGGACTGCGTGGACATCCCGCTGATCGCCGACGCGGACACCGGGTACGGCAACCCGCTGAACGTGATCCGGACGGTCGGCGCTTACGAGGCGGCGGGGGCCGCCGCGATCCACATCGAGGATCAGGTGGCCCCGAAGAAGTGCGGCCACATGGACGGGAAGCAGGTCATACCGGCCGGGGAGATGACCCAGAAGATCCGGGCCGCGGTGGCGGCCCGGACCCGGCCGGACTTCGTGATCATCGCCCGGACCGACGCGCGGGCGGTGGAGGGCCTGGAGCCAGCCCTGGACCGGGCCCGGCTGTACCGCGAGGCCGGGGCCGACGCCCTGTTCATCGAGGCCGTGGTGTCAGACGAGGAAGCCGCCGAGGCGGCCCGGGCCTTCCCGGATGTGCCGCTGCTGTTCAACTGGGCGGAAGGCGGGAAGACACCGCCGATCGGCCTGGACCGGCTGCGGGAGCTCGGCTACCGGATCGTCATCTTCCCGATCGGCACGCTGCTCGCGGCGACCGCGGGGATGCGCCGGGTGCTGGGCGAGATCGCCCGGTCCGGCACCCCGGCCGGTGTCCTGGGCGAGCTGCCGGCGTTCGGGGAGTTCCTGGACTTCATCGGGCTGCCCGAGGTGCGCGCGGCGGAGCAGCGGTACGGGAGCTAGAACCCGCGGCCGGGCCAGTCCAGCCTGGCCCAGGTTTCCCACCCGGTGAACACGTTGCCGGCCACGCCGGACTCACTGGCCAGCCGCCGCACGATCTCCAGGCCGTGCACCCGGCCGTCCGGGCCGGACGGGCGCCACGGGCCGCCCTGATCGGCGACCTCGAGCCACGCGTAGTCGCCGTCGTACCGCTCGACGCGCACGGTGAAGGTACCGCCCGGGTGGCCGCTGGCTGAGTGGCTGACGCAGTTGCCGGCCAGTTCCGACACGCAGAGGACGGCGTCGTCGGCGACGGGCGTGCCCGGCCAGGCAGCCGGCCACGAAGCGGCGGGCGGCGCCGACCTGCTCGGGGCGCCCCGGGAACACCTGCTCACAGCAGCGCGGCAGCCCGGCCAGCGCCGGCCCCCCGGCGCCGCTGAGCCCGGGTGCGGCAGGTGTCATCCTTCCTCCTTACATGTCGGTTTATAGTCCCCTGCTCGCTGAGCGCAGCCGCAAACCACCCCCCCTGTCCGGGCCGCCCGGCCTCTCCCACCTGGGCGGGCGCAGCGTGCCCGTTATCCGAGAGCCGGCCCCCGGAGGGTTTGCCGCCGCTGGCGAGGGGGAGGCTGGGCCCGTGCAGACGGCATTCGTACTAGGCGGTGGCGGGATCCTCGGCGCGCACGAGGTCGGCATGCTCCGCGCCTTGTCTGAGGCTGGCATCCGGCCTGACGTGGTGGTGGGGACGTCGGTCGGCGCGATCAACGGTGCGCTGGTGGCGGCGGATCCCGCGGGCGCGGCCGCGCGGCTGGCCCGCCTGTGGCAGGGCAGCGACCTCCGCGAGGCGTTCAGCGAGAGCGTGTGGGGGCGGCTGGCCCGGCTGGCCCGGTCCGGCACCCACCTGCACTCCATCGAGCCGCTGCAGCGGATGCTGGAGGGCGCCCTGCCCGGCAAGGACTTCGCCGATCTCGAGGTCCCGTTCCACTGCGTCGCGGCCAGCATCGAGCGGGCCTGCGCCCGCTGGTTCTGCACCGGGCCGGTGGTGCCCGCCGTGCTGGCCTCCTGTGCGGTGCCCGGGCTGCTCGCCCCGGTCGAGGTGGACGGCGAGCACTACTTCGACGGCGGGCTGGTCGATTCCATCCCGGTCGGCCGGGCCATCTCGCTGGGCGCGCGCACCGTCTACGTCCTGCACGTGGGACGGATCGAGCGCCCGCTGACCGTGCCGCGCCGTCCCTGGGAGGTGGGCCTGGTCGCGTTCGAGATCGCCCGCCGGCACCGGTTCCACGAGGAGATGTCCGCCCTGCCCGGCGAGGTAACGGTGCACGTGCTGCCGTCCGGGGGTGATCCGCGCCCGCCAGATCTTTCCCAGCTGAGATACCGCGACCAGACTAAGGTCGGGATGCGGATCGAGCAGGCCTATCTCGCGTCCGCGAGCTATCTCGCCAAGCTGGCCGGGGGCTGACCCGGGCACCGGGACGGGGAGGAGCCGGCATGGTCCCACCCAGGCTGGTCCGCCGGATCGTGCTGGCGCCCCTGCTGATCGTGATCGCGGTCGCGATGGCCGTGCTGTTCCTTCCGCTCGCCCTGCTGGCCGTGGTGTTCGGGCTGGCCCGGGGGTTCCGGCGGTCCCGCCCGGCGCCGCCGGGCCCGGGGCCGGATCCGGTGCCGTCCCAGCCGGCGAAACCCTCCCGGCTGGGACGGCTGCGCGCCCTGCGGCTGCTCACGTTCGCGCTCGTCTGGCTGGTCGCGGACACGGCCGCCCTGTTCATGTGCCTGGCCCTCTGGATCACCAGCGGTTTCGGCGGCCGCTTGCGGACCGAGCCGTACCAGAGCCGCCACTACGCGCTCATGGAGTGGTACCTGGGGCGGCTGTACCGCGCGGCCGTGGGCACCCTGGGCCTGCGGATCGAGGTCCACGAGCCAGAGCTGAGCGCCACGGAGCAGGCCGCGCGGCTGGCCCGGCCCGTCATCGTGCTCAGCCGCCACGCCGGGCCCGGCGACTCCCTGCTCCTCGTGCATCACCTGCTGACCGTCTACCACCGGCGGCCGCGGATCGTCATGAAGGCCGCGCTGCAACTGGACCCCGGGCTGGACGTGGTCGCCAACCGGGTGCCGAACGTCTTCATCCGCCCGCAGCGGACCGGCGGGAAGATCTACACCGAGCAGATCAGGCGGCTGGCCGCGGGCCTCGGCCACGATGGCGCGCTGGTGATCTTCCCCGAGGGCGGCAACTGGACGCCGGGCCGGTGGCGGCGCGGCATCCGGCGGCTGGAACGGCAGGGCCGGCCCGACCTGGCGGCCCGGGCCCGGGACATGCCGCATCTGCTGCCGCCCCGCACCGGCGGGGCGCTCACTGCCCTCGCCGCCTGCCCGGATGCCGACGTGATCTTCGTCGGTCACGCCGGGCTGGACCAGCTGGCCAGCGTGGCCGATGTCTGGCGGAGCCTGCCGATGGGCCACGTCGTCGAGGCCCGGTGGTGGCGGGTGCCTGCCACGGGGGTACCGCGCACGGCCGATCACGAGGCCCAGGTGCGGTGGCTCTACGACTGGTGGGCCCGGATCGACGAATGGATCTCGCAGCACAGTGCGCAGCCCGGTCCCGCCCCGGTGGACGAGACGCTCGCGTAGCGGCCGGATCCGTGGCCCCGGTTACCGTCCGCGGGCCGCATCCCGGGCGGGGTCAGCGTCCCGGGCGGGCCCGCTCGGGCGGCAGCTTGCGGAAGTCCCAGCTTGTGATCTTGGCCGGGGTGACGCGCAGCCAGCCGTGCCGCCCGTCGTGCGGCATCGCGTCCGCGCCCAGGTACTTGCGGGCGAACAGCAGTTCCGGAGCGGCCAGCCGGGCGTCGTCCGTGCCGCGGCGCGGCACCTCGCCGACCGGCTCGGCCGTCCCCTTGATCTCCGCGCCGCGCAGGTCCTGGTACTCCTCGCCCGCATCGACCACGACCGCCACCCGCGGATCACGGATCAGGTCGGCCCAGCGCTGGCTGCGCACGAGCGAGCTGAGCCAGAGCGCCCCGCCGGCCCAGACGAACCAGAGCGGCACGACGTGCGGGCCGTCCGGGGCCAGGGTCGCGACCCGGCAGGTCCGCGCCTGGGCCAGGAAATCATCGAGCTCGGCCGGCGTCATCGCGATCGACCGGCCGCGGCGCTGCTGTGCGGCCGCCACGGTGCCCTCCTTTAGCGCTGCGCCCTTCTCGGGCTCTTGTCCAGAATGAAAGCAGCCAGCCAGGACGCGGTCACTCATATTCAGGCAGGAACACGCCACCTAATTACCGATACGTACCGGCGGGGGAACGCAACGTCACCGTTTCGCCCTCCATAACTGTCGCGGAACCCGGGCCACGGAGCGGCCCGCGCCGCCACGGAACGTGCGGCGGCCCAGCGTCCTGACCAGTGCGGCAAGCCTGCCAGGCCGCCGACTGCATACATTTTTGCTATTTGCACTGAGTGGACTAGTCCGGGTGTTACGCTCCTCGAAGCCATTTTCCCCTGGCCGCACGGAACGCCGGGGACAACGGCGCAGGGGGGGCGCAATGCGCAGCGTGATCAACCAAGGACGCGGCGATGACCGCTGGCTCGTCCGGAGTCATGACTCATCCCCGCCGGGACTCGCCCGGCGGGTCCGGGGGGCGGTCCTCGCCTTTCCGGTGCCCGCGCACTGGCCCGGCAATCTGCCCCTCCCGGGGCCGGGAACTCACGCCCGCATCCCGCGGTCCGGCTGCGGCAGCTAGCCGGGCCGGCACCCCATCCTCAGGCCACCTCCCGCAGACCAACGCTCCCGCTGGCTCCGCGGCCTCTTTCACCCGTTCCGACTCCCCGTAAGAGGTGTTATGGCTGACCGCCAGCGGGCCGCCCGGACCCGGACGATCCGGGTGACACTGGTCGGCTTGCTCCTCGTCCCCCTGCTGGCGCTGGTGGGACTGTGGGCGTTCGCCGCGAGCATCACGCTCGGTAACGTCATCCGCTTCCAGCACTACACCACGCTCGCGCACGTGACCAGTACGAGCATCGGCGCGCTGACGAACGACCTGGATGCGGAGCGCTCGCTCACCCTGGCCTGGGTGGGCTCTGACCGCCGCGCCCCGCAGACCGCGCTGCTGGCCGCGCGCCACGCGACCGACGCGGCCGCCGCGGCGAGCCGCACGGCGCTGGCGTCGACACGCGGGCTGTACGACCCGGTCGCCCTGTCGGGCCTGCGGAGCTTCCTGGGCGACCTGGGCACCCTGCCCCGCATCCGGGCGGGGGTCGACTCCGGAGCCGACAACGTCGTCACCACGTACCGCGCCTACGACAAGATCAGCACGGCCCTGTGGGAGTTCCTGCACATCTCGGCGCCACCCTCCGACGCCACGCTCAATACCATGAACCAGTCTGCTGTCGCAGTCGTCGGCCTGGGAGACTCCAGCTTCGGGGCCGTGTCCCTGATCGGGGCGGCCCTCGCGTCGGGGGGCCAGATGACCCAGCCCGAGCGGACGCTGTTCACCCAGGTCGTAGCCCAGCAGAACCTCCTGCTGGAGGATACGTTCACGCTGTCGTCGCCTGCCATCAGGCCCGTGTACGCCCGCGCCTTCGAATCGCCGCTCTACCACCGGCTCCTCGCGGTGGAAAACAAGATCGAGAACTCCCCGGTCAACCGGCCGATCCCGGTGACCCCGCAGGCCTTCCAGGGCATCGCAGAGGGATTGCCACCGGCGGTGGAGGGCCCGCTGACCCAGGTCGGCACCATCCTGAGCGCACAGTCCGCGCACCTCGGCGACAGCCTGGAGACCCAGCTGGCGCTGGCCGGCGGCCTGGGCCTGCTCGCGGTGGCCGTGTCGGTGTTCTTCATGGCCCGGTTCGGCCGCAGCATCCGGCAGGAGCTGACCGGCCTCCAGGACGGCGCCGGGGTGATGGCCCACGAGCATCTGCCCCGCGTGATCGAGCGGCTGCGCAGCGGCGACGAGGTGGACGTGGCGGCGGAATCGCCCCCGCTGCCCACCGGGAAGATCACCGAGATCGCCTCCGTGGCCAACGCGTTCTCCACCGTGCAGCGGACCGCGGTCGAGGCGGCCGTGGGCCAGGCCAACCTGCGCAAGGGCGTCAACCAGGTCTTCCTGAACCTGTCGCTGCGCAACCAGTCGCTGCTGCACCGGCAGCTCGGCATGCTCGACTCGATGGAACGGGCCACCAACGAGCCCAGCGCCCTGGCCGACCTGTTCCGCCTGGACCACCTGACCACCCGCATGCGCCGGCACGCTGAAGGCCTGATCATCCTGTCCGGCGCCACCCCCGGACGGGGCTGGCGGGACCCGGTGCCCGTCGTCAACGTGCTGCGCGCGGCGATCGCCGAGGTCGAGGACTACGTCCGGGTCAACGTGGCCAGCGAGTCGCGGGACGCGGTGGTCGGCGCCGCGGTGAACGACATCATCCACCTCATCGCCGAGCTGGTCGAGAACGCCACCACCTTCTCCCCGCCCACGACCCGGGTGGAGATCCGGGCCGACATCGTCGGCAACGGCTTCGCGGTGGAGATCGAGGACCGCGGGCTCGGCCTGACCGCCGAGGAACTGGCCAGCATCAACCAGCGCCTGGCCAGCCCGCCCGAGTTCGACCTGGCCAACAGCGACCAGCTGGGCCTGTTCGTGGTCGGCCAGCTCGCCGCACGGCACGGGATCAGGGTCTCGCTGCGGGAGTCGCCGTACGGCGGGACCACGGCCATCGTGCTGATGCCGCACAGCGTCATCGTGCGGGAGGGTGAGGCGCGGCCGGCCGGGCCGGCCGGCGGGACCGCGCGGCCGGCCCCGGCCGCCGTGCCCGGCCCCCCGCTCCCGGCCGACGCCACCGGCCCGATCGCGTACCGGGAACGGGCTTCATCCTTCAGCCTGACGGGCCGCCACCGGCTGGAAGCCGTCCCGGAAAACGGGCGGGAACCGGCCCAGTCGAACGGGATGCCCGCTGACGCGCCGGACGATCCGTGGGTGAGCCCGCCGGCTGCGGCCGGCCCGGCGCGCGGTCCCTGGGAGCCCGCCCAGCCCGCGCCAGCCGAGCCTGCTCCGCCAGCCGAGCCCGCGGCCCCGCCCGCGCCCGGCCCGGGCCTGGCCCGGCGGCACCCGTCCCCGCCCGCGGGAACACACCGGGGCCTGCCGCGGCGGGTCCGCCAGGCGAACATCGCCCCCCAGCTCCGCGACCACGCCCGCGCCGAGCCGGCCGCCGCCGGCCGCCTGGCCGACAGCGGGATCGAGGCACGGTCCCCGGAGGAGACCCGGAGCCTGCTGTCCTCCCTGCAGCAGGGATGGCAGCGGGGGCGGGTGGATGACCTGGATTACCCCGACGACGGCCCGGATGAGTGGCCCGGGGGCCGCCCCGGCGGGAGCCCGGATTCGAATGATGGTGAGGGCCTGTGATGGCGGAGGAAAACACGGCCGGGCAGCTGAGCTGGCTGCTGGACAACCTGGTCGGGCGGGTCGAGCATGTCCGCCAGGCAGTCATCCTGTCCCGGGACGGGCTGGTGGTGGCCACCTCGGAGAACATGACCCGGGAGGACGGTGATCACCTGTCCGCCCTGGCCGCCGGGGTGCAGAGCCTGGCCCGCGGGGCGGGCCGCCAGTTCGAGGGCGGCGAGGTACGGCAGACCATCATCGAGATGGAGTCCGCCTTCCTCTTCGTGATGGCCGCGGGGCAGGGCACCTGCCTCGCGGTGGTCAGCTCCGCGGACGCCAACATCGGCGTCATGGCCTATGAGATGGCCATGCTGGTCCGGCGGATGGGCAAGTACCTCACCGCACCGCCACGATTCCCCGATCACGAACCGGCCGCTGGGTGACTGGGCGTGGCCGCACCGAAGGACAGGTGGCTCGACCGGGAAGCAGGCCCGGTCGTGCGTCCCTATGCCGTGACCAAGGGCCGGACCATGCCCGCGGCCGGGACGTCCCTGGGACTGATCGACGTCGTGGTCGCGGCGGTCGATCCGGAACTGCCGGCCGGCGTGCGGCTGGGCCCGGAGCACCGGCAGATACTTGCCCGGTGCCACCGGCCTATTACCGTGGTCAACCTGGCGTCTGACATCGACCTCCCGGTCGGCGTGGTCCGGGTGCTGCTGAGCGACCTGCGCCAGCACGGGATTATCCGGGTCCTTGCGACGCCGAGGGGGCCGGTCACTAATGAGCGTCTACTGAGGGACGTACTGGATGGACTACACGCACTCTGATATCGCGGCCGCCCCGGTGGCGCCCACCACGGCCAAGATCCTCATCGCCGGGGGGTTCGGCGTGGGCAAGACCACGCTGGTCAGCGCAATCAGTGAGATCCGGCCGCTGCGGACCGAGGAGACGCTCAGCGACCGCAGTGTCGGTGTCAACGACATCAGCGGAGTGCAGGGCAAGACCACGACCACGGTGGCGATGGACTTCGGGCGGATCACGTTCCGGTCCGACCTGGCCCTGTACCTGTTCGGCACGCCCGGCCAGGAGCGGTTCTGGTTCATGTGGGACGAGCTGGCCTACGGTGCCCTGGGGGCGGTGGTGCTGGCTGACACCCGGCGCCTCGCGGACTGCTTCGCGTCCGTGGACTACTTCGAGCGGCACGGCACCCCGTTCGTGGTGGCGGTCAACTGCTTCGACGACGCGCCGCACTACGAGACCGACGACGTCCGGGTCGCGCTCGACCTCGACCCGGGCGCGCCGGTGGTGCTCTGCGACGCACGGGACCGGGAGTCCGTCAAGAACGTGCTGATCACCCTGGTCGGGCACGTGCTCACCCGGGCCAACCCGGCCGCTGAATACCAGAGCGCACCGCTGCCCAGCTGATCCCGGCCCCGGGCGGGAAACGCGGCCGGGATTATCTGGCCACCCGGTGGTGTTCTGCTGTATGGTCGCAGTAGGCGATGTCCATTCCGCCTACATGTGAGCGTGCATGACGAGCCCGGCTAACCGTTCTGACTAGCCGATCTGGCTGATTCCCGTTACGCGGTTCCCGGATTCCCCGAGTCGCGCACGTACGCATTTTCCGCGGCGCCGTCCGGCGCCTTTTCCGGCGTGCCTGCATTCAGGCTGCCTTCCGAAAGGAATTCTCTCTTGACCACAATCCTCACCCAGCCCGCGGCGCCGCCGCGGGCCACGAAAACCCCCTCCCAGCGGCCGGCCCGCAAGCAGTCCACGGCGGCTGGGCCGTCTGGTAAGCCCCGGCCGCAGTCTCCCGCGGCCCCCGTCCAGGAAAGCCCCCCGGAGCCGGTGTCGGGCCTGCTGGACATCACCGACGGCCGGGCGTTCCTGCGCCGGGCCGGCTATCAGCGCGGCCCGGACGATGTCCTGGTCGCCCAGGCCCAGATCCAGCAGTACGGGCTGCGCCCGGGAGATGCCGTGGAGGGCACCGCACGGGCGCCCCGGGCCGGCCAGGCGGCGGGCAACCGGGACAGCCGGGCACGGCGGGAGAAGTACCCGCTGCTGGCCAGCGTCACCACCGTCAACGGAACCGGCCCGCAGCAGGCGGCGCAGCGCCCCGAGTTCGCCAAGCTGACCCCGCTGCACCCGCAGGAGCGGCTGCGCCTGGAGACCAGCTCCGGGCCGGGTAACTCCCCGGCCGGCCGGATCATCGACCTCGTGGCCCCGGTCGGCAAGGGGCAGCGCGGGCTCATCGTGTCGCCGCCGAAGGCCGGCAAGACCATGGTGCTGCAGGCCATCGCGGCCGCGGTGGCCGCCAACCATCCCGAGGTGCACCTCATGGTCGTCCTGGTCGGCGAGCGCCCCGAGGAAGTGACCGACCTGCGCCGCTCCGTTCACGGTGAGGTCGTCTACTCCACCTTCGACCAGGCCGCCGAGGAGCACATCCAGGTCGCCGAGCTGGCCATCGAGCGGGCCAAGCGGCTGGTCGAGCTGGGCCGCGACGTGGTCGTGCTGCTCGACTCCATCACCCGCCTCGGCCGGGCCTACAACCTGGCCGCGCCGTCCAGCAGCCGTATCCTGGCTGGCGGCGTGGCCGTCGGCGCCCTGTACCCGCCACGGAAGTTCCTCGGCGCCGCCCGCAACGTCGAGGACGGCGGTTCGCTGACCCTGCTGTGCACCGCGCTGGTCGAGACCGGATCGCGGATGGACGACGTGTTCTTCGAGGAGTTCAAGGGCACCGGGAACATGGAGCTGCGGCTGCGCCGCGACCTGGCCGAGAAGCGCATCTTCCCCGCCATCGACGTGAGCCCGTCCAGCACCCGCCGAGACGATCTGCTGATGACGGCCGAGGAGCACGCCGTGACCGCCAAGCTCCGGCGGGTCCTCGCCGAGCTCGACCCCCAGCAGGCCATCCAGCTGCTGCTGGACCGCACCCGCGACACCGCCTCCAACGCCGAGTTCCTCCGGCAGATCCAGCTCAGCGCCTGACCCCTCCGCCGAGGGCCTCTTGACCCCGGACATAGCTGCCCATATCGTGGCCCAAGTTGTACACGGAAATTGTCGCCGAAACGGTCGGGTAGCCCATGCGTGATGACCTGCGGGTGGCCGCGCCGTGCTGAGCTCGACCAAGCCGAGCGAGTGGGCGCGCCGGCTGGTACGCGGCGCCTACGACCTGCACGTGCACGTGGAACCCGACGTGATGCGCCGGCAGGTCACCGACCTGCAGCTGGCCCGCCGCTGCTGGGACGTGGGGCTGGCCGGCTTCGCCCTGAAGTCCCACTACGTGCCGACCGCGGAACGCGCCGCCGTCCTCAACGAGGCGCTGGGCGGCGAGGTCCGGGTGCTGGGGGCGCTGACCCTCAACTCCTCGGTGGGCGGGCTGAACCCGATCGCGGTGGAGATCGCCGCCCGCGAAGGCGCCCGGATCCTCTGGATGCCGACCCTGGACGCGGCCAACCACCGGGACAAGCACGCCGACCTGCCCCCGGGTGCGACCCCGCCGATGTGGATGGCCCTGCAGCGCGAGCTGGACGCCCAGGGGATGACGGTGCCCGTGGTGGATGTCCTCGACGGGGACGGCCGGCCGCTCCCGGCCGCCCGCGAGGTGCTCCAGCTGGCCGCCCGCCACCAGCTCGTCGTGGCCACCGGGCACCTGTCGGCCTACGAGAGCCGGGTGGTGGCCGAGGCCGCGTTCGAGGCGGGCGTCCGGCACGTGATCGCCACCCACCCGGAGTTCCCGCAGCAGGACATGAGCCTGGACGACCAGAAGGCCCTGGCCGGGCAGGGGGCGTTCCTGGAGCGCTGCTTCACCACGCCGTTCACCGGCAAGTACGAGTGGGCCCGGATGGCGGACAACATCCGGGCTACCGGCGCGGAGCACACCATCATCACCACCGACCTCGGCCAGCCGCATAACCCCCCGGTGGAGGACGGTCTGCCCCTCATGGCGGACGCGCTGCGGGCCGCGGCATTCACCGACGAGGAGATCACCACCATGATCGTGTCTAACAGCCGGCTGCTGGCTGGCGCGGACCGCCCGTGACCACCCAGGACGGGTTCGGGCGGCTGCTGGTCGTGAGCGCCCACGCGGCCGACTTCGTGTGGCGGGCGGCCGGCTACATCGCCGTCGTCACCGCGGCCTTCGGGGAGGCCCACGTGGTGTGCCTGTCCTACGGCGAGCATGGCGAGTCGCCCGGGGCCTGGAAGCAGCCGGGCATGACCGTGGACCAGGTGAAGAAGATCCGCCGGGCCGAGGCGGAGGCGGCGGGCCAGGTGCTGGGGGCCACCATGCACTTCCTGGACCAGGGGGACTACCCCCTGCCGGACACCCAGGACCTGGTGCTGCAGCTGGCCGGCCTGATGCGCGAGCTGCAGCCCGGGGTGATCCTCACCCACTCCAGGGTCGATCCCTACAACTATGACCACCCGCAGGCCGCCGACCTCACGCTGCGGGCCCGGATGGTGGCCCAGGCGCAGGGCCGGCCGTCGGTGCACCCGGTGATCGGCGCGCCGCCGGTGTTCCGCTTCGAGCCCCACCAGCCCGAGATGTGCGAGTTCCGGCCGGACGTGCTCGTCAACATCACGCCGGTGTTCGACCTGAAGCAGCAGGCGATGGCGGCCATGGGGTCCCAGGAGCACCTGGTCCGCTACTACGCCGACCTGGCCGAGCGGCGCGGGGTCCAGGCCAGGCGGAATGGCGGCCCGGCCACCATCCGCTACGCGGAGGCCTACCAGCGGGTCTTTCCCCAGGTCAGTGGGGTGCTGGCGTGAAGCCCGTGGTGATCGTGGACCCGCCGCGCGCCGACGCCGGCGTGGTGGCCGAGCTGGGCGAGCTGGGCGTGGCCACCGTGCACGAGGCCGCGGGCAAGACCGGGCTGCTCGGCACCGCCCTGCGGCCGGCCTGGGCCGGCGCCCGCGCCGCCGGCACCGCCCTCACCGTGCTGTGCGGGCCGGGTGACAACC
Organism: uncultured Actinomycetes bacterium; assembly: GCA_963851025.1. Taxonomy (GTDB): domain Bacteria; phylum Actinomycetota; class Actinomycetes; order Streptosporangiales; family Streptosporangiaceae; genus RYN-230. The sequence continues at coordinate 27,285 of CAWKOA010000034.1, forward strand.
TCATGCTGCACGCGGCCATCGAGCAGGCCCGGCCGGGTGACCTGCTGGTGGTCACGACCACGTCCCCGTCCAGCGACGGCTTCGTCGGCGAGCTGATCACCACCTCGCTCGCCGCCCGCGGGGTCCGCGGGCTGGTCACCACCACCGGCGTGCGGGACGTCGCCCCGATCACCGCAGCGGCCTTCCCCGTCTGGTCCTGGTTCGTCAGCGCCCAGGGCACCGGGAAGACCACCGCCGGCGCGGTGAACGTGCCGGTCAGCATCGGCGGCACGGTGATCCGGCCGGGGGACGCGGTGGTCGCCGACGACGACGGCGTGGTCTGCATCCCACGGGAGCAGGCCGCGCAGGTGGCGGCGGACGGGCGCCGCCGCGTCCAGCGGGAGGATGAGGCCCGGGAGGCGTTCGCCCGGGGTGAGCTCAGCCTGGACCGCTACGACCTGCGGCCGGTACTCGAACGACTCGGCGTGACGTACGTGCGGGCGGACCAGGAAGAGGGGTAAGCGTGGCCGACGAGGGGGCCGTGCTGGATGCACTGCGGGACGCCATCCTGGCGGGCGAGTTCGCGGCCGGGCAGCGCCTGGTCGAGGTCAACCTGTGCGAGCGCTTCGGCTGCAGCCGGTTCGCGGTCCGGGCCGCGATCCCGGTGCTGGCCAGCGAGGGGCTGGTGGACGTGCAGCGGCACCGGGGCGCCCGGGTGCGGGTCATCCCGATCAGCGAGGCGATCGAGATCACCGAGGTCCGGCGGCTGCTGGAGGGGCTGACCGCGGCCCGGGCCGCCGAGCGGGTCACCCCCGCCCAGGCCACCGAGCTGGAGGACATCGTCCGCGGGATGCGCGTCGCGGTGCAGGCGGCCGAACTGCTCCGCTACAGCGACGCCAACGCGCGGCTGCACGCCCGGATCCGGTCCATCGCCGCGCACGACACCGCCACCGGCATGATCGAGCGGCTCCGCGCCCAGCTGGTCCGCCACCAGTTCGCCCTGGCGCTGATCCCGGGCCGCCCGGCCGTGTCCCTGTCCCAGCACGAGCGGATCGTGGCCGCCATCGTGACCCGGAACCCGGCCGCGGCCGAGGCGGCCATGCGGGATCACATCACCAGCGTCATCGAATCGCTCCGCAGCCTCGCTGCGGAGCAGGCCCGCAGCGACGGTGCCAGCCACCACCCGGCCAGGAGGTAATCAC
>CAWKOA010000035.1:0-500872 GCA_963851025.1 uncultured Actinomycetes bacterium
AGGTGGCGGCGCTGGGCGGCGGCCACGGCCTGTTCGCCGCGCTGTCGGCGCTGCGCCGGGTGACCCGCCAGCTGAGCGCCATCGTGACCGTGGCCGACGACGGGGGGTCCAGCGGCAGGCTGCGCCGCCAGTACGGCGTGCTGCCCCCCGGTGACCTGCGGATGGCGCTCGCGGCGCTGTGCGGCGACGATGCCTGGGGCACCACGTGGAGCCGGGTCGTCCAGCACCGCTTCACCGGGGACGCCGAGCTCGGCGGGCACGCGGTGGGCAACGTGCTGATCGTGGCGCTGTGGGAACTGCTCGGCGACACCGTGCAGGGCCTGGACTGGGTGGGCCGGCTGCTCGGCGCGTACGGCCGGGTGCTGCCTATGGCGTCGGTCCCGCTCGACCTGGTGGCCGAGGTGCAGGGGGCCGACCCGGAGCGCCCGCTCGCGCTGAGCACCGTGCGCGGCCAGGTCGCCGCCGCATCCACCACGGGCCGGGTCCGCTCGGTGTCGCTGATCCCGGAGGATCCGCCCGCCTGCCCGGAGGCGGTCACCGCGATCCTGGACGCCGACTGGGTGGTGCTCGGGCCTGGGTCCTGGTTCACCAGCGTGCTGCCCCACCTGATGGTGCCCGAGCTGGCCCAGGCGCTGGTCAGCACGCCGGCCCGGAAGATCGTGGCGCTGAACCTGGTCGCCCAGCCCGGCGAGACGGAGGGATTCTCCCCGCAGACCCACCTGGAAGTGCTGGCTGATCACGCGCCGCAGCTCAAGATTGACATCGTGCTCGCCGACCGGGGGGCCGCGGGGGGCGCGGCCGCCGAGCTGGAGAAGGCGGCGGGCCTGCTGGGTGGCCGGCTGGTCCTGGCCGACCTGGCCATGCGCGATGGGACACCACGCCACGACCCGCGACAGCTGGCCGGGGCGTTCGCAGAGATTTTCGAGGGGGAGTGATGCCGATGGCGATGACCGGCCTGGTCAAAGACGAGCTCAGTCGGGTGACCGTACTCAAGCCGTGCTGCCGCAAGGCGGAAGTGTCCGCGCTGCTGCGGTTCGCCGGGGGACTGCACCTGGCCAGCGGCCGCATCGTGGTGGAGGCCGAGCTGGACACCGGCGTGGCCGCGCGGCGGCTGCGCAAGGACATCGCGGAGGTGTTCGGCCATTCCTCGGACCTGATCGTGCTGGCCCCGAGCGGCCTGCGCAAGGGCAACCGGTACGTGGTCCGGGTGCGGAAGGACGGGGACAGCCTGGCCCGGCAGACGGGCCTGGTGGACAACTACGGCCGGCCGGTCCGCGGGCTGCCCCGGCAGGTCGTGTCGGGCACCACGTGCGACTGCGAGGCCGCCTGGCGCGGCGCGTTCCTGGCCCACGGCTCCCTGACCGGGCCGGGCCGGTCGATGTCCCTGGAGATCACCTGCCCGGGCCCGGAAGCGGCCCTGGCCCTGGTCGGCGCGGCCCGGCGGCTGAAGATCCACGCCAAGGCCCGCGAGGTCCGCGGGGTGGACCGGGTCGTGGTCCGGGACGGGGACGCGATCAGCGCGCTGCTGACCCGGCTGGGCGCCCACGACAGCGTGCTGGCCTGGGAAGAGCGGCGGATGCGCCGCGAGGTCCGGGCCACGGCCAACCGGCTGGCCAACTTCGACGACGCCAACCTGCGGCGCAGCGCCCGGGCCGCGGTCGCGGCCGGGGCCCGGGTCGAGCGGGCCCTGGAGATCCTGGGCACCGAGGCGCCCGAGCACCTGACCGTGGCCGGCCGGCTGCGCATCGAGCACCGGCAGGCCAGCCTGGAGGAACTGGGCCAGCTGGCCTCGCCGCCGCTGACCAAGGACGCGATCGCCGGCCGGATCCGGCGGCTGCTGGCCATGGCGGACAAGAGGGCCCGCGATCTCGGCGTCCCCGACACCGAGTCCAGCCTGACGCCGGAGATGATGACGCAGTAGGGGCGCAGTAGCGCCAGAAGTTCACGGGCGCGGGTGTGCTGGCTCCCCGTGGGGCCACGCCTTGTTCACGGCCGGGCGAAACCGTGGCCGCATGGATGACTCCCTCGGTACTGCGACGGAAATGTCGCACGACTCCACCGATGCCGCGCGACCGTGCTGGCCACGGTTCTGGCCTGTCACGGCGCGAGGTCCTCGTCGGGGCCGGCGGCACTGGCCTGCTCGCGGCGGTGGGCGCGGGGGCGCTCCGCGCCCCGTCGGCCTCGGCCGCCTCGCGCATGGTCTCGTCTCAGCGACGGGACGCCGGAGCAGGTGCATCTGACCTGGGGGAACGATCCGGCGACCAGCGTGGTGGTGTCGTGGGCATCACCGGGGGCGGCGATCCGGCCGCGGGTGGTGCTGGAGCGGGGTGGCGGGCGGGAGGTGATCGCGGCGCACGCACGCGCGTACACGGACGGGCTGAACGGGGAGACCGTGTGGACGTACCACGCGGTGATCACTGGGCTGCGGCCGGACACTGGGTATTCGTACGTGGTAACAGCCGACAATCTCCGCAACGGCGCCACGCCGGTGCCGGGCTCGGTGCGCACGGCGCCCGCGGGCCGGGTGCCCTTCCGCTTCACCAGCTTCGGGGACCTGGCCACGCCGAACACGCAGTGGGTGCTGTCGTACGGGCAGAGCGCCTACGCGGTCAAGGCGGTCGAATCGTTCCAGCCCTTGTTCCACCTGCTCAACGGCGACCTGTGCTACGCCGACCTGAACCCCACCGTGCAGCCCGAGGTGTGGCGGGACTTCGGTAACAACAACCAGGCCTCGGCGGCCTTCCGGCCCTGGATGCCCTGCCCCGGCAACCACGAGATCGAGTTCGACAACGGGCCGCAGGGCTTCACCTCCTACCTGACCCGGTACCTGCTGCCGGACAACGGGGTGCGCCCGGTTCCGCGGCCACTGGTACTCGTTCCAGGTGGGGTCGGCCCTGTTCGTCTCCCTCGACGCCGACGACGTGGTGTACCAGGACGCCGGACCGCTGGTGTCCGGCCCGGCCCCGCTGACGCCCGCGGCCGGCACCGGCAACCCGGCCATCGCGCCGGGCACCTCGCTGTACATCCGGGGTTACAGCGGGGGAGCGCAGACCGCGTGGCTGCGCCGGACCCTGGCCGCGGCCCGCGCCGACCGGTCGGTGGACTGGGTCATCGTGCAGATGCACCAGGACTCGTGCTCCTCGTCCGCCACCGGCAATGGCTCCGATCTCGGCATCCGCGAGGAGTGGCTGCCGCTGTTCGACGCCTACCAGGTCGACCTGGTGCTGTGCGGTCACGACCACGACTACGAGCGGTCCTTCCCGGTCCGCGGCTACGACAGCATGGCCGGCCATGAGGTGGCGACCGGCGCCCCGGTGCAGACCCGCCGCCCGCACCCGGTGACCACCACGGCCGCCGACCGGTTCGACACCTCCACCGGCACCGTGCACCTCATCCTGGGCGGCGGCGGCACCAGTGCCCCGCTCGACGAGTACGGCGTGGACACCGCGGACGGCCTGCGCCAGGCCAAGGTGTTCACCCGGCCGAACCGGCCCGTCCCCGGCACGGCCGCCGGGACCTGGGTCCGGCCGGCGGCGGACGCGGTCGAGGACGCCACCTGGTCGGCGATGCGCGACCCGGCCACCGGCTACGGGGTCGCGGTCTTCGACCTGGACCCGGGTGAGCCGGGCGGCGAGACCTCGATCACCGTCACGTACTACCACGCGGCCGGCGCGGACCCGGCGAACCCGAACACCGGCACGCCCGGGGCGCCGAACCCCGACTACACGCCCTTTGAAACGTTCACGCTCGTCCGCCCCCGCTCGGACGGTCACGGTCCCGGCCACCGCGGCCGGGCCGCGGCCGCCGGGATGGCCAGTCACGCTGGGTGAGCCCTGGCGGTTCACGGTGGCCCCGTGTGGGCCCGCGCGGCCGCCGTCGTCCGATAGGGTCGGACGCGGAAAAGCAGGCGCACCGCTGGGTGCAGACCAGCGCGCAGAGCCGAGGACGAGAGCTAAGGGACGAGGAGACGCGCAGCCGTGACTATCCGCGTGGGCATCAACGGATTCGGCCGCATCGGGCGGAACTACTGGCGGGCCGTGCACGCCGCATCGGCCACGGGGCACGGCGCGGAGCAGATTGAGATCGTCGCCGCGAACGACCTGACCGACACGGCTACCCTCGCGCACCTGCTCAAGTACGACACAGTGCTGGGCACCCTGTCCCAGGACGTCTCCGTGGACGGGGACGCGATCCTGGTCGGCGACACGAAGATCACCGTGCTGGCCGAGCGGGACCCGGCCGCCCTGCCCTGGCGGGACCTCGGGGTGGACGTGGTGATCGAGTCCACCGGCCGGTTCACCAAGGCCGGCGACGCGCGCAAGCACCTCGACGCGGGCGCTAAGAAGGTCATCATCTCCGCCCCGGCGTCCGACGAGGACATCACGATCGTGATGGGCGTGAACGACAGCGCCTACGATCCCGCCCAGCACAACATGATCTCGAACGCGTCGTGCACCACGAACTGCGTGGCCCCGATGGCCAAGGTGCTCAACGACAGCTTCGGTGTCGTGAAGGGCCTGATGACCACCATCCACGCCTACACCAACGACCAGGTCATCCTGGACTTCCCGCACAAGGACCTGCGCCGGGCCCGGGCCGCGGCGCAGAACATCATCCCGACCAGCAGCGGCGCGGCCAAGGCCACCGCGCTGGTCCTGCCCGAGCTGAAGGGCAAGTTCGACGGGATGGCCATGCGGGTCCCGGTGCCGGACGGGTCGGTGACCGACCTGGTCGTCCAGCTCAGCCGTGAGGTCACCAAGGACGAGGTCAACGCGGCGTTCAAGGCGGCGGCCGAGGGCGTGCTCAAGGGCTACCTGCACTACACGGCGGACAAGATCGTGTCCTCGGACATCGTCGGCACCCCGTGGTCGTGCACCTTCGACTCGTCGCTCACGATGACCTTCGGCGACCAGGTCAAGATCATCGGCTGGTACGACAACGAGTGGGGCTACTCCAACCGCCTCGCCGACCTCACCGCGCTCGTCGGCACCCAGCTCTGATGAAGCGGATCGACGACCTCGACGTGGCCGGGCAGGTCGTCCTGCTCCGGGCCGACCTGAACGTCCCGCTCGACGGCGATGTGATCACCGATGACGGCCGGATCCGGGCCAGCCTGCCCACGATCAGGACGCTGGCCGGCCGCGGTGCCCGGGTGGTCATCTGCGCTCACCTGGGCCGGCCCAAGGGAGACGGGTACGCGGCCCGGGCCGCGGGCGGCCCGTCGCTGCGGCCGGTCGCCGCCCGGCTCAGCGAGCTGCTCGGCCAGCCCGTGCCGCTGGCCGGGGACGTGGCCGGCGAATCGGCGGCCGCGCTGGCGGCCGGGCTGGGTGACGGCGACGCCGGCCTGCTGGAGAACGTCCGGTTCGAGCCGGCCGAGACGAGCAAGGCCGACGCCGAGCGGACCGGGCTGGCTGCCCGGCTCGCGGCGCTGGCCACCCGCTACGTCGGCGACGGCTTCGGCGCCCTGCACCGCAAGCACGCCAGCGTGTACGACGTGCCCGCGCTGCTCCCGCACGCGGCGGGGGAGCTGGTCATCGCCGAGATCGCGGTGCTCCGCCAGCTCACCTCCGATCCGCCGCGGCCTTACGTGGTGGTGCTCGGCGGGGCCAAGCCGTCCGACAAGCTGGCGGTCATCGGCAACCTGCTCAGCCGGGCCGACCGGCTGATCATCTGCGGCGGGATGTCCTACACGTTCCTCGCCGCCCAGGGCTACGAGGTCGGCAAGTCCCTGCTGGAAGCCGACCAGATCCCTCAGGTCACCGAGGTGCTGGCCGAGGCGGCCCGGCGGGGGGTCGAGGTCGTCCTGCCGGTGGACCTGGTGGCGGCCGACCGGTTCGCCCCGGACGCGGACTACCGCGTGGTGCCGGTCAGCGATTTCCCCGCCGACCGGGAGAGCCTCGACATGGGCCCGGAGACCCGGGCCCTGTTCGCCCAGAAGCTGTCCGACGCGAAGACCGTGTTCTGGAACGGCCCGGCCGGCGTGTTCGAGTTCCCGGCGTTTGCCGCCGGCACCCGGGCGGTCGCCGAGGCCATCAGCCGGGTCAGCGGGCTGACCGTGGTCGGCGGGGGCGACTCCGCGGCCGCCGTACGCCAGCTGGGCTTCCCCGCGGACGCGTTCACGCACATCTCCACGGGCGGCGGGGCCAGCCTGGAGTACCTGGAGGGCCGCCCCCTGCCCGGGCTGAGCGCGCTGGAGGCGGACGCATGACCGGCGGCCCTGCCGCCCGCAAGCCCCTCCTGGCCGGCAACTGGAAGATGCACAATACGCACTTCGAGGGGCTGACCCTGGTCCAGAAGCTCGCCTTCACGCTGACCGGCGCGGATTTCGACGCCGCGGAGGTAGTGGTGCTCCCGCCGTTCACCGCGCTGCGCAGCGTGCAGACCCTGGTGGCCGGGGACAAGCTGCGGATCGGCTACGGGGCCCAGGACCTGTCACCGCACGACAAGGGCGCTTACACCGGCGACGTGTCCGGGCCCATGCTGGCCAAGCTGGGCTGCGGTTACGTGCTGGCTGGCCACTCTGAGCGCCGCCAGTACCACGCTGAGGACGACGCGCTGGTCAACGCCAAGGTCAAGGCCGCGCTCCGCGCCGAGATGACGCCCATTCTGTGTGTCGGCGAGCAGCTGGACATCCGCCGGGCCGGGCAGCACCTGAGCCACTGCTCCGGCCAGCTCGACGCGGGCCTGGCCGGCCTCTCACCGGAGCAGGTGGCCGGGCTGGTCGTGGCGTACGAGCCGGTCTGGGCCATCGGCACCGGGGAAGTGGCGTCACCCGAGGACGCGCAAGAGGTGTGCGGGGCAATTCGCGGGCGGGTTTCCGAGAGTCACGGAGCCGAAGCGGCCGCAAGTGTGCGTATCCTGTATGGCGGGTCGGTGAAGTCCGACAACATCGCTGCAATAATGACGCAGCCTGACATTGACGGCGCGCTGGTCGGCGGCGCAAGCCTGGATGCCGGTGAGTTCGCCACGATATGCCGGTACCGCAAGCTAGCAGTCGGCGCCTGACCCGCGGCCACCGTCCAGCGCAGCGCTGGTTCACGTAGCGCCGTTTACAGTAGGACCGGTTCGCGGCAGACACCCGGAGGGACGAGACAGGGCAGTGGTTATCGCAATTTCAGTCGTCCTCATCATCACCAGCCTGCTGATGATGTTGCTTGTGCTGCTGCACAAGGGCAAGGGCGGCGGCCTGTCGGACCTATTCGGTGGCGGGGTCTCCTCTACGCTGGGATCATCGTCCGTAGTTGAGCGGAACCTGGACCGCCTCACGATTTTCACTGGCATCATCTGGTTCCTGTGCATCATCGGGCTGAATTTGCTGCTGAACCACTGATGCGGGCGCCCGGGGGTCGCCGGGCGGGCCAAGAGCGGACGTAGCAAGGGGTGAGCTGTGAGTAGTGGCAACGCGATCAGGGGCAGCCGGGTAGGGGCTGGCCCGATGGGCGAGGCGGAGCGTGGTGAGGCGGCGCCCAGGATCAGGATCTCCTTCTGGTGCTCGAACAAGCACGAGACCCGGCCAAGTTTCGCCTCCGATGCCGCGGTGCCCGAGACCTGGGATTGCCCCCGCTGCGGGTTCCCGGCCGGCCGCGACGAGAACAACCCGCCCGGGCCGCCGCACAGCGAGCCTTACAAGACGCACCTGGCGTACGTCAAAGAACGGCGCACGGATACGGACGGCGCCGCGATTCTGCGCGAGGCGCTGGACCGGCTGCGCAAGAACGGCTGACTCGTAGATCTCGTCCCTGGCCCGGCTGGGCCGCCGCTTCCCGCGGGCGGCCCAGGCCGGGCCTCGGTGCGTCCGGGGCTCGTTTTCTTCAGGCCAGAGCGGTGTGACGGCGGACTCGGGGTCAGCCTGACGCCAGGTCGCATCCCGGCGTGACCCGGCGCGATCCGGCCAGGCCGGCCAAATACGGGGCGTCCGGATACTTTTCTTTGACACTATATTTGCCATTTTAAGTCGTTTATCGGAAACCACTATTACCGTCTTTCCTGTTCACTATTAACGACAGGGGCGGACAATAGCCGGAGCGTGCCCGATAAACGAGCAGCACAGTCCCCGTGACACCCTGATACCGGCGCGCCCAGAGCCCGCACCCCCCGCCCGCCCGCCGGGGCCGGCGGCGGCGCCCTCCGCGATCGCGCCGCCCGCGGGCCGGCGCACCTGGCTCCTGGGCTGGTCCTCGGCCGCGGCCATCGCGCTCGCGATCGCCGTCATCCTGGGCGTCTCGGCCGCCGGGCCGGGCGCCGCGGTGGTGTCCACCCCCCGGCCCCCGGCCGGGCCGCCCTGGTGGTTCTCGTGGCCGCTGCCGGCCGCCGTGGTGACGGTCGCTGCTCTGGGCCGCGTCGGTGCTGGGCACGGCCGGGGTCGCGGCCGGCCTGGTGGCCGTGCGCCGCGGGGCCCGCCCGCCCATCCGGCTGCTGGTCAGCGCGGCGCTCATCGTCACCGCCGGGCTGGCCGTGCTGCCGGCGGCCGGGTCGTCCGACCCGCTCGACTACGCCGCGTACGGGCGGATGGTCGCGCTCGGCCACAACCCGTACGAGATGACGCCGAAACAGCTGCGGCTGGCCGGCGACCCGGTCGGCCGGGCCGCGCCGCACGCGTGGCAGGGCAGCCATTCCGACTACGGCCCGCTGGCCAGCCTGGAGCAGGCCACGGCGGCGGAACTCGGCGGCACCTCGGCCGGGCGGATCATCGCTGGCTGAAGCTGTGGAACGCGCTGGCCTTCGGCCTGGTGATCATCGCCCTCGACCGGGTGCTCCGCTCCGACCCGGCCCGGCGGGCCCGGGCGCACCTGCTCTGGTCGCTGAACCCGCTGCTGCTCTGGGGACTGGTCGCGTCGGGTCACCTCGATGCCCTGGCCGCCGCCTGCGGCCTGCTCGGCCTGCTGCTGGTGAAGCCCTGGCCGCGGGACGAGGACCCGCACCCCGGCCAGTTCCTGGCCGCGGGCGCGCTGACCGGGGCGGCCGCCGACCTGAAGATCACCTACGCGCTGTTCGGCCTGGGGCTGGCCTGGACCGCCCGCCGCTCGCTGGGCGGCCTGCTCGCCGCCGGGTCGGGGGCGCTGGCCATCGCTGGTGCCCTCCTACCTGTGGTTCGGCCGCCGGGCCCTGACCGTGCTCGCCAATCACCGCGACGCCACCACCGACAACCTGTACCGGCTGTTCGCGCACTCGTTCCTGCGCCCGTCGCTGGCCGAGGTCGACCTGGTGATCGTCCCCGTCGTGGTGATCGTGGCGGCGCTGCTGCTGTGGCGCCTCCCGGACCGGCTGCCGCAGCTGCCCGCGGTGATGCCGGCCTTCGCGCTGAGCCTGGCCTGGATGCTGGCCTGGCCCTATCAGCGGCCCTGGTACGACGCGGCCGTGGCCTGCCTGCTCGTGCTGTACCCGGCGTCCCGGCTGGACTGGGTCATCCTGGGCCAGCTCGCGGCGGGCACCGTGGAGTTCATGCCCGGCATGCCGAGCTTCCCGCCCCGGCACAGCTGGCTCGGGGCGGCGCTGGACGTGCAGAGCAACCTCGTCATGCCGGTGGCCCGGCTGGCCGCGCTGCTGGCCGTGCTGGCGCTCTGCGTGACCGGCGCGTGGTACGCCCGGGACCGGGGACCCGCCCTGGGCCCAGCCCGCCCCCCCGTGATCAGTGCGGTGTGATCAGTGCGCGAACGACTGCCGCTCGCCCGGCGGGGCCAGCGGCACGTGACTGCGCGGGTGGGCGGCCAGCATCCGCACGTGCCGCTGGATGTCGCTCAGGAGCAGGTCGGCGAGGTCCTTGGTGAACCCGTTGCGGACCACCACCCGGAGCACCGCGACGTGCTCCAGGTTGGCCGGGAAGGTGTAGGCGGGCACTATCCAGCCCCGGGTGCGCAGCTGCTCGGACAGGTCGAACACGGTGAAGCCGGCCGACTCGTCGCGGATCCTGAACGCGAAGACGGGCAGGTCGCTGCCGTCTGAGAGCAGCTCGAACGGCTCCATCCGGGCGATCTCGCCGGACAGGCGCATGGCCAGGTCCTGGCAGGCCTGCTGGACCCGCTGGTAGCCATGGAAGCCCAGGCGCAGGAAGTTGTAGTACTGGGCCGCGATGTTGGCCCCGGACCGGGAGAAGTTCAGCGCGAACGTGGGCATCTCCCCGCCCAGGTAGTTCACCTTGAACACCAGGTCCTCGGGCAGCGCGTCGGGGGTGCGCCAGACGACCCAGCCCACCCCCGGGTACACCAGCCCGTACTTGTGCCCGGAGGCGTTGATCGAGGCCACCCGGGGGAGCCGGAAGTCCCAGATCAGCTCGGGCTGGAGGAAGGGGGCCACGAACCCGCCCGAGGCGCCGTCCACGTGAATCGGGTACGTCCGGGCCGCCGCCCGCCGCGAGCCGGTCCAGCTCGGTGCTGATCTCCGCGACCGGCTCGTAGCTTCCGTCCATGGTGGAGCCCAGGATCGCCACCACGCCGATCGTGTTCTCGTCGCACTGGGCGGCCGCCTCCGGGCCGCGCAGGTGCAGCCGGTCCGGCTCCATCGGCACCAGCCTCGGCTCCACCTCCCAGTAACGGCAGAACTTCTCCCAGCACACCTGGACGTTCGCGCCCATCACCAGGTTGGGCCGGGTGGCATCAGCACCAGCCGCCCGGCGCCGCGCGCGCCAGCGCCACAGCAGCGCCATGCCGCCCAGCATGCAGGCCTCGCTGGACCCGGTGGTGGAGCAGCCGGTCGCCTGCCCATGCTCCGGCGCGTGCCACAGGTTGGCCAGGATGTTCACGCAGCGCGACTCCAGCTCCGCGGTCTGCGGGTACTCGTCCTTGTCGATCATGTTCTTGCTGAGGCACTCGGTCATCAGCTTCTCCGCCTGGGGCTCCATCCACGTGGTCACGAACGTGGCCAGGTTGAGCCGGGCGTTGCCGTCCAGGATGAGCTCGTCGCGCACGGCCTGCAGCGCCGTGTCGGGCAGCAGCCCGTGCTGGGCCAGCCGGTGCCGGGGTACCGAGAGATGCAGTTCGCGGGCGTAGAGCGGGTTGATCTCGACCTCGCCATCCTCCGCGGCTTGCCTGTGCAGTGCCATCCGGCTCCCTCGCTCGTCGCTCCTGTGCGGACCCAGGCTATGTTTCCGGCCGGTCAGTGCGCGAACGACTGCCGCTTGCCCGGCGGGGCCAGCGGCACGTGGCTGCGCGGGTGCGCGGCCAGCGACCCGGACGTGCCGCTGCAGGTCGCTGAGCAGCAGGTCGGCGAGATCCTTGCTGAACCCGTTGCGGACCACGACCCGGAGCACCGCGACGTGCTCCAGGTTGGCCGGGAAGGTGTAGGCGGGCACCAGCCAGCCCCGGGTCCGCAGCCGCTCGGACAGGTCGAACACGGTGAAGCCCGCCGACTCGTCGCGGATCCGGAACGCGAAGACGGGCAGGTCGCTGCCGTCGGACAGGAGCTCGAACGGCTCCATCCGGGCGATCTTGCCGGACAGGTGCATGGCCACGTCCTGGCAGGCCTGCTGGACCCGCTGGTAGCCGTCGAAGCCGAGGCGCAGGAAGTTGTAGTACTGGGCCGCGACGTTGGCCCCGGACCGGGAGAAGTTCAGCGCGAACGTGGGCATCTCCCCGCCCAGGTAGTTCACCTTGAAGACCAGGTCCTCGGGCAGCGCGTCGGGGTCGCGCCAGACCACCCAGCCCACCCCCGGGTAGACCAGCCCGTACTTGTGCCCGGACGTGTTGATCGAGGCCACCCGGGGGAGCCGGAAGTCCCAGACCAGGTCGGGCTGGAGGAACGGCGCCACGAACCCGCCCGAGGCGGCGTCCACGTGAATCGGGACATCGGGGCCGCCGCCGGCCGCGAGCCGGTCCAGTTCGGCGCTGATCTCGGCGACCGGCTCGTAGCTGCCGTCCATGGTGGAGCCGAGGATCGCCACCACCCCGATGGTGTTCTCGTCGCACTGCGCGGCGGCCTCCGGGCCGCGCAGGTGCAGCCGGTCCGGCTCCATCGGCACCAGCCTCGGCTCCACCTCCCAGTAGCGGCAGAACTTCTCCCAGCAGACCTGGACGTTCGCGCCCATCACCAGGTTGGGCCGGGTGGTGTCGGCGCCCGCCGCCCGGCGCCGGGCCCGCCAGCGCCACAGCAGCGCCATGCCGCCGAGCATGCAGGCCTCGCTGGACCCGGTGGTCGAGCAGCCGGTCGCCGGCCCGTGCTCCGGCGCGTGCCACAGGCTGGCCAGGATGTTCACGCACCGCGATTCCAGCTCCGCGGTCTGCGGGTACTCGTCCTTGTCGATCATGTTCTTGCTGAGGCACTCGGTCATCAGCTGCTCCGCCTGGGGCTCCATCCAGGTGGTCACGAACGTGGCCAGGTTGAGCCGGGCGTTGCCGTCCAGGGTGAGCTCGTCCCGCACCGCCTGGAGCGCCGTGTCGGGCAGCAGCCCGTGCCGGGCCAGCCGGTGCCGGGGCACCGAGAAGTGCAGTTCGCGGACGTAGACCGGGTTGATCTCGAGCTCGTCGTCGCTGCTCGACTTGCCTGTGCAGTGCCATGCGGCTCCCTCGCTCGCTCGTCGTCGCTGCTGAGGCTGCCGAGCCCGGGCCCAGGCTATCCCGGCGCCGCGCAGGCGCGTGACCCGGTCGGCCCGCGCTGGCCGTGCCGCGCCGCCTGGCGTGCCCGCCCGGGACGCCGCCAGGCAGGATGGGGTCATGCACCTTCCGGTCAACCCGCCGGTCGCGCCGATGCTGGCCCGCCCGGTACCGCAGATACCCGAGGGCCCGTTCAGCTTCGAGCCCAAGTGGGACGGTTTCCGGTCGATCGTCTTCCTGGACCGGGGCGAGGTGGAGATCGGCAGCCGCAACGAGCGGCCGATGACCCGGTACTTCCCGGAGGTGGCCGCGGCCCTCACCGCGAACCTGCCGCCCCGGTGCGTGGTGGACGGGGAGATCGTGATCCCGGACGCGTCCGGCCGGCGGCTGGACTTCGAGGCGCTGCTGCAGCGGATCCACCCGGCGGCCAGCCGCGTCGCCCTCCTGGCCGAGCAGACCCCGGCCCACTTCGTCGCCTTCGACCTGCTCGCGCTGGACGACACCGACCTGTGCGGCGAGCCGTTCGCGGAGCGCCGGGCCGCGCTGGAGCAGGCCCTGGCCCAGGCCCGGCCCCCGGTGCACCTGACCCCGGCGACCACCGACCGCGGACCTGGCCGGGCAGTGGTTCGAGCAGTTCGAGGGGGCCGGGCTGGACGGGCTGATCGCCAAGCCGCTGGACGGGACCTACCAGCCGGACAAGCGGGTCATGTTCAAGATCAAGCATGAGCGCACCGCGGACTGCGTCGTGGCCGGGTACCGGCCGCACAAGAGCGGCCCGGAAGCGGTCGGCTCGCTGCTGCTCGGCCTGTACACCGACGCCGGCGACCTGGCCAGCGTGGGCGTGGTGGGCGCGTTCCCGATGGCCCGCCGCCGCGAGCTGTTCACCGAGCTGCAGCCCCTGGTCACCACCTTCGATGGTCATCCGTGGCGCTGGGGCGGGCGGAGGAGGCCGGCGCCACGCCGGCCGCACGCAACCCCCGGGCCGCGGAGGGGAGCCGGTGGAACGCGGGGAAGGACCTGTCCTTCGTGCCGCTGCGGCCGGAGCGGGTGGTGGAGGTCCGCTACGACCACATGGAGGGCCGCCGGTTCCGGCATACCGCCCAGTTCGCCCGCTGGCGCCCGGACCGGGACCCGCGCTCGTGCACCTACGCCCAGCTGGAGGAGCCGGTCAAGTACGACCTGGCGGGGATCCTCGGCCGCGGCTAGGACCGCGGCCACGCAGGTAGCGGCACAGCAGGTAGTCCCCCTCGGCCAGCACGTGGGCCAGCGTCAGGCGGCCGGGCCGGCCGAGGCCGGGCCCTGGATGATCCGGCCGGCCGGGCCGCCGGCCAGGACCGGGCTGAGGGTCACGCACAGCTCGTCGATCAGGCCCGCCGCGGCCAGCTGGCCGAGCAGGTGCGGGCCGCCCTCGGCCAGGATCTCCCGGTAGCCCCGGCTGGCCAGCGCGCTGACCGCGGCCGCGGCGGTCACCTCATGCTCCCCGCCGATGATCACGTCGGCGTGCCGGGCCACTGCGGCCCGGCGGTCCGCGGGCGCTGACTCCGCGGTGATCACGATGGTGCGGGCGCCGGCGGGTGCCTCGGCCAGCAGCGGGCCCGCGGGATCGAGGTCCAGCCGGCCGCTCAGCACCGCAATGGGCGGGGTGGCCGTCCGCCCCGTGCGCAGCGCCGCCCAGCGCGGCGCCACCCGGGCCGGGCGGTACGCCTCCGCGCGGACGGTGCCCGCGCCGACCAGGATCACCCCGGCGAGCGCCCGCAGCAGGCCGAAGACCTCGCGGTCAGCGGGGCCGCCCAGGCCGCCGGACAGGCCGTCCACGGCCGCGGCCCCGTCCGCGCTCTCGATCATGTTGGCCCGGACCCAGGGCCGGTCCGCGCCGTCGCGGGCCGGGTAGGCGTACAGGCGGGCCAGGTCCGGCCCGCCGCCGGCGGCCGGGCCGGGGTAGATCAGCTCCACGGGGTCAGCTTCCACGGTGCCGGCTACACGGGGGCGCTCAGGGAGGCTCATCCGGCCGTGTCGGGCTCGCCGACGCGGCGCAGCACCATCATCGAGCGGCCGGCCAGCATCACCGTTGACCCGGCCTGGTGCTCCCGGGGTTCCACCTGCGCCGCGACCGCCGCCTCGGACCCGGGCAGCGCCGGGTGGGGCAGCCCGTTACCGGAGATCGCGGTGGCGGGCCGGCCGCCGCCGGCGTGCCCCGCGGCGCCGGTGTCGAGCACGACTTCCCAGCGGTGCCCGAAGTCCTCGGCGGGCAGCGTGAACCAGGCCGGCTGGCTGTCCGCGCTGAACAGCAGCAGGAACGTTTCATCCCGGACCCGCTCGCCGCGGGGGTCCGGCTCGGTGATGGCGTCACCGTTCAGGAACACGCCCATCGCCTTCGCGTAGCCGGTCTTCCAGTCCGCGTCGGTCATCTCCCGGCCGGACGGGCGTGAACCAGGCGATGTCGCCGGGCCGGCCCATGGAGCCCTCCGCGGGCCCGGTGAAGAACCGCCGCCGGCGGAACACCGGGTGGTTGCGGCGCAGCTCGGCGACCCCCCGGGCGAACTCCAGCAGGCTGCTCTCGTCCCCGGCGGTGTCCCAGTCCACCCAGGACGTCTCGTTGTCCTGGCAGTAGGCGTTGTTGTTGCCGCGCTGGGTCCGGCCGAGCTCATCCCCGGCCAGCAGCATCGGCACGCCCTGTGAGCACAGCAGCGTGGCCAGGAAGTTCAGCCGCTGCCGGGCCCTCAGCTCGTGCACCGCCGGATCGCTGGTCGGCCCCTCGGCGCCGCAGTTCCACGAGCGGTTGTCGTTGGTGCCGTCCGCGCCGTCCTCACCGTTCGCGTCATTGTGCTTGCGGTTGTACGAGACGAGGTCGGTCAGGGTGAACCCGTCGTGGCAGGTGACGAAGTTGATGGAGGCGACCGGCCGGCGGCCGCTGGTCTCGTACAGGTCGCTCGACCCGGTCAGCCGGGAGGCGAACTCCGCCATCGTGTACGGCTGGCCGCGCCAGAAGTCCCGGACCGTGTCCCGGTACTTGCCGTTCCACTCGCTCCACAGCGGCGGGAAGTTGCCGACCTGGTACCCGCCCTCGCCCACGTCCCAGGGTTCCGCGATGAGCTTGACCTGCGACACCACCGGGTCCTGCTGGACCAGGTCGAAGAAGGCCGACAGCCGGTCCACGTCGTGCAGTTCCCGGGCCAGCGCGGAGGCGAGGTCGAAGCGGAACCCGTCCACGTGCATTTCCAGGATCCAGTACCGCAGCGAGTCCAGGATGAGCTGGAGTGCGTGCGGGTGCCGGACGTTCAGGCTGTTCCCGCAGCCGGTGTAGTCCACGTAGTAGCGCGGGTCGTCGTCGCGGAGCCGGTAGTAGGCGGCGTTGTCGATGCCGCGGAAGGACAGCGTCGGGCCCCGGTGGTCGGACTCGGCGGTGTGGTTGTACACGACGTCGAGGATCACCTCGATCCCGGCCGCGTGCAGCGCCTTGACCATCGCCTTGAACTCGCCGACCTGCCCGCCGCGCTGCTGCGACGACGAGTACGCCTTGTGCGGGGCGAGGAACCCGATCGTGTTGTAGCCCCAGTAGTTGGTCAGCCCGCGGGCCTGCAGGTTGTGCTCGGGCACGAACTGGTGCACCGGCATCAGCTCCACCGCGGTCACCCCCAGCCGGGTCAGGTGCTCGATGACCGACGGGTGGGCCAGCCCGGCGTACGTGCCCCGCTGGTCGGCGGGCACGTCCGGGTGGCGCAGGGTCAGCCCGCGGACGTGCGCCTCGTAGATAACCGTCTCGTGGTACGGGATCCGCGGGGCCCGGTCGTCCCCCCAGTCGAAGAACGGGTTGATGACCACGTTCGCCGGCATGTACGGCGCGCTGTCCATGGTGTTCAGCGCGGACGGGTCGCTGAACCGGTAGCTGAACACCGCCTCGTTCCACCGCACGTCGCCGTTGATGGCCTTGCCGTACGGGTCGAGCAGCAGCTTGGCCGGGTTGCAGCGGTGCCCGCGGGCCGGGTCGTAGGGGCCGTGCACCCGGTACCCGTACCGCTGGCCGGGGGCCACATCAGGCAGGTAGCCGTGCCAGACGAACGCGTCCACCTCGGTCAGCGCGATGCGCGTCTCGTGATGGGCAGGCTCGTCGCCGTTCAGCAGGCACAGTTCAACCTGCTCGGCAGCCTCGGAGAACAACGCGAAGTTCGTTCCCGTGCCATCCCATGTTGCTCCGAGCGGATAGGGAGCTCCTGGCCAAACGCGCACCAGCCGACCTTACCCGCGTACCGTCGTGGCCCGGCCCAGGACGTCCTCCAGCGGCCAGCCCGTCAGGGAGTGTCCCGAACGGCACCCCGGGCCCGGGCAGCGCCCCGGGCTCCAGCCGGGAGGCGCAGAACGCGTCGGCGACCGGGCCCGGGGCGTGCCGGGCCAGCAGCGCCGCCTGCAGGGTGACGGTGATCTGCCCGGCCAGGCGCCGGGCCGCGAACTGCGCCTGCGGCCCGGCCCGGGTGGCCAGGTCCCGCAGCAGCCCGCTCAGCCTGCCGGCCGCCGCGTCCAGCCGGGCGTCCGCGCCCGCGGCCAGGGCCAGCTCGGCCGCCAGGGCGTCAGCCGCGTCCTCCCGGCGCTGCAGCGCGCGGAGGAGGTCCAGGGCGGTCACGTTGCCGGAGCCCTCCCAGATCGAGTTCAGCGGCGCCTCGCGGTACAGCCGGGGCATCCCCGACTCCTCCACGTAGCCGTTGCCGCCCAGGCACTCCAGCGCCTCGGCCGCGTGCAGCGGCGCGCGCTTGCAGATCCAGTGCTTGGCGGCGGGCAGCGCGACCCGGAGCAGGGCCGCCTCGGCGGCGTCCCCGCGGGCGGCCCGGTCGGCCGCACCCGCCAGCCGCAGCGCCAGCGTGGTCGCGGCCTCGGATTCCAGCACGAGGTCAGCCAGCACGGAGGCCATCAGCGGCTGGGAGATCAGGCTCGCGCCGAAGGCACGCCGGTGCGTGGCGTGGTGCACGGCGGTGACGCAGCCCAGCCGCATGCCCGCCGCGCTGCCCAGCACGCAGTCCAGCCGGGTCGCGCTGACCATCTCGATGATGGTGGGCACGCCGCGCCCGGCCTCGCCGACCTGCCAGGCCAGCGCGGCGTCGAACTCCACCTCGGCGGAGGCGTTCGAGCGGTTGCCGAGCTTGTCCTTGAGCCGCTGCAGCCGGACGGCGTTGCGGGTCCCGTCGGGGCGCACCCGGGGGAGAAGGAAGCAGGTCAGCCCGGCCGGGGCCTGGGCCAGGACCAGGAACAGGTCGCTCATCGGCGCGGAGCAGAACCACTTGTGCCCGGTGAGCAGGTGGGCGCCCGGCCCGTCCGCGGGCACCGGCTCGGCCCGGGTGGTGTTCGCGCGCACATCCGAGCCGCCCTGCTTCTCGGTCATGGCCATGCCGGCCAGCAGGGCCGCCTTGCCCTCCGGCGCCCTCAGCCCGGGATCGTAGTCCCGGGCGGTGAGCAGCGGCACGAAGCGGCGGTCCAGGTCCGGGGCATGGCGCAGCGGCGGGACGGCCGCGTAGGTCATCGAGACCGGGCAGCCATGGCCCGCCTCGGCCTGCGACCACACGAAGAACCGGGCCGCCCGGGCGACGTGCGCGCCCGGGGCGGGATCCGCCCACGGCGCGGCGTGCAGCCCATGGCCGACCGCGGTGCCCAGCAGCACATGCCAGGACGGGTGGAACTCGACCTCGTCGATCCGGTGGCCCCGCGCGTCATGGGTGCGCAGCACCGGCGGATGCTCGTTGGCCAGCCGGGCGTGCTCCTGGGTCTGCGCGGCGCCGGCCAGCTCACCCAGCTCGTGCAGGCCGGCCTCGGCCCAGCCCGCGCCTTCGCGGGCCGCCGCGGCCAGCAGCGCCGGGTCGTCCGCGACGTCGTAGCCGGCCAGGGGCGGAACCTGGTTGAGCACGTCGTGGGTGGGATGCGGCCCGGCGGCCTGCAGAGACGTCATGATGTGACACTACTGTGCCTGCTGCGGGCCGGAAAGCCACCCGATGCGTGCGGTTTACCTGGCGGAAACCCGCGAGTCATAGCGCCGCGCGCACGGCGCTGCGCTGCCCTGGGCCCGCCCGCGGCAGCCTGCCGGAAGCGGTCGAGCAGCACGTCCGCCACGTCGTCCGCGGCCCCCAGCGGCGCCGAGACCGCCGCCGCCCCCGCGGCCAGCGAGGTGTCACGGATCCGGTCGGCGAACAGCCCGGGGGCGAGCAGGTAGCTGGCGACCACGACGCGCCGGGCCCCGCCGCGGAGCAGGTCCGCCACGGCCTCGGCCGGGGCAGGCGAGGCGGCGGACGCGTACGCGGGCCGGACGGCGAGCCAGCCGCGGGCGGCCTGCCAGTCCGACGCCAGCCGGGCGATCGCCGCGTTGGCCGCCGGGTGGCTCGACCCGGCGGAGGCGAGGACCACCGCCGTGCCGGGCCGGGTCGTCGCCGGGATCCTGGCCGGCCTCGGCCAGGCGCCGGTCGAGCGCGCGGACCAGCCCCGGGTGCGGGCCCAGCGGCTCCCCGTAGCGGATCCGGAGCCCGGGCAGGCCGGCCGTGGCCTCGGCCAGCAGCCCGGGGATGTCCGTCCCGCTGTGGTAGGCCGCGGTGAGCAGCAGGGGGAGCACGACCACGTCACGCTGGCCGCCGCCGTCGAGCGCGGCGAGCACCTGCAGCGGCGCGGGCGGCGCGTGCCCCAGGAACGCCCCGCGGACCTCGAGCCCGGCCAGCCCGTGCCTGCTGGCCCGGGCCCGGGCCCGGGCCAGCAGCGCGGCGATGGTCGCCCCGGCCCGCGGGTCCCTGCTGCCGTGCGCGATCGCGACCAGAGACGGGGTCAGGAGGTGTGGATGCCGCATTCGGTCTTGCCCGTCCCCGTCCACCGGCCGCTGCGCGGGTCCGCCCCGGGGGCCACCTTCATCGTGCAGGTGGAACACCCGATGGACGGGTACCCGTCATAGACCAGCGGGTTCACCAGCACGCCGTTCTCGGCGATGTAGGTGTCCACCTGGTCCTGGGTCCAGGCCACGATGGGGTTGACCTTCACCATCTGCCGCCGGGCGTCCCACTGGACCGCCTTGGTGTCGCTGCGGGCGTTGGTCTCCTCCCGCCGCACCCCGGTGATCCACGCGTCGTACGGGTCGAGGGCCCGCTCCAGCGGCACGACCTTGCGGAAGTAGCAGCACAGGTCGGGGTTGCGCCCGTAGAGCCGGGGCCCGAGCTCGGCGTCCTGCTCGGCCACCGTCCGGGACGGGGTCACGTTGACGACATTGACCGGGTAGACGGCGGACACCGCGTCCCTGGTCCCGATGGTCTCCGGGAAGTGGTACCCGGTGTCCAGGAAGATCACATCCAGCCCGCTCTTGACCTGCGAGGCGAGATGGATGATCACCGCGTCGGTCATGGACGACGTGATGCAGATACGGGACCCGAACGTGTCCACCGCCCAGCGGACGATCTCTTCCGCGGGCGCGTCGGCGAGATCCTCCGCCGCTTGGGCTGCGAGCCTCTCCATGCGGATTGGTTCCTCCCGAGCTTCAGGATCGGAGACTTCAGGGACTGCCTGACCTGGGTGGGCGCGCTTCGTCACGCTCGTGCTCACAGGATCACACCCGTTCCAGCAAATCGTAGCTGGAAGGACCGGATGCAGCTGCGACACCGCCAGCCGCCGTCCTGTTCCTGTGGTTCTAGATCTTCTTCACCACAATAGGGGCAGTAAAACGGGATTGCGCGTTCTGTCCCGGATGCGTGGAATGTCATGCGAAGTCCTCCTCGCTGGCCCGGCTGGCCCACGCGGCGAAGCTCTCGTCCGCGCCCCGGACCTCCTGGAAGCGCCGCAGGACCCGCTCCAGGTAGTCAGGCAGGTCCTCGGCGGTGGTCTTCAGCCCCCTGATCTTGCGGCCGAATCCGGAGCTCTCACCGTCCCCCCCGGCCAGGGTGCCCCCCAGGTGGATCTGGAATCCCTCGGTCTGCTGCCCGTCGGGGCCGATGACCAGCGATCCCTTGAGCCCGATGTCGGCGGTCTGGATCCGGGCGCAGGAGTTCGGGCACCCGTTCACGTTGATCGTGACCGGCTCGGTGAAGCCCGGCAGGCGCCGCTCGAGCTCGGCGATGGCCTGGCTGGCCCGCGCCTTGGTCTCCACGATCGCCAGCTTGCAGAACTCGATGCCGGTGCAGGCCATCGTGTGCCGCCGGAACACGCTCGGCGTGGCGGGCAGATCCGCCGCGTCGAGTTCGGCGGTGAGCCCGGCCACATGGTCCTCGGGCACGTCGAGGATGACCATCTTCTGCTCGGTGGTGGTCCGCACCCGCCCGCTGCCGTACCGGGCGGCCAGGTCGGCGACCCGGGCCAGGGAACTGCCCGACATCCGGCCGACGCGGGGCGCGAACCCCACGTAGTACCGCCCGTCCCGCTGCCGGTGCACGCCGACGTGGTCCCGCCGGCCGTCGGCGGGCGGGGGCGGGGGCGGCCCGTCCGGGAGCGCGTAGCCCAGGTATTCCTTCTCCAGCACCTCCCGGAACTTCTCCGGGCCCCAGTCGGCGATGAGGAACTTCAGCCGGGCCCGGTGCCGCAGGCGCCGGTAGCCGTAGTCACGGAACACCGCGGTGATCCCGGCCCACACCTCGGCGACCTGGTCGGGCTGGATGAACGCCCCGAGGCGCTTGGCGATCATCGGGTTGGTGGACAGCCCCCCGCCCACCCACAGGTCGTACCCGGGCTCGCCGTCCGGGCCGGCCACGCCGACGAAGGCCACGTCGTTGATCTCATGCACGGTGCACTGCGCGGTGCACCCGCTCATCACCGACTTGTACTTGCGGGGCAGGTTGGAGAAGGCGGGGTCGCCCACGTAGCGGGCGGTGACCTCCTCGATCTGCGGGGTCGCGTCGATGACCTCGTCCGCGTCGATCCCGGCCAGCGGGCAGCCCAGCACCACCCGGGGGGTGTCGCCGCAGGCTTCGGTGGTGGACAGGCCGACCGCCTCGAGGGCGGTCCAGATCGCCGGGACGTCCTCGATCCTGATCCAGTGCAGCTGCACGTTCTGCCGGTCGGTGAGATCGGCGGTGCCCCGGGCGTACCGCTCGGAGATGTCGGCCACCGTGCGCAGCTGGTCGTTGCTCAGCTGCCCGCCGTCGATGCGGACGCGCAGCATGAAGTAGCGGTCATCGAGTTCCTCGGGCTCGAGGGTCGCGGTCTTGCCGCCGTCGATGCCCGGCCGGCGCTGCGTGTACAGCCCGAACCAGCGGAACCGTCCCCGGAGGTCGGCCGGGTCGATGGAGTCGAAGCCCTGCCGGGAGTAGATGTCGATGATCCGCTGGCGGACGTTGAGCCCGTCGTCGTTCTTCTTGTTTTCCTCGTTCTTGTTCAGCGGCTCGCGGTATCCGAGCGCCCACTGGCCTTGGCCACGGTTACGGTGGGCTGACGGCATCTGGCGCGTCCCTTCTTGTCCTGCTCGGTCGGGCCCGCTGCTGCGGGTCTGGCTGGGGCGGGACGCGTGACGCGTCAGGCAGCCTGCGTCGGCTGCGCCGGCCTTCCTGCTGGCCGGGGCGACTTGAGTGATCCGCGATTCAGGCTCGCGGGAAGCAGTCCGCCGGGGCTGCAGGGCACCGGCCGCGGCACACGCCCACAATCGGGGCAGTGGTCAGCGGCCGTGTCGACACGCGGCGCTGCGCACCCGGAGCAGGTCGACATGCCTGCGGGCGACGAGAAGGGGATCAGCAGCGCTCACCACATGAGCATCACACGAAAGAGCCACGACATGTCGAGATAACTTCGGGTTCCGAACGAAATCGTTGTCCCGGCGTCCCGGCGGGCGGGGCGGTCAGCATGCTCACGGACGGTGCCAACCCCGGTCCGCCCGTGCCTATTCCGCCCGTGCCTGTTCTGGCCGTGCCTGTTCCGGCCGGGCCGATCTGGCCGCTCAGCCCTGGCGCACCCAGCTCAGCGAGCGCCGGCCGCGCGGCGGCGCGGGCAGCGCCGACAGCGGCTGATGCTGGCAGTCGCACCAGGTGCCTCCCGGGCAGTCCTCATGGTGCTGGCGGCGGCAGGACAGGCAGACCATGGACATAGTGTGGCCGGCCGCGGCGCCTGCCGCGGCCGGCCAGTGGTCAATCCGTGCTCGTTACCCGGCCCGTGTTACCAGGCTCGTGCCACCAGTTCAGGGGTGAGCCCGGTCAGGCCGCGTTCGCGCGGCGCATCCGGCGGCGGCGCTCGGAAGCGCGCTCGTCCTCGTTCAGGCCGCCCCAGGTGCCGTACTTCTCCGGCCTTGAGATGGCGTAATCCAGGCACTCGGTGCGCACCGGGCAGCCGGCGCACAGCGTCTTGGCCTTCCGCTCCCGGATGTCCCGCTCCGGCTGCCGTTCGCCGTCGGGGCCGAAGAAGAGCACGACATCCGTGCCGCGGCACGCGGCGGCATCTTGCCAGCCCCAGTTCGGCCGGGGAGGCAGGGTAACCTGCCGCCGTACCTCAGACATGACTCGATCTCCTCAACAAGCTCAGTGTGTGTTCCGCGTCCAGCCGACCCTCTGATTCCGTCGGACATCTGGTTCGCCCTGTGCGGCTTTTGCCCCGTCGTAGGTATGCAACGCACTGCATCACCTGCGTGTTCCCGGGAGCCGGGCAGCCTCGGAGCGCCCGTGACCGCCACGGGAGTAGCTAGAGGAGCAACCCTGCCGGATGAGCAGCGGCAACCGGAGTGCCGCCCGCCCTGACGAAACCAGTCCTGTCCACCGGACCGATGATCAATGATGCCATCCGCAGGGGCAGTTTCGCAGGCAGGATCGCGAATCCGGGGCAGAGATGTTGGGGCCGCCCCCGCGGGCCGGCCCGCCGGGGCATACCCCCAGCCTGGAGGCGGTACCGGCCGCTGTGGCTTCTATCATAGTGGCGAGTTAATTGGACAAACCCGTGAGTTCGGCGCCACCATGGGGGCCATGTCAGCGTCGGACGCAGCCCCGTTGCCCCGGCTCGGTGAGGTGTTCTTCGACGTACGAGGCGACTCCCGCAGCATGCGGTTGAGCTGGTACGCCGACACGGGCGTGGCGGTTTTCAGTATCTGGCAGGGCGGAACCTGCACTGGCACGTTCCGGCTGCCCATGGACGACCTGGCCCGGATGATCGAGGCGCTGCGCCGTGGCCCGCAGGGCCAGCGTGCGGGGCGCCGGGACGCACCGGGCGAGGCGGGCCGGGAAGTGCCCCCCGGACGGGCCGCGAACGGGGCCGCCCCGGCGGGCCGGAGCCCCGAGGAGGGCCAGGCCACCGTCGCCATGCGGATGCCCGCTGGGTCTGGCGCGCCGCCTGGCCAGCGCCCGGACGGGCCGCCCCCGGAGCCGGGGTACCCGGCCGGGGCGCCCGGCGACTACGGCACGGGCCCGGACCGGGCCTACCGGGGCGACTCGGGTGGCTACCCCGTGGACCCGCTCGACCCCGCCTATCCCGCCCCGGCCGCCCGGTATCAGGAGGAGCCGTCCACCGGCGCCTACCGCAGCCCGGCCCAGGAGTACGGAACAGGCACCGGCTACCCGGCGGAGCCGGGCTACCAGGAAAGCCCGGCCTCCGGTGACTACCGGCGGGGCGGGGCGGCTGGCTACCCGGATGTGCCCGCCACCGGCGACTACCGCAGCCCCCAGTCCGGCAGCCACCGCCGTGAGGCGGGCGACTTTCCCGGCGAGCCGCGGCGGTCCCGCTACCCGGGTGAGACCGGCCGCGGGCGAGTACCGCGACGAGGACGAGCAGGGCGGCTACGCGGAGCCGGGCTACCCGGACGTGCCCGGCACCGGTGACTACCGCACCCCCCAGTCCGGCAGCCACCGCCGTCCCGCGGGCGGCTACCCGGATGACCCCTCTTTCCGTCCCTATTCCGGCCAGCGGGGCATTGCGGATTATCCCGGCGAAGTGCCCGCTGACGACTCGGGGGCTTATCCGGCCGGGCCGGATTATGGCGAGGGCGCCGAGTGGGATGACACGGCCGACCACTCCGTCGAGGACTACGACGGCGAGCCCGAGGAATCCTTCCCCTATGGGCGCCCGCCCGGCAATCACGACCGCCGGGAACGGGGACGCTATCCCGGCCGTCATTGACGGATAGCCGCCCCGGCACCGGGGCGGCGGCCCGGATCGGCGGGCCTGGCCCGGCATGTCCGCCCCGAATGGCGGCCTCCCCAGTTGACGCTCTGCCCGTCTTTGGGCGTCGTTATGGTTGGGCCGCCTGTGGCGGGATATATTTGCCACCAGAGGAAGGGGGGCCTCAAGTGGCACAGAAGGTGTCCGTCACATTTGCCTGTGACTACGACCAGAAACCGATTCCCGAGGGCCAGCATCACGCCCGCCGGTTCAGCCTGGATGGCCGGGACTATGAGATCGACCTGTGCGCCAAGCACAGCCAAAAGTTTGACGATGTGGTCGGCCGTTATGCGGAGCACGCGCGCCGGGCGTCCGCCCGGCCAGGCCGCACCAAGCGCCGGACGACCGCGCACCGGCAGCACAGCGCCGCCATACGGAGCTGGGCCAAGCAAAGCGGAATTTCGGTCAGCGATCGCGGCCGTATCCCGGCCGACGTCGTGGCCAGGTACGAGGCGAAGCACCACTAGGTGAACCAGCACTAGGTGAACCAGCACTCGGGCCGGGGCGTCATGGCGATCCGTACGGCGGCCCGCCGTACGGCGGGTCGTCATGAGCCGGCTTGGCCGGCTCGCGGGCCGGTATGGGCTCCTCGGGGACCGGTTCTGATTTCCCGGGACGCGGCCGCGCGATAGGCCCCACCGCGGCCGCGAGGACCTGGGAATTGGGCAGGTGCAGGGTGCCGTCGTCAGTGTCCAGGCGCATGTAGGTAATGCCTATCTCGGCGACCAGGCCGTCGGTCACCCCGCCCAGCGCCCCGGATTTGAGCCGGATATAGTCCCCCACGGCGAAGGGCCGCGACAGCAGCAGCACGAGGCCCGCGAAAACGTTCGCCAGGGACTGCTGCCCGGCGATGCCCAGCAGGATAGTCGTGACGGCCCCGCCGACGAGCAGTTGCCCGATCGGGACCTTCATCAGCCCTATCCCCAGGACGAGGATGGTCAGCCCGCCGATGAGCAGGATGGCGTAGCGCACCACCGCGGCGTGAGATGAGCCAACCGCCGGGGTCAGTACCTGCCTGGCTTTCCCGGCCAGCCCGACGACGGCCACTGTCCCGAAGACGACGAACACGCCGATGCACCCGGCGGCCACGATCTTGTACACGTAATGGCCGTGCCCGGTCCAGTCCTTGAAACCGGTGCCGGCCTGGCTGGCGACGGCGCCCGCGAGGATGGCCAGGACGGCCGCGATGATGGCCCGCCACGGCCGGGCGTGGGCTTTGGCCCTGGCTACCTGCTCGTTCACCCTGGCCATGTGCTCGGCCCGGTCGAGTTGCCGCTTCTCGTGCAGATCCACCCGCCCAATCCTGCCGGGGCCCGGGAAACGCGTGATCCCGGGGGGCCTGGTCTGGCTCCCCGGGATCAGCTCGTGCTACCAGCTAGTCCGGCGCCTGGCCCTACGGCGCGGGCAGGCAGGCCTGCTCAGACCCGCGGGGCAAGGAGCGGCCGGCCGACGGGAAGGCTGAGCCGGCCTCCCATCCCGTTGGCGACCCCGGCCGCCGAGGCGTACCAGGCGCAAACCGCGGTGAGGATGCCCACGTACCCGCCGAACTTGACGGTGCCGCTGCTGCCTGAGAGGTTGCCGATGAACAGGATGATCTCGGTGAGTTCCAGGGTGAGGAAGACCGCGAACACCGCCGCGTTCACCTGCGTGCTCCAGATCAGCATGTAGGTGTTGAAGATGGCGAAGGCCAGCAGGATCCAGCCGACGTCCTTGCTGAACTCGTGCGCCAGCAGGGGGTGGGCGAGCAGGTTGCTCCCGACCAGCAGAAAGTAGAGGCCGAGACCGATCCAGAAGCCACCGTAACTGGAGAACGCAGTGGCGCCGAAAACATTGCGGTTGCGGAACTCCCACATGCCGGCCAGCAACTGGCCCAGGCCACCATAGGCGAACGCGTACCCGAGCCAGGCCAGGCCGCTCGCCGAAGTCATCCAGCCGGCGTTGAACGCGGACAACAGGAACGTGGTCAGGGCGAAGGCGGCGAGCCCTAGGGGTGCGGGGTCGGCTATCCCCGACCCCAGCGCGGCCACAGGAGCTGCAGGGGCTGCAGGCAGGTCATCGTTGACGCTCAAGTGAATCCTCCTGATGAGGCGGTGCGCTGCCCGGCCACGGGGGCAGGTAGCCCGCATGGCCGGGACGGCGCGTGGGTTGAGTGAAGATCCCGGTGGCAGCTCCTGGGCAGGCTGGCGTGGCCGGCGCCTGGGCCGTAGCGGGCGTCCCCGGAATGGGGCAGAAAACCCGGACAGAACGGACCATCTAGGACCTTCTTCCGTCTTCACAAGCGGCTCAGCAGAACCACACGGAAGATCTGCCCTGAGCGTAACGCTGGATTCCGGCTTGGGGGAGACCCAGGTTTTTGCTTACGCTGGCGCGACTGCGCCGCCACTTTGGCTCCGCGCCAATACCCCGCTCAGCCCGGTGCGCGTGGCCAGGACGTAGATCCGGTCCTGCGGGGCGATCAGGTAATCAGGGCGTGGTGACCAGTCGACTTTGTCGGCGGCGGCGGGACTGACCGCGATGACCCGCACCTCGCCACCGCGGTGCACGTTGTCCACCGGCTGGCCGGCCAGCTCGGATCCGGCTCCGACCTTGAAGTCCGCGATCAGCAGCACGTGCCGCCCGACCGGGATGGTGCGCAGCACCTGGTGTTCCAGCATGGCGGCGGCGAAGGCCGGGGCGGCCAGGTAGGGGACGCTGCGCGAGATCGCGTTGCCCACGGTCTTCTGCACCCGCTCGGCCAGGTCGTCGTCGGACAGCCGGAGGACGAGGCGCACGTCGGCGGCCAGGGCCCGGGCGTGCAGGGCCGTCTCCAGGTTGACGATGTCGCTGTTGGTCACCGAGACGAGCGCCTGGCTGGTGCGGACGCCTGCGGCGCGCAGGGTCTCCTCGCGGGTGGTTTCACCGATCACCACCCGCAGCCCCAGCTGGCGGGCCAGGCGGATGCCGGCCGCGTGCTCGTCCCGGTCCACGCAGACCACGTCGACGCCCAGGTCGTGCAGCTGGCCGGCGATGCGGCTGCCGACATTGCCCAGCCCGGCCACGATGACGTGGCCGCTCAGCGGCCGTTCCTGGCTGCGCACCGACCCGGTGAGCCGGGCCCCGACGACGGCCGCGGTGACCACCGGCAGGAACGCCATCCCGTCAAAGGTGAGCATGAACTGGGCCACCTTCTCCGGGGCGCTCAGCCGGGGATTGGTGACCGCCGCGCCCGCCGCGTCGAGGAAGGTCAGGTACAGCGCGTTGAGGGGCGAGTAGCCGCCGGCGGTGGCGAGCAGCACGAAACCGGCCACCAGGACGCCGAACAGGGCCAGGAACACGAACCCCAGCTTGTACCCGAAGAGCAGCCGGGGCAGGTCCGCGACGGCCCGCAGCGGCCGCCGGCGCTGCCTGGTCAGCGGGTTGCGCGGGGTGCCATCGGCGACGGCGAGGACCAGGTCGGCCAGGTCCTGGTCCGGGGGAAGCAGCCGGGGCTGGCCCGGCGCCCCGGTCGTGGCCAGCCCGCAGACGAGCTGCGCGGCGTCGGCCTCACCGGGGCGCGCCACGAACAGGGTGCGCCCGGCCACCCGGACGTGGCTGGGCGCGGGCTCGCCCAGGGCCGCCGCCACGAACGAGGGGGCGGCCATCGCGGAACTGGACAGCACCGCGCAATCGGGGAAGAAACTGCGCATCCGCTCGCCGAGCCCGGTGTTGAAAATCCGCATCACCAGCCTGAGGCTGGGGCTGAGGTCCTGGGCGCGGAGCGCGGCGTGGAAGTTGGCCAGGTCGTCCCGGCCCATCAGGGCGATCGCCCGGGCCGACTGGGCCCCCGCATCGGCGAACGCCGACCCGTCCAGTTCCGGCCGCTCGATGACCCGGACGCCCGGCAGCCGGGCGATCCGCGGGCCGTGACCTCGCGACCGCGCGCTGAGCAGGACGGTTACCCGCTCGCCGTAGTTGGTGGTGAGCTCCTCGACCACCCGGTAGGCCAGCGCGTCATCCCCGCACACGATCAGGTGGTTCCGGTCCTGGGTAAGTCGGCGGGGCACCGGGGGCACGGCGAGAATCTAACCATAACGGGGCACTGTTGGCCACGCAGGGCGGCGATGACGGTCGCGCTCCGGCCCGGCCGGGCGGGCCGGACCCGGGTCGCGGCCGGCAATCCGGCCACCCGGCCGGGGTCCGCCGTGACCGGTCCGGGGTATCCTCCGGATGAAAGGGGCGAATGACGGATGACAGGGTCCCGGGGAGGTCCGGAGATGACGGATGACGGCGGTATCCGCGCTTCGGACGCCGACCGGGAACACGTCGTCGAGATCTTGCGCGAGGCGTACAGCGCCGGGCGGCTGAGCCTGGAGGAGTTCGATGAGCGGACCACGCTCGCGTTCGCCTCGAAGACCTGGGGCGGCCTCCGCGACCTGACCCGTGACCTGCCCCAGCAGGCCAGGCTGGAGATTCCGCAGCCGGAACCCCAGGTCAAGCCGGCCAGGGACAAGCCGCTGCCGGTCTCGGCCGGGCCCCCGCACCGCCGGCTCAGCCCGATGCTGCCCATCCTGGTCATCTGGCTCGGGATCGCGCTCACCGCCCGGGAACCGTTCGCCTTCATCCCGGTCCTGGTCATCCTGTTCACGATGCTCCGGCTGGCCACCCGGCCCTCCCGGGGTCACCGGCCCGGGCCGGACCAGCGGCCCGGTGACCACGACCCGCGGTCCGGCGACGGGACCGGGCACTACCCCGACTGAGCTCATCCGCCCTGGTTAAGAGGGATCAGGGTGAGACGAACCGGGATGAGGCGGGTCAGGGTGAGGCGATCCGGCTCAGCTGGGGCGGGAGCTGGCTGGCCGCGCTGCGGTCCAGGAGGAAGAGGGTGCGCTGCTGGCCGCGCGCGCCCGCGGCCGGGACCTGCACCGGGCCGGCGTCGGACAGGGCCAGGCGGACCGCGCCGGCCTTCTCCTCGCCCGCCGCGAGCAGCCACACCTCACGGGCCCGGCGGATGGCGGGCAGCGTCAGGGTGAGCCTGGTCGGCGGCGGCTTGGGTGCGCCGCGGACCGCGACGACCGGCCGCTCGTCGTAGAGCGCGGGCAGGCCGGGGAAGAGCGAGGCGACGTGCCCTTCCGGCCCGATGCCGAGCATCAGCACGTCGAAGGCGGGCACCGGGCCGTGGTCCTGGGGCTGGGCGGCCCGCCGCAGCCCGGCCGCGTACCGCGCGGCCGCTGCTTCCGGGTCGTTGCCGTCGGGGCCGTCGGTGCCCGGCATCCGGTGCACCCGGGCCGGGTCCGCGTCCACGTGGCCGAGCAGGGCCCGCTGCGCCTGCGCCTCGTTGCGCTCGGGATCGCCGGAGGGCAGGAAGCGCTCGTCACCCCACCAGATGTCCAGCCGCCGCCAGTCCACCGCGCCGAGGGCCGGCGCGGCCGCGAGCTCAGCCAGCACCGCCGTGCCGATGCCGCCGCCGGTCAGCACCAGGTTCGCCGTGCCCGAGCTCGCCTGCGCGTCCACCAGCCTGGTCACCAGCCGGGCCGCGGCCGCCTGGGCCAGCAGGCTCGCGTCGTGGTGGACGAGGACCTCGGGGGTGCTCACCGGGTTCTGTCTTTGCGGGACGTGTCCGCGCCCGCGCTGACCCGCTTGCGGCTGGTGCCGCCGTTCCGCTTCACCTCGGCCTGCGCCGGGACGAAGGGGGCGATGGTCTCCGCGTACACCTCATCGGGGTCGAGCCGGCGCAGCTCCTCGGACAGCAGTTCCGCGGTGTCCCGGCGGTGCAGCGCCACCCGGCGCTCGGGCTCACCGGGGCGGCGGAGCATCGCCACCCGGCCATCCGGGCGGGTCAGCGTCATCTCCCCGTCACTGGTGTCGAAGATGACCGCGGTGACCCCGGGGCCACCGGAGACCCGGTTCTCGAACGGCACCCCGAGCCGCACGGACAGCCAGGAGGCGATCAGGTCGGCGCTCGGGTTGCCGCGCTCGGCCTCGACCCGGCCGCCGCGGATCGTGCCGTGCGGCTGGTCCAGCGTGGCCGCGATGAGCGAGCGCCAGGGCGTCGCCCGGGTCCAGCTCAGGTCGGTGTCCCCGGGCTTGTAGTGCGAGGCCAGGCTGGCCAGGCAGTCGTGCGGCGCGGCGGCCGAGGCGGCGTCGGTGATGCGCCGCTGCGCGAGTGCGCCGAGCGGGCTGCTGGAGGGGACGTCCGGGGGAGTCCCGGGCCACCAGGTCACGACCGGGGTGTCCGGCATCAGCAGCGGGGTGACCACCGAGTCGGCGTGCTCGCCCAGCGCGCCGTACATGCGCAGCAGCACGACCTCACCCGGCCCGGACTCACCGACCCGGATCTCGGCGTCGAGCCGGGAGCTGGCCTCGGGCCGCCGGGTGATCACCGCGAGCACCCGGCACGGGTGCTCGCGGGCCGCCTCGCTGGCCGACCGGACGGCGTCGTACTGTGCGGCCTCGTCGGTGACGATGACCAGCGTCAGCACCATCCCGCTGGCCGGGCCGCCGAGCCGCTGCCGCGCCTGCCGGATCGCCTCGTGGATCCGGTCCGTGGTCGTCTCGGCCAGGTCGATCATCATCGGAGGCAGTCCTTTCCGACCGCTGCGCTCAAAGCCGTCTCCAGGCCCGGCCGTCGCGGGCCATCATCGCGTCCGCGGAGGGCGGGCCGGCCGAGCCGGCTGGATAGGGTTCCGGCCGGCCGTGCTCGGCCCAGAATTCCTCGATCGGGTCGAGGACCATCCAGGACAGCTCCACCTCACGGTGCCGCGGGAACAGCGGCGGATCGCCGATCAGCACGTCGAGCAGCAGCCGCTCGTACGCCTCCGGGCTGCTCTCGGTGAACGACTCGCCGTAGGCGAAGTCCATGTTCACGTCGCGCACTTCCATGGCTGAGCCGGGGACCTTGGAGCCGAACCTGACCGTGACCCCCTCGTCCGGCTGGACCCGGATGACCAGGGCATTCTGGCCGAGTTCCTCGGTGTCGGTGGCCGCGAAGGGCAGGTGCGGCGCGCGCTGGAACAGCAGGGCGATCTCCGACATCCGGCGCGGCAGCCGCTTCCCGGTCCGCAGGTAGAACGGGACCCCGGCCCACCGCCGGGTATCCACCCGCAGCTTGACCGCGGCGTAGGTCTCGGTCCGCGAGTCGGGCGCCATGCCCTCTTCTTCCAGGAAGCCCTGCACCGGGACCCCGCCCTGCCAGCCGGCGGCGTACTGGCCGCGCGCGGTGGTGGCCGCGAGGTCGTCGTGCAGCTGGACCGCGGACAGGACCTTCTCCTTCTCGGCCCGCAGCGCGTCGGCGTCGAACGAGACGGGCTCCTCCATCGCGGTCAGCGCCACCAGCTGCATCAGGTGGTTCTGGATCACGTCCCGGGCCGCGCCGATGCCGTCGTAGTACCCGGCCCGGCCGCCCACGCCGATGTCCTCGGCCATCGTGATCTGCACGTGGTCCACGTAACCGCGGTTCCAGATCGGCTCGTACAGCGTGTTGGCGAACCGCAGGGCCAGGATGTTCTGGACGGTTTCCTTGCCCAGGTAATGGTCGATCCGGAACACCGAGTGCGGCGGGAACACGGCGCTCAGCGTCTCGTTCAGCGCGCGGGCACTGGCCAGGTCGTGACCGAACGGCTTCTCGATCACCACCCGGCGCCAGGGCCGCGGCTGCCCGGACGGCGGCTGCGGCGGGGTGGACAGCCCGGACCGCTTCAGCTGGGTGACGACCAGGGGGAAGAACTTCGGCGGGACCGACAGGTAGAACGCGTAGTTCCCGCCGGTGCCGCGCTCGCGGTCCAGCTCGGCCACGACCTGCGAGAGCCGGTCGAACGCCTCGTCGTCGTCGAACTCGCCGGGCACGAACCTGACGCCCTCGGACACCTGCTGCCAGACCGTGTCCCGGAACGGGGTCCGCGCGTGCTCTTTCACCGCCTCGTAGGTGACCTGGGCGAAGTCCTCATGCTCCCAGTCCCGGCGGGCGAAGCCGACCAGCGAGAAGCCCGGCGGGAGCAGGCCGCGGTTGGCCAGGTCGTAGATGGCCGGCATGAGCTTCTTGCGGGCCAGGTCCCCGGTGACACCGAAGATGACGAGGACGCACGGGCCCGCCACCCGCGGGATCCGCCGGTCCCGCGGGTCCCGCAGCGGGTTGGCCGCCGGGCCGCTGACGACCGGCTGCAGCCCGGCCGGCTGGGCCAGCGCCTCCTGCTCGGCCTGGCTGATATGAACCCCGGCAGGCTGCTCCCCGCCCGGCTCGCTCCCGGCCGTCCCGGTCCCGTCCTGGGCCGCGGTCGCCGAATCAGTCATCACTGCGCTCCGTCTGCTGTGACCAGGCGGCCCAGCGGTCATGGCTTGCCCACCGCGGCCATGTTCGACTCGATGGTGCCCAGGAACTCGTTCCAGGAGGCGGCGAACTTCTCCACGCCCTCCTCCTCGAGCACCCTGACCACGTCGTCGTAGGGGATACCGAGCTTAGCCAGGTCGGTGAAGACCTGCCGGGACTGGTCGTAGGTCCCCTGCACGGTGTTCCCGCGCAGCGTGGCGTGGTCCGCGGTGGCGCGCAGCGTCGCTTCCGGCATGGTGTTGACCGTGTCCGGGGCGACCAGCTCGACCACGTACATGGTGTCCTCGTAGGCGGGGTCCTTGGTGCTGGTGGAGGCCCACAGGGGGCGCTGCACCTTGGCCCCGGCCGCCCGCAGCGCCTGCCACCTCGGGGTCGCGATCCGCTGCTCGTACAGCTCGTAGGCCAGCCGGGCGTTGGCGATGGCCGCCTTGCCGCGCAGCGCCGCCGCCTCGGGCGTCCCGATCTTGTCGAGCCTGCCGTCCACCTCGGTGTCGACCCGGCTGACGAAGAAGGACGCCACCGAGGCCAGCCGGGAGATGTCCCGGCCCGCCTCCAGGGCCTGCTCCAGGCCGGTCATGAACGCGTCGATGACCTGGCCGTACCGTTCCAGGGAGAAGATCAGCGTCACGTTGACGCTGATCCCCTCGGCCAGGGCCGCGCTGATCGCGGGCAGGCCCTCGACCGTGGCCGGGATCTTGATGAACAGGTTGGGCCGGTCCACCATCCACCACAGCGCCCGCGCCTCGGCGATCGTCTTCGCCGTCTCCCGCGCGATCCGGGGGTCCACCTCGATGGAGACCCGGCCGTCCACGCCGTCCGTGGCGTCGTAGGCCGGGCGCAGCACGTCGCAGCCCCAGCGGATGTCGTAGGTGGCGATGACGCGGGCGGCCTCCTCGATTTTCACCTCGCGGACGGCGAGATCCTTGAGCTGCTGGTCGTAGGCGTCCCCGTGCGCCACGGCGCTGGCGAAGATCGTCGGGTTGGAGGTGACGCCGGTGACGTCCCAGTCCCGGCTCAGCTCGGCCAGGTTTCCTGTCCTGAGCCGCTCCCGGCTGATGTCGTCGAGCCAGATGGACACGCCAGCGGCGGTCAGCTCGCCGAGGATGGGATGGGTGC
Organism: uncultured Actinomycetes bacterium; assembly: GCA_963851025.1. Lineage (GTDB taxonomy): Bacteria > Actinomycetota > Actinomycetes > Streptosporangiales > Streptosporangiaceae > RYN-230. The sequence goes on from CAWKOA010000035.1 coordinate 33,997, forward strand.
TCGTGGTGGTCTGTGGCTGGGAGGTCATGAATCCTCGCTTCTCGCGTTCGCGTCCGCCGCGGTGCTCAGCCGGGCCAGGCTGGAGCGGGCGGCTGCTGCCACGTGCTCCGCGGTGAACCCGAACTCCTCGTACAGCTTCATGTAGGAAGCGGATGCCCCGAAGTGCTCCAGGCTGACGCACTCACCGAAGTCGCCGGTGAACACGTGCCAGGGCTGCGCGACGCCGGCCTCGACGCTGACGCGCGCCCGGATCTGCGGTGGCAGCACCTCCTCCTGATAGGAAGCATCCTGCCCGGCAAACCATTCCACGCACGGCATGGAAACAACGCGTGTCGGGATCCCCTCATCCTGGAGAATGTCCCGTGCCGCCAGCGCGATCTGCAGCTCGCTGCCCGTCGCGATCAGGATCACCGTCGGCTCACCGCCCGCCCCTTCGGCGAGGATGTACCCGCCACGGGCCACGCCATCCGCGCTGGCCAGGCCTTTGCCCCCGGAGCGGTCCAGGACCGGCAGGTTCTGCCGGCTCAGGCACAGCCCGGCCGGGCGGTCAGTGTGCTCCAGCACGGTCCGCCAGGCCACGCTGGTCTCGTTCGCATCGCCGGGCCGGACCACGTCCAGCCCGGGGATGGCGCGCAGCGCGGCCAGGTGCTCGACCGGCTGGTGGGTCGGCCCGTCCTCACCGAGGCCGATCGAGTCGTGCGTCCACACGTAGGTCACCGGCTGCTCCATGATCGCGGCGAGCCGGACCGCCGGGCGCATGTAGTCGCTGAAGACCAGGAACGTGCCGCCGTAGGGCCGGGTCAGGCCGTCCAGCACGATGCCGTTGAGGATCGAGCCCATGGCGTGCTCGCGGATCCCGAAGTGCAGGGTCCGGCCGTACACGTTGCCGGAGAACATCTCGGTCTGGTGCTCGGCCGGGATGAACGACGGCTCGCCCTTCATCGTGGTGTTGTTGCTCCCGGCCAGGTCGGCTGAGCCGCCCCACAGCTCAGGGAGCACCGGGGCGAGGGCGTTCAGCACCGCCTCCGACGCCTTGCGGGTGGCCATGCCCTTCTGGTCCGGCGGGAAGGCCGGCAGCGCCTTGGCCCAACCTTCCGGCAGCCGCCGGGCCCGGAGCCGTTCCAGCAGCGCGGCCCGTTCCGGGTTGGCCCGGGCCCACGCGTGGAAGGCCTCGTCCCAGTCGGCGTGCAGGCGCTTGCCCCGCTCCGCCACCTTCCTGGCCTGCCCGACCAGCGCTTCCTCGGCCGGGAACGTCACCTTCGGGTCGAAGCCGAGGACCTCCTTGGTCGCGGCGACCTCGTCCTCGCCGAGGGCGGCGCCGTGCGCCGCGCCGGTGTTCTGGGCGTGCGGGGCCGGCCAGGCGATGATGGTCCGGAGCGCGATGAGGGAGGGCTTGTCGGTGCGGGCCCGGGCTTCCTGCAGCGCCTGGTAGAGCCCGGCCGGGTCCTCGTGGTAGCCGGTGGGCCCGCGCCAGTCCAGCCGCTGCACATGCCAGCCGTAGGCCTCGTAGCGGGCGGCCACGTCCTCGGACTTGGCAATCTGCGTGTCGTCCTCGATCGAGATCTGGTTGTCGTCGTAGAGCACGACCAGGTTGCCCAGGTCCTGGTGGGCGGCCAGGGAGGACGCCTCGTGGCTGATGCCCTCCTCGATGTCGCCGTCCGAGACGAACACGTACACGTGGTGGTCGAACGGGCTGTCGCCGGGGGGTGCGTCCGGGTCGAGCAGGCCCCGCTCCCGCCGGGCAGCCATGGCCATGCCGACGGCGTTGGCCAGCCCCTGGCCGAGCGGGCCGGTCGTGGTCTCCACGCCCGGGGTGAGGCCGTGCTCCGGGTGCCCCGGAGTCAGGCTGCCCCACTCCCGGTAGCGCTTCAGGTCGTCCAGCGACAGCCCGTACCCGGACAGGTAGAGCTGGATGTACAGAGTCAGGCTGGAATGCCCGCAGGACAGGACGAAGCGGTCCCGGCCGAGCCAGTGCGGGTCGGAGGGATCATGCCGGAGCACATTCTGGTACAGCAGGTAGGCCGCCGGGGCCAGGCTCATGGCGGTGCCGGGGTGACCCGAGCCTGCCTTCTGCACCGCGTCCATGGCCAGGACCCGGATCAGGTCGACGGCCCGCCGGTCGGCCTCGGTCCACTCCAGGGTGGCCGAGCCTGCCGCCTGGGTATCTGATGTGCTGCTCACCGCGGGATCAGGGCTCCTCTCGTGGGCTCCGCCCGGGCCTCCCCTCGGCCAGGCACTCGAAACCCTATCCCCAGTTTCGCCTCATTCCCGGACCGACCCCGCGGTCCCGGGAACCGCGCAGTAACCCGCCCGGCCCGGGGCCACGGGACTCTCGCAGGGGTTCCCGGTACGCTCCCTGCCATGGCGACCCCGATGCCCGGCTTCGACCCGCGGGCCGTGATCGAGGGCCGGCCACCGGGCAGGCCCCGGACCGGGCTGATCCTGGGCATTATCGCCGCCATCGGCTGCGGGATCGTGGTCCTCGGCGCGGACGCCCTGCAGAGCGTGGACGCCGCCGGCCACAGCGTCGCGCCTTTTCTCATCGCGCTGCCTTTCGCCCTGCTCCCGGTGCCGTTCCTGGTCGGCTGCGTGCTGCTGATCGACCGGCTGGAACCCGAGCCCCGGGTCAACCTGGTGCTCGCCTTCGCCTGGGGGGCCGGGGTCGCGGCACTGCTCGCGGCGGTGATCAACACGGCCGGGCTGGTCTTCGTCACCCAGCCGGCCCTGGGCCACAGCACGGGGCAGTACGTGTCGGCCACCTTCGGGGCGCCGGTGGTGGAGGAGAGCCTCAAGGGGCTCATCCTGATCATCCTGCTCTGGCGCCGCCGCCAGGAACTGGACGGCCCCACCGACGGCATCATCTACGCGGCCATGGTCGGGCTCGGCTTCGCCATGATGGAGAACATCGGGTACTACATCGGCGCCCTGGTCCGTCCCGAGGTGGGCGGGGTGCGGCTGCTGGGCGCCACGTTCGTGCTGCGCGGCGTGCTCTCCCCGCTGGCCCACCCCATCTTCACGTCCATGACCGGCCTCGGGGTGGCGTACGCGGCCACCCACCGGCACGCCCGGTGGGCGGTGCCGCTGGGGCTGCTGGCCGCCATGCTGCTGCACGGAACGTGGAACGGGCTGACCTCGTTCGGCCTGCACGGGCTGGCCCTGGCCTACGCCATCCTGGCCTGCGTGCTGGGCATCCTGGCCGGGGTGATCGTCGCGGACCGGCGCCGGATCGTGCGGCTGATCTGGCGGTTCCTGCCCGTGTACGAGGCCGTCGGCGTGGTCACCGAGGCGGACCTGCGGATGCTGAGCACGCTGCGCGAGCGGCGCGCCGCCCGGCTGTGGGCGCGGCGGACCGGGGGCCGCGCCGCGGCCCAGGCCATGGAGGACTACCAGCTGGCCGCCACCGAGCTGGCCCTGGTCCATCTGCGGGCCCAGCGCCAGATCATCGCGCCGGACCAGTTCGAGCAGCGGCGGCGGGACCTGCTGCGGCTGATGGCCATGGCCCGCAGCGCGTTCTTCCGGCGCCAGCCGGAGCCGCCGCAGCCACCCTGGGCGCCCCGCGGCGTCTCAGGTTTCGGCCGGCACCGTGCCGGCCCGGCCCACGCCCCCTAGGGGCTGTCCCGCGGATCACGGCCGGAGCCATCCGCCGGACCGGCCCTCAGGGCTGAGCCGAAGGTCATGGGCCTAGGATCGGCGGCATGTCGACGCGCCTGGTTCAGATTCACATCAAGGCCCGGGATGACTCGGCGCTCGGCCGGTTCTGGGCGGAGGCGCTCGGCTGGGGTGTTTCCAGCGAGGGCCCCGGCGTGACCAACCTTGAGCCCGAGGGCTTCGTCTACCCCGACCCCGCCGCCGTCTGCATCGACATCGTGGCCGACCCGCAACCCAAAACGGTGAGGAACCGCGTGCACATCAATCTCGCCACGACCTCCGCTGCCCATCAGGGGGACCTGGTCGCGCGCCTTCAGGAACTCGGCGCAACGCCCGCCGGCGTGGGCCAGGGCGACGTCCCGTGGACGGTCCTCGCCGACCCGGAGGGCAACGAGTTCTGCGTGCTGGAGCCCCGGCCGGTCTACCGGGACACCGGACCGGTCGCCGCGGTGGTGGTCGACTGCGCCGATCCGCCGGCCATGGCCCGGTTCTGGGATGAGGCGATGGACTGGACCCTGCACGAGGTAACCGGCGATCACGCGGTGCTGCGCTCCGCCACGGGCGTCGGGCCGTATCTCGAGTTCGTCCGCGCACCCGGCGTGAAGACCGTGTGGAACCGGGCAGCCCGGCCGCGCATCCATCTCGACCTCCGGCCGTACCCCGGCGACGATCAAGAGGCGGAGGCAGCCCGGCTGCGCGCTCTCGGCGCCAGCGACATCGACTTCGGCCAGGGCGGCGTCCCGTGGACGTGCCTCGCCGACCCGGAGGGCAACGAGTTCTGCGTCCTCACCCCGTCCTGACGAGCGTGCTTACCACCGGGCCGCGATCCCGGGTGGCGAACATGAGCCGCAGGGCGGCGATCCAGATCAGCACGGACCCGCTCACGTGGACCCAGACCAGGCCGGCGGGCAGGCCGCTGAAGTACTGGGAGTAGCCGATCACGCCCTGCAGCCCGACCAGGCCGAGCACCAGCCAGCCCAGCCTGCGTACCCGGCGCGGCGCCCCGGTCAGCTGCAGGCCCACCGCGAGCACGGCGGCCAGCGTGCCCAGCATCCAGCCGATGTCCGCGTGCAGCTGGGTCACGCCTTCCAGCGGCAGGTGGTAGCGCGGCACGTACGCGGGCCCCCCGCCGGCGTGCGGGACAAAGGTCGATCCGGCCAGCGGCCCGGTCCCGGTGACCACGGTGCCCGCCGCGAGCATCAGCGCCACCACGGGCACCAGGACCACCGAGAAGACCCGCAGGTCCGCGCGGACCAGCCTGGTGGCCGGCCCGTCCCCCTCGGCGCAGCGCGACCAGAGCGTCACGGCCAGCGCCAGGATCGTGCTGGACAGCAGGAAGTGCACGGAGACCGCGGCCGGGTTGAGGTCGGTCAGCACCACGATCCCGCCCAGTACCGCCTGGGCCACGACGCCGAGCGGCTGGGCGGCGGCCAGCCAGACGATGGCGCGCCGCCGGGTGCCGGCCGGGCGGAACCGCCAGGCCGTGATCATGACGAGCACGGCCACGACCATGAGCGCGAAGGTCAGCATCCGGTTGGTGAACTCGATGTAGGTGTGCACCATGGGGTCACCGCTGGTGCGGGCGGCCACCAGGCTGCGGGAGGTGCAGTCCGGCCAGTCGGGGCAGCCGAGGCCGGACGCGCTGAGGCGTACCGCGGCGCCGGTCATGATGATCCCGGCGTTCGCCACCACCCCGGCTACCGCGACCCGGCGCATCGACGTCGGGGTGGGGAATAGGAAGGGGGCGGCCCAGGCCCGGGCGCGGCCCGTGGCGCCGGCCCCCGTGGTGGCAGGCCCCGTGGTCACGGGTCCCGTGGTGGCGGGCCCCGTGGCTGCGGGCCCCGTGGCGGGCTCGGCGGTGTCCGGGCTGAGATCGGCTGGCACGGACCCCATCGTAGAAGTGTGCTGTCCGGTGCGCACCCCGTGGCCCGGTTAGTTGAGTCACCCGGCCGACAGGGCCGCGCCGGCCGAGGCCACCGTGACGCACCCGATGGCGCCCCACTCGGCCAGGCTGAGGCTCTGGCCGAGCATGACCAGCCCCACCAGGGCGGCGACCGCGGGTTCCACGCTCATCCAGATGCCGAACACCTTGGCCGGGACCCTGCGCAATGCCTCCAGTTCCAGCGAGTACGGGATGATCGAGGACAGCAGCCCGATGGCCGCCCCGATGCCGAGCACCGACGGCCGCAGCAGCGAGCGCCCGCCCGCCACCAGGCCGGCCGGGGTCACGGCCAGCGCGGCCACCGCCATGGCCAGGGTCAGCCCGGACGACCCGGGGAAGCGCCGCCCGGTCGCCGCGCTGAGCAGGATGTAGACGGCCCAGGACACCGCCGCGGCCAGCGCGAACAGCAGCCCGGCCACGTTCAGCCCGGCCAGGGTGGCCCCCTCGGGGGCAGGGAAGGCGGCCGCGGGCGCCGGATCCCCCGCCTGGCTGAGCAGTGCGACCCCCGCCCCCGCCAGCGCGACCCAGGCCAGGTCGAGGACGCGCCGGGACGCGGCCACCGCGACCGCGAGCGGGCCGAGGAATTCCACCGTCACCGCGATGCCCAGCGGGATGCGGGCGAACGCCTGGTAGATGGAGTAGTTCATGACGGCCAGGGTGAGCCCGAACGCCACCACCACGCCCGCATCTGCCCAGGCCCGCCGGCGGATCAGCCCGGTGATCTCGCGGCGCAGCCCGCGCGCGCCCAGCACCGCGAGCAGCAGCGCGGCGGTCCACAGCCGCAGCCCGGTCACGGCGGCCGGCGGCACCTGGCTGAACAGCCGGGCGGCCAGGCCCGCCCCGACCTGCACCGAGACCACGCCGGTGAGCACGAGCACGGCCGGCGGCGTGGCGCCGAATACGGCCTCCACCCTGGCCTGGGTCACGGCTGTCTAACTCCCAGCGTCACTCCCAGCGGAACACCCGGGCCGTCACGCCGATCGTGATCGCGGCCCAGGCCAGCAGCACGACCAGGTCGCGCACGGGCAGCCCGCCCGCGTGCTGCAGCACCGAGTGCAGCCCGTCGGACAGCGCCCCGGACGGGAGCAGCCGCAGCACCGGCCGGGCGCCGGCCGGGAACTTGGTCAGCGGGAAGATCACCCCGCCGACGCCGAGCAGCACCAGGTAGACCAGGTTGGCCGCGGCCAGCGTGGCCTCGGCCCGCAGGGTGCCCGCCAGCAGCAGGGCCAGCCCGCTGAACGCGGCGGTGCCCGTCAGCACCAGCAGCACGACCCAGGCCGCGGCGGCCGGCCGGGCATCCGGGGCCCAGCCGAGGGCCAGCCCGACCGCGAGGATCACGATCGCCTGGCCCAGCTCGACCACGAGCACGGTCGCGGTCTTCGCGGCGATCAGGCCGTCCCGGCGCAGCGGGGTGGAGCCGAGCCGCTTGAGCACGCCGTAACGCCGCTCGAAGCCCGTCGCGATGGCCTGGCTGGTGAAGGCCGTGGACATGACGGCGAGGGCCAGGATGCCCGGCACCAGGAAGTCGACCTGGGTTCCCTTGATCAGGTGCTCCAGGCTGAACCCGGCCAGCAGCGCGACCGGGATGATCAGGGTGAGCAGCAGCTGCTCGCCGTTGCGGACCAGCATGCGCAGTTCCAGCCCGGCCTGCGCGGCGATCATCCGCGCCCGGGGCCCGCTCCCCGGGTCCGGCGCGGGCCAGGCCAGGCCGGCGTCCCCGCGGGCCTCTTCTCCCGTACCTATCACGAGCGCAACTCCCGCCCGGTCAGCTCGAGGAACACGTCCTCCAGGGTGCGGCTCTCGATGCGCAGATCCTGGGCCAGCACGCCGTGCTCGGCGCACCACGCGGTCACCGACGCGAGGAGCTGGGGGTCCACCCGGTCGTGCACCTCCACGATGTAGTGGCCGGCCGGGGATTCCTTGGCCGCGCTGCCCGGCGGCAGGGCCGAGATCAGCCCGTCGGTGTCCAGCCCCGGCTCGGCCCGGAACCGGAGCTGCCCGGCCGTGCCGGTCAGGTCGGCCGGCGTGCCCTCGGCCACCAGCTGCCCGTGGTCCACCACCGCGACCTGGTCGGCCAGCCGCTGGGCCTCATCCATGTTGTGCGTGGTCAGGATCACCGCCGCGCCCGCGGCGCGCAGGCTGCTGATCAGCTCCCAGGTGGCCAGCCGGGCCTGCGGGTCCAGGCCGGCCGTGGGCTCGTCGAGGAACACCAGCTCGGGGCGGCCGATGACCGCGGCGGCCAGGGCGAGCCGCTGCTGCTGGCCGCCGGACATCCGCCGGTACGGGGTGCGCAGGCTGCCGGTCAGGCCGAGCCGGTCCAGCAGCATGGCCGGGTCGAGCGGATGGGCGTAGAACGCGGCCAGCACCCGCAGGTACTCGGCCGGCCGGGCGGCTGGGGGAATGCCGCCGGACTGCAGCATCACGCCCACCTGCGGCCGCAGCTGCCGCGCGTCGCGGGCCGGGTCGAGGCCGAGCACCCGGACCACGCCGTCGTCCGGGCGGCGGTAGCCCTCGCAGATCTCGATCGTGGTGGTCTTCCCCGCCCCGTTCGGGCCGAGGATCGCGGTCACGGCGGCCCGCCCGGCCTGCAGCGAGAGCCCATTCACCGCCATGACCCGGCCATATCTCTTGACCAGGTGGGTGATCTCGACTGCGAGTCCGGTACTCACGCACGCGAGTCTAGAGGCTCGGCCGGGGCGGGCTTCCCGCTCACCCGCCCGTTGGCGCGGGCCGCCCGGGCCGCGCTGATGAGTGCCCCGAACAACCTCAGGTCGTCGCCGGCCTCGGGGTGCCATTGCACCGCGAGCAGGAACCCGGTCCCGCCGGTGACCGCGGGATCAGGCTCGACGGCCTCGATCGTGCCGTCGTCGGCCCAGGCGGTCGCGACCAGCCCCCGGCCGAGCCGGCCGATGGCCTGATGGTGCGAGGTGGGCACCACCGCGCGCACCTGGCCGTCGGCCTGCGGCGGGCCGAGGATCCCGCCGAGCCTGCTGTCCGCCGCGATCCGCACCGGATGCGCGCCGTATTCTCCCGCCGCCGACCCGTGGCCGTGGTGGCCGACCTCGTCCGGCAGGTGCTGGCGGAGCGTGCCGCCCCGGGTCACGTTGACCATCTGCAGCCCCCGGCAGATGGCCAGGACCGGCACCCCGGCGGCCTGGGCCGCGGCCAGCACGGCGTGCTCGGCCTGGTCCCGGCCCGGGTAGACGCGCTCGGTGAGCGGGTGGGGGTCGGCCCCGTAGGCGGCCGGGTCGATGTCACCGCCGCCGGGCAGCACCAGCGCGTCGAGCCGGCTGACCGCTGCCTCGATCCCGGGCAGCGGGGGGAGCAGGACCGGGACGCCCCCGGCCGCGGCCACGGCCTCCGGGTAGCTCATCGGAACCAGCGCCGCGGGCCGGTCCCACGGGCCCCACCGGGCGGGCTCCCCGTAGGTGCAGATGCCGACGTGCGGGGCCAGGGCGGGGGAACTCATAGCGGCGTCACGTACGCGCCGGAGATCCCGCCGTCCACGAGGAAGTTGGACGCGGTGATGAAGGACGCGTCGTCGCTGGCCAGGAAGGCGACCGCGGCGGCGATCTCCTCGGCCTCCGCGAACCGGCCCATCGGCACGTGCACCAGCCGGCGCGCGGCCCGCTCCGGGTCCTTGGCGAACAGCTCGCGCAGCAGCGGCGTGTTCACCGGGCCGGGGGACAGGGCGTTGACCCTGATCCCCTCCCGGGCGAACTGCACGCCGAGCTCCCTGGTCATGGCCAGCACCCCGCCCTTGGACGCGGTGTAGGAGATCTGCGAGGTCGCCGCGCCCAGCGTGGCCACGAACGACGCGGTGTTGATGACCGACCCGCCGGGCCCGCCCGCCGCGGCCTGGCGCTGCATGTGCGGGATCACGTACTTGCAGCACAGGTAGACCGAGGTCAGGTTGACCTCCTGGACACGGCGCCAGGCGTCGAGGCCAGTGGTCAGGATGGAGTCGTCGTCGGGCGGCGAGATGCCGGCGTTGTTGAACGCTACGTGCACCCCCCCGTAGGCCTCCACCACCTGCTGGTACATCTCCCGTACCGCGTCCTCGTCGGTCACGTCGGCGTGCACGAACAGGCCTCCGGCCTCCTCGGCGGCCCGCTTGCCGGCCGCCTCGTCCACGTCCACGGCCACTACGGTGGCTCCCTCGGCGGCCAGCCGGCGCGTGCTGGCCAGCCCGATGCCGCTGCCCGCGCCGGTGATCACGGCGACTCGGTCCTGCAGGCGCTGCATGTACGTGCCTCGTCCTTCCTCGGTCCTGGTGCTGAGTACCCGCGGCTGGGCTGTGGTTAGTCCGTCGCGATGAACACGTTCTTGACCTCCGTGAACGAGTCCAGCGCGTCCGGCCCGAGCTCCCGGCCCAGCCCGGACTGCTTGAACCCGCCGAACGGGGTCCAGTAGCGGACCGAGGCGTGCGAGTTGACCGACAGGTTGCCGGTCTCCACGGCCCGGGCCACCCGCAGCGCGCGGCCGATGTTCCCGGTCCAGATGGACCCGGACAGCCCGTACGGCGTGTCGTTCGCGACGGCGATGGCCTCGGCCTCGTCCTCGACCGGGACGACGGCCACGACCGGCCCGAAGACCTCCTCGGTGAACGCGGGGTCGTCCGCGGCGACCGGGGCGAGCACGGTGGGCGGGAACCAGAACCCCGGCCCGGCCGGGGCGCTGCCCCGGAACGCCACCGGGGCCTGCTCGGGTACGTACGACGCGACCCGGGCCCGGTGCTCGGCCGAGATCAGCGGGCCCATCTCGGTGGCGGGATCCCCGGGATCACCCACCACGACGCCCTTGACCGCCGGTTCCAGCAGTTCCATGAACCGGTCGAACACGCTGCGCTGGACCAGGATCCGGGACCGGGCGCAGCAGTCCTGCCCGGCGTTGTCGAACACGGCGTAGGGCGCGGTGGCCGCGGCCCGCTCCAGGTCGGCGTCGGCGAACACGATGTTGGCGCTCTTGCCGCCCAGTTCCAGGGTGACCCGCTTCACCTGGCGGGCGCAGTCGGCCATCAGCTTGCTGCCCACCTCGGTGGACCCGGTGAAGACGATCTTGCGTACCGCCGGGTGGTCCACCAGGCGCTGGCCCACCACCGACCCCTTGCCGGGCAGCACCTGGAACACGCCTTCCGGCAGCCCGGCCTCCAGGGCCAGCTCGCCGATCCGGATCGCGGTCAGCGGGGTGCGCTCCGCGGGCTTGGCGATCACCGGGTTCCCGGCGGCCAGGGCGGGACCCAGCCCCCAGCCCAGGATCGGCATCGGGAAGTTCCACGGCACGATCAGCCCGACGATGCCGACCGGCTCCTTGAACGTGACGTCGAGGCCGCCCGGCACCGGGATCTGCTGGCCGGTGAGCCGTTCCGGGGCGGCGGAGTAGTAGCGCAGCACGTCCCGGACGTTGCCCGCCTCCCAGCGGGCCTGCCCGACCGGGTGGCCCGCGCCGGCCACCTCCAGCTGGGCGAGTTCCTCCAGGTGGCTGTCCACCACCTCGGCGAAGCGGCGCAGCATCGCGGCCCGGTCCCCGGGCGCCACCGCCCGCCAGGCGGCCTGCGCGGCGGCCGCCCGGGCGATGGCCTCGTCAGCCTGCTCCGCCGAGCACGACGGCACGGTGGCCACCGCTTCCTCGGTGGCCGGGTTCAGCACGGTGAACGTGGACATGCCCGCTTCCAGTCTCCTTCGCCCGTAGATCGGGTCCCCGTGGTTCGGGCCCCCGTGGTTTGGCTCACTGTGGTTCGGCTCACTGTGGTTTGGCTCACTGTGGTCTCGGCCCTACATCCGTTCGAAGCCCCGGTGCAGTTCCCAGTCGGTCACCGCGGCGTCGTACGCCGCGATCTCCACCCGGGCCGCGTTGGCGTAGTGCTCCACCACGTCGTTCCCGAAGGCCTCACGGGCCAGCTCGCTCTTGAGCCACAGATCCAGCGCGTCCCGCAGGGTCGACGGCACCCGGCTGCCCTCCGCCGTGTACGCGTTCCCCTCGAACGCCTCTTCCAGCGGCAGCTCCCGGTCCACCCCGTGCAGCCCGGCGGCGATCATGGCCGCGACGGCCAGGTACGGGTTCACGTCGCCGCCCGGGACCCGGTTCTCCACCCGCAGCCCGGCGCCGTGCCCGACCAGCCGCATCGCGCAGGTCCGGTTGTCCACGCCCCACCGGACCGCGGTCGGCGCGAAGCTGCCGGGCACGTAGCGCTTGTAGGAGTTGATGTTGGGTGCGTGCCACAGCACCAGCTCGGGCAGCAGTGCGAGCTGGCCCGCGATGAAGTGCTCGCCGAACGCGGACAGCCCGTGCGGCCCGTCCCCGGCCATCACCGGTGTCCCGTTGTCCTCCCGGACCGACAGGTGGATGTGGCAGGAGTTGCCTTCCCGCGGGTTCGGCTTGGCCATGAACGTGATGCTCACGCCGTCGGCGTCGGCGATCTCCTTGGACCCGGTCTTGTAGATCGAGTGGTTGTCACAGGTCGTCACGGCCTCGCCGTACCGGAAGGCGATCTCGTGCTGGCCCAGGTTGCACTCGCCCTTGGCCGACTCGACCTGGAGGCCCGCCCCGGCCATGCCGTTGCGGATCTTGCGCAGCAGCGGCTCGATCCGCGCGGTGCCCAGGATCGAGTAGTCAACGTTGTAGGAGTTGGCCGGGGTGAGGTCGCGGTACCCGGCGGCCTGCGCGGCGGCGTAGGAGTCGGTGTAGACCACGAACTCCAGTTCCGTGCCGGCCATGGCCTGCAGGCCGCGCTGGGCCAGCCGGTCGGTCTGGGCCTTCAGGATCTGCCTGGGGGAGGCCACCACGGGCGACCCGTCATGCCAGGTGAGGTCGGCGATGACCATCGCGGTGGCTTCCTGCCACGGCACCCGGCGCAGCGTGCTCATGTCGGGCACCATGACGAAATCGCCGTAGCCGGTCTGCCAGGACGACATCGCGAACCCGTCGACGGTGTTCATCTCCACGTCCACCGCGAGCAGGTAGTTGCAGCCCTCGATGACGCTGCCCACCACGTCGTCGAGGAAGAACTCCGCCGCGAGCCGCTTGCCCTGCAGGCGGCCCTGCATGTCGGTGAAGGCGACCACGACCGTGTCGATGTTGCCCTCGCTCACCTCCACGCGGAGTTGCTCGAGCGTGAGCATTCCGCGGCGCCGGGTGTGGGGGGTCGCACCGCGCTGCTTCTCCATGAGCCTCCAGTCTCCGCAGGCCGGTTTGCCTACGTGCTACCCGGTCCGGTTTGATCCAGTCCGCCCGGCCCGGGGGTACGCCCGGCCCCGGCCCCGGTGCGGCCGGCCGGCCGCACCGGGCGCCCGGCCCGCGGGCCCGGTCAGCCGGCCAGATCCTGCTCGATCGCCGCCAGCTCCTCCGCCGTGCCCTGCACCCGCGGCCCGGTGAACCACTTCCGGGCCGAGAGCAGCCACCAGATCCCCGCGAAGCCCAGCACGACCAGCACCGCGACCACGGTGTAGTTGAAGTTGGTCCGGCTGATCGGGCTGGCCGTGGGCAGCATGAACAGGATCGTGATGAAGATGACCCAGACGACCGCGATGATGCCGATCGGCCTGCTCCACCGGCCCAGGTGCCAGGGGCCGCGCTTGAAATCGGCGCCCTGGCGCAGCCGCAGGAACGTCGGCAGGACATACGCGATGTACAGGCCGATGACGGCGATGGAGGTGACCGCGGCGTAGGCGGTCGCGTTCCACAGGTAGGGCAGGCCGAGCACGAAGGCGAACACGGCGGCCAGCCAGATCGCGTTGGTGGGGGTGCGGGTGCGCTTGTTCACCTTGTGCCAGAACGCGGAGCCGGGCAGCGCACCGTCGCGGGAGAACGCGTAGATCATCCGGGAGTTCGCGGTCACCGACGACATACCGCAGAACAGCTGGGCGCCGATCGCGATGAGCAGCAGGAACTTCCCGGTGGTCACCCCGGCGGCGTCGATGAAGATCTGGGCGGGCGGCACGCCAGTGGCAGAGGTGACTTCCGCGGTGTAGTGCTGGATGGCGAAGGTGACGCCGATGAGCAGCACCCACCCGGCGAACAGCGACACCACGATGGACAGCACGATGCCGCGGGGCCCGCTGCGGGCGGCCGAGTGGGTCTCCTCGGTCATGTGCGCGGACGCGTCGTAACCGGTGAAGGTGTACTGCGCGAGCAGCAGGCCGAGCAGCAGCACATAGAACGTGCTGTGCCAGCCGGTGTTGTTCACGATGTGGGTGAACACGAAGCTGGCCGACTGGTGGTGCGAGGGCGCGAACGTGAGCACCCCGACGATGACCAGCACGCCGACGATGTGCCACCACACGCTGATGTCGTTGAGCAGGGCCACCAGCCGGACCCCGAACTGGTTGACGATGCCGTGCAGCAGCAGCACGAGACCAAAGATCAGGATGGTGTGCCCGGGAGTGGCGGCGAAGTTCCACTGCAGGTCGAGGAAGGCGTTGATGAAGAACGCGGCGCCGAAGTCGATGCCCGCGGTGACCGCCACCTGGCCGAGGAAGTTGAACCAGCCGGTGAACCAGGACCAGGCGGCCGCGTTCTTGGCCGGCGCGAGCTTGGCCGACCAGTAGTACAGCCCGCCCGCGGTCGGGAAGCTGGAGCAGACCTCGGCCATGGCCAGGCCGACGAACAGGGTCATGATCCCGACGATGGGCCAGCCCCAGACGATGATGGCCGGGCCGCCGGTGTTCATGCCGTACCCGTACAGGGTCAGGCAGCCGGACAGGATGGAGATGATCGTGAACGAGACGGCGAAGTTCGAGAACCCCGACATTCGCCGGCGCAGCTCCTGCGCGTAACCCAACTCGTGCAGGCGTGTCTCGTCCTGGCTGAGCGGTGCCGCTTGCTCGTTGACCGCCATGACTGCTCCTGAATGCTGAAAGGCCCGGTGCGGGGCCTGTTACCTGGGCTTACATGGGCCTGGGGACCAAAGAGGCCGGGAGCGGAGCCGACGCTGATCTGCCACCGGGGGAGCGAATGGTTTAATATCAGACCATTGATGGATAGCGAGCGGCGGATGTCAAGACCCAGGACCGGATTTCCGCGCCGTACCAGCCGACTTTCACGGCCCGGCGGCACCGGCGCGCCAGCCGGCGGCCTCGGCGCGCGGCCGGCGGCACTGGCCCGACGGCCGGCGGCACTGGCCCGGCGGCCTCCGCGGCGTCCCCCGGGGAGCCGGCCGTCCCGGCCGCCGCGGTGGACCTGGCCGCGGTGCTGGGCCCGGTCCGGTCGCAGAACGCGTTCGAGGAGACCGTCGAGCGGCTGCTGGCCGTCATCAAGCTGGGCGTGGTCGGGCCCGGTGAGCGGTTCCCCGCCGAGCGGGAGCTCGCCGCCCTGCTCGGCGTCAGCCGGATCACCCTCCGCGAGGCCATCGGGGACCTGAGGGACGCGGGCTACGTCGAGTCGCGGCGGGGCCGGTTCGGGGGCACCTTCGTCACCTACACCCCGCCCGCGCCGAGCCGCGTGGAGCTGCGCCGGATCGCGGTCGAGGACGCCGACAAGATCAACGACGCGCTCACGTTCCGGATGGCGGTGGAAACCGGGGCGGCCCAGATCCTGGCCCAGCGCGGGGAGCGGGCCGGCGGCGGGCAGGCTGCGGACCGGGTCCGTGACGCGCTGCTGGCCCGGCTCGCGGCGGTGAACCAGGCCTGCCCGGAGGACTACCGGCGGATGGACACGCTGTTCCACCTGTCCATCGGGGAGCTCACCGGCTCCAGCCTCCTCGCGGCGGCCTGCGCCGACGCCCGGGTCCGCCTGAACGACCTGCTGAACGCGATCCCGGTGCTGCAGCGCAACATCGACCACACCGCGGCCCAGCACACCGCGATCGTGGAGGCGATCCTGGCGGGCGACACGCGGCAGGCCCAGCGGGCCGTGGCCGAGCATCTCGACGGCACCGCCGCCCTGCTCCGCGGCTTCCTCGAATAGCCGGGGGCGCGGCAGGCCCGCAAGCGCCAGCCCCGCAAACACCGGCCCGGCAAGCACCGGCCCCGCAAGCACCAGTCCCGGAAATATCCGGTGAAAACGGCATGTTCTGCACCTGAGCCGGGCCAGCCGCCCGTTCTGGGGGGCTGCGTTGCGGGGCCGGAAGTATTTACGGCACAATGATGTTGTGAAAACTATGGGACTGGACGGTACGGGCTCGGGCACCCCGCGCGGTGCCGGGTTCCCGGCTGCCCACCCCACCCCGCCCGGACCGCTCCCGGCCCAGCCCGGACCGCTCCCGGCCCAGCCCGGGTCCGAGCGCGGCACCCGGGCCCGGATCGCCCGGCTCATCCTGGAGAACGGCCCGGTCACCGCGGCCGGCCTGAGCACCAGGCTGAACCTGACCCCGGCCGCAGTCCGGCGGCACCTGGACAATCTCCTGGCCGACGGGCTGATCGAGACCCGCACCGCCCGCCGCCCGGCCAACCGGGGACGGGGCCGCCCGGCCAAGCTGTTCGCCATCACCGACGTGGGCCGCAGCGCGTTCGAGCACGCCTACGACGACCTGGCCACCAGCGCGCTGCGTTTCCTGGCCGAGGTGGCCGGCCCGGGCGCGGTGGCCGAGTTCGCCCGCCGTCAGGTCGCCGACCTGGAGCGGCGTTACGGCCCGGTGGTTCAGGCCGCTCCGGCCGCCGGCCGGGTTTCGGCCCTGGCCGAGGCGCTGTCCGCGGACGGCTACGCGGCCTCCGCGAGCGGCGCCCCGGTCCCGGCGCCCCGGTCCCGGCGCCAGTCCCGATCCAGGCGCTAGTCCCGATCCCGGCCCGGGCGCCGGGCGGGGCGAGCAGCTCTGCCAGCATCACTGCCCGGTGGCGCACGTGGCCGCCGAGTTCCCCCAGCTGTGCGAGGCGGAGACGGAAGCGTTCTCCCGGCTCCTCGGCACCCCGGTGCAGCGGCTGGCCACCATCGCGCACGGCGATGGGATCTGCACCACGCACGTCACCGCACCAACGCTGCTGAACACCCCCGCACACCGCACCACCCCATACGCACACCGCACCACTCCATAACCGCACCGCCAATCGGAGGCATCTCCGTATGACCACAACCGCTCACCCCGAACTCGAGGGCCTTGACCGGTACAAGTTCGGCTGGGCTGACTCGGACGTGGCCGGCACGGGCGCCCGCCGGGGCCTGTCCGAAGAGGTCGTCCGCAACATCTCGGGCCTGAAGAACGAGCCGGAGTGGATGCTCGACCTGCGGCTGAAGGGCCTGAAGCTGTTCGACCGCAAGCCCATGCCGAACTGGGGCGCAGACCTGTCCGGCATCGACTTCGAGAACATCAAGTACTTCGTCCGGTCCACCGAGAAGCAGGCGGCGACCTGGGACGACCTGCCCGCCGACATCAAGAACACCTACGACAAGCTGGGCATCCCCGAGGCCGAGAAGCAGCGGCTGATCGGCGGGGTCGCGGCCCAGTACGAGTCCGAGGTGGTCTACCACAAGATCCGTGAGGACCTGGAGGAGAAGGGCGTCATCTTCCTGGACACGGACACCGCGCTGCGCGAGCACCCGGAGCTGTTCCAGGAGTACTTCGCCACGGTCATCCCGCCGGGCGACAACAAGTTCGCGGCGCTGAACACGTCCGTGTGGTCCGGCGGCAGCTTCATCTACGTGCCGAAGAACGTGCACGTGGATATCCCGCTGCAGGCCTACTTCCGGATCAACACCGAGAACATGGGCCAGTTCGAGCGGACGCTGATCATCGTGGACGAGGGTGCCTACGTGCACTACGTCGAGGGCTGCACCGCGCCGATCTATAAGTCCGACTCGCTGCACTCCGCGGTGGTCGAGATCGTCGTCAAGGCCGGGGCGCGGTGCCGCTACACCACGATCCAGAACTGGTCGGCCAACGTCTACAACCTGGTCACCAAGCGGGCCGTGTGCAGCGCCGGGGCGACCATGGAGTGGATCGACGGGAACCTCGGGTCCAAGGTCACGATGAAGTACCCGGCGGTGTACCTGATGGGCGAGCACGCCCGGGGCGAGACCCTGTCGGTGGCGTTCGCCGGCGAGGGCCAGCACCAGGACGCGGGGGCCAAGATGGTCCACTGCGCGCCGAACACGTCGTCCAACATCGTGTCCAAGTCGGTGGCCCGCGGCGGCGGCCGGACCTCCTACCGCGGCCTGGTCCAGGTCCAGGAGGGCGCCGGGCACTCCCGGTCCACGGTGAAGTGCGACGCGCTGCTGGTGGACTCCGTGAGCCGCTCGGATACCTACCCGTACGTGGACGTCCGCGAGGACGACGTCGAGATGGGCCACGAGGCCAGCGTGTCCAAGATCTCCGAGGACCAGCTGTTCTACCTGATGAGCCGCGGGATGACCGAGGACGAGGCGGCGGCCACCATCGTCCGCGGCTTCATCGAGCCGATCGCCCGTGAGCTGCCCATGGAGTACGCGCTCGAGCTGAACCGGCTGATCGAGCTCCAGATGGAGGGGGCGGTCGGCTGATGGCAGGGCTTCAGGGGGCGGTGGAGTCCGCCGCCCCGGTATCAAGGCTGCACGAGCACCACTCGGCGGACCTGGCCGACTTCCCGGTGCCGACCGGGCGGGAGGAGGAGTGGCGGTTCACGCCGCTGCGCCGCCTGCGCGGGCTCCAGGGGGCCCAGCCGCTCCCGGCCGGCAAGGTGACCGTCGAAGCAGACACCGCGCCGGGGGTCACCGCCACCCGCCCGCCGCGCGGGGACAGCCGGTACGGGACCGCGTTCCTGCCGTCCGACCGGGTCAGCGCCCGGGCGTTCGCGTCGTTCGACGAGGGCACCGTGATCACGGTGCCGCCCGACACGGACGTGGCCGGGCCGACCGTGATCACCGTCCGCGGTGAGCACGCGGACGGTGCGGCGTTCGGGCACACCGTGGTCGAGGTGGGCCGGCATTCGCGCGCGGTCGTGGTGCTCGATCACGCGGGGTCCGCGACGTACGCGGACAACGTCGAGTTCGTGGTGGGCGACGGGGCCTCGCTGTCGGTGGTGAGCGTGCAGGACTGGGCCGCCGACGCGGTGCACCTGAGCCACCACCAGGCCCGGGTGGGCCGGGACGCCACGTTCCAGCACACCGTGGTGAGCCTGGGCGGCGGGCTGGTCCGGCTGGCCCCCTCGGTCAGCTACGCCGGTCCCGGCGGCGACGCCGAGCTGCTCGGCCTGTACTTCGCCGACCCCGGGCAGCACCTGGAACACCGGCTGTTCGTGGACCACAACCAGCCGCACTGCCGGAGCCGGGTCGACTACAAGGGCGCCCTGCAGGGCGACAGCGCGCACACGGTGTGGATCGGTGACGTGCTGATCCGGCCGGAGGCGATCGCCACCGACACCTACGAGCGGAACCGGAACCTGCTGCTGACCGAGGGGGCCCGGGCCGACTCCGTGCCGAACCTGGAGATCCTCACCGGCGAGGTGGTCGGGGCGGGCCACGCCAGCACCAGCGGGCGGCTGGAAGACCAGCACCTGTTCTACCTGATGGCCCGGGGCATCCCGCGGGACGAGGCGCGCCGCCTGGTCATCCGGGGCTTCTTCGGCCAGCTGATCGCCAAGATCGAGGTGCCCGAGCTGCGCGAGCGGATCAGCGCCGCGATCGAGAACGAGCTCGCCAAGCTGCCCGGGCTGGAAGGATCGCAGGCATGAGCGAGACCAGTACGTTCGTCCGGGTCTGCGCCCTGGCCGACCTCCCGGACCAGGGCGCCATCGGCGTGGAGATCGGCGGCGAGCCGGTCGCCGTGATCCGGGTGGACGGGGACGTGTTCGCGCTGCGCGACGTGTGCTCGCACGAGGAAGTCCCGCTGTCCGAGGGGGACGTCTACAACCACACGGTGGAGTGCTGGCTGCACGGCTCCTGCTTCGACCTGCGCACCGGGGCGCCCACGGGCCCGCCGGCGACCAGGCCTGTCCCGACCTACCCGGTGAAGGTCGACGGCGACGACGTGTACGTCGCCGTGCCGGCCGAGCCCGGCTCCTGACCGACTGACCGACTGACCTATGAGCTTGGAGATAGTGAGATAGCGATGGCCACTCTGGAAATCCGCGACCTGCACGTCAGCGTGGTGGATGCGGCCGATCAGAGCCGCGAGATCCTGCGCGGCGTCGACCTGACCGTGAAGGACGGCGAGATCCACGCCATCATGGGCCCGAACGGCTCAGGCAAGTCCACGCTGGCCTACGCGATCGCCGGGCACCCCAAGTACCAGGTCACCCAGGGCAGCGTGACCCTGGACGGCGAGGACGTGCTGGCCATGAGCGTGGACGCGCGGGCCCGCGCCGGCCTGTTCCTGGCCATGCAGTACCCGGTGGAAGTGCCCGGGGTGACCGTGTCCAACTTCCTGCGCACCGCGGTCACCGCCGTGCGCGGCGAGGCGCCGAAGCTCCGCGTGTTCCTCAAGGAGATGCGCGAGGCCATGGCCGCCCTGTCCATCGAGCCCCAGTTCGCCGAGCGCAACCTGAACGAGGGCTTCTCCGGCGGGGAGAAGAAGCGGCACGAGATCCTGCAGCTCGAGCTGCTGAACCCCAAGTTCGCGATCCTCGACGAGACCGACTCCGGGCTGGACATCGACGCGCTGCGGGTGGTCTCCGAGGGCGTCAACCGGTTCGGCGCCCAGCCCGGGCACGGCGTCCTGCTGATCACCCACTACACCCGGATCCTGCGCTACGTGAAGCCGGACTTCGTGCACGTGTTCGTGGGCGGCCGGATCGTCGACGAGGGCGGCCCCGAGCTGGCCGAGACCCTGGAAGCCGAAGGCTACGAGAAGTGGATCAGGGCCGCCGCGGGGGCGGTCGCATGACCCTGGACGTGGCCCGGATCCGCAAGGATTTCCCGATCCTGGACCGCCGGGTCCGGGACGGGCAGCCGCTGGTCTACCTGGACAGCGCGAACACGTCCCAGAAGCCCCGCCAGGTCATCGAGCGGCTGGACGAGTTCTACGAGCGGCACAACGCCAACATCCACCGGGCCAGCCACCAGCTCGGCGAGGAGGCCACCGCCGCCTACGAGGGCGCCCGGATCAAGGCGGCCGGCTTCATCGGCGCCCGGGACGAGACCGAGGTGGTGTTCACCAAGAACATCTCCGAGGGCATCAACCTGGTGGCCTACGCCCTGGGCAACGCCACCGCGGGCCAGTCCGGCGGCTCCGGTTCCGGCCGGTTCCGCCTCGGCCCCGGTGACGAGATCGTCATCACCGAGATGGAGCACCACTCCAACATCGTCCCGTGGCAGCTGCTGTGCGAGCGCACCGGCGCCACGCTGCGCTGGTTCGGGGTGACCGACGACGGCCGGCTCGACCTGGCCCAGGCCGGTGACCTGATCACCGGGCGGACGAAGCTGGTGGCCCTGACCCACCAGTCCAACGTGCTCGGCACCATCAACCCGGTCCGCGAGATCGCCGACGCCGCGCACGCGGCCGGCGCGCTGGTCCTGGTGGACGCGGCCCAGTCGGTCCCGCACATGCCGGTCGACGTGCAGGAACTGGGCGCTGACTTCCTGGGCTTCACCAGCCACAAGATGTGCGGCCCGACCGGCATCGGCGTGCTGTGGGGCCGCCGCGAGCTGCTCGAGGAGATGCCCCCGTTCCTGGGCGGCGGCGAGATGATCGAGAGCGTCTGGATGGACCACTCGACGTTCGCGCCCCCGCCGCACAAGTTCGAGGCCGGGACCATGCCGATCGCCGAGGCGGCCGGCCTGGACGCGGCCATCGACTACCTCACCGACGTGGGCCTGGACGCGGTCCGGGCGCACGAGCAGGACCTGATCGGCTACGCGCTGGAGGCGCTGGGCGGCGTCCCGGGCCTGCGGGTCATGGGCCCGGCGGACCCGGCGGCCCGCGGCGCGGCGATCTCGTTCACGCTGGAGGACGTGCACCCGCACGACGTCAGCCAGGTGCTCGACGAGCACGGCGTGGCCGTCCGGGCCGGGCACCACTGCGCCTGGCCGCTGCACCGCCGGTTCGGCATCCAGGCCAGCACCCGGGCCTCGTTCTACCTGTACAACACGAGCGCGGAGGTCGACGCCCTGGTCGACGGGATCAGGCGGGCCCAGCGGTTCTTCGGTGGTGACTGATGCAGCTGGAGTCGCTCTACCAGGAAGTCATCCTGGACCACTACCGGCACCCGCAGCACAAGGGCCTGCGGGAGCCGTACGACGCCGAGGTGCACCACGTGAACCCGCTGTGCGGGGACGAGGTGACGCTGCGGGTCACGCTCAAGGACGCGACCGGCGAGCCGGTCGTGGCCGACGTGTCCTACGACGCGCTGGGCTGCTCGATCAGCCAGGCCAGCGCCTCGGTGATGAGCGAGCTGATCATCGGCAAGACCGTGCCCGAGGCGATGGGCCTGGCCGAGGAGTTCCTGCGCCTCATGCAGTCCAAGGGCCAGCTGGAGCCGGACGAGGAAATCCTCGGCGACGGCGTGGCGTTCGCCGGAGTGGCGAAGTACCCGGCCCGGATCAAGTGCGCCCTGCTGGGCTGGATGGCCTGGAAGGACGCGACCGCGCAAGCGCTGGAGGAAGAGAAATGACGGACGGCACGGCCCAGCGACACGGACGGCACGGGCACGGCGACACCGGGGCCAGCGGGCCCCTGCTGCAGATCACCCCGGAGACCGAGGACCTGGTCGAGGCCCTCCGTGACGTGGTTGACCCCGAGCTGGGCGTGAACGTGGTCGACCTCGGGCTCATCTACGGGGTGACGCTGGACGAGGACAAGTCCCTGACCATCGACATGACGCTGACCAGCGCCGCCTGCCCGCTCACCGACGTGATCGAGGACCAGGCCCGGTCGGCGCTCGACGGCCTGGTGACCGATTTCCGGATCAACTGGGTCTGGCTGCCGCCGTGGGGCCCGGAGAAGATCACCGACGACGGCCGCGAGCAGCTCCGCGCCCTCGGCTTCAACGTCTGAGCTCGTTTTCTCTAACGGCCTGACCGGACGGCTCACCCCGGCCGGCGGCGGTCAGGCGGCGTCGAGGTCCAGTTCCGGGGTGTAGCGGCCTTCCATGGCCGCGACGTTCATCGCCACCCGGTGCGCCAGCGCCCGCTGGCCCGCCGCCCACCGGCCTGGCCGGCCGCCCCAGGCCGCGAGGGCCGGGCCGGTCAGGGCCCGGCCGAAGGCAAACGTGAGCGGGCAGATGTGCGGCAGCGACTGCATCGCGGCCAGGATCCCGGTGGCCTGCCCGGGCCGCTGGGCGTCGGCCGCGAAGGCCACGCCCGCCAGCGTGACCGGCACCCCGCCCAGGGTCCGCACGGTCGCCTCGGCGCACTCCGTCACGCTGGCCGCCGCCCCGCGTCCCGGCCGGGTCATGGTCGGCTTGAGCACCACCGCCGCCGGATCCACGCCGTAGTCGTGCAGCTCGGCCATCACCGCCAGCAGCACCAGCGACATCACGGTCTCGCTCTGGGCCAGCGAGTACGGGGCCAGCGAGTACGGGGCTAGCGAGTTCTGGGCCAGTGAATGCCGGGCCGCCGCGTGCGGGCCGCCGCCGTCGAGGTGCGGCGCCACCACCGGGACCAGGCCCGCGTGCTGGCAGGCGGCCGCGTACCGGCCCAGGGCCTGGGCGTTGGCCCGGACCGCCACCGGCGACGGGGTCCCCGGCCCGATCCGCAGCACGGCCCGCCAGGTCGCGAACACCGCGCCGCGCCGGGCCCACCCCTCCAGCCGGGCCGGCAGGCCGTCCAGGCCCTCGGTGACCGTCTCGGCCCGGGTGCCGGGCAGCGGGTGCCGGCCCGCGTCCGCCCGGACCCCGGTCATCAGGCCGGCCGCGGCGGCGGCCTCCGGCAGCGGCTGCCCCTCCGCCGAGCGCTGGTGCATGGCCTCGGCGTCCAGGATCACCCCGCTGATGCCGGCCCGCAGGCCGGGCGCGGTGACCACCAGCTCGCGGAACGCCCGGCGGTTCTCCCCGGTGGGGGCCACCCCGGCGGCCGCCAGCCGGCCGGCCATGGCCGCGCCGCCCGGGCCGGTGGCGAGGATCCCCTTCGGGGGGGCCACCAGCGCCGACGCCCGCGCGGCCAGTGCGTCCATCCCGCCGACGGTAGGCCGCGGCCCAGGCCGGCACATCCCCCGCAGGGGTGGACCGGGCGGGGGAGGCCGGGCCATGACTTCCCCCCTGGTCTCCCCGGCTGGGGGGAGGTAGGGACGATCGGCCCTGCTTAGGGTGGAAAGTCCAGTTCAGACTGGGGGAAGTGCTGGCTGCTGGGGCCAGCCGGTGAGGGAGGCGATCAGCCTGATGCCCGACAAGCTCATGCGGCTACGCCGGAGCGAGTCGGTGCCGGAGCCGCCCCGGCCCGTCATGCTGGCCATCGCGGGCGACAGCGCCGCGGGCAAGACCACGCTGACCCGGGGCATCGCCGCGGCGCTCGGCGCCGACCGGGCCACCGCGCTGTGCGTGGACGACTATCACCGCTACGACCGGGCGGAACGGCGGAATGTCCCGTTCACCGTGCTCAACCCGGACTGCAACTACATGGACGTGATGGAGCAGCACCTTCAGCTGCTCGCGCTCGGGCGGCCCATCCTCAAGCCCGTCTACGACCATGCCACCGGGCAGCTGGTGCGGCCGGTCCTGGTCGAGCCGCGCGAGTTCGTGATCGTCGAGGGCCTGCTGCCGCTGCACACCCGGCTGTCGCGGGCCTGCTTCGACATCTCCGTGTACCTGGACCCGCCCGAGGACATCCGGCGGGAGTGGAAGCTCAAGCGGGACTGCGCCGAGCGCGGGTACACCCCCGAGCAGGTCCTGGCCGAGCTGGAACGGCGCGAGCCCGAATCGGCCGCGTACATCCGCCCGCAGCGGCAGCAGGCTGACATCTCGATCCGGTTCGCCCCGGCTGCCGGGCGCGACGCCCCGCCCGGCACCCCGCTGTCCGCGGAGATCCTGCTCCGGCCGACCATCCAGCACCCCGAACTGGCCCACGTGCTCAGCGACGACGACCGGCGGACCGTGCACCTCAAGCTGATCAGGGACAGCGACGGCCGCCCGGTGGACGCGCTGCACGTGCACGGGTACGCGCCGCGGGAGGACAGCCGGATCGTCGAGAAGGCGATCTGGGAGCAGCTGTCGTTCGCGCCCTCCCCAGGGCGGCACCGACGTGGCGCTGCCGGACAAGCTGGGCGAGTACGCCCCAGGGAAACGCAGTGAATCCCTGGCCATCGCCCAGCTCCTGCTGCTCTGGCACCTGCTTGAGGCGCGCACGTGACCGCCGGGTGGGTACCGTTCCGGGCATGGACCACCTGACGCCGGGGCCGATGACCGTGGTGATCGTCGACGATCACCAGATGGTCCTGGACGGCCTGAAGGCCATGCTGGCGCCGTACCGGGACCAGGTGGACATCGTCGGTGAGTCCAGCGACCCGGGCGAGGCGGTCCGCCTGGCCGGCGAGCTGAAGCCGGACGCGGTGCTGCTCGACGTCCGGCTGCGCGGGGCCAGCGGGCTGGACCTGTGCGCCGAGATCCTCCGGGTCACCCCCGGCTGCAAGGTCGTATTCCTCACCGTCTACGACGACGAGCAGTACCTCTACCAGGCGCTCCGGGTCGGCGCGGCGGGGTTCCTGCTCAAGCGGATCCGGGGCGGCGAGCTGGTGGATTACCTGCGCCGGATCTGCGAGGGCGAGGTGCTCATCGACCCCAGCCTGGCCGGCCGGGTCGCGCTGTCCGCCGCCCGGCTGCGCAGCGGCGAGTTCTGGCCGGGCGCCCACCTGGGGCTGACCCAGCGGGAGAGCGAGGTCCTGTCGCTGCTGGTGGGCGGGCTGTCCAACCGGGCCATCGCGATGCGGCTGGTGGTCAGCGAGGAGACGGTGAAGACGCACTCCCGCGGCATCTACCGCAAGCTCGGCGTGTCCGACCGGGCCGGCGCGGTCGCGGTCGCGCTGCGCGAGGGGGTCTTCCATTGATCCCGGGGCTGGGCGCGGGTGACGGGCCGGGCCGGCTCGGGGTGGCCGACGCGGAGCGGGAGGCCCAGCTCCTGTCCAAGGTGGTCGAGACCATCTCGGCCGGCCTGGACCTGGACCGGATCCTGCAGGGCGTCGCCCAGCTGGTCACCGAGACCACCGAGACCGACGTGTGCTTCGTGCACCTGCTCGACGAGCAGGGCCGCAAGCTCCAGCTGCGCGGGGCGACGCCTCCCTTCGACACCATGGTCGGCACCATCGAGCTGGCCCTGGGCGAGGGGGTGGCCGGCTGGGTGGCCGACCACGGCCAGCCCGCCGTCATCGTGGACAACAAGACGGCCGACCCCCGGTACCGCTACATCCCGGCGCTGCGCGGCGAGGAGTTCACCTCCATGCTCTCGGTGCCCGTGGTCACCCCCATGGGCCACCTGGTCGGCGTGCTGAACGTGCACACCAGGCTGCGCCGTGAGTTCACCCCGGCCGACGTGGAACTGCTCCGCTCGGTGGCGGGCCTGGTGGCCGGGGCGATCGAGAACGCCCGGCTGCACCGCAGGCTGGCCGAGCGGGAGGAGGCGCTGGAGCGGTTCGCGGAGCGGATGGTGGAGTGGCAGGAGCACGAGCGGCGCCGGATGGCCGGCGAGATCCACGACGGCATCAGCCAGCGCATCGTCAGCCTGTTCTTCCACCTCTCGGCCGCGGCGGACGCCATCCCGGGCTCGCCCGAGGTCGCGGCCGAGCAGGTGGCCCGGGCCCAGGAACTGGCCGGGGCCGCGCTGGACGAGACCCGGTCGGCGATCGCCGGGCTGCGTCCGCCGGTGCTCGACGACCTCGGGCCTGGCCGCCAGCCTGGAAAGCCTGGGCCACGGATTTCCCACGCTGGACGTGCAGGTTGACGCGGACGCGCTCAGCATGGCCGAGCACGCGGAGACGGCGGTCTACCGGACCGCGCAGGAGGCGCTGCAGAACGCGGCCAAGCACGCCGGCGCCCAGTCGGTCCGGGTCCGGCTGTACCGGCAGAAGGACCGGGCCGTGCTGGAAGTGACCGACGACGGCTCCGGCTTCGATACGGCTGAGGTCCCGGCGGGCGGCATCCGCGGGGGACCTACGGGCTTCGGCCTGTCCGGCATGCGCGAGCGGGCCGAACTCCTCGGCGGCCACCTCGAGCTGACCACCTCACCAGGCCGCGGGACCACGGTCCGCCTGTCTATCCCGTACCTGCCCTCCGCCCAGTCCTAGCCCCCGAGTGGCTAGCAAGATCCTCAGCGTGGTTCGCAGCAAGGTGGGGAACGATGGCGGACCGAGCGGCGGCCACCAAGATCCGGCGGCTGAGCGGACCTGACCAGCACGATCTGGCCACGATGGAGGCACCATGCAGACGCGGTACATCGGCTCGGCCCGCGTGGCGGTGTCCGCGCTCGGCCTGGGCTGCATGCCCATGGCCGGCATGTACGGAAGCAAGGAAGAAACGGAATCACTGCTGGTGCTGGCCCGGGCGCTCGAACTGGGCTGCACGTTCTTCGACACCGCCGACGCCTACGGGCCCTTCACCAACGAACGGCTGGTCGGCCAGGCGCTCGCCGGGCGCCGCGACCAGGTCGTCATCGGCACCAAGTTCGGCAACATCCGGCGTGACGACGGATCGTTCCTCGGGGTCAACGGCGATCCGGCTTACGTGCCGCAGGCCTGCGACGCATCGCTGGCCCGGCTCGGTGTCGACTGCATCGACCTGTACTACCTGCATCGGGTGGATCCGCAGGTGCCGATCGAGGAGACCGTCGGCGCCATGGGCGAGCTGGTCACTGCGGGGAAGGTGCGCTATCTCGGCCTCTCCGAGGCGGCGCCGGCCACCATCCGCCGCGCTCACGCGACCCATCCGATCACCGCGCTGCAGACCGAGTACAGCCTGTGGTCGCGTGATCCGGAGCGGGAGATCCTGCCGACCGTGCGCGAGCTGGGCATTGGCTTCGTCGCATACAGCCCGATCGGCCGCGGCTTCCTGGCCGGCAGCTTCACCGATCCCGGCCAGCTCCCGCCGGAGGACGTCCGCCGGAAGCATCCGCGGTTCCTGGGCGACAACCTGCGGGCCAACGCGGCCGTGGCCGCCCGGCTGCGTGACATCGCCGCCGCGCACGGCTGCACGCCGGCACAGCTGGCCATTGCGTGGGTGATGGCCCAGGGCGAGGACATCGTTCCCATCCCCGGCACCGGCAAGCTCAGTCACCTGGAGCAGAACATGGCGGCGGCGGACCTGAAGCTGGCCGAGGCTGAAGTACGTGAGCTGAGCGAGGCCTTCCCGCCTGGCGTGGCCAGCGGAGACCGGTTCGCGGACATGAGCCTGGTCGACCGCTAGGCCGGTAATCGGCCAGCCGCTCGGCCAGCCAGTCGGCGGCTTGGGGACGCCACCGGTAGGTCATGTTCATGCACACGTGGTTGCCCTCGTCGAACATCCACAGGCTGGCGCCGGGTGCCTCATCGGCCACCTGGACCGCCTGTGGCCAGGGGACGAGCCGGTCCAGTTTGCCGAAGACCACGATCATTGGCTGAGTCAGCCGGTGCAGCACACCGGCCAGGCTCAGCTTCTCGGCGAACGCGTACGTCTCCTCCAGGCTGCTGGTCCCGCTGTTGTGGGCAAAGGTCGCGACGCTATGCGCGGGCCGGTTCCGGATGAGCGCCCCGTAGTCGTAGGGCCCCCCGGAGATGACCAGCGCCCGGATCCGGGACTCGAACGCGGCGGCCCGGGCGGCGAAGTAACCGCCCAGACTGACGCCCAGCATGCCTACCCGGCGGCTGTCGAGGTCAGGCCGCCGGCCCAGCACATCGAGAGCTGCAGCGACCGGTGCCTCGAAGTCGGGGCGGATGGTGCTGGCGTACCCCGTCTCGCCCTGCCCGGGCCCGTCGAGGGAGAACGTGGCCATGCCGCGCGCCAGGAAGACGTTCTCCGCGGCGAAGAACTCTTCCTTGGTCGAGTCCAGGCCCGCGATGAGCAGGACCAGCGGAGGGCGGTCCACGCCCGGGGGCCGCCGCAGGTTGCCGTACATGGTGATGCCGTCGAACTCGATTTCCAGCCGCTCCGCGGCCGGATCCAGCAGCCGGTGCGCGTTGGCCATCGCGGCCACCGCCCGGTCGGCCGCGGCACGGTGCCTGCTCTCGTCCAGCATCCAGACGAACTTGGCGAAGTGATAGCTGAGCGCGGCGCGGACCCAGGCCTCGCCGGCCGTGCGCCGCCGGCCGAGGCCTTCCGCCTCGCGGGCCAGGCCGGCGTGCACATCACCGTTCGCGCACCACGCGTCCAGCCAGTCGGCCCAGTCTCCAGGCCCCTGGTCACCCGGGCGAAATCGCCAGGATCCACGCCCTGCGACGTGAAGCGTGGTCCCCAGTTGGCGATGGCTGATCTGACCTGATCGTCAGGCACGGGAATCCTCTCGCTCCGGGGCTGAGGATCGTAGGCAATCATTTGCACCGCCGTGTGTGCCAGTGTCTGGCCACGATCTTCCGTCTGTCCCGCCCGCCGCGGCCGCCGATGAGCGTGGACGGGCGGCGGCCGGTGCGGCCGGCTGCCGCCTGCCTCTTGACAAATTTCCTGGCCGCTGGCGACAATGCGCTCGCAAACGGTTGCAGCGCGAGACCGATCACTGCCGGAGCCGGAGGGTCAGTGCGGAAGCAGCGGGTCTATGCGGGGAGCTGGGCCGTCGGCCCTGACGCTGCCGGGAAGCCGCGGGGCTCCGTGACCGGCGAGCCCTGGCCGCCGGACGCCTCCTCGTCGGTCTCGCTGGCCCGGCACGGCGGCGCGCTGCTGGCCTGGTTGCTGGCCGAGCACGGCGTCCGGCACGTTTTCGGCGTGCCCGGCGGGCAGACTCTCGCCCTGTACGACGGGATCCTCGACCGGGAGCCTGCCCTGCGGCACGTCCTGGTCAGGGACGAGCGTACGGCTGCCTACGCCGCCGACGCCTACGCCCGGGTGACCGGGTCGGTGGGAGTTTGCGACGCGACGGTCGGGCCGGGTGCGGCCAAGTTGCCGTCGGGGCTCGGTGAGGCGCTCGGCGCGTCGGTTCCGGTGGTCGCGCTGGTCAGCGAACTGCCGGCCCGGCTGGCCCCGCACCGGTACCGGAGCGCGGCCTCGCAGGCGCTCGACCAGGCCAGCCTGCTCGCGCCCGTGACCAAATGGCAGGCCCTGGTGCCTGACGCGGCCGCGATGCCGGCCCTGGTAGCCCAGGCCTTCCGGATGGCCACGACGGGCCGCCCGGGACCGGTGGCGCTGTTCCTGCCGCAGGATGTGCTCGATGGCCCGGCTGAAAAGGCGTGGCCCGCTGAGCGGTCCACGGGCACCGCCGGGCCAGCCCGGTTCGGGAGCTTCCCGCCGTTCCGGCCGGTGCCCGACCCAGGTGACATCGCGGCGGCCGCCGCGGTACTGCGCCGGGCGGTCCGCCCTTACCTGCTGGCAGGCGGCGGGGCCATGCACTCCGGCGCCGGCCCGGCGGTGACCGCGCTGGCCGAGCGGTTGTCGGCCGCGGTCGGCACCACGCTGACCGGCAAGGGCGTGATCCCCGAAGATCATCCGCTGAGCGTGGGCGTCGCGGGCTCGATGGGCGCTGCCTCAGCCACGGCGGCGCTGACCGAGGCGGATGTCGTGCTGCTGATCGGAACTAAGGCCAGCGGCGGTGCCACCATGAACTGGTCCCTGCCCCGCAGCGATCAGGCGGTGCTCCAGCTCGACCTGGACCCGGCCGAGCTCGGCCGGGCGTTCCCGCTGGAGGCGGGGATGCTCGGAGACGCCCGGGCCGGAGTGCTCTCGCTGTCCGCCGCGCTCGCGGAATCGGCGGAGCCGGAGCCAGACCGGGCCGCCTGGCGGGAGTGGCTGGCGGCCCTGACCGGGAGCTGGCGGGAGAAGCGGGACGCCGAGCGCGCTGAGCGACCGGGTACCTATTGCGCCGCAGCGGGTGCTCGGCGAGCTGGAGCGCGTGCTGTGTCCTGACGACCTGCTGGTCTGCGACGCCAGCCTGGCGAGCGGGTGGGCTGGAGCGTACTTAGAGCAGCACACCCCGGGCCGCCGGGTGCTGTTCCCGCGCGGCCAGGCCGGCCTGGGGTATGCGCTGCCCGCCGCCGTCGGCGCGGCCACGGCGCGGCCGGGCGGCCGGACCGTGGTGCTGGCGGGGGACGGGGCGTTCGGGTACGCGGTCGGTGAGCTCGCCACGATCGTCGAGCACAGGCTGCCGATCACGATCGTGGTGCTGAACAACCGCTCCCTCGGATGGATCCGCTGGTACCGCCGCATCGTCTTCGGCCGCGGCTGGGAGGACGAGGATTTCGGTGACGTTGCGTTCGCGGACGTGGCGCGGGCCTTCGGCCTGCGCGGCCAGCGGGTGACCGAGCCGGGGCAGCTGGCCGCGGCCCTCCGGTCGGCTGCGGAAGGTGCCGGGCCCGCACTGGTGGATGTGGTAACCGAGGTGTGGCAGACGCCGATCAGCGCTCACCGCGAGGCGGCCGAGGACGGCACTGCTGCCGGATATGGAGGCTGAGACCAACATGCCCCGTCATCCCGAGCGTCAGCTGGAGCGCCTGTCCCAGCCCGCCGCGGCCAGGTTGCTTGCGGGCAGCGGGACCGCGGTCATCGCGACCGGCAGCGTCGAGCAGCACGGTGGGCATCTGCCACTGGGCACCGATGCGTTCGCCGCCCTGTCCATCGCCGAGCGGGTGGCCGAAAGGCTCGACACCGTGGTCGCGTCCCTGGGCTCGGTGGGGATCGCCCCATACCACCTGCCCTGGCCCGGCTCGCTGTCCCTGGCTCCGGCCACCCTGGCCGCGATCGTGGTTGACATCTGCGGCGGCCTCCGGTCGGCGGGGGCGGAGCGGATCGTCGTGGTCAACTGGCACGAGGGCAACTCACCTACCCTGCGGCTGGCGGCCAGCGCGGCCCAGCAGCAGCACGGCGTGCAGATCGTGATCGCGGAAGCGCACGTGATCACGAGCAGCCAGTATCCGGGCGAGATGGAGTTCACCCACGCCGGGGCGATGGAGACGGCTGCGGTGCTCGCCTACGACGCCGGCCTGGTCCGGCTGGACGAGGCCACCGAGCCCAGCGATCACGCCGCGGGCGAGGCCGCGCACGGCCTGTACCGGCGCCCTGACGTCTACCCGGTCCTCAGCGACTTCCGCGACATCGCCCCGACCGGCTGGTACGGTCAGCCGGCCCGGGCGGAGCGCGCCCGGGCCGAGGAGATCGCCGAGGCCGTGGCCGACTACGTGGTGCAGCGCGCCAGGGAGATCTGGGCCGCGCTGGCGTCCCCCGCCGCCGCTTCCGCGAACTCCGCCACTGGCGACGGGACCGTGACCGCCGCCGAGGCCGGGGCGGCCCGGTGAGCGGCGCGGACGTCCCGGCGCTGATGCAGGCGGCCGTCCTGCGTAACTTCGGCCGGCTTGAGCTGGAAGAGGTGCCTGTCCCGGTCGCCGGGCCGGGGGAGGTCTTGTGCCGGGTCCGGGCGTGCGGGATCTGCGGGACCGATCTGAAGATCGTACAGGGCGCCTATAAGGGCACCTGGCCGCCGGAGCTGCCGTTCATCATCGGTCACGAATGGTCCGGCGAGGTGGCCGCGCTGGGGCCGGGAACGGAGCGCAGCGGGCTGGCTGTTGGCGACCGGATCGTGGCGGAGAACCATACCGGCTGCGGCGAGTGCCCGATGTGCCGTAGCGGTCGCTACAACCTGTGCGAGCGGGTCAGGGAGCCCGGATTCCGGCTGTACGGCCACACCGCGCCAGGAGCGCTCGCCCAATACGCCGTGCGGCCTGCGACTGCCCTGCATAAGGTGCCCCCGCAGGTCAGCAACGCCGCCGCGGCGCTGGTCAACCAGGGCGCGCTGACCGTGCACGCGGCGCGCAGAGCCGCACTTGGGCCGGGCGCCGCCGTCGCCGTGTTCGGGCCAGGGCTGCTCGGCCTGCTGATGCTGCAGGTGGCGAGGGCGGCCGGGGCCACCCAGGTCATCATGGTCGGCCGGGGCCAGCGGCTGGCGACGGCGGGTGAGCTGGGCAGTACCGACCTCGTGGACTACGAGCACACCGACCCCGTCGCGGCCATCCGCGCCGCCACCGGCGGTCGCGGCGCCGACTGCGTGTTCGACTGCTCGGGCAATCCGCCGGTCGTGGCGCAGGCGCTGCGGTCGGTCCGGCGCGGCGGGAAGGTCGCGCTGCTCGGGCTGGCCGGCGGTCAGACCGCGGAACTTCCGGTCGACGCCGTGACCCTGGACGAGCTGGACGTACTCGGCGTACGGTCAAGCCCGGGTGCCTACCCGGCGATGATCTCGCTGCTCGCCGCCGGGGTCGTCAGCACCGATCCGCTCACCAGCCACCAGTACCCGCTCAGCGATGTCGCGACGGCCTACACCATGCTGGAGCGGCGCGAGGCCATCCGCCCGATCGTCACCATGTGACCCTCCCGGCCTGCCCCCGGGCCCGCTCACCGAGGAGCAACCCCAGATGCCAGTCGTGCGCAGCCGCAGCGAGATGACCACCCGGCATGGAGCGGGCTGGACCGAGACAGTCTGCGCGGACTCGTCCGCCTTCGGCGCCCCGGTGAAGATGCAGGGCCGGCTGTTCACGCTCGCCCCCGGGGCGGCCATGCCGCCGGTCCCGGTCGCGGCCCAGGAGGCCATGGTCTACGTGGCCGCGGGCTCGGGCACGGCGCAGGTCGGCGCGGAGCGGTACCCGCTGGAGCGGGAAAGCATGCTGTGGCTCAGCCCGGCGACTGAGATCGCTCTTACCGCCGGGCCGGACGGTCTGGAGTGCATGCTGGCCCAGTCGGCCGCATGACTGAGCTGGGCGGGTGGCCGGCGAATCGCGGGGTCACCGCACCGCCGGCTGACCGCATCAGCCACCCGCTCCACATCGCGGCGGGCACTCTGTGCCAGTGATTGCACGCGACCGGGTAATCGTTGGGTAATCGCCGGAGGGCTGCGCAGTCGTCCAGCGTCCCTGCCGTTCGCCTGTGACCAGGTGTTTTGCTGGTAAATGGGATGCTCGGCGATGCTTTGTTTCTGATCATTGACACGCTAGCGGGCGAATCGTACCATTACTGCAATCGATTGAGTTACACGGATGCAACACAATACGCGGCAGTTTGAGCGGGCTACCAGGAGTATGCGCCGGTCACCGAAGGTATAGCCAGCCAGGCCGGCGGGTGCTTTAAGGTGCCGCCGTGGCCGGTATCCAGGCACGTGCTGGAGTGCCCACCCACGGCCGGACGCCATCCGGTCATCCGGCCAATAGCCGCGCGGGGATCCGGAAGTTCCTTTCCGGCACATGTGCCCAATGACGAGCGTTGCTACTGGAGAATCCGGAGAGGGATGGCCCAGTGCCGGCAAAACTCTTCCCCGTCGGCGATCTGCCGCATCTGACCTCCACCCGCGACACCCGTGACCGGCTGGATCTTGTCACGGAAAACGTGCCGGTCGGCGCGGAGTTACTGCGCGCCGACCGCATTATTTATCACCCGGGTGACACCTCTGCTGCGCATTATCACGAGAACTGCTCGCACGTCTTCTGGATCCTGACCGGCTCTGGTCTGCTGCATACCACGGCCGGCCCGGTCAGGCTGGAAGCGGGCATGAGCGCACTTGTCGCTCCCGGCGAGGTCCACTGGTTCGAGAACGACTCGCCGGAGGAGTTCTCGTTCCTGGAGTTCTGGGCGCCGCCGCCGACCGACACCGTCTGGACCGTGGCGGGAGACCGCTGCACGTGGGCGCCCACTCACTGAGCGCCAGTTGTCGCTGGCCTCGGGTCGGCCGACCTGACCTGGCCGGTATCCCTCAGGAGGTTGATCACTTGTGCTGAAGACACGTAGCGCGGCGGCAACTCGCTCGCTGTCGGCGCTGAGACCAGGCAGAGCGGCCGGATGGCTGGCGGCGGGCATGACGACGCTGCTCGTGGCCGCGTGCGGCGCATCCTCGTCCGGCGGCTCAGGAAGTTCATCAGGGCCGATCACCGTCGGCGTCTCGGTCTCGCTGTCGGGGGACTTCTCCGGTGACGGGCTGGCCACCAAGCAAGGCTACGAGACCTGGGCGGCGTTCCAGAACGCTCACGGCGGCATCCTCGGGCGCAAGGTCAAGCTGGAATTCCTGTCTGACGGCTCCAGCCCCACTCAGGTCGTCACGAACTACCAGAAGCTCATCACGCTCGATCACGTGACCTTCGTGGCCGGGCCCTACTCCACGCTGCTCACCAAGCCGGCGTCGGTGATCGCGCATCGGTACAACTACGTGATGCTCGAGGGGATCGGCGGCGGCCCGTCGGTGTTCCAGCAGGGCCTGCACAGCGTCTACGACGTGAGCGCGTCGGCCAAGTATCAGATGATCACCTTCGCCAAGTGGCTGGTCGCCACGCAAAAGCCCGAGCCGGTGGCCTACGCGTCGATGACCGACCCGTTCTTGCAGCCCATGCTGGACGGCGCGCGCAGTTACCTGACCGCGCACGGTTTCACCAGCGCCGTGTACAAGCTCTACCCGGTGGAAACGACCGACTACACGCCGATCGCCTCGGCGATCGCCGCGTCCAAGGCGCCCGTGGTCGTGCTCGGCACGATGCCGCCCGACGGTTACGGCTTCATCCAGGACCTCATCCAGGACCACTACAACCCCAAGATCCTGATCGAGGCCTCCGGGCCGGACCAGGGGGCCGCGTTCGTCAAGGCGGTGGGGGCCAAGAACACCCAGGGCATCATGGTTCCGAACACCTGGTACCCCGGCTCCACGTTCTACCAGAACAGCCAGATGGTGGCCTTGTACCTGAAGATGTTCGGCGGCACGGCGGCCAACATCAGCGCCGACGTCGCCGAGGCATTCTCCACCGGGCAGGTACTGGCGCAGGCGGTCACTCACATCAAGAGCACGAGTAACGCCAAGCTCAACGCCTATCTCCAGTCCGGCGCCAGGTTCCAGAGCGTCCAGGGCCCGGTGCAGTTCGCCGCCGACGGCGAGAACAAGGCGGCCACCCCATACGTGTTCCAGTGGCAGAACGGCCAGCTGGTCGACGTGCTGCCCCTCGGGGTCGGGCAACCGAAGCCGGTCCTGGTGGTCAAGACCCCCTGGGGCCAGACGCCGTGAGCCTGGGCGGTACCTCCCGGCGCGGCCGTCCCGGCCCGGCGCCGGGAGGGCCGCCCGCGGCGATGCACCGGAGCTCGGAGGGTTTCTAGGGTGGGAGCAAAACCGTGCTGATCCTGCAGGCCATCATCGACGGCATCCTGATCGGCGGGTTCTACGCGCTGATGGCCGCCGGCCTGACGCTGGTCTTCGGCGTGATGGAAATCGTCAACTTCGCGCAGGGCATCCTGGTGGTGCTCGGCGCCTACCTCAGCTATGCGCTGTACTCGCACCTGCACATCGACCCGTTCCTGGGCCTGCTGATCACGCTGCCGGCCATGTTCGGAGTCGGCGTGGTCATCTACTGGACCATGATCAAGCCGATCCACCGGGACCGGGTGATCATGTCCCTGCTCACCATGTTCGCGGTGGGCACGGTCATCGAGGGAATCCTCGATCTCATCTTCACCAGCAACCTGGTGCAGACCACTACCTCCTACGTCAACTCCTCGGTCCAGATCGGCTCGCTGGTCTTTCCCTACATCTACCTCTTCTCGTTCGCGATGGCCGTGGTCCTGCTCAGCGCCCTGTACTGGCTGCTGTACCGGACCAGGTTCGGCCGCAACCTGCGCGCGACCACGCAGAACCCGACCGCGGCCAAGATGGTGGGCATTGACGTCAACCGGATCTCCGCCTTCACTCTCGGCATCGGCATCTCGCTGGCCGCGGCGGGCGGCATGGTCTTCGGCTCGACCAACTCCTTCAACGCCGCCAGTTCCTACGACCTCATCTCCCGGCTGCTGGCCATCGTCATCCTCGGCGGGTTCGGCAGTCTCGGCGGGGCGCTGGTGGCTTCCATCGTGATGCTGGTCATCGAGGACGTGGTCGCGGTCGTCTGGTCACCGACGTGGGGCCAGACCACGTTCTACCTCGTGCTGATCCTGGTACTGCTGCTGCGGCCGCAGGGGCTCTTCGGCCGGACGGCGGTGCGTGCTCAATGACCACGACCGAGATTGCTCCCGTCGGCGCCGCCTCGCCTCAGCACGTTCCCTACCGCCCGCCTCGCCCGGTGCGGTACGGCGCGACAGCCGGGCTGCTGGTGCTGCTGATCGCGTTCCCGCTGGCGTTCCCCAACCCGACCGTGACGTCTATCGGCGTCTTCACGATGATCTACCTGATCGCGGCGATCGGCTGGAATATCTTCTCCGGGTTCTCCGGGTATATCTCCATCGGCCATGCCGCTTACTACGGCATCGGGCAGTACACCGTGGCCCTGATCACCATTCACGCCCACCTGCCCGGCGGCTGGGGACTGTTCGGGCTGCTCCCGGTGGCGGGCCTGGTCGCCGCCCTGGCCTCCATCCCGATCGGCTTCCTGCTGCTGCGGGTGCGCAAGCACACGTTCATCGTGCTGACCATCGCGATCATGTTCATCCTGCAGCTGCTGGCCTTCAACCTGACCAGGTTCACGAACGGCTCAGGGGGCCTGACCATGCCGTTCCCGACGTGGACAGGCGATTTCTTCAACATGCCTTTCTACTACGTCGGGCTGCTGGCCGCGGTGGTGGCGGGCGGGGTGGCCTGGTGGATCCGGCGGTCGAAGTACGGGCTGGGGCTCTTCGCCATCCGCGACGACGAGGAGCGGGCCCGCGGGCTCGGCATCAAGGTCACCCGCACCAAGCTGATCGCCTACGCGGCCTCGGCGTTCTTCGTCGGGATCGCCGGCGGCCTGTATGCGCCGTTCGTGGGCTCGGTGTACCCGCAGTTCGCCTTCGATCCGACCTTCGACCTGGCCGTCGCGGTCCTCGTCTTCGTCGGCGGCATCGGCACCCTGTCCGGCCCGGTGCTGGGCGCATT
The DNA here is from genome assembly GCA_963851025.1 of uncultured Actinomycetes bacterium. GTDB lineage: Bacteria > Actinomycetota > Actinomycetes > Streptosporangiales > Streptosporangiaceae > RYN-230. The sequence continues at coordinate 71,324 of CAWKOA010000035.1, forward strand.
GGTGCTCATCCCGCTCCAGCAGTACTTCTACCTGCAGTTCGGCAACGCCAACCTGTACCTCATCGCTTACGGCGTGCTCTTCATTCTCATCCTGCGGCTGCTGCCCGGCGGCATCGTGCCGGGTGTGACCAGCGCGTGGCGGGCCCGGCTGGTCGTCAGGGCGCGCGCCAGACAGGAAGACACCGGGCAGGAAGACACCGGGCAGAAAGGCGCCGGGCCGAAAGACGCCAGGCCAGACGCCGGACAGAAGGACAGGGCATGAGCGTCATCCAAGTCACCGACCTGAACAAGTCCTACGGCGGAATCCGCGCGCTGGCCGGCTGCTCGATGACGTTCGAGGATCAGGCCATCAATGGCCTCATCGGCCCGAACGGCTCAGGCAAAACGACGTTGTTCAACGTCATCACTGGCTACGAGACCGCCGACTCGGGCCAGGTCAGCCTGCGGGGCCAGGACATCACCAACGCCAAGCCGGACAAGGTCTTCGAGCGGGGGATCGGCCGGACCTTTCAGATCACCCGGATCTTCCCCAGGCTCACCGTGCTGGAGAACGTGCACGTCGCCGCCCAGCGCCAGGGATTCGCCGCCCAGGCGCGCGCGTGGGACGCGGCGGATGAGCGGGAGCGCGCGATGGAGGTGCTCGAATTTGCCGGCCTGGCCCGGCTCGCGCCGGAGATCGCCGGCGATCTGTCCTATGGCCAGCAGAAGCTGCTGGAGTTCGCTTTCATCACGATGGCCAGGCCGTCGGTAATCCTGCTCGACGAGCCGGCCGGAGGCGTCAACCCCAGCCTGCTGCAGCACATCTCCGACCGGATCCGGGCCCTGAACTCCGAGGGCGTCACCTTCATCATCGTCGAGCACGACATGGAATTCGTGATGAGGCTGTGTGACCAGGTGGTCGTCATGCATCAGGGATCCGCGCTGACCAGCGGCCCGCCCGGGCAGGTCCGCTCCGACCCGGCGGTGCTCGAGGCCTATCTCGGCACCGGGCCGAAGGAGGGAAGCTGACATGCTGACCATCGCCGGGCTGTTCGCCGGCTACGGCGGGGGAGACGTGCTGCGCGGCGTGGATCTCACCGTGGCCCAGGGCTCAATCACCTGCGTGGTCGGCCCCAACGGTGCCGGGAAGTCCACCCTGCTCAAGGTCGTCAGCGGACTGCTGCGGCCCCGGCTCGGCACCATCACCTTCCGCGACACGCCGATCGGCGGCGTTTCGCCCCGGAGGGTGCTCGAGGCAGGCATCGTCCAGGTCATGCAGTCGCGGAACTTGTTCCCCGACCTCACCGTGCGGCAGAACGTGGAGATCGGGGGCTACCTGATCAAAGACCAGGCCCTGCTGCGCCGCCGCCTGGACGGGGTCAGCGACCAGTTCCCGATCGTCCGTGAGCGCGCTCGCGAGCGGGCCGGACAGCTTTCCGGCGGCCAGCAGAGGATGGTGGAGCTGGCCCGGGCGCTGATGCTCGATCCGGCCCTGGTGGTACTGGACGAGCCGTCGATGGGACTCGAGCCGCGCGCGGCCGCCGCCATGTACGCCAGCGTCAGGGACATGGCGCAGACCGGGCGGAGCATCTTGCTGGTGGAGCAGAACGTGCGAGCGGGCCTGGAGCTCGCCACGCACGGCGTGGTGATGGAAGCGGGCCGGGTCAGGCTGGAGGGCACGGGCGCCGAGGTCCTCGCCAATCCGCAGATGCGGGCGCTCTATCTCGGCGGAACGATCGAGGAAAGCGGCGTCACAGACCAGGCCACCGCGCAGGAGAAAGCGCGCTGAGGGTCGGCCCCGGAGGGATCGGAGAGTTCATGGACGACCGGCTGCAAACGATGTATGAGCGCTTCACCTGGCGGATCCTGTCCAACTACGTCTCTCCCTGGGAATTCGAGCAGCTCAGGCAGGAAATCACCGACTACGGACAGTGGTGCGGCGCCTGGAGCGCGCAGGCCCGCACGCACATCGACCGGGGAGACGCCGCGCTCGCGGCAGGCCGGCGGCTGACGGCGGGTGACGCCTACCTGCGGGCGGGGCTGCTCTATCACTGGGCGAGCTTCCTGTTCAGCCACGATAAGGACCAGTACCGCGCCGCGCTGCAGGCCATGGCCGCGGCCTGGCAGCAGGCGGCGCCGCTGCTCGAACCGCCGATGAGCATCCTGGAAGTCCCGTTCGAGAACCTGACCCTGCCCGGCTACCTGCGGATACCGTCCGGGGTGACCCGCCCCCCGGTGGTGATCATGTTCCCGGGCGGGGACTCGGTCAAAGAAGAGCTGTTCAACCTAGGCGACTACATCGTCGCCCGCGGCCTGGCCTTTGCCGCCTTCGACGGACCTGGCCAGGGAATCGTGAGCCTGGACGCCCCGCTGCGCCCGGACTACGAGCTCGTAATCCGGGCCGTCATCGACAGCCTGGCCGGCCGAGACGACCTGGACATCGGCCGGCTCGCCGTCGGCGGCATCTCCTACGGCGGCCTGTTCGCCATCCGCACGGCCGCGATCGACCACCGGGTCGGCGCGGTGGTGTCCATCTCGAGCTGGTACACCCCGGCCGGCCGTTTTGAGCACATGCCGCCGCTGCTGAAGACCGGCCAGTACCAGCACCTCGGGCCCGACCCCGCCGCCATGATGGAGTCCATCACTCTGGCCGGCGTGGCCAGCCGGGCCACCGCGCCGCTGCTGCAGGTGTACGGCGGCCTGGACACGAGCTCGCCGCCGGAGCACGGCCAGCGGATCGCGGCGGAATACGGCGGCCCGGTGACCAATGTCGTGTTCGACGACGGGGTGCACATCCTGAACAACATCTACTACAAGGCCCGGCCTCTGGTGGCCGACTGGCTGGCCGAAACTCTTACCGGGCGGGCACGCTGATGGCCCCGGGGTGATGAGCTACCCGGCGGCGGCAGCCGGGCGGTAGAGGGCGGCGGCTGGCGCGCTCATCACTTCCGCCGGGTCGTGCCCGAGGTCGTGCAGGAGGACAATGGCCGCGTTCCGCCCCGGGCCGCCGGTGATCGATCCGCCCGGATGCGTCGAGCCGCCGGTCTGGTAAAGCCCCTGGATGGGCATCCGGTGCGACGCCCAGCCGGGCACCGGGCGGGCCGCGCCGCTAAAGGCCAGGCCACGGTCGCCGCCATGGAATGCGCCGTGCACCATATGAGGGTTGAGCTTCTCGTAGTCGGCGGGGGACTTGACCATGCGGGCCAGGATCTTGTCCTCGGTGAAGCCGGGCGTGAACCGCCGCAGGTACTCAAGCTGCCGGTCGGCGTGCTGCTCCTTGACGGTGTCCCAGCCGCCCATTCCCGCGGGCAGTTCGTACACCTGCTGGCTCAGCACCTTCACGGTGTGCTGCCCCTCGGGAGCACGGCCTGGGTCAACCAGGGTGGGCGTGGCCACCAGCAGCCACGGTACCTCGGCGACGAATCGGCCCGCCCGCAGGTCGGTGCCGAGCTTGACCACGTCCTCGGGCCAGCCCACGGTCCCGGCCGACACTGCCGTCACCGGGCCGTCCGCGGTAGCGAAGGCCGGCGGCTCGGTCGTGGCCAGGTAGCTGCCGAAGCCGGGGATGCCCACGTCGTAGGTGTCGACCCCGTAGTGAAACTCCTCTGGCCACGCCTCGCGCGGCGCCATGTCACGCAGGTGCTTGATGTGGATGGTCAACATCACCGCGGTGCCGGCCCGGTGTTCCTCCCCGTCGGCCGTCCGCACGCCGACGCAGCGGTCCTGGTCCAGCAGCAGGGCGGTGATGGGCTTGTCGCACAGCACCGTCCCGCCGTGCTGCTCCAGGTAGCCCACCAGGGCATCGGTCAGGCGGCCGGAGCCGCCGGACAGGATGGACCAGCTGCGCTGCTGGCGGCCGTAGATCAGCGAGTAGGCGAGCAGCCCGGAGCCCGGCACGTCGACCGCCTGGTTGGTCTGGAACGCCATCCACAGCATGAAGGCCCGGACGTGACGGCTGGTGAATTCGTGGCGGATGATTTCCCAGGCGGACAGAGCACGGCGGCGCTGCCAGATCCGGCCCGCAGGATGCTCGGCGAGCCTCTGGTCCAGCGCGGGCCCGAACCCGATCGGGGTGAACTGCGATTCGGTGAAGATCGACCTGACCTGGTCGTACTCATCGAGCAGGCGCTGGTAGGCGGCCGCGTCGGCTACGGAGAAGCGGGCGATCTCGGCCACCGTGCGCCCGGGGTCCAGCCACATCGTGAAGTGCTCGCCGTCGGGGAAGGCGACGTGCGCGACGGGATCGGGGTCGATGTAGCGCAGGCCGTAGTCGGCCACCAGCCCTAGCTCGTCGCGGAGCAGCACGGGGTTACTCCGGATCAGGGTGTGCCCGGTGGAGCAGGTGTCAATGCCGATCCCGGGCAACAGCAGATCCTCAGTGGCCGCCCCGCCGCCGGGGATGTGCCGGGCGTCGAGAACCAGGCACCGGTAGCCCGCCTTGGCGAGATAGCAGGCGGCGATCAGGCTGTTGTGGCCTGCGCCCGCCACCACGATGTCCGCGCTCGCGTCCATGGCTCTCCTCACCGCCCCGTCAGCCGCCAGCGCCGCCAGGCCCGGTCCGCGAGAGCCCGGGGCCAGTGCCCACGCGCAGATCTCGTTCTGTTGCAAACCATTGCATCTCGCGCTTAGGCTGCACAAGATGCTTGCCGTTGTTGTTCCCCGGTTCGGCGGCCCGGAAGTGCTAGCCGTCAGAGACATCCCCGAGCCGCACCCTGGCCCCGGTGAGGTGTCGGTGTCGGTGGAGTTCGCCGGGGTCAACTACACCGACGTGCGCAACCGGATGGGGCACGGCCTGGGGGTGCCCCCATTCGTGCCCGGCGTGGAAGTGTCGGGCACCGTACGCGAGGTCGGCAGCGGGGTGACCACGCTCAGCCCGGGCCAGCTGGTCGCGGCCTTCACCAGAGGACACGGCTACGCCGAGGTGGCACTGGCCAGGGAGATCTTCACCGTCCCGCTGCCCGGCAGCCTGGCCGGGCGGCCGGAGTCAGCGGGGATACTGGTCACCGTCCCGGTGGTGCTCATGCTGCTCACGCAGGTGGCGCGGGTCCGGCCGGACGAGCTCGTCTTGCTGCACGGCGCGGCCGGCGGGGTCGGTACCGTCGCCGGGCAGCTGGCCCCGCGGCTCGGGCTGCGCCCGTTCCTCGGCACCGCGGGTGACGCGGGCAAGGCCGAGTACGCATGCCAGCACGGCTACGCGGCGGTCTACGGCTACGCCGACTTCGACGCGCGGGTGCGTGAGATCGCACCTGGCGGGGTGGACGTGATACTCGACCCCGTCGGCGGCGATCTGCGCGCCCGGTCGTTCGGGCTCCTCGCCCCGTTCGGCCGGCTGGTCAGCTACAGCAACATCTCGGCCGGGCCCGAAGTCGCCCCGGACGCTGAGTGGATGCGCGCCCGGTGCGTGGGATACCTCGGCTTCTCGGGCGGTCAGCTGTCCGAGCGCGCACCGGAACTGCTGCGGTCGGCCCTGGAGGAGGCGGTCGGCCTGGTCGCCTCCGGGGCCGTCGACCTCGGCGTCAGCGCGGTCTTCCCGATACAGGAGGCGGCGGACGCGCATCGCGTGTTCGAGGCCAGGTCCGCGCGCGGCAAGCTGGTGCTCGCGCTGTAAGCGCGAGCAGCGCGAGGACCTCGCGTTCCCGGTCCGTGAGCCGGGCCACCGGGCTCTGGCTGGCCCGGCGGGCCAGAGGTAGCCGACCCCGCCCGCCTGATCGGCGAGCAGTTCGCGGGCGTACAGCCGCTCGACGTGCGTGGACAGGATGAGGACGGGCAGCCCGGGCACTAGCCTCCGCTCGACACCGCGCAGCCCGGTGCCCCGCGCCGGGTCAGCGCCGCCCATCCCGTCGTCGCTGATCTCGATCCGCAGCGCTCCAGCTGAGTACGTCGCCCTGATATGCACGTGGCGGGCCGCCGCGTGCTTGGCCGCGTTGGCGAGAGCCTCGGCCACCGCGAAGTACGCGGCCGCCTCGACCGGTTCGGGCGCGCGCCGCGGCAGGTGAATGTAGGTCCTGGTGGCCACCGGGGCGACCAGGGCCACGGCCGCGTCCGGGTCGGTCCTGATCAGCCGCTCGGTCGCCCGGAGCGAGATGCCCAGTGCAATCAGCAGGCGGGCACCATGGGCCGGGCTCCACAGATCGGGGGTAGGTAAACGCCTACCCCGGGGCGGCGGGGGACTGGTCGCCGAAGACGCGGCTGGCGCGGACGTCGGCCTCGCTGATCTCGATGAGGGAGTCACGGCCGATGGTGCCGCCCGCCGCCACCAGCCGCCGGGCCTGGCGCAGCCGCATCCGGTCGATGGCGTTGCGGATGCTGCGCGCGTTGGCGAACCGGGGCTGCGTCATCCGCAGCGCCACGTACTCGGCGAACGCCGCCCGGGCCTCCGCGGACAGCTGGTACTGCTCCCGGTCCAGCATCAGCCCGGCGATCTGCATCAGCTCGTCCAGGGAGAAGTCCGGGAAGTCGATGTGGTGCGCGATCCGGGAGGCCATCCCGGGGTTGGACCGGAAGAACACGTCCATCCGGTCGGCGTAGCCGGCCAGGATGACGACCAGGTCCTCCCGGTGCGCCTCCATGAACTGGAGCAGGATCTCGATGGCTTCCTGACCGTAGTCCCGCTCGTTCTCCGGCCGGTACAGGTAGTAGGCCTCGTCGATGAGCAGCACGCCGCCCATCGCCCGCTTGAGCACTTCCTTGGTCTTGGGCGCCGTGTGCCCGACGTACTGGCCGACCAGGTCGTCGCGGGTCACGCTGACCAGCTGCCCCTTGCGCAGGTACCCCAGCTCGCGGAGCATCTCGCCCATGTGCATGGCCACCGTCGTCTTGCCCGTCCCCGGGCTCCCGGTGAAGCACATGTGCAGGCTGGGCCGCGACGAGGTCAGCCCGTACCGCTGGCGCAGCCGGTCGATCAGCAGCAGCGCGGCGATCTCCCGGACCCGGGCCTTGACCGGGGCCAGCCCGACGAACTCGCGGTCGAACTCGTCCAGCATCGCCGACAGCCGCTGGGCCTGCTGCTCCTCGCCCAGCTCCACCGTCTCGCCGGGTGCCAGCGGCTCGGGCCCTTCGTTCCCGGTCCCGGCCGGGTCGCCGGGCCCGGCCGTGCCGTTCGCGTCCATCGCGGCCCGGGCCAGGGCGCGGCATGGCGAAACCGCTCCCGGCCGGGCCCGCAGTCGCGCTCATCCGCCGGCGGGCCCGGAGTGGGCGGCGCCGTTAGAGGTCCCGTTGCGGCCATAACGCTCGCCCGCGGGGCGCTGCGCGGCGTAAGCCTGCAGCGAGTACCGGATCCTCCGGTCGCTGCCCTCCTGGCGGTCCAGCCGGAACCCTGGTTCGTGGCCAGGCCGGTTCACGATGAAGCTGAGCGCCGTGGTCTGCCGGCCCAGGCTCGCGTCGTAGGCGTTGACCCGGATGTAGTGCTCCGGGTAGGCGTCCCGGCAGGCGCGGACCTCGTGCAGGCCGGCCGCCGCGTCGGCGATGTCGAACATCGGCAGCCCCCACATCTCCCACAGGAAGTTCCGCGGGTGCGGGTCGTCGGTGAACTCCACCGCGATCGACCAGCCCTGGTCTATCGCGTACTGGATCTGCGCGGCGATCTCGTCGTCGGTGAGGTCGGGAAGGTAGGAGAACGTGCCCTGGGTGATCCGCATGCTGCGCTCCTCAGGCCGTCGGGGTGGCCACGACGTCCGGCGTGTCGGTGGACTCGTAGTTGAAGGTGATGTCGCCCCAGGTATCCAGGGCCGTCTGCAGCGGCTGGCAGCCCTTGGCCGCCTCGGCCAGGATGGCGTCACCCTCGGCGGCGAAGTCCCGGCCCTCGTTGCGGGCCTTGATCATGGCCTCGACCGCGACCCGGTTGGCCGTGGCGCCGGCCGCGACGCCCATCGGGTGGCCGATGGTGCCGCCGCCGAACTGCAGCACCACGTCCTCGCCGAGGTAGCCGAGCAGCTGGTGCATCTGGCCGGCGTGGATGCCGCCGGAGGCGACCGGCATGGTGCCCGGCATCGATCCCCACTCCTGCTCGAAGTAGATGCCGTGGCCCAGGTCGAGCGGGACGGTGGCCAGGCGCAGCGTGTCGTAGTAGCCGCGGACCATGGACGGGTCGCCCTCCAGCTTGCCCACCACCGTGCCGGCGTGGATGTGGTCTACCCCGATCAGCCGGCACCACTTGGCGATGACCCGGAAGCTGACCCCGTGGTTCTTCTGCCGGGTGTACGTGCCGTGCCCGGCCCGGTGCAGGTGCAGGATGACCCCGTTGTTGCGGGCCCACCGGGACATGGACTGCAGGGCCGTGTACCCGACGGTCAGGTCGGCCATCACGATGATGCTGCCGAGTTCCTTCGCGAACTCGGCCCGCTCGTACATGTCCTCCATGGTCGCGGCGGTCACGTTCAGATAGTGGCCCTTGACCTCGCCGGTCTGCTCCGCGGCCCGGTTGACCGCCTCCATCGTGAACAGGTAGCGGTCGCGCCAGCGCATGAACGGCTGGGAGTTGATGTTCTCGTCGTCCTTGGTGAAGTCCAGGCCGCCGCGCAGCGCCTCGTAGACCACCCGGCCGTAGTTGCGGGCGGACAGGCCCAGCTTGGGCTTGGTGGTCGCGCCGAGCAGGGGACGGCCGTACTTGTTCAGGTACTCGCGCTCCATCACGATGCCGTGCGGCGGCCCCTGGAACGTCTTCACGTAGGCCAGCGGGATCCGCATGTCCTCCAGGCGCAGGGCTCTGAGCGCCTTGAAGCCGAACACGTTGCCGATGATGGACGAGGTGAGGTTGGCGATCGAGCCTTCCTCGAACAGGTCGATGTCGTAGGCGATGTAGGCGATGTACTCGCCCTCGCGGCCCGGCACCGGGTCCACCCGGTAGCACTTGGCCTGGTAGTGCTCGTGGGCGGTGAGCCGGTCGGTCCAGACCACGGTCCACGTCGCGGTGGAGGACTCGCCCGCCACCGCCGCGCCCGCCTCCTCCGGCGGCACCCCGGGCTGGGGGGAGATCCGGAACGCGGCCAGCACGTCGGTCGGCTTCGGCACGTAGTCCGGCTCGTAGTAGCCCATCTGCGCGTAGGGGAGCACGCCCGCGTTCCAGCGCTCGCTCGGTGGTGAGTCTGGTGCGCCCGTCATGGTTCCTCCGGTGGGTGGCGGCGGTGACCTCTCCTGCCACCCTGCCCGCTGACCCATCGCCTGTCTATTGAGAGTTTCGCGTCAACTCTCAACCCTTCACTTGAAGGTCCATCTCCGCAGGCGGCGCGGCCGGGGGGTGGAAGCCGCCGTGGGTGAGGACGTGGGTGACCAGGCGGGCCGCCGCCGGGGGGAGCGGGCCGGGATGGGCGACCAGGTACCAGTCCCGGTGCATCGGCGTGCCGGGCACCGGGAGGGCGACCAGGCGGCCGTCGCCCAGCTCGGCCGCGACCGCGTCCCGGGAGATCAGGGTCACGCCCAGGCCCACGCTGGCCGACTCGCGGATCGCGCCGTTGGAGCCCACCATCAGCGTGAGCGGGGCGATGTCCAGCTCGGTCAGCAGGGCGCCGGTGGCGGCCCGGGTGCCCGACCCGGGCTCGCGCAGCAGCCACGCCTGCCGGGCCAGCCACGGCACCAGGTGGCGGCCGGCCGGCCCGGGGCGTCCCGGCCGGGGGGCGGCCTCCTGCGCGCTGGCGGCCAGGGCGGGTGCGGCCACCACGACCAGCTGATGCGGCCGCTCGGCGAGCACCTCGACGTCCCAGCCGGGCTCCGGGCGGCCGCCCAGCACCAGGTCCACCTGATGCCGGTCGAGCAGGCCGCGCACCCGGTCCCGGTTGCCCGCCTCCAGCCGGACCCCCAGCCTCGGGTACCGGGTCCGGAACCCGCTGAGCAGCCCGGGCAGGATCTGCTCGGCCGCCGTGGTCACGGCCGCGATGCGCAGCTCGCCCCGCTCGGGGTCGGCCGCCGCCGTGGCGGCCCGGCCGGCCTCGTCCAGCAGGCCGAGGACCCGGCGGACGTAGCTGGTGTACGCCCGCCCGGCCGCGGTGAGCCGCAGGCCGCGGCCGTCCGGCTCCAGCAGCGCCACGCCCAGGGACTTCTGCAGGGCGGCGAGCGAGGCGGAGACCGCCGCCTGGGTCACCACCAGGTCCTCGGCGGCGGCGCGGACCGAGCCGGCCTCCGCCACGGCGAGGAAGGTGCGAAGCTGGTTCAGCGTCACGCGGCCCTGCCCGGCTGGTAGTTAATGCTTTGCCTAACAGTTACGGAATACCCTCAACCCTATGCTCAGTGAACCTGCGGCCGCCCCGCCACGCTGGATCGACGTGGCCCCGGAGCGCTTCCCGGGCTGGATCGCGTCCTTCGGCGGCCGGCACGGCGAGGTCCGCGCGGCCGGTGAGCCGGACGGCGGGGTCGTGTTCGCTGCGGCGGACGGGGCGGTGGCCCGCTGTTACGCGCCGTTTCCCCCCGTGCCCGGCCTGGGCGCCGGGCCCGGGCCGGGCGCCGGGCCCGGGCCGGTGACGGGGGACCCGGGTGAGCTGGCCCGGCTGATCGCGGCCCACGCCGCCGCGGACCGCACCGTGGGCGTGCTGCTGGTCCGGCTGGGCGGCTACGCGGCCGGGGTGTTTACCGGCACGCCGCCCCGGCTGGCCGCCTCCAAGGTCGGGTCCCGGCTGGTGCACGGCCGCAGCGCGGCCGGCGGGCAGTCCCAGCAGCGGTTCGCGCGGCGGCGGGAGAAGCAGGCCGCCGAGGCGCTCGGCGCGGCGGCGGACACCGCGGCCGCCGTGTTCGCGCGCTACGGGAAGCCCCTGGACGCGCTGGTGCTGGGCGGGGACCGGCGCGCGATGTCCGGGCTGCGCGACGACCCCCGGCTGCGCGGCTACTTCAGCCTCGCGGTGGAGCGGTTCCTGACCACGCCCGACCCCCGGCTGGCCGTGCTGCGCGAGACGCCGCGGATGTTCCGCGCCGTCCACGTCCAGCTGACCGAGCCTGCGCCGGCCTCCTGACCGGCCCGCCGCCGCCCCCGGCTCGGCGCCCTGCTGCGGGTGGCTCAGCTCGCCCCCGCGGTCCGCGCCTGCCAGGCAGCCGCTGAACGGCCGGCCCGGCAGCCGCGGACCGCGGAGGCCCCCCTCTCCCGGTGAAGCAGAAATGGTGTGGCCGCGCATTTCTGGTGCCGAAGACCGCCAGGCACAAGAAATGCGGTAGGTATGCCGTAAGGGATAACAATGCCCGTCCCCGGACCTTGCACGCACCGATTATGGCGTATCTCGATGCAGACGGGTAGTGGGTTGCCCGATTCGTCCCCTCCGGTCCCGGGCCGGGCGTCCATCGGGCTTCAATTACGTTTCTATTTAGGTCTGTAATTGAATTGCCTGCGGTTTAGCAGTGCGGCGGGCGGCCCGGCCTGGCCGGGCCGCCCGCGTCCAGCCCCGGGCTGCGCCGCCGGCCGGGCGGGGAGCACGGCGGCCTGATAGATGGCCATTGACAGCCGGGAAAACGCCTGGTTTGCTCCGAGAAGCCACGCTCGGCCCGTTCCCCGTTCACGGAGGTCTGGGATGAAAGCGGAAACGCGGATCAGGCGCTCACTGGCGTTAGCCGCGGCAGCGGCCGTCTCGCTGGCCATGGTGGCGGGCGTGGCCAGGGTGCCTGTGGCGCAGGCGCGGGCGGGCGCCATTGGCGGCCCGTCGTCCCCTGCGGTAAATGTCTGGATCACCACGGCTAATGGCCAGCAGAAGCTGAGTCAGCAGGCTCCGGTGGCGTTCAGCACGAACCCACCCGCCAACCTGGCCGTCACCGTTGATCCCACCCGCACATTCCAGGCCATGACCGGTTTCGGCGGCTCGCTCACCGACTCCTCGGCGGCGGTGCTGTACTCGCTGCCGCCGTCAGCGCGCGACGCGGCTATGCATCTGCTGTTCGACCCGGCGACCGGGGACGGCCTGGATTTCCTCCGGCAGCCGATCGGCGCGTCTGACTTTGCCGCCACGCAGGACTACACCTACGACGACATGCCGCCCGGCCAGACCGACTACCTCCAGCAGCATTTCTCCATCGCCCACGACGAGGCGCAGATCCTGCCGCTGCTGCGGGAAGCGGAACGGATCAATCCCAGGCTCACCATCATGGCCACCCCGTGGAGCCCGCCCGCCTGGATGAAGACCAATGGCTCCCTGATCGGGGGGCGCCTGATCGACAGCCCGGCGATCTACGCCTCATACGCCCTCTACCTGCTGAAGTTCGTGGAGGCCTACCGCGCCCAGGGGGTGCACGTCGACCTGCTGAGCGTCCAGAACGAGCCGCAGAACCGCACACCGGGCACCTACCCCGGGACGGACATGCCGTCGGTCCAGGAGGAGAAGGTCATCGGTGATCTCGGCCCCATGCTGCGCGCCGCCGGGCTGCACACCAGAATCCTCGCCTACGACCACAACTGGGCCGAGCACCCCAACGACATCGCCTCGACCCCGCCCGACGAGACGGCTGACACCAACGATTACCCGCAGCGGGTGCTCTCATCGCCGGCCGCCAGGTGGGTTTCCGGTGTCGCGTATCACTGCTACTACGGCGACCCCAGCGCCATGACCGCCCTGCACGATCAGTTCCCGGGCGAGGACATCTACGAGACCGAGTGCTCGGGCAGCCAGTCGGCGGTCCCGGCTGACACGTTCTCGGACACGCTCAAATGGCACGCGCGCAACCTTGAGATCGGCTCGACCCGGAACTGGGCCAAGACCGTCGCCAACTGGAACCTCGCCCTCGACCCCAGTGGCGGCCCGCACGTGGGCGGCTGCGCAACCTGCACCGGCATCGTGACGGTCGGCCCGGACGGCGCCGTGACCCCGAACGCCGAGTACTACGCGCTGGGCCAGCTCAGCCGGTTCGTCCAGCCCGGGGCGGTGCGGATAGCCAGCACCTCGTTCGGCACCACGGGCTGGAACGGCCAGATCATGGACGTGGCCTTCGTGAACCCCGACGGGTCAACCGTCCTCGTCGCGCACAACGAGAACGACAACCCGCAGAGCTTCTCGGTCAGCGAGAACGGGCAGAGCTTCGATTACGGCCTGCCCGGCGACTCCCTCGCCACCTTCGTCTGGGCCCGCCCGCCCGGGCCGCCCTCGCCGGTCCGGGCGCTGAGCCCGTCCGGCTGGCGGGCGACAGCGGTGCCCGCCGGGCCGGCCGATCCGTGCTGCAGCGGTGATGTGGCCAGTAATGCGGTGGACGACGACGCCTCCACGCGGTACTCCACCGGCACGTCCCAGGCTCCTGGCCAGTACCTCCAGGTTGACCTGGGCCAGCCCGAGCGCCTGACCCGGTTCGTCCTGGACACCGGGGCCAGTACGGGCGACTACCCGGCCGGGTATTCGGTGACGGTCAGCCTGGATGGCACGCACTGGACCGCCCCGGTGGCGGCCGGTGCCGGATCAGGCCAGCTCACCACGATCGGCCTGGACGGCCGGCCCGTGCGCTATGTGCGCGTCACGCTGACCGCCGCCAGCGGCAGCTGGTGGAGCGTGGCCGACGTGCGGGCGTACGTCCAGGCCCGCTCCCGGTAGGCCGGCGGCGGCTGCGGTGGCCCAGGCCGCTGGCGGCCGGCCGCGCCCGGTCGCTCGCGGCGCCCGCGGCGGCCGGGGCCGGGCCGGGGTACCCGGGCGCCAGGTACCCTGGGTACGGGCCGCGGCCGTGCCGCTTCTTCCCCCCGATCCTCGTTTGGAGTGGTGCCAGGTGATCGCCGCGACCGGCCTGGAGTTGCGCGCGGGCGCGCAGCTGCTGCTGGCGGACGCGAGCTTCCAGATCGCCCCGGGCGACAAGGTCGGCCTGGTCGGCCGGAACGGCGCGGGCAAGACCACACTGGCCCGGGTGCTCGCGGGTGAGGCGATCCCCGCGGCGGGCAGCGTGCGGCGCGGCGCGGGCATCGGCTACCTGCCCCAGGACACGCGGTCCGGCGACCTGGAGGGGCTGGCCCTGGACCGGGTGCTGTCCGGCCGCGGCCTGGACGAGCTGCGCGCGGCCATGCGGGCCGCCGAGGAGCAGATGTCCGACGGGGTGCCCGCCCGCCGTGACGCCGCGGTCCGCCGCTACGGCCAGCTGGAAGAACGGCTCGCCCTGCTCGGCGGCTACGCCGCGGAGGCCGAGGCCTCGTCGATCGCCTCCAGCCTGGGTCTGGCGGACCGGGTGCTGGGCCAGCCGCTGGCCACCCTGTCCGGGGGGCAGCGGCGCCGGGTGGAGCTGGCCCGGATCCTGTTCGCGGACGCGCAGACCCTGCTGCTGGACGAGCCCACCAACCACCTGGACGCCGACTCGGTGGCCTGGCTGCGCGACCACCTGAAGGCGTTCCGCGGCGGCCTGGTGGTGATCAGCCACGACACCGCGCTGCTGGAGGTGGTGGTCAACAAGGTCTTCCACCTCGATGCCGACACCGCCACGCTGGAGCCGTACAACGTCGGCTGGAAGGTCTACCTGCAGCAGCGCGAGACCGACGCGCGGCGGCGCCGCCGCGAGCACGCCAACGCCTCCCGCGAGGCCGCCTCGCTGCAGGCCCAGGCGGACAAGATGCGGGCCAAGGCGACCAAGGCCCGGGCGGCCCAGAGCATGCAGAAGCGCGCGGAACGGCTGCTGGCCGGGGTCGCCGCCGAGCGCGGCCCGCAGCAGGTCGCGCGGCTGCGTTTCCCCGACCCGGCGCCCTGCGGGCGGGTGCCGCTGACCGCGGCGGACCTGTCCAAGTCCTACGGGTCGCTGGAGGTCTTCACCGACGTCGACATGGCGGTGGACCGCGGATCACGGATCGTGGTGCTCGGCCTGAACGGGGCGGGCAAGACCACGCTGCTGCGCCTGCTGTCCGGCCTGGAGAAGCCGGACACCGGCCAGGTCACGCCGGGGCACGGGCTGCGGCTCGGCTACTACGCCCAGGAGCACGAGACGCTGGACACCGGCCGCTCCGTGCTGGACAACATGCGCACGGCCGCGCCCCACCTGGTCGACGCCGAGCAGCGCCGCATCCTCGGCTCCTTCCTGTTCTCCGGCGACGCGGTGCACAAGCCGGCCGGGGTGCTCTCCGGCGGGGAGAAGACCCGGCTGGCGCTGGCCCTCCTGGTCGTCTCCGGCGCGAACGTGCTGCTGCTGGACGAGCCGACCAACAACCTCGACCCGGCCAGCCGGGAGGAAATCCTCGGCGCGCTGCGGCGCTACCAGGGGGCGATCGTGCTCGTCACGCACGATGAGGGCGCGGTCGAGGCGCTCGCGCCGGAGAAGGTCATCCTGCTCCCCGACGGCGTGGAAGACACCTGGAACGAAGGCCTGGCCGACCTCGTCGCCCTAGCGTGACGGGCAACCCGGGGGTGCGCGGAAAAGTAGTGATCACTTACCTGGATGTGGGTAGCCGATCCCGCCGCGATGAGTGATCATGGCGGGAGACGTAACGCAGCGGTCACTTCAGTTCACGGGAGGTACGCGTGACCGAGACCCTCAAGAAAGGCACCAGGGTCACCGGTGCCGACCGCACCAAGCTGGCGTCAGATCTGAAGAAGAGGTACGACGCGGGGGAGAGCATCCGGTCGCTGGCCGCGGCCACCGGCCGGTCATACGGGTTCGTGCACCGCATCCTCTCGGAGAACGGGGTCTCGCTGCGTGGCCGCGGCGGCGCGACGCGCGGCAAGGCGCGGGCGAAGCGCTGAGGAGGACATGACCGCCGGGGGACCCGACCTGGCGCAGCCTGATCTCGCCCGGGCCGGCCTGCGCCTCGAGGTCGGCGTGCCGGCTCCCGGGGCCGCCACGATCACGCTCGACCGGAGCCGGCGGCGCAACGCGATGACGCCCGGCATGTGGCACGGGCTGGCGGCGATCGGGCGGGCGCTTCCGCCTGAGGTGCGGGTGGTCGTGGTCCAGGGCGCGGGTCCCTCATTCTCGGCCGGGATCGATCTGCGCCTGTTCACGCCGGAGGGCGTTCCCGGGGAGACCGTGGCGAGTGCCGCCGATCCCGGCTTCGAGGACTGGATCGGCTCCGTCCAGGCCGGCTTCACCTGGCTGCGCGATCCGGGCATCGTCTCGGTGGCCGCCGTGCGCGGTCACGCCATCGGGGCCGGGTTCCAGCTCGCGCTGTCCTGCGATCTGCGGGTGCTGGCCGACGACGCCCAGCTCTGCATGAAAGAGCCCGCGCTCGGCCTGGTGCCCGACCTGACCGGGACCAAGCCGCTGGTCGACATCGTCGGCCTGCCGCGGGCCCTTGAACTGTGCCTGACCAGCCGCACCGTGGGCGCCTCGGAAGCCGCCGCGCTGCGCCTGGCCGAGCTTGTGGTGCCCGGGCCGGAGCTGGACGGCGCGGTCGCCGACCTGGTCGCGGCACTGCTCACGGTGGAGCCCGCCGTGGCCCGGGCCACCAAGGAACTCCTGCAGCAGGCCCCGGGCCATACCCTGGAGCAGCAGTCCGCCGCGGAACGCCAGGTTCAGGCCCAGCTCCAGCGCTCCCGGATGGCCGGGTCCTGAGCCCCGTTCGCCTGTAGCGGACGGGGGAAGATCCGCGGCGGCGAGGAGGTTTCCCCGCTCATGAACGCGTCCAGCTGGCATGCCATGCGGTCGTTCTACCAGGACTCCGCAGTCACCCGGCAGCGCCTGAAGCCGGGCACGGTCCGCAGGATCGCGTCCTACGCGCGGCCCTACCGCTGGCAGCTCGCCCTGTTCCTGGTCATGAACGCGATCGCCGCGGTCTTCACGGTCGCGGTACCGCTGCTCATGAAGACCATCATCGACCAGGGCATCCTGGCCCGGAACACTGGCGTGGTCATCGCGGTGGCGTCGGTGGTGGCCGGCCTCGCGCTGGCCAGCGCGGTGCTGTCGCTCGCCATGCGCTGGTACTCGGCGCGGATCGGCGAGGGCCTGATCTACGACCTGCGCACCGAGGTGTTCTCGCACGTGCAGCGGCAGCCGATCGCGTTCTTCACCCGGGCCCAGACCGGGTCCCTGGTCAGCCGGCTGAACAGCGACGTGATCGGCGCGCAGCAGGCGATCACCTCGACCCTGGCTGCCGTGGTCTCCAACGCGCTGACCCTGATCCTGGTGCTGATCGCGATGCTCAGCCTGTCCTGGCTGGTCACCGTCATCACGCTGGTGATGATCCCCGCGTTCGTGATCCCGGCCCGGCTGGTCGCCCGGCGGCTGCAGCGGCTCACCCGCGAGTCCATGCAGCTGGACGCGGCCATGGGCTCGACCATGACCGAGCGGTTCAACGTGGCCGGCGCGATGCTGGTCAAGCTGTTCGGGAAGCCGGAGCAGGAGAGCGAGGTGTTCGCGGGACGGGCGGCCCGGGTCCGCGACATCGGCGTGCTCACCGCCATGTACGGCAGCACGCTGTTCATCGCGCTGACCCTGCTGGCCTCGATGGCCACCGCCGTGGTCTACGGGGTGGGCGGGACCCTGGTCATCCACCACGCCTTCCAGATCGGCACCCTGGTCGCGCTGACCGCGCTGCTGGCCCGGCTGTACGGCCCGATCACCGCGCTGTCCAACGTCCAGGTGGACGTGATGACCGCCCTGGTCAGCTTCGACCGGGTCTTCGAGGTCCTGGACCTCAAGCCGCTGATCCAGGAGAAGCCCGGCGCGGTCCCGCTGCGCGCCAGCGCGCAGGCTGGCGACGGCCAGCCCGGTTCGGCTCCCGCCATCGACTTCCGGCAGGTCACGTTCCACTACCCGGCGGCGAGCGAGGTGTCGCTGGCCTCGCTCGAGTCGATCGCGCTGCCCACGCCGGAGCACGCTGGCGCCCCCCAGCCGGTGCTGCGGGGGGTGACCTTCACCGCGCCGCCCGGGCAGCTGACCGCGCTGGTCGGGCCGTCCGGCGCGGGCAAGACCACCATCACCCACCTGGTGTCCCGGCTGTATGACCCGGACCAGGGCGCGGCGCTCATCGGCGGGCAGGACCTGCGCGACGTGACCCTGGAGTCGCTGCACGACGTGGTGGGCGTGGTCACCCAGGACGCGCACATGTTCCACGACACGATCCGGGCCAACCTCAGCTACGCCCGGCCGGAGGCCACCGAAGCGGAACTCATCGCGGCGTGCCGGGCGGCGCAGATCTGGGACCTCGTCGCCTCGCTGCCGGACGGCCTGGAAACGGTCGTCGGGGACCGGGGCTACCGGCTGTCCGGCGGGGAGAAGCAGCGGATGGCCATCGCGCGGCTGCTGCTGAAGGCCCCGTCCGTGGTGGTGCTGGACGAGGCCACCGCCCACCTGGACTCCGAGTCCGAGGCGGCGGTGCAGGAGGCCCTGAAGACCGCGCTGACCGGGCGGACGTCGGTGGTCATCGCGCACCGGCTGTCCACGATCCGCGAAGCGGACCAGATCCTCGTCATCGACCAGGGCCAGGTCCGCGAGCGCGGGACGCACGAGGACCTGCTCGCGGCGGGCGGGCTGTACGCGGAGCTGTACCACACCCAGTTCGCCGGGCAGGAACCCGCGGCCACCCCGCTCAGCTGAGCCGGGGACCGTCAGCCGGTCAAGTACGACCTAGCGGGGCCCGGGCCGCTCAGATGGCCCGGAGCGCGCCGCCGTCGACGGGGAGCATCACGCCGGTCAGGTAGCTGGCCGCGGGCGACAGCACGATGGCGGCCAGCCCGGCCGAACTCGGCCGGTGTCCCGATGCGCCGCAGCGGGATGCTGTCCGCCAGCTCCGGCCGGGGCGGCCCGAGCTCACGCATCCGGTCGGTGGCGATCCAGCCGGGCAGCAGCCCGTTCACCCGGATCCCCCGCGGCCCCAGCTCCTCCGCGAGGGTCTTGGCCCATCCGGCCAGCCCGGGCCGCAGCCCGTTGGAGATGGCCAGCCCCGGGATCGGGATCCGGACCGACGAGGACAGCACGAACGCGATGGCCCCGCCCTCGGTGAGCTCGCCGGCCAGCGCCCGGCTCAGCCGCACCGCCCCCAGGAAGACGCTGCCGAACGCGGCCTGCCAGGCCTCGTCGGGGATGTCCGTGGCCGGGCCGGGAGGCGGGCCGCCCACGCTGATCAGCGCGCCGTCCAGCCGGCCGAACTCGTCCCGGGCCGCGGCGATCAGCCGGCCCGGGGTGGCGGGGTCGGCGTTGTCGGCGGCCAGCCCCACCGCCCGCCCGGAACCGAGAGCCTGCGCCGCTCCGGCCGCGGCCGCGGCGTCGCGGCCGCTCACCACCACCCGGGCTCCCTCGGCGACCAGGGCCCCGGCGGTGGCGTAGCCGAGCCCGCGGGTGCCGCCGGTCACCAGGTAGACCCGATCCCGCAGTCCCAGATCCACGTCTGCCTCCCCGCGTCCGCCGTCCCGCGTGCCCGTGGCCAGTGGTCAGTGGTCAGTGACCAGCGTGCAGTAGTCAGGCGCCGTAGCCCACCCGGCGCAGTTCCTGGCCCGCGATGGCCTCGATCTCGGCGGCCTGCGCCGGGACCAGCAGGCGGCGCCACGCGCCCGGCTCGGCCGCGGCCGAGTGGCCCGGCGCGGCCGGCTCCAGCATGTGCACCGGGGTGGACAGGAAGTCCGAGATGGCGGCCGCCGCGTCCGCGGGCTGGCGGATCACGTCCTCGTAGCGGAAGGTGATCATCTGGCCGGCCGACAGCTGCCCGCGCAGCCGCGCCATCTGCCGCACCGTGCCCCGCCAGCGCATCGCGCACCGGGCGGTCATGGACAGGTCGGGCCAGGCCTTCCGGTCGGCCTCGGTCTCCAGGCCCAGCAGGGGGTGCGGGAACTCGGCGCCGATGTCCACGAACCCGGGCCGGAACCAGGCGAGCACCCCCGGATCGGCCAGCATCCCGGCCACCGCGTCCCGCCCGTCCCTGATGATCTGCAGGATCCGCGCGTCCGGGAACGCGTCGAGCAGCGCCTCGGCGCAGTACATCAGGTCAGGGCTGGCATCCCCGTAACGGATGACCGACTGCTGGCTCACGCACGGCCCGACGCTGTCCAGGCGGCCGGCGTCACGGCACTGCTGGGTGCACCCCAGGCAGCAGTCCGCGGTGACCTGCCAGGCCTGGGCGAAGGCGTCCCGCAGCACGGTCGCGGCGGCCTCGGGCTTCCCCCGGGAGATCGACGGCCGCCGGGCGAAGGCCTGCACCACCGGCATGACCCAGCGCTGCCCCAGCGTGAAGTGGAAGCCGGCGGACCGCTTCAGCGCGCGGGCCAGCAGGTCGATGCCGGAACACGGGGCGCCGATGATGAAGACCGGCTGGCGGACCTTCCGCCCGTTGACCACGAGGATGTGCGGGCGCGGCCCGGGCGGGGCCGGGCCGGGGCGCCCGGGTCCGGGTGGTCACCCGGATCGGCGGCGGGGCGGGGAGCCGCGGTCACCGTTCGCCGTGCCGCTGGACGGCCGGCGCGTCCTGCGCCCGGCAGTGCGCGCCCGCGTGCTGGTCCAGGTTCAGCGCGGCCTGGATCAGCGGCACGTGGCTGAACGCCTGCGGCGTGTTGCCCACCTGCCGGCCGTAGCGGGGGTCGTACTCCTCGCTGAGCAGCCCCAGGTCGTTGCGCAGGCTCAGCAGCCGCCCGAACAGCTTCTCGGCCTCCTCGTCCGCGCCGATCATGTGCAGCGCGTTGGCCAGCCAGAAGCTGCAGGCCAGGAACGCGCCCTCGCTGCCCGGCAGCCCGTCCGGGCTGGCCAGGCCCGGCCCCGACTCGGTCAGCTGGTAGCGGCGCACCAGCCCGTCGCTGACCAGCTCGCGCTGCACGGCCCGCACCGTCGACACGACCCGCGGGTCATCCGGCGGCAGGAAACCCACTTCCGGGATCAGCAGGACCGCCGCGTCGAGCTGGGACGAGCCGTAGTACTGCATGAACGCGCCGCGCTCCGCGTCGTAGCCCTTCTCGCAGACCTCCTGGTGAATCTGGTCCCGGATGGCCCGCCACCGCCCGGCCGGGCCGCTCGTGCCCCCTTCGGCCGCCCTGACCGCGCGGTCGAACGCCACCCAGGCCATCACCTTGGAGTGCACGAAGTGCCGCCGCGGGCCGCGGACCTCCCAGATTCCCTCATCCGGCTCGTCCCAGTGCTTCTCCAGGAAGGAGAGCAGGGCCCGCTGCAGGGACCAGGCGTGCCGGTCCAGCGAGACGCCGCTGGCCCGGCCGAGCGAGAGCGCGTCGATGACCTCGCCGTACACATCGAGCTGGCGCTGGTTCACCGCCGCGTTGCCGATCCGCACCGGCGCGGAGTTCTCGTAGCCGGGCAGCCAGTCCGCCTCCCACTCGTCCAGCCGCCGCTCACCGGCCACGCCGTACATGATCTGCACGTCGCCCGGGTCGCCCGCCACCGCGCGGGCCAGCCAGGCCCGCCAGGCCGAGGCCTCCTCGGTGTACCCGGTGCGCAGCAGGGCCTCCAGGGTGATGGTGGCGTCGCGCAGCCAGCAGTAGCGGTAGTCCCAGTTCCGCACCCCGCCCAGGTCCTCCGGCAGCGAGGTGGTGGCCGCGGCCACGATGCCCCCGGTGGGCTCGAAGGTCAGCGCCTTCAGCGTGATCAGGGAGCGGACCACGGCCTCGCGGTAGGTCCCCTGGTAGGTGCAGCGTGACACCCACTCATCCCAGAACTTCTGGGTTTCCGCCTCGGCCCGGAGCGGGTCGAGCCGTTCCGGGCCGTCCTCATGCGAGGGCACCCAGCTCAGCACGAACGGGACGCGCTCGCCGGCCATGACGGTGAAGGTGGCATCGTGGGCCATGGCCCGGCCGGTCAGCGTGACCGGCGTGGCCAGCCAGAGCGCGTCGGGGCCCGCGATGCCCAGCAGGCAGCCATCCACGCGCCTCATCCAGGGCACGACCTGGCCGTAGCCGAAGCGGATCCGGAGCACGCAGGACACGTCCACCGTGCCGGCCAGGCCCTCCACGATGCGCACCAGGGCGGGCGGCTTGCCGTCCCGGGGCGGCATGAAGTCGGTGACCCGGATGGCGCCGGTGGGCGTCTGCCAGTCCGTCTCCAGGATCAGCGTGTCACCCCGGTAGCGCCGGGTGACCGTGATGCCGTGGCCCATGGTCTGGGTGGCGCCCGGCAGGCTGGCCGGGGCGGCCGCGGCCTGGGGGCGGCCCGTGCTGGAGCTGGCCGCGCCGTCCGCGGCCTTGGGGCGGCCCGCGGCCTTGCGGGTGCCCGCGCCGGAGCTGGCGGCCGGGTGGTGTGCGCCGTCCACGTTGTCCACGGCCTCGGCGGCCGCGGCGGGGGCGATGCTCCAGTGCCCGTGCCGGTCGTCGCCGAGCAGGGCGGCGAAGCAGGCGGGGGAGTCGAAACGGGGCACGCACAGCCAGTCCACCGAGCCGTCCCGGCTGATCAGGGCCGCCGACCGCATGTCGCCGATGAGCGCATAATCCTCGATCATGCCTGGCATCGGTACCTCCAGGTAGGAGCCGCATTCCCCGCGGCGCGACGAGCGGCGGGAGTGGTAGCCCACCGGCGCATGGTTCCTCCTGCCCGTACCGTACCCGGATCCCCTCGGCCTGTGCTGGCCGTGACCGATCGTAAGCTGTGCAGCGTGCACCTACGCGTAGCGGCCCTGACCATCGCGGGCTCCCTGCTGGTGGCCGCCGGGGCTGGGCGGCTGCGCCAAGTTCGACGCTGCGCTCGGCAAGCAGGAGATCGTGGTCGCGTTCAAGAACGGGACCCCCACCGCCACCCGGCTGAAGGTCCGGGCCGGCATGCTCCCACATCCCCCAGGCCAGGCCGGAGGCGCTGCCCACCAACCACCTGGCCTCGGACAACCTGTACGACGTCATCTACCGGGTGGACAACGCCAGTGACGCGCAGCTCGCCCGGCTTGAGTCGTGCCTGACAAAATACCCGTCGGTGACCGGCGTTGACCTGCAAACTTCCGGGGGCAGCTGACCGCCCGGATCCGGAAGTCAGGCCCGGCATCCGTGGCGGCGGCGATGGCGGCCTCGTAGCCGTAGATCCGCTGGCGCCCCAGGATGCCGGCGACCCGCCCGAAGATCAGGGGCGCCGGCCGCGGAGGCGGCCAGGGTGATCGAGTTCAGCAATGAGACCTGGCTGGTGTCCAGGTTCCACTGGCTTTTGAGCAGGTAGACCACGCAGAGTCACTAGACCCTGACTTTAAGTGTTGCGAGCGACGCCACGAGCCTGCCGCCCCGCCAGTCTGCCGGCTCCGCTCCGCGCGTCAGGACTGGAGTTGCGCCCCCCGCCGGTGGGTATGGTTTAATCGGCATTGCCTATCAAACAGATCGACATACTAACTTGATCGACAAGGTGGTCCTTAGATGAGACGAGTGGCACTTGCTGCCGGAGCCGCAGCCATCACAGCCCTGGCGGCCGCATGCGGGTCGTCGTCCGCCTCCAACAGCTCCAGCAACACCGGCAGCAGCGGCAGCAGCAGCCACGTCACGCTGCGGCTTGGTTTCCTGGCCAACATCACCCACGCGCCGGCCCTGGTCGGGCTGAACAAGGGCTTCTTCACCAAGAACCTGGGCAACGGGGTCACCCTCAAGACCTCGGTCTTCAGCTCCGGCACCCAGGAGACCACCGCGCTGCTGGCCGGGCAGCTGGACGCGGCCTACGTCGGCCCCAACCCGGCCATCAACGCCTGGCAGAAGTCCAGCGGCAAGGCCATCAAGATCATCTCCGGGGCGGCGTCCGGCGGCGCGGCCCTCGTGGTCAAGTCGGGCATCAGCAGCGTCAGCCAGCTCAAGGGCCAGAAGGTGGCCACGCCGTCGCTGGGCAACACGCAGGACGTGGCGCTGCGGTACTACCTCAAGTCAGCACGGGCTGACCACCACCCAGACCGGCGGCGGGGACGTCTCCATCACGCCGATCAAGCCGAACTCGAACGCGGTGCTGGAGTTCAAGTCCGGCCAGATCGCAGGCGGCTGGGAGCCTCAGCCCTACGACGGCCGAGATGGTCGCGGACGGCGGCAAGGAGCTGGTCAACGAGGCCAGCCTGTGGCCGGGCGGCAAGTTCGTGACCACCAACCTGGTGGTCGCCCAGGCCTTCCTGAAGGCGCACGCCAGCGTGGTCAGCGACCTGCTCAAGGGGAACATCGCGTCGATCAAGTACATCAACGCCAACACCTCGGCCGCCGCGGCGGCCGCGAACGCCGAGCTGAACACGCTGCTCGGCAAGGGCCTGAAGAGCTCCGCCCTGGCGGCGTCCTTCAAGACGATCACGTTCACCAACGACCCCATCGCCTCCTCGCTCGCCACTGACGCCAAGCACGCCGAGGCAGTGGGGCTGCTCCAGCCGGTCAACCTGAACGGCATCTACGACCTGGGTCCGCTCAACGCCCTGCTGAAAGCCGACGGAGAAGCACAGGTGAGCCCATGAGCATTGATTCGCGCGGTGCTACGCCCCCGGGAGTGATCCCGGGGGCGTCAGCCCACCCCCAGGCAGCCACCGGAGCCCCCATGACCACTGAATCCCGCCTGGACGAGCCCCGGGCCGGGACGGCCATCGAGATCAGCGAGGTGTCCAAGACCTTCGGCCGGGGCGACACGGCGCTGGTGGCCCTGGACCGGGTGTCACTGTCCGTGGCCCCGGGCGAGTTCGTCTGCCTGATCGGCGCGTCCGGGTGCGGCAAGAGCACCCTGCTGAACCTGGTGGCCGGGCTGGACGAGCCGACCTCGGGGGAGGTGTCCACCGGCGGCCGCCGGGTCTCGCTGATGTTCCAGGAGTCGGCGCTGTTCCCCTGGCTGACCGCGGCGAAGAACGTGGAAATGCCGCTGCGCGCCAGCGGGGTGGCCCGGGCCGGAACGCCGCGAGCGGGTGGCCGAGCTGCTCGACCTCGTGCAGCTCAGCGCGTTCGGCGACAAGCGGCCGCACGAGCTGTCCGGCGGGATGCGGCAGCGGGTCGCGCTGGCCCGGGCGCTGGCCCAGGACGCGGACGTGCTGCTCATGGACGAGCCCTTCGGGGCGCTGGACGCGATGACCCGGGACCTGCTGCACGAGGTGCTCGAGGGCATCTGGCGGCGGCGCAAGCTCAGCATCCTGTTCGTCACCCACGAGGTGCGCGAGGCGGTCCGCCTCGGCGACCGGGTCGTGCTGCTGAGCAGCCGGCCCGGCCGGGTGATCGGCGAATTCCCGGTGGACTTCGAGCGCCCGCGGGGCATGGACTCCGCGTCCACCGTGGGGCTCGCCATCAAGATCAAGGACCGGCTGCGTGAGGAGATCGTCCGCCATGGCCATTGAGACCCCGCAGGAGCCGGCCGCGGCCCTGGCCGGCCTGGACCAGCTGGAGCTGGCCCCGCCGCAGCAGGCCAAGCGGCACGTCGGCGGCCAAGGTCTGGGCCGCGGCCTGGCCCAAGCTGCTGGCCCTGGTGCTGGCGCTGGCCATCTGGCAGCTCATCTACCTGAGCGGCTTCAAGAGCGCGATCCTGCCCGGCCCGGCGACCACCCTGACCGACCTGTGGCACCAGCTGCACACCGCCCAGCTGTGGTCGGCGATCGGCACCACGCTGCGCCGCGCGGTCATCGGGTTCGCCATCGCCCTGGTCATCGGCACGGTGGTGGGCGCCCTGGTCTCCCGGATCAGGCCGCTGCGGGCCGCGGTCGGCTCGCTGATCACCGCGCTGCAGACGCTGCCCTCGATCGTGTGGGTTCCGTTCGCGATCATCCTGTTCGGCGCGACCACGCAGGCCATCCTCTTCGTCATCGTGATGACGGCAGCACCCGCGATCGCTAACGGTCTTCTCTCGGGAGCTGACTTCCTGCCGCCGCTGCTGCTGCGGGCGGGCAAGACCATGGGGCTGCGCCGGGTCTCCCTCTACCGGCACGTGATCATGCCGGCCACCCTGCCCGCGTTCGTGGGCGGGCTCAAGCAGGGCTGGGCGTTCGGCTGGCACGGGCTGATCGCGGGCGAGGTCGTGGTCATCATCCTCGGCCAGCCGTCGCTGGGCGTGCTGCTGAGTAATGACCAGGACCAGGCGGACATGGCCGGGGCGATCTCGATCATCCTGGTCATCCTGGCCATCGGCATCGCGGTGGACCTGCTGTTCAACGTGGTCAACGGGCGGATCCGGCGGCGCTGGGGCGTCGCCGACGCCGCCAGCGCCTAACGCGGCTGCAGCGTCAGCTGAGCGCGGACACCGCCGTCACGCGCTCAGCTCCGCTGTAGACGTTCATCGACGAGCCGCGCAGGAAGCCGACCAGCGTCAGGCCAGACTCCTCCGCCAGCTCGGCCGCGAGCGACGACGGCGCGGACACCGCCGCGAGCACCGGCAGCCCGGCCATCAGCGCCTTCTGGGTCAGCTCGAACGAGGCGCGGCCGCTGACCAGCAGCACGCATCCGGTCAGCGGCAGCCGCCCCTCACGCAGGGCCCAGCCGATCACCTTGTCCACGGCGTTGTGCCGGCCGACGTCCTCGCGCAGCACCAGCAGGTCTCCCGCGGCAGTGAAGATCCCCGCCGCGTGCAGGCCGCCGGTGCTGGCGAACACCCGCTGGGCTTGGCGCAGCCGGTCCGGCAGGGCCGCCAGCACGGCGGGGTCCACCCGTGCCGGGTCGGCGGACACGTCGTAGCGGGCCCGGACCCGGATCGCGTCGATGCTGTCCTTGCCGCACACGCCGCAGGCGCTGGTGGTGATGAAGTTACGCTGCAGCCGCTCCATGGGCAGGACGGTTCCGGGGGCCAGGCTCACGTCGGCCACGTTCTCGTCGCACATCCTGATCTGGGACAGGCCGGCCGCGGAGCCGATCACGCCCTCGGTGGCCAGGAACCCGGCGGCCAGGTCGATGTCGTGGCCGGGGGTGCGCATCGTCACCGCGAGCGGCTGCCCGCCGACCCGGATCTCCAGCGGCTCCTCCACGGCCAGCAGGTCCGCGCGCGCCTCCATGGTGGCCTGGCCCGAGGTGACCTGGCCCGTGGTGGCCTGCTCAGCGGTGGCCTGCTCAGCGGTGGCCTGCTCAGCGGCGGCCTCGTCCGCTGGCCCGGCCGGGACGCAGACCCGCACGACCCGGCGCCGGGCCGTTCTCGACGTCATGGTGGCCTCCCGTGCTAGCGGAGGATCAGGGTGGTCGCCGCGGCCGGGATCAGTTCCCCGATGACCGGGGCGCCGGGGATCTCCCCGGCGATCAGCAGCCCGCCGGAAGTCTGCGCGTCCGCGAGCAGCAGCAGGTCCTCCTCGCTGAGCCGGCCGGGGTCGGTGTGCGGGATGACCCAGTCGAGGTTGCGCCGGCTCCCGCCCGGCACGTACGCCGGCCGCCACGGCCGCCCGGGCGCCGTCGATCAGCGGCACCGCCGCGTGGTCCAGCACCGCGGACACGCCGCTCGCCCGGGCCAGCTTGAACAGGTGGCCGAGCAGCCCGAACCCGGTCACGTCGGTGGCGCAGCGCACGCCCGCGGCCAGCGCGTCCCGGCTGGCCCCGGCGTTGAGCGTGGTCATCACCTCGATGGCCTGGGGGAAGACCTCGCCGGTCGCCTTGTGCCGGGAGTTGAGCACCCCGCTGCCGATCGGCTTGGTCAGGCTGATGGGCACCCCGGCCTGCCCCGCGTCGATGCGCAGCAGAGCGTCCGGGTCGGCCAGCCCGGTCACCGCCATGCCGTACTTGGGCTCCGGATCGTCGATGCTGTGCCCGCCCGCCAGCAGGCAGCCCGCGTGCCGGGCCGCGTCCAGCCCGCCCCGCAGCACCTCGCCGGCCAGCTCGAAGGGCAGCCGGTCCCGCGGCCAGCCGAGCAGGTTCAGCGCGACCAGCGGCGTGCCCCCGACCGCGTAGACGTCCGAGAGCGCGTTCGTGCCCGCGATCCGGCCGAACGTGTAGGCGTCGTCCACCACCGGGCCGAAGAAGTCGGCGGTGGCCACCACCGCCCGTCCCTCGCTGATCTGGACCACCGCCGCGTCGTCGCCGTGCTCGACCCCGATGAGCAAGTCGGCGTCGATCCGCTGCAGCGCGGGCTGGCCCGGCGCTACCGGGGCGGCCAGCATCTGGGCGACCACCTGCTCCAGCTCACCGGGCGGGATTTTGCAGGCGCAGCCGCCGCCGGACGCGTACTGGGTCAGCCGGAAATCAGCGGAGACAGTCATGGCTTGCACTCTAATCCGGGATCATCTTGCGGCTGGCGCGGGGACGTGGTGGCATTCGGTGAAAGCCGGGCCGGCCGGGCCCATCAGGCGGAGGTGAGCGGTGACGACCGAGGTTCTCCGGGAGCGGGCGGAGATCGAGGAATCGATCCGGGGCGCGACGGTGTGCGATCGGCTCCGGCTGACCGCGGAGCAGTTCGCGGACTACCCGGCCCTGTCCCAGGCGAGCCCGGACAGCCCGGCCGGCGACGCGTCCGGCTGGCCTACCCTGACCTGGGCTCAGGCCCGGCAGCAGGCGCTGGAGCTGGCGGCGGGCTTCATCGCGCTCGGCCTGGCCCCGGGCGAGCACGTCGCGATCATGATGCCCAACCGGGCCGAGCACGTGCTGGCCGACTTCGGCGCCGTGCACGCCGGCGGGGTCCCGGTCACCTTCTACGCCACGCTCGCCGCCGAGCAGGTCGGCTTCGTCGCCGGGGACTGCGCGGCCCGGATCGCCGTGCTCGACGGCGCGGACCAGCTGGCCCGCTGGCAGCCCGTGCTGTCCCGCCTCCCCGCCCTGACCCGGATCATCGTCCGGGACGCGAGCGTCTGCCCGGCGGGGGAGCAGTACCTGACCTGGGACGATTTCGCCGCGCTGGGCCGGGAACGGCTGGCCGCCGACCCGGGCCTGGTCACGGCGCGGCTGGCCGCCATTACCCCCGAGGACCCGGTCACCCTGCTGTACACGTCCGGGACCACCGGCAACCCCAAGGGCGTCCTGCTCACCCACCACTGCGTGCTCTACGAGGTCGAGGCAGCCAAGCGGGGCGGCAACGTGAACCCGCACGTCCGGTGGGTTTCCTACCTTCCGCTGGCGCACATCGCGGAGCGCATGTTCAGTATCTACCTGCCGGTCAGCACGGCCGGGCACGTGCATTTCTGTCCCGACGTGCTGCAGCTCGTTAAGACCGTTGGAGAGGTGCGCCCTACCGCTTTCTTCGGAGTGCCGCGGGTCTGGGAGAAGATCAAGGCCGGGATCCAGGCCCTGCTGGCCGCCGAGGCCGACCCGGCCCGGCGGGCCGCGGTCGAGCAGGCCATGAACGTCGGGCGGCAGTACGTGGAGAGCACCCAGTGGGGCCGGACCACGCCGGCCGACCTGGCCGCGGCGTTCCGCCAGGCCGACGAGCAGGTGCTGGCCCCGATCCGCGCGCTGCTCGGGCTGGGCGAGGCGTCCGTGGTGTCCAGCGCGGCGGCGCCGCTGCCCCCCGAGGTGGGGGCGTTCTTCGCCGGGCTGGGCCTGCGGATCCTGGACATCTACGGGATGACCGAGACCACCGGCGCGTTCACCTCCAACACCGTGACCGAGTTCCGGCTCGAGACCGTGGGGCGGGCGTTCGCGGGCACCGAGATCGCCATCTCCGGCGACGGGGAGATCCTCACCCGGGGCCCGCTCAACACCCCCGGCTACCTGAACCGGCCCGACCTGACCGCGGAGCTGATCGACGCCGACGGCTGGCTGCACACCGGCGACATCGGCCGGCTGGACGACGACGGGTTCCTGTCCGTGGTGGACCGCAAGAAGGAGCTCATCATCACCGCAGGCGGGGAGAACGTGCCGCCGGCCGCCGTCGAGAACCTGCTGGTCGCCCACCCGCTGATCGGCCAGGCGCTGGCCTACGGGGACCGGCGGCCCTACGTGGTGGCGCTGCTGACCCTCGACGCGGAGGTCGCGCCGGCCTGGGCCCGGGCCCGGGGCATCGAGAGCGACTCGCTGGCCGAGCTGGCCCAGAACGCGGCGGTCCTGGCCGAGATCGAGCAGGCCGTGGCCGCGGCCAACCAGCAGCTGGCCCGGGTGCAGCAGGTCAAGCGCTGGCGGCTGCTGCCGGTCGAGTGGACCGCGGAGAGCGAGGAGCTGACGCCCACGCTCAAGCTCAAGCGGCGGATCGTGCACGCGAAGTACTCCGACGACATCGACACCCTCTACGCCGGATAAGGCCCGCGCCCGGATAAGGCCCTGCGCCCCGATAGGGTCGGCCCCGGAGGCGTCTGGGTGCCTGGTGGCCCTCCCGGTCTTCAAAACCGGTGGGCGGCGCTCCGCGTCGCCGGCGGGTTCGATTCCCGTCCGCCTCCGCCACCAGCCGGGCCCCCGCCGAGCCGGCCGGTGGCGTGGCGCCGCTGGGTCAGGCCGCGCGGCGGCGGACCAGCCAGACGGTCACGGCGATGAGCAGCACCGACAGTGCCAGCAGCCAGCCGCCCTCGATCCACTGGAAGGGCCAGAACCGGCTGCCCGGCTGGTAGCTGGTCCATTGCGTGTATCCGTGACGGGAGAGGCACTGCGCGGGCGAGCCATTGGAGGTCCCAATCCTCGGCGGGCAGAAATGCGAGACCGTCCTGACTAGCTGGGCGCCCTGGGCGGGGAACGCGAACTTGCCGCCCTTGGTGTACCACTGGCTCACGCTCCACGCGGAACCAGGCAGGTTGGGGTGGCTGGTGAGCAGGGGTGTCATGTAGTGCTGCCGCAGGTACCCCGCGGTCGCGAGGGCGAGCCCGGCGTAGGCGGCCAGGGTGACGGCGATCGCGGGGACGACCCGGCGGATGAGCATCCCGGCCAGGGCGCCGATCGAGAAGGCAGCCAGCGTCCAGGCGGCGAACGCGACCTCGCCCAGGTCGAACACGCGGGTAGAGAACGGGATCGCGTAGCCCGAGGCGAAGAACGGCTGGTTGTACCAGGAATACAGCACGCTGAACGCCCCGGTTACGGCGGTCACCACCACCGCGAGCAGCACCAGCTTGGCGAGCGCCCAGCGCCACCGGCCGATGCCCTGCGTCCAGGCGAACCGGAAGGTCCCGGTCTCCAGCTCCCGGGCCAGCACCGGCGCCCCGGCGAACGCCCCGATCAGCACCGGCACCGCCTGCAGAAAGACGCTGGTGACAATCCCGGTGGGTCCGTACCTGCCGCTGAAGTTTATGCCGCAGGCGAGTGAGTTCACCGAGTGGCAGTCGCTCGCGTAGGCGTGGTGTATCTGAAGGCCGGCGAGCCACAGGTACACCGCCAGCGCGCCCAGCAGTATGGCCACGCCGGCCAGCGCGGCCCGGTGCTGGCGCCAGGTGACCCAGGCCATCCGCGGCCACGGCACCGGCCGCAGGCCGGCGTTGTGCTCCGGGCGGGCGGGCGTGGTCAGCGTGGTCATCGCGTCACCTCCGACGGTTGGCCAGATTCAAGCGGCGCAGGCCGGCCGCGGGCGGGGCCGGGCAGCGCCGCGGCGCCGGGCTCGCGCAGGTAGGCCAGGGCAAGTTCTTCCAGGCTGACCGGATGCGCGTCCCAGCCGGACGGCACCGGGTCGGCCGTCCCGTTCGTCCGGACCAGCAGGTGGGCCTGCGCCCCGCCCCGCCGGGCGTGCACCACGTTCAGCCGCCCGGCCTGCGCACCGGCCTCGGCGGCCGGCCCGGTCAGCACCCGGTGGCTGGCGAGCAGGCCGTCGACCTCGCCGGCCACCTGGACCCGGCCCTGCGACAGCAGGACGAGGTAGTCGGCCACCCGCTCCAGCTCGGCGAGGACGTGCGAGGACAGCACCACGGACACCCCGTCGTCGGCCATCGCGGTCATCACCGTGGCCATGAAGTCGTGCCGGGCGACCGGGTCGAGCATCGCCATCGGCTCGTCCAGCACCAGCAGCCGGGGCTTGCGGGCCAGCGCCAGGGTCAGCGCGAGCTGCGCCTGCTGGCCGCCGGACAGCTGGCCGGCCTTGCGCTTCTCCGGGATGCCCAGCTCGCCCAGCCGGGACTGGGCGTAACGCTGGTCGAAGCGCCGGTTCAGGTTGCGGGTCAGGTGCAGCAGGTCAGCGACGGACAGGTTCTTGTACAGCGGCGTGTCCTGGGCCACGAACGCGACACCGTCCAGCGCGGCGGGTGACCCGGCGGCGTGGCCGCCGAGCACCGTGACGACGCCCGTGGCCGGGGCGGCCAGGCCGACCGCGAGGTTCAGCAGGGTGCTCTTGCCGGCGCCGTTGGGGCCGACCAGCGCGGCCACGTGCCCGGCGGGGATCGCCAGCGTGCACTCGCGCAGCGCCCAGGTACTGCCGTAACGCTTACCCAGGCCGCTGGCTTCGATGACGTTCATGCCACGCCCTCCGTTCCGCTGCGGCGCTCACGGCCCTGTTTTCCCGGGGGGACGACCCCCCGGACCCCCCGGAAGTCCCGCAGCGCGCTGGTGAACAGCGCCACGATCCCGTCCTCGTCCAGCCCGGCCGCGTCGGCGGTGGTCAGCCAGCCGAGGAGTGATCGGTGCAGCGTGGCCAGCTCGGGCAGCGCGACCTGGCTGAGCGTGGCCTGGACGAACGTGCCCTGGCCGGGACGGCCGGCCGTCAGGCCCTTGGTGTCCAGCTCGCGGTAGGCCTTGAGCACCGTGTTCGGGTTGATGGCCAGCGACGCGACTACATCCCGGACCTTGGGCAGCTGATCGCCGGGCTTGAGATAGCCCAGCCGCAGCGCGTGCTCCACTTGCTGGACGAGCTGCAGGTAGGTCGGCACGCCGGAGGCGGCGTCGAGCCGGAACTCGATCGGCGACGTGGACCCGCCCGCCCGGCCCGGTTCGGGTCCGATGCTGATCCCTTTATCTATCTCCATAGGACAAGAGTACAGAGAGCGATGCCGCTGTCAAGCCGCGCAGCCGCCAGCCAGGATCAGAACCGAGCTAACCTCACCTGACCGTGAAGCGCGCGCTCGGCCTCCTGCGCGACGAGGGCCTGATCTACGCCGTGCCCGGCCGTGGCACGTTCGTCCGCAAGTAACCTCCGCTGGACGGCCTCTCCGGGACGGGCGCGATGCCAGGATTGGGGTATGCCCCGGGACCGTGATGTGGCCGCGTTCGCTGAGCGTGCCGAAGGCTATGAAGAGGGCTGGCGCGGCCGGCTGCACCACGAGATCTCCGACCGGACCGCGAACCTCGCGCTGGCCCAGGTGCCCGCGCCGCACCGGGTGCTGGACGTCGGGTCGGGGACGGGCTACCTGCTCCGCCAGCTGGCCGCCCGCGCCCCGGACGCGGTGGAGCTGGTCGGCGTCGACGCCGCCGCGGAGATGGTCCGGGTCGCCCGGGAGTCGGCCGCCGATCCCCGGGTCCGCTTCCAGGCTGGCACCGCCGAGCACCTGCCCGGGGCCGACGGCACGTTCGACCTGGTGGTCAGCACCACGTCGTTCGATCACTGGGCTGACCAGGAGGCCGGCCTGCGGGAGTGCGCCCGGGTCCTGGCCCCGGGCGGCCGCCTGGTCCTGGTCAACCAGTTCTCGCCGCTGTACCTGCCCACGCTGGTCGGCCGCCGCCGGGCCAAGGCCCGCACCCGGCGCCGGGCCACGCGCCTGCTGGCCCGGGCCGGGTTCCGGTCGCCGGAATGGCACGTCCTGTACGCCGTCATCATCGGGGCGGTCACGGCGTCGAAGTGACGCCCGCCCCTGGATGACCCGCTCCGGAAGCACCACATACGTGGAGGTCACATGCCGCCAGTTAGATCAGGCACCGCCAGCGCGGTCGGTGAGCAGGCCGCCAGGCGGCTGGCCGCGATCGACCCGCTGCTGGCCGCCCCGGCCGTTCCCGCGGGGTGCGGCGCGGAACTGGCCGTCACCGGCCCGGACGGCTCGGTGGCCGCGCTGGGCACCTGCGAGCACTGGACCGGGGAGCCGGGGTCACTGGAGCTGACCTGGGGACGCGGCCCGCCGGTTCCAGCTCACCCCGCAGATCGCGGGGCCGGACGGGCCCGCGGCCCTGGACGGGCTGCTGGCCCGGTGGCGCGACCATCTGGCGGCCGTGCCCGAGGCGGCGGAGGAGGACACCGCGGTCGTGGTCACCTGGCCGACCCGGGACGTCGACGGGCCCCTCGCCCTGCTGCGGCACGGGCTGGCCCCGCGCGCGGTCATCGCGGCGCGCACCGCGGGCCGGCGCCCGGCGGCCGCGGTGCCGGTGGACCCGGACGTGCGGATCCGCCGGGCTGGCCCCGCGGACCTCGATGAGGTCGTCCGGCTCGGCCTGGAGACCATCCGGTACGACGCCCACTTCGGCACCGTGATCGAGCGGCCGGAGACGCCCGGGGCGCTGCGCCACGAGGCAGGCCAGGTGCTGGCCGCCGCCAGACCCCTGGGTGTGGCTGGCCGAGCGGGACGGGGCACCGGTCGGCCTGCTCTACGCGGAACGGCCGGAGCTCGCGGGCTGGATCGCCCCGATGGTGGCGGCGGCGCCGGCGGCCTACCTGGAGCTGATGGAAATGCTGCCCGGCCACCGCGGCCGCGGGGTCGCCGCCGCGCTGACCGGGGAGCTGCACCGGGCCGCGGACGAGTCCGGGGTGGCGGCCACGCTGCTGCACTACGAGCAGGTCAACCCGCTGTCCGGGCCGTTCTGGCACCAGCAGGGCTACCGGCCGCTGTGGACTTCCTGGGAGGCCAGGCCGGCCAGCACCCTCCGCTAACGGCCAGCGGGGTCAGTGCCGCGGCGAGTCGCTCTCCCGCGGCATCCGGAAGAACGGCGACTGCAGGATGAACCGGGCCGAGAACATCAGCAGCACCCCGGCGACGACGATGCCGATCAGCGACCAGACCTGCGTCGACGGGGCGTTCTGCAGCGACTTGGCCAGGATCCAGCCCAGGAACACGGCCGCGCCGAGCGGCAGCAGGCCCAGGATCAGCGCGTCCCAGGCGCTGCTGAACACGCGGCGCCGGTAGTACACCATGGTGGCCAGCGCGGTCAGGATGTAGAAGATCGAGAACAGCAGCCCGGTCACGTCGATCACGTCGAAGAACGCGTTCTGCACCGAGGTGGCCAGGTAGTAGATGGTGCTGAGCGCGACGATGAGCAGGCCCACGATGACGCTGGCGGCGACCGGGGTGGACCAGCGGCGGGACACGTTGGCCAGGAACTCCGGCAGCGCCCGGTAGCTGGCCATCCCGTAGACGATCCGGGCGCTGAGCACGATGCCGGTCCCGGTGGTGGCGATGACCGACAGCGCGATGGACAGGGCCATCGCCTTGGCCCAGAAGCCGCCGCCCAGGGCCTGGGCCACGGCCACCAGCGCGGTGCCGTTCTGCGAGGCGGCCTGCAGCTTGGACGGCGAGATCACGCCCTGGAAGCCGAGCTGGGAGACCGTGTAGATGATGGCCAGCAGGCCGACGGCCAGGATGGCGGCCTTGCCGGGGTTGGTCCGCCGGTGCTTGACCTCCTCGTTGACGTACAGGGTCCCGTCCCAGCCGCCGTAGACGAACACCGCGACCAGGAATCCGGCCACCGCGCTGCCCTTGCCGTTGATCCCGGACAGGCTGAACCAGCCCTTGGTGATCGGGACGGTGCCCGGGTGGTGGCCGAGCACGAACACCAGCCCGGCGACGGCCAGCCCGATCAGGATGAGGTATTCGACCGCCGCCATGCTGACCTGGGCGCGCGCGGTGATCTTGATGCCGACCACGGCGATGATCAGCATGATGATGCCGACCGCGGCGCCGATCGCGATGTACTGCCAGGTGCTGGTGGAACTGGAGCCGAACACGGCCAGCACCGAGGGGCCGAGCAGCAGGACCTCGGCCACGGTCCCGATGATGTACGCGGCGATCATCAGCCAGCCGGTGAGGAAGCCGAGGTACGGGTTGATGGCCCGGCCGACCCACTCGAACGACGCGCCGCAGTTGGCGTTCCACATGTTCAGCCGCCGGTAGGCGTTCGCGATGATCAGCATGGGGATCGCGGTGAGGATCAGGATCGGGCCGCTGCCGTACGCGGTCGCCGCGGCCAGCGCGGCCAGGGACAGCCCCACCGTGGCCGCGGGCGCGGACGAGGCCATGCCGATGACCGTGTCCTGGGCCACGCCGATCGCGTTGGGCTCCAGGCGGGCGGCGGGCTGGGGCGGGATTCCCACGATCGCTGCGGCGGGTTGGTCCGTCATCAGGCTGTCCTCTCCTGCTGGCCCGCAGGGCCTCGGATGGTCCGCGCCGGCGCCGAAGGCTTCCCCGCCCATTGACCGGCCACCGCGTGATCATAACGAGCATTTCCGGCATGAGGGATATGACCCCGTCAGTAATATGCGGCAATTTTCCGGGGGCCCGTGTTCCTGTTAAGGAACCATTTCGTATCGCGGCACAGAAGGGGACAATTCCAGGCATTCTGGGGATTTGAGCGGGCGCGGCCGGGACGGATCCAGGGCTCACCCGGCCCGGGCCGTGCCGGGGGGATCCCGGCTACCGTTGGGGAGCCGCCTGTTCTCCCGCCCGGGTAGTCTCATCTGCGTGTCGCAGATGTCCGGTGATGCGGGACAGTGGCGAGACCTTCCCCCCGCGCCCCCACCCCATGGCGAGTTCCTGGCCTGGTACCAGGGCTGCCGCTGTGGCCCCTGTGAGGCGAGTGGCCAGGCGTTCCTGCGCGAGCTGGCCCGGCGTAACGCGCAGCGCCGGGATGGGGACGAGCCCTACACGGTGCGGCTGAGCGCCGACGCCCGGGCTCACCTGGAACCCGCCGTCCGGGCCAGGAACTGCCCGCTGTGCGGGGCGCTCCGCTATCACCGCTGCCGTGACCCGCACTTTCCGCTGCACTTCAGCGCGACTCATCCGGAGCGTGAATCAGCCTGACCGGCTCGGCGGCACTTTCCGGTATTCACGGAGCCGGTCTTCCAGCGCGAGCAGGCTCGGCGCCCATAGATCATCTAATCCGCGGGAGCCGTGGCGCCGGGCGGTGAAGCCTGTTCCCTTGCCCGGGCCCACGGGACGGATCGACCACAGTGGCCACCGGGTCCGGGCTGCGGCCAGGTCGGCGGCGGGCGTCATGCTCATGCGTCCCCCCTGCTCGTCACTCCTCTAACAGAAAAGCTTCGCCTGGGTGTTCTCATTCCCGTCCGGCACCGCGGAATCCCCGGCCCCCCATCCGGGCGTGCTTCACGGGGCTGGGGTGACCGGCGTTAAGGCCGGGGCGGGCGGCGGCGGGCCCGGGAAAGCGCGGAGGGGCCCGGCCCGCGAGACAGTGTCGCGGGCCGGGCCCCTCCGGTGCTACCTGGGGCCGGGGGCCCCTGGTGTGGCTGAGGCCGTCAGGACTGGCTTCCCGGCCCGACCGGCGTCCGGGTGACGGTTTCCCCGTCCGCGGGGGCCCCGCCCTCGCGGACGACCTCGGTCCGCTGGCGCACCGGCAGCCCGTCCGTGGTCCGCTCACCGGCGGGCCGCTCGTACACGACGGGATCCTGGGCGGCCGTGGCCGGCTCGGTGACGTCCGCGTCGTCCTCGGCCGCGCGCTCACTGAGCCGCGCGTCCCTGACCGCGATGACCGTCAGCCGCCCGATGGACAGCGCGGCCAGGAACACGATGATCACGCCCAGCCCGGTGAAGTAGGTGAGCTCCACCAGCGTCCGGTGCAGGGTGCCGCCGATGGGCGTGCCCAGGGCCACGGTGCCGTGCGCGTTCCACGCCGGGCTGAGCACCCGGCCCACCGCGAACCAGGCGCCGCTCACCGCGGCCAGCCAGGCACCGAACATCGCCACCGGCCGGACCCGGCTGGCCAGCAGGATAAGACCGCCGAGCACGGTGGCGATGCCGGGCAGGATCTCCAGCCACAGCCGGCCCGACGTGTAGGTCCAGGCGGTGCCCGGCGTGTAGGCGAAGTGGAAGTACGGCCCGACGAACGCGATCAGGCCACCCCACAGTCCGAGCAAGACGAGAAGGGCGCCGCTCATCGCACCCCGGCTCCGGGGAACCCGCAGCATCCCGGCCATTTCGATCACTCCCTCAAACAGTCCAGCAGGGCGTTTTATCCCGTGCGCGCCAACTACCCGAGCCGCCGGCCTTTATGCGATGCACCACACAGGACGCGTATTCGCAGCAGGTAGGGTCGCCCCGTGGAATCAGGTCCGGTGCCGGCAGGCCCCGCGCTGGCTATGCCGGGCCGGCCTGCGGCGCACGTTCCCGGGACTGCGGCTAGATGCAGGTCATCGCCACCGCCGGCCACGTTGACCACGGGAAATCGACCCTGGTCCGGGCGCTGACCGGGATGGAGCCGGACCGCTGGGCCGAGGAGCGGCGCCGCGGCCTCACCATCGACCTCGGCTTCGCCTGGATGACCCTGCCCAGCGGGCAGCAGGTCGCGTTCGTGGACGTGCCCGGCCACGAGCGGTTCGTGCCCAACATGCTGGCCGGGGTGGGCGCCGTGCCCGCGGTCCTGTTCACCGTGGCAGCCGACGAGGGCTGGATGCCGCAGTCGGAGGAGCACCTGGCCGCGGTGCACGCGCTCGGCATGACCCACGGCCTGCTCGCCGTGACCCGCTCCGACCTGGCCGATCCGGCGGACGCCCGGCGCCAGGCCCTGGCCAGGCTGGCCGCGAGCAGCCTCGGCGAGGTCGAGGCGGTCGCCGTCAGTGCCCGCACCGGCCTGGGCCTGCCCGCCCTCCGGGACGCACTGGACCGGCTGGCCGCCCGGCTGGCGCCGCCGGACCCGGCCGCTCCGGTCCGGCTCTGGGTGGACCGCGCGTTCCGGATCAGGGGCAGCGGCACGGTGGTGACCGGGACGCTGCCCGCCGGGACCATCACCGTGAAGCAGGAACTGCTGCTCACGCCCGCTATGGAGGCGGTCCGGGTCCGGGGCATCGAGACGCTGAAGCAGCCCGCCGGCCAGGTCAGCGGCGTGGCCCGGGTCGCCCTGAACCTGCGCGGCGCCGAGCGGGTCAGCCCGGCCCGCGGCATGGCGCTGGTCGAGGCGGGCCGCTGGACGATGGCCGCCGTGCTGGATGTGCGGCTGGCCGCGACCGGGGACCGGCCGCCGCGCCAGCTCACGGTGCACGTGGGCGCGGCCCGCACCACCGCGCGGCTCCGCCCGCTGGGCGGCCTCATCGCCCGGCTCACCCTGGACGAGCCGCTGCCGCTGCACGCCGGCGACCGGCTGCTGCTCCGTGACCCCGGGTCGGCCGCCGCGGCCTTCGCCCAGCGGGGCGAAGGCGCCGCCGCCGGACTGCCCGGGGCAGCACTACCCGGGGGCGGGCCGCCAGGGCAGGCCCGGCCGTCGTGGCCGCCGCTGGTCGGCGCCACCGTGCTGGACGTGGCCCCGCCCGCGTTCCGCCGCCGGGGAGACGCCGCCGCGGCCGGCCGGGAACTCGCCGCCTGGCCCGCCGTGCCCGCCGCGGCCGACCTGCTGCGCCGGCACGGCCTGCTGCGCGGCGCTGACCTGCGGGCCATGGGCGTGAGCGGAGCGCCCGCCCCGGTCGGGGGTGACTGGCTGGCCGACCCGGCGCACTGGGCGGACCTGGGCCGGCGGCTCAGGGAGAACGTCGCCGCGCATGCGGCCCGGGAGCCGCTCGCGCCGGGCCTGCCGCTGGAGGCGGCCCGGGCCGGGCTGGGGCTGCCCGCCCGGCAGCTGGTCGAGCGGCTGGCCGCGGCGCCGCTGGCCGTGCGGGCCGGCTACCTGGTGCTGGAGCGGGACGGCGGCGGCGCCCCGGCCCTGCCGGACCGGGTGCTCACCGCGGTCCGGCTGCTGCGTGATGACCTGGCCGGGCAGCCGTTCGCCGCGCCCGAGGCCGCCCGGCTGCGCGAGCTGGGCCTGGATAGCCGGTCACTGGCCGCGGCCGCCCGGGCCGGGCTGCTGCTGCGGGTGGCCGACCAGGTCGTGCTGGCGCCGGGCGCGGACCGGGAGGCCACCCGGATCCTGGCCGGGCTGCCCGGGCCGTTCACCGCGGCCGAGGCGCGGCAGGTGCTGCAGACCACCCGGCGGGTGGCGATCCCGCTGCTGGAGTACCTGGACCGGCGCGGGCTCACCCGCCGGCTGCCCGACGACCGGCGCACGGTGACCGGCTAGCGGCCGGAAAGGCCCCGTCCCGCGAACCGCTCGCTGCTCCACGCGGCCGCCTCGGCGGGCGGCTGATCCGAGCTGATCCAGCGGACCAGCGCCTGGGCGGTCACCGGGGCGAGCAGGATCCCGGTGCGGTAGTGCCCGGACGTCAGCCAGGCGTTACCGAGACCATGGATCCGGTCGATGACCGGGAGCCCGTCGGGATGCCGCGGCCGGAAGCAGCACCAGGTGTAGTCGGCGCGCAGCCCGTGCAGCTGCGGGAGCGTGGCGTACAGGCCCGCCAGGATGCTGTCGATGATCTCCCGCCGGACCACCGGGCTCTCGTCGCCCATGTCGAAGGTCCCGCCGACGAGCAGCCGCCCGTCCTCCAGCTGGGTGGCGACCGGGGCCACGATGCCGGGCAGCCGCACCGGCGTCGGCTCGGTGACGAGCAGGTGGCCCTTGACCCGCTCCCAGGGCACGTCGAGCTCCAGGCCGTCCAGCACCGGAGGCAGCCCGGTGGCGAAGATCACTGCGCCGGGCTGCACCTGGCCCGCGGTGGTGTCCACGCTCACGATCCGGTCGCCGCGCACCGTGATTCCGGTGGCCGCGACCCCGGTGGCCACCGCGGGCAGCGTGGCGGACAGCCGGGCCAGCGAGCGCAGCGGGTTGACCCGGCCCTGATGGTGGATGAGCGCGCCCGCCATGGGCAGCGACAGCCCCGGGATGAGCTTGGCCACGTAGTCGGGCTCCAGCCACTCCACCGCCGGGGACTGGTGCGGGGCCAGGGCGCCCGGGTCGGGGGACAGGCCGATCCAGTCCACGTCCACCAGCCCGACCCCGCCCGGCGAGGTTTCCTCCAGCTCAGCCCACTGGTCCAGGCTGGCCCGGGCCAGGTCCACGAAGGGTTCCGGGTCGCTCCACTCGTGGATTTCCGGGGTCAGCAGCCCGGCGGCGCCGCCGGTGGCCCCGGCGCCCAGGTGGCCGGCCTCGATGAGCAGCACCGAGCCGAGGCCCGCCTGGTGGCAGGCGGCCGCGGTGGCTACCCCGGCGATCCCCCCGCCGACGATGAGCAGATCAGGACGTGGCTGCGGGATGGTGCCCGCACCACGGACGAGCTCAGCGCGCTCCGTTGCGTTGAGCTGATCAAGCCAGATAGCAGTCTCCACAAGCACGACCCTATCGCTGCCGCCCGGGACGAGGGCGAACTCCTATTTTAGCCATCTGATAGGCAGGTAATCACGTTTCTGTTCACTACTAGTTCGGCCTGGGGTGGCCCGTCGGATTCCCGGCCCTCCGCCGTCCGGCGCCGCCACGCTCACCGTGGTCCCGGCGCTAGTCCGTTTAGCGCGGTCACCTCGCGGTAGCGGGCAGGCCGGTAGATCTTGCGGAGCCCGCGGGCCCTGACGGCCGTCCCGGTTACTGTCATGATCCGAGGATGGGCCGGCCGGGCCGGGACGCGCGTCGCCCGGCTGGCCACGCCGGGGTCAGCCGATCGATGGCCACGACGGGCGCGACGTAGGCTGAGTGACCATGTGGGCGTAAAGCCCCGCAGATGAAAGGTGGTGAGGTCCCGTTCCCGCCGACTCCCATGCTCTGGCCGACTCCTACGGGCGTGTAGCGACCGACCTGCGGATATCCCTCACCGACCGGTGCAACCTGCGGTGCTCGTACTGCATGCCGCCCGAGGGCCTGGAGTGGCTGCCCAACCCGGCGCTGCTGTCCGACGACGAGGTGGTGCGGCTGGCCCGGATCGGGGTCGCAGCAGCTGGGCATCAACGAGATCCGGTTCACCGGGGGCGAGCCGCTGCTGCGCCGGGGCCTGCCCGGCATCGTCGCCCGCACCGCGGAGCTGCGGCCCCGGCCGGAGATCTCGCTGACCACCAACGGGATCGGGCTGACCCGGCTGGCGGACCCGCTGCGCGCCGCGGGCCTGGACCGGATCAACGTGTCGCTGGACACCCTCAACCCGGAAACCTTCCGCCAGCTGTCGCGCCGGGACCGGCTCGACGATGTGCTGGCCGGGCTGGCCGCGGCGCACGCGGCCGGCCTGCGGCCGGTCAAGGTCAACGCGGTGCTGATGCGCGGGATCAACGACGGCGAGGCCCCCGCCCTGCTCGAGTACTGCCTGGAGCGCGGGTACGAGCTGCGGTTCATCGAGCAGATGCCGCTGGACGCGCAGCACGGCTGGCGGCGGGAGAACATGGTGACGGCCGACGAGATCCTCGACGCGCTGACCGCGCACGTCAAGCTCACCGCGGCCGACCCGGGGGAGCGCGGCTCGGCCCCGGCGGAAGACGTTCCTGGTGGACGGCGGCCCGGCCCGGGTTGGCGTGATCGGCTCGGTCACCCGCCCGTTCTGCGGGACCTGCGACCGCGTCCGGCTGACCGCCGACGGGCAGATCCGTAACTGCCTGTTCGCGCGGGACGAGAGCAACCTGCGCGACCCCATGCGCCACGGGGCCAGCGATGACGAGCTGGCCGGGATCTGGCGGCGGGCGGTCGCGGCCAAGCTGCCCGGGCACGGCATCAACGACCCGGGCTTCCTGCAGCCCGCCCGGCCGATGTCCGCGATCGGCGGCTGACCAGGAGGGCCCGTGCCGGCGCGCAGGTGTTCGATGCGGTCGTCCTGGCCGGGGGCCGCGGCACGCGGCTGGGCGGGGCGGACAAGCCCGGCCTGGTCGTCGGGCGGCAGACCCTGCTCGGCTCGGTCGTCTCCGCGATGATCTCGGCCGGGGCGGCCCGGGTCGTGGTGATCGGCCCCGAGCGGCCGGGCGCAGCTCCCTCCCGGGATCGCCGGCGGGGGAAGCGGTGGCCCCCGCGGCGGGGCACGGGTCAGCTACGCCCAGGAGGATCCGCCGGGCCGCGGGCCGGTCGCCGCGCTGCGCCGCGGGCTGGCCGAGGTGTCCGCACCTGCCGTCGTCCTGGCCGCGGCCGATCTCCCGTTCCTGCGGCCGGCGCACGTCACCCGGCTGCTCGTGAGCCTGGCTGGCCAGGCCGGCCCGGGCGTGGTGCCGCTGGATGCGTCCGGGCGCCCCCAGTGGCTGGCCAGCTGCTGGTATCCGGCGGTGCTGCGCGGCGCCCTCGACGGGTACCCGGGCCGTTCGCTGCGCGGGCTGCTCGGCCCGCTGGATCCGCTGCTGCTCCCGGACGAGACGCCGGCGGGGGAGCCGCCGCCCTGGCTCGACTGCGACACCGCCGATGATCTCCGGAAGGCGCGGGACTGGGCCGCCCGGACGGGGAGCGAACAGGAGGCAGCCCGGTGAGCACGCTGGACGAGTGGGCGGAGGCGGCCTGCCGCGAGCTGGGCCTGGATCCGGCGGCCCTGGACGCGAAGCTGGTCCTCGACCTGGCCCGGGACGTCGCGCACGGCGTGGCCCGCCCGGCCGCGCCGCTGACCGCGTACCTGCTGGGCGTGGCCGTGGGGCAGGGTCGGCCGCTGGCCGGATCGGCCGCGCGGATCAGCCAGCTGGCCGCGGAATGGGCCCCGGCCGGGACGGCCCCGCCCCGCGACTGACCCATCGATCTGCTCGATGAATAGCCGAGCGGTTTGGCATTGGCGCTAATGGGTCCGGACTCCTTACCGTGGAGTGGTACGCCGCTCACCGTGGAGGGGAATCCGCGACTCCCAGGAGGTGACCGATGCCACTCGCCACCGCACCTGCTCCTGCCCAGCCCCCGGCCGCAGTGCCGGGCGTGACCAGCCGGTGCCCGGCCGACCTCCTGGCGGCCCTGCGCCGCGCCGTGCGGCAGCGCGGCGACTGGGACCAGACATCGCGCCGCGTGGCGCGGGCCCTGCGCCGCTACCTGCCCGGGCCAGGCATCCTCACCACCGCCGAGCGGGAAGGTGACCCGGCGGAGTACCAGTCCCACCTGATGCACGCCGAGCCGGACGGCTCCTTCTCGGTCGTCGCGCTGGTGTGGCGGCCCGGCCAGATCACCCCCATCCACGACCATGTGACCTGGTGCGTGATCGGCGTGCTGCAGGGGGCCGAGTACGAGGAGCTTTTCGCCCTGCGCGAGGGCGGGACCGTGCTGGAGGAAGTGGGCACGAACGCCGGTGCCGCCGGCGACGTGTCCGGCTTCGCGCCGCCCGGCGACATCCACCGGGTCCGCAACCGCGGCACCGAGGTCGCGATCTCCCTGCACGTGTACGGGGCGGACATCTCCCGCCTGGGTTCCAGCGTCCGGCGGGTCTACGACCTGCCCGTGCGCA
This sequence comes from uncultured Actinomycetes bacterium, assembly GCA_963851025.1. Classification (GTDB taxonomy): domain Bacteria; phylum Actinomycetota; class Actinomycetes; order Streptosporangiales; family Streptosporangiaceae; genus RYN-230. The sequence continues at coordinate 115,133 of CAWKOA010000035.1, forward strand.
CCGTCCCGGCCGTCCGCTAGGGCCGTCAGGCGTCCCGGGCCCCGGGGTATCCCGAGGGTGGCGAGCAGATCCTCGTGGAACTGGATGCCACAGGATGTGACAGGAGTCCCGGTCGGGCGCGTCAACCCAGTGCCCGGTGCCCCTGATCCACCTGGCCCAGGGCCGGACGAATACCGCTCGGCGTAACCGCCGAAGCGGGCCAGGCCCTCCGTGAGCTGAGCGCACAGATAGGCGGAAGGACGCCGCGACGGATCCCAGCGTCCGCAGCACCCGCTCTCCCAGCCCCAGTCGGCTGTGATCGTTGAACGCCCATCGGGTCCATGCGCCGTCGGCCGTATCTGCCAGTCGGTGCAGGCCGCGCCGAAGCGCCGGTTGAGGGGCAGGAAGGCGGCGTGCGCCCGCGCGACGGTGTCCCGGGCCCCGGCCCGGCCGAGTTCGGCGGCGCGCCAGGCGCTCGGCTTCTCGGCCTGCCCGGCGTCGGTCAGGGACCAGCCCGAGCTGCCCCCGAAGCTCAGCTGGCGGACCGAGCCGCGGGCCTCGAAGTCCAGCAGCGCCTCCCTGACCGCGTCCGGGGGGAGGCCGTAGCGCGCGGCGACGCGCGTCGCCGTCGGAAAGCCCAGCACCCGGACGCCGTGCAGGGCCAGATCGTCCGGAGCGGACACATACCCCGGCGTCACACGCTCCCCAGGTTTTCCACGCGGCCCGAGACCCGGCCGAATCGCTGCTGCGCCGCCTGCGCCGACGCCAGCCCCATCGCCCGGGAGATCTGGGGCCAGGACAGGCCCGCGGAGCGCGCCATCCACAGCACGGCGGCCTCGGCCTGATCCGCTCCGGGCTCACCCATGCCCGCCACCCTGAACCGTCAACATGTTGTTGTCAACGAAATGTTGCGGAGAGCCCGGAGGGGTCGCGGCGAAGGAATCTCCGGCCCGCATGGCCGGGGCCAGGGGGCGGGTGATGACCTCGGGCGGTCTTCGTTGCGGAGGGAGCGCGCGACCCGTGCCGGCCCCCGGCCGGGCCGCAGGTGGGGAGCCGTCGTAGCCAGCCTTTTCCGCGGATCAGCTTCCAGGACTTGCTCTCCGATGCATACCGATATATCGTTGAGCTATCCAGTAAGGCAGAAGAGCTCCTGGGAAGTCCAGTCAGAGCCCTGCCCACAAGACAAGGAAGTGACGCACGATGAGGCACAGCGAACCCTGGGGAGGCCCAGGAAACGAGGAAGAAGAAGTCTGGACGCACCGGCACGGGCCGCGCCGCCGCGGGCCCCGCGGGCCCGGTGGCCCGGGCGGGCGCGGCTGGGCGATGCGCACCGAGGCCGTCCCCGGCCCGCCGCCCGAGTTCGGGCCCTGGTTCGGCGGCCCGCGGATGCGCGGCCCCCGGGTCAAGCGGGGCGATGTGCGGGCCGCCGCGCTCGCGCTGCTGGCGGACGGGCCGCGTAACGGCTACCAGATCATCCAGGAGATCAGCGAGCGCAGCGGGGGCCTGTGGAAGCCCAGCCCCGGCTCGGTGTACCCGGCGCTCCAGCAGCTGGAGGACGAGGGCCTGATCGCGGCCACGACGGGTGAGGGCGGCCGGCGGGCGTTCGAGCTCACCGAGGAGGGCCGCGGCTACGTGGCGGCGCACCCGGACGAGCTCCAGGCGCCCTGGGACGTGGTGGCCAAGTCGGTCGGCGGTGACGCGATCGAGATGCGCCGGCTGTTCGGCACCGTCGCGATGGCGGCCGGGCAGGTGGTCCGGGTGGGTAACAACGCCCAGGTCGCCCAGGCCCAGCAGATCCTCACCGACGCGCGGCGGAAGCTGTACCAGATCCTGGCCGCCGACGATGACGAGCAGGCCCCGGCCGCGGGCGCGGACGGCCAGCCTGCCGAGTAGGCAGACCGGAGGAGCTAGCCGCGGTGAGTCGCCCGACCACCGCGGCTAGGCTCTGCTTGGACTAGCAGGAGGCGCGAGAGTGGCAACACAGGCAGGCCCGGACGCGGACGGGGCCGGCCACCCGGCCACAGGCCGGGGCAGGAGTGCAGGTGGAGACCCGGCCCGCCGCGGTGGTCGTGTCCGGGCTGACCAAGAGCTACGGGGACATCGAGGCGGTGCGCGGCATCGACTTCGAGGTCGCGGCGGGGGAGACGTTCGGCTTCCTGGGACCCAACGGGGCCGGGAAGTCCACCACCATCAAGATCTTGTGCACGCTGGCCCGGCCCACCGCCGGGCGGGCCAGCGTGGCCGGCCACGACGTGGTCAGGGAGCGGGACGCGGTCCGCCGCAACATCGGGCTGGTGTTCCAGGACACCACCCTGGACAGCTACCTGACCGGGGCCCAGAACCTCCGCTTCCACGCGGAGCTGTACGCGGTCCCGTCCGCGGCCGTCGAGCCGCGGATGAAGCAGGTGCTCGACATGGTCGGGCTGTGGGACCGGCGGGACAGCCTGGTCAGCACGTACTCGGGCGGCATGCAGCGGCGGCTGGAGATCGCCCGCGGCCTGCTGCACGCGCCGCACGTGCTGTTCCTGGACGAGCCGACCGTGGGCCTGGACCCGCAGACCCGCTCGTCGATCTGGGAGTACATCAACGACCTCAAGAGCCGGGAGGACATCACGATCTTCCTGACCACGCACTACATGGACGAGGCCGAGCACTGCGACCGGATCGCGATCATCGACCACGGGAAGATCGTGGCCATCGACACGCCGGAGGCGCTCAAGGCCAGCGTGGGCAAGGACCGGGTGCAGATCGAGACCGGCCAACGACGACGCCGCGATCAGCGAACTGAAGGACCTGTTCGGCATCGACGCCGCCATCCACGAGGGTGCGGTCACGTTCTCGGTGGAGTCGGGGGAGCAGTTCGTGCCCCAGCTGTTCGCGCGGCTGTCTGTCCCGATCCGGTCGGTCAGCGTGTCCCGGCCGTCGCTGGACGACGTGTTCATGTCCTACACCGGGACCACCATCCGGGACGCCGAGGCGTCCGGCACGGACCATATGCGGGCAATGGCGCAGCGCATCCGAGGAAGGCGATGAGCATGGCAACCCAGACCGCCCAGCCGGGCGGGATCACGGCCCCGGACGAGGGCCTGGCCACCCAGATCCGGGTGGCGGTGCCGGAGCGGAGCCTGCGCTCGGACCTGCGGGCCGTGAGCATCGTGTGGCGCCGGGAGATGATCAGGTTCCGGCGCGACCGGCTGCGCGCGGTGACGTCGCTGATCCAGCCGCTGCTGTTCCTGCTGGTGCTGGGCACCGGCCTGTCCTCGCTGGCGGGTAAGAGCATGCCGCCCGGGGTGAACTTCCGCACGTTCATCTTCCCCGGCGTGCTGGCCATGTCGGTCCTGTTCACCGCGGTGTTCTCGGCCGCGTCGATCGTCTGGGACCGCGAGTTCGGCTTCCTGCGGGAGATGCTGGTCGCGCCGGTCAGCCGGTCCGCGATCGTGGTCGGCAAGACCCTGGGCGGGGCGACGATCGCCACCTTCCAGGGCGTCATCATGCTGGCCCTGGCCGGGCTGGCCGGCGTGCCCTACAACGCGCTGCTGTTCCTCATCCTGATCGGCGAACTGCTCCTGCTGTCGTTCACGATCACCGCGTTCGGGGTGATGATGGCGGCCCGGATCACCCAGTTCCAGGCGTTCATGGCGCTGACCCAGATGCTGGTCATGCCCCTGTTCTTCCTGTCCGGGGCGCTGTACCCGCTGTCCGGGCTGCCCGGCTGGCTGAGCGTGCTGACCCGGATCGACCCGCTGACCTACGTGGTCGGCCCGATGCGGCACGCGGTGTTCTCGCACCTGAACATCAACCCGCTGTACCTGGCACACCTGTCGCCCGGGATCACCTGGGGCGGCTGGGTGGTGCCGATCTGGCTGTCGCTCGCCATCGTCGCCGTCATGGGCCTGGCCATGCTGGCCGTGGCCATAGTCGAATTCAGCAAGACCGAGTAACCCCCGCCGCCCTCCCGCCGCCGCCCCGGGCAGGACCCAGGGCGGCAGCGTACGTTTGTGACTAAGCCGACAAGTCTCTAAGTAGCTAAGTCAACTCACACGCCTCGGCTAGTCACCCTCCCCGGGCCCGGGGATCCGCGATGCGAAGCGAGCCCTCGTGGGGTCCGGGGGGCGAACGTGCGATGCGAAGCGAGCCCCCTCGCCGCGATGCGAAGCGAGCCCCGGGGGAGGCGATGCGAAGCGAGCCCTCCGGGGGTCCGGGGGCGGGTGTGCGATGCGAAGCGAGCCCCGGAGGGGTCGGCAGGGGAGTGTGCGATGCGAAGCGAGCCCACGCGGGGCGATGCGAAGCGAGCCCCGGAGGCGAGTCATATTGCGGAGGGTCTGGGCCGCTGGGGGTGCGAGCGGAGCGAGCCTTCGGGGGGTCCGGGGGGTCGCCCCCCCGGGAAGATACTGCGAGCCAAGTCGCAGGAGGCCCGAAGGGCCTACAAGCATGGAGCGACGCCGGGTGGCTACGGGGGCAAACCACCCGGCGTCGCATTCATCGGCGTTCCGACGGGGGCCCGGAACGCCGGCAGGTGCTCCGACGGGGGACCAGAGCACCGCTATGCATGTTACACCGAAACCCCCCCTTGTGCGTCAAGACCGGATTACAAGCAGATCTGGCACGCACACGCGCCTGGGTGGTCGTTCAGCCCTTTCCCTGCTGCTTTTCAGGGTCTGTTTCCTGGCTAAACGGGCGGGGTGGCTGCGGCCCGGGGGACGGCGCCTCAGGGGCCGCCCTCTCAGCAGGCCATCCGGTTGCGCCCGGGGGGATGTAGCGCGTCGGCAGCCGTGGTTCGTAGGCCCGAAATCCCGTGGTGCTAGCGGGCTCACGGCCGCCGTTGGCGATCACCACGGCGAAATAGGGGATGGTGATAGCACCGACCGCCGGAATCGCCGCCCACCAGCCGGCGCCCTCCACGAACAGGGCAATCGTGGCCGCAAAACAAGCGACCCGGATTCCCATCATGATCAGGTAGCGGCGCTGCCGTGAGGCAATGTCCGCGGACAGAGGCGGCTGCGCCTCCGTAACGAGGTACGCGCGGCTGCGGCGCCCCCCCGAGGTGGTCTTCACCCCTCCAACGTACGTCCGCGCGGGTCGGCAAGCGAATGCGGGTTTCCGGTGCGGTAAGGCGGTCAGCGGGACGGGCCGGGGCCGGGATTCTCGACGGTCCCGAGGCCGGGCAGCGCGGCTACCGACGCGGCGCCGGCCAGCGCCATCACGTGGGCCAGCCCGGCGGTGATGTCCTCCAGCCAGGCCTGCACGCCGTCGGCCCCGCCGCAGGCCAGCGCCCACAGCACCGGCCGTCCCACGAAGACCAGCGGGGCACCCAGCGCGAGCCCGGCGAGCACGTGTTCCGGGCTGCGCACACCGCCGTCCACGAGCACCGGCCGGCCCGCCGCGGCGGCCCGCACGGCGGGCAGGGCCAGCGCGGTGGGCAGCGCCTGGTCGAGCTGCCGGCCGCCGTGGTTGGACACGATGACTCCGGCCGCCCCGGCTGACAGGCAGGCCGCGGCGTCGTCGGCGCGCAGCACCCCCTTGACCAGCACGGGCAGGCCCCCGCTGATCTCGCCCAGCCAGCCGATGTCGGCCAGGCTGGCCGGCACGAAGCGGGCCCGGGACAGGTCGTCCAGCCGGCCGAGGTTGTCCTCGAAGTCGGCCGCGCTGATCACGCCCCCGCCGGGCTCCAGCGCCCGGCGCCCGACGACCGGGGTGTCGCCGGTGAGGACCAGGGCCTGCGCGCCCGCGGCCGCGGCCCGGCGGACGAGGCCCGCGGTGAGGTCCCGGTCCCGCATCAGGTACACCTGGAACCACCAGCGTCCCCCATGCCGGGCGGCAGCCTCGCCGACCTCCTCGATCCGCCGCGAGCTGCGGGTGGACAGCACGAACAGCGCCCCGGCCCGGGCGGCGCCCGCCGCGGTAGCCGCCTCGCCCTCGGGATGGGCGAGCCGGTGGAACGCGGTCGGTGCCACCGCGATCGGCGTGCGCAGGTCCAGGTTCAGCGGGGAGCCCAGCCGCACGCTGGTCCGGACGGCCGAGACGTCACGCAGCACCCGGGGCAGGAACCTGACCTGGCACCACGCCTCCGCGTTTGCGCGGAGGGTCACCTCGCCACCGGAGCCGCCGGCGTAGTAGTCATAGACCTCAGGGCGAAGGAGCTCGCTGGCCTGCCGCTCAAGCTCGGAAACGTCAGCCGTCACACCCGGACACCCTGCCGGAAAGCGGGGTGGGACGCCAGTGGAGAAGCCATGACCGAACGTACCTACCGCGTTACCGAGATCGTCGGCACGTCGCCGGACGGCATCGAGCCCGCCATCCGCAACGCGGTGCACCGGGCCGGGCAGACCCTGCGGCACCTGGACTGGTTCGAGGTCACCCAGGTGCGCGGGCAGATCACCGACGGGGAGGTGGCGCACTTCCAGGTCGGGCTGAAGGTGGGTTTCCGCCTTGAGGACAGCTAGCCCGCCAGCCGGGAAAGCAGGTCTGTGAGCTGGGTGAGCTGCTCGGGCGTGAGCGCCCGGAGCGCGGCGGGCGGCTCGCTCAGGATGCGCTCGGCCTGCGCGGCGACCTCCTGCCCGGCCGGCGTCAGGCGGACGAGCTTGCTGCGCCGGTCGCTGGGATGCGGCCGCCGTTCGGCGAACCCGAGCGCCTCGAGCTTGTCCACGATGATCGTCGCGTAGGGGTGGTCGACGCCGTGCGCCTCGGCGAGCTGCGCGAGCGTCATCGGCTGCTCGCGGAGCAGGAACAGGGCGCGGATCCGTCCTCGCCCGGCGCCCAGATTCAGCTCCCGCTGCAGCGCCCCGTAGCGGTTGTTGGCCTCAACGAACTGCTGCATCAGGTGCCATGCCGCCGTGGCCAGGTCAGGTGGCTGCGGGGGTGTGGTCATGGGCGGGGCTTTCTGCTGGCGGTCCGATGAGCAGGTCGTAGGTGCGCTGCGCGCTGCGGCGGGCGCGGCGGCCCGTCGAGGCGAGGCCGGTGAGGGCCACGGCGAGCCCGCACATTCCGATCACGGCCCAGCCGTGCTGACTCGCCACCGTGAAGCTGGCCGTGCCGCGGCCGGCTGACGAGAGTACCGGTGATGGCGACGCCGAGGGCGGAGCCCACCTGGCGGCTGGTCGAGGCGACCGACGCCGCGACGCCGGCCTGGGCGGCCGGCATGCCGGTGATGGCGGTGTTGGAGATGGGCGGGTTGACGACCCCGAAGCCGACCCCGAAGACGACGTAGGCCACGGCGAGCAGGGCCACCGGGGTGGCGGGACTCACGGTGACGAGGGCCCCGGCCCCCGCCGCGATCGCGGTTCCGGCGATGACGAGCGCCCAGCGGCCGCGGCCGGTCGCGGACACCAGCCCGCCGCCGAGAACCGGGCCGACCGCGAGGCTCAGCCCGACGACGCTGCCCCACACGCCGATCGCGCGGGCCCGCTGGGCGGGCTCGGTAAACGTGTTGACGATGATCGCCATCGCGACCGGGTTGAGCATCGACCCGCCGACGGCCTGGAGCATCCGGAAGCCGATCAGCCAGCCGAGCCCCGGAGCCAGGCTGCACAGCAGCGAGCCGATGGTGAACAGCAGCAGCCCGGTCTGGAAGACCCGGCGGGGCCGAAGCGGTCGGCCAGCGACCCGGACAGCATGAGCAGGCTGGCCAGTGCCAGCGTGTAGGCATCGACCGTCCACTGCAGGCCCCCGATAGAGGCGCCGAAGCTGCGCTGGATGGACGGCAGGGCGATGTTGACGATCGTGACGTTGACACCGACGACGAACAGGCTGAGGCAGCACGTGGCCAGGATGATGCCGGGCCGCCGGGCCGTGCCCAAAGTAGTTGTGTTCATATACTGATTATATAAACACAACTACTTTGCTGGCTAGCTCATAGCTGGCTAGGCCCCTAACTCGCCTGGCTCACGGAGGACATGTTGAAGCCCTCCACCCGGACCGGGGGCATCGCGCACCGGGTGAAGTAGTCAGCCCACTCGCGGGGCAGCGCCGGAACGGTCGCGCCCACCTCGGCGAGCCGGCCGAGCATGCCGACCGGGCTCTCGTTGAAGCGGAAGTTGTTCACCGCCCCGCTGACCTCGCCGTTTTCCACCAGGTAGATGCCGTCCCGGGTCAGCCCGGTCAGCAGCAGTGTCTGCGGGTCCACCTCACGGATGTACCAGAGGGTGGTGAGCAGGAGGCCCCGCTCGGTGCGGGCCACCATCTCCTCCAGCGACGCGTTGGAGCCCGGGGGGCCGGCCAGGGCCAGGTTGCCGATCCCGGGCGTGACGGGCAGCCCGGACAGTCCGGCCGTGTGCCGGGTCTGGATCAGCGCGGCCAGCTCGCCGTCCCGGATCCAGTCGGTGCGCTCCAGCCCCAGCCCGTTGTCGAACACCGAGGAGTCGCGGCGCGAGGCGTGCGCGACCACGAACGGGGAGCAGGCCAGTCCGGGCAGGGCCGGGTCGCTGTACAGGGTCAGCGCGAGGCTGGACAGCCGCTCGCCGACCCGGGTGCCGCCGCCCGGCTTGCTGAATACGCTGCGCCCGTCCAGCGCGTCCTTGGCCCCGGCCGACCAGTGCATGTAGACCAGCAGGTCGGCCACGGCCCCCGGGGGGAGCAGCGTCTCGTACCGGCCGGCCGGCAGGTCGATCTTCCGCTGTGCCCAGCCCAGCCGCTGCTCCAGCCCGGCGTCCAGCGCGGCCACGTCAACGTCGGTGAAGTCGCGGGTGGCACAGCCGGCCCAGGCCGAGCGGGCCATGTCCGCGGACTTCGCGTTCAGCTCGACCTTGCCGGACGGCTGATCGTGGCGCATCCGCAGCCCGGTCGAGGTGCCGAGGAAGGTGCAGTCCAGCGAGTGCTCGGCGTACCCGTACAGCTTCCGCGCGGCACCCTGCGCGGCCTCGAAGGCGCCGCCCAGGTCCGCCGCGAACCCGCTGAACACCCCGATCTCGGTGCTCGCCACCGGATCGTCCCACCGTGCCGCGCCCGGGACCTTCCGCACTGCGTCGTCGTCCGGTCCCAGCAGCGGCTGGGCGTCCTCCACGGGGGAGCCGTCGGCGGCGGCCTGCTCGGCCGCCCGGACCACGTCCTCGACCTGGTCGTCGCGGACACCCGCCCGCGACACCACCCCCACCGACGTGCCGCCCGCCCGCCGGCTGACCGCGATCACGGTGAGCTGGCGGGAGCGCATGACCCCGTTCGTGGTCAGCGTGTTGCCCGCCCAGCGCAGGTTCGCGGTCGAGCTTTCGTCGGCGATCACGATGCAGCCGTCCGACCGGGCCGCGGCCAGCGCCCGCTCCACGATTTCCTGGGGCCCGGTACCGAGTGGACTTGTGCTCACGCTGGTCGTCCCCGCCCCTGATCTGCCCGTGGTTCCTGAACTGGACTGGTGCAGGCTCATGCCCCCTCCTCCACGGTGTTGAGCACCCGGACCCCGCGCATCAGCGCCGTGGGGCAGCCGTGGCTGACCGGGGCGACCTGCCCGGGCTGGCCCTTCCCGCAGTTGAACGCGCCGCCCAGCACGTACGTCTGCGGGCCTCCCACCGCCTCCATGGAGTTCCAGAAGTCGGTCGTGGTGGCCTGGTAGGCCACGTCGCGCAGCTGGCCGTCCAGCCGGCCGTTGGTGATCTTGTAGAAGCGCTGCCCGGTGAACTGGAAGTTGTACCGCTGCATATCGATCGACCAGCTCTTGTCGCCCTCGATGTAGATCCCGCTGGTCACGCCCGCGATCAGCTCGTCGGTGCCCGGGCCATCCTCGGCCGGCTGGAGCGAGACGTTGGCCATCCGCTGGATCGGCATGTGGCCGGGGGAGTCGGCGAACGCGCACCCGTTGGACCGGCCGAACCCGGTCAGCTGGGCGATGCGGCGGTCGAGCTGGTAGCCGTTCAGCACGCCGCCGGAGATCAGGTCCCAGGACTGGGCGGCGACCCCCTCGTCGTCGTAGCCCACCGTGGACAGGCCGTGCGGCACCGTCCGGTCGCCGGTGACCCGCATCACCGGCGAGCCGTACTGCAGGCTGCCCAGCTTGTCGAGGGAGGCGAACGACGTCCCGGCGTAGGCCGCCTCGTAGCCCAGCACCCGGTCGAGCTCGGTGGCGTGCCCGATCGACTCGTGGATCACCAGCCACAGGTTGGACGGGTGGATGACCAGGTCGTACCGGCCCGCCGTGACCGCCGGGGCGGCCAGTTTCTCGGCCAGCAGCTCCGGCAGCCGGGCCAGCTCGGCGTCGAAGTCCCAGCCGGTGCCGGTCAGGTACTCATAACCCCGCCCGGCGGGCGGGGCCAGCGTCTGCATGGTCTCGAACCGGCCGCTGGGTTCCACCGCGACCGCGGTGAGCACCGGGTGCAGTCGCACCCGCTGCTGGAGGGCGGTGGTCGCGCCGTCGGAGTAGAACTTGCACTCGCGCACCTGGACCAGTGAGGCGTCGGCGTGGTCGATCACCGGGCTGGCCATCAGCCGCCCGCTCCAGTCGGACAGCAGGGCCAGCTTGTCGCCGACGCTGACGTCGAACGGGTCCTGGTCGTAGGCGGAGACCCAGCTGACCTCCCCGTAGCCCGGGCTCGGGGGCCAGCTCGATGCGCTCGGTGTTCATCGCGGCGGCGACCCTGGCCACGTCGATGGCCTCTTCCGCGGCCCGCACCGCCGCCTGGGTGGTCAGGTCCACCGCGGCGGCGAAGCCCCAGGTCCCGTTCAGCACCACCCGGACGGCCAGGCCCAGCTCGTCCGCGTCCACCAGCGTCTCGAGGTGGCCGTCGGACAGCCCGATCTCCTGGCCCCGGATTCGCTCGGCGCGGAAATCGGCGTGCTCCGCGCCGAGCTCCCGGGCGCGCTGCAGGGCCGCGGCGGCCAGCTCGCGCAGGGGCAGGCCGGCGAACTCCGGATCGATGGGATGGCCGCTCCCCGGGTTCCCGCCGGCGGTCCGCGTGCCTGGTTCTGTGCTTGGCTGCATGCCTGGTCCTGTGCCTTGTCCGATGAGTGATCCCACGCCAGGCCGGTGCTGCCGGCGGGCCGGGATGTGTACTGTGCTCCCCCAGTGGCAACCTATCCCACGCCCCATGACGGCAGCCGGGTACGCTCGCCGGGGCGCAGGAGTCAATTAGATGATCATGGAAGAAGGCACGCCGATGAGCCGATCCGTCCTCGTCACCGGCGGGAACCGGGGCATCGGGCTGGCCATCGCCCGCCGCCTGGCGGCCGGCGGCGATCAGGTCACCGTGACGTCGCGGTCGGGCGATCCCGTGCCCGGCCTGGCCACCGTGGCCTGCGACGTCCGGGACGCCGCCGCGGTGGACGAGGCCTTCGCCAAGGTCGAGGCCGAGCAGGGACCAGTCGAGGTGCTGGTCTCCAACGCCGGCATCACCCACGACCAGCTGCTCGCGCTCATGAAAGAAGACGACTTCACCGACGTGATCGACACCAACCTGGCCGGCGCGTACCGGGTGGCCAGGCGGGCGGTGCGCGGGATGATGAAGCTGCGCCGCGGCCGGATGGTGTTCATCTCCTCGGTCGTCGGCCTGCTCGGCTCGGGCGGCCAGGCGAACTACGCGGCCTCCAAGGCCGGGCTGGTCGGCCTGGCCCGCTCGCTGGCCCGGGAACTCGGCAGCCGGAACATCACCGCCAACGTCGTGGCGCCTGGGTTCGTGGACACCGACATGACGGCGGTGCTGCCCGACGACCGGAAGGCGGCCATCCTCGGCCAGGTGCCGCTCGGCCGCCTCGCCACCGCCGGACGAGGTCGCCGCGACAGTGGCCTTCCTGGCCAGCCCGGACGCGGCCTACATCACCGGGGCGGTCATCCCGGTCGACGGCGGCCTGGGCATGGGGCACTAGCACGGCATCGGGCGCTGGCCCGGGGCACTGGCCCCGGGCACTGGCCCGGCATGGGCCACGAGAGGGAAAGAGACAGCGATGGGAATCCTGGACGGCAAGCGGATCCTGGTCACGGGCGTGCTCACCGACTCATCGATCGCCTTCCACGTGGCGCGGGTCGCCCAGCAGGAAGGCGCCCGGGTGGTGCTGACCGGGTACGGCCGGCTCAGCCTGGTGGAGCGCATCGCCAAGCGGCTCCCCGACCCGCCGCCCGTCATCGAGCTCGACGTCACCGACGAGGCCCAGCTCAGCTCGCTGGCCGAGCGGGTCAGCGGCCACCTGGACGGGCTCGACGGGGTGGTCCACGCGATCGGGTTCGCGCCGCAGGCCGCGCTGGGCGGCAACTTCCTGCAGACCGAGTGGGCTGACGTGGCCACCGCGCTGCAGGTATCGACCTACTCGCTCAAGGCGCTCGCGGTCGCGGCGCTGCCGCTGATGCCCGCCGGGGGATCCGTGGTCGGCCTCGACTTCGACGCTGCGCTGGCCTGGCCCGGGTATGACTGGATGGGGGTGGCCAAGGCCGGCCTGGAGTCCTGCGCCCGGTACCTGGCCCGTGATCTCGGGCCGAAAGGTGTCCGGGTCAACCTGGTGTCGGCCGGCCCGCTGCGGACCATGGCCGCCAAGAGCATCCCCGGGTTCGACGGCCTCACCGACCTGTGGGACAGCCGGGCCCCGCTGGGCTGGGACGTCACCGACGCCGAGCCCGCCGCGCGGGCCTGCGTCGCGCTGCTGTCCGACTGGTTCCCCGCCACCACCGGCGACATCGTGCACTCCGACGGCGGCGTCCATGCGGTCGGGGGCTGAGCGGTCGGGGGCTGAGCGGCCGGCGGCCGGGCGGCTGGAGGCTGGAGAAGTTGGCGGCTGAGGAGTTGGCGGCTGAGCGCAGCGGCCCGCCCGGTGCGGGCCCCAGGCAGCTGGTGCTCACCCTGTCCTGCCCGGACCGGCCCGGGATCGTCCACGCGGTCGCCGCGTTCCTGCACGGCTCGGGGGCCAACATCCTGGACAGCCAGCAGTTCGCGGACCTGACCATGAACCGCTTCTTCATGCGGGTGCACGTCGAGACGCTGGGTCCGGCGCCCGCGGACGTGCCCGGCCCTGCGGGCCGGGTTCGGGCCCATCGCGGGCGAGTTCGGCATGGACTGGGACCTGCACGACCTGGCCATCCGCCCGCGTGTGCTGATCATGGTGTCCAAGGAGGGGCACTGCCTCAACGACCTGCTCTACCGCCGGGAGGCGGAGTCGCTGGCCATCGAGGTGCCGCTGGTCGTCGGCAACCATCCCGACCTGGCCCGCCTCGCGGCCGGGCACGGGGTGCCGTTCGAGCACGTGCCGGTCGGCCCGGACCCGGCCAGCCGGGCCGAGGCCGAGGGGCGGCTGCTCGACCTGGTCGCCGCGCACCGCATCGATCTCGTGGTGCTGGCCCGGTACATGCGGATCCTGTCCCCGGAGGTCTGCGCGAAGCTGGCCGGCCGGATCATCAACATCCACCACTCGTTCCTGCCCAGCTTCCGCGGCGCCCGGCCGTACCAGCAGGCGTACGAGTACGGCGTGAAGGTGATCGGCGCGACCGCGCACTACGTCACGGCCGAACTGGACGAGGGCCCGGTCATCGAGCAGGAGGTGGCCCGGGTGGAGCACACCGCCGCCCCGCCGCAGCTGGCCGCGATCGGGCGGGACGCGGAGCGGGTCGCGCTGGCCCGGGCGGTGCGCTGGCACGCCGAGCACCGCATCCTGCTGCACGGCCGCCGCACGGTCATTTTCAAGTAGCACGCTGATTTCACCGCGCCTGACATTAAGGAGACAGCGTGGAGCGCACAGTTCGCACCCCGGACGGCCGGACGCTGGCTGTCCAGGAGTCCGGTGATCTCGCCGGCCTGCCGGTCCTGGTCCACATGGGCACGCCAAACTCCAGGCAGGTTTATGGCCCGAACGCGCGGGATGCCGCCGCCCGTGGGCTGCGGCTCATCAGCTACGACCGGCCGGGCTACGGAGGGTCCTCGCCGCAGCCGGGGCGCACCGTTGCCGGCTGCGCCGGCGATGTCCGCGCGATCTGCGCTGAACTCGGCATCGACCGGCTGGCCATGTGGGGCATCTCAGGCGGCGGCCCGCACGTGCTCGCGTGCGCTGCCCTGCTCCCGGACCTGGTGACCGCCGCCGCCTCGCTCGCCTCGCTGGCCCCGTACGGCGCCGAAGGCCTTGATTATTTCGCCGGCATGGGCCAGGAGAACGTGGATGACTTCCGCCTGTTCCTCACGGATGAGGCGGCGGCCAGGGCAAAAACGGACCAGGACCGGGAGGAACTCCTGGCCACGCCGCCCGAGGATGCGGCCAAGGCGATGGAATCACTCCTCACGCCGACAGATGCCGCGGCCCTGCGCGGCGAGCTGGCCGAATACCTGACCTCCTCCGCGCAGGACGGTCTAGCGCCCGGCAGCCAGGGATGGTGGGACGACAACTGCATGATCAGGCCGTGGGGATTCGACCTGTCCGGCATCACTGTCCCGGTCCTGCTGCTGCACGGCAGGCAGGACATGTTCGTGCCGTTCGGCCACGGCGAATGGCTGGCCGCGCACATTCCGGGCGTCGAGGCCCGGCTGCTCGACGACGACGGGCACCTGACGCTGCTGCAGAATCGTGTACCCGAGGTGCATGCCTGGCTGTCGGAACACCTGTAGCGGGCCGGCCTACATCCCGGCCAGGAGGGCGGCCAGCCGGGTCTCCCGCGGCGGCTCGCCGATGGTGGACACCGCCCGGGCCAGCGCGGGACCAGCCCCGTGCACCACGGACAGGTGACGCTGCGCCCGGGTCAGGGCGGTGTAGACCAGCGGCCGGGACAGCATCCCCGCCGCCTCCGCGGGGAACACCGCGACCACCGCGGGCCACTCGGACCCCTGGGCCCGGTGCACGGTCAGCGCCCAGCCGTGCCGCAGGTCGCTGAGGAACTTGTCCGGCACGCACACGGGCGCGGCGGGGAAGGCCACCTGCAGCCCGCCCTCGGCGCGGCCCACCACGGTGCCGACCTCGCCGTTGCTGAATCCCGCGTCGGCGTGGTTGGCCACCGAGACCACCCGGTCACCGGGGTCGAAGCCGCCGTGCGCGCCGGGCCCGGGATTGAGCCGCTCCTTGAGGGCCCGGTTCAGCTCGATGGTCCCGGCGGGCCCCTTGTGCACCGGGGTGATCACCTGGATGTCGGCCGCCGGGATGCCCAGCGCCCGCGGGATGGAGTCGGTGACGAGCTGCATCACCCGGTGCGCGGCGTCGCCGCTGGTCCGGGCGGCCAGCACGACCACCTCGCGGTCCGGCGAGTCCACCGGGGGCAGCGTGCCGCCGCGCACCGCCGTGGCCAGCCGGGCGATGACGCCGCCGTCGCGCTGGCGGTAGAGCCGGGTCAGCTCGGTGACCGGCACGGCGCCGGAGTCGATGATGTCCCCGAGCACCCGGCCCGGCCCGATCGAGGGCAGCTGCGCGGGGTCACCCACGAGCAGCAGCCTGGCCCCGTCCGGGCACGCCTCGACCAGCGCTGGGGCGAGCTCCGCGTCGAGCATCGACGCCTCGTCCACCACCACTAGTTCCGCGTCGAGCGGCCATTCCTCGTTCCGGCTGAACACCCAGGCCGGCTCGCCGGGGCCGCCGGGATGGCCGCCTGTGGCGCGCGGCGCGCCGGGACCTGCCGCCGGGTCGCCGGCCCGCGCCCCGCCCTGCGCCCCGAGCAGCCGGTGCACGGTCGTGGCCGGGGCGCCGGTGAGTTCCTCCAGCCGTTTCGCGGCCCGGCCGGTCGGGGCGGCCAGGGCCACGGTCAGGCCACGTTCCGCGGCCATCGCCACCACGGCCGCCACCGTGCGGCTCTTGCCGGTTCCCGGCCCGCCGGTGAGGACGGACACCCCGTGCCCGGCGGCCGCCTGGACCGCCGCCTGCTGGGCCGGGTCCAGGGCCGCGGGGTCCGCAGCCGGGCCGGGGTCCGCAGCCGGGCCGGGGTCCGCAGCCGGGCCGGGGTCCGCGGGGTCGAGCGGCTCGGCCAGGGCCGCGAGCCGCTGCAATCCCTCGGCGAGGGTCTCCTCCGCCATGGCGTAGCGGGCCAGCGCCAGCAGGACGCCGGCCGCAGCCGGCCCCGCGTCGCCGCCACCGTCTGCACCGTCCAGATCCGCGCCGGCCTCATCCACGCTGGCCTCATCCACACTGGCCTCATCGGGGAACTCATCCCCGGCCGGGTCCGGCCCCTCGCCGGGCTCCGCCTCGAACGGCAGCACGCCACCCTCATCCACCGCCGCGGCGATGGCGGCCGCCGGATCCTCGATCCGGAACCTGGCCAGGGCGCCGGCGATCACCCCGGCGGGGACCGCGGTGTGGCCGTCCCGCGCCGCCCGGGCCAGCAGGTAGCTCACCAGCGCCCGGCCGCGCCGCGGATCCTGGGGGGTGGCCTGGCCGGGCAGCAGCTTCCGGGCGAACCAGTCCGCCTGATCCGGCCGGATCTGGGGCAGCGCCAGCAGCCGCCACGGGTCCTGGCGCAGCTGGTCCTGGGCGCTGCGGCCCAGCATGGCCACGGCTGGCCCGGCGAACCGGGCCGGCACCTGGCAGGCGGCCAGCAGCTGCGCGGTCTCGTAACAGGGCCGGGCGTCATGGAATGCGGCCGCGAGCCAGTCGGCCCGCTCCCCGCTGACCCCGTCGATGAGCTTCAGGCGGTCCGCGGTGACCAGCTCTGGCGCGGTAATGCCCGCGGCGGCCAGCTGCCCGGCCAGTTTGCGGCCCAGCCCAGGCCACAGGCCAGCCGCGCAGAACTCACCGAACACGTCGGGAAAATCGTCGGGCACCGGCGTCCCGCCCACCTCAGCTACCGCGGACATCGAAGGCCAGCCTAGCCGGGGAGCCCGACAATGCCCGGCAGCGAAACAGGCCCCTGGGCGAAACGGCGCCGGCCCGGGAAGCCGCCGGATTGGCCGGGCCGTTTCCGGGGGCCCGCGGGAGGTGAATTCTTTCGCTTGTGCCCGTGGCTGACCTCACTGATACTCGGGACCATGGAAGGGAACCCGGGCGGTGGCGCGCCTGCGGACCGTCCTGATCCGCCGCGCCACCGATGGCGGCCAGCTGACCGTGTCCGCGTGTCAGACGCCGACCGTGAGGCGGTCATCAGCCAGCTCAGCGAGCGGTACGCCGAGGGCCGCCTGACTCATGACACGCTGGACCACCGGCTGGGCGCAGCGCTGCGGGCCCGCTACCAGCATGATCTGCAGGCGGTGCTGGCCGACCTGCCGTCCCGGCGCCGGCTGGGCGACGTCGCAGCGGCCTACTGGCAGCGCGGCTGGTCCGCGCTGACCAGCATGATGGCGGGCCCGCCGGCCCGGGGCCGGCCCCCGCCCGGGTGCTGGCCTTCCCGTCCGGCGGGCAGAGCCGGTTCACCATCGGCCGCGACGCCGCCTGCGACATGGTGCTGCCCGACCCGACCGTCTCCCGCTGGCACGCCGGGCTCAGGCGCGAGGACAGCGGCTGGATGCTGGATGACCTGGGATCCACCAACGGCACCAGGCTGAACGGCTGGCGGGTCAGGGCCTGGGTTCCGGTGCGGGACGGCGATCTGGTCAGCTTCGGCGCGGTCAGCTACGTGTTCGGGCGGGCCGGCGGCGGCGCGGGGCTGCCCCAGGCGGGCGGCTAGACCAGCCGGTGAGCATCCGGTAGCGGCCCGCGAGCAGCCCGCCGCCACGTTTTTCCACCAGCCCTGCCGACCCTTTAGAGTCATGGCGTGACGTTGGTATTGCTGGTGCGGCATGGGCTGACGGCCGGGACGGGAACTGTCCTCACCGGCCGGACCCCGGGAATCCCGCTGGATGACCGGGGCCGGGCCCAGGCCGTGGCACTGGCCGCCCGGCTGGCCGACGTGCCGCTGGACGCGATCATCACCAGCCCGCTGGACCGCTGCCGGGAGACCGCCGAGGCCATCGCCGCGGCCCGGGACGGCTCCGCGCTGGCCGTCCAGCAAGACGAGCAGTTCGCCGAGGTCAAGTACGGGGACTGGACGGGCCAGCCGCTCAAGAAGCTGGCCAAGGACCCGCTGTGGCGGGTGGTGCAGGCGCATCCCAGCGCGGTGCGCTTCCCCGGGAAGGACGCGGAGTCCATGCCCGAGGTGCAGCACCGCGCCGTGAACGCGGTCCGGGAGTGGAACGCCAGGCTGGGCAAGGACGCGGTCTACCTGATCTGCTCGCACGGCGACGTCATCAAGTCGGTCATCGCGGACAGTCTCGGCCTGCACCTGGACCTGAGCCAGCGCATCCAGGTCGATCCGTGCTCGCTGAGCGTCATCCGGTACACCCCGCTTCGGCCTTTCCTGGTACGAATGAATGACACTGGCCGCACCGCCGCCGGGCTGGCCAGGCCCCACGATGCCGGAGCCGGCGCGGGGAAGGCGGCGGCAAATGGCGGAGCGCCGCCGCAGGCGGCCGCTGAGGCAGCGTCCCGGTCCCCGTTCGGGGAGGGTGACGCGGCCATCGGCGGGGGAGCGGGAGGATAAGGATCATGGCGGTCTACTCCTATGACCCGCCGGACCGTTTCGTGGCCGGCACGGTCGGGCAACCCGGGGAACGCACGTTCTACCTGCAGGCCAGTGCCAGCGGCCGGGTGACCAGCGTGGCCCTGGAGAAGTTCCAGGTCAGCCTGCTCGCCGAGCGGCTCGAAGAACTGCTCGACGAGGTGCTCAGGCGGACCGGCGGCCTGACCTCCGTGCCCGCCGCCACCCCCTCGGACCTCACCGACGACGAGCCGCTCGACCTGCCGCTCATGGAGGACTTCCGGGTCGGCGCGATCGCCCTGGCCTGGGACGGCGAGGACGAGCGGGTGGTCATCGAGGCCCAGGAGGAGTCCGAGACCCCGGTCGAGCCGCTGGCCGAGGACATCCCCGAAACGGGGCCGGGCGTCCTGCGGGTCCGCATCACCGCCGCCTCGGCGCGCGCCTTTTCCCAGCGTGCGCTCCGCATCCTGGGCCAGGGCCGGCCCCCGTGCCCGCTCTGCGGCCTGCCGCTCGACACCGAGGGGCACATCTGCCCGCGCCAGAATGGCCACCGGGCCGCCAATGGCTGAAAAGCCGCCCGCCCGCCGGCTGTCCCGGCCCCGCCCCCCGCGCCGTCCCAAGCAGCCCCCGGATGACCACGCGGCCGAGCTCGAACTGCTCAGCGAGGGCGAACTGGAGGTCGAGGGCCGCCTGATCGTCGCCTCGAACGCCACGCTCTACTGCACGATCCGCCGTGGTTCCGCCGAAGCGGCCTGCGTGTACAAGCCGATCGCGGGCGAGCGGCCGCTGTGGGATTTCCCACATGGCACGCTGGCCGGCCGGGAGGTGGCCGCGTACGCGGTGTCCCGGGCCGCCGGCTGGGACCTGGTCCCGCCGACCGTGTACCGCGACGGCCCGTTCGGGCCGGGCATGTGCCAGCTGTGGATCGACGCCGACGCCAGCGTGGACCTGGTGGCCCTGTCCCGGCGCTCGGATCACCAGATGCTCCGGGACATGGCCGTGTTCGACGCCGTGGTCAACAACGCGGACCGCAAGATCGGCCACCTGCTGCCGGTCAACCCGGAACGGCTGTACGGATGTGACCACGGCGTGTGCTTCGGTGAGGAGTACAAGCTCCGCACCGTGCTGTGGCAGTGGCGGGGCCGGAAACTGCCCGCGCGGGCCATCGAGGCGCTGGTCAGGCTGCAAGGCGAGCTGAAGAGCGGGCCGCTGGCCGACGAGCTCCCGCAGCGGCTGGCCGAAAGCGAGGTCCAGGCCACCACCCAGCGGGTCGAACTGCTGCTCGAAGAGCGCGTCCACCCCTACCCGCCCGAGGACTGGCCCGCCGTCCCCTGGCCGCCGTACTAGTCCGGGGGGCGACCCCCCTGGGCCCCCCGCCATGCGCAGGCTCGGGCAGAACACGCCTGCGGCGCGCCTGCCCTCGCCCGCAGATCAGCGCTGGTACAGGTTCCCCGGCACGCGCACCCCTGTGGATAACCGCCAACGGTTAGGATCAGTCCCCCTATAGGGGGTCTAAATCGAACTGCTGATCGATTGGGGCGGGTGGGCGCAGGCGGATTAGCGGCCGGGTTCGCCGGGGTGGCGGCGGCGGCGGAGGTAGCGCTCGAACTCGCGGGCGATCGCGTCGCCGCTGGCTTCGGGCAGGTCGGTGGCGTCCTTGGCTTCCTCGAGGGTGCGGACGTAGTCCGCGACCTCGGTGTCCTGCTCCGCCAGCTCATCCACGCCGCGCTCCCAGGCCCGGGCCTCCTGCGGCAGGTCACCGAGGGGGAGGGAGACGTCCAGCACGTCCTCGACGCCGCGGAGCAGGGCCAGGGTGGCCTTGGGGCTGGGCGGCTGGGCCACGTAGTGCGGCACCGACGCCCAGAGCGACACCGTCGCGATGCCCGCCTGCGTGCAGGCGTGCTGGAGCACCCCGACGATCCCCGTGGGGCCCTTGTACTCCACCGGCTCGACATGCAGGTCGCTGGCCAGCGCCGGATCGGACGCCGCGGCGGCCACCGGCACCGGGCGGGTGTGCGGGGAGTCCGCCAGCAGCGCGCCCAGCAGGACCACGGTCCCGGCCCCGAGGTCGGCGAAGGACTGCACCAGCTCGTCGCTGAACGCCCGCCAGCGCATGTTGGGCTCGATCCCGTGGACCAGCACGATGTCGCGGCCCAGGCCCTCCGGCGTGGCCACGGACAGCCGCGTGGTCGGCCAGACCAGCCGCTCGGTCCGGCCCTCGGACACTTCCATCACCGGCCGGGTGACCTGGAAGTCGTAGTAGTCCTCCGGGTCGATGGCGCCGATCTGGGTGGCGTCCCAGGCCAGGCCCAGATGATCAACCACCCCGCTGGCGGCTTCCCCTGCGTCGTTCCAGCCCTCGAAGGCAGCGATGATTGCTGGCGAGGAGAGCGCTCGATCGCCGTTCAGCTCGATCACCCACCACCTCCTTCGGGGGCCGCCGCTCACCCGGATGACACCAGGTTACGTGTACCGCGATGATCACTTCGTGGCCCGGGGTCGGTGCCGTTGGTCCCGGCCCAGCCGCCCCCCGGACGCGTCGCCCTAGAATAGGGGGCCTATGACGAACACTGCCCGCCTGGCCCGGGAGGCCGGGCCGGAATTCGGTGCCGTCCTCGGGGATCGCGTGGTGGTGGCCGACGGGGCAATGGGGACGATGCTCCAGGCCAGCGACGCCACGCTGGAAGATTTCGACGGTCATGAGGGATGCAACGAAATCCTCAACGTGACCCGCCCGGACATCGTCCGCGCGGTGCACGAGGGCTACCTCGAGGCCGGCGTGGACTGCGTCACCACCAACACTTTCGGGGCAAACCTCAGCAACCTGGGTGAATACGGGCTCTCCGGGCGGATCGCGGAGCTGTCCGAGGCCGGGGCCAGGATCGCCCGGGAGGCGGCCGACCAGTGGTCCGCGCCCGGGCGCCCGCGCTGGGTGCTCGGCTCCATGGGGCCGGGGACCAAGCTGCCGACCCTGGGCCACGCCAGGTTCGCGGACCTGCGCGACGCCTACCAGCTCGGCGCGGCCGGGCTGATCACGCGGCGGGGCCGACGCGATCATCATCGAGACCAGCCAGGACCTGCTCCAGGCCAAGGCCGCGATCATCGGCGCGCGCCGGGCCATGACCGCCGCGGGCGCCCAGCTGCCGCTGATCGCCCAGGTGACCATCGAGACCACCGGCGCCATGCTGCTGGGCAGCGAGATCGGCGCCGCGCTCACCGCGCTGGAGCCGCTGGGCATCACCGCTGATCGGGCTGAACTGCGCGACCGGGCCCGGCGAGATGAGCGAGCACCTGCGCTACCTGGCCGGGCACTCGCGCATCCCGCTGTCCTGCATGCCCAACGCGGGACTGCCGGTGCTGGCCTCCGACGGCGCCCGGTACCCGCTGAGCCCGGCCCAGCTGGCCGACGCGCACGCCACGTTCACCGAGCAGTTCGGCCTGGCCCTGGTCGGCGGGTGCTGCGGCACCACGCCCGAGCACCTGGCCGCCGTGGTGGAGCGGCTGCGCGGACGGCCGGTGGCGCCGCGCAGGCCCCGGCCCGAGCCCGGGGTGGCCTCGCTCTACCAGCACGTCCCGTTCCGGCAGGACACGTCGTTCCTGGCCATCGGGGAGCGGACCAACGCCAACGGCTCCAAGGCGTTCCGTGAGGCGCTCATCGAGGGCCGCTGGGACGACTGCGTGGAGATCGCCCGGGCGCAGACCAGGGACGGCGCGCACCTGCTCGACCTGTGCGTGGACTACGTGGGCCGGGACGGCCCGGCCGACATGGCCGAGGTGGCGGGCCGGCTGGCCACCGCGGCCACGCTGCCGCTGGTGATCGACTCCACCGAGCCGGAGGTGATCCGGACCGGGCTGGAACTGCTGGCCGGCCGGGCGGTGGTCAACTCGGTCAACTACGAGGACGGCGACGGGCCGGACTCGCGGCTGGCCAAGGTCATGCCCCTGGTCGTGGAGCACGGCGCCGCGGTGATCGCGCTGACCATCGACGAGCAGGGCCAGGCCCGCACCGCCGAGTGGAAGCTCGCGGTGGCCACCCGGCTGATCGAGGACCTGACCGGGAACTGGGGCATGCGCCTGCCCGACATCATCGTGGACTGCCTCACGTTCCCGATCGCCACCGGCCAGGAGGAGACCCGGCGCGACGCGATCGAGACGATCGAGGCCATCCGCCAGCTCAAGCAGCGCTACCCCGAGGTGCAGACCACGCTGGGCGTGTCCAACGTCTCGTTCGGGCTGAACCCGGCCGCCCGCGCGGTGCTGAACTCGGTGTTCCTCGACGAGTGCGTGCGGGCCGGGCTGGACTCCGCGATCGTGCACGCCTCGCGGATCATGCCGATCGCCCGGATCCCCGACGAGCAGCTGCAGGTCGCGCTGGACCTGGTCTACGACCGCCGGCGGGAGGGCTACGACCCGCTGGCCCGGCTGCTGGAGCTGTTCGAGGGAGTGGACGCGGCCGCGGTCAAGGCCAGCCGGGCCGCCGAACTGGCCGGGCTGCCGCTCTGGGAGCGCCTCAAGCGGCGGATCATCGACGGGGAGCGGGACGGCCTCGAGGCCGACCTGGACGAGGCGGTGGCCCAGCGCCCGGCCCTGGAGATCGTCAACGACGTCCTGCTGGACGGGATGAAGACGGTCGGCGAGCTGTTCGGCACCGGGCAGATGCAGCTGCCGTTCGTGCTCCAGTCGGCCGAGGTCATGAAGCTCGCGGTCGGCTACCTGGAACCGCACATGGAGCGGTCCGGTGAGGACGGCAAGGGCCGGATCGTGCTGGCCACGGTCAAGGGCGACGTGCACGACATCGGCAAGAACCTGGTCGACATCATCCTCACCAACAACGGCTACGACGTGGTCAACATCGGCATCAAGCAGCCGGTGTCGGCCATCGTGGACGCGGCGGCCGAGCACGACGCGGACGTCGTGGGCATGTCCGGCCTGCTGGTCAAGTCCACCGTGGTGATGCGGGACAACCTGGCCGAGCTGAACACCCGGGGCCTGGCCCGCCGGTGGCCGGTGCTGCTCGGCGGCGCCGCGCTGACCCGGGCCTACGTGGAGCAGGACCTGGCCTCGTTGTTCGACGGCGAGGTCCGGTACGCCCGGGACGCCTTCGAGGGGCTCCGGCTGATGGATGCCTTCATGGCCGTCAAGCGGGGCGAGGCCGGGGCCCAGCTGCCGCCGATGCGCGAGCGCCGGGTCGCGCACCGGGGCACGGCTCCGGGTCACCGAGCCGGAGGCGATGCCCGCCCGGTCGGACGTGGCCACCGACAGCCCGGTGCCCGAGCCGCCGTTCTTCGGCGACCGGATCGTCAAGGGCATCCCGCTCGCCGAGTACGCGGCGTTCCTCGACGAGCGGGCCACGTTCATGGGCCAGTGGGGCCTCAAGCCCGGGACGCGGGCCGGACGGGCCGTCCTACGCGGAGCTGGTCGAGACCGAGGGACGCCCGCGGCTGCGGATGTGGCTGGACCGGGTGCAGAGCGAGGGGCTGCTCCAGGCCGGGGTGGTCTACGGCTACTTCCGGGCGGTCAGCGACGGTGACGACCTGGTCGTCCTAGACGGCGACGGGACGGAGCGGGAGCGGTTCACGTTCCCCCGGCAGCGCCACGACCGGCACCTGTGCCTGGCCGACTTCTTCCGCCCGGCGGACTCCGGCGACACCGACGTGGTCGGCTTCCAGCTGGTCACCGTGGGCCCGGCGATCAGCCGGGCCACCGCGGAACTCTTCGCCAAGAACGCCTACCGCGAGTACCTGGAGCTGCACGGGCTCTCCGTCCAGCTGACCGAGGCGCTCGCGGAGTACTGGCACGGCCGGATCCGGGAGGAGACCGGCCTGGCCGGGTACGACCCGGCCGACCTGGACGGCATCCTGAAGGTCGGCTACCGCGGCTGCCGGTACTCGTTCGGCTACCCGGCCTGCCCGGACCTGGAAGACCGCGCGAAGGTCGTGCGCCTGCTGCGGCCCGAGCGGATCGGGGTCGCCCTGTCTGAGGAGTTCCAGCTGGAGCCCGAGCAGTCCACCGACGCCCTGATCACGTTCCACCCCGAGGCGAGGTACTTCTCCGCATGACGCTGCAGGCCCACATGACGCTGCAGGCGGTCATGTTCGACATGGACGGGCTGCTGGTGGACTCCGAGCCGCTGTGGTTCGAGGCCGAGGCCGCGATCATGGCCCGGATGGGCAGCCCCTGGGGCCCGGCCGACCAGCAGCACCTCATCGGCGGCTCGCTGGCCCGGTCCACCGCCTACATGCAGGCCAAGGCCGCGCAGTCGGTGCCCCAGGAGGTCATCGGGCAGTGGCTGGTGCAGGGCATGGCCGACCTGGTCCGCGAGCGCGGCGTGCAGGTGATGCCGGGCGCGCTCGAACTGCTAGCCGAGATCGCGGCGGCCGGCCTGCCGCACGCCCTGGTCACCTCGGCCGAGCCGGAGATCATGGCCGCGGCGCTGGACTCGATCGGGGTGCGCTTCCCGGTCACGGTGTGCGCCGCCGACGTGGCCCGGGGCAAGCCGGACCCCGAGCCCTACCTGCGGGCGGCCGCCCGGCTCGGGGTGCCGCCGGCCCGCAGCGTCGCGCTGGAGGACTCACCCAGCGGCATCACCTCGGCGCACGCGGCCGGCTGCACCGTGGTCGCGGTGCCCAGCGTGCCGCCGCCGCCCGGGCTGGCCTCGCTGACCGTCGCCTCGCTGCGCCTGCTCGACCTCGCCACCCTGCGGGAGGCCGCCGCGGGTCACGGTCCGGGCACCCCATGACGGTGCCATTGTGATTCGGTCACAATCCAGGCACGAGACCGCGGTATCCCTGGCGCGGACCTGGCAAAACGGGAGATCCTCCCGGTAGGAGCCCTGGTAACCGGCTTCCGCACGGCGTTATGCCGCGACGGCCGGGTAATTTTCCCGTCACGAGCAGCAGGGGAGCGCCGCCTGATGGCAGCACCGCTTGACGTGCCCACGTCTGGCGACGTCGCACCGGAGAACGTGCTCGCGGGGGTCAGCGCTGAAGCCATCGAGGGCCGGTCGCTCGGCCAGATCGCCTGGATGCGGCTGCGCCGCGACAAGGTGGCCATGGCCGGCGGCGTCATCGTGGCCTTCCTCATCCTGGTGGCGATCTTCGGGCCGTTGCTGGTGCAGAACCCGACCGTTTATCACGCGAACCTGATCAACCCGACATTCAGCCGCCCTAACGGACCGTTCGGCGGAATCAGTCTCGCCCACCCGCTCGGGGTCGAGCCGGTGACGGGGCGGGACGTGCTCAGCCGGGTCGTCAACGGAGCCCGGGTCTCACTGCTCATCGCGTTCCTGGCCACCGCGCTGGCGGTCGGGATCGGCGTGGTGATGGGCGTCATCGCCGGCTACTTCGGCGGCTGGGTGGACGCGGTGATCGCCCGCTCCATGGACGTTTTCCTGGCTTTCCCGCTGCTGGTGTTCGCGATCGCCCTGGTCGGCGTCATCCCGTCGTCGGCGTTCGGCCTGTCCGGCAACTCACTGCGGATCGGCCTGCTCGTCTTCGTGATCGGGTTCTTCGCCTGGCCCTACATGGGCCGGATCATCCGCGGCCAGACGCTGTCGCTGCGGGAACGGGAGTTCGTGGACGCGGCCCGCAGCATCGGCGCGCGCGGTCCGTACATCCTGTTCCGCGAGCTGCTGCCCAACCTGGTCGCGCCGATCCTGGTCTACTCCACGCTGCTGATCCCGACCAACATCCTGTTCGAGGCCGCCCTCTCCTACCTCGGAGTCGGTATCATCCCGCCCACGCCTAGCTGGGGCGGGATGCTCTCGGACGCGGTCAGCAACGGGTACTACTCGATCGACCCGATGTACATGATCATTCCCGGCCTGGCCATCTTCATCACCGTCATGGCCTTCAACCTGTTCGGTGACGGGCTGCGCGATGCTCTCGACCCGAGAAGCAGCCGGTAGGCCACTGCATCACCGGATTTGCACAATGAATTACGACAGGGAGGCGTTTCACCCCATGAGGAGACCCAGGACCATCGGGCTGGCTGCGCTGGGGGCGGCTGCCGCCCTCGCGCTGGCCGCCTGTGGCGGCGGCAGCAGCGGAAGCGGGAGCGGCGGTTCCAGCACATCGTCATCCGCTGCCGGGTTCAACGCCGCGATCACCAAGGTGGTCAACCCGTCCACCCACAAGGGCGGGACGCTGACCTTCGGTGACAGCAGCACGACGGACTCGACCGACCCCGGCAACACCTATTACGCGTTCTCGTGGAACCTGACCAGGCTCTACACGATGCCGCTGATGACCTACAAGTCCTGCCCCGGGCAGTGCGGCCTGCAGGTCGTCCCGGACCTGGCGACCGGCCCGGGCGTTGTCACTGACAACGGCCTGACCTGGACCTACCACATCCAGCCGGACGTCAAGTTCGAGGATGGGACCACGGTCACCTCGGCGGACGTGAAGTACGCGGTGGAGCGCACCTTCGACCGGGGCAAGCTGCCGCTGGGCCCGAACTACTTCTCGCTGCTGCTGGCGCCGCAGAAGCCCGCCTACCCGGGCCCCTACACCGACCGGTCCAAGAACCTGATGGGCCTCAAGGCGGTGCAGACGCCGAACGCGACCACGATCGTGTTCCACCTGGCCAAGCCGTTCGCGGACTTCAACTACGTGGTCGCGATCCCGCAGACCGCGCCGGTGCCGCCGAACAAGGACACCGGCACGAACTACCAGCTGCACCCGATGTCCACCGGCCCGTACAAGTTCCAGAGCTACCAGCTCAACAAGACGCTCACGATGGTGCCGAACACGTTCTGGAAGGCGTCCACCGACCCGAACGCCAAGCAGCTGCCCAGCAAGATCGTCATCAACTGGAACGTGAACGCGAACGACCTCGACAACCGGCTGATCGCGGGTGACCTGGACGTGGACGCGGCCGGCACGGGTGTGCAGGCGGCGGCGCGGGCCAAGATCTTGTCCTCGCCCACGCTGAAGGCCTCGTCGGACAACCCGATCAGCGGGTTCTTGTGGTTCGCCTACCTCGACACCAAGGTCGCGCCGCTGAACAACCTGGCCTGCCGCCAGGCGATCGAGTACGCGGCCAACAAGACGAACCTGCAGACCGCCTACGGCGGCCCGGTGGCCGGCGGCGCGATCGCCAGCACGGTGGCCCCGCCGAACGTCATCGGCCAGAAGCACTTCGACCTTTACGAGGCCACCACCAAGCCGAACGGCGATCAGGCCAAGGCGAAGGCGGCCGCTGAAGACCTGTGGTCACCCGAACGGGTTCACCACCGGGATCACCTACCGCAGCGACCGGCCCAAGGAAGTGGCGGCGGCCCAGGCCATGCAGGCCTCGCTGGCCACGGTCGGGATCAAGCTCCAGCTGCACGGCTACCCGTCGGGCACCTACTACAGCAACTTCGCCGGCGTGCCGAAGTACATGCACTCGCATGACATCGGCATCGCCATGGGTGGCTGGGCACCTGACTGGCCAGACGGCTACGGGTTCTTCGACTTCATCACGGCCGGCGACACGATCAGCCCGGCCGGGAACACCAACATCGAGGAGCTCAACGACCCGGTGGTGAACAACGACCTGGCCAAGATGGCCAGCACCACCGACGCCGCGACCCGCAACTCCTACACCGCCCAGATCGACATGCAGGTGATGAAGGACGCGGCGATCCTGCCCGAGGTGTACGCGAAGTCGCTGCTCTACCGCAGCCCGAACCTGACCAACGTCTACGTCCAGCCCTACTACGGCATGTACAACTACGCCGTGCTGGGCCTGAAGTAGTCAGGGAGAAAGTGAGGATGCTGGTGCCCGGCCACGACACCGCGGCCGGGCACCAGCGCCGAGCATCGTGATCACATTCATCATCCGGCGGCTGATCGCCACCGTCTTCCTGCTGATCGTGGTCAGCATGATCGTGTACGCGATCTTCTTCCTCCTCCCGCGGCTGGCCGGGCAGAACACCTACCAGCTCGCCACGCAGTTCGTCGGCCGCAACCCGAACCGGGCGGCGGTGCTCGCGATCGAGGACAAGCTGGGGCTCAACTCGCCGCTGTACCTGCAGTACGGCCGCTTCCTCAAGGCGATCGTGTTCGGCACGCACTACAACAGCGGGACGAGCACCACGTACTGCCCGCCGCCGTGCTTCGGCTACTCCTTCAAGACCCAGCAGCCGGTCTGGCCGCAGATGGTCAGCGACATCCCGGTCACGCTCTCGCTGGCCGTCGGGGCGGCGATCATCTGGCTGATTGGCGGGGTGTCGATCGGCGTGCTCTCCGCCCTGCGCCGCGGCACCTTCTTCGACCGGTTCTCGATGGGAGTCGCGCTGCTGGGGGTGTCTCTCCCGATCTTCTTCACCGGCCTGATCCTGCTCGAGCTGTTCAGCTACAAGTGGCCCATCTTCCCCAACGTCCAGTTCGTGCCGTTCACCCAGAACCCGTACCTGTGGGCCCGGAACCTGGTCCTGCCCTGGATCTGCCTGGCCTTCCTCTACGCGGCCCTGTACGCCCGGCTGACCCGGGCAGGCATGCTGGAGACGATGAGCGAGGACTACATCCGCACCGCGCGGGCCAAGGGCCTGCGCGAGCGGAAGGTGATCTTCAAGCACGGGCTGCGCGCGGCGCTGACCCCGATCGTCACGATCTTCGGCATGGACATCGGCCTGCTGCTCGGCGGGGCGATCATCACCGAGTACACGTTCTCGCTGCACGGCCTCGGCTTGTTCACCATCGAGGCGGTGCAGAACCAGGACCTGCCGGAGATCCTGGGCGTCACGATGCTGGCCGCGTTCTTCATCGTCGTCGCCAACCTGGTGGTAGACATCCTCTACGCCGTGGTCGACCCAAGGGTGAGGACCTGATGCCCGACACGCTGCTCGAGGTCAGGGACCTGCGGATCCAGTTCCCGACCGACGACGGCCTGGTGAAAGCGGTCGACGGGGTCTCGTTCAGCCTCGACCGCGGGGCCACCCTGGGCATCGTCGGCGAGTCGGGATCCGGGAAGAGCGTCACCAGCCTCGGCATCATGGGCCTGCACCAGGGCACCAACGCCCAGATCACCGGGAGCATCCGGCTGGACGGCGAGGAACTCGTCGGTGCCCCGTCGTCCCGGGTCCGCGAACTGCGCGGCAGCAAGATGGCGATGATCTTCCAGGACCCGCTGTCCGCGCTGCACCCCTACTACACGGTCGGCGCCCAGATCGCCGAGGCGTACCTGGTGCACAACCAGGTGGGCAAGAAGGTGGCCCGCAAGCACGCGGTCGACATGCTCGGCCGGGTCGGCATCCCGCAGCCCGCCTCCCGCGTCGATGACTACCCGCACCAGTTCTCCGGCGGTATGCGGCAGCGCGCCATGATCGCCATGGCGCTGAGCTGCGACCCGGAACTGCTGATCGCCGACGAGCCGACGACCGCGCTGGACGTCACGGTCCAGGCCCAGATCCTGGACCTGATCTGGGACCTGCAGCAGGAGTACCACTCGGCGGTCATCATCATCACCCACGACCTGGGGGTTGTCGCCGAGTTGTCCGATGACATCCTGGTCATGTACGCAGGCCGGATGGCGGAATACAGCAAGGCCGAGGACATCTTCGACCGGCCGGGTCACCCCTACACCTGGGGCCTGCTCGCCTCCATGCCCCGCATCGACGAAGCGCGCCTGGAGCGGCTCATCCCGATCAAGGGCACCCCGCCGAGCCTGATCAACGTCCCGTCCGGGTGCCCGTTCCATCCCCGGTGCCGTTACGCCGGCCTGACCGACGGGCGCAGCCAGACCGAGGTTCCCGAGCTGCGTGAGGTGGAACCCGGGCACCTGGTCGCCTGCCACCTGACGGCCGACCAGCGGCGGGCGTCCCGGGCCGAGCAGCTCCTCGGGGAGATCGACGAGCCGTCCATCCCGACCACGCAGGGGGACGTGTGAGCACCCCAGTCAGCACCGCCGGGACCACGGGCGCCAGCGGGAGCGGGGGCGATGCCCTGCTCGAGGTGTCCGGGCTGATGAAGTACTTCCCGGTGACCCGGGGCGTCATCTTCCGCCAGAAGATTGGCGCGGTCCAGGCCGTGGACAAGGTGGACTTCTCCGTGCCCGCCGGCCAGACGCTGGGCCTGGTGGGCGAGTCCGGCTGCGGCAAGACCACGACCGGGCGGCTGCTCACCCGGCTGCTCGAGCCGACCGGCGGGCAGATCATGTTCGACGGCCGGGACATCACCCACCTGTCGGGCCGGCCAGATGCGGCCGCTGCGCCGTGACATCCAGATGATCTTCCAGGACCCGTACTCGTCGCTGAACCCGCGGCACACGGTCGGCGGGATCATCGGGGCGCCGCTGCGGCTGCAGAAGGTCAAGACCGAGAAAGGCATCAAGGCCACCGTCCAGGAACTGCTGGAGCTGGTCGGGCTCAACCCGGAGCACTACAACCGCTACCCGCACGAGTTCTCCGGCGGGCAGCGCCAGCGCATCGGGATCGCGCGCACCCTCGCGCTGCGGCCCAAGCTGATCGTGGCGGACGAGCCGGTCTCGGCCCTGGACGTGTCGATCCAGGCCCAGGTGATCAACCTGCTCGAGGACCTGCAGAGCGAGCTGGGCCTGACTTACGTGGTCATCGCGCACGACCTGTCGGTGGTACGGCACATCAGCGACCAGGTGGCGGTCATGTACCTCGGCAAGATCGTCGAGCTGGCCGAGCCGGGACCAGCTGTACGCCCGCCCCCGGCATCCCTACACGGTCGCGCTGATGTCCGCCGTCCCCGTGCCGCAGCCGGTGCGCGTGCGAGGGGCGCAGGGGACGCCGTGAGCGCATCCGGCTGTCCGGTGACGTGCCCAGCCCGCTGAACCCGCCGCCGGCCTGCCGGTTCCACACCCGGTGCTGGAAGGCGCAGGAGGTGTGCCGGACGCAGGAGCCGCCGCTCAGCCGAGCTGGTCCCGGGCCACCAGGTGGCCTGCCACTTCCCGGAGAACACCGCCGCCGCTGCCGGGTAGCGCCTGCCGGGACCGTCGGCGGACTTACCCAGAACGCCGGCCCGGGACGATCGGGGCACTCCCACCGGTGTGCGACGATGGGGGAAGGAACGCTGCCGAGGGGAGCGGCCATGACATACAGCCAGTTCGAATGGCTCCCGCTGTGCGGGGGACTGACGCTCCTCGGGCTGATCATCAGCTGGGTGGTCTGGCGGCGGCGGGGAGCGGCCGCAGGATTGCGCTGGGCGGCCGTATCGCTGCTGCCCCTGGCCGCCTACCTGACCCACGCGGTCAAGATGCTGTGGCAGATCGGCTCCGCGATCGGCAGCTTCGCGACCTCGTTCATCTTCTCCCCGCAGGTCTGGGCCGGCGTGGCGCTGACCGGCCTGGCCGTCGTGCTGTTCGTGGTGTCCGGCACCATGCGCGGCCGGCGCCGTAAGTCCGGCACCGCCGGAGCCGACGGCCCGGCCCCGGTGGCCGGTCAGCCGGGCGCCCCGGCCGGGAAGGCGCTCAAGCCGGCCAAGAGCAAGGCCCCCGCCGTCGACGACGACCTCGGGGATGTCGCCGACATCCTGCGGCGGCACAACATCCACTGAGCGATCCCCGAGCTGGCCTGGCTCAGACGAGGTCGTCGCCGACCAGGACCGGCGCGGCGGCGGCCAGCTCACCTGACGCGGCGGACGGCAGGGCCTCGTCGTCGGGCAGGTCGGGCGGGGTTCCGCCGAACGCCGGGCAGAGGGCCTTGTGCGCGCACCAGTCGCACAGCCGCCCGGGCCGGGGCCGCCAGTCCCGTGACTGCCGGGCCCGCTCGATGGCCTGCCACAGAGCCTCGATCTTGCGCTCGGTGGCCCGCAGATCGGCCTCATCGGGCTCGTAGCGGACAATCTCCCCGTTGCCCAGGTACATGAGCTGGAGCAGCCGGGGCAGGCGGCCCTGGGCCCGCCAGAGCACCAGGGCGTAGAACTTCATCTGGAACAGGGCCCGCGCCTCGAACTCGGCCGGCGGGGCCTTCCCGGTCTTGTAGTCCACGATCCTGGTCGCACCGCCCGGCGCCACATCCAGGCGGTCGATGTAGCCGCGCAGCCGCAGCCCCGAGGCGAGCTCGGCCTCCACGCACAGCTCCCGGTGGGCCGGCTCCAGCCGCCGCGGGTCCTCCAGGGTGAAGTAGCGGTCCAGCATGGCCCCGGCCTCCTGGAGCCAGGCCGGCCTGGTCCGCCTCCGCCGCGAACAGGCTGCCCAGCTCCGGCGCCCCGGTGACCAGGCGGTCCCACTCGGGATCCAGCAGGGACCTGGCCACCTCCGGGGTCCGCTCCGCGGCCGGCCGGTCGAACAGGTGCTCCAGGACCGCGTGCACCAGGGTGCCGCGGGCCGCCGCCGGGCTGGGCGGCTCGGGCAGCCGGTCGATCACCCGGAACCGGTACAGCAGCGGGCAGGTCAGGAAGTCACCGGCCCGGGACGGGGACAGCGACCGCCGCCGGTCCGCGGGCGCGTCCACCGCGCCGTGCCCGCCGCAGCCTGGCTCGCCGCGGCCGTCTCCATCGTGCCGCGCCGGACGCGGCCGCGGCCGGCCCGGACGGGCCTGGTTCAGGCGGGGCGAGGAGCGGCACACCATCGTCGGCCATGCCTGGGAGAGTAGGGGAAGCCTCCGACAGTTGCCGGGCTTTGCCGCCGGTTCCGCGCCACCGCCGCCCGCACCGGCGCGGCGGGCGCGTCCAGGGGGCCACCCAGCACGTAGCATCAACCTGTGGCAGGCACACCGCCCGAACGGCCCTCGCCGCAGGGGTCGGGTCCCGGAGTGAGGATCGCGCGGCCCTTCGGGATACCCGTATACATCTCGCCGTACTGGTTCCTGATCGCCGGGCTTGTTCGTCTTCCTGTACGGGAACAGCGCGGCGCTGGCCGGCTCGAGCGGGGTCCGCTACGTGGTGGCCGCCGCCTTCGTGGTGCTGCTGTACGTGTCCGTCCTGATCCACGAGCTGAGCCACTCCCTGGTCGCCCGCGGGTTCGGGCTGCCGGTGCGCCGGATCCTGCTCTACCCGCTGGGCGGCTTCTCCGAGATCGAGCAGGAGCCGCCCACGCCCGGGCGCGAGTTCCTGGTCTCGGCGGCCGGCCCGCTGCTCTCGCTGGTCCTGGCCGCGCTCGGCTGGGGGTGCTGCTGGTCACCCACCTGGGCGGGCTGCCCGGGCCTGCTCATCGAGCAGCTGGTCTGGGCCAATCTGCTGGTCGGGATCTTCAACCTGCTGCCCGGGCTGCCGCTGGACGGCGGCCGGATGCTCCGCGCCGGGGTGTGGAAGGCGACCGGCAGGCCGGGCACGGCGACCATCGTCGCGGCCTGGGCCGGCCGGGTGCTGGCCGTGGCCGTGCTGGTGGTGCCGGTCGCCCTGCTCGTCGCGGCGGGCCAGCAGGTCCAGATCTTCGACGTGGTGTGGCTCGGCGTCATCGCCGCCTTCATGTGGGTGGGCGCGAGCCAGTCGCTGAAGGTCACCCGGGTCCGCGAGCGGCTGCCCGGCCTGCAGGCCAGGACGCTGGCCCGGCGGGCCATCCCGATCCCGGCCACCCTCCCGCTGGCCGAGGCCATCCGGCGGGCCGACGCGGCCGGGGCCCGCGCGCTGGTCATCGTCGATCACGACGACAAGCCGATCGCGATCGTGAACGAGACCGCGGTGATGGCCACCCCGCCGCAGCGCAGGCCGTGGGTGGACGCCGGGTCGCTGGCCCGGACCATCGACAGCGGCCTGGTGCTGCCCGCCGACCTGTCCGGGATGGCGCTGCTCGAGGCGGTCCGCCGCGCGCCGGCCACCGAGTACCTGCTGGTCGAGCCCTCCGGGCAGGTCTTCGGAGTGCTGTCGGCCAGTGACCTCGACCACGCCTTCGCCGAGCGTCTAGACGCTGCCGGGCCGCGTCGCCCGCCCGGGCGCCGTCCGGCGGCAGCGGGCCACGCCACGCCACCTCGGCTGGGGCCAGGGCACGCCCCGGCCCGGCTACCCTGGCGGGCGTGATCCGTCAGCGCCGCGGCCCGTTCGCCCCTGGAGACCAGGTCCAGCTCACCGACCCCAAGGGCCGCAAGCACCTGCGTGCTCCTGGCCGAGGGGCGCACGTTCCACACCCACCGGGGCGGGCTGGCCCACGACGACCTGATCGGCGCCCCGGAGGGCACCGTGGTGAAGTCCTCCGGCGGCACGCCGTACGTGGCGCTCCGGCCGCTGCTGGCCGACTTCACGCTGTCCATGGGCCGCGGCGCCGCCGTCGTCTACCCGAAGGACGCGGCCCAGATCATCGCGCTGGCCGACATCTTCCCGGGCGCCCGGGTGCTGGAGGCGGGAGCGGGCTCGGGCGCGCTGTCCTGCTGGCTGCTGCGCAGCGTGGGCGAGGACGGGCTGCTGGTCTCCTACGAGCGCCGCGCGGATTTCGCCGACATCGCCCGGGGCAACGTGGAGCGTTTCTTCGGCGGCCCGCATCCCGCCTGGCAGCTCCGGGTCGGGGACCTCATGGAGGTCACCGCCGGCCCGGCGCGGGGCGGACGGCGCAGCGGGGACGGCCGCGGCGGCCGGCCGCGCCGGGCCTGCGGATAGTTTCGACCGGGTGGTACTGGACATGCTGGCGCCATGGGAGTTCGCGCGCGTGGCGGCCGACGCGCTCATCCCCGGCGGGGTGCTGTGCTGCTACGTCGCGACCGTGACCCAGCTGTCCCGGACCGTGGAGTCGATCCGGGAGCAGGCCAGCTTCGACGAGCCGGCCGCCTGGGAGTCGATGGTCCGCGGCTGGCACGTTGACGGGCTGGCGGTGCGGCCAGAGCACCGGATGGTCGGTCATACAGGATTTCTCATCACGGCACGGCGGCTCGCTCAGGGAATCACCGCACCACCGCGAAGGCGCAGGCCCGCGAAGGGTTCCCGGGAGGAGCCTGATCAGTGAGAATGTCAGCGGCAGGCGGCGCGAGGTTACGCCAGGGCCTCAGATAGGTAGGGTCTAAGTGAAGTCTGCTCTCGGAAGGGGGTGGGGGCGTGGCCACTCGGGATGAAGGATCGCGCGCCGCGCGGAACGATGACCAGGTTCAGGGCCTCACCACGCAGATCTCCTTCCTCGAGGAGGAGGTGGCAGTGCTGAGGCGGAGGCTGGCTGACTCGCCCAGGCATGTCCGGCTTCTCGAGGAGCGCCTGCGTGAGACCGAAGCCAGCCTGGCTTCGGTCACGGGCCAGAATGAGCGGCTGGCCGACACCCTCCGCGAGGCGCGCGACCAGATCGTGGCGCTCAAGGAGGAAGTCGACCGGCTGGCCCAGCCGCCCTCCGGCTTCGGCGTGTTCCTGGAGGCCTGCGAGGACGGCACCGCGGACGTGTTCACCGGCGGCCGGAAGATGCGCGTCAGCGTCAGCCCGGCGGTCGAGCTGGAGAAGCTGCGGCCGGGCCAGGAAGTCGTGCTGAACGAGGCCCTCAACGTGGTGATCGCCCAGGGGTACGAGACCGTGGGCGAGGTCGTCATGCTCAAGGAACTCCTCGAGGGCGGCGACCGGGCGCTGGTGATCTCGCACGCCGACGAGGAGCGCGTGGTCCGGCTGGCCGAGCCGCTGCTCGACTCGGTCCTGCGCGCGGGGGACTCGCTGCTGCTCGAGCCGCGCTCCGGCTACGTGTACGAGCGCATCCCCAAGGCCGAGGTCGAGGAGCTCATCCTCGAGGAAGTGCCGGACATCGCCTACTCCGACATCGGCGGCCTCAGCTCCCAGATCGTCCAGATCCGGGACGCGGTGGAGCTCCCGTACCTGCACGCGGACCTGTTCCGGGAGCACCAGCTGCGGCCGCCCAAGGGCGTGCTGCTGTACGGGCCGCCGGGATGCGGCAAGACGCTGATCGCCAAGGCGGTGGCCAACTCGCTGGCCAAGCAGGTCGCGGCCCGGACCGCGGCGCAGCGGGCGGAGAGCGGCGAGGACCAGCCGAGGAGCCGGGCCGGCAAGGCCGCAAGGGCCAGGCCAAGGAAGGCAAGAGCTTCTTCCTCAACATCAAGGGCCCGGAGCTGCTCAACAAGTACGTCGGCGAGACCGAGCGGCACATCAGGCTGGTGTTCCAGCGGGCCCGGGAGAAGGCCAGCGAGGGCATGCCGGTCATCGTGTTCTTCGACGAGATGGACTCGATCTTCCGGACCCGCGGCTCGGGCGTCTCCAGCGACGTGGAGAACACGATCGTGCCCCAGCTGCTGTCAGCGAGATCGACGGCGTGGAGGGCCTGGAGAACGTCATCGTGATCGGGGCCTCCAACCGGGAGGACATGATCGACCCGGCCATCCTGCGGCCCGGCCGGCTCGACGTGAAGATCAAGATCGAGCGCCCGGACGCCGAGGCGGCGAAGGACATCTTCTCCAAGTACGTGCTGACCGAGCTGCCGCTGCACCCGGACGACCTGGCCGAGCACGGGTCGTCCCGCGAGGCCACGGTGGACGCCATGATCCAGCGGGTCGTGGAGCGCATGTACAGCGAGACCGAGGAGAACCGGTTCCTGGAGGTCACCTACGCCAACGGGGACAAGGAGGTCCTGTACTTCAAGGACTTCAACTCCGGCGCGATGATCGAGAACATCGTGGCCCGGGCCAAGAAGATGGCCATCAAGGAGTTCCTCGACACGGGGCAGAAGGGCATGCGCGTCGCCCACCTGCTGACCGCCTGCGTGGACGAGTTCAGCGAGAACGAGGACCTGCCGAACACCACCAACCCGGACGACTGGGCCCGCATCTCCGGCAAGAAGGGCGAGCGGATCGTGTACATCAGGACCCTGGTTTCCGGCAAGCAGGGCACCGAGGCCGGGCGTTCCATCGACACGGTGGCCAATACCGGGCAGTACCTCTGACCTGGGCAGGCGCAGGGCCGCGTTCCCGGCTGGCCGGCCCGTCACCGATATCGCGCCGGGCGCGTGCGGCGGGTCACCCGTCCCGCGCCCGGCCGGCCGGCACTAGGCTGCCTGATATGAGCGTGCGGCGGGTGATGGGGACGGAGACCGAGTTCGGCATCTCGGTCCCCGGTCAGCCTGGGGCGAATGCCATGGTCACTTCGTCCCAGGTCGTCAACGCCTACCAGGCGGCCACCTCGGCCCGCGCCCGGCGGGCGCGGTGGGACTTCGAGGAGGAGAACCCGCTGCGCGACGCCCGCGGGTTCGACCTGGCCCGGGAGTCCGCGGACGCCACCCAGCTGACCGACGAGGACCTCGGCCTGGCCAACGTGATACTGACCAACGGGGCCCGGCTGTACGTGGACCACGCGCACCCGGAGTACTCCGCGCCCGAGTGCACCAACCCGCTCGCCGCGGTCATCTGGGACAAGGCGGGGGAGCGGGTCATGGCGGAGGCCGCCGCCAAGGCCGCCACCGTGCCGGGCAGCGCCGCCCATCCAGCTCTACAAGAACAACACCGACAACAAGGGCGCCTCCTACGGCTGCCACGAGAACTACCTGATGCGCCGGGCGACGCCGTTCGCGGACATCGTCCGGCACCTCACCCCGTTCTTCGTGTCCAGGCAGGTGGTCTGCGGGGCCGGGCGGGTCGGCCTCGGCGCGGACGGCCGCGAGGACGGGTTCCAGATCAGCCAGCGGGCCGACTTCTTCGAGGTCGAGGTGGGCCTGGAAACCACGCTGAAGCGGCCCATCATCAACACCCGCGACGAGCCGCACGCGGACCCGGAGAAGTACCGCCGCCTGCACGTGATCATCGGCGACGCGAACATGAGCGAGGTCAGCACCTACCTCAAGCTCGGCACCACCGCGCTGGTCCTGGCCATGATCGAGGACAAGTTCCTCGGCG
Organism: uncultured Actinomycetes bacterium; assembly: GCA_963851025.1. Lineage (GTDB taxonomy): Bacteria > Actinomycetota > Actinomycetes > Streptosporangiales > Streptosporangiaceae > RYN-230. Next base: position 153,121 of record CAWKOA010000035.1, read on the forward strand.
GTGACCTGTCGATCGAGTCGCCGGTGGCCGAGCTCCGGGCCATCTCGCACGACCCGGCCTGCCGTCACCAGGTCACTCTGCGGGACGGCCGGAAGATGACCGGGGTCCAGCTCCAGATGGAGTACCTCGAGCTGGCCCGCAAGTACACCGAGGACAAGTTCGGCTCCGACGTCGATGAGATGACCGCGGACGTGCTCGACCCGCTGGGAATCCGTGCTGACCAGGCTGGCCGAGGACCCGATGCTGGCGTCCCGCGAGCTGGACTGGGTGGCCAAGCTGGAGCTGCTGGAGGGCTACCGGACCCGGGAGGGGCTGGCCTGGGGCCATCCCAAGCTGCAGCTGGTGGACCTGCAGTACTCCGATGTCCGGCCCAACCGGGGCCTGTACAACCGGCTCGCCGCGCGGGGCCGGATGGTCCAGCTCGTCGTCGGAGGAGGACGTGAGCCGGGCCATCGAGTCCCCGCCGGAAGACACCCGGGCCTACTTCCGCGGCCGCTGCCTGCAGCAGTACCCGGAGTCGGTGGCCGCGGCCTCCTGGGATTCGGTGATCTTCGACATACCCGGGCGCGAGTCGCTGCAGCGGGTGCCGACCCTGGAGCCGCTGCGCGGGACCAGGGCGCACGTCGGCGGCCTGCTGGACCGGTGCCGGACCGCGGCCGAGCTGGTGGCCGCGCTGACCGGCCAGGACTGACCCGGCCTGGCCGCGCCGCTGGCCCGGGCCCGCGGCGCAGGTACCGGACCGGCCGCGGGCATTATTGAGCCGCCTGATCCCGATGCCCGATTTCAGGGTTGGACAGGCCATCGGCAGGCGAGGATACGGTTAAGCCGAGGACGACCCTGTAGCACGGAGGTTTCGGGCATGGCGACGAAGGACACTGGCGGTCAGCGGCAGGCCTCGAAGCGGACTGAGGACACTGAGGAGGCGGAGCCGCAGGCATCGGGCGACGTCAAGGAGCGCCAGGAGAAGCTGGCCGACGACGTGGACGCGATCCTCGACGAGATCGACGAGGTGCTCGAGGAGAACGCCGAGGAGTTCGTCCGGTCTTACGTGCAGAAGGGCGGCCAGTGACGGCTGCCCGCCAGGAGGCGCACCCGGGCGGCGGCCCCGCCCGGTTCGCCCTGGGCTGACAAGCCGCAGGCGCGGGCGGTGCCTGGCCGCAGTAGGGTCAGGGTCAGGTAACGGGCGCGGACTAACCGGGAGGACTGGGCGTGGGTTCTGGCTTCTTTGCCGGAAAGTTCATTGCGGCGTGCATGGACGCTGGCACATCGTCGTTTGCTGACCTGGTGGCCGAGTGCGCCCCGGAGCTGCTCCCGGGCGCCGGGGCGGCCGCCCGGCTGGGCGGTCCGCCGGGTCGCCGGGCGCGTCCGGGCCGGGCGGCGAGGGCGCGGGCCCGCCGCTGCGGCACGGGACGACCATCGTGGCCGCCCGTTTCGCGGACGGCGTGGTCATGGCCGGTGACCGGCGGTCCACGGCGGGCAACATGATCGCGCAGCGGGACATCGAGAAGGTGTTCCGCAGCGACGACTTCTCCTCCGTCGGCATCGCGGGCGTGGCCGGGATCGGGCTGGAGCTGGTCCGCCTGTTCCAGCTGGAACTGGAGCACTACGAGAAGCTCGAGGGCCGGACGCTGTCCCTGGAGGGCAAGGCGAACCGGCTGGCCGCGTTCGTCCGCGGCAACATGGGCGCGGCCATGCAGGGACTGGTGGTCGTCCCGCTGTTCGCCGGCTGGGACGAGGACGCCGGCCGGGGCCGGATCTTCAGCTACGACGTGGCCGGCGGCCGGTACGAGGAGCGTCCCTACAGCGCCATCGGGTCCGGGCTCGATCTTCGCCAAGGGATCGCTGAAGAAGCTCTACACCGAGGGCATGTCCGACCGGGCCGTGGTCCTGGCCTGATGCAGGCCCTGTACGACGCGGCCGACGACGACTCGGCGACCGGCGGCCCGGACCTGGCCCGGCAGATCTACCCGGTGGTGGCTATGATCACCGCCGACGGGTACCGCCGCCTGTCGGACGCCGAGACGGGCGAGTACGCCCGGGCCGTGGTGGAGGAGCGGATGAGGGAGCCCTCCGGGCCGGTCGCCCCGCTGACCCGCGCCACCCGGCCTGAGCGGGTAACCGCCTGCCCCGCTGACCCGCCGTGACCAGCCGCCATTCCGAGTAGCGCCGTTACGAGTAGGGGTAAAGCTGCGGTGAGTATGCCGTTCTACGTCTCGCCTGAGCAGGCGATGAAGGACAAGGCGGATTACGCCCGGAAGGGCATCGCCCGTGGCCGCAGCGGGGTGGTGATCCAGTACGACGGGGGCATCCTGTTCGTGGCGCCGAACCCGTCCAGCGCGCTGCACAAGATCAGCGAGATCTACGACCGCATCGCGTTCGCCGCGGTCGGCCGCTACAACGAGTTCGAGAACCTGCGCAAGGCCGGGGTCCGGTACGCGGACTACACCGGGTACCAGTACGACCGCAGCGACGTCACCGCCCGCGGCCTGGCCAACTGGTACGCGCAGATCCTCGGCCAGTTCTTCACCGAGAGCAACAAGCCGTTCGAGGTCGAGCTGGTGGTGGCCGAGGTCGGCGAGTCGCCCGTGTCCGACCAGATCTACCGGATCACGTTCGACGGCTCGGTGGCCGAGGAGCACGGCTTCGTGGCCATGGGCGGCCAGGCCGACCAGGTGGCGGCCGTGCTCAAGGACCATTACGCGGACGGCCTCCCGCTGGTCCGGGCGCTGGGCGCCGCGATCGCGGGCCTGGCCGGCCAGGGCAACGGCGACGGCACCGAGCTGAGCGCCAGCCAGCTGGAAGTGGGCATCCTGGCCCGGGACCGGGCGCACCGGACGTTCCGGCGGCTGACCGGCGCGCGGCTGGAGGTGCTGCTGGCCGAGGCGGCGGCCGGGGAGGGCACCAGCCCGGCCACCCCGGCGGCGGGCGGGGACGAGCCGCAGCCCGGCGAGGCCGCCAGCCCCGACGACGGGGTGACCCCGGCTAGCCGCCGGCGAGCGTAGCCGGGCAGCTAGGCGGGGCCCGGGCGGGCGTGCACCACCGCCCAGACCGCGCGGACTTCCGCCGGCGGTCGCGTTCCAGTACTCGTGCGGGATCGGCTGAGTCGAACGCGATCGAGTCGCCCTCGCTCGAGCTCGTAGCTCTCGAATCCCGACCTGGGCCTGCAGCGTCCCGCGTCACGATGAGCCCGTACTCGTAACCGTCGTGGCGCAGAGGCCTGGCGGGTGACGGCGGCCTGCGCCGCGGGGCGCGTAGACGACCTCCAGGAAGTCCACCCGGTCATCGGCGCCCGGCGTGAGCCGTTCCCAGCGGACCCCGCTGGCCAGGTCGATGGTGCGGCGGCCGGCCGCGCGCTGGACGATCCCGTGCCGGCAGGCCAGCCGGCGCCTGGCGTCCGGCCGCGGCCGCGTCCCGCGCCCGGCCGCCGCCGTGCGCGGTCATGCGTCAGCTCGCCGGACGGGATCACGCCGAACAGGAAGTCCATGCGACGCCCGCAGCTCGCTGGCCAGCGCGTAGAGCATGCCCACGGAGGGGGACCGAGACGCCGCGCTCGATCTGGGAGATGAGGCTGGGCGAGCAGCTGATCCGGCGGGCCAGCTCACGCGCGGACAGGCCGCGATCCTCACGGACCCGGCGCAGCCGGGGCCCGAGTTCCGTCCCGGGATCGAAAACGGCCGTATCACGCTCGATCATCAGCGGATCTCCTTGACAGCCACACTGTACATACGTTGAATCGGTGCTGTACGGGATCGCAGGCCGCCAGCCGCACGGGAGGCGGCAGCGGCTAGCGTCCGGGCACGGGATGCCCTGTAATGTCGTGGATGTGCGCAGCACGGAGACCCTGGAGGACGAGTGACCGGCACCATGGCGGACCTGGCCGCCACGACCGGGATCGACGTGCCCACCGGGCTGCTCATCGGCGGCCAGTGGACCAAGGGCCGCGACGGCGGGCTGATCGGCGTGACCGACCCGGCCACCGAGGAGATCATCGCCGAGGTGGCCGACGCCACGGCCGAGGACACGCTCGACGCGGTCAGCGCCGCCTCGGCCGCGCTGCCCGGCTGGGCCGCGACCGCGCCCCGCGAGCGGGCCGAGTGCCTGCGCCGGGCCTGGTCGCTGATGATCGCCAAGTCCGACGCGCTGGCCCGGCTGATGGTCTGTGAGAACGGCAAGGCGCTGCCGGACGCGCGCGGCCGAGGTGACCTACGCCGCCGAGTTCTTCCGCTGGTACGCCGAGGAGGCGGTCCGGATCGAGGGGTCGGTGCTCACCGCCCCGTCCGGCGCCAACCGCATCCTCGTCACCCGGCAGCCGGTCGGCGTCAGCGTGCTCATCACCCCGTGGAACTTCCCGGCCGCGATGGCCACCCGGAAGATCGGGCCGGCCCTGGCCGCCGGCTGCACCGTGGTGCTCAAGCCCGCCAAGGAAACCCCGCTGACCGCCCTGGCCGTGGCCGACATCCTGCGCGAGGCCGGCGTGCCGGACGGCGTGGTCAACGTGGTGACCACCTCCTCGGCCAGCCGGTTCAGCCAGACCGTGCTGGCCGACCCCCGGGTCCGGAAGCTGTCCTTCACCGGGTCCACCGAGGTCGGCCGGGTCCTGCTGAAGGCCGCGGCCGACAGCGTGATCAACTGCTCCATGGAACTGGGCGGCAACGCCCCGTTCCTGATCTTCGAGGACGCCGACATCAGCGCGGCGCTGGACGGCGCGTTCCTGGCCAAGATGCGCAACGGCGGCGAGGCGTGCACCGCGGCCAACCGCTTCTACGTGCACGAGGCGGTCGCCGACGAGTTCACCGCGGCGTTCGCGGCCCGGCTCGAGGCGCTCAAGGTCGGCCCGGGCCTGGACGACGGCACCGAGCTGGGCCCGCTGGTCAACGAGGACACCAGGTCCAAGGTGGCCAGCCTGGTGGACGAGGCGGCCAGCGCGGGCAGCCGGGTGGTCACCGGCGGCTCCGCCCCGGACCGCCGCGGCTACTTCTACGCGCCCACCGTGCTGGACAACGTGCCGCCCGGCGCGGGCATCCTGGACGAGGAGATCTTCGGCCCGGTCGCCCCGATCGTCCGGTTCAGCTCCGAGTCCGACGCGGTCTACCTGGGCCAACAACACCGAATACGGCCTGGTCTCCTACGTCTACACCCGGGACCTGCGCCGCTCGCTGCGGGTGGCGGAGGCCCTGGAGGCCGGGATGATCGGCATCAACCGCGGCGTGGTCTCGGACCCGGCGGCCCCGTTCGGCGGGGTCAAGCAGTCCGGGATCGGCCGCGAGGGAGGCCACGACGGGTTGCTGGAGTTCACCGAGACCAAGTACATCGCCGTCGACTGGTGACGTGCCGCGCCGGGAGCGGGGGCGCCGCCGCGACACGCTCCGGACACCCACCCCACCTGGTGCGGGCGCGTGCCGCGTGCCGTAGGGTCTGGTGAGCGACCATGGACAGACGAATCTTCGGGCTTGAGAACGAATACGGGGTCACCTGCACCTTCCGCGGCAGCCGGCGGCTGTCCCCGGACGAGGTAGCCAGGTACCTCTTCCGCCGCGTGGTCTCGTGGGGCCGGAGCAGCAACGTGTTCCTGCGCAACGGGGCCCGGCTCTACCTCGACGTGGGCAGCCACCCCGAGTACGCCACGCCCGAGTGCGACAACATCCTCGACCTGGTGGTGCACGACAAGGCGGGGGAGCGGATCCTCGAGGGCCTGCTGGTGGACGCCGACCGGCGGCTGCGCGAGGAAGGCATCGCCGGCGACATCTACCTGTTCAAGAACAACACCGACTCGGCCGGCAACTCCTACGGCTGCCACGAGAACTACCTGGTCGGCCGGCACGGCGAGTTCGGCCGGCTGGCCGACATCCTGATCCCGTTCCTGGTCACCCGGCAGGTGATCTGCGGCGCCGGCAAGGTGCTGCAGACCCCGCGCGGCGCGGTGTACTGCGTCAGCCAGCGCGCCGAGCACATCTGGGAGGGCGTGTCCTCGGCCACCACCCGGTCCCGGCCGATCATCAACACCCGGGACGAGCCGCACGCGGACGCGGAGCGGTTCCGGCGGCTGCACGTGATCGTCGGCGACTCGAACATGAGCGAGACGACCATGCTGCTCAAGGTGGGCGCCACCGACCTGGTGCTGCGGATGGTCGAGGCGGGCATCGTGATGCGCGACCTGACCCTGGAGAACCCGATCCGGGCCATCCGGGACGTCAGCCACGACATGACCGGCCGCCGCAAGGTCCGGCTGGCCAACGGCCGGGAGGCCAGCGCGCTGGACATCCAGCGCGAGTACCTGGCCAAGGCCAAGGACTTCACCGACCGCCGCGGGGCGGACGCGATCACCCAGCGGGTGCTGGACCTGTGGGAACGCACCCTGCACGCGGTGGACACCGGCAACTTCGGCCTGGTCGACCGGGAGATCGACTGGATCACGAAGTACCAGCTGATCGAGCGGTACCGCGGCAAGCACGACCTGCCGCTGTCCTCGCCCCGGGTGGCCCAGCTCGACCTGGCCTACCACGACGTGCACCGCGGCCGCGGCCTGTACTACCTGCTGCAGCGGCGCGGGGCGGTGGCCCGGACCGCGCGCGACATCGACATCTTCGAGGCCAAGTCGGTCCCGCCGCAGACCACCCGGGCCCGGCTGCGCGGTGAGTTCATCCGCCGCGCCCAGGAGCGGCGCCGCGACTTCACCGTGGACTGGGTCCACCTCAAGCTCAACGACCAGGCCCAGCGGACGGTGCTGTGCAAGGACCCGTTCCGGGCCGTCGATGAGCGGGTGGAGAAGCTCATCGCGGGCATGTAGCTGAGCGGGTGGAGAAGCTCATCGCCGGCATGGTAGCTGTGAATTTGCTGATAATCGCGTGAGTGCCTTTTTCCGGTGATCTTCCACGCCGCAGGCCGCGTGCGTTCCAGGCGGCCTGCCCGTTCCTCGTGGATTGGTCCACGATACCGTAATGAGCAGGCAGCGGAACCTGGGCACTGTGGTTGGTTGATGCCGGTAGGCTGGCGTCGCTTCAACGTCGGAGATGACAAGGTTCCCTTTCTATGCGACGCATTGCCGCCCTGCTGTCCGTCCCCCTGCTGGCCGTCCTGGCCCTGGCCGGATGCGGATCGTCCACGTCCTCGTCCAGCCCCAGCGTCTCGGTGAGCGGGCAGTTCGGCAAGGATCCGACCGTCACCATCCCGAAGTCAGACCGCCGGGAAGGCGCTGGCCGTCAAGACCCTGGTCAAGGGCAGCGGCCCGGCGCTGACCAAGTCCGACGCCTTCGTCGGGAACTATGCCGTGTACATCTGGAGCGGCAAGACGAGCAAGCTCGCCGAGAGCACGTTCACCACCAAGAGCCCGGCCCTGTTCAGCGGCCAGCTCCTGCCGGGGCTGGAGACCGCCCTGCAGGGCAAGACGATGGGCAGCCGGGTGCTGGCCGTCATCCCGCCCGCCCAGGGCTACGGCAAGACCGGGAACTCCCAGGCCGGGGTGACCGCCAACGACACCCTGGTGTTCGTGGTGGACATGATCAAGGAGTTCCCGAACACCGCGTCGGCCACGGGCAGCAAGGTGTCCAGCGGCGGCGGTTCCCTGCCCAGCGTCACGGCCAAGGCCGGGGCGGCCCCGGTCATCACGATCCCGAAGTCCGGGAAGCCGCCGAAGGGGCTGGTGACCAAGACGCTGATCAAGGGAACGGGCCCGGCGGTGGCCAAGGGGCAGACCGTGGTCACCCAGTACGTGGGCGCAGATCTGGCGGACCGGCAAGGTCTTCGACTCGTCGTGGTCGCGGGGCACGCCGTTCGGGTTCACGATCGGCGCCACGCCGAGCCAGGTCATCACGGGCTGGGACAAGGGCCTCATCGGGCAGACCGTGGGCAGCCGGGTCATGCTGGTCGTCCCGCCCGCCGACGGGTACGGCAAGACGGGCAGCTCGCAGGCCGGGATCAAGGGCACGGACACGCTGGTGTTCGTGGTGGACATCCTCGGCGCGGTCAGCCCCGCCACCGGCTGATCAGGCCGAACTGAAGGCGGGCGGGCCCCCGGGCCCGCCCGCTCGCTGCCGCCGGCGACTCCCCGGCACCCGCCGCACCCGGCCTGCCTCCGGAGCGGGCCGTGGGGTCCGGGGCTCGGGCCCCCGGGTACTCAGAGGCCCGGTCGATCACGTCGCTCAGGATCAGGCTGACGCCGATGCCGAGCAGCCAGCTGTCCTTGGCCAGCGGGATGCCCTGGTGGGTCGGGCGCAGGCTGCCCTCCTGCCGCATGCCGGGGGTCTTGATGTAGAGGCCGAGCAGGCCGCCGGAGAACCCGGTCAGGAGCAGGCCCGCCACCCCGGACGGCACCACCGGCAGCAGCAGCGCTGACCCGACCACCACTCGCCCGCGCCGAGCAGCCGGGCGAAATCCTGCGGCTTCATCTTGCCCAGGAACGGATAGGCCCCGTCGCCATGTGGTGCATCCCGGCGGCGGCCTGCTCGTCAGCCGAGAGTTTGCCGAGTCCGGAATTGAGGATGAAGGCACCCGCGCTGACCCGGGCGGGCATATCGCGGATGAAGGACGCGAGTCGCATGCAGGCTCCTTACTGCTCCGGGTACCGGATTCGCCCGGCGCCTCGCCTTATTCTCCCGCTGCCCCCGGCCCCGCCCGCGCAGGGGGCTGGCCTGGCCAGCGCCTGAGCCCAGCGTGGCCGGCTGCCAGTGCCTAACTGGCCGTGCCTAACTGGCCAGTGACCCGCCTGGCGGCCGGCCCAGCAGCGCGGCCGCGTGCCGCCCGGCCGCCGCCGCGGCCAGGAAGTACGCCAGGTCCTCGTCCAGGCCGCGGCCCATGCGTGGACAGCGGCACCGGGCAGCCGCGCAGCGCCTCGGCCAGGCCGTCGGTGCTCACGCTGACCAGCGTGTGCCGGCCAGCCAGCGCGGCCGCCTGCGCCGCCACCCGGGCGCCGAACGCCCCGGGCAGCTCGGGCACGACCACGTCGGCGCGGGCCAGCGCGACCCGGCCGTAGGAGGTGAGGCTGTGGTGGGACACGCCGCTGATGGCGTTCCCGCGGATCAGCCTCGCTGACCCGCAGCGAGGCCACCGGGCGGCCGCCGAGCACGGCGGCCGCGTTGACCGCCTCGCCGCAGGCCACCCCGGAAAAGCCCCACCGGGTCCCGGTGCCCAGGTTGCCCGGTCCCTGGGCCACCACGACGACGTCGGCGCCGAGCACGTGCCGCGCGGCCAGCAGCCCGGTGTGCAGCGTGACCGCCTCGAGGTCACCGCCGAACGACTGGCCCACGGTCACCGTCCCGCGCAGCCAGCCCGCCTCGCGCAGCCCGGCGCAGCTGCGGGAGAACCACGCGGGCAGCGCCCCGCCGTCGAGCATCACGTACACCGCGGCCGGCGGGGCCGCCGGCCGGCCCGCGGCGCGCAGCGCCGCCAGCACGGCCGGCAGCGCCGAATGCAGGTCGGCGATCACCACCGGCATCCCGCCGAGGTCGTCCGCGTCGCGCAGCACCTCGTGGTGCGGCGAGCCCTGCTCGTCGGCGCCGAGCACGGTGGCCTGCAGCGGCGTGTAGCGCGCCTTGACCAGGTGCCCGGGGCCGGACGGGTCGGCGGGCAGCCGGTCGGGCAGCGCCACCACCAGCGCGTAGCCGCCGGTGCCCAGGCCGAGCGCGAGCGCGCTGGTGTTCAGCAGCAGCCGGTCGCCGGGCTCCGGGCCGGCCGGTCAGCTCCGGGTAGGCCAGCGCCCGGATGGTGCCCTCGCTGGTGGTTACGTCCAGTTCGACCGCGCCACGCCATTCGCGGCGCACCGCCAAAACCACGCCACTGCGCCACCTGATCACTCCCGCAGGGTAGCGTCAGGTACCGATCGGGGGCGGGGAGCGGCGAGGAACGGGAATGTCACGACGGAAGACGGAGCGGCTGCTGGGCCTGGTGGTCTGCCTGCTGTCCAGCCCGCGGTACCTGACCGCGGTGCAGATCCGCGCGGCCGTGCCCGGCTACCCGGAGTCGTTCGAGGCGTTCAAGCGGATGTTCGAGCGGGACAAGGAAGAACTCCGGGAGCTGGGCATCCCGCTGGAGACGGGCTTCAACTCGGCGGGCGAGGACGAGGCGGGCTACCGCATCCCGCGGCAGGCCTACGTGCTGCCGGAGATCCGGCTGGAGCCGGACGAGGCCGCGGTGCTGTCCCTGGCCGCCCGGGTCTGGCGGCAGGCCGAGCTGGCCGGGGCCGCCGCGGGCGCGCTGCTCAAGCTGCGCGCGGCCGGGGTGGACGCCGAGGAGACGGCCGAGACCGGCATCGAGCCGCGGCTGCTGGCCGGCGAGGCGGCGTTCGGCCCGCTGTGGGAGGCGGTGCGGGACCGGCGGCCGGTCACGTTCGCCTACCGCGCGGCCGGGCGCAGCGAGCCGCAGCAGCGCCACCTCCAGCCGTGGGGGGTGGTGAACCGGCACGGCCGCTGGTACGTGGCCGGGCATGACACCGACCGGGACGCGGCCCGCGTGTTCCGGCTCAGCCGCATCGAGGGCGACGGTGCGGTTCAGCGGGCCCGCCGGGTCGGTGACCGTGCCGGACGGCACCGACGTGCGGGAGACCGTCCGCGAGTGGGACACCCAGCCGCCGCGCCGCAGCGGACCGCGCTGCTGCGGGTGCGGCCAGGGCGCCGGCGCACGGGCATCCGGCGCGCACGCGCACGCACCGGTGCCGGGCCGGCCCGGCGCCGGGCAGCCCGGCTGGGACACTGATCGAGGTCGCCGTTCTCCGACGTGGGCTGGTTCGCCGAGCACCTCGCGTCGTTCGGCGCGGACGTGGTCGTGCTCGAGCCCGCCGACCTGCGGGAGGCCGTCATCACCCAGCTGAAGGGAGCGCTGGCGTGAGCGCCGCGGCCAGGCAGCCGCCGCGCGGCGGCGCGGGAACCAGCACCGCCCGGCTGCAGCGGCTGCTGGCCCTGGTGCCCTACGTGGTCAGCCGGAAGGTGGTCGGGCTGGCCGAGACCGCCGCCGCGTTCGGGGTCAGCGAGCGCGAGCTGGTGGACGACCTCAACCTGCTGTGGTGCGTGGAACTCCGCTCGCCCGACCCGTACTGCCCGATCGACCTGTCCTACGAGGGCGGCGAGATCGTGGTCAGCCAGGCCGAGTCGATGGACCGGCCGCTGCGGCTGGCCGTGGACGAGGCCAGCGCGCTGCTGGTGGCGCTGCGGATGCTGGCCGAGATCGGCCAGGTCGCCGTCGATGCCCGGCCTGGACGAGGGGCAGGCGCTGAGCCGCACCATCGCCAAGCTGGAAGCGGCGGCCGGGGAGGCCGCCGCGCCCGAGCGCCCAGGTGGCCATCCAGGTGGACAAGATCGCCCAGCAGGCGGTCCTGGCCCAGCTCCGGGACGCCCTGGCCCGGCGGCCGCCGGGTGCACCTGTCCTATTACGTGCCCGGGCCGGGACGAGGCCACCGAGCGGGACGTGGACCCGATGCGGCTGCTGGTCGTGGAGGGCCGCACCTACCTGGAGGGCTGGTGCCGCCGGGCGGAGGCGGTCCGGCTGTTCCGGCTGGACCGGGTGCTGGGCCTGGAGGTGCTGGACGTGGCGGCCGAGGTGCCGCCGGAGGCCGAGCCGGAGGACGTGGACCAGGGGCTGTTCCGGCCGTCCGCCGGAAGACCTCAACGTGGTCATCGAGCTGTCCCCGCTCGGCCGCTGGGTGGCCGAGTACTACCCGTGCGAGCAGCATCGAGGAGCTGGGCGACGGGCGGCTGCGGGTCGCGCTGCGCACCCCGGACACCCGGCTGGGTGCGGCGGCTCGCCCTGCGGCTGGGCGAGAACGGCCGGATCGTGGCCCCGGCCAGCCTCGCCGCCCAGGTCAGGGAGGATGCCGCGGCCGCGCTGGCGCAGTACGCTTGAGGCAGCGTGGGCGCAATGCGGGCATGCTCGGCAGGGATGCTGGACGCCGCGGCGGGTCCGGCTGACGCGGGCGGTCAAGCCGCGCCTGAGCGCGCTACGAACGTATCACGTGTAGGCTCTGACCATAGTGACCCAGGCGCGGGACGCGGTCCCCGGTGAAGAGGGCGGAAATGATTGGCGACCTGTTCGACAGCCCGTGGAAGATCCTCATCGTCGCCGTGGTGCTGATCGTGCTGTTCGGCTCGAAGAAGCTGCCGGACGCGGCCCGGTCCCTGGGCAAGTCCATGCGCATCCTCAAGACCGAGGTGCAGGACCTGCACGGATGACGAAAACGGCCGAGGCGGCAGCAGCCGGCCCCGGCCATCACCGGCGCCAGCCGACCCAGCAGCAGCGTCGACCAGCTCCAGCAGCAGATCCGCGACCTGCAGGCGAAGCAGTCCGCGGCTGAGGCAGCCAAGGTCAACGGCGCCCGGCACCGGAGACCCAGCGCACCCAGGCCGCTGAGCCCGGCCTGCGTCCGTCACCCGCCATGGCGAAGCTGGGTGACACCGTCCGGGCGCGCGCGTGCTGAGCGCGCGCGTCCGGGCGGCGGAGGCAGCCGATCCGGAAGGCCGGATGCCGCTCATGGAGCACATCCGCGAGCTGCGGAACCGGCTGGTCAAGATCTGCCTGGCCCTGCTGGTGGGCACCGGTATCGGGCCTGGTCGTTCTTCGACCCGGTCTGGAAGTTCGATCGAGCGCCCGTTCTGCTCGGCCAAGATCAACGGCCACACCGGCTGCCGGGCTCGGCGACCAGCTGATCCTGCACGGCGTGTTCGACCCGTTCATGCTGCGGCTGGAGATCGCGTTCTTCTTCGGGCTGATCCTGACCAGCCCGATCTGGCTGTACCAGCTATGGGCGTTCGTCGCGCCCGGGCTGTACCGGCGGGAGAAGCGCTGGACCTACGCGTTCGTGGGCACCGCGGTGCCGCTGTTCGCTGGTCGGCGCGGCGCTCGCCTACTTCGCGATGAGCCGCGGCCTGGCGCTACCTGCTCGGCCTGGCCCCGACGGCGTCCTCGCCTGCCGCCGGTCTCCACCTACCTCGGCTACTTCATCGGCCATGCTGCTCGGCTTCGGGCTGGCCTTCGAGCTGCCGCTGCTGCTGGTGATGCTCAACCTGGCCGGCGTGCTGACCCACGAGCGGATCCGAAGTGGCGCCGGATGATGATCTTCGGCGTGTTCGTGTTCGCCGGCATCGCCTCGCCGAGCCCGGACCCGATCACCATGCTGCTGCTCGCGGTGCCCTGCGTGGTCCTGGTCGAGCTGGCCGAGGTCTTCATCTGGCTGAACGACCGGCGGCGGGCCCGCCGGGCGTCGCTGTACGAGGGCCTGGCCGACGACGAGCTGGCGCCGCTGGACGTCGCCGATCCGGTCGACTCCGACCGCCGCTGAGCCCGCTGACGCCCGGCCAGCCCGTAGCGCCGCTGGCCGGCGTGCTCACCTAGGCTGGGATCACATGTCCACCCCTGCCAGCCCGGCGCAGCGTTACGCCGCTTTCCGGCAGCGGAGCGAGGACGGGCCGGAGCTCGCCGCGTTCCAGGCGCTGTACGACTTCGCGTTCGACGACTTCCAGCGGCGGGCCTGCCAGGCGCTGGACGCGCGGCCACGGGGTGCTGGTCGCGGCGCCGACCGGCTCGGGCAAGACGGTCGTCGGCGAGTTCGCCGTGCACCTGGCGCTGGCCGAGGGGCGCAAGTGCTTCTACACCACGCCGATCAAGGCCCTGTCCAACCAGAAGTACGGCGACCTGGTCCGGCGGTACGGCGCCGACCAGGTCGGGCTGCTCACCGGGGACAACAGCATCAACGGCGAGGCGCCGGTGGTCGTGATGACCACCGAGGTGCTGCGCAACATGCTCTACGCCGGCTCGCCCACGCTGGCCGGCCTGGCCTACGTGGTGCTGGACGAGGTGCACTACCTGGCCGACCGGTTCCGCGGCGCGGTCTGGGAGGAAGTGATCATCCACCTGCCGGACTCGGTCCGGGTGGTCGCCCTGTCCGCGACGGTGAGCAACGCCGAGGAGTTCGGCGACTGGCTGGCCCAGGTCCGCGGCGGCACCACGGTGATCGTGGACGAGCACCGGCCGGTGCCGCTCTGGCAGCACATGCTGGCCGGCGGCCGGCTCTACGACCTGTTCGTCGAGTCCGGGCCGCGGCCACGGGCGGGCCGCGCGGAGCGGCCCGGGACGGGGATCCGGGCCCGGCCGGCGAGCGCCGGGCGCAGGTGAACCCGGAACTGCTGCGGCTGGCCCGGCGGGACGACTGGGCGGCCCGGAAGGCGCCGTCCCGGCCCGCCCGGGGCGGCCGGCGGCCGGCCCGCTTCCGGCCGCCGCGCCGGCCGGAGGTGATCGAGCGGCTGGACCGCGCCGGGCTGCTGCCCGCGATCACGTTCATCTTCAGCCGGGCGGGCTGCGACGCCGCGGTCCGCCAGTGCCTGGACGCGGGCCTGCGGCTGACCACGCCGGACGAGGCCGCCGTGATCACCGAGATCGCGGAGCGGCGCACCAGGGACATCCCCGAGGCGGACCTGCCGGTGCTCGGCTACGGCGAGTGGCTCACCGGCCTGCAGCGCGGCATCGCCGCGCACCACGCGGGCATGCTGCCCACCTTCAAGGAAGTGGTGGAGGAGCTGTTCGAGGCCGGGCTGGTCCGGGCGGTCTTCGCGACCGAGACGCTGGCGCTGGGCATCAACATGCCCGCCCGGACGGTGGTCATCGAACGGCTGGACAAGTGGAACGGCGAGACCCACGCCGACCTGACGCCGGGGGAGTACACGCAGCTGACCGGCCGGGCCGGGCGGCGGGGCATCGACGTCGAAGGGCACGCGGTGGTGCTCTGGCAGCCAGGCGTGGACCCGCTGGCGGTGGCCGGGCTGGCCGGCACCCGGACCTACCCGCTCAACTCCAGCTTCCGGCCCTCCTACAACATGGCGGTGAACCTGGTCGGCCAGGTCGGCCTGGACCAGGCGGCCGCGCTGCTGGAATCGTCGTTCGCCCAGTTCCAGGCGGACCGGGCGGTGGTCGGCATCGCCCGGCAGGCCCGGCGCAGCCGGGCGGCGCTGGCCGAGACTCGGGCTGGCCTGCGAGCGGGGCGACTTCGCCGAGTACCACGCGCTGCGCAAGGAACTGTCCGAGCGGGAGGCGGCCGCGGCCCGGCAGCGGTCGGCGGACCGCTGGGCCGAGGCGCGGCAGTCACTGGAGCGGCTGCGCCGGGGCGACATCATCCGGGTCCCCGGCGGCCGCCGGGCCGGGTATCGCGCGTGGTCCTGCAGCCCGGCCTGGCCAGCCGGCCGGCGCAGACGGGGCCGAGCCCGCGATGCCCCGCTGCCGCTCGTGCTCACCGCCAACCGCCAGGTCAAGCGGCTGTCCGAGGCCGACTTCCCGGTCCCGGTCACGCCATCGACCGGGTGCGGATCCCGAACAGGTTCAGCGCCCGCTCGCCGCAGCACCGCCGGGACCTGGCCTCCACCATGCGCAACAAGCTGGCCGGGCGGGACCTCGGCCGCCGGCCGCCGCAGGCGGCGGACGCGGCCGGCCGCGCGCCGGCGGCGGACGAGATCACCCGGCTGCGCCGGCAGCTGCGCCAGCATCCGTGCCACGGCTGCCCGGACCGGGAGATGCACGCCCGGCAGGCCGAGCAGCGGGCCCGGCTGGAGCGGGAGGTGGCCAGGCTGGAAGCGCAGCGTGGCGGGCCGCTCGCACGTGATCGCGCGGACCTTCGACCGGGTCTGCGCGGTACTGGGCCGCCTGGGGTACCTCGACGACGGCCAGGTCACCCCGGACGGCAGGCGGCTCGCTGACCTGTACACCGAGCTGGACCTGCTGGCCGCCGAGTGCCTGCGCCGCGGCCTGTGGGACGGGCTCGACCCGGCCGAGCTGGCGGCCTGCGTGTCGGTGCTGACCTTCGAGTCCCGGAAGGCCGACGACGACGGCCGCGCCGCGGCTGCCCGGCGGCCCGGTCCGCGACGTGATGGCCGCGATGATCTCGGTCTGGGCGGAGCTCGACGCGGTGGAGAAGGACAACCGGCTGTCGTTCCTGCGCGAACCCGACCTGGGCTTCGCGTGGGCCGCGCACGCCTGGGCCCGCGGCAAGCCGCTGGAGACGGTGCTCGGCCCCGACCTGACCCCCGGCGATTTCGTCCGCGCGGTCAAGCAGCTGATGGACCTGCTCGGCCAGATCGCGGTCGCGGCCGGGGCCGGCTCCGCGCTCGCGTCCACCGCGCGCGCCGCGGTGGACGCGCTGCGCCACGGCGTGGTCGCGTACTCCTCGGTGGGCTGACCCGGCTAGCCAGGGGCCCGGCCCAGCCCGCCGCCGGGTTCTGGGGTGACGATGCCAGCCGGGTGAAACCAGCCAGCTCGGCTTCTGCCAGCCGCTGGGCTAACCCGTCCGGCCGCTAAGCTCCGGCATGGCTGATGTGGCGGACTTTGACCGCCTGGTGGCCGGGAGCACGGGCTGAGCGTGGTGTCCACCCTGCGCGCGGACCAGACGATCCAGGCCACCGTGGTCAACTGCGGGGTCCTGGACCATCCGGTCCGGGGTGTCCCGGTGATCGGCTTTACCACCCGCGGGAACTCCCGCAAGCTCGCCAACCTGCGGGCCCGCCCGCGGGTGACCGCAACGGTCCGGGCCGGCTGGGACTGGGTCACCGCCGAGGGCCCCGCCGAGCTGGCCGGGCCGGACGACCCGCTCGACGGTCTCGGCCCGGACGGCCTGCGGCTGCTGCTGCGCGCGGTGTTCACCTCGGCCGGTGGCAGCCACGAGGACTGGGATACCTACGACCGGGTGATGGCGCAGGAGCGCCGGGCCGCCGTCCTGATCACCCCGGAGCGGGTCTACTCCAACCGCTGACCCGGCTCGCCGGGCCGCCCCGGGCCCGGCGCCCGGGTGGCGGCCGGTGCGGCGGCCTCTGGCCGTGGCCTCCGGCGGCGGGGGCGGCGTGGAGGGGGCACGGGGCGGCCCCGGGCCAGACCAGCAGGACCGGGCAGGACGCGTGATCGACCACGAACCGGGCCGCCTTGCCCAGGCTCCGGGGACCGGCCTGCTCGCCCTGGCGGGCCAGGACGAGCAAGGCCGCGCCTCGGGCCGCCTGCACCACCTCACGCTCGGGGCGGCCGCGCCGGCGCAGCTGCCGGGCGGGCCGGCCCAGCCGGGCGGCCGCGGCCTCCAGCACCTCGGTGGCGGCGGCCTCGGTCATGGCCTCCAGCTGCGCGCCCGGGCCCTTCCCGCCCCGGCCCAGCAGCGCGGTGAAGGCGCCCTGCGCCGCGTCCACCGCTCCCGCGTCCGTGACGTGCAGCAAGGTCACCTCATCGGCTGGCGCCCGGGCCAGCGTCGCGTCCACGCACGCCATCCAGCTTTCCTCGGTCACCCACACGAGCACGGTCATGTGCCCAGTCTCGCGCCCCGGTATGGTTGCGCGGCGCAACCCGGAACGGCCACGCTAGCCGGGTGCAGCTGAGCGACGTCCAGGTCCGCCGGGCCCACCCGGACGAGTGGGCCACGGTCCGCGACGTGCGGCTGGCCGCGCTGGCCGACGCCCCGGACGCGTTCGCCTCGACCCTGAGCCGCGAGCGGGCCCGCACCGAGCCACAGTGGCGGTCCCGGATCCGGGCCTGGCCCTGGTTCCTGGCCTGGCGCGCCGGGACGCCCGCCGGGCTGGTCGCGGCCGTGCCCGATCAGCCCGCCAGCGGCCCGCGCCGGCCGCGGCTCACCCGCCGCGGGGCTGGCATCTCGTGTCCATGTGGGTCAGCCCGCAGGCCCGGGGCACCGGCGTGGCCGAGCTGCTGGTCGGGGCGGTTGTGGATCATGCGGAGCGCGGTCGGTGCCCCCCGGGTGACCCTGTGGGTGGTGCTCGGGCAACGCCCGCGCCCGCGCGTTCTACCGGCGGATGGGCTTCACGCCCACCGGCAGGCGGCAGGCCTACCCCCGGGACGGCGCCGATCCGCTGGACGAGGAGGAACTCGCCCGGCCGGTCAGATCCGCAGCACCGCCCACAGCGCCACCGTGATCAGGACCAGCCCGGCCGGCACGGTGAGCAGCCCGAGACGGGTGAACTCCCCCAGGTCCGTGTGGTGGTCGCGGTCGGCCAGCAGGCGCCGCCACAGCAGCGTGGCCAGGGAGCCCGCGTAGGTGAGGTTCGGGCCGACATCGACCCCGATCAGCACGGCGAGCACCGGGCCCGGGCCGGCCAGCAGCCCCCGCCCGGCCAGCACCGACAGCAGCACCAGCACCGCGGGCAGGTTGTTCACCACGTTGGCGAGCAGGGCCGCCAGCCCGGCCAGGGCCAGCAGCGAGGGCAGGGACGACCCGGCCGGGATCACCCGGGTCAGCAGGGCGCCCAGCCCGTTGTGCACCACCGCCTCGACCACGATGCCCAGGCCCAGCACGAAGAGCAGGAACGGGATGCTCAGCGCGCGGGCCAGCCCCGCCGGGCGGTCCTGGCCGCGGATCAGGCTCCCGGCCGCCAGCACCACCGCCCCGGCCGCGGCCGCCCAGGCCGGGTTCAGCCCGGCCAGCGAGGTGAGCACGAAGCCGGCCAGCGTGGCCAGCACCGTGACCAGCGCGAAACGCGGGATCCGGGGGAGTGGCGCCTGCGCCGCGCGGGCCGCGGCCGGCGCGGCGCGGCCAGGTCCCCGGCGAAGAACCAGCGGAAGGCCACGTACTCCACGGCGATCGCGACCAGCCACGGCACCGCCATCAGCGCGCCGAACTGGATCAGGGTCAGCCCGGCGACCGAGAACGCCAGCAGGTTGGTCAGGTTGGACACCGGCAGCAGCAGCGACGCGGAGTTGGCCAGGTGGGTGCACGCGTAGACGTGCGGCTTGGGGCGGACCCGGAGCCGGGCCGCGGTGTCGTGCACCACGGGGGTGAGCAGCACCACCGTGGTGTCCAGGCTGAGCACCGCGGTGGTCACCGAGGCGAGGCCGAACACGCCGCCCAGCAGCCGCACCGGCGAGCCCCGGCTGGCCCGGGCCAGCCGGGCCCCGGCCGCCGCGAACAGCCCCTCCTGCTGGCAGACGTGCCCCATCACCAGGATCGCGCCGAGGAACGCCAGCACCGGCAGCAGCGGCCGGCCTCGATGCGGGCCTGGTGCCACGGCAGCGCGCCGGTGATGATCACGAGCACCGCCGCCGGGACCGCGGCGGCCGCCTCCGGCAGCCATCTGGGCCGGATGATCGCGGTGGCCAGCAGCACCGCGAGCAGCACGCAGGAGAGGGCCTCGGCGGCCGGCCCGTGCAGCAGCCCGGTGGCCTCTGTGGCGGACAGTGGCTGGTCCCTTCACCGCGGCTGGCCCACTCGTTGCGGGGTGCTCAACGATAGCGGCCAGGCCTGGCAGGATAGCCGGGGTGGGACCGCTGATGCTGCTGGACACCGCTTCGCTGTACTACCGCGCCTTCTACGGCGTCCCGGACACGCTGACCGCGCCGGACGGGACCCCGGTCAACGCGGTCCGCGGGCTGCTGGACATGATCGCCCGGCTGGTCCGGGGCCGCTCACCCGCGGCCCTGGTCGCCTGCATGGACGCGGACTGGCGGCCCGCTTTCCGGGTCGCCGCGATGCCGTCGTACAAGGCGCACCGGGCCCGGGCGGACGGCACCGAGGAGGCGCCGCCCGCGCTGACCGCGCAGATCCCGGTGATCGAGCAGGTGCTCGGCGCCCTGGGCGTGGCGATGGCGGCCGCCCCCGGCTACGAGGCGGACGACGTGATCGGCACGCTGACCGCCCGGGCGGCCGGCCCGGTCGAGATCGTCACCGGGGACCGGGACCTGTTCCAGCTGGTGGACGACGAGCGGCCGGTCCGGGTCATCTACACGGTCCGCGGGCTGGCCAAGCTGGACGTGGTGGACGAGGCCGCGGTGACCGAGCGCTACGGGATCCCCGGCCGCGCCTACGCGGACTTCGCCGTGCTGCGCGGCGACCCCAGCGATGGCCTGCCCGGCGTGCCGGGCGTGGGCGACAAGACCGCCGCCGCGCTGGTCCGGGCGTTCGGCAGCGATCGGGGCCATCCTCGACGCGCTGGACCGGGGGCACGGCGGCTTTCCCAAGGGCAGCCGCCCCAAGCTGGCCGCCGCCCGCGACTACCTGGCGGTGGCGATCCCGGTGGTCCGGGTGGCGGCCGACGCCCCGGTCCCGGATGTGGCGGGCCGGCTGCCCGGTCAGCGCCGCCGATCCCGGAGCGGCTGGCCGCGCTGGACGCCCGCTGGGGCCTGGGCTCTTCGCTGCGCCGGGCCGCCAGCGTGCTGGCCGAGCCCGGCTGACCGAGCCGGCCCTGACCGATCCCGGTCGGACTGGGCCCGCGCTGGCCCGGGATGAGCTAGAGCACCCGCAGGGCGACCAGGCAGGTGTCGTCCTCGGAGTCGGTCGAGCCGAGCGCGTCCAGCACCGCGGTGATCAGCTCCTCCGGGTCGCCGATGCCCGCGGCGGCCCGGGCCAGCGTGGCGAGCCCCTCATCCAGCGGGCCGGTCCCGGCGCTCCACCAGGCCGTCGCTGTAGAGCAGCAGGACGTCGCCGGCCTCCAGGGTCACCGTCATGGCGTCGTAGCCGCCGCGCCCCGCGCCGAGCAGGATCCCGGCCGGCTGCCCCAGCGGCCGCGCGGCGGCCCCGCGGACCAGCAGCGGTGGCGGGTGGCCGGCCTGGGCCCAGGTGAGCCGGCGGCTGCGCGGGTCGAAGTATCCGGCCACCACCGAGGCGGTGTGCTCCGGGGCTACGTGATGCACCAGGTCGTTCAGCCAGCCCACCAGGCGCTCGGGCGGCGCGCCGGTGATGGCCAGCCCGGCCAGCGCCCCGCGCAGCCGGGCCATGCCCGCCGCCGCGTCCAGGCCGTGGCCGGCGACGTCCCCGATGGCGAGCAGGACGTCGCCCGGCGGCATCTCGGCCGTGATGTACCAGTCGCCGCCGACCCGGCTGTCCGCGGACGCGGGCAGGTAGCGGACCACGGCCCGCAGGCCGGGCAGGTCGAACGGGGCCTCGTGCAGCGGCAGGATGGCGCGCTGCAGTTCCAGCGTGACGTGGCGTTCCTGCAGTAATGCGGCGGCCAGCGCGGTGGGGTCACCGGGGGCTCGCTCGCTGTTACGCGGGCGCAGCGTGAACGGGCCAGACGCGGCCGCGAACGCCGACCGGGCCGCGGCCGGTCCAGCGCCGGCGGCCGCGCCTGGCTCCAGCGGAGCCGGGGAACTAACGATTTCAGGAGTCATCGCCGTTCATATCGTGAGCTGAGGTACACCAAGAGTGAGGCATGCGGGGCACTCCTGTCTAGATGGGGACAGGCTGCCGCCCGACCGGGCGGCGGTGCACCGTCAACGGCGACGAACACCCCGTGGTTAGATGGCCCCCATGCAGACCTGGCATGCACTTCCCCCGGTGGACCAGGCGGGTTCGCGTGGCTAGCGGGCACGCCGCGCCGCCACGACAGAACTATATCCAGCGGAGCGGCTGCGGCTGGCGGCGGAGGCCGCCGGGGCGGCGGGACTGGGCGCGCTGCTGCTCACCCCGGGGCCGGACCTGCGCTACGTGACCGGCTACGACGCGCAGCAGCTGGAGCGGCTCACCTGCCTGGCGGTGCCCGCGGCCGGGGACCCGTTCCTGGTCGTGCCGCGGCTGGAGCTGCCCGCCGCGCAGGCCTCGCCGGCCGGGGGCTTCGGCCTGGAGATGATCCCCTGGGACGAGACGGACGACCCGTACGCGCTGGTCGCCGGGCGGCTCGGGCCGGTCTCCTCGGTCGGGCCTGGCCGACCGGATGTGGGCCATGATGGTGCTCCGCTTCCGCGCCGCGCTGCCCGCGCGCCCGGCAGGGGCTGGCCAGCGCGGCCCTGCGCGGCCTGCGGTCGCGCAAGAGCCCGGCCGAGGTGGCCGCGCTGCGGGAGGCGGGGGCGGCCATCGACCGGGTGCACGCCGCCGTGCCGGGCTGGCTGCGGCCGGGCCGGACCGAGCTGGAGGTCGCGGCGGACGTCGCCGCCGCGATCAGCCAGCGAAGGTCACGTCCGGGCGGACTTCGTGATCGTCGCGTCCGGGCCGAACGCGGCCAGCCCGCACCACGAGCCGTCCGGCCGGGTGCTCCAGCCCGGCGACGCCGTCGTGGTGGACATCGGCGGCACCATGCCCAGCGGTTACTGCTCGGACTGCACCCGCGTCTACGCGATCGGCGGGCCGCCCGCCGAGTTCACCGCCTACTACGAGGTGCTGCGCGACGCCCAGGAGGCGGCGTGCGCGGCGGTCCGGCCCGGCGTCACGGCCGAGGCGGTGGACGCGGCCGCCCGGGAGCCGATCACCGAGGCCGGGTACGGGCCCAGTTCGTGCACCGGACCGGGCACGGGATCGGGCTGGAGACCCACGAGGACCCGTACATCGTGGCGGGCAACACCGAGCCGCTGGAGCCCGGGCATGGCCTTCTCCGTCGAGCCCGGCATCTACCCGGGCCCGCACGGGGCCAGGATCGAGGACATCGTGGTCTGCACCGAGCAGGGATACGAGCGGCTGAACCACGTCACCCGCGAGCTGGTCGTGGTCGGCGCCGGCTGAGCCCGCCAGGCGTGCTGCCCGGAGGCCCGGCCGCGGCAGCCTGCCGGCCGCTAGGCGTTCGCCGCCTCGCCCGCGGCGACCACCTCGCCGGCCGCCGGGTGACCGATGGACAGCGCGCTGACCGGGTCGAAGAACTGCAGGTTCGAGGTGTCCACGGCCAGCTCGACCGGCTGCCCGGGGCGCACGTGGCTGCGCGCCGCCACCCGGGCGGTCCACAGCGACTTGCCTTCGGCGAGGACGACCGCGGCGTCCTCGTCGTCGGCGTCGCCCGCGATCTCGCTGATCGTGGCATGCTTCACCGGCGGGGCGTCGATCGAGAAGATCACGTGGATCTCGCTGCCCAGTTCCTCGGTCACGTCGGCCCGCACCGACATCCGGGCCCAGCTGCTGTCGGCCAGCGGCGCGTCCTCGAAGTCCGAGGGCCGGACGCCGAGGATGACCTCGCGGCCGAAGTAGGAGTCCAGGCCCGGCTTGGCGTCGATGAGCGCGGCGGGCAGCGGCAGCCGGTGCCCGGCGAAGGTGACCGCCGGGCCGTCGTCACGGACCAGGTTCGGCGGTGACGATGTTCATCGCCGGCGAGCCGATGAAGCCCGGCCACGAACAGGTTCACCGGGGAGTCGAACAGGGTCTGCGGGGTGTCCACCTGCTGCAGCCGGCCTTCCCGCAGCACGCACACCCGGTGCCCGAGGGTCATGGCCTCGACCTGGTCGTGGGTGACGTACACGGTGGTGACGCCGAGCCGCTCGTGCAGCTGGGTCAGCGAGGCGCGCATCGACACCCGGAGCTTGGCGTCGAGGTTGGACAGCGGCTCGTCCATCAGGAACGCCTGCGGCTCCCGGACGATGGCCCGGCCCATGGCGACCCGCTGGCGCTGGCCGCCGGACAGCGCGGCGGGCTTGCGCTTGAGGTACTCCTCCAGGCCGAGCATCTTGGCCACCTCGGTCACCCGGCGCTTGATCTCGTCCTTGGGGGTCTTGCGCTGCTGCAGCCCGAACGCCAGGTTCTGCTCCACCGTCATGTGCGGGTAGAGCGCGTAGTTCTGGAAGACCATGGCGATGTCCCGGTCCTTGGGCGGCAGGTCGTTCACCACCCGGCCGCCGATGGTGATCGTGCCCGAGCTGATCTCCTCCAGGCCGGCGATGGACCGCAGGGCGGTGGTCTTCCCGCAGCCGGACGGGCCGACCAGGACCATGAACTCCCCGTCCCTGATCTCCAGGTTGAGGTTGTCCACCCCCTTGACCCCGCCCGGGTAGACCTTGTTCACCTGGTCAAGGAGGATTTCGGCCATGGGCGCGCTCCGTCGCTGTCCGGGGCGCCGCTCCGCTGCGGCGCCGACCAGGGGCTCCGGGGCTGCGGGGCCGCTGTGGACGCGGTTCCGCCTGTCGCCTGTTTCCCCTTCTGGCGCGCAGCGTATCCGCGCGTCACCGGCCAGGGTTAAGACTGGCGTCACATCCTGTTACCTGAGCGTAAAGCCCGTTATCAGGCCGTTACGATCAAAGAGGCGCGAGGTGGCTGGTTGCGGATTACCGTAACGGGGTGGAAGACATCGACCGCAAGATCGTCTCGCTGCTGTGCCGGGACGGCCGGATCAGCTTCACCGAGCTGTCCCGGCAGACCGGGCTCTCGGTGTCGGCCACGCACCAGCGGGTCCGCCGGCTGGAGCGGCGCGGGGTGATCAAGGGGTATGCCGCCATGATCGACCCGGCCGGCGCGGGCCTGCCGCTGACCGCGTTCATCTCGATCAAGCCGTTCGACCCGGCCGCCCCGGACGACGCCCCGGAGCGGCTCGCCCACCTGCCGGCGCATCGAGGCCTGCCACAGCGTGGCGGGCGACGAGAACTACATCCTCAAGGTCCGGGTGGCCTCGCCGGCCGCCCTGGAGGACCTGCTGCAGCAGATCCGGGCCTGCGCGGGGGTGTCGACCCGGACCACGATCGTGCTCAGCACGCCGTACGAGAACCGCCCGCCCGACCTGGAGCACTCCGGCGAGGGCAGCTCGGCGCGGACGGACGGCGAGCGACGACGCCGAGGCCCGAGCCGGACGCGGAGGGCGTCGGCTGATCAGCCCGGCCGTGCCCGCCGCGGCGGCGGCCCCGCGCGCGCAGCCCGTCGAGCATCACCCTGAGCAGCCGCTGGGCCTGGTCGGAATGGGCGGACGGGTACTCGCAGGCGACCGAGATCGCGTGCGACATCTTCAGCAGGTCGGTCACGTCCACGTCCGGGCCGGATCTCGCCCGCCTGCTGGGCCCGGGCCAGCAGCGGGACCACGGCCTCGCGGACCATCGCGCTGCACGAGCTGACCACCTCGGCGTTCTTGCCGCCCAGGGACGACATCATCGAGATGGTCAGGTTCCGCTTGGTCGCGGCGAAGGCGACCAGCGCCTCGCAGCCAGCGGGCCAGCGCCTCGCTGGCCGGGCTGTCCCCGGCTGCGCCGAGTATTCCTGGGCCCGGGCGCACAGCGCCTCGACCTGGCTGCGGTAGACGGCCTCGAGCAGCGCCTGGCGGGTCGGGAAATGCCGGTACAGGGTGCCGATCCCGACCCCGGCCCGGCGGGCGATCTCGTCCAGGGACGCGTCGTCGGCCCCGTGCTCGGCGAACGCCGCCAGGGCCGCCTCGATCAGCCGCTGCCGGTTGCGCCGCGCGTCGGCCCGCATCGCGCCCTCGGGAGGGCTGGTCGCGCTCATCCGGACCACTCTGCCTCATGATGCCTTGCCAACTCTCCAGCCTGCCTGCACTGCCCGGCCGCCGGCCGCCGTTAATCGGCTTGCTAAGCGGAGCCTGCCTCCGTATAGTAATCGGAGTCGGTCTCCGAATAATCCGCAGACTACCTCGCCTCGTCCCAGGACTCCACTTCCAGGAGACAACTGTGCCTTCTTCGTCCGCCGCATCGCCCGCGGTGGCGCTGCGCCGCCCGGGCGCGGCCGCGGCGCCGCGGCCATCCCGGCGTCGCCCTGGTCATCATGCTGTCCGCCCAGCTCATGATCATCCTCGACATGACCGTGGTGAACATCGCGCTGCCGCACATCCAGGCCGGCCTGCACTTCTCCGCGGCCAGCCTGTCCTGGGTGCTGAACGCCTACACGCTCACGTTCGGCGGCCTGCTGCTGCTCGGCGGCCGGGCCGGCGACATCCTCGGCCGGCGCCGGATGTTCCTGGCCGGGATCGCCCTGTTCACCGCCGTCCTCGCTGGCCGGCGGCCTGGCCACCGCGGCCTGGTGGCTGCTGGCGGCCCGCGCCCTGCAGGGCGTCGGCGGCGCGCTGGCCTCGCCCGCGGTGCTCGCCCTGGTCGTGGGGAGCTTCCCGGAAGGCCGCGAGCGGACCCGGGCGCTCGGCATCTACTCGGCCGTGGCCATGGGCGGCGCCTCGCTCGGCCTGGTCCTGGGCGGCGTCATCACCGAGTGGGCGTCCTGGCGCTGGGTGCTGTTCATCAACGTGCCGGTCGGGCTCGCCGTGCATCGCCGTGACCCCGCTGTTCATCACCGAGTCGCCGCGCCAGCCCGGCCGGTTCGACCTGGCCGGGGCGGTCACCTCCATCGCCGGGATGACCGCGCTGGTCTACGCGTTCATCCGGGCCGCGTCAGACGGCTGGTCTGACCGCCTCACCCTGGCCGCCTTCGCGGTGGCCGTGGTGATGCTCGCCGCCTTCCTGCTCACCGAGTCCCGGGCCCGCCAGCCGATCACCCCGCTGCGGCTGTTCGCCAGCCCCGCCCGGTCCGGCTCCTACCTGGCCCGGCTGCTGCTGGTCGCCGGCATGTTCGGGATGTTCTTCTTCCTGACCCAGTTCGTCCAGGACATCCTCGGCTTCAGCCCGCTGGCGGCCGGGTTCGCGTTCCTGCCCATGACCCTCACCGTGTTCGGGGTGTCCCGGGCGGCGCCGCGGCTGCTGCCCCGGTTCGGCCCGACCCGGCTGATGCTGGCGGGCATGCTGCCGGTGATCGGCGGGATGGCGTGGCTGGCCCAGGTCTCGCGGGCAGACCACCTACCTGGGCGGCGTCCTGGGGCCGATGCTGCTGCATCGGCACCGGGATGGGCATCGTGTTCGTCCCGCTCACCATGGTGTCGCTGGCCGGGGTGGCGCCCGCGGACTCCGGCGCCGCCTCCAGCATGGTGAACGTCACGCAGCAGGTCGGCGGATCACTCGGCCTGGCCATCCTGGTCACCGTGTTCGGCACCGCCTACCGCGACGCGGCGCGGCAGCTGGCCCCCGGCGTGAGCCACGCGAGCGCCGCCCGCCAGCTGCTCATTCACGGGATGTCCGCGGCCTTCACCGTGGCCGCCGTCTTCGACGTGTGCGTGCTGCTGGTCATCCTGCTGACCAGCCGGGCCAGGCCCGCGCCGCAGGCTCAGGCCGGAGGCCGCCCGCTCGCCGGGACCAGGCCGGTCAGCACGCCACGGTGACCGGGCGGACCGGGAGCCCGGCCGGGAACGCCGCGCCCGCGGGCACGATCGCGGCGGTGCCGCCGTACCGGCGGGCCGCGTCGGGCAGGCGCGTCGGCCGGGGCGGCCACCACCGTCGCGCCCTCGAGCAGGGCCAGGTCGAGGAGCAGCGTGTACTCCCGGGCGCAGCCGTCCGGCGGCGCGGCCAGCACCACGTCGCTGCGCGGTCACCGGCGCGGGCGCGGCCAGCCGGCCCAGCTCCGCGGCGAGCTGGGCGTGGGTCACCGGAGTCGCCCGCAGCCCGCCGCCCGGCCCGGGCACGTACGGCAGCAGGCCCAGGTCCGCCGGCCCGGCGGCGGCCGGCGGCTGCAGTCCCCGGGACAGCAGCGACCAGAACGGCACGGTGCCCGGCGCCTCGTCGAACGAGATGACCTGCCGGACCCACGAGCCGTCCGCCGCGCTCAGCGCGGCGGGCACCAGCGGGTCCGCGGTGACGAGCAGCCGGGCGCCGCAGTCGGTGAGCTGCCTGGCCATCATGGCTATCGTGCTGGCCGTGCCGATCGGCGACGGCACCCCACCGGCCGCCCGGATCGCGTGCACGGCCAGCACGTAGCTCACCGCGTCGGGGACGTACACCCCGACGACGTCCTGGGAGCGCAGCCCGCGCCAGGCCAGCCCGGCCGCGGCGGTCTGCAGCGACCACCGCCAGGTCCGCGTGGCTGAGGGTCCCGCCCGGCCACGCAGCCGTGCCCCGCCGACC
Organism: uncultured Actinomycetes bacterium; assembly: GCA_963851025.1. Lineage (GTDB taxonomy): Bacteria > Actinomycetota > Actinomycetes > Streptosporangiales > Streptosporangiaceae > RYN-230. Next base: position 180,640 of record CAWKOA010000035.1, read on the forward strand.
AGCGCGGGATGCTCCCCCCGGGCCGATGACAGTCCACCAGCCGCTGGGTCACGGTGGCGTGAGGGGCTGGCATGTCCGTGACCGTCATCCGTGCCCTTCTCCCCAGGCTCCTCCGGCCATCCCCCTCCTGACGGCCGGAGGAGCCTTGGCTCTGCGTCCGGCAGCTCCGGTTGAGCCTCGTGCGGGCCCCCATGCCGCACGGGACTCACCGGAACTCTGCGGATGACCTTACGTATGTACGGGTGCGGGTCCACATGCGCCGAACTATGCAGTGCCGTGTGTATTTCGGGGCCGGAGGCGCGGGCGGATTGGTATGTAGGCCGGCTTTTTCAGGCGTCCGGGCCGGCCTGGCCGGCGCTGGCCGGGCGACCCAGGCCGCGATCTGCGCCCGGGAGCTGAAGCCCAGCTTGGTCAGCATGTTGGCCACGTGCCGGGCCACCGTGGCCTGGCTGATGACCAGCTCGTCGGCGATGGCCCGGTTGCTCAGGCCCCGGGCGATCAGCGCGGCGATCTCCCGCTCCCGCGGGGTCAGCGTGGACGGCACCGTGGCGCCGCCGGCGGGCGGCCCCGCCGCCGGCCCTGGGGCGGCCGCGGCGGCCGGGCTGGCTGTCCCCGCCGGGCCGGGACCGGCCAGCCCGCGGGCGCGGCGCCGTAGCCGCGGGGACCCGGCCGGCCGGGTGCCCATCGCGTACCGGACCGCCTCGTCCGCGCCCATCGCGCGGCCCTCCTCCAGCAGGGTGGCCGCGCGCAGTTCGCCCAGGGACCGGCGGGCGGGGCCGAGCAGGTCCTCCAGCCGCGCCCCGGCCCCGGCCGAGGGCGGGTGCCCGGCCGCGGCGCGCAGCTCGAGCGCGGCCCCGGCCAGCCGGGCGGCCCGCACCGCGTCGCCCGGCCCGGGCCTCCAGGGCCGCGAAGGCCTCCAGCCCGCGGGCGACCGGGAGGCGCTGGCCGGTGGCCAGGCTCAGCGTCAGGCTCTCGGTCAGGCTGGCCCGGCACAGGTCCAGGTCACCCTGGATCAGCGCCACCGAGGCGATGCCCGCCAGGCACCGGGCGATCTCCGGCCGGGCGTCGATCTCCTGGTACAGGCTCAGCGCCCCCTGGTAGTGGCTGATCGCGGCCTGGTAGTCGCCGCGGGCCCGGGCCACCCCGCCCAGCCCGTAGCGGACCTGGGCCACCCCCCAGCCGTTGTTGTCCCGGAGCACGTCCAGGGCGGCCTCGTAGAGGCGCTGGGCCTCGCGCAGGCTGCCCAGCCGGGCCATGCCGGCCGCCTTGATGCTCAGCGCCAGCCCTTCCTCCCAGTCGTTGCCGAGCTTGTGCGCGGTGGCCGCCGCCTCATCGATCCGGGCCACCGCCTCGGCCAGGTTGCCCGCCCGCAGGCTGGCCACGGCGAGCAGCCGCAGCGCGCCCGCCTCGTGCGGGTCACCCGCCTCCCGGCACAGCTCCAGGCCCTCCCGGGCGCACCGTTCCACGGTGGGGTAGTCCTGCTGCTCGAAGGCCAGGTCGCCGCGGAAGACCAGGGCCGGCCCGCGCACCCCGGGCGGCACGCCCGTCCGCGCTGACCAGGAACCGGTCGAACCACTCCGCGCCCTCGGTCACGTCCCCGTGGGTCACCCACGGGTTGCGCATCGCCCCGCACATGCCGCAGCCCCTCGGCGATGTCGCCGCGGCGCAGCGAGGTGGCCAGCGCGAGCCGGTAGTTGGGCATGTCCACGGTGATGGCCCGGTACAGGGCCACCCGCTCCGGCCAGGACGGCGCGCCCGCGGACGAACGCCTGGGACACGACGTACTCGCCGTAGCGGAGCAGGTAGTCGCGGTGCCGCAGCCGGAGCGCCTCCTCCTCGCCCGAGGCGGCGAGCCGGCTGGCCGCGTACTCCTTGATCGTGTCCAGCAGCCGGTAGCGGGACTCGCCGCGCAGCTCGTGGTCGAAGGTGACCAGCGACTTGTCGATGAGCGCGGCCATCAGGTCCAGCACGGTGCCCGCCGGGATCTGCTCGTCCGCGCAGACCTGCTCGGCCATGTCCAGGTTCCAGCCCGCGAACACCGACAGCCGCCGCAGCAGGATCTGCTCCGGCTCGCTCAGCAGCTCATAGCTCCAGTCCACCGCGGCCCGCAGGGTCTGCTGCCGGGGCGGGGCGGTCCGGTCACCCGAGGCCAGCAGCCGGAACCGGTCATCGAGCCGGCTGGCGATCTGCTCCACCGACAGCGCGCGGACCCTCGCGGCGGCCAGCTCGATGGCCAGCGGCATGCCGTCCAGGGTCAGGCACAGCCGCGCCACCGCCTCGGCGTTGTCGCTGCCCAGCGCGAACCCGGACCGGGCCGCCGAGGCCCGCTCGGCGAACAGCTGCAGCGCCTCGTGCCGGGCCAGGTCGGCCAGGGACAGCGGGTCGAGCGCCGGCCGGCACGGACAGCGGCGGGACCCGCCACACGGTCTCGCCGCGCACCCGCAGCGGCTCCCGGCTGGTCGCGATCACCCGCAGTGACGGGCAGCTGGCCAGCAGCTGCTGGACCAGCTCCGCGCACCCGTCCACGATGTGCTCGCAGGTGTCCAGGATGATCAGCAGCCGCCGGGCCCGCAGCGCCTCGGCCAGGGTCGCCATCAGCGGCCGGTCCTGCTCCTCGCGGATCCCGAAGGTGGCCGCGACCCGCCGCGGGAGGAGGTCCGCGTCGGCCGTGTCGGCCAGCTCCACCAGCCAGGCGCCGTCGGGGAAATCCGGGACCAGATCGCAGGCCAGCCGCAGGGCGAGGCGCGTCTTGCCGATGCCGCCCGGGCCGCACAGGGTCAGGGCGCGGACGTCACTGAGCAAGAGCGCGAGCTCGCTCAGATCGCGCTCCCTGCCGATGAAGCTGTTCGGCTCCGCAGGGAGGTTGCCCGGGGCAGGGGGAGCTGCGGAAGTCATGGCATCGAGGACCGTCTGGTTGGTGGCGGGGGGCCAGCGCCCTACGGGGCGGGTTCTTTCAGTCACAGATGAGTACGGGAACGCTGGCGGTGTAGTGAAGTCGACCGAAATACATCAGTTTGACCATTGTCCACCACTGCGTGCCGCGCCGGGTAGTAATCGGTACCCCGACATGATAACGGAGAGTTACTTCTTTTCCGGGGGAGACGGAAAAACCTCGCGTCCAGGGATGCACCGCCGCCCAGCTGCCGTACGGCGAGATCAGCTGCGCCTCGCCGCGGACCGGCGAGGCGGCCCGGTTGGCCAGCCGGACCGCCAGTTCCCCGGCCCCCCCGGGCCGGACCCGGACCGCCGGCGTGAGCACGGTGACCTCCATCTCGGCCGCGATGGCCTGCCAGGTCGGCGCTGCCAGGCGCCGGGCAGCAGCGGCGTCCAGCGGCTGGCCGGGCGCCGGGCAGCCGGGCGGGCCCGCCCAGCATCACGGCCGTGGCGTCCTCCAGGACCTGGCCCAGCTCGTCGCGGATCCGGGCGGCGAGGAAGTAGTGCCCGGGGGCCGCGCCCGGCCGGCGCCCGCACGGCCAGGTCCCAGTGCGCGTGGCCGAGCGCGGGCAGGTCGTAGCGCAGCGGGCCGGCCGGCGTGGCCGTCAGCCCGGCCGGGACGTCCAGCTCCACCACGCCCGCGGCGCGGCTCGCGGCCCGCAGGCCACGGTGAGGCGGACCGTGGCCGCGTCCGGGCCGCCGGCCCGCCTGGGGAGCGCGATCCGGCCGGGGGACAGGTGCACCGCGACCGGCAGGTTCCCGGCCGGGGCGGGCCCCTTGCCGTGCAGCCAGTAGCGGGTGAAGACCGGCTGCGCGGGTTCGGGCGGAGCCGGGCGGCGGCGCAGGTTCGGCCGCGGGCCGGGCGGCACCGGGTTCCGGCGGTGCCGGTGGCCGGCCGGGACGGACAGCCCCAGCGTGACGGTCCCGGCGGGCGGCACCACCACCTCGGCCCGGCCGCCGCCACCGGCAGCGCGGCACCCGCCCCGCCGCCGCCGTCCCCGGCGCCCGGGCCCGGCGTCCTCGACCAGGCTGACGGGCCGGGCCGCGGCTGATCCCGGTGAACAGGCTCAGCCGGGCCGCGGCCGCGGACCGGCCGCCCAGATCGCGCAGCCGGGCCGTGACCCCGTCCTCCCGGCCGCGGCGGCCCGCGCCGGCCCGCGGCGAGCGGGTTCCCGCGCGGCTTCAGGGCGGACACCATGACCGGCAGGTCCGCGGCGCACAGGCTGGCCGCCGCCGGGCGCGGGCCCGGGTGCAGGCCCGTCTCGCAGGCCAGCAGGTCATGGTTGTACTCCTGGCCGGCCACGGCGAAGCCCGCCTCCCGCCAGTCCCCGGGGCCGGCGGCCAGCGCGTACTCGAACGTGTGGCTCCAGTGCTGCCAGGCGAAGCTGCTCCCGTCCGGCGCGGTCCGCTGGTCGCCGTCGATCCACACCCCCGACGGCCAGGCGCTGCACGAGCGCATCAGCGCGATGTGCAGCGTGCCGTCCGGGGAGACCAGGCTGCCCGGCGTGCCCCGGTTCAGCAGCGCCACCGAGCGCGGCGCCAGCGCCGGGTCGCGCTCGACCCGGCCCGGGGTCCCGGCGCCCGGCCAGCGCGGTGACCTCGATCACCGAGTCGGCCAGGTCGGCGGTGACCGAGGCCGCCGCCGCGGCCAGGTCCGGGCCGGCCACGACGAGCACCGGCAGGTCGCGCAGCCCGCGTGACGTCGGCCCCGGGCGCGAACGCCGCCGCGCGGGACTGGGCGGCCGGGATCCACAGCCGGGCGCTGCCGCCGGCGGCCAGCAGGCGGCCGAGCTCCGCCGGCCGCGCCCGGCCCGGCCGCGTCCAGGAGCCGGGCGGTCCACGGGTTCTGCTCCGGGCCGCCCAGCGCGATCCGCACGTCAGGCAGGTTCGAGTCCAGGTCGATGGAGCCGTAGCGCGGCCCGTCCGGCCACGAGCAGGTGGCCGTGACCCCCTGCCCCGCGAGTGCCGCCACCAGGTCACGGAGGGCCACGGACAGGCCGTTGCGGGAAACGGCGGGGTCGCTGCGGGGCCGGGGAAGCCGGGAGGATGACCTCAGCCACCCCCAGCGCGGCCTCCTGCCGGCGCGCCGCCCGGCTCGTGCCAGCCAGCCCGCGCCGTGGAGCCCAGCCCGAACCATTCGTGCGCCGGGTTGTCCAGCGTGAACGGGTGCTCGGCGACATCCGCCACGGCGCTGCCGAACGAGCGGCCCGACCACCGCGGTCGCGCCCTGGTAGATGGGCAGCCCGCCGGGCACGTCCGCGGGGAACCGCACCCGCAGCAGCCGGTCCTGCCCGATCGAGCCGTCCACGTGGGTGCGGAACTCGATCCGCTCCGCGCCGTCCCACAGCAGCGTCTCCTGGGTGACCCGCAGGTCGCCCAGGGTCAGCTCGGCGAGCAGCCGGGAGCCCAGCGGGCAGCGCTGCGCGGTGACCTTGGCGCTGGCGCCGCCCGAGCCGGTGCCGGGCCCCTTGGGGGACAGCAGCCACGGGCCCTCGCCCCAGCGCGGGTGAGAGTCGTACTCCTCCTGGAGGAGCAGCTCGTTGCCGCCCGGCTGGTCGGCTCCCGGCGCCGGGGCGGAGCAGCCCGGCGCCGGTCCGCTTGTCCACGATGCGGGTCAGCGTGCCGCCCCGGGCCGGGTCGGCCTCGACCAGGAAGGTCTCGTTCTCGATCACCGTGCCGGGCTGCGGCTCCCAGCCTCCGCCGGGCGGCCGGGCCCGGCCCCCGGCGCCGGGGCGGCCCAGTAGGTCCGGTAGCCCAGCGCGGGCACGTCCGCCGCGCGGAAGGTGAGCGTGACCGCGGCGAGCGTGCCGTCCGGGTGCCGCCGGGCCGCCTCGGCCAGGAACGGCACCTCACCGGAGTGATCACGCAGCGGTGACCGAGCCGGGGCCGGGGGCGGTGAACTCCAGCGCCGCGCCGGACCAGGCCGGACCGGGCCCAGGACAGCGTGTTGAACACGGTCAGGGCCCGCGGCCCGCCGTGGTCGCTGTCGTCGCCGGCGGGCTCGCGGCCGGGCGGCCGGGTGTCGGCCCGGCCGGCCAGGTAGGCGGCCGCGTCGCGGCGGGCCTCGTCCCCGCGCTGCCAGGCTTCCCGCCACCCGCCGAGCAGGTCCAGGTAGACCTGGTCGGACTCGGTCCCGGTGATCGCGTCGTGGTGCGCGCCGAAGACGAGCTGGCGCCAGGCCTTGTCCAGCGACTCCGCCGGGTAGCCCGCCCCGGCCAGCCAGGCCAGCGTGGCCAGCCGCTCGGCCTCGCCGACCGCGATCTCCGCCGCGCGCTGGCCCTGCTTGGTGTCGATGTAGGACACGTCCTTGCCCGGGTAGACCGGGTTCATGTCCCGGGTCTGCGGGACCAGCCACAGCCCGCGCTCCGCGGCGTCCGCCCGCACCGCGGCGAAGAACTCGCGGGGCAGCGCGGTCACGAACCGGGGCCACACGTACCTGGCGTTCCAGTCCCGGTGGATCGCGGTCACCCAGCGGCTCGGGATGACGTGGTCGGCCCCGACCGGCAGCAGCACGTTCGCGGGTCGCGGCGACCGGGGCGAGCTCGCGGAACTGGCCCAGCGCCTCCTGCTCGGCCGCGGCCAGGTCGGCGGCCCGGTGGGTGCCCCAGCCGGCCCCGTAGTGGTTGGGCATGTAGCTGGTGAGCAGGCCCTGCCCGTCGGGGGAGACCCACTCGAACTCGCTGCGCATCTGCATCCGGGTGTTGTCGCCGACGGTGCGCTGCGGGCCCCACTGGTGGTACGGGCCCCGGGCCCAGGACGACTCGGCCAGCCCGGCCGCCGCCATCAGCCCGGGGTAGCCCGGGATCGAACCCGAACGCGTCCAGCATCCACGCGGTCCGCGGGTCGCCCCCGGCCACGTCCCGCTGGTAGGCCAGGCCGTACACCGCGTTCCGGATGGTCAGCTCCGCGCCGGTCAGGTTGGTGTTGGGCTCGTTGTAGTTGCCGCCCACGATCTCGACCCGGCCCTCGTCCAGGAACCGGCGCAGGTCGGCCCGGTCCTCCGGATGGGTGTCCAGGTAGGGCTTGAGGTAGTCGATCTCGGCCAGGACGAACTTGTAGTCCGGGTCCCGCCGGGCCTCGTCCAGGTGCAGCGCCACGAGCTCGAACGCGGTGCGCACCTCCGGCAGGCTGCCGTCCTCGCCGGGCAGCAGCAGCCGGGACTCGGTGAACTCGCCCTGCGTGTCCCACCAGACCGGGTCGTAGTGGAAATGGCTGACCATCCACATGGTCCAGCCGGTCTCGGCCACCCGGATCCCGGCCTGCTGCTCGGCCCGCCCGCTCCCCGCCGGGCCCGGCGCGGCCTCGGCGATGGCCGTGACCTGGCGCGGGCTGCCCGCGGTGCGCGGCGCGGCGATGTCCACGCCCACCTCGGCCACCTGCTCCGTGCCCGGCTGGGCCAGGTCCAGCCGGACCGGGGCCGGCGTGCTCACCCCGGGACCCTCGACCCGGACCGTGACCGGCATGCTGGCCGGGGCGGAATGCGGCGGGCGGTCATCGAGCACCGTGACCCGGACGATCTGCAGCGGGTGCCCCGCGCTGCCGCCGAACAGGTCCGTGCCCGCCACGCTGGTGATACGCATGGCCCCATCGTGACACGCGGGCGGCGGCCCGGCACTGGCCCGCGCAGCGGCCGGGCGGTAGCGCGGCGGTAACCCCGGGACCGCAGCAGCAGGCAATCGTCTGCATTGGTGGATACCATTCAGGTCTGACGGTTGCTGGCCGTGGCTACCCGGGAATGTCCGGGGGCGCCCTGGCCGGCGCAGGCGCAGGACAACGGGGCACGCCTGAGGGCGCGCGCACAGCGGAAGCGGGGTGGCTGCCAGTGGCTGATCCGCCGGTGACCTTGAAGGATGTCGCCGCGCGGGCGCGTGTGCACCCCGCCACCGCGTCCCGGGCGCTGAACCCGGAGACCCGGCTGCTGGTCCGGGAGGACACCGCCCAGCGGGTGCTCGAGGCCGCGGCCGAGCTCGGGTACCGCCCGAACACCGTGGCCCGCAGCCTGCGCACCCGCCGCTCGCACAGCGTCGGGGTGCTCATCCCGGACCTGAACAACCCGCTGTTCCCGCCGATCGTGCGCGGCATCGAGGACCGCCTCGCGGCCGCGGGCTACGTGGCGCTGATCGGGAACACCGACGGGGACGCCGACCGGGAGCGGATGCTCTTCGAGCAGATGCGCGCCCGGCACGTGGACGGCCTGGTGCTGGCCACCGTGCACCTGGGCGACCCGCTGCTCGCCGAGTCGGCCCGCGCGGACCTGCCGGTGGTGCTGATGAACCGGCTGGCCCACGACTACAGCCTGCCGTCGGTCTCGGTGGACAACGAGCGCGGCGTCCGGATGGCCGTGGCCCACCTGGCCGGCCTCGGGCACACCCGGATCGCGCACATCGCCGGCCCGCAGGAGGTGTCGACCGGCCTCGCCCGGTACCGGGGCTTCATCGCCGCCATGGAGGCGCACGGCCTGACCGCCGATCCCGAGCTGATCGTGACCGCGAAGTCGTTCTCCATCGACGAGGGCATGCGCTGCGCCCAGCTCCTGCTGCAGCGCGACGCCGGGTGCACCGCGGTGGCGGCGGGCAACGACATGCTGGCCATCGGCTGCTACGCGGCCCTGGACGAGGCGCGGCCTGTCCTGCCCGGCGGACCTGTCCGTGGTCGGGTTCAACGACATGCCGTTCATCGACCGGCTGCGCCCGCCGCTGACCACGATCCGCTTCCCGCACTACCAGGTGGGCACCGAGGCGGCCCAGCTGCTGCTGGAGCGGATCGCCGGGCACACCGGGCCGGTCAAGGTGCTGTTCCTGGCCCCTGAGCTGGTGGTGCGCGGCTCGACCGGGCCTCCGCGCGGCGCGCCGGGCGCGCCCGGCCCCGGCCTGCCGGGGCTGGCCGCCCAGCCGTCCGGGCCGGACCGCTGAGCCGTACCGGCCCGCCCCGGGCGCGGCGGAAGTCCCTGGCGCCCGGAAATTCTCCGGTATCGAACTGATCATGTCTGTTGACACGGACCTGACCTCTGCGTCAGGCTTCGTGCAAACGATTGTTAATGCAGGGGGTGACCTGATGGCAGGGCACGGTAACGAACTCCGGCTGGGCTGGCTGGGTACCGGGCGGATGGGTTTCATGCTGGTCCGGCGCCTGCTCGAGGCCGGGCTGTGACGTTGCCGTCTACAACCGGACCCGGGCCAAGGCCGAGCCGCTCGCCGAGCTGGGAGCCAAGATCGTCAGCTCGCCGGCCGAGCTCAGCGGGCGGGACATCGTGTTCGCCACGGTGGGCACGCCCCAGGACCTGATCGACGCGGTGCTCGGCGAGGACGGCCTGGCCACCGGGGAATCGGTGCCGGGCATCCTGGTGGATTGCTCGACCATCTCGGCGGACGTCTCGATGCAGATCCGGGAGCAGCTCGCGGCGCGCGGTACCGAGCTGCTGGCCGCGCCGGTGATGGGCAACCCGAAGGTGGCGAGCGTGGGCAAGCTCACGCTCGCGGTGTCCGGGCCCCAGGGCGCCTTCGACGCCGCCCGGCCGTACCTGGACCTGCTCGGCGCCGGGGCCACCTACGTCGGCGACGGCGAGCTCGCCCGGACGGTAAAGCTTTGCCATAACTTGTTCCTGGGCGTCGTCAGCCAGTCCCTGGCGGAAGTGACGATCCTGGCCCAGAAGAGTGGCGTGAGCCGGACCGCGTTCCTCACCTGCCTTAATAAAAGCGTGATGGGTTCGCAGTTCACTCGTTACAAATCACCGGCTTACGTGAATCTGGACTTTCATCCGACGTTTACGGCCACCTTGCTGCGCAAGGACTTTGACCTCGGCCTGGCCGCGGCCAGGGAGCATGAGGTGCCCATGCCGGTGGCCTCCCTCGTGCACCAGATCGTGCAGACCCTAATCGGGAACGGATACGGCGAGCAGGATTTCGCGGCCCTTGTTGAGCTGGAAGCGCAGTCGGCAGGGCTGGAGCTGGAGAGCGAAAACTCCGACATCTCAGACGGGCTGGACCAAGCCGACGGGAACAAGGGCAATGCAGTACCGTGAGCCACTGTCCCCGGCCAGCCCACAATGCAGCCATCCGGGCCCCCCGCGGACGCGTCTCATAGCGCGGGCTGCAGCTGGCTTTACCCACAGGAGATTCCTGATCTGGAAGGAGGACCGGATGAAACCTCACCGCACCCGGTTCTTGTCTCTCACAGCCGTCACAGCCGTGACGGCGATGGTTCCTTGCTGCGTGCAGCAGCAGTGGCAGCGGAAGTGGCTCCACCAGCAATGGCAGCAAGTCGCCGATCCTGATCGGCACGTCGCTGTCGCTGACGGGTGACTTCTCCGCGGACGGCCTGGCTTTCCAGCGCGGCTACGAGCTCTGGGCCAGCGAGGTGAACAGCCACGGCGGCCTGCTCGGCCGCCAGGTCAAGATGGTGTTCCTGAATGACTCCAGCGACCCGACCACCGTGGCGACCAACTACACCAAGCTGATCGCCCAGCAGCACGTGTCCCTCGTTTTCGGGCCATTCTCGACGCTGCTGACCGTGCCTGCCGCGAAAGTGGCGGCCCGGTACGGGTACGCGTTCCCGGAGGGTGCGGGCGGCGGGCCGTCGGTCTACCAGCTGAACCTGCCGAACGTCTTCAACCCCAGCCCGCCGATCGCGGACCAGCTGGTCCCGTTCGCGGACTGGGTGGCGGCGCTGCCCGCCAGCGAGCGGCCGAAGACGGCGGCCTACCCGATGGTGAACGACCCGTTCGCGGACCCGATGACGCAGACCGCGCAGGCCATCCTGCAGAAGGCCGGCGTCAAGACGGTCTACTCGAAGATCTACCCGGCTGAGAACCCGGACTTCAAGGCGGGTGCCGACGCGGTGGCCGCGACCAACGCGCAGATGGTCGTGCTCGGCGCGGTGGACGTGCCCACCTCGGCGGCGTTCATCCAGGCCTTCCAGCAGCAGCACTACAACCCGAAGATCTTCGCTGCTACCTCCGGCCCGGACCAGGGAGCCGCCTTCACCAAGGCGATCGGCGGGGAACGCCAACGCCACCGGGATCATGGTTCCCGGCGGCTGGTACGGCGGGATCCAGAACCCGCTGAGCCAGGCGATGGTCAAGGCGTACATCGCCAAGTACGGCGGCACCGCCGCGGACATCAACGCGGACGTGGCCGAGGCCTACTCGGTCGGCGAGATCACGGCGTCCGCGGTCACCGCGACCAAGGGCGTGGACAACAAGAAGATCACCGCTTACCTGCACAGCGGCGTCACGCTGCAGACCGTGCAGGGGCCGGTGAAATTCAACAGCTCGGGCGAGAACACGGTCGCGCAGAAGTTCATCTTCCAGTGGCAGAAGGCCGGCGCCTTCAACCAGGTGCTGCCGACCAGCGCGACCGGGTCGGTCGCGATCGTCAACCCGAAGCCCAACTGGGCCAGCTGAGCCCGGCTGGGCCAGCTGATCACGTCGGCAGGAATGGATTAGTACGCCAATGCGGTGCGCGGAGCAGCACGGGAAACCGGGCCTGGGATCGGGGCAAAGCAGGCTTTCCCCGGCCAGTAAAGGCATACGGTGCCAGTGCGCTCCGCGCACCGGGGCACGACGGGTGCCTCGGCGCGGTCGCAGGAAGGGAGAAGCTTGATGAGGCGCCCCCACCGCGCCAGGTTCGTGCCGTTCACCGCCGCTAGCGCGGTGACCGCTCTGGCCCTCGCCGCCTGCGGCACTACCAGTGCCAGCACCACGTCCAGCACCAGCTCCGCCAAGCCGATCACGGTCGGCATCTCGCTCCCGCTCACCGGGTCCTTCGCCGCAGACGGGCAGGCCACCGAGAACGGGTACAAGCTGTGGGCCAGTGACGTGAACACCAACGGCGGGCTGCTCGGCCGCCCGGTCCGCCTGGTCATCCGCAACGACAACAGCAACGAGAAGACGGTAGCCAGCGACTACAACGTCGCTGATCAACCAGGACCATGTAGAGCTGACGATGGCCCCGTTCTCCACGCTGCTGACCTCTGACGCCCTCGCAACCACCAGCAAGTACGGGTACGCGCTGCCGGCCGGCTCGGCCACCGGCGGCCTGGTGTTCGGGGCCACCGGCGGCCCCACGTACCGCAACCTGTTCAGCGTCAGCGTGCCGGCTGCGAACGTGATGGAGCCGTTCGCGCAGTGGGTGCTCACCCTCCCGCCCAGCGAGCGGCAGACCGCCGCGTACCCCGAGGTCAATGACCCGTTCGCGGATCCGCCCGTGACCGCCACCCAGACCTTCCTGGCCAAGCACGGCGTCCGGACCGTCTACCCGGCCAACCAGCTCCACCCGGCCAACACGAACGCGCAGATCAGGGCCGAGGCGCAGGCGGTGGCCCAGAGGCAGCCGCAGATCGTGGTCATCGGCTCGGTCGACCTGCCCAGCCTGCTGATCTTCATCCACACGTTCCAGGCCCACAACAACTACACGCCCAAGGTCATGATCGCCGCGTCCGGCCCGGACCAGGGCCAGGCCTTCCTCAACACGCTCAACCCGATCAACGCCCAGGCCATCATGGTCCCGGACGCCTGGTCCGGGGCGACGCAGAACGCGCTGAGCCACGTCATGGTGCAGGACTACATCGCCAAGTTCGGCGGAACGTCGTCCGACATCAACGCCGACGTCGCGGAGGCGTACTCGGCCGGCGAGGTCCTGGCCGACGCGGTCAAGGCCACGCACGGCACCAGCAACTCCAAGATCATCAGCGTACCTGCACGGCGGGGTGAGGCTGCCGACCGTGCAGGGACCGGTGCAGTTCACCAAGATCGGCCAGAACACCGCGCAGACCGGATTCATCTACCAGTGGCAGGGCGGCAGCTTCAACCAGGTGCTGCCCACGGCCGCGGCCGGGTCGAGCGCGGTCGTGAGCCAGAAGCCGGCACTGGGGAACGGGCGGCTGAACCACCGGGCCCGCTGAGTGCCCGGGCCCGCTCCACCACAACGAGTAAGCAGGATGAAGGGCATGAAGCGGAGATGGGACGTCAACTCAGCGAGGCGATCGTCAACGGCATCCTGGGCGGCAGTATCTATGCCCTGATGGCCGTCGGGCTGACGCTGATCTTCGGGGTGCTGGACATCATCAACATCGCCCAGGGCATCCTGGTCGTGCTCGGCGCGCTACCTCAGCTACGTGCTCTCCGTCCACCTGCATCTCGACCTGTTCGTGGGCCTGCTGGTGACCGTCCCGGCGATGTTCATCGTCGGGGTCGCGATCCAGTGGGCCTTCATCAGGCCGCTGCGCGGCCGGGAACGGACCTCGATGTCCCTGCTCGCGACCTACGCGGTGGCGATCATCATCGAGGGCATCCTGTACATCATCTTCGGCTCGAACTTCGTGAGCCTGAACGCCTCGCTACACCACGTCGGGCCCGAAGATCTTCGGGTTCTACCTGGACTACATCTACATCTACGGGTTCCTGATGGCCCTGGCTGCTCGTCGCGGGCATCTACTACACGCTGTACCGGACCCAGTTCGGCCGGACCATCCGGGCCACCATGCAGGACCAGACCGCGGCCCGGATCGTGGGCATCAACGTGAACCGGGTGCAGGCGCTCACGTTCGGGATCGGGGTGGCGGTCACCGCGGCGGGCGGGATGGTCTTCGGCGCCACCGGCGGCGGCTTCAACCCGAACACCGGGTATGACCTGATTTCCCGGCTGCTCGCGATCGTCATCCTCGGCGGCCTGGGCAGCATCGCCGGGGCCATGATCGCGGCCATCTTCATGATCACGCTGGAGGGGGTGGTGGACGTGCTCTGGTCACCGAGCTGGTCGGTGGTCGTGTTCTACGGCGCCCTCGTGCTCGTGCTGGCCTTCCGCCCGCAGGGCCTGCTCGGCCGCAAGGCTGCGAGGGCCCAGTGAAAGCGCGCCCGGCCAGGGAGAGCACAGCGAATCGGGGCACGGTGAGTGAGGGAGCTATGAGTCAGGGCACTGTGAGTTCGGGCCAGGCCCAGGCGGGCGGCACGATCCAGGCGCCCGCCGGCCGGGGCCGCCGGGCCACCTCGATCCGGCTGGGCGGCCTCGCGGTCCTGCTGGTCATCGCGGCGATCTTCCCGCTGGTCGTCACCAACGCGCTGTACACCCAGTTCGCCGTGAACACCGTGATCTACGTGGGCGCCGTGGCGGCCTGGAACCTGTTCTCCGGCTACACCGGCTACATCGCGCTCGGCAACGCGGTGTTCTTCGGCGTCGGCGCCTACACCGTGGGCCTGCTGGCCAACCACTGGAAGCTCCCGGGCGGGGACATCTTCGCGCTGCTGCCGCTGGGCGGCCTGGTCGCCGCGCTGATCGCGGTGCCGCTCGGGCTGATCGCGCTGCGGGTCCGGCGGCACACGTTCGTCGTGATCACGATCGCGTTCTTCTTCATCTTCCAGCTGATGGCGTTCAACCTCAGCTTCACCGGCGGGAACCAGGGGGTCAGCTCGCCCTTCTTCCTGTGGTCCGCGTCCGACTACAACAACCCCTTCTACTACGTCGGCCTGATCATCGCGGTGCTCACCATCACGCTGTCCTGGATGGTCCGCAACTCCCGGTTCGGCCTCCAGCTGCTGGCCATCCGGGACGACGAGGACCGGGCCCGCGGCCTGGGCGTGCGGACCATGAAGATCAAGCTCATCGCCTACTGCATCTCGGGCGGGATCACCGGCATGATCGGCGGCCTGTGGTGGTTCTTCATCGGCCAGGCCCTGCCCGAGACCGCGTTCAACCCCCTGTTCGACCTGACCGTCGCGCTGATGGCGTTCCTGGGCGGGTTCGGCACGCTGGCCGGGCCGGTGCTCGGCGCGCTGATCCTGGAGCCGCTCCAGCAGTGGATCGGGATCACCTTCACCAACGGTTACACCAGCGACATCGTCCTCGGCGTGCTGTTCCTGGCCGTCATCCTGTTCCTGCCGCGCGGGATCGTGCCGACCGGGGGCGAGTTCCTCACCAAGTGGCGGGCCGTGCGGGCCCGCCGGCACGAGCCAGCCCCGGGCGGGCCAGCCCCCGGCGGGTCGGCTCCCGCCCGGGAGTCCCGCCGTGAGCAAGCCCGCCGCGCCGGGCGCGGACGCCCCGGCCACGCGGATACGCCCGACCACGGGAACGCCGAGCACGGGAGGCGTGCGATGACCGCGCTGCTGCGCACCGACGCGGTGACCAAGTCCTTCGGCGGCGTCCAGGCCCTGAGCGGGGCCACGATCGAGGTCGAGGAAGGCAGCATCGCCGGGCTGATCGGGCCGAACGGCTCGGGCAAGACGACGCTGTTCAACGTGATCACCGGCTACGAGACCGTGGACGGCGGCGACGTCTACCTGGGCGATCAGCGGATCACCAACGCGGCGCCGGACAAGGTGTTCTCGGCCGGCATCGGCCGGACGTTCCAGCTGACCCGGGTGTTCTCCCGGCTCACCGTCATGGAGAACATGATCGTGGCCGCGCAGCACGTGGAGGGCGGGAAGGGCTGGCTGCGTAACCCGCTGGCCCGGGCCGGCGGCCCGGCCACCCGGCGCCGCGCCATGGAACTGCTGGAGTTCACCGGCATCGTGCATCACGCCGGCGAGCTGGCCGAGACGCTGTCCTACGGCCAGCGCAAGCTGCTGGAGCTGTCCTACGTGCTGATGGCCGACCCGGCCATCGTGCTGCTCGACGAGCCGGCCGGCGGGGTGAACCTCACCCTGATCACGACGATCGCGGAACGGATCCGGGAGCTGAACCGGCAGGGCACCACGTTCCTCATCGTGGAGCACAACATGGACTTCGTGATGGGGCTGTGTGACCGGGTCACGGTCCTGGACTACGGCGCGGCGGTCGTGAGCGGGCCGCCGGACGTGGTCCGGACCGACCCGCGGGTACTCGACGCCTACCTTGGCACTGCGGAGGATGACGATGACATCGCGGTCGGCTGAGCACGTGGCCACCGGCGCCCCGGCTCTGGAGATCCAGGACGTGGTGGCCGGCTACGGCGGCGGCGACGTCCTGCACGGCGTGACCATGCAGGTCTACGAGCGCGGCATCACCTGCGTCGTGGGGCCCAACGGGGCGGGCAAGTCGACCCTGCTCGGGACCATCAGCGGGCTGCTGAACCCGCGGCTCGGCCAGGTCAGCCTGCGCGGTGAGCGGCTGTCCGGGAAGTCTCCCCGCCAGGTGCTGGACATGGGCGTGGTGCTGGTGCCGCAGAACCACAGCCTGTTCCGCGAGATGACGGTGCGCGAGAACATCGCGCTCGGCGGCTACATCCTGCGCCAGCGCGGGCTGGCCGACCGCAGGCTGGACAGCGTCCTGGAGATGTTCCCGCAGGTCACCGAGTGGCTGCCGAAGAAGGCGGGCAGCCTGTCCGGCGGCCAGCAGCGGCTGGTGGAGTTCGCCCGGTGCCTGATGCTCGACCCGAGCCTGGTCATCCTGGATGAGCCGTCCATGGGCCTGTCGCCCAAGGTGCTCAAGTCGGTGTTCGACGCGGTCCGGATGATGAACAAGCAGGGCAAGACCATCCTGCTGGTGGAGCAGAACGCGCGGGCCGGGCTGCGGCTGTCCACGCACGGGGTGGTCCTGGAGAACGGGCGGGTCCGGCTGGCCGGGTCGGGGCACGAGGTGCTGCATCACCCGGAGATCGGCGCCCTGTACCTGGGCGGGGCGGTGACCGACTCGTCCGGGACCCCGTCCCCGGCGGCCGAGGGCGTGGACGCGGCTGCGGCGCAGATCGCCGCCGCGGACGCGGACGCCATGTCCGCGGACAGCGGCGGGCCGGATCACGCGGCCAACGGCACCGCCGCGAACGGCACCGCCGCCCGTTGATCATCGACTCGCACTGCCACGTCATCGTCCCGGAGATGACGGCGCGCAGCGTGCCGGAGGCCTGGCGGCCGTCGCTGCGCACCGAGGACGGCCGCCGCATGGTCGGGTTCCGGGGCCGGGAACTGACCTCGGCGGTCGGCGAGTTCAGCGACGTCGCGATCATGCTCGGCGACGCGGCGGCCACCGGGGTCGAGCACCTGCTGCTGTCCCCGTGGATCAACCTGGTCCCGGTGGACGCCGGGCCGGGCGAGGCCCAGCTGGTCTGCCGGGTGCAGAACGAGGCGCTGGCCGCGATGGTGGCGGCCCACCCCGGGCGGCTCAGCGCGCTGGGCGCGGTCCCGGTGCAGGACCCGGACCTGGCCGCGAGGGAACTGGCCGACCTGATGACCGTGCCCGGCCTGCACGGCGTGGAGATCCCGTCCAGCGTGGGCGGCCGCTATCTGGGCGACGACTTCTTCCTCCCCTTCTGGGCGGCGGCCGCCGGGACCGGCGCGCTGGTCTTCATCCACCCCTCCACCCGGGGCTTCGGCATCCCCGCCCTGGACGGCTACTACCTGTGGAACTCGGTCGGCAACCCGCTGGAGACCGCGGTGACCGCGGCCCACATCGCCGTGGCGGGCGTGCTGGAGCGATTCCCGGACCTGCGGATCCTGCTCGCGCACGGCGGCGGCGCGCTGCCCGTGCTGCGCGGGCGGCTGCGCCGCGCCCACGCCATCCGGGCCGAGGCGGCCGAGCGCCTGGCCCAGGGGCCCGACCGTGTCGCTGCGCCGGTTCCACTACGACACGGTGACGCACGACGCGGGCCTGCTGGCTGACCTGATCCAGTACGCCGGCCCGGAGCAGGTCCTGCTCGGCTCGGACCGGCCCTTCGACATGGGCACCGACCATCCCGTCGACGACGTGCGCGCGCTGCGGCTCGGGGCCGGCGAGGATCTCATCCTGGGCGGGAACGCGGAGCGCCTGCTGGGCCTGGATTGACCTACCCGGAGGACAGGCATGGACTACACCAGGGCGGAAGCCAAGCAGGCGGCCCGGGACTGCTTCACCGGGCTGTGGGCCGCGACCACCACGCCGTTCGACAGCAGCGGGGCGCTGGACGCTGACGCGCTGCGCCGTGACCTGGACCGGCTGACCGGCAGCCTGGGGGTCGACGGCATCTTCTGCGGCGGGGTGATGGGCGAGTTCTGGTCGCTGGCCGGGAGCGAGCGGCGGCGCGTGGTCGAGATCACGGTGGACAGCACGCGGGGCCGGTGCCCGGTCATCGCGCACACCGGCCACACCTCGGCGCAGCAGGCCCTCGAGCTGACCCGGCACGCGCAGAAGGCCGGGGCCGAGTTCGCGGTGCTGATCAACCCGTACTACCCGCCGGCCTCGGATGACGGGCCTGTACCAGTGGTTCGAGACCGTGTGCGCGGGCGTGGACATCGGCATCTGGCTGTTCGACACGGCCTACTCGGGGGTCAGCCTGTCGCTGGAGCTCATCGAGCGGCTGGCCGCCATCGACAACGTGTGCGGGATCAAGGTCGGCCGCGACCACGCCCGCTACCTGGAGATCCTGGCCCGGGTGGGCGGCGAGATCCTCGTCTGCGAGCCCAACGAGGGGACCTGGCTGGAGAACATGCGCGATCACGGCCAGCGGGTCTTCATGTCCTCGGCGGCGCCGTACCTCTACCAGACCCCGGAGTGGCAGCCGATGCGCGACTACACCGCGCTCGCGCTCAGCGGCGACTTCGCCGCGGCCGCCCAGGTGGCGGCGACGCTGGACCCGGTGCGCGCGGTGGCCGCGAAGTGGCTGCACGGCAAGGCCCGCCGGTTCGACACGATCGCCTCCATCAAGGCCTGGGCCGGGCCTGGTCGGCATGTCCGGCGGCCCGGTCCGGCCGCCGCTGCTCCCGCACACCCCGGCCGAGCTGGACGAGCTCGCGGCCGACCTGGACGCGGTCGGGCTGCTGCCCGGGACCGGCCCCTCACGGCGCGCCACCAGCAACGGTCACCGCCCGGCCGCCTCCTGACGGCGCGCTCATGATCGCGGCCGGGTCGTGGCCGAGGTCGTGCAGCAGCACGATCGCCGCGTTACGGCCCGGGGCCCCGGTGATGGATCCGCCGGGGTGCGTGGTCCCGCCGGTCTGGTACAGCCCCGCGATCGGCATCCGGTGAGACGGCCCAGCCCGGGGCCGGGCGCAGCGCCCCGCTGAAGGCCGGGCCGCGGTTGCCGCCGTGGAACGCGCCGTGGATCATGTGCGGGTTGAGCTCCTCGATGTCGGCGGGGGACTTGACCAGGCTGGCCAGGATCACGTCGTCGGTGAACCCGGGCGCGACCTGGCGCAGCCGCTCCAGCGTCCGGCGGGCGTGCTCCTGCTTGACCGTCTCCCAGCCGCCCATGCTCGTCCGGCAGCTCGTAGACCTGCGGGCTGAGCAGCTTCACCGTGTGCTGGCCGGCCGGCGCGCGGCCCGGGTCGGCCAGCGTGGGCGTGGCCACCAGCAGCCAGGGCGGCTCCGTCGATGAACCGCCCGGAGCGCAGGTCGGCGCCCATCTGGATGACGTCCTCGGGCCAGCCCGCGAGGCCGGCCGACACGGCGGTGCGCGGCCCGTCCGGGGTCTGGAACTCCGGCGGCGCGGTGCGTCGCGTAGTACGTGGCGAAGCCGGGCACGCCCACGTCGTAGGTGTCCACCCCGTAGTGGAACTCGGCGCGGCCAGGCGTCCGCGGGGGCCATGTCCCGCAGGTGCTTGACGTGGATGGTGGACACCACCGCGGTGCGGGCCCGGTACTGCGTGCCGTCCCCGGTCTCCACCCCGGCGCAGCGGCCGTCCTCCAGCAGCAGCCGGGTCACCCGCTGGCCGCAGAGCACGGTGCCGCCGTGGTCGGCCAGGTAGCCGGTCAGGGCGGCGGTCAGCTGCCCGGACCCGCCGATCGGGATGGACCAGCTGCGCTGCTGGCGGCCGAACGTCTGGGCGTAGGGCAGCACCCCCGAGCCCGGCTCATCGCCCGGCTGGAAGACCTGGAAGGCCATCCAGAGCAGGAACGCCTGGATGTGCCGGCTCTCGAACTCGTGCCGCACCACCTGCACCGCGGACAGCTGCCGCCGCCGGGCCCAGATCTTCCCCTGGGGATGCTCGGCGAGCCGCTGCTCCAGCGACGGCCCGAACCCCACCGGGGTGAACTGGGCCTGGCTGAAGATGTGCTTCACCTGGTCGTACTCGTCGAGCAGGCGGAGGTAGGCGGCCGCGTCCGCCTTGGAGAAGCGGGCCACCTCCTCGGCCGTCCGGTCCCGGTCCAGCCACATGGTGAACTGCTCGCCGTCCGGGAACGCCACGTGCTCCACCGGGTCGGGCTCGGCGTAGCGCAGGCCGTAGTCGGCGGTCAGGCCGAGCTCGTCGCTGGCTCAGCGCCGGGATTGACCCGGATCATCGTGTGCCCGGTGGCGCAGGTGTCGATGCCGAACCCGGGCAGCAGCAGCTCCTCGGTGGCCGCACCGCCGCCGGGGATCGGCCCGCGCGTCCAGGACCAGGCAGCGGTAGCCGGCCTTGGCCAGGTAGCACGCGGTGAGCAGGCTGTTGTGCCCGGCCCCCGCCACCACGATGTCGGCGTCGTAGGTCATCCTCGGCCCGCCTTTCCCTAACGGCCTGTCCGGCCCGGCCCCGCCGCGCCGGGCGCGGGCGCGGAAGCTCGTCTGCAAACCATTGCATACCGCTGTGATCCTGACATCCCGGGTGGCCCGGCGGCAAGGGCTGACCCGGCGGGGAAGCCCGCGGCGAGCAGCTCCGGGCCGCGCGATCTCACTCCCGCGGGGTGACGCACCGGCCCGGCCCGCGGCCTACCGTCCGGGGTGAGACCAAGGGGGGCTTTCATGGCGCATCCGGACACCCTGTACGTGCTGGCGGCGGCCTACGACGAGCCGGCCGACGCGGTCGAGGACTACGAGGCCGTGAAGGCGCTGTACTACGCGGTGAAGACCTCGCACGACTTCGACGCCGCCGTCATCGCCAAGGACGACGCGGGCAAGGTCAGCATCGTCAAGAAGCACGAGCAGCCGACCCGGCACGGCGCCGCGGTGGGGCTCGGCTGGGGCCTGGCCGCCGGCGTGGCCGCGGCCCTGTTCCCGCCGGTCGGCATCCTGGGCGCGCTCGCGGTCGGCGCGGGCGGCGGCGCCGCGATCGGGGCCGTGACCGGGCACGCCAGCGGCGGCATGAGCCGGTCCGATCTCAAGGAGCTGGGCGAGACGCTCGACGCGGGCACGGCCGGGCTCC
Source organism: uncultured Actinomycetes bacterium (assembly GCA_963851025.1). Classification (GTDB taxonomy): domain Bacteria; phylum Actinomycetota; class Actinomycetes; order Streptosporangiales; family Streptosporangiaceae; genus RYN-230. The sequence continues at coordinate 201,575 of CAWKOA010000035.1, forward strand.
TCGTGGTCTACGAGGCCAACCTGGCCGAGCAGGTGACGGCCAACATCAAGGCGGCCAACAAGCTGATCTCCAAGGCCACCGACATGGCCGCCGACCAGCTCGCCGAGGACATGAAGCAGGCGGACCAGGCGGTGGCGTCGCGGCCGTTAGCCGGCGCGGCCGCCCGGCCAGCGCGCGCAGGGCGGCCCCGGCGAGCCGGTTGCACCGTCCATTCGTCCATCTCCGCCGCGCCGAGCGAGGCGTAGAACTCGCGGGCCGGGGTGTTCCAGTCCAGGACCGACCACTCCAGCCGGGCGTAGCCGCGGGCCACGCAGATGCGGGCCAGCTCGGCCAGCAGCGCCCGGCCCAGCCCGGACCGCCGCTGGTCCGGCCGCACGTAGAGATCTTCCAGGTAGATCCCGTGCTGGCCGGTCCAGGTGGAGAAGTTCAGGAACCACAGCGCGAAGCCGGCGACCTCACCGCCGTGCCTCAGCCACGTGCGCGAACACGGCGGGCCGCTCGCCCAGCAGGGCGCGGCGCAGGTCCTCTTCGGTGGCGCTGACCTCGGCCAGCGCCTTCTCGTACTCCGCCAGGTCCCGGATGAGCCGGTGAATGGCCGGGATGTCGGCGGCCTCCGCCGGCCGGATCACGCGCCTGCCCCCGGGCCGGCCTGCGCCGGGGTCGGCCAGCACGGGGTCGGCCAGCACGGGGTCGGCCAGCACGGGGACCGGGAAGCGGTACCGGAGCCGGAACCGGTCGGCCGCGATGACGATCTCGCCCGTTTCCACGGTCCGCTCACCCGAGCGGTGCGACCTCTCGATGAGCAGCACGGGGGAGCCCGCCGGGATGTTCAGCACCGCCGCCTCGGCCGACAGGGCCGGGCGGACCGAGATCTCCTCCACCACCTGGTCCACGCCGATCCCGATCGCCTGCATGCGCTCCACCACCCCGCGGCCCGCGAACGTGCCCTGCTCGGGGAACGGTACCGGGGTCTGCGCGGTCGTGGCGGCGGGCTCGTAGCTGGTGGCCAGCTGCACCGGGGAGCCGTCCGCGCTCATCAGGTACCGGGTGCGGGTCACCAGCTGGTCGCCGTCGGGGAGCCGGAGCCGCCGGGCCACGTGCGCGGGCGCGGGCACCCGCTCGGACTGGTACTCCCAGGACAGCCGCGGGGCGTGCCCGGCGCCGGCGCTGGTCGTCCGCCGCCGCCCCGTGGCCGCCCCGCGGGCCCGCCGTCCAGCCCGAACGGCGAGCCGGGGAAGTGCAGCCGGTCATGCTCCAGGGACGCGGCCACGGGCAGCCTGCGGACGTAGGACCCCGACCCGGCCCGGGCCTCGATGAGGCCCTCGGCCGCCAGGACCTGGAGGGCATGCTTGGCCGCGGTCTCCCCGACGCCGTACCGGGCGATGATCCCGTTGCGCGAGGGAACCCGGGCCCCGGGCGCGAGCACCCCGCCCCGGATCTGGTCGCGGAGATCCTCCAGCACGCGCAGGTACACCGGGTCGTTCGAGGCGCCCATCAGACTTCGATCTTCCTGACGACAGGGCCCGGCTAGGCCGGCCGAGCGGCCATTGTGGCCCACCCGCGCCTGAAGCTGTGGCCCTATAGGGATCCTGTGACCATAGCTTTGCTGTCGCGGGGCCCGGTGGTCGCCGGGCCGGGTGGTCCCGGCCCGCGCGGGACGCTACTTCTTCCGGGCGATGATGAGGCCGTCCCCGACCGAGAGCATCGCCAGCTCCACCCGGTCGTCGGCCAGGGCGTGCTCGTTGAAGTCCCGGACCGCCCGGGCGTCAGGATCGGGGTCGCCGGCGAAGATCCGGCCGTGCAGGAACGTGTTGTCCACCAGGATGATCCCGCCCGCGGCGGGTGCGCGGCACGATCTCGTCCCAGTAGGTGGCGTAGCCGGTCTTATCCGCGTCGATGAACGCGAGGTCCAGCGACGCGTCGGCCGGCAGCGACCGGAGCGTGTCGGCGCCCGGCCCGAGCCGGAGCTCGATCACGCCGGCCAGGCCCGCCTTCTGCCAGTACTCCTGGGCCAGGGCGGTCCAGTCCGCGTTCACGTCGCAGCACAGCAGGCTGCCGCCCGGGGCCAGGCCGCGGGCCAGGCAGATGGAGGAGTACCCGGTGAACGTGCCGACCTCGACCGCCCGGCGGGGGGCGATGAGCTGGCTCAGCAGGGTCATGAACGTGCCCTGCTCCGGCCCGATCTGCAGGTGCCTCCAGTCGGGGAAACGCCGGGCGGTCTCCTCCCTCAGCTCGTCCAGGACCGCGTCCGGGGGGCTGGAGTGCGAGATGACGTAGTCGTAGATCTCGGGACTGACGTGCTCGGTTCCGGTAGCCACGCGCACCACGGTAACCGGTTGAGGCAGGCTAGGAGGATGCGGGAGAGCGACGCGGAACTCGGCGAGCTCCAGGCCCTGCTGGATGCCTCGCTGGCGCGGTCCACCGGGCACCTGAGATCCATCGTCCGGCCCGGCCGCGATGCTCACCGCGGCCCAGCTGGTCCAGGTCATCACGGGCATGTGCACGCTGGCGGTCAGCAGCGTCACCGCGGCCGGCGAGCCCCGGGTCAGCGGCGCCGACGGTCACTTCCTGCACGGCTGCTGGGTGTTCAGCACCGAGCGCTCCTCGGCCAAGGCGGGGCACTTCGCGGCGCGGCCCGCGGTCAGCCTGGCCCACCTGCGCGGCGACGAGCTGGGCGTGTTCACCCACGGCCGGGTGGAGGAGCTGAATCCCCGGGACGCCCCGCCGGACCCGCAGTGGCCGGAGATCCTGGACCATCTCACCCAGCACTACGGCAGTTCCCCGCTGAGCTGGGGAGACGTGGTGGCGTACCGGGTCCGGCCGCAGTGGATGGTCGTCTACGCCGCGGACCCGGCGGCGCTGCTGGCCGAGCCGGGCTGAGCCGCCGGCGCGGCGACGCCGGCCCGCCGGGTACGCGGCGGCGGGGGAGGTGCCCGCGGTCCGGGTGTCCGTAATCGCCGGCCGGCCGGCGGCGCCGCGCCGTCACGGTACGCTCGGGCGCATGGCGTTGCGTTTCTACATCCCGAGCCCGCCAGTGAACGGGTTCCACCTCGGCCCGGCCTACATTCACTTCTACGGGCTGATGTACGTGATCGGGATCACCCTGGCCATCCTGATCACGCAGCGCCGCTGGAAGGCGGCAGGCGGTGACCCCGGGCTGGTCGGGGACGTGGCGCTGTGGGCCGTCCCGGCCGGCATCGTCGGCGGCCGGATCTACTTCGACCTGACCACGCCGAAGTACATCCCGCACCACTGGTACGGGGTGTTCGCGGTCTGGGACGGCGGGCTGGGCATCTGGGGCGGGGTCGCGCTGGCCGCGATCGTGGGGGCGTGGCGGGTCCGCCGGTCCGGGGCGAGCGTGCCGCTGTTCATGAACGCGGTCGCCCCGGCGCTGCTGGTGGCGCAGGCCGTCGGCCGGGTGGGCAACTACTTCAACCAGGAACTGTTCGGCGGCCCGACCACGCTGCCCTGGGCGCTGCACATCTCGCCCGCGTTCCGGCCCGCCGGGTACAGCCAGTACGCGACGTTCCACCCGACGTTCCTGTACGAGTTCATCTTCGACCTGCTCTGGGCCGCCGTCCTGGTCTGGCTGGGCCATCACCGGAACGTCAGGCCGCCGGGGCTGTTCGCCCTCTACGTGGCCGGGTACTCGGCGTTCCGCATCTTCGAGGAGGCGCTCCGGGTCGACCCGTCCGAGCACTTCCTCGGCCTGCGGCTGAACATGTACGTGGCCAGCGTGCTGACCGTGGCCGGCGTTGTCTGGTTCATCTACTCGCAGCGCCACGGCCGGCCCGCCTCGGAGATGGTGGCCCGGCGCCCGGACATCGAGAACACGGGCATCGAGAACACGGGCATCGAGGGCACGAGCGGTGAGGAGGCGGGGGGCGCCGGTCCGGAATCCAGCCCGGCGGACGCCAGCCTGGCGGTGTCCAGCCCGGCGGAATCCAGCCCGGCGGGGCCTGGCCCGGCCGGGTCCGGCGGGACCGCGCGCGCGACGGACAAGGCCTAGCAGTCGTCGGGGCCTGGCCGCCGTCGGCCTGGCCGCCGCCCCGGCCCTGACAGGGGCCCAGGCGTAGCGGCCGCCCAGACGTAGCAACTGCCCGGGCCTGGCGGCGGCCCGGGCCTGGCGGCCGCCCGGACTAAGTCGATGATTGATTCGATAAGTCATCCCGATTCGGCGCGCCCATCGAACTTATGTTTGGCTTTTCTGGCATGCTTGCCTCCTGACACCGCATCAGCAGCTTCACCGATCTGCAGGAGGCAACCCCAGTGGGCCAGAAGACGGTCAGGTTCAGCGACCTCAGCGGCGAACTGATCACCAGGGATGACACGCTCGCCCGCATCGTCATCCACGAGCACCCCGAGCTGGGTGACAGCCCGGTGGAGATCGAGGCGCTGGCCGATGAGGCCGCCGCCATCGAGAAGGCGGCGCTCCGGGTGGCCGTGGTCGAGCTCTACCTCCCGGGCGAGGACGAGCCCCGCCGGGTGGCCATGGAGGCGGCCGTTTTCGACGAGATGGCCGCCGACAAGCCCATGAGCGAGCTGCTGCTCACCGCCCGGCCCGCCCGGGTGGCCCGGCGCGCCAAGGCGGCCGCACCCCGCGGCATCAACTACGACACCCTGGAGCACGCCGGTGAGCCGCACAAGGGCCGGATCACCGAAGCCGAGCGGGAGCTGGTCCGGGACCACCTGGACGCCATCAACGAGCGGCTCGCCACCCAGGGCCTGCGGACGATCGACCCGGGCGACCCCGAGCACGCCGCACGGTACGGCCTGGACGGCCTGGCTGTGGCGCAGGCCGCCCAGGGCGACTAGGGCACCGGCCGTCCTGGCCGGCGCTGCCCCTGGCCATGGGACCGCTGCGGTGCCCCGGTAGATGGGTCCAGGGGCACCGCAGCGGGGCTTATCACCCGGCCGCCGCGATGCTCAGCCGCCGCCGGTGTCCTGGGAATGACCGGGCGCCGTCAGCTGGCGGTGCTGCCCCCGGCCCCCGGCACCTCGGACAGGGTGGACGCTACGCGCCGCCTGGGTGGGAACTGCGGGGGGTCTGGGGGAATCACGGGGGGCGCGGGAACCGCGGCGGGGTGGCCGGAACCGGGCTGGAGACGTCCGGGAGAGCCCGTCCCGGACGCTGGCGGGCTGCCATCGTCTCATATAGTGGTCGTAATATGATCGGCATATGAGCAAGGTCGAACGCTCCGGTGCCGTGGGCCCGGCGGATGAGGCCAGCCCGGGCGGCCGGCGCTGGGTGGTCCTGTTCGCGGGCATGGTCGCGATGACCGCAGGCTGTACCTTCCAGTACGGCCTGGCCTACCTGATCCCCGCCTTCCGGGCCGAGGGCCTGTCCCTGGAGCAGGCGGGCATCCTGGTCGCCTGCCCCACCGCCGGCCTGCTGCTCACCCTGGTGGCCTGGGGGGCGGCTGCCGACCGCTGGGGGGAGCGGCTGGTGCTCGGCGCGGGCCTGGCCCTGGCCGGGGCGGTGCTGCTGGCCGGGACCGCCGTGCACGGGACGGCCGCGCTGGGCGCCTGCCTCGCCGCGGCCGGGGCCGCCGGGGCGTCGGTGTACGCCGCCAGCGGCCGGCTGATCCTGGGCTGGTTCCCCGCCCGCCAGCGGGGCCTGGCCATGGGCATCCGGCAGAGCGCGCAGCCGCTGGGCGTGGCCGTCGCGGCGCTCGCCCTGCCGCCGATCGGCGCGCACGGCTGGCCCGCCGCGCTCGCGTTCCTGGGCACGTTCTGCCTGGCCGCCGCGGTCCTGGTGGCGGTGGCCGTCCGCGATCCGGCGCGGGCCCCGCGCCGCGCGCAGCCCCCGGGCGGCTCGCCCTACCGGGCAGGCGCCGGGGGAACCAGGACCGTGCTCTGGCGGATCCACGCGGCCAGCGCGCTGCTCGTCGTGCCGCAGTTCGCGGTGGCCACGTTCGCCCTGGTGTTCCTGGTCGAGGCGCACGGGCTGGCGCCCGTCACGGCCGGCCGGGTGCTCGCCGTCGCGCAGGCGTGCGGGGCCTTCTCCCGGCTCGGCGCGGGCGTGTGGTCCGACCGGGCTGGGCAGCCGGATGCGCCCGATGCGGGCGCTCGCGCTGGCGACCGCGGTGATCCTGGCCGCGCTGGCGGCCGGGGCCGCCGTCCGCGCGCCGTGGGCGGCCGCCGTGCTGTTCGCCGCGGTCATCCTCTCGGTCAGCACCAACGGGCTGGCCTTCACGGCCGTGGCGGAGCACGCCGGGCCAGCCTGGGCGGGACGGGCGCTCGGCATCCAGAACACCGGCCAGAACGCGCTCGCCGCGGCCACGCCGCCGGTCCTGGCCGCGGTGATCGGCGCGGCGGGGTACGCCACCGCCTTCGGGGTGGTGGCGCTGTTCCCGATGGCCGCGGCGGCCCTGGTACCGGTAGGCGGGGAACGCCAGGCCGCCGCCCGGGCCGCCCGGGCTGCGGCCCCTGACCTCGCCGCCGGGCGTTGATTCCGCCGCCGCCCGCGGTGCATCATGGCGCTGCGGCCCGGCAGCCCGGGCAGACAGAATCCCGTGGTCCCGGAACATGGTGCGATGACGATGAAGCAGGCAACACCACAGGGAGTCCCGGTCTCGGCCGTCGACCCGTTCAGCGATGACTTCCTGGCCGACCCGTTCCGCTGGCACGGCGGCCTGCGCGACGCGGGCCCGGTGGTCTGGCTGGAGCAGTACGGCATCTGGGCCATGGCCCGCTACGCCGAGGTGCACGAGGCGCTGCGGGACTGGGAAACGTACTGCTCGTCCGCCGGGGTGGGGCTCAGCGACTTCCGCCGCGAAACCCCGTGGCGCCCGCCCAGCCTGCTGCTCGAGGCCGACCCGCCCGAGCACTCCCGGGCCCACTCGGCCGTCACCCGGGCCCTCACCCCGCGGACCGTGCGGGACCTGCGCGACCGCTTCTCCCGTGCGGCCAGCCGGCTGGCCGGCGAACTGGCCCGGCGCGGAGACCGTGGACGGCGTGCCGGACATCGCCGAGGCCTTCCCGCTGGAGGTGTTCGCCGAGGCGGTCGGCCTGGCCGAGCCCGGCGGGGAGCAGTTGCTCGCCTACGGCGACATGGCGTTCAACGCGTTCGGCCCGCGAAACGAGCTGACCAGGGCATCGCTGCGCCAGGCCGCCGAGGTGGGGGCCTGGATCGCGGCCCAGTGCACCCGGGACGCGCTCGTCCCGGGCGGCCTCGGGGCGCGGATCTACGCCAGCGTGGACGACGGCACGATCTCCGCGGACGAGGCCGCGCTGCTGGTCCGGTCGCTGCTCACGGCGGGCGTGGACACCACCGTGATCGGGCTCGGCTGCGCCCTGGACTGCCTGGCCCGCGATCCGGCCCAATGGCAGCTGCTCCGGGAGGATCCCACCCGCGCCGGGGCCGCGTTCGAGGAGTCGCTGCGGTACGCGTCGCCGGTGCAGACGTTCTTCCGCACCACCACTCGCGAGGTCACGGTGAGCGGGGTGCGGATCGGCGCAGGCGAGAAGGTGCTGCTGTTCCTCGCGGCCGCGAACCGTGATCCGCGGCGCTGGGATGATCCCGACCGCTTCGACCTGCGCCGCCGCGCCCACGGCCACGTCGCGTTCGGCTTCGGCATCCACGCCTGCGTCGGCGCGGCCCTGGCCCGGCTGGAGGGCGAGGTGCTGCTCGCAGCCCTGGCCCGGCAGGTGGGCCGGCTGGAGCTGGCCGGGGAGCCGCGGCGCCGGCTGAACAACACGCTCAGCGGGTTCGCCTCACTGCCGCTCCGGCTGCTCCCGGCCGCGCTCAGCCCGCCCGGGGCCGCCATCGCGGGCTAGCCACCACACGCCGCCCACCGCGGCCGGCCCTGCGCGCCGGGACCGTCGCTAGCCCGCTATCCCGGCGGTCTCGGCCGCGCCGTCCCGGATCCGGGCGCGCCACCACTCCTGGCCCTTCTCCGGCAGCAGGTGAATCGGGTCGTAGTAGGGGTACTCGCGGCTCAGCGCGAGCGGGTCCTCGGCCTCGACCGAGGTCCGGTAGTTCTTGGTCCAGTAGGAGATGCCCAGCTCGGTGTCATACCGGGACACCTGGTGCACCCAGCGCTTGCCGACGTAGGCCACGTCACAGATCATCCGCGGGGTGGCGAACCCGGGCAGGTAGCCCATGATCTGGTGCTGCAGGTTCTGGGCCTGGGCCAGGGACAGCCGCCAGTGCTCGCTGCCCGGGATCATGTCGCACATGTAGAAGTAGTAGGGCATGATCCGGGCCTCGTCGAGCAGCACGAAACACAGGTCGAGCAGGGCCTCCGCGGTGTCGTTGACCCCGTGCAGCAGCACGCCCTGGTTGCGCACGTCGCGGATCCCGGTGTCCAGCATGGCCTGGGTGGCCCGGGCCACCAGCGGGGTGACCGACTGGGCCGCGTTCACGTGGGTGTGGATGGCGATGCTCACCCCGCGTTCCCGGGCCTTGGCCGCCAGCCGCTCCATGCCGGCCCGGACGTCGTCGGCCAGCCAGTGCTGCGGCAGCCCCATCAGCGCCTTGGTGGCCAGCCGGATGTCGCGGATGTTGTCGATGTCCAGCAGCGCGCTGACGAAGCTCTCCAGCCGGGGCCAGGGCATGTTGGCCACATCCCCGCCGGATACCACCACGTCGCGGACACCCGGGGTGGCCTGCAGATACTCGATCATGGCGGTGAGCCGGTCGGCGGGCGGCAGGCCGAACTTGTGCTTAGTGATGCTGGGCGTCGGGTTGCCGACCAGGTCCATCCGGGTGCAGTGGCCGCAGTACTGCGGGCAGGTGGGCAGCACCTCGGCCAGCACCTTGGTCGGGTAGCGGTGGGTCAGCCCTTCCACCGCCCACATCTCCGCCTCGTGCAGGGAGTCGCGGGACGCGTACGGGTGGGACGGCCAGTCGGTCCGCCGGTCGCTGAACACCGGGATCATGTACCGGCGCACCGGGTCGGCGTAGAACGCCTCGGTGAAGCCGGGCTGGTCCGGTGCGCTCGCCGGGACCATGGTGTTCAGCATCTGCGGCGGCACCAGCATGGACATGGTCGCCCGTTCCTGCTGGTCACGCTCCAGGTCGGCGAGGAAGGACTCCTCCAGGCCGGGCCCGGCCACGTCGCGGAGCTGGCGCAGGTTCTTCACGCAGTGGGCACGCTGCCATTGCACCGATTCCCACTCTGCGGTGGTCACCTGCGACCAGCCCGGGAACCGCCGCCAGTCCGGCTCGGTAAGCCCGGCACGGCGGTACGCATACGGCTGGCTGACCAAGGCTGATCACCTTCCCGTTCTCGTCGTGCTTCATTGAAGGATAGCCTTCCATCTGCACCAAGAACAGCAGAAGATAGTGTGGGAGGACTCTCGCACAGGAAGACTTACTGTCAGGTAGGGGGCATCCGTTGATCCAGGACCCACCGCGCACCGGGCGCCGCCCGGGATCACCACTCGGCCTGCACCGGGTGCTCGAGCCCGCCGGGGTACTGCCGCAGGCGGCCTGGCGGCTGGACGCCGACCCGGCGATCTGGCCGGATGAAGTCCGCGTCGCGGTAGACCGGCTGAACCTGGATGCCGCCTCCTACCGCCAGCTGCGGGAATCGACCGGCGGATCGGCCGAGGCCATGCGGGGCGCGGTGCTCGACATCGTCGCCGAGCGCGGCAAGATGCAGAACCCGGTGACCGGGTCCGGCGGCATGCTGACCGGCGTGGTGGACGAGGCGGGCCCGGCGTCATCGCTGGGCCTGGCGGCCGGCGACCGGATCGCCACGCTGGTCTCACTCAGCCTGACCCCGCTGGCCCTGACCGACGGGCTGGCCCGCTGGGACGGCCAGTCCGAGCAGGTTCCCTGCGCCGGCCACGCGGTCCTGTTCGGCCGGTCCATCGCCGCGGTGCTGCCCGCGGACCTGCCGGCCGGCCTGGCCCTCGCGGTCATGGACGTCTGCGGTGCGCCCGCCCTCACCGAGCGGGTGGTACGGGCCGGACTGGCCCGTGCTGAGCTGGGACCGGGTCCGGTCGTGGCCATCCTCGGCGCCGGCGGCAAGAGCGGCTCCCTGTCCGCGGCGGCCGCCCGGCGGGCGGGTGCGGGCACGATCATCGGCGTGGTGCCGGCCGAGGCCGAGGCCGCCGCGGTCGCCGCGGCTGGCCTCGCCGATCAGGTCGTGATCGCCGACGCCCGGGACCCGGTGGCGCTGGCTGATGCGGTCCGGTCGGCCGGCGGCCCGGCGGCCGTCACCGTGGTGTGCGTGGACGTGCCCGGCTGCGAGGGCGGTGCGGTGCTGGCCACCGCGCCGGGCGGCACGGTGATCTTCTTCTCCATGGCCACCTCGTTCAGCGCGGCGGCGCTGGGCGCCGAGGGCGTGGCCGCCGACGTGACGATGCTGATCGGTAACGGGTATGTGCCAGGTCATGCGGAACTCGCGCTGGACCTGCTCCGGTCCGAGCCGGGGGTCCGCGCGCTGTTCGAGGCCCGGCTCACCGAGTAAAGGAGGTTCTGCGGGTGGAATCTAGGCTCCGGCTCGACCCCGCGATGGTGGCGGAGGCCCGCGAACTGGCCCGGGTGGCCGGGCAGCCGATCGTGGATCTGGCCACCCGGCATACGACCGTGTCGGTGGAACGGGCGGTGCTCCGGCTGGCCGGGCTGGAGGGCGCGGACGACGACGGCATGCCGTGGGTGAACCGGCTGGTCGATGGCGTCCGGGAGAGCACCGGACTGGAACACGGCGTGGCTCTCCCGGTCTGGGACGCGCTGCTCGCGGGCGGGTACCCGACGCTGCGCGCGCTGGCCGCCGACGCCGCGACCGGGACGGTGAAGTTCCGGCTGCCGGAGGGCGCCGACGCCCGGGCCGCACGGGACGCGGCGCGGGCCGCGCTCGCCGGGGGTTTCGCGGCCATCGACCGCAGGCGGGCCGAACGGTCCGCGATGATCGAGGCCACCGCAGAGCCGCCCAAGCCGTGGATCTACCTGATCGTCGCCACCGGCGACATCTACGAGGACATCCCCCAGGCGCAGGCCGCGGCCCGGGAGGGCGCGGACATCGTCGCGGTGATCCGGTCCACCGGCCAGTCCCTGCTCGACTACGTGCCGGAAGGCGCCACCCGGGAGGGCTACGCGGGGACCTACGCCACCCAGGAGAACTTCCGGCTGATGCGGGCCGCGCTGGACGACGTCTCCCGCGAGCTCGGCCGGTACGTGCGGCTGACCAACTACGCCTCCGGGCTGTGCATGCCGGAGATCGCCGCGCTGGCCGGGCTGGAACGGCTGGACATGATGCTCAACGACTGCATGTACGGGATCATCTTCCGGGACATCAACCCGCAGCGGACGTTCATCGACCAGCGCTTCGCCCGGCAGATCCACGCCCGGGCCGGGATCATCATCAACACCGGCGAGGATAACTACCTCACCACCGCCGACGCGGTGGACGCCGCGCACACCGTGGTCGTCAGCCAGCTGATGAACGAGTTCTTCGGCAAGGAAGCGGGCCTGGCCGACGGGCAGCTGGGCCTGGGCCACGCGTTCGAGATCAACCCCGAGGTGCCCGACTCGTTCGTGCTCGAGCTGGCGCACGCCCAGCTGGTCCGCGAGCTGTTCCCGGACGCGCCGCTGAAGTACATGCCGCCGACCAAGCACATGACCGGCAACGTGTTCGCCGGCTACCTGCTCGATGCGTTCTTCAACCTGGCCGGGGTCATGACGGACCAGTCCATCCTGCTGATCGGGATGATGACCGAGGGGATCCATACCCCGTTCCTGTCCGACCGCGACCTGGCCCTGGAGAATGCCCGGTACGTGGCCCGGGCCGCGGCCCGGCTGGGCGAGAACTTCCGGCCGCCGCCGGGCGGGTTCGTGGAGCAGCGGGCTCACCAGGTGCTGGGCGAGGCGGTGGACCTGCTCCGGCGGATCAGCCGGGAAGGGCTGCTGACCGCGATCGCGGACGGCACGTTCGGCGTGACCCGCCGCCCCGCCGACGGCGGCCGCGGCCTCGGCGGGGTCATCGCCCGCGCTGACGGCTACTGGAATCCGGCGGGTGAGTTCCTGGAACGCGATCAGGAGGACGGGTCATGAGCGGTCCGGTCGTACGTCCCTACGGCGACACCACGGGGGATGGCCAGGTCCAGATCTCCTTCACGCTGCCGGTTCCGTTCGGGAATGAAGAAGAGCGCGCCCGCGCGGAAGGGGCGGCGCTGCAGCTGGCCGGCAAGATGGGCCTGGATCCGGCCATGGTGGTGCACGCCAAGGGCATGGGCCCCGACTTCACCTTCTTCATCGTGTACGGCCGGACCGGGCACCTGGTGGACCTGTCCGCGGTGACCATCACCCGCCGCGAGTTCCCGGTGCTCTCCCCGGCCGAGATCAACCTGCGGGTGCGCAGCAGCCTGGGCCGCAAGCTGGTCGTGCTGGGCGCCTGCATCGGCACCGACGCGCACACCGTGGGCATCGACGCGATCCTCAACGTCAAGGGCCACGCGGGGGAGAAGGGCCTGGAGTACTACCGGGAGATCCGGGTGGTGAACCTGGGCGCGCAGGTGGACGTGGCCGACCTGGTCGCCCGGGCCCAGGCCGAGCGGGCGGACGCGGTCCTGGTCAGCCAGGTGGTCACCCAGCGCGAGGCGCATCTGGCCGGGGCGCGGGAGCTGTCCGCCGCGTTCCGGGCCGCCGCCTAGCCGGACGGCGGCCCGCTGCTGGTCGTGGGCGGCCCGCGGTTCGACCCGGCGATGGCCGGCGACCTCGGCGTGGACAAGATCTTCGGCCGCGGCACCACGCCCCGTGAGGTGGCCAGCTACCTGGTGCACGTGCTGGCGCCGGAGCCGGTCGGGGCAGGTGCGGCGTGACCGGCCAGCCCGCCGCGGATGAGCACAATGGCCTGACCGTCACCCACCGGCGTTACGTGCCCGCGAGCCACGCCCACTACGGCGGGAACCTGGTGGACGGCGCGTACGTACTCGGCCTGTTCGGCGACGTGGCCACCGAGGCCGCCATCCGGATGGACGGCGACGAGGGATTGTTCGCGTCCTACTCCGACGTGCAGTTCCGCGCGCCGGTGCTGGCCGGGGACGTGATCGAGGCGGCCGCGACCGTGGTGCGCACCGGCCGGCGCAGCCGCGAGCTGGCCTTCGAGGCCCGGGTGGTGTGCCGGGCCGACCCGGGCCGCGGGCCGTCCGCCGCCCGGGTGCTGGACCAGCCCCTGGTGGTGGTCACCGCCACCGGCACCGTCGTCGTCCCGTAACCCGCCAGTCCGCCGGCCCAAGCGTCCCTCGCCGCCGGGGCGGGTGAGCGGGACCCCGGACATGGCCGCCGGGGCGACACGGGTCAATGTCCCCGCCGGGCGGGCCCCGGTGCACTAATATCGTCCGCACGGCAGTGGCGGCAGGCCCCCGACCATCACGGAGTCAGCACGCAGGCCCCGCCACCGCGATTCCCGTGGCCACCGGCCACCCCCTGCTCCGGCCAGGCCCGGAGACATGACTGCGCCCGCTCTCCCGGCGCAGGAAAAGGACGGGACTCATGGCGAAGATCGAGTTGACCCGTGTGCTCACCCGCAAACACGCGGCCCGCCGGGCCGCTGCCGCGGCGGCCGGCACCGCCGCCACGGGCCATGACGACCATGCCGCCCGGCTCTGGCAGGCCCTCCTCGGCCCGTTCAGCGCGAAGCCCGCTCCGTCCCCGCGGCAGCCCGCTCAGCGCGGGCCTGGCGGCCCGGGAGGGGCCTGACCCGGCGCCGGGCAGCGGCGGCCGCGGGGGACGGAACTGGCGGCTACTCCTGGCCGAAGGACTGGATCTCGGCCCGCTCCGTCTCGGTGAGTTCCCGGGGCACGTCCCCCCGCGCGACCTTGGCCGACTGCACCTCGCGGCGGATGTCGTCCACGATCTCGGGGTTGGCCAGCGTGGTGACGTCGCCGGTGTCCGTGAAATTGGACACCGCGGCGATCACCCGGCGCATGATCTTCCCGGACCGGGTCTTCGGCATGTCCGGGACGATCCAGACGTTCTTCGGGCGGGCGATCTTGCCGATCTCCACCTCGATGGCCCGGGTGACCTTGGCCACCATCTCCTGACTGGCCGTCGTACCCCGGCTTGAGCGACACGTACACCTCGACCGCGCGGCCCCGGATGTCGTCGATCACCGGGACCGCGGCGGCCTCGGCCACCTCCTCCACGGTCAGCGCGGCCGACTCGATCTCCTTGGTGCCCAGCCGGTGCCCGGCCACGTTGATCACGTCGTCCACCCGGCCGAGGATCCGGTAGTAGCCGTCCGGGGCGCGGACGGCGCCGTCCCCGGCGAAGTAGGGCCAGTCGCGCCAGTCCTTGCTGTCGGGATTCTTGTTGTACTTCTCGTAGTAGACCGAGATGAACCGTTCCGGCTGGCCCCAGACGGTCTGCATGATGCCGGGCCACGGGTTGCGGATGCAGATGTTGCCCGCCTTCCCGTCCGGGACCTCCACGCCGTCCTCGTCGTAGATGGCGGGGTAGATGCCGATCACCGCGGGACCGCAGCTGCCCGGCTTCATCGGCTTGAGCGCGGGCAGCGAGCTGCCCAGGAACCCGCCGGTCTCGGTCTGCCACCAGGTGTCCACGATGACGGCCTCGCCCTTGCCGACCGCCTTGTGGTACCAGCGCCAGACCTCGGGCTCGATCGGCTCGCCGACCGTGGTCATGTGCTTGAAGTGGTAGTCGTACTTGGCCGGCTCGTCCGGGCCGACCTTGCGGAGCATCCGGATGGCGGTCGGCGAGGTGTGGAAGATGTTCACCCCGAGCCGCTCGGCGATCCGCCACGGCCGGCCCGCGTCCGGGAAGTTGGGGGTGCCCTCGTAGATCACGGTGGTGGTGCCGAGCGAGAGCGGGCCGTACACGATGTAGGAGTGCCCGGTGATCCACCCGATGTCGGCCATGCACCAGTACGTGTCCTCGGGGTGGATGTCCTGGTAGTACTTGGACGTCCCGGTCACGTAGGACAGGTACCCGCCGGTGCTGTGCTGCGCGCCCTTGGGCCGTCCCGTGGTGCCGCTGGTGTACATCAGGAACAGCGGCGCCTCGGACGGCAGCGAGACCGGCTCCACGACCTGGCCGCGGTACGGGGCGCTCACCTCGTCCACGAAGAAGTCGCGGCCGGTCACCATCGGCGTCTGGGAAGCGTACTCGCCCTCGTGCCGCCGCCAGACCAGGACCTTGTCCACCTCCTGGCCCTGCTTGGCCGCCTCGGCCACCGCCTCGTCCGCCTTGACCTTGTGGTCCACCAGCGTGCCGCTGCGGTAGTACCCGTCCATCGTGATCAGGACCCGGCTGCCGGAGTCGGCGATCCTGGTCCCGCACGCGTTGCCGCTGAACCCGCCGAAGACCTCCGAGTGCACCACGCCCAGCCGGGCGCAGGCGAGCATCACGATCGGCAGTTCCGCCACCATCGGCATGTGCAGCGTGACCCGGTCGCCGGCCTTCAGCCCGGCGAAGTCACGCAGCAGCGCGGCAAACTCGTTCACCCGGTGATAGAGCTCCCGGTAGGTGATGGCGACCGGCTCGACCGCCTCCGGCTCCGGCACCCAGATGATCGCGGCCTTGTCCGCCTTGTCCGCGAGGTGGCGGTCCACGCAATTGTAGGAGGCGTTCAGGCGGCCGCCGCTGAACCACTTCCAGAACGGCGGGTTGCTCGAGTCCAGGACCGTGTCCCACTTCTTGTCCCAGCTCAGCAGCTCCGCGTATTCGACGAAGCAGTCCGGGAAATTCTTCTCGTCGAAGCGCTCGAAGATCGCCGGATCGGCCGCATTGGCCTGCTCGATGAACGACTCTGGCGGGTAGATGTACTCTTCCTCGCGCCAGTGCACGGCAATCTGCGACTCGGAAACCGGGTCCTGCTGACTCTCCGTCATTGCTGGTCCTCCCATGAATGGATGATCTACAGGCGGTCAGGCCGGGAGAGCACTCAGGGCGCTCTGTCCGTCCCGGGACAGGCGGGCAGGGCACGGAGTGGCAGGGCGCCGGAGGCCACATTGGCCTGCATGGTTCCCGTCAGGTAGCGCCGGATCATCCTCCCCGCCCGGCTGGCTGGCTGGGCCGGCCTTCGCCGCTGGCTGCGGAGGCCAGCCAGCAGCGTCCCGCCGGGGCTGTCGCGGTTCCCGCCGCCGCCCCCTGGCTGGACCGCCCGCTGACCACGGTGTCATGACGCCCTCACGCGCTGGGGAAACCGTTTCATGCTATCCCCAGGCGTGCGGCGGAACCAGGGCCCCTCGGGCCGCCGCAGAGCCGGTTGACATCAGGCGTGGTCGCGGTATGTTGCTGCGCACAGTCCAGCACTTGGCTAGCCGTCGGGGTTCGCTGGCCGTCCGGGCCAGGCTGCGTGCGGGCCGTGTGAGCGGCCCTGAAGCCAGGCGCAGCGCGCCAGGGCGTGCCCGGTAGCCCGCTGGGCCGGGGGGTTGGAAACGGGAAGGGCCTGGGCGCCCAGTAGACAACGGAGAACGAGCTCGTTGCCGGCGGGACGGTCTCCGGTCCGAAGGGACGCCCGGGCCCTCTTCCCTCAGCGGCCCCCGCAGAGGCTGCTGCGCGGGCCCGAAGGCCGCCCGGGCCGCAGGCGGCCGGGTCCGGGCCCGCGGCAGCGGGCCGTGCGCGGGCGGGAATCGGGGGGCAGCGCGGCCTCCCAGCGTCAACATTGGTGCAAATTTGGCTATGCCCATCGGTGCACGGGCTCCGATGACGCCGCGTGACGGTAGCCTGCAGGGATCACGGGCCCGAGAGGCCGCGACCCCACGCGGCTAGTCAGGGGAAGGCAGGAGAGGTTGGCTGGCAACAACGAAGCCGGGACTCCAGTTGGCCGGGTCGCCGTCATCATGCCCACGTATAACGAGCGTGAGAACCTGGAGGCCATGGCCGCGCGGGTCAGGTCCGCGGTCCCCGACGCCGACCTGCTGGTGGTCGACGACAACAGCCCGGACGGCACCGGCGAGCTGGCCGACAAGCTGGCGGCCGAGGACTCCCGCATCCGCGTCCTGCACCGGCCGGGCAAGGGCGGTCTCGGCGCGGCGTACCTGGCCGGGTTCGGCTGGGCCCTCGAGCAGGATTACGGCGCGGTCGTGGAGATGGACGCGGACGGGTCTCACCAGCCCGAGCAGCTGCCCCTCCTGCTGGACGCGCTGCGCCAGGCTGACCTCGTGCTCGGCTCCCGGTGGGTGCCGGGGGGCCGGGTGCTCAACTGGCCGAAGTCACGCGAGGTGCTGTCCCGGGGGGCGAACATCTACGCCCGGCTGGCCCTGGGTATCCCGCTCAAGGACGCCACCGGCGGCTACCGGGTCTACCGGGCCGCCACGCTGCGGGCCGTCCGGCTGGAAGAGATCGAGTCCCAGGGCTACTGCTTTCAGGTCGACCTGGCCCTCCGCGCGCTGAACGCGGGCCTGCGGGTGGTGGAGGTGCCGATCACGTTCGTGGAGCGGATCCACGGCTCCAGCAAGATGAGCAAATCCATCATGGTGGAGGCGTTCTGGCGGATCGGGCGCTGGGGGGTGGCGTCCCGCTGGGCGGCGCTGCGCGGGCGCCCGCGCCACCACCCGCTGAGCCGCTGGCCCGGGCCGTCTGCTGGCGGGCCCGCCCGGGCCGGGACAGCAGAAACGGCCCGGGCGGACCCGGGCCGTCATCGCGTGCGTTCAGGCGCTCTTGCGGTGCCTCGTGTTCTGCTTGCGCGGCGTTTCCTCACCACGCTGGCTCCTGATCAGGGCCAGCCGCTCCGCGAGCACTTCCTCCAGGTCGGCGATGGACCGGCGCTCGCGCAGCATGTCCCAGTGGCTCCGCGGCGGCTTGGCCTTGCGCGGCGCGGACAGGTCGCCGGTGGCAGTGAACGCGGTCACCCCGCACACCCGGCACTCCCAGGTAGCCGGAACCTCAGCCTCGGCGGCAAACGGGACGGTAAAGTGGTGACCCTTGGGGCAGTCGAAAGCTATCTCCTGGCGTGGTGCCAGGTCGGTGTTACGGTCGTTCTCGTAGCTCGTCGCCCCGAGCCGGGTGCCGCGAAGTGCGCGTTCGGCCATTAGTTACTGCCTCCCAGGCGCTCAGCCTTGTGAATTTGTTAACGCCGAGTACCCGGTCAAGATTCCCGCTGTGCCCGATTCCAACCCCCCCGGCGTGCCCCGGACCCATCGGTGCCGGCATGCTCACCGGGAGTCCCGGCCGCCTCACCCGCCCGGGAGGCCCGGTATCGCCGCCGTCCGGAATCCCCGGCTGGCTACCGGGTGACCCGGGGGTGCCACTCTCCGCGGCTGATCAGCACGTCCCGCAGCACCACGGTCTCGTCGGTCATGATGCCGTCCACCCCGATATCCAGCAGGTCACGCATCACGCCGGGGGAGTTGATGGTCCAGGCGTGCACGTGCAGGCCCAGGGCGTGCGCCCGGCCGACGAACGCGGGCGTGGCCACCTGGGCGGGCACCTGGGCACACCGCACGCCCGTCCGGGCCAGCCGCTCGGCCAGGGCCAGATGGGCCCCGCGGCCGGCGGCCTGCGGCCCGCCGCGGCTGCGCTGCCGCCGGCCAGCCGGGCGAGCGGCCGGGCCCGCGGCGGCTCGTCCGGCCCGCCGTGACCCGGCCCGGCCGGGTACGGTCGCGCGGGCCGATGGGGCCGCCGAACCGGACCACGGCCGTGCCGATGGGGGAGGCGGCCATGCAGACCTGCCGGTCGAACACGCGCCGCGCGGCGCGCAGCCTGCTGGCCGAGAACGAGGTCACGCAGACCCGGTCCCAGGCCCCGGTCCGGCGCAGCACCGCGTTGAGCGGCTCCACCGCCGGAGCGTCCTTCAGGTCGATGTTGAACCGCACGTCCGGCCAGGCCCCCAGCAGGTCTTCCAGCACCGGGATCGGCTCGGTGCCGTCGATCAGCGCGGCGGCGACATCCCGGTGCCTCATCCTGGCGACCCGGCCCGGGAGGCCGGTCACCCGGGCCAGGGAGCGGTCGTGGAAGGCGATGAGGACCCCGTCCAGCGTCGCCTGGACGTCAGTCTCCAGGTACCCGTACCCCAGCCCGACAGCGTGCTCGAAGGCCCGCCACGAGTTCTCCGGGGCGTGCGCGGCCCCGCCGCGGTGGGCGAACGCTATCGGCGTGGGGTGGTCGAGGAATGCGGTCGGCATGTAAGCGAGTATGCGCTACCAGGCGGAGCAGGCTGTAAACGGATCATGACCGGATCCTGAAACCCCAGCAGCGCCAGGGTTTCAGGATCCGCCCTGGTCAACGGCGCCCTGGACCTCAGTGCCCTGGACCTCAGTGCCCTGCTCAGCGGGGCCGTGGTCCGCGGCGCCCTGCGGGCCGGCTGACCATTCCCGGCGGCGGGCCTCGGCCAGGGCGATGGCGGCGGCGGCGGACACGTTCAGTGACCCGACCCGGCCCACCAGCGGGATGTAGGCGACCGCGTCGGCCACCGCCAGCAGGGCGGGAGAGCAGCCGTGGTCCTCATTGCCGAGCACCAGGCAGACGTCGCCGTGCAGCGGGGCCTCGTGCAGCGGGTACGCCCCGGCCGCCTGCTCGATCGCGACCACCCGCAGCCCCGCGGCCTTGGCCGCCTTGGCCGCGGCCACCGGGTCCGGCTCACGTTCCCAGCTGAGCAGCCGCTGGGTGCCCAGCGCGGTCTTGGCCGCGGAGGCATGATCGAGCGCGGCCGAGTTCCCGCACAGCCAGATGTGCTCGGCGCCGAACGCGGCCGCCGACCGCACGATCATCCCGACGTTGAACGGCTGGGTGACCGAGTCGAGCAGCAGGGCCAGCCGGGCCCCGGTGGCGCGGCGCCAGGAGCGGTTCAGCCGCTTCACGTCCGTGGGGCGCAGCTGCTTGTACGGGGCGGCCGCCTGGCCCGCCTCCCCGGGCGGCGCCAGGGAGCCGGACGGCCCGGGCTCGGCCGGCCGGGTCATCGGGGACTCACCTGCAGCACCCGGTAGCCGCTGCGGGACGCGATCCGGGTGGCCGGCCACCCGCCAGCCTGCAGCCAGCGCTGCAGCGAATCCGCGCCCAGGTTCCGCTGGACCACGAGATGGGCCTGGCCGCCGGGGGCCAGCCGGCCCAGCCAGCTGGCCAGCATCGCGTGCAGCGCCTGCTTGCCGACCCGGATCGGCGGATTGGACCAGATCGCCGCGAACTGGCCGGGCAGCTCCGGGGCCGCCGGGGTCACGCAGCGCACGTTGCCCAGCCCGGCGCGGGCCGCGTTGGCCGCGCACAGGTCCAGTGCGCGCTCGTTGACGTCCACCGCCCAGATCGTGGCCCGCGGCGCCCGGGCCGCCATGGCCAGCGCGATGGGGCCGTACCCGGTGCCCAGGTCGAGCAGGTCGCCGCCGTCCGGGGGAGGCGGGACCGCTTCCAGCAGCACCCGGCTGCCCGGGTCCAGCCGTCCCGCGGAGAACACCCCGGCGTCCGTGGCGCACTCGAAGTGCAGGTCGGGGAGGACGACCTGGACCAGGCCCGGGCGGTGCGGGGCGGCCGGGGTGGCGGTGAAGTAGTGCTCGCCCGCCCCGTCCCGGCCTGCCTCTTCCTGGGCCACCTGCTCCCTGCTCACGGGTTCCGGGGCTTCGCCATCTCCGGCCGGGCTGTCTCCTGCCCGGCCAGGGCCGGCTCGATGTAGCGGTGGGTCACCCAGCGCTCCACGACGAAGGTCAGGATCGGGATGGTGCCCGCCAGCAGCATCAGCACCGTCGGGCCGAGGGTCAGGTGCAGCCGGCGGGCCAGCAGCCAGGCGAAGACGAGGTAGATGATGTAGAGAATGCCGTGCAGCACGCCGACGTTGTTGGCGACCGCGGGATACCCGGCGATCTGCAGCGGGATGCCGACGAAGCACAGGATGATCAGCACCACGCCGGTCACGTAGGCCATCACCCGGTAGCGGAGCACGGCTGCGCGCACCGGCCTGCCTCCTCAAATTTCTTGTCAGGGCCCGCTCAGCGGAGCCCGTGCCACTTGCCGTGCCTGCTCGCCTCGGAGGTGAGCCGGGCCAGGTAGGCGTTGTAGGCGGCCAGTTCCTCGTCGTCCTCATCCGCGGCGGCGCCGGCCCCGCCGGCCGCGGGGCCGGGACCGGCCGCGGCCGCCCCGTCCCGCCCGGCGGGCAGCGAGACGCCGTCCAGGCCCTCGGCCGAGGTCGGCGGCCGGAACTCGTCCTTGATCGTCTTAGCCCAGAAGACGATCACGAAGCCGGCGAAAATAGGCCATTCAAAGGTGTACGCCCAGCTCAGGGAGTTCCCGGACTCGGCGCGACGGAACTGCCAGTCGCCCAGGGCCAGCATGCCCAGGACAGACAGGACCATCAGTGCATGCCAGCCCAGCCACTTGGGCCGGAACAAGAACCGCCAGCTCGGGGCCGGGGTATCGCTGGACATGCGAAGAGTCTAGCCGCGCCCCCTGAGGCCGGGCGCCAGCAGGCCGCGCGGGTCCCGCCGGGGGTTTCAGGGGTGTTCCCCCGGGGGCCCGGGGGCTCGGGCCCCCGGGGTTTGTTCGCTGGTGAGGGGAGGCGCGCCGCAGGCGTGTTCTCGCCGAGCCGGCGAGTCACCCTGCTGCTGCTGCAGGCGAAGGGGCTGCGGGGGCGGGCCGTGGGGGTTCCGGGGGCTCGGGCCCCCGGGGTTTGTTCGCTGGTGAGGGGAGGCGCGCCGCAGGCGTGTTCTCGCCGCGCCGGCGAGTCACCGGGCTGCTGCTGCAGCCGGAGTGGCTGCGGGGGCGGGCCGTGGGGGTTCCGGGGGCTCGGGCCCCCGGGCTCAGCACCGCGACACGCTTCCCCGCGAGTCAATGCGAGGACATCGTGGCAGGTCAGTGATAATCGGTTCATGTCCTTGACGGATCTATTGCGGCCCGGGCGGATCGGGCTGGCGGGACGCCTGCCCGCCCGCCTGGAAGATCTGCACGGGCCCGAGCGGGGTGTCATCGTCCTGCCCCGCCACCTGGCCTGGCCGGGGATGCGGGAATTCGACGTGACCGACGACCGGCTCCGGCGCAGCCTGTACGGGATCGTGCTGACCCAGGGCCGCCGCAACGACCTGGCCCGCTTCGTCAACCCGCGGCTGCTGACGCAGGACTGGCCGCTGCTGCGCTCCTCGCTGGACCCGAAGCTGCGGCGCTGGTGCGAGCGGCGGCTGGCGCTGCGCGGGCTGGCGGCCCAGCCGGCGCCGGCCCGGCCCGCGGCGGAGCCGGCACCGCCGGAGCCGGCCGCGGGGGGCGCGGAGATGGGCCCGGGGCGGCCAGAATAGGACCGCGGGACCGCTTCGCCGCCGGGCGGGTGTCCCGCCACGCCCCCAGCTGAACGCCCGGCGAGCGCCCGGAGGCCCCCGTGACCGCAGGCCTGGACCTGGACGCGCTGACCGCCATCGACGTGCACGTGCACGCGGAGGTCTCCAGCCAGGGCAGCGGATCGCTGCCCGCCGGGCTGGAAGAAGCGTCCAACGCCTACTTCAGGATCGCTGATACCCGGCGGCCGACGCTCGGCGAGATCGCCGCCTACTACCGCGAGCGGCACATGGCGTGCGTGGTGTTCACGGTGGACGCCGAGGCCGCGAGCGGGCAGCCGCCGGTGCCCAACGAGGAGGTGGCGCAGGCGGCCGCCGAGCACCCGGATGTGATCATCCCGTTCGCCTCCATCGACCCGGCCCGGGGCCGGGCCGGGCGCCCGGCAGGCCCGCCGCCTGGTCACCGGGCACGGCGTCCGCGGCTTCAAGTTCCACCCCAGCGTCCAGGGCTTCTTCCCGAACGACCGGTCCGCCTACGTCCTGTACGAGGTGATCGAGGAACTCGGCGTCCCCGCGGTCTTCCACACCGGGCAGACCGGCATCGGGGCCGGCGCCCCGGGCGGCGGGGGCATCCGGCTCAAGTACTCCAACCCGATGCTGATCGACGACGTGGCGGCGGACTTCCCGGGCCTGACGATCATCCTGGCCCACCCGTCGTTCCCCTGGCAGGATGAGGCGCTGGCCGTGGCCACCCACAAGCCCGGCGTGCACATCGACCTGTCCGGCTGGTCGCCGAAGTACTTCCCGCCCCAGCTGGTCCAGTACGCCAACTCGCTGCTGCAGGACAAGGTGATGTTCGGCTCGGACTACCCGATGCTCACCCCCGACCGGTGGCTGGCCGACTTCGAGAAACTGCCGATCAAGCCCGCGGTCCGGGAGAAAATCCTCAAAACTAACGCCGCCAGGCTGCTCGGGCTGACTCCCGGCTGAGAGGGGCAGGCAGTGCTCAACGAGGGCGTTGGGTCGTGGACCGCCCGCCGGGCCCGCAAGACCCCGCAGGCGCGGGCGATCCTGCACGCGGGACGCGCGCTCAGCTACGCCGAGCTGGACGACCGGGTGGGCCGGCTGGCCCGGGCGCTGCGCGGGCTCGGCGCCGGGCCCGGGTCCCGGGTGGCGTATCTCGGCCCCAATCATCCGGCCTTCCTGGAAACCATGTTCGCGGCCTGGTCCGCCGGGGCGGTCTTCGTCCCGCTGAACATGCGGCTGGCCGGGCCGGAACTCGCCTACCAGCTCGCCGACTGCGGGGCGGCGCTGCTGGTGTACGCCCCGGGGCAGGCGGCCGTGGTGGCGGGCATCCGCGCCGCGGCCCGGCTCCGCCATCTCGTCGCGCTGGCCGGGCCGGCCGCGGGGGAGCATGACTACGAGAGCCTGCTGGCCGGGCCGCCCCCGGAACCGGCGGACGTGCCGGTCAGCCTGGATGACCCCAGCCTGATCATGTACACCTCGGGCACCACGGGCCGGGCCAAGGGCGCGACGCTGACCCACGGCAACATCACCTGGAACGCGATCAACGTGGTGGTGGACGCCGACTTCCGCGCGGACGAGGTCGCCCTGGCGGTCGCCCCGCTGTTCCACACCGCGGCGCTGAACATGCTCTGCCTGCCCACCATGCTCAAGGGCGGCACGGTGGTGATCGAGCCGGCCTTCGACCCGGCCCGGGTCCTGGAGCTGATCGCCCGGTACCGGGTGACCTCGATGTTCGGCGTCCCGGCCATCTACGACGCGATGGCCGCCGCTCCCGGGCTGGGCCAGCGCGGACACGTCCAGCCTGCGCATGCTGCTGTGCGGCGGCGCCCCGGTGCCGGACGCGACCATCCGGCGCTACACCGACCGGGGGCTGACCTTCATCCAGGGCTACGGGATGACCGAGACCTCGCCGGGGGCGCTGCTGCTCGACGCCGGGCACGCCCTGGCCAAGGCGGGCTCGGCCGGGGTGCCGCACTTCTTCACCGATGTCCGGGTGGTCGGCCCGGACGGGGCCGCGGCCGGGCCCGGCGAGCGCGGCGAGATCATCGTGTCCGGCCCCAACGTGATGCGGGGGTACTGGGGCCAGCCCGGAGGCGACCGCCGCGGTGCTCGCGGACGGCTGGCTGCGCTCCGGCGACGTGGGCACCACGGACGAGGACGGCTACGTGTCCGTGGTGGACCGCATCAAGGACGTGATCATTTCCGGCGGGGAGAACATCTACCCGGCGGAGGTGGAGAACGCCCTGCTCAGCCACCCCGCGGTGGCCGACTGCGGGGTGATCGGGATCCCGGACGGCCGGTGGGGTGAGGTCGGCCGCGCCGTGGTCGTGCTGCACCCGGGCTTGAGCGCGTCGGAAGCCGACATCCTGCGCTTTCCTCGACGGCCGCCTGGCCCGGTACAAGATTCCCAAATCGGTGCGCTTCACCGGCGGCTTGCCGCGCACCGCCACGGGCAAGATCCTCAAGAAGCAGCTCCGCGAGACGCATGGAGGAACCACCGCATGAGCACCGTCGTGAACGGCCTGGAGGAGATCACCGCGCTGGCTGGCGCCGACCTCGGGCGCACCGGCTGGACCGAGGTGACCCAGGAGCGGGTGAACACCTTCGCCGACGCGACCGGCGACCACCAGTGGATCCACGTGGACGCGGCCCGCGCCGCGGCCGGCCCGTTCGGCGGCACCATCGCGCACGGCTACCTGACCCTGTCCATGGTCATCCCGCTGTTCGCCGAGCTGCTCGCAGGTCAGCGGCATCAGCATGGGCATCAACTACGGGCTGAACAAGGTCCGCTTCCCGACGCCGGTCCCGGTCGGCGCGAAGATCAGGCTGGCCGCGGTCATCAGCGCCGTGGAGCCGGTCGGCGATGGCCAGGCCGTGCAGCTGACCGCGGACTTCACCGTCGAGGTGGACGGCGGCGCCAAGCCGGCCTGCGTGGCCCAGGCGATCTACCGCTACTACGCCTGAGCCCGCCGGGGGCACTTGAAGCTAGCCTCAGCCGTGGTGGCTGGTCCACACCGACACGTGGGCGGGTTCCAGGGCCCGGTGCACGACACCGGCCAGGTCATCGTGAACCGCATCCGGGTCCAGGGCGTCCTGCAGCCGTGCCGCGAACGCGGCTATGGTCCGGTCGGCGTCATACCGGGCCCGGTTGAACCGGCGGTCCACCGTGCGCTGGACGCGGCGGCGGAGCGGGGTTGAACAACGCCGCGGCGAGCAGGGTAGCGCCCGCCACCGCCACCGGAGTGCGGGACGGTAGCACCCGGGTCGCCAGCAGCACGACACCCGTATAGACGCCGACCAGCACACCGGTGACGATCGCATAGGCCAGGGTGCGGCTGATGATCCGGTCGATGTCGTAGAGGTGGTATTTCAGGATGCCAACGCCGATGCTGACCGGCAGCGCGATAAGGGCCAGGAAGGCAAGGTCCCTGGCGACCTGGCCGGGGGGTTGGCCTGCTGGCGGGCCGAGGGCGACCAGCGCGAGGCCGGCCAGCGCGATGGCCGCCCCGCCCATCAGCCACTTGAGCTGCTGGCGCCGCTCGCTGGCTGCGCGGCGCCAGCTGAGGATCTGGCGGGCGACGAATGCGGGCCAGAACGGCAGGGCCACGATGAATCCGGCTCCCGCCACCGCCGCCAGCGCCGCGAGGATCCCGTTGGGGCTGCCCGGGCCTGAGTACGCCCCGGCCAGGTCAACCTGGATGGGCCGCCCGGCGATGGTGCCGGCCTCGTTGGCGAAAATGCCCACCGTGAGCACCACCACCAGGAGCAGATAGGCGCGCAGCACCCACCTCCACCGCCGGGTCAGCCGCCCGTCCGGGAAGAGCAGGATGACCAGCGGGAAGAGCAGGATCACCAGCTCGCCCACGGTGTCCTTGATGAACACCGCGGTCTCGCCCAGCGGCAGTCCGCCGTGGTGCATGCGGTAGTCCAGTACCGCGTACAGGCCGCTGTCAGTCACGGCAATGCCGCACACGGCCAGGCCGAGCAAGAGCCAGCCCTCCGGGTTCCGGGGCTGGCGCCGGGCCACCAGCACCCCCACCAGGCCGCAGGCCAGGGCGAACGCCGGAGCGAAGCCGTCGCCAGAGGCATGCAGGTCGCGGGTGAGGTAGGTCAGGGGTGCCCAGGCGGCTACCAGCGCGAGACCGAGCGTGCCAGGGACCACAGCCGCCGCCGGTGACGCCACGCGGAACCAGCGGGCGGTGACCTCTGCCGCTGCTGGTGCCTCCCCGCCCGCTTCCTGCGCTTCCCCCACAGGGCACGACGCTACGCCCGGACCGTTCCGGGAACGTTACCGCTCAGCACGGAACCCCAGTGGGTCAAGATCACCAACGGCTGGAGTGCTAGGGTCCGGGACTGGCCCCGGCCGGCCCGCGCGGATCCATCGCCTGCCAGTCGGCGTCCCAGGCGGCCAGGCGGCGGACATCGAGCAGCGCGGCGGCCGAGGACGCCGGCGAACAGCAGGAACATCCCCCAGCAGGGCACGGTCATGGCCGCGGTGACGTAGGCCTGGAGTGCCGCCTGGAACGGCGAGGTGGGCGTGCGGCTCAGCCGGCCCGCGCGCCCGGCCCACACGGTCACGATGGCCCCGGCCCGGGTGCCGGGGGAGACCGGGATGCGGCCGGTGTGCAGGGCCCCGCCGGGGATCCGCCACCGGGCGGGCGCGGAGACGGCGTAACTGTAGGACTCGGGGGCGGCCGCGAGCAGCCGGGCCGGGACCGGGCGCCAGCCCGCCTGCTCCGCGGCCGTGGTGGTGAAGGCGGTGCTGAAAGCCAGCTGCCAGACCGCCAGGGCGATCAGGGGGGCACCGAGCAGGAAGGCCACGGCCAGGCCGGTCACGATGCCGGCCTCGGCCCGGTCTGAGGCACGCCGCAGCGGGTTGCGATCCGGCCACAACCCCCGTACGACCGCGGCAACGCGCCTCATGCTCTGACGGTGGCCGCGGCCGGGCCTGGCTGGCATCCCCTGTTCAGGGTGATATCGGCTACCGCGACCAGCATGCCCGGCATCATCCCGGCGGCGGCACCTTGACAGCGGGATAGATAACCGCTATCTCTTAGCTAACCGTTATCCTACGGGGCCGGGCCCGGATGAGACCCCCCGGGCCGCGGGTGCCCGGGCCGCAGGAGGTGCCGTGCAGCAGGAAGTCGTGCTGGCGTTGCTGGCCAAGGAGCCGTCGCACGGCTACGAACTGCGCACCCGGCTGCGCGAGGCCCTGGGCGCGGTGGGCGACGCGCTGAACGCCGGGCAGATCTACGTCACCCTCACCCGGCTGGAGAAAGCCGGGCTGGTGACCTCCGAGCAGTCGGCGGGGCTGGCCGAGCGGCCGGACCGGAAGGTATACGCGCTCACTCCGGCCGGCCAGCAGCGGGTGGCCGACTGGGTCACCGAAGTCAGCTGGCCCCGGCCCGACCTGGCGGAATTTCACCTCAAGCTGGTCGCGGCCGCGGCGGCCCGGCTGGCCGACCCGGTGACCATCGTCGACGCGCAGCGCCGTGAACTGCTCCGCCGGCTCCGCGACGCGCAGCGGGCCGCCCTGGCTGAGCCGGGCGGTTCCCCGGCCGGGCTGCTGCTGGAGGGCATCGTGCTGCGGCTGCAGGCCGACCTGCACTGGCTGGAGGCCTGTGAACGAGCCTGGACCGCGCGGAAGGATGAATTATGAGCGAGCTGACGGGGTCCCCGGTCGTGGCGGCCCGGGGCCTGCGCAAGGAGTACGGCCGGGAAGCCGGGCTGGTCCGGGCGGTCGACGGGGTCGACCTCGCGGTGGCCGCGGGCGAGACGCTGGCCGTGATGGGACCGAGCGGCTGCGGGAAGTCCACGCTGCTGCACCTGCTGGGTGGCCTGGACCGTCCCTCGGCGGGGGAGATCTGGCTGTCCGGGCAGCGCATCGACCAGATGGGGGAGCGGGCGCTGGCCCGGCTGCGGCGCGAGGCGGTCGGCTTCGTGTTCCAGGCCTTCCACCTGATGGACGAGCTC
Source organism: uncultured Actinomycetes bacterium (assembly GCA_963851025.1). GTDB lineage: Bacteria > Actinomycetota > Actinomycetes > Streptosporangiales > Streptosporangiaceae > RYN-230. Next base: position 229,676 of record CAWKOA010000035.1, read on the forward strand.
ACCGCCGTCGAGAACGTCGAGTTGCCGGCGCTGCTGGCCGGGATCTCGCCCCGGAAGGCCCGGCGCCGGGCGGCCGGCCTGCTGGACCAGGTCGGCCTGGCGGACCGGGCCGGCTTCCTGCCCGCCGCGCTGTCCGGCGGCCAGCGGCAGCGGGTCGCGGTCGCCCGCGCGCTGGCCAACCGGCCGCTGGTCGTGCTCGCGGATGAGCCCACCGGCAACCTCGACAGCGAGGCCACCCGGGAGGTGCTCCGGCTGTTCGAGACGCTGCACACGGCCGGGCAGACGCTGGTCATCGTGACCCACGACGCGCGGATAGCGGCCACCGCCGACCGGCTGGTCTCCATGCGGGACGGGGCGTTCGTGGATGAGACCCGGCTGACCGGCGGAAGTACCGGAAGCCTCAGCTCCCTCGCCGGACTGGAGGGCTGAGCCGTGCGCGGGCACCTGCTGGGCCGGGGCGTCCTGCTCGGGCGGCTGGCGAGCCGGGACCTGCGGTACCGCCCGGCCCAGGCCGCGCTGCTGCTGCTCGTCATCACGGCCGCCACCGCCACGCTCACCCTGGGACTGGCCCTGCACGGGGTGACCAGCCAGCCGTATCAGCGGACCCGGGCGGCGACGAACGGGCCGGACGTGGTGGCCTATCTTCCGGTCATGCACCGGCCGGGCCACGTATCATCGCCGCCTGCCCAGGCAGCAGCGGCGCTGACTCACGCGGCCGGGGTGACCGGCCACAGCGGGCCTTATCCCCTCGTCGGTGCGGTACTGCGGGCCCGCGGCGTCGCGGCGCCCGCCCAGGCGGAAGGGCGCAGTCAGGCGCCCGCCGTGGTCGACCAGCCGAAGCTGACCGCGGGCCGCTGGGTCCGGCCGGGCGGCGTGGTCATCGAGCGGACCTTCGCCGACGCGCTCGGCGTCGGCGTCGGCGACCGGATCACCCTGAACGGCCGGCCCTTCACCGTGGCCGGCATCGCGGTCACCGCAGCCAGCCCGCCGTACCCGAACCTCTGCTACACCAGCGGCGGCGGCTGCCATGCGTCTCCGCCGGACCAGGGGCAGTATTCGGTCGCCACCAGCATCGGCCTGATCTGGATCACCGCGCCGGACGCCGGCCGGCTGGCCACGGCCGCGGACCCGGTGACCAGCTACGTCCTGAACCTGAAGCTCAGCGACCCAGGCCGGGCCGGGGCGTTCGCCCGCCGCTACGACGCCGCCACCCCCGGCCGCCACCGGTTCGGCCCGATATCGGTGACCGCGTGGCCCGGCATCGCTACCGCGGACGGCCTGCTGGTGGCCGACGAGCAATCCGTCCTGTCGCCGGGGGCCTGGCTGGCCTGCCTGCTGGCGGTGGCCAGCGTGGCCGTGCTGGCCGGCGGCCGGATGGCGGAGCGCACCCGCCGGGTGGGGCTGCTCAAGGCGGTCGGCGCCACCCCGGGACTCGTCGCGGCCGTGCTGCTGGCCGGGAACCTGATCCTGGCCCTGGCCGCCGCGGCCGCTGGGCTGACGGCCGGCTGGCTGGCCGCCCCGCTGATCACCAATCCCGGGGCCGGCCTGGTGGGCAGCCCCGGCGCGCCGTCGCTCACCCTGCCTGCCGCCGGGCTCGTGGTGGCCGTGGCCCTCGCGGTGGCGCTGGCCGCGACGCTCGTCCCGGCCATCCGGGCCGCGCGGACCAGCACGGTCAGCGCGCTGGCCGACGCGGCCCGCCCGCCACGGCGCCGCGCCGGGCTGATCGCGCTGTCCGCCCGGCTGCCGGTGCCGCTGCTGCTCGGGGTGCGGCTGACCGCCCGCCGCCCGCGCCGCGCCCTGCTCACCGCGGCCAGCGTCGCGATCACCGCGGCCGGCATTGTCGCCGTGCTCACCTTCCACGCCACGGCCGACCAGAAAGCCTTCGGCGGGTCCGGCGGGCTCGCCAACCCGGTCTACGACCGGGATGAGCAGATGCTGGCCGTGCTCACGATCGTGCTGGTCACCCTGGCCGTCCTCAACGTGATCGTGACCGCCTGGGCCACCGTCCTGGACGCCCGGCACTCCGCAGCGCTGGCCCGCGCCCTCGGCGCGACCCCGCAGCAGGTCAGCGCCGGGGTGTCGGCGGCCCAGGTGCTGCCCGCCCTGCCCGGCGCCCTGCTCGGCATCCCGCTGGGCATCGGGCTGTTCGCGGCCGCGAACGGTGCGGGGACCCGGGTGCTGACCGTCCCGCCGGCCTGGTGGCTGGCCGCCGGGGTGCTCGGCACCCTGGTCGCCGTGGCCGGGCTGACCGCCATCCCGGCCCGCATCGGGGCCCGCCGCCCGGCCGCGGCGATCCTCGCCTCCGAGCTGGCCTGAGCCGCGGCGGGGGCACCAGGCTCAGGCCAGCTCGGAGGCTTGGCCGCGGCGGGCTCAGCGGTACGCCCACGACCATTGCTGGTTGGCGCCGCCGTTGCAGGTCCAGATCTCCAGCGGGGTGCCCTCCGTGGTGCTGCCGCCCGTCACGTCCAGGCACAGCCCGGACTGCTGGCCGACGATCGTCCCGTTGCTCTCGACGGTCCATTTCTGGTTGGCCCCGCCGTTGCACGGCCAGAGCTCGACCGTGGTCCCGGGCGCCGTCTCGTTGTTGTAGACGTCCAGGCACTCGGTGGCGCCCATGGTCCGCAGCTCACCGGCGGACGTGACCGAGAACTCCTGGTTGATCCCGCCGTTGCAGGGCCAGATCTGCTCTGCGGTCCCGGGGAAGTACACGTACGGCCCGGGGGTGCCGTCGCCGCGGGTGTCCAGGCACTGGCCGGACTGGCCGCCGACCAGCTCGCCGGTCCCGCCGGTACCGGAGGCAGGTGTGGCCGAGATGAGGGTGACGCCGCCTGCGGGGACCGTCGTGCTGAAGGTGCCGTTCACGGTGCCGAGCGAGGTTCCGGACCACAGGTTGGTGACGTTCACCGCGCCGGTGAGGCCCAGCTGGGGGAGTGACACGCTGAAGCTGTGGCTGGCCGAGGCGTCGGTGTTGAACACGCCGATGTCCCAGGTCCCGTTCTGCTGGCGCTTGTCGAAGACCTGCTCATTACCGCTGTCGATGACCCGGTCGGCGGGGATGCCGTCCTGGTCGACCGCGGTCACGGCGCTGTTCTCCAGCAGGGCCAGGTCCCCGGAGTCCAGCGCGGTCAGGTCGGTGCCCAGGATCAGCGGCGCGCTGGCCAGGGACCACAGCGACAGCTGGGTCTGCCGCTCCGCCGCGGTCAGGCCGTCGTTGCTGCCGTTCCCGACCTCGATCGAGTCGTAGTCGTTCCAGCCGCCGGGACCGCCGTAGGGCTGCCAGCTCGCCGCGGCGGCGAACCGCGACTCCACGTTGGCCCAGTCGGTCAGCGGGTAGCTGCTGCCACCCGAGCCGCAGTAGCACTCGATATCGCCGGTAGTACGCCAGCCGTTGGCCAGTGCTGACCACGTGGTGGCGTTAGAGATAGCCAGGGAGTTGGACAGCTCCAGGGCCATCGGCCGGCCGGTCTGCTGCAGCGCCGCCGACCAGGCCGCCACGTCGGGGATATCGGACGATCCGACCCCGTCGAGCTTCACGTAGTCCACGCCCCAGGACGCGAACTCATCAGCCCAGGAGTTGATGAACGCCTGCGCCCCCGGCTGGCTGTAGTCGATGCCTGCCATGCCGCCGCAGTTGTAGTTGTTCTCGCTGGCCGTGGTGGCGATCTGGCCGGCGGTGTAGGACGTGCCCTGGATCGGGGTGTTCTGCGCCACCGCCTGCCTGGAGATGCCCGGCGTCACGTACAAGCCGAACTTCAGGCCCAGGCTGTGCACGTAGTTCGCGACGACCTGGATGCCGTTGACCGCGCCGCTGGCCGGGAACTTGGCGGTATCGGTCACCCAGCGGCCGTACTGGTCCACGTTGGGGCCCTGGCTGCCCGGGCACTGGTACCAGAAGTCATCCAGGTTGACGTAGTCGTAGCCGTGCGCGCTGAGCCCGCTGGACTTCAGGGCGCTGGCCTCCGCCTCGACCCTGGCCGCCGTCGGGTCGCTGCGCAGGAAGCTCCAGCTGCTCCAGCCCATCAGCGGCGCGCTGACGGCGATCCCGTTGTTCTCGGCTAACGCCCGCGGCGCCGCGGCCGCCGCCAGCCCGGTCCCGGTGATGATGACGAGTGCTGCGGCCAGCCCGGCCCGTCGTGATCGCATCGGTCCTCCATCCAGGCAGGAACGCCCGGCTGGCATCCGCATCGCCGCGCCACGTCGCGCGGCGGCACCCCCGCCCCGGGCCACTGGTGCGCTCGCCTTCGACCATCCGCCCCATGACCAAACATGTCAACACAGATAACGACACGATCGACCAGAAGGCCTGCGGCAGCGTCATGGCCGCCCGGGCCGGGGCCACCGGCGCGGCCGGGCAGCTGACTGACGGGACAGTTTCACCGGTTCGTGGCACTGTGTTCACGACCGGGTGGCCTGCCCACGTTTCGCTGTTGACCGCCATCCGGGCCGGCCAGCGAAAAGAGGCGCCATGACGTCGGTGAAGCAGATCACGGCACGCTGGGGCACGGCGGCGGGGGCCGCTGCGGCGCTGCTGCTGGCCGCCGTCCCGGCCGCGGCCGGGACGGCCACGTCCGGCCCGGCGCGCGGCCTGGCCCCGGGGAACGGGGCCCGGTGGAGCGGGGCCGGGAGCGGGGCACAGTGGAGCGGGAACCTGATCGCGGACGGGAACGCGGGACGCCGGCTACTGCACCAGGGACTGGAACGCGGTCACGACCATCCCGGGCTGGACGGTCCGCACCGGAAGCCCCAACGTGATGTGCTACACCGCCGCCCATTTCAATCATCCGGCCGGTGCCACCGGGCCGGGGTTCTTCAGCTCCGGCCCGTACGGTGACTCGGCCATGACCCAGACGGCCCGGCTGGCGCCCTGGGCCGCGGCGGGCGGGTCCCTGTCTTACCGGCTGGCGGGCTGGCTGGGCGGGTGGAAGACCGAGCCGGGGTACGTCCGGGTCTCACTCACCTTCCTCGACCGGTCCGGTCACCAGGCCGGTGCCCCGGTCACGCTGCGCACGGTGACCCGGGCCGACCGGGACGGCAGGACCGGGTTCCTCGGCCGGGCCATGACCGGGGCGGTGCCGCCCGGCACGGCGTCCATCCAGGTCGGGGCCCGTTTCCTGGACAGTTCCACGCCGCCCGGTGGTGAGCCCGAGCCGTCCGGCCCGGGCGGCGGGATGCTCGGCCACCTCTCGCTGACGGTGTCCGCGCCGCAGCCTCGCCGCCCGGCTGCTCCCGCCGCGGTCGGCCGTGCCGCGCTTCGACCACGTCTTCGTGATCATGATGGAGAACACCAACGGCGGCGCCGTGCTGTCCGGGCACAGCCACATGCCGTTCTTCCACAGCCTGATGGCCCGGGGCGCCACGCTGGCCAACTACCACGCCGTGTACCACCCCAGCGACGAGAACTACCTGGCCATCGCGGGCGGCGACAGCTACGCCCGGGGCGCCATCTACTGGCCGGACATCAACGACCCGCACCCGAACCTCGGCGACGAGCTCGAGGCCCGGGGGATGACCTGGAAGGCCTACGAGCAGGGCATGGGCTACCGGTGCAACGACCGCGCGTCCACCGAGTTCACGCTACGACAAGTACTACTACCCGGACGACGCGCCGTTCATCAACTACACCGACGTCAGCGGCAACCGGGCCCGCTGCCGGGCGCACCTGGTGGACGCCAGGGACCTGGGACCGGACCTGAAGAGCGCGGCGGCCACGCCCAGCTTCTCCTGGATCGCGGCGGACGACTACTACGACGGTGAGTCGGCCGGCAACGGCAGCCGGCACAGCCGCGAGGTCCAGGACGGCTGGCTGAAGCGGACCATCACCCCCATCCTCGGCTCGCCCGCCTGGCGGACGCAGAAGTCCCTGCTCATCATCACCTGGGACGAGGCCGGCGTGACGGCCAGGACCGCCGAGCCGGGCAACCGGGTGGCGACCGTGGTGGTGGGCTCGCAGGGCACGGTGCGGGCCGGCTACGTCAGCCCGGTCCGTTACGACCACTACTCGGCCGCCCGGACCATCGAGGAGGCCCTGGGCGTCGCGCCGTTCACCGCGAACGACGCGTACGCCACGCCGTTCAACGACGTGTTCACCTGGCGGGCCCGCTGAGCCGGCCCGGCCCCCGGGTGCCCGCACCCCCGCAGCAGGCGCCTGACCGGGACCGTCTACAGTCTGGCCCATGCGATTTGCCACGATCCGGACCCCTGACGGGACGACCGCCGCCCGGCTGGACGGCGATGTGCTGGTGCCGCTGGCCGCCGCCGACGTCGGTGCGCTGCTGGCCGGCGCCCAGCTGGCTGGCCGCGGCGGCCCCGCGGCCGCGGAACGGGCCGGCGCCACGCCGGTCCCGGCCAGCGAGGCCAGCTTCGCCCCGCTCGTGCCGCAGCCGTCCAAGGTGCTGTGCGTCGGGCTGAACTACCGGGCGCACATCCTGGAGACCGGCCGGGAGCTGCCGCAGTACCCGACGCTGTTCGCCAAGTTCGCCCAGACCCTGCTGGGCGCCCACGACGACCTGGTGCTGCCCGTCGGTCAGCGACCGGGTCGACTGGGAGGTCGAGCTGGGCGTGGTCATCGGCCGGCCGATCTACCGGGCCAGCCCGGACGAGGCCGCGGCGGCCATCGCCGGATACACGGTCACCAACGACGTGAGCATGCGCGACTGGCAGAGCCGCACCCTGCAGTGGCTGCAGGGCAAGATGTTCGAGCGGAGCACCCCGGTCGGCCCGTACCTGGTCACCGGGGACGAGATCGGCGACGCGGCGGACCTGGAGGTCCGCTGCGAGGTGGACGGGGCCGTGATGCAGCAGTCCCGCACCTCCGACCTGCTGTTCGGCCCGGCCGAGATCGCGGCCTACGCCAGCCAGGCCATCACCCTGCAGCCGGGTGACCTGCTGCTCACCGGCACGCCGGGCGGCGTGGGCAACGCCCGCAAGCCGCCGGTCTACCTGCAGCCGGGCCAGACGCTGCGCACCGTGGTCGAAGGGCGTCGGCGAGTGCGTCAACCGGTGCGTGCCGGACAAGGCCTGACCGGGCCGCCGCGCCAGAGCGCCGGGCCAGACCGCTAGACAGGGGCCGGGCGGCCGTACCCGCGGCCGCCCCGATGTGTCAGGGTAACTGCATGCGCAAGTACGTGATCATGGGCGTGCCCGGCAGCGGCAAGAGCTCGCAGGCGTCGTGGCTGGCCAGGGACCTGGATCTGGTGCACATCAGCGTGGGCGACATCTTCCGCTGGAACGTGCAGCAGCACACCAAGATGGGCGCCGACGTGCGGCGGATCATGGCCGCCGGTGAGCTGGTCGGGGACGACCTGGCCGAGAAGGTGACCGCGCAGCGGCTGGCCGAGCACGACTGGAACTACGGGTTCATCATCGACGGCTTCCCGCGCAACGCCCGGCAGGCGGAGTTCTTCCTGGAGAGCTACGACATCGACGCGGTCATCCACCTCGACCTGCCCGACGCCGAGGTCCGCCGCCGGGTCCTGGCCCGCCGCCTGTGCTCGGGCTGCGGCATGGACTACAACCTGATCGAGGGCCGGCCCCGGGTCGAGGGCAAGTGCGACGTGTGCGGCGGCACGCTGGTGACCCGCGAGGACGACACCGAGGAAGCCCTCGACGTCCGGCTGCATGACTATCACGAGAAGACCGACCCCGTGCTCGCCATCTTCGCGCGCAAGGAATACGTCGTGCAGATCGACGCCACGAAGGACAAGGACGAGGTCCAGCAGGCGGTCCGGGAGGCGCTCGGGCTGCCCGCCTTCAAGCCGGACCCCTCCGACCAGCCGTGAGCCACCGGGCGGAGGCGCCGTGCGGGTCGTGATCGCCCCTGACTCCTTCAAGGGCAGCATCGGCGCGGCCGAGGCGGCGGCCGCGCTGGCCGGCGGGTGGCGCGGCCGTGCGGCGCCGCGACGAGGTGGTCTGCGTCCCGCTGGCCGACGGCGGCGAGGGCACCCTGGACGTGCTCGCCGCGGCGGTGAGCGGCGCCCGCTGGCACGCCAGCCGGGTCACCGGCCCGGCGGGCCAGCCGGTGGACTGCGCCTGGCTGGAGCTGCCCGGCGGCGTCGCGGCCGTGGAACTGGCCCGGGCCAGCGGGCTGCCGCTGCTGGCCCGGCCCGACCCGCTCGGCGCGCACACGACCGGGCTCGGCGAGATCATCGGCCGCGCGCTGGACGCCGGGGCCCGCCAGGTGATGATCGCGCTCGGCGGCTCGGCGTCCACCGACGGCGGGACCGGCGCGCTGGCCGCGCTCGGCGCCCGGTTCCTCGATGCCGCCGGCACGCCCCTGCCGCCCGGCGGCGGGGCGCTGCGGGACCTGGCCGCGGTGGACCTGGCCGGGCTGCGCCCGCCCCCCGGCGGCGGGGTCAGCTGCCTGTCGGACGTGCGGGCCCCGCTGCTCGGCCCGGCCGGCGCGGCGGCCGTGTTCGGCCCGCAGAAGGGCGCCAGCCCGGCCCAGGTGGCCCTGCTCGGGGACGGCCTGGCCCGGCTGGCCGGCTGCCTCGGCGGCGACCCGGGCGCGCCCGGCGCCGGGGCGGCCGGCGGCACCGGGTACGGGTTCGCCGCCGCCTGGGGCGCGCAGATCGGCCCGGGGGCGGTGCAGCTGAGCCGGCTGGCCGGCCTGGACCAGGCGCTGGCCGGGGCGGGGCTGGTGATCACCGGGGAAGGACGCTACGACGAGACCTCGGGGACCGGGAAGGTCGCCGGGACGGTGTTCGCCGCCGCCGCGGCGGCCGGGGTGCCCGCCGCGCTGGTGGCCGGCCAGGTCGCGGCCGGCCCGCCGCCCGCCGTGGCCTGGGCCGTGGGCCTGGCCGACCTGGCGGGCGGGGCCGGGCCGGCGCTGGCCGATCCCGGCCGCTGGCTCCGGCAGGCCGGGCAGGAGCTGGCCGCCAGGGTCACCCGCTGACGGGCCGGCCTGGCAGGCGGGGGCGCCCGGCAGGCCGGGCCGCGCGCCAACTACCCTGGTCCGCGTGCGGGACATCGCGGTGTTCAGCGGCAGCGCCCATCCTCGAGCTGGCGGCCGAGATCTGCGCGGACCTGGGCGAGCAGCTGCGCCCGGTGCGGCTGCGCCGTTTCGCCAATGACTGCATGGAGGCGCAGCTCCAGTCCAACTGCCGGGAACGTGACGTGTTCCTCATCCAGCCGCTCTGCCCTCCGGTCCAGGAGAACCTGGTCGAGCTGCTGCTCATGCTGGACGCCGCCCGGGGCGCCTCGGCGGCCCGCGTCACCGCCGTCATCCCGCACTACGCGTACGCCCGGTCGGACAAGAAGGACATGCCCCGGGTGTCGATCGGCGGGCGCATGGTCGCGGACCTGCTGGTCACCGCGGGCGCGAACCGGGTGCTGACGATGACCCTGCATTCCCCGCAGGTGCACGGCTTCTTCTCGGTCCCGGTCGATCACCTGCACGCCCTGGGCGAGCTGGCCAGCCACTTCCGCGGCCAGGACCTGTCGAACACGGTGGTGGTCTCACCGGACCTGGGCAACGCCAAGCAGGCCGCGGCCTTCGCCCGCCGCCTCGGCCTGACGGTCGCGTTCGGCGCCAAGCAGCGGATCAGCGACCAGGAGGTCACGATCACGTCCATCATCGGCGACGTCACCGGCCGGGACGTGATCGTGCTGGACGACGAGATCGCGCGCGGCACCACGATCCTCGAACTGCTCGACCGGCTGCGGGAGCGCGACGTCCGGTCGGTCCGGGTCGCCTGCACGCACGGCCTGTTCGCCGACGACGCGCTGAAGCGGATCGAGTCGGCCCCCGAGGTGACCGAGGTCGTCTGCACCAACACCGTGCCGATCCCGGACCACATGCTCGGCGGGAAGCTCCAGGTCATCTCGCTGGCCTCGGCCCTGGCCGAGGCGATCCGCCGGATCCACGAGGGCGAGTCGGTCAGCGTCCTGTTCGAGCACTGAGCTAGCCCGGGGGGCGACCCCCCGGACCCCCCACTTGCCCGCCTCCGTATGCACTTCGTCTGCGGGCTCTGCCGGGTTAATCGCCGGCTCGGCGGGAACCCGCCTGCGGCGGGCCCCGCCTCGCCCGCGATATGCGGTGGTGCAGGAACCACGCCTGCGGCGGCGCTCCCCTGGGCGTCCGGCGAGCCTGCCGTCCCGCGGGCTAGCCAGCCCCCTGGGCCTCAAGCCTCCTCGATGGCGCGGGTGATCTGCTCGGTGGTGAGGGGGAGGTCGCGGACCCGGACGCCGACCGCGTCGGCCACCGCGTTGCCGATCGCGCCCGCGACCGGGCCCTGGGCCAGCTCCCCGGCGCCGGTCTCCGGCTCGCCGGGCGCGGCCACGATCCGCACGGCCACCTCGGGCACCTCGGTGAACCGCAGGATCGGGTAGCTGTCCCAGCTCACCGACGTGATCCGGGTCCGGTCGAAGCGGACCCGCTCGCGCAGCGCCCAGCTGGCGCTCTGGATCGCCCCGCCCTCGACCTGGTTCATCACGCCGTCGGGGTTGATGACCCGGCCCACGTCCACGGCCAGCCACAGCCGGCGCAGGCTGATGCTGGTGTCCGCGGCCACCTCCGCCACCGCCGCGCAGTACCCGGCGACACCCTTGTAGCGGGCGAAGGCCAGCCCGAACCCGGTCCCCTCATCGCGGGGACCGGCCCGCCCAGCCGGACATGGCGGCGGCCTCCTCGATGACCCGCCGGGCCCGCGGGTCGCTCAGGTGCGCGAGCCGGAACGCGACCGGGTCCGCGCCCGCCGCCTGGGCCAGCTCGTCCATGAACGACTCGATCGCGAACACGTTGAGGAACGCGCCCAGGGACCGCAGCGACGAGGTGCGCAGCGGCATCGTGCGCAGCCGGTGCCGGGTCACCTCGAGATCGGGGATGTCGTACGCGGGAACCGCGTTCCGGGTGGCGCCCATCGCCCCGCTGGGCACCCCGTCCAGGGCGGCGCTGATCGGCGTGCCCCCGGCCACGTGGGACAGCGCGAGCAGCCGCGGCTCCCCGCCGATGCCCGGCCGGCCCACGAACCCGTTGCTCCACACGTCCTGCCGCCAGGTCCGGATCCGCCCGCCGGCGTCCAGGCCCGCCGACAGGCGGGCCAGCATGGCCGGACCCGAGCGGGCCCCAGCTGAGCTCGTCCGGGCGGGACCACAGCACCCGCACCGGGCGGCCGGGAACCGCCCGGGCCAGCAGCACCGCGTCCGCCGCCGCGTCGTCGGAGGCGTTGTGCCCGTAGACCCCGGCCCCTTCCACGTAGCGCACGGTCACCTGGGCGGGATCCAGGCCCAGCCCGGTGGCCAGCGCCCCGCGCAGCGGGAACACGCCCTGGCTGTGCGTCCACACGCTGACCTGGCCGCGCGTCCCAGCAGGCGATCGCGCAGCTGGGGGCCATCGAGCCGTGCGCGATGAACGGCCGGGTGTACTCGGCGGCCCAGGTGCGGTCCACCTGCGCGGCCGCCTCCGGGTCCGGCGCGCCGCACCACGGGCTGGTCCTCGGTGGGCTGGGACAGCAGGAAGCCCTTCAGGTCGTCCTCGTCGGGCAGCGACTCCCGCACCGTCCACCGGGCGGCCTGCGCCAGCCGCTGCGCCGCGGCCGCCGCGGCCCGGTCGGTCTCGGCGATCACGCCGAGGAACGAGCCGTCGCGGACCTGCACCACGACCCCGGCGGGCAGGTCCGCGTCGCCCACGCCGTCCAGCGTGGCCGCGGGCGCCGGCGGCCGGATCACCCGGCCGAACAGCATGCCCGGCAGCACCAGGTCATGCAGGAAACGGGGCCGCCCGGTCGCCTTGTCGGGCAGGTCGATCCGGGGGGCGCTGCGGCCGGCGACCGACCACTCGGCCTCGGGCTTGGCGGCCGCGGTGACCTGCGCGGCCCGGTCGAGGAGGGCCGCCTCGTCCAGCGACCAGTAGCTCAGCCCGGCCGGGCCCGCCGCGGAGCGGATCGTGCCGCGCCGGACGGCCAGCCCGGCCGGGTCCGTCCCGAGTTTCCCGGCCGCCTCGGCCAGGAACGCCGCGCGGACCTGCGCGCAGACCTGGCGCAGCGCCCCGCCGCAGTCCTGGATGGACCGGCTGCCCGAGGTGACCCCCTCGTCGGGGCTGCCGCTGGTGCTGACCCCGGCCACCTGGACCTGGTCCAGCCCGACGTCGAGTTCCTCGGCCGCGATCTGGGCCAGCGCCGTCCACACTCCCTGGCCGTACTCGACCTTCCCGGGCCGGATCGTGACGACGCCGTCCACGCTGAAATCCACCCACTCGCGCAGCCGCGGGTTGGCGGTCAGGCTGGGCGAGGGTTCGGCGGGACTGCTCAACGGGCCTCCTCCTGGGCGGCCGCGCGGAGCACGGCCCTGACGATCCGCTGGTGCGAGCCGCACCGGCACAGGTTGCCGTCGAGCGCGGAGCGCACCTCGGCCTCGGTCGGCGCGGGGTTGGCCCGCAGCAGCGCCACCGCGCTCACGATCATTCCTGAGGTGCAGTACCCGCACTGGGCCGCCTGCTCGTCCACCACCGCCTGCTGCACCGGGTGCATCGTGCCGTCGTCGAGCAGGCCCTCCACCGTGGTGATGTCCTGGCCCTCCGCCGCCCAGGCCGGGAAGTCGCAGGATGACCTGGCCCGGCCGCCGATGAGCACGAAGCAGGCGCCGCACAGCCCGACGCCGCAGCCGAACCTGGGCCCGGCCAGGCCCAGGTCCTGCCGGAGCACGTCGAGGAGCGGGGCGTCCGGCTCGCACTGGAGGACGCGCTCGGCGCCGTTCACCGTCGCCCGGATATTGACTGTCGCCATGGGCACAGAGTATGCATTCGTTTGCAGGCATATGGCTAGCAGCGAGGCCAGGGTGAGGGAGGCATTCTATGGATGAGCGGGTGGCAATGGCGATCTCGCACTGGTCGCCGCGGTTCACCACCAACGGTGTCACCGCCGGGGACTTCGAGCGGATCACCAGCGGCCTGGAGCGGTGGGCGGACTGGTGCGCGGCCTGGAGCGAGGTGGCCGCCGAGCACGAGCAGCTCGGCCGGGACGCGCTGGGCGCGGGCCGGGAGATGTCCGCCGGGGCGCACCTGTCCCAGGCGGCGGTCTACTACCACTTCGCCAAGTTCCTGTTCGTGGACGACCTGGACCAGATGCGCACCGCGCACCTGGCCGCCGTGCGCTGCCTCACCGACTCGCTGCCCTTCCTCGACCCGCCGGGGCGGCGGATCGAGATCCCGTTCGACGGCGCGCACCTGGTGGGCGTGCTGCGGCAGCCCGCCGGGGACGGCCCGCACCCGGTGGTGATCATGATCCCCGGGCTCGACTCGGCCAAGGAGGAGTTCCGCAGCACCGAGGAACTGTTCCTGGCCCGCGGCCTGGCCACCTTCAGCGTGGACGGGCCCGGGCAGGGCGAGGCCGAGTACGACCTGGCCATCCGCGGCGACTGGGAGGTCCCCGGGGCGGCCATCATCGACCGGCTGAGCGCCGAGCCGGCCCTGGACGGGGACCGGATCGCGGTCTGGGGGGTGAGCCTCGGCGGGTACTACGCGCCCCGGGTGGCCAGCGGTGATGACCGGGTGCGCGCCTGCGTGGCCCTGGCCGGGCCGTACAGCTTCGCCGACCAGTGGGACAGCCGCCCCATCCTCACCCAGGAGGCGTTCCGGGTCAGGTCCAAGTCGCCGGACATGGACCAGGCCCGGGCGGTGGCCGGGCAGCTCAGCCTGGAGGGCCGGGCCCAGCTCATCCGCTGCCCGCTGCTGGTCGTGATGGGCAAGCTGGACCGGCTGATCCCGTGGACCCAGGCGGCCCGGCTGGCCGAGGAGGCGGGCGGCCCGTCCGAGCTGCTGCTGCTGGAGAAGGGCAACCACGGGTGCGCCAACCTGGCGCCGTTCCACCGCTACCTGACCGCCGACTGGGTGGCCGAGCGGCTCGGCGCGCCGACCCGGCGGCCCGCCCCGGCCGCCGCGTGACCGGCCGGACGGCGGCAGTGAGCGGCACGGCATGACGTCCCTGCTCCCGGCCACCAGCTCCGCCACCGGGCTGCGCCTGCTGGCCCACCACGACCTGGGCGGCTACGGCGACGGGATGCAGGTGCTGCGCGAGGGTGACGCGCTGTACGTCGGGCACACCGGCACCTCGGGCATGGGCACCTCGATCCTGGACGTGTCCGAGCCGGCCCGCCCGGTGCTGGTCACCCAGTGGGCGGCGCCGGCCCGGTCGCACACGCACAAGGTGCAGGCCGCGGGCGGGCTGCTGCTGGTCAACCACGAGAAGTTCCCCTACCGCGCGGCGGCGAGCGGGCCGGTCTCGGCCGGGCTGGCGGTGTACCGGACCGGTGACCCGCTCCGCCCGGAGATGGTCGCGTTCTGGCCCAGCGGCGGCCGCGGGGTGCACCGGGTGGTGTGGACCGGGGGCCGGTACGCGCACCTGTCCGCGATCCCGGACGGCTTCAGCGACCGGATCTGGGTCGTCCTGGACCTGTCCGACCCGGAGCATCCGGCCGAGGCCGCCCGGTGGTGGTGGCCCGGGCAGCGCGACGGTGAGCCGGCGTCCTGGCCCGAGGGCCAGCGGTACGCCGCGCACCACGCCCTGCTCGCCGGGGACCGCGGCTACCTCGGCTACGACGACGCCGGGATGGTGGTGCTGGACGTCTCCGACATGACCCGCCCGCGCCAGGCCGGCCACCTGTCCTGGGCGGGCGGCGGCTCCACGCACACCTGCCTGCCGCTGCCCGGCCGTGAGCTGGTGGTGGTGACGGACGAGCAGGTCCACGACGGGCCGCACGCGCCGCAGCGGGCCATCCGGGTCATCGGCGTCGGCGGGGGCCAGCCGCGGGTCCTCGCCCTCTGCCCGCCCCCCGGCCCCGCGTACGACGAGCTGCCGCTGCGCTTCGGCGCGCACAACCTGCACGAGAACCGGCCCGGCTCCTACCGCAGCGAGCGGCTCATCTTCGCCACCTACTTCAGCGCCGGGGTCCGGGTCTATGACCTCGCCGACCCCGGGCACCCCGCGGAGATCGCGCACTGGGTGCCCGAGCCGCCCCCGGGCCAGCCCGTCCCGCAGATCAACGACTTGTTCGTGGACTCCTCCGGGCTGATCTGGGCCACCGACCGGATCGGCGGCGGCCTGTACGTGCTGGCCGCCGAGCCGCCCTGGCCGCCCTGATGGAGGAAGCCCGGCTGTGACGACCGGTTGCGTGCCCTCGCCGGGGCCAGGGCGTTCACCCGCGGCTGGAACAGCAGCCCGGCCGCCGCTGCGCACGGCCCGGAATCTCCCGGCCTGCGGGCAAATCAGGGACTTTCGGCCCTGGCCAGCCAGGGCCCGGCCATGGTGCATCGTGAGTCAGTGTCCGGAAGTGGGCGTCCCCAGCGTGACCGGCCCCCCGAGCGTGCTCTGCGCGCTGTCGGGGGGCCGGCCTGGACGCGTCCCGGCCTCGATGTGCCCATCGAGTCCAAGCTGCACGCCCCCCGCGAGCGCAAGGAATGGGTACCGCGGCCCGCGCTGCTGAAGGAGCTGGCCCGCGCGGTGTCAGCGAAGCTGGTCCTGGTCGACGCGCCCGCGGGCTTCGGCAAGACCACCCTCGTGGCCCAGTGGAGGTCCAGCCCGGCCGAGCACCGGAGGTTCGCGTGGGTCTCGCTCGACAGCGGGGACGACGACCCGGGCCGGCTGTGGTGGCATGTCGTGTCCGCGCTGCAGCGGGCCTGCGCCGAGCTGGACAGCCAGGACATCCTGCGGGCGCTGCGGACCCAGACCCCGGACATCGCCGACGACGTGATCCCGGACCTGGTCAGCCGGGCTGGCCAGGCTCCGGGCCCCGGTGGTCCTGGTGCTGGACGACTATCACGTGATCAGGGAATCCCGGTGCCATGACCAGGTGGCGTCGCTGCTGTTCCACCTGCCGCCGGCGGTGCAGCTGGTCATCATCACCCGGGCCGACCCGCGGCTGCCACTCGCGCGGCTGCGCACCATCGGCGACATGGTCGAGATCAGGATGCGTGAGCTGCGCTTCACGGCGATGCAGGCCGCCGCGCTGGTGCACGCCGTCTCCGGCGCCGAGCTCAGCGCGGCGGACCTGGCCGATCTCGTCGAGCGGACCGAGGGATGGCCGGCCGGCGTCTACCTCGCGGCGCTGTCGCTGCGCGGGCACCCCGCGCCGGGCGCCTTCGTCCGCCAGTTCACCGGCAACAACCGGTTCGTCGTCGATTTCCTGGCCGAGGAGGTCCTCGGCCGCCAGCCGGCCGAGGTCCGGCAGTTCCTCGCGCGGACCTCGATCCTCGAGCGGTTCTGCGCGCCGCTGGGTGATGCCGTGGCCGGGTCGGACAACGCGGCGGAGATCATCGAGGTCCTCGACCGGGAAAACCTCTTCGTCGTCCCGCTGGATGAAACGCGCGAATGGTACCGCTATCACCACCTCTTCGCGCAGGTGCTGCGCAGCGAGCTGGCCCGGGCCGAGCCGGGCACCGTGCCCGCGCTGCACCACCGGGCGAGCGCCTGGTACCTGGCGTCGGGCTGGGTGGAAGAGGCGATCGGCCACGCCCTCGCCGCCGGCGATGTCCCCCGCTCGGTCGAGCTCATCGCGCGGCACTGGTCCGCGTACGTGAGCGTGGGGCGGGCGGGCACGGTCCGGGCCTGGATGCGGATGCTGTCCGATGACCAGATCGCCGCGCACCCGCTGGCCGCGCACTGCGCGGCCTGGGCCGCGGCCCTGTCCGGCGAGCCGGAGTCCATGCACCGCTGGCTCCAGGTCATCGAGGCCGCGCCCTACGCCGGGCCGATGCCGGACGGGATGGCGTCGCTGGAGGCTTCCGCCGCCCTGCTCCGCGGCCTGTACGGGTTCGAGGGCCTCCCGGCGATGCGCGAGTCGGCGCGGCAGGCCGCCGGGCTGGAGACCGACCCGGCCTCCCCGTGGTACGCCCTGGCCCGGGCGGCCTACGGGTTCACCCTCTACCTGTCCGGTGACCTCGCGGCCGCGGAGGAAGTGCTCGGAGACGCGGCGCGCAGCGAGTGGTGCGGCACGCTGATCGGCATCCTGGCCCTGGCCACCCTGGCCCTGATCGCCGTGGCCCGGGGGGACATCGCCCGGGCGGAAGGCCTGGCCGACACGGCCCGCGGCCTGGCCACCCGGGACGATCTCGCTGAAGCGCCGCAAGGGTCGCTCGCCTTCACGGCGACGGGCGCGGTCCGGGCCGCCCAGGGCCGGCCCGGCGAGGCCCGGGAACAGTTCGAGCACGCGGTCTGGTCCCGGCGGAAGCCGGGCATGAGCCCGTGGGCCACCCTCGAGGGCGAGCTCGGGCTGGCGCAGGTCCTCATCGACCTCGGGGACACGGCGAAAGCCGGGGCGCTCATCGAGGACGCCGGGCAGGTGCTGGCCGATTTCCCCGAAGGGGTAGACGTCCTCCAGGCCCGGCTGGGGTGCCTGCGCAGGCACCTCGCCCCGCCCCCGGCAGCGGACGGGGCGAGCCCGCTCACCGAGCGGGAGGTGGCGGTGCTGCGCCTGCTCCGGGGCTCGCTCTCGCTGCGGGAGATCGGCCAGGAACTGTACGTGTCACCGAACACGGTCAAGACGCACGCCCAGGCGATCTACCGCAAGCTGGGCGTGTCCACCCGGCACGACGCCGTGGCCCGCGGGCACGAGGCTGGGGTGCTGTGACCCAGGCCGGATGATCCAGACCGGATGATCTAGACCAGGTGGAGCTGCCGGGCGCGCCGCACGGCCTCCCTCCGGTGGGCCGCCGCCAGCTTGCGGTAAATGCTCTTGAGGTGGGTCTTGACGGTGTTCACCGAGATGTACATCTCGGCGGCGATCTCCGCGGTGCTCATCATCTCGGACATGTACCGGATCACTTCGCGCTCACGCTGGCTGAGCTGCTCCACGATCAGCGGGGCGGCGTCGCCCGCCGGCGGGGCGGCGACCTGCCGGGAACTGATCACGTCGGGTTCGAGCAGGGGCCGGTACGCGCGGGCCAGGCCCGGGTCCCGCCGGAGCACCGGCCGGATCCAGGCCCGCTCCATGATGAAGGGCAGCCGCAGCTGCTCGGCACTGGCCAGCCGCAGCGCCTGCTCCAGTGACCGGTGGCCGCGGGCGCGGTCATCAGCCCGGTAGCTCAGCCTGGCCTCGACGAGCCACGCTTCCACCCGCGCGTAGTCCGGGGCCGCGGCCGCGGCCGCGCGCGGTGCCGCCAGGGCCCGCCGGGCGGCCGGGGCGTTCCCCGCGCCCAGCCAGGCCTGCGCCAGCGCCACGGCCGCATCGAGGTGTGACCGGGGAGCGGCGCTCTCCGCCGCGTCGACCGCGGCCTGGACAGCGCCCTCCGCCGTGCACGCGCCCGACTCGACCAGGGCCATCTGGTGGGCGAGCCAGGAGGGAACCGGCTGGCCGGCCGCGGCCCGGCTGAGCATCCCCCTGGCCGGCCTGGCGTGCCCCTCAGCCAGCGCGTGGCGCGCGGCGACCGCGCGGGCCAGGGCATCGGTGAGCGGATCCGGCCGGACCCGGAGGGCCTCGTCGGCCAGCTTGAGCTGGGTACGGGCCTCCCTGAGCTCACCCCGGTCCAGATGGGCGCAGGCCAGGGCGAGCGCGGCCGCCGGGCCGGCCGGCTGGCCGGCGAGCGCCTCATCCGCCAGGCCGGCCGCCCGGGTCAGGTGCCCCCGCAGCGCCTCGGCCAGGGCGAGATCCCCGAGGCAGCCGAGGCGCTCATAGCTGGCCTCCGCGCCGCTGCCGTCCTGGGCCGCGCCGAGGATGGCGGCGGCCCGGTCGAAACGGCCGGCCCACAGTTCCGCGGAGCCCCGCGCGGCCAGCACCTCAATCCGGATCCCGGGATGGCGGGCGACCTGGGCCTCGGGGAGGTGCGGCAGCAGCTCTTCCGCCCGGGCCGCCGCGCGGGCCGCCGCAGCATGGTCGCCGGTGCGGCGGGAGAGGGCCACGCGGACGAGTGCCGCGGCCAGCCGGGCGGGGATGTCCTCGCCCGCGGGCCGGCGGGCGATAATGGCGTCCGCCGCGCTGAGCGCGGCGCCATGGACCTGGCCGGCCCCGGGAGGGCCGCCGGTGGCGGCCAGTTCCAGCGCGGCGGCCACCAGCAGGAACTCTGGCCCGGCCCCGGGCGGGGCGGGCGGCAGGCTCCGGAACTCGTCTGTGAGCGGCCGGTCTCCCCGCGGGCTGATGAGCTGGCCGATGGCCAGCTCATCCACGACGATCCGCGCCGCGAGCGGCCAGTCACCCGCGTCGGCGGCATGGCGGACGGCCTCGGCCAGGCAGCCATGGCGCCAGTACCAGTGGGCGGCGCGCCGGTGCAGGTCCGGGACCTGGCCCGGGCGCTCGCGGCGGAGCTTGAGGCGCAGGACCGAGCCGAACAGCGGGTGGTAGCGGTAAGAGCCGTGCCCGACGGAGCGGACGAACGCGTTCGTCCGGGCGAGTTCCGTGAGCGCGCCCGCGGCGTCGCCGCCGCTCCCGTCCATCAGGTCGTCGGCGACATCCGCGCTGACCCGGGACAGGATGCTGGTGCGCAGGAGCAGTTCGCGGACCGGCGCGGGCTGGGCGTCGAGGACCTCTTCCACCAGGTAGCCGGTGATGGAGCTGTCCTCAGCCGCGAATTCCTTGATGAACTGCGCCGGGTCGGGATGCCCTTCCAGCGAGATCGCGGCCAGGCGCAGGCCCGCTGCCCACCCCTCGGCCCGCCGGGTCAGCGACTCCACGGCTGAATCCGGCAGGGTGACGCCGTGCTGGGCGAGCAGCAGCGTGGCCTCGCCCACGCTGAAGGCCAGGTCGCCGGCCCGGATCTCGCAGAGTTCGCCGCCTACCCGGTAGCGGTGCAGGGGGAGGAGCGGGTCCATCCGTGACGCCGCGATCAGGCGCAGCCCGGGCGCGGCATTCCGCAGGAGGTACGCCAGGCCGTCCAGGGCGGCGGGCGCCGTCAGCAGGTGCAGGTCGTCCAGGACCAGGGTCACCGGCGGGTCCTGCCCGGCCAGCGTGGACGCGAGCCGCAGCAGGAAACTGTGGCTGACCTCGCTGCCGCTGGCCGTGGGCGCGGACAGCGGGGGCACCGGCACGCCGGCCGCCCGCAGGGCGGCCGTCACGTAGGACCAGAACACCCGGGGCCGGTTGTCGTAATCGTCCACCGTCATCCAGGCGCAGGGGCCGGGGCTGGTCCGGGCGGCCGCCCAGAGCGCGATGGACATGGTCTTGCCTGCCCCGGGCGGGCCGGTGACCGTGGTCAGCGGGGCACGGGCGCTCTCGGCCATGAGGGCCGCGATCCGCGGGCGCGGCACGGCCCAGCCCGGCAGGGACGGTGCGGTGATCTTGCTTATCAGGACGGGATCGCCCGGGCCGGCCAGCGGCCCGGCGTCAGGGGCCTCGATGCGCGCGGGGGGACTGGTGACCATCGGTACCACCCTCTCCCTGACGGGAAGTCCCGCCGGCCGCCGCCCGCACCCGCCCGTGCTGGCCGCGCCGAGCCGGACCGGGGGCGGCCCGGCTCACTGCTTTCGACCCTCCGCTTTCTGTGGGTGATTTGTCATCACCCCGGCCCGGATCTCACCAGGGTGACTCACCCGGTTGGAGTGGGGCGCTGCCCCGCCCCGGCGGGGCAGGGTGGTGACCGGAATTGCTCACAGAGACACGGGGAGCAACGTTGACACCCTCCTACTACGAGATCCGGGTAGTGGGTGTCCTGCCACCCGAGGCCTTGCTGGACTTCGACCGGCTGACCGCTTCCGTGGAGCCGGTGGAAACGGTCGTGCACGGGCAGCTGCCCGATTCGGCGGCCCTGCACGGCCTGCTGGCCCGGCTGGAAACATTCGGCGCCCAGATCGTGGAGATACGCCGGCTGCACGACCGGGAGCCGGACGACGACGAGGGCCCGCCGCCAGCGGGCGGGTGAGGTCACCGGGGCAGGGCGCCGCCCTCGGCGGCTTCGGTTTCTTCTTTGTCCGGCAGCCCGCGGACCAGGACGATGATCATCACGGCGATGGCGGCGCCGATGAGGTCGCCGAAGACGTAGACCCACCAGCCGGTGAGGTCGGCGCCCACGATGCCGGGGCCCAGCGTGCGGGCCGGGTTCATCGATGCGCCGCTGATGGGGCTGGCGAACAGGCCGAGCAGGGCCACGGTGGAGCCGACCGCGATCGCGGCGTTATGGCCGATGCTGCGGCCCCCGGTGGCGGTGTGCAGGATCACGCTGACCAGGATGGCCGTCAGGATGATTTCCATGATGAACGAGCGCCAGTCCCCGCCAGGCTTGGCGATCGGGTAGTTCCCGCCCGCGCTGACGTCGCCGAACATGGCCTGCAGGAGCAGGGCCGCGCCGATCGCTCCGGCGAACTGGGCGGCCCAGTAGGGCACCACCCAGCGGGTCGGGAACACCCGGCGGGCGGTGAAGGCGAAGGTGACCGCGGGATTGATGTGCAATCCGGACAGCGGGCCCCAGGCGTAAATGAGGGCCATCACCAGGGCGCCCGGCGCGATGACCGCGGCGGTCCGGCTGATCGGGCCGCCCCCGGCGTAATGATTGATCACGCCGGCCCCGGCGGCCACGGTCACCAGCAGGAACGTGCCCAGGAACTCGATGATCAGCCGGATCCACAGTGGCCGCTGCTTCAGCGTGTCCGCCTCGAACCGCAGCAGATACCGCGTGCCTACCGCAGCGGCGTGCCGGGCCTCCTGATCGTCTACGGCGGCCATATCCGCACCTGCCCTTCAGGTCAGCTGGGCGCTCCAGGCCTGACCTGCCCAGCCTTCGCCCTGAGCGGGACAGCAGGATCACCCGCCGCGAGGGAGGGAACCGGCGGTGAGCCCGGCGGACCGGGGCGCACCCGCCGGGGCCGGCACCATCCCTTACGGGTGAGCCCGTGAGCCCGGGAAGGTGGCACCGTCGACGTGGCCGACCTCCCGGAAGATCCCCTCCCGGAGGAGTAGCGAAGGGACCCTGGTCATGAGCTTGCCTGCTAAGGCGGACGTCAACGACGCCACCAGCGACGCGCTGGCCAGCCTGGCCCTCGGCGATCCCGAGCTGCTGGGCGAGGGCCTCCAGCTGCGCCAGGAACTCCAGGAGAGAAGCGGCCTGGATCCGCGGGTGTTCGCCCTGGTCAAGATCGCTGCGCTGGTCGCGCTGGACGCGCCGCCCGCCTCGTACCTGTGGCAGGTGGGGAACGCGATCGACGCCGGGGCCACGCCGGAAGAACTCATGGGCGTGCTGCGGGCCGTGGCACCGCAGGTCGGCCTGCCCAGGGTCGTGGCGGCGGCCCCGGAGCTCATGGTGGCCCTGGGCCTGGCGCTGCCCGAGGGCCCGCCCGGGATGGCCTAGCTGACCGGCTCCAGGACAGGCGGGGCCTCAGGCAAGCGGATCGGGAACTCAGGCAAGGGGGAAGTGGGCAGTGAGCGAGCCGTTCAAGGGAACGATCAACATTGACATCCGGGACTCGGTCCCGGACTGGTCCCCGTTCGCGCCGCCCAAGGCGCCGGACGGGGCGCCGAACGTGGTTTACATCGTGCTGGACGACGTCGGCTTCTCGGCCATGTCGTGTTACGGCGGGCCGATCGACACGCCGAACATCGACCGGATCGCCAGCGAGGGAATCCGGTACACGCAGTGGCACACGACGGCGCTGTGCTCGCCGACCCGGTCCTGCCTGCTGACCGGCCGCAACCACACCCGCAACTCGATGGCCTGCATCACCGAGGCGGCGGTCGGGTTCCCCAACGCCAGCGGGACCATCCCGCCGGAGAACGGCATGCTGTCGGAGATCCTGGCCGAGCGGGGCTGGAACACCTACATGGTCGGCAAGTGGCACCTGTGCCCGACCGTGGAGATGAACGTCGCGTCCACGCGGCGGAACTGGCCGTCCGGCCGCGGCTTCGAGCGCTGGTACGGGTTCCTGGGGGCCGAGACCAACCAGTGGTACCCGGACCTGGTCTACGACAACCACCCGGTCGACCAGCCCAAGCTGCCCGCAAGAGGGCTATCACCTCACCGCCGGACATCACCGAGAAGGCCATGGAGTTCATCACGGACTCGAAGGTGATCGCGCCGGACAAGCCGTTCTTCCTGTACTACGCGCCCGGCGCCGCCCACGCGCCGCATCAGTGTCCCGAAGGAATGGGCCGACAAGTTCAAGGGCCGGTTCGACATGGGGTACGAGGCGATGCGCGAGCAGACGCTGGCCCGGCAGAAGGAGATGGGCATCGTCCCGGCCGATACCGAGCTGCCGCCGGTCAACCCGATCGGCACGCCCGAGACCCGCCACGGGCCCGGACGGCCAGCCGTTCCCGCCGCTGGACGTCACCCGGCCGTGGGATTCGCTGTCGCGCCGAGGAGAAGCGGCTGTTCGCGCGGATGGCCGAGGTGTACGCGGGGTTCCTGGCCCACGCCGACCATCACATCGGCCAGCTGCTGGACTACCTGGAGGAGTCCGGGCAGCGGGAGAACACGATGGTCATCGTGGTGTCGGACAACGGGGCGCTCGGGAGAGGGCGGCCCGGACGGGTCGGTCAACGAGATGCTGTTCGCCAACGGCATCCCCGACAACATCGCAGGCCAACCTGGCGATGATCGACGAGCTGGGCGGGACGAAGACCTACAACCACTACCCGAACGGCTGGGCGATGGCGTTCAACACGCCGTTCAAGATGTGGAAGCGGTACGAGTTCAACGGCGGCACCGCCGACCCGTGCATCATCTCCTGGCCATCGGCCACGACGCGGCCAGGGCGAGCTGAGGCACCAGTACCACCACGCCATCGACATCGTGCCGAGCATCCTGGACGCCCTGGGCGTCGAGCCGCCCGGGACGATCAAGGGCCACGTGCAGAGCCGGTTCGACGGCGTGAGCATGCGCTACAGCGTGGACGACGCGTCCGCGCCGTCCGCCCGCCGCGACGCAGTTCTACTCGATGCTCGGCTCGCGCGGGCATCTGGCACGACGGCTGGAAGGCCGTCACCACCCATCCCACGCTCAGCGGCTGGAGCCACTTCAACGACGACACCTGGGAGCTGTACCACACCGACACCGACCGGGCCGAACTGCACAACCTGGCCGCTGAGCACCCGGACAAGCTCCGCGAGCTGGTCAACCTGTGGTTCGCTGAAGCGGGCGCCAACGATGCCTTCCCGCTCGACGACCGGTCCGCACTGGAGATCATCACCACGCCGCGGCCGCAGCTGGCGTCGCCCCGGGACCGCTACGCCTACTTCCCGCATACCGCCGAGGTGCCCGAGGTGCAGGCGGTCAACGTCCGCAACCGGTCCTTCTCGATCGGGGCGCTGGTGGACATCCCCGCGCCCGGCGCGGAAGGCGTGCTGTTCGCCCACGGGTCCCGGTTCGGCGGTCATGCGCTCTACGTGAAGGACAACCGGCTGCACTACGTGAACAACTTCGTCGGCATGGCGGAGCAGAAGATCGACGCCGACCCAGGACATCCCGGCCGGGCAGAACCTGATCCTGTCCGCCTCGTTCGACAAGGACGGGGAGGACCCGCCGCACGTGTCCACCGGGATCCTGTCCCTGTACCACGGGGACAAGAAGGTCGGCGAGGGCCGGATCAAGACCCAGCCGGGGCTGTTCAGCCTGGCCGGCGAGGGACTGTGCGTCGGCCGCGACAGCGGCGAGCCGGTGACAGCGTGACTACCCGGGCCCGCACCCGCATGCCTTCACCGGGGGCACGATCAAGCGGGTCGCGGTGGACGTCAGCGGCGACCCCTACGTCGATCTGGAGCGCGAGGCCCAGGCCATGCTGGCCCGCGAGTAGGGAGACTGCGATCAGCGATCAGGCCGCGCCAGCCACGGAGCGCCCGCACGTGATGACCGTGCCGGGCGCTCCGCTGGCGTTTCATGTGATGGCCAAGCCGACGGGGGCGGTGTGCAACCTGGATTGTGAGTACTGCTTCTTCCTGTCCAAGGAGATGCTGTACCCGGGGTCGCGGTTCCGGATGGCCGCTGACCTGCAGGAGACCTATATCCGGCAGCTGCTGGAGGCGCACGCCCGGGTCCCGGAGGTGGTGGTGGCCTGGCAGGGCGGTGAGCCGACGATGATGGGCCTGGATTTCTTCCGCCGCGCCATCGAGCTGGAGCGCAAGTACGCGCGGCCGGGGCAGCGGATCCTGAACACGATCCAGACCAACGGCACCCTGCTGGATGACGAGTGGGGCCAGTTCCTGAAGCAGCACGAGTTCCTGGTCGGGATCTCGATCGACGGCCCGCGCGAGATGCACGACGCCTACCGGGTGGACAAGGGCGGCAAGCCCACCTTCGGCCGGGTGATGCGCGGCCTGGACGTGCTCAAGCGGCACCAGGTGGACTGGAACGTGCTCACGACCATCCACGCCGTCAACGGCGACCACGGCCGTGAGGTGTACCGGTTCCTGCGCGATGACCTGGGCGCCGCGTTCATCCAGTTCATCCCGATCATCGAGCGGGCGACCGCGCAGACCCTGCCCATCGCCGACGCGGGGTGGGGCGGCGGGGTGAAGGGCCGCCCGCTGTACACCCAGGACGGCGACCTGGTGACCCACCGCTCGGTCGGCCCGCAGCAGTACGGCCGGTTCCTGATCGAGGTGTTCGAGGAGTGGGTCCGCCGTGACATCGGCACCGTGTACGTGCAGATGTTCGACACCGCGCTGGCCAACTGGTACGGCGAGCCGGGCGGGATGTGCGTGCACGCGGAGACCTGCGGCAGCCAGCTGGCCCTGGAGCACACCGGTGACCTGTA
Organism: uncultured Actinomycetes bacterium; assembly: GCA_963851025.1. Classification (GTDB taxonomy): domain Bacteria; phylum Actinomycetota; class Actinomycetes; order Streptosporangiales; family Streptosporangiaceae; genus RYN-230. Next base: position 255,274 of record CAWKOA010000035.1, read on the forward strand.
TTCCTGTGACCACTACGTCGAGCCCGGTTACCTGCTCGGCAACATCGGCGACAAGCACATGCTGGAGCTCATCGTCTCGCCCCAGCAGCGCAAGTTCGGGTCGGACAAAAGGGACACGCTGACCAGGTACTGCCGGGACTGTGACGTCCGGTCCGCCTGCCACGGGGGCTGCCCCAAGGACCGGTTCGCCACCTCGCCCTACGGCGAGCCCGGCCAGCACTACCTGTGCCCCGGCTATAAGGACTTCTTCCACCACGTCCAGCAGCCGATGCGGGCCATGGTCAGCCTGCTGCGGGCCGGCCGGGCCCCGTCCGAGCTGATGTCCGCCTACGCGGAGCTGGACTCACGCCGCGCGGTCAGCGTGCCGCCCGGCCGTGAGGATCTCGACGCTCAGGGCCAGGATCCAGGCCGGGAACAGCAACTCGACCCAGGGTGAGATCCCGACGGCGAACAGCAGCAGCACGGCGGTGACCAGCCCGGCCAGGGTGAGCCACCGGGACACGATCGCGGTGCGCCGCGCGATGGTCACGAGGGTCATCGTGAACACGGCCGCCATCCGCATCGCGTAGACGTTCAGCAGCAGCGAGGTGACGTTGCGGCCCAGCGACAGGGTGCCCGAGCCCGGCGGCCCGGACGTTACCGCTGCGATGATCCCGCCGCCGACCGCCGCGGCCACGAACATCATGGCCACGAACAGCAGCCCGCTGCCCAGGAACACGGTCGCGAAGAAGCGGTCCTCACGATCGCCGATCCGGTCCCGGAGCACCCCGATGAACCACAGGAACGCGATCCCGGCGAACGGGACGAGGTTCAGCGCGATCGCCACCGCGGCCCGGCGCCGCGAGTCGCTGAGCCAGGCGCCAGGGACCGCGGGATGGGCTGGCGCGGAGATCTGGAGCAGCGCCAGCGCCACGATCAGCAGCACGGAAAAGAGGATCCCGGCCACCGCGGCGGCCCGCGGCGTCCGCAGCGGGCTCCCGGCCCGCAGCACATCCTGGCCTGCTGCTCCCGCCACGGCCTGAACACTAGGCGGGCCCCGGGCGGCCGCCACCACCCTGGGCGGGTGAGCCGGGGACGGCCGCCCGCGCGGATGATCTGGGACATCCCGGGGCCAATCGCCGTGATCTGGCCACGGTGCGGCGGGAGGACAGTCTGGTGCGGCACGACATTCGCGCGTCCCTGGCCGCGGCCGGCCGCTGGGTGCGCACCATCGGCCCGGAGCGGGCGCACCTGCGCGCCGATATCGTGGCCGGGCTGCCGCGCGCGATCAGCAGCGTGCCGGACGGGATGGCCGCGGCCGTGCTGGTGGGGGTCAACCCGGTACAGGGACTGTACGCGGGCTTCGCGGGGCCGATCGCGGGCGGCCTCAGCTCGCACACCCGGCTGATGGTCATCACCACGACGTCGGCGGCCGCACTGGCCGCGGGCTCGGCCCTGCAGAGCGTGCCCCCCGCCCAGCGGCCCGCCGCCGTCGCCCTGCTGGTCATCCTGACCGGCGTCGTGCTGGTCGCCGCCGGGGTCGCCCGGCTCGGCCGGTACACCCGGTTCGTCTCGTACTCCGTGATGACCGGCTTCCTCACCGGGATCTCAGTCAACATCGTGTGCGGCCAGATCGCCGACCTGACCGGCGCCCCCGCCCAGGGGGCGTTCCCGTTAGCGAAAGCGGTCAACGTGCTCACCCATCCCAGCCGGATCGACCTGGCCTCGCTGCTGGCCGGGCTGGGGGCGCTGGCCATCCTGGCCCTGCTGGCGCGCACCCGGCTGGCCGTCGTGAGCTCACTGTTCGCCCTGGTCATCCCGACCCTGGTGATCGCCCTCGCGGGCGCGGACAGCGTCGCCCGGGTGGGGGACGCGGGCGGCATCCCGCGGGGCATCCCGCTGCCCCATCTGCCCGATGTCCGGCTGTTCTCGTTCAGCCTGGTGACCGGCGCCCTGGCCGTGGCGGCGATCGTCCTCGTCCAGGGGGCCGGCGTCGCCGAGGCCGCGCCGAATCCCGGCGACGCCCGGCCTAGCCCGGACCAGGACATCATCGCCCAGGGGGCGGGCAACCTGGCCTCAGGGTTCTTCCGCGGGATCCCGGTGGGCGGGTCGGTCGGCCAGACCGCGCTGAACGTGTCGGTCGGCGCGAAGACCCGGTGGGCGGCGATCTGGTCCGGCGTCTGGCTGCTGGTGATCCTGGCCCTGTTCTCCGGGCTGGTGGCCAGGATCGCGGTGCCCACGCTGGCCGCGATCCTCATCTTCGCGGCCATCGGCTCGCTGCAGCCAGGTGAGGTCCGCAGCATCATGCGCACCGGGCGCGGCTCGCAGATCGCGGTCATCACGACGTTCGGCGCCACGCTGTTCCTGCCCGTCGCGGCCGCGGTCGGCATCGGGGTGGCCCTGTCGCTGCTGCTGCAGCTGAACCAGGAGGCGATGGACCTCGCCGTGGTCGAGCTCGTCCCGCGGGACGACGGGCTCTTCGAGGAACGCAAGCCGCCGGCCGTCCTGGCCAGCGGCCAGGTGACCATCCTCGACGTGTACGGCAGCCTGATGTACGCCGGCTCCCGCACGCTGCAGGCCCACCTGCCTGACCCGGCCGGGGCGCGGTCTCCCGTGGTCGTGCTGCGGCTGCGCCGGCGCACCTCGCTGGGCGCGACCTTCGTCAAGGTGGTGGGCGACTACGCCGACCGCCTGGCGGAGGCCGGCGGCCGCCTGTACCTGAGCGGCCTGGACCCGAGCCTGACCGAGCGGCTCAGCCGGACCGGGCACCTCGACGGGCCGGTGCACGCGTTCGAGGCCACCCCGGTCGTCGGTGAATCGACCAGGGCGGCCTCTCTCGACGCCGAGGCATGGCTCGTCACGCACCACCGTGGCGGCGGGTGAGCCTGCGCCGGCGGGGCGCGGCTAGCGCCTGCGGGAAACGCGCCGGGCGGTACGCCGGGACGTGCGCCGGGCTACTCTGCGGCCACCGAACATGTCTGCCTCCAGGTTCTCGTTTACGGGTGGATAACTACGCTCAGCCCGCGGCGGCCGAGGTCTCCAGCGCGTGCAGCTCCGCTGCTTCCTCCGCGGAGACCAGCCCGATCTCCACCAGGTCGAGCGGGCTGATGAAGCCGTCGCTGAGCCGGAACCCCCCGGCGCGGGCGATCGCGTCGCGCAGCGGCACCGCCCAGTGGTGCTCCAGCAGGATGAGCGCGGCGGCGGATCCGTCCGGGATGTCCTCCAGGATGTCCCAGCCTTCTTCCTCGGTGAACACGTGCACGCCACCGTCGGCCGCGACCTTCTCGGCCCCGGCGACCGCGCCCGCCTCCATGCCTTCCTCGCCCTCGATGCCGAGGCCGATCAGGGCGCCGATCTTGGTCCCGTACTCGATCGCCTCATCCGCGGACAGGTTGCTGAGGTGCTCGACTTCCAGCGCACCCTGAGCGTCCTTGTAGACGGCCAGCGAGTCGATCACCCGGACCATGTCGCTCTCGCGGAGCCGTTCGAGTTCGGCGATGATCTCGCCGTGGAAGTCGGGCTTGCTGAATCCCAACACGATGAGCTGTACCGGCCCGATGGCCATAGAACTCCGCCTCTTCTCATTGGATCGGCTCGTTTGCCCACGGGCCGGAGGTGCGTCACCCCGTCCCGCTACCGCCGAGCATGCGGCCAGCGGCCGGGGTGCGCATCACCCGGCAGGAGGGATAGATGCGCCCAGGCCGGCCGCTCAGTGAGCGGCCGGCCCGGGCGCAGCCTGCGATGCCGTCCCCGTCCGGGTGAGCTACCTGGCCCTCCGCCTGGCGGGCAGGACCGCGCCGATGAGCCACAGGATGGGGATGAAGAAACCGATCAGGCCCAGGACCCAGTGGCCCTTCCGGAACGTGAGCACGCACACCGTGAACAGCAGGGCTATGTACAAGATGCCCAGCGTGAACGTGAAGGCCCAGTCCAGTCCTGACATAGTGCCACGTCCAATCGGTTAGGCGGTCTTGCCGTGCAGGGCTTCCTGGAGCTGCTGCTCGCCTTCCTTGGACAGCGAGGTCTTCAGGACGGTGCCGCCGTACTTGCTCATCGCCTCGATGGCCTTGTCCGGGGTGACCTTCTCGACCATCAGGAACAGGGCTGAGGTGCCGGGCTGGAGCATGCCGCGGACCTGTTCCTCGAACTGCTTGTCGATACCGGACTTGGTCATCTTGCCCATCAGCGCGCCGAACCCGGCCCCGAGGGCGAGCCCGAAGACCGGGACGAAGAACAGCATGCCGAACAGCAGGCCCCAGAACATGCCCCAGGTCGCCCCGGCGCCAACCGGGTTATGGCTGGTGTGGACGTGGTACTTGCCCTCTTCGTCGCGCACGATCACCGCGATCGCGTCAGGCTCGATGATGAGGTCCTTGGCCAGCCGGCGGGCTTCGTCGGCGGCAGCCTCGGCCGTGGCCTGGTCGGGGTATCCGATCGCAATCAGGTCAGACATGGTGTCTCGTATCTCCTTTGCCGTGAGTGCGGCCAGTTCACCAGCCCGGGCGGGCCTTGACCCCACCCGGTACGGGTGACCCGGCGCGACACGGGCACTCACCCCCGGTCAGCAGAGGGTGATGACGTCCCCGCGGCAATAAGAGATAAAGGTGCTGACCGACGGGCCCGAACGGCCCTGTCACCGGAGGCCCACCATGACGACCACGCCGAACGGCATGACCTGCCGGTACCGGATTGTGCTCCGTGGCGAGTGCCGGACCCTGCTCCACGGCATCCTGGGCGACGCCCAGATAGAGGCCGCTCACGGGCAGACGTGCGTCACGGCATCAGTGCGCGACGAATCTGAGTTCTACGGCCTGCTCGACCGGTTCCAGGACCTCGCGCTGCACATCGTCCATCTCGACGAACTCGGGCCGGCGTGCTTAGCGGGGCGGGGGCCGCCACCGCTCAGGGCAGGGTGAGGATGCGCGGGCCGGCGTCGGTGATGGCCACGCTGTGCTCCACGTGCGCCGCCCGGCTGCCGTCGGTACTGCGCAGCGCCCAGCCGTCCGCCGCGACCCGGAACGTCGTCACCGCCCCCGGCCATCAGCATCGGCTCGATGGCCAGCGCCAGGCCCGGCTTCAGCCGCAGGCCCCGGCCCGGCCGGCCCTCGTTGGGGACGTGCGGGTCCTCGTGCATCTGGCGGCCGATGCCGTGCCCGCCGAACCCCGACGGGATGCCGTAGCGCGCCGACCGGCCGATGGTGCCGATCGCGTGCGAGATGTCGCCGATCCGGGCCCCGGCCACCGCCGCGGCGATGCCGGCCGCCAGGGCCTTCTCCGCGGTCTCGATCAGCAGCAGGTCGGCCGGCCGCGGCGTGCCCACGATGAAGCTGGTCGCCGCGTCCCCGGTCCAGCCGTCCAGCGTCGCGCCGCAGTCGATGCTGACCAGGTCGCCGTCCTTCAGCACGTAGTCGTCCGGGATGCCGTGCACGATCGTGTCGTTCACCGACGCGCAGATCACCGCGGGGAACGGGGTCGGCGCGAACGACGGGTGGTAGTTCAGGAACGGCGAGGTGGCGCCGGCCTGGCGGATCACCTCGTGCGCCGCCTTGTCGAGCTCGATCAGGCTGACGCCGACCGCAGCCGCCTCGCGGGCCGCGGCCAGGCAGCTGGCGACCACCCGGCCGGCTTCGCGCATCGCGTCCAGCGCCTCATCGTTCTTGATCTCCACCATGTCCTGCCGTGCTCCTCCGTCGTCCCGTCCGCCGCTCCCGGCGCCCATGCGGCCCGTCCCTGGTCCCGGGCTGGGTCACCGGCCCCGCGCGGCCGTCCTCCCGCCCATCCTGGCCGGCGGGGCGGGCAGGGCGGTTGCGCGCAGCGGTCTTCGTTGCGGAGAAATAAGCGCCCGCCACAGCCCCGCGGTGCCGGTGAGCTATTCCTCAGCCCGGCCGCCGAGATGGTGCGCGAGGAACCGCTCGGCCGCCGCGTAGAACCGCAGCCGGTTCTCCGGCTTGGCGAACCCGTGCCCCTCGTCGGGAAACAGCAGGTACTCGTGTTCGATTCCCGCCTGCTGCAGGGCCGCGACGATCTGCTCCGACTCGGCCTGCTTGACCCGCGGGTCGTTGGCGCCCTGCGCGATGAGCAGCGGGATGCTGATCTCGGCCGCCCGCGACAGGGGGGAGCGGGACCAGAGGAAATCGGCGTCCTTGTCCGGGTCGCCGACCCGGTTGTGGAACTGCGCGATCATCGGGGCCCAGTACGGCGGGATGGTCTCGATCAGCGTCTTCAGGTTGGACGGCCCGACGATGTCCACCGCGCAGCGGAACAATTCCGGCGTGAACGCCGCGCCGGCCAGCGACGCGTAGCCGCCGTAGGAACCGCCGTAGATCGCCACCCGGCCCGGGTCGGCCCAGCCTTTCGCTGGTGACGTGCGCCACCGCGTCCGACAGGTCGTCCTGCATCCGGCCGCCCCACTCGCGGTCCCCGGCGTTCACGAAGGCCTTGCCGTAGCCGGTCGAGCCGCGGAAGTTGACCTGCACGCAGAGGTAGCCGCGGTTGGCCAGCCACTGCGCCTCCGGGTCGAAGCCCCACGCGTCCCGGGCCCACGGGCCGCCGTGCACGTCGAGCACCATGGGCAGGTTCTCCCGGCCGGCCCCCGGCGGGAACGTGGCGTACCCGTGGATGGCCAGGCCGTCCCGGGCGGTGAACGAGAACGGCTCCATCGGGGCCAGCTCGTAGCGGGCCAGTTCCGGGCGGCTGTCGAAGAGGAACTCGCCGGTGCGGGTGCGCCGGTCGTAGCTGTAGTAGGAGACCGGCCCGGCGTCGGTGTTGAACGCCACCAGCCAGGTCTCGTCCGCGTCGTCGTGGTCGCTGAACGACGGGTCGCCGGGATGCAGCGCGCGGATCGCGGCCAGGTCGGGCTCGAGCGCCGGGTCCAGCACCCGGTACTCCATCCGGTCCTTGAGGAAGGAGACGATCTGCGGTTCGCGGGTGTCCGGGTGCAGCCGGATCCCGGTCACATCCGCCTCGGGGTCCTCCGCCAGCACCTGCTCCGCGCCGGTGGCCAGGTCGATCCGGACCAGCCGGCCGGTGTCCGCGCCGACCGAGCTGATGGCGAGCAGCGACCGGCCGTCCTCGCTGAACGCGACCGGGCCGCTGGTCAGCGCGTCCTCGGCGGAAATGGCCAGCAGCGGCTGCCAGTCCTCCGCCGCGGAGCCGCGCACCATCACGACCATGCCGCCGTCGGGCTGCGGGGCGATCCCGGCCCGGACGACCAGCTCGCTGTCCGCGACCCAGCCGATGAACCCGGGGTTCTCGACCTCCTTGACCAGCTCACCGGTGGTGAGGTTGAGCCGGTAGACGTCGTGCAGCTGGGGGTTGTCGCGGTTCAGGCCGACCAGGATCTCGGTCGGGAACTTCTTGTCCCCGGCGATCAGGTCGGTCTGCACGTCGTCGAACGGGGTCAGGTCCCGCCGCTGCATGGTCTCCAAGTCAACATCGTGCAGCCGCCAGTTCTCGTCCCCGCCCGTGTCCTGCAGGTACAGCAGGTGCTGGCCGTCGTGCGCCCAGGCGAACATGCGGATGCCCCGGTCGGTGTCGTCGGTGACCACCCGGCCGCGGGCCAGTCCACGCCGTCGGCGCCGATCGGGGCGACCCAGACGTTCAGCACGCCCTCGTGCGGGGCGATCCAGGCCAGCCGGGTTCCGTCGGGGGACAGGTGCGGACTAACGCGTTCCGGGTTCCCGAACAGAACCCGCCGCGGGATGAGTTCAGCCATGGGCCATGCCTACCATGCGCGCCCCGGTCCGCAGTACCATCACGGCGTGCTGAGCGAGGACGTGATCATCCGCTCCGGCTACGTGGTGACCATGGACCCGGCGCTCGGCGACCTCCCCGAGGGTGACGTCCTGGTGACTGGCGGCCGCATCGCCGCGGTCGGGGCCGGCCTGGACGCGCGCCGGGGCCCGGGAGCTGGACGCCCGGGGGATGATCGTGGCCCCCGGCCTGGTCGACACCCACTGGCATCTGTGGAACACGCTGCTGCGCAGCATGTCCGGCGGCATGCCGGGGGAGGACCGGCCGGCCGGCTACTTCTCGGTGTCGCTCGGGCTCGGGCAGGCCTTCACCGACCAGGACAACTACCAGGGCACCCTGCTGGCCTGCGCCGAGGCCATCAACTCCGGCATCACCACGGTGCACGACTGGTCGCACAACGTCCGCGGGCCCGCCCACGCCGAGGCTGAGCTGCGCGCGCTGGCCGAGGCCGGGCTGCGCGCCCGGTACTCCTACGGCTACTCGGCCGGGCACCCCAACGACCAGGCCATGGACACCGGCGGGCTGCGCGCGCTGCACCGGGACTGGAAGTCCTGGAATGGGCAGAGTGGAGCGGCTTCGCCGGCGAGGCGGGGCGCGCCGGAGGCGCATTCCCCCCAGCCGGCGAATCGCTGCTCACCCTGGGCATGGCCTGCCGGGGCCTGGGGGGCAGCAACCCGGCCATGCGGGTGCCGCCCGGGGTCTACCAGCGGGAGATGGCCGCCGCCCGCGAGCTCGGCCTGCCGGTCACCGTGCACGCGTCCGGGCCGCCGGCCGCGGCCGGGCAGATCGCCGCGCTGGCCGCGGATGGCCTGCTCGGGCCGGACCTGCAGGTGGTGCACGCCAACAGCGCCACCCCGGCGGAAATCGCCCAGCTCGCGGAGGCGGGCTGCGCGGTGAGCCTGTCGCCGTTCAGCGAGCTGCTGATCGGCTACGGGCTGCCGCAGACGGCGGCGCTGCTCGCGGCCGGGATCCGCGGTCGGCCTGTCCGTGGACACCACCGCGCTGACCGGCAACGCGGACATGTTCGCGATCATGAAACTGACCCAGGGGCTGATCAACGCCACGGCCCATGAGGAGTTCGCGTGCACCGCCCGGCAGGCGCTGGAGCTCGGCACCATCGGGGGAGCCCGGTCGCTGGGCCTGGACGCGGTGACCGGGTCGCTCACGCCGGGCAAGCGGGCCGACCTCATCCTGGTCGACACCGGGCACCCGAACCTGGGCGTGCTCACCGACCCGGCCGGGTTGCTGGTCGGCGCGGCCCAGCCCGCCAACGTGGACACCGTGCTGGCCGACGGCCGGATCCTCAAGCGCGGCGGGGCCCTGGTCACCCTGGACAGCGAGCGGATCAGCGCCCAGGCCCGCGAGGCCCTGGCCAGGGTCCGCGCCCGCGCCGCCTAGCCCTTCTCCCAGTCCAGCGGGGGGTGACCTGCCTGGCGCCGGGGGTGGGTGCCGCTGGCCGGGGGCAGGTCCCGGCGGGCGGGGGTGGGCCGCGGCGGCTCAGTGGCGGGTCCCGGCGGCTGATAACAGCAAGAGGCTGATAACAGCAAGAAGCGGGTCACCCGGCCGGGCGGCGCCGCACCACCGCGAGCATGAGCAGGCACGCGGCCGCGAGCACCGCCGCCGACCAGCGCACCGCCGCGGTCAGGCCGAGCAGGGTGGCCAGCAGGCCCACGCCCGCCGTGACCAGGCCGCTGCCCGCGTAGGTCACCACGTAGAACATGGCGACGGTCGCGGCCCGGGCGCCCGCCGGCGCGATCTCGTTGACCCGCCGGATGCCGCCCATGAACGCGAGCCCCTGCCCGGCGCCCGCCACCGCCATCGCCGTGAACAGCACCGCCACGCGGCCGGCCAGCCCGGCGGCGATCAGGATGACCAGGCCGCCGGCCAGGCCCGCCAGCCCGGCCTGCTGCGCCCGGGCAGTTGACCACGACCGGCAGGCAGCCTGCGCGAGCGCCGCGACCAGCAGCAGCGAGCCCGCCGCCGCCCCGCCCACCAGCAGGTTGCTGCCGCCGAGGGCCGCCGCCGCGTAGGACGGGACCAGGGCCAGCACCACGTACGCGACCGCCCAGGCCAGCAGGCTGACCACGGCCGGGGCCAGGAACGCGGCGCGGATCCGGGCGGGCACGCCCGGCCAGCGGGGCCGCCACCGCTGGCCCGTCACGCCCAGCGACCCGGGCAGCGCGGCCGCCGCCACCACGGCCGGGATCAGCAGCCCGATCTCCACCAGGTAGCTGAGGGTGCGGGGCGCTGGGGCGTACTGGGCGAGCGCCCCGGCCAGCACGGGGCCGAACCCGCAGGCCGCGGTGGTGACGGTGGCGGCCAGGAACGACGCGCGGGCCCGCCGGCCCCGCGGCTCGGTCAGCACCAGCCCGGCGGTGAGCGCCCCGGAACAGGTGCCGACGGCCGCCCCCTGCACCGCGCGGCCCGCGAACAGCCACCCGGCCCCGACGCGGCAGCCAGCAGCGCCGCGCCGCACGCCGCCGCGGCCAGCCCGGCCACCAGCACCGGCCGGTAGCCGGCCGCGTCGCTGAGCGGGCCGCAGATCAGCAGGGCCACGACGACCGCCGCCGCGTAGACCGCCACCAGCAGCGTCACGTCCAGCGGCGAGAGGCGGAACGCCTGCTCGTACCCCGCGTACAGCGGGGTGGCCAGGTTCGTCCCGGTCAGCAGGACGGCCAGCGCGTAGCCGAGCCCCGCGAAGCGCACGCGGCTGGGCTGGCCCCCCGCGCCGGTCGGGCGGATCATCCCGGCGGCTCCGAGAGCACGTAACGGATCCCGCAGGCCCGGTAGCCCGCGTGCTCGAAGGCCGCGGCCATCGGCCGGTTCGTGGTGTCGGTCGTGGCGGCGATGCGCGGCTCGCCGCGGCCGGCATGGAACCGGGTGGCGTGCGCGACCAGGTCGTTGATGTAGCCGCGGCCGCGCAGCCCGGGCAGCACGCCCAGGTAGCCCACCACCGCGCCGTCGGTGTTGCGGTTGGGCAGGATCATCCCGGCCAGCTGGCCATCCGCGGCCGTGTAGGCCAGCCGCCACCAGCCCCGGTCGCCCGGCATGGCCAGGTAGACCTCCATGTCCTCGCGGGCCTGCCGGTCCGCGCCCAGCAGGCCGGCCGCCCGCCGGGTCATCACGTCCAGGCTGCCCACCGCGATCTGGCGGAACACGTCCAGGAACACGTCGTCGTCCGGCTCGGCGCGGAAGACCAGGCGGCCGCTGGGCCGGGGCAGGCCCGCGTCCGGGGTCCATTCGAAGCGGATCCGCTCCAGCTCGTCGGCCAGGCCGGCGCGGGCGGCCGCGTCCCGGCGCCAGCCGAAGGCGGCCATGACCGCTGGATCGGAACGCCAGCCCACGGGCAGCGCGATCTCGTAACGCGGCGGGACCGCCCCGCCCGGCGGGCGCAGCGCCCGCTGCCCGGCCGCGATCAGCTCCGCCGCCAGGGCCGCGCGGCCGGTGCCCGGGCTGGCGGAGGGGGAGCTGCCGGGGGAGAGGGAGCTGCCGGCGTACACGCAGTCCAGGATGATCGGATAGGCGGCGTCCGCGAACCCCCACCAGGTCGCCCGGGCCAGGATGCGCCCCGCGTCCTCCGCGATCCAGGTCCACTCCGGCCGGTACTGGCGGCGGCCCAGCTCATCGCGGTAGCGGCCGGGCAGGACCAGCCCGGCCGGCTCGTTCACCGGGCAGGCGAGGATCCGGTCCAGGTCGGCGTCGGTGGTGGGGCGGATACGCACGAGGCCGCTACTCGCCGGTGAGGCCGTCCACCGACTCCCGGATGAGGTCGGCGTGGCCGTTGTGCCGCGCGTACTCCTCGATCATGTGCACCAGGATCCACCGCAGGCTGGGTGAGCGCCCGTCGGGCCAGGGCTGCCGGGCCAGCTGCGCCGGGCCGCCCTCGGCCAGTGCGGCGGTAGCCCGGGACCGGGAGCGGGTCACGGCATCCTGCCAGAGTTCACGGAGCTGCTCCGGGGAGTCACCGGCGGCCGTGTGCCACTCCCAGTCCCGGTCGGCGTCCCAGTCCACGGTGTCCCAGGGCGGCTCCGGCGGCCGCCCGGCCAGCCGCTCGGAAAACCACGCGTCCTCGACCAGCGCGAGATGCTTGAGCATCCCGCCCAGGGTCATCGAGGACACGCCCACCGTGGCGGCCAGCCCCCGGGCATCCAGTCCCGAGCATTTCCAGGCGAAGGTCGCGCGCTGGTAGTCCAGGAACCCCAGCAGGGTGGCGACCTCGTCGCCGGCCGGCGGAGGTTCCGGGCGGCCGTGCTCATCCACGTCAGTCATGGGCGGTGAGTCTAGGCGCCGCCCGGGCCCTCGCGCGGGCCTGCCGCGCCAGACGCGGCCGGGCCGCCGTCGCAGGCCGCATCCCGGCACGTCAGGGCCATTTACTCAGCTCTGGGCCATTTACCTGATGTCCCGGAGCGTTTTCTCGATGGCTGACAGGCGCTCGTCGATCCGGGTCAGGTCCGCGTGCACGGTGCCACTGCCCGGCCGCCAGCCGCCCAGCGCATACTGGATGATCATGACCAGGGTAAACACGATAACGGCGATGATGATCAGCAGGACCGAGAGTGTGATGACGATGTGCCAGGGGGTGAGCCCGATCATGGGACTCGTCCTTTCTCTGATCACGCCGCGAGGCTGGTGACCCAATAGTTTCAGCGATTTCGCCAGCGGAGAGCCGAATGCCGAAACGCTGGAGCTAACAATGGCGGGCGGGCTTTCCCATCATCAGCGAAACAGGGGCGGCTGGCCAGCCCCGGCGGGCGGCCGGGGGGCGGCGGGGGGCGGGCGGGCTGGCTGTGAACTCAGCCGCCGTACGGGCCGAACCGCCGGGAAATCCTGCCACGGCGGTAGGCCATCAGGCCGGCCGGTCCCGGGGCGGGGGACAGCGTGCCGCCGGCGGGCAGGGCGGCCGGGTCGACGCCCACCCCGTGCAGGGTGCGGGTCACCGCCTGCGCGGCGTCGAGCAGGTCGTCGAGAGCCCGGGCCAGGTGAGCTCCGGTGACGGCGGTGAGCTCCGGGTCGTCGTGCAGCGACTCCAGCACGCTGCGCCGGATCAGCTCCTTGAGGAACGACGCCGTGGTGCCCTCCGTGCGGTCCACGGCGAGGTCCACATCCTCGCCGGTCAGCGCCAGCGGGACGCTCCGGCCGTAGAGCGTCAGCAGCCGCTTGCGGGCCGGGGCGTCGGGCAGGGCGATCTCGACGGCGACGTCCACCCGTCCCGGCCGCGCGGCCAGGGCCGGCTCGAGCAGGTCGGCGCGGTTGGTGGTCAGGAGGAACAGCAGGTCGGCGTCGGGCGCCGCGCCGTCCATGGCGTCGAGCAGGTCGAACAGGACCGGGCTCGACGCGGGCCCGAGCGAGCGTTCCTCGGCGACCAGGTCGACGTCTTCGAGTACCACGACGGCAGGGAGCAGGGCACGGGCCAGATCGGTGACCGCGCCCACCGCCATCAGGGAGCGGCCGGTCAGGACCAGCCGCGTGTACCCGCTCATCTGGCCCAGCAGGTAGCGCGTCGTGTGCGTCTTGCCGGTGCCGGGCGGCCCGTACAGCAGCAGGCCGCGCTTGAGGTGCTGCCCGGCGGCCAGCAGCGCGTCCCGGTGGCCGGCCACCCCCAGGGCGTGCCGTTCCACCCGGGCCAGCACGGTGTCGGGGAGCACGACGGCGTCGCGCCCGACGCCGGGGGCCGCGGCGAAGCTGAGGACGACGCCGCCCATCGGGCTGATGGACACTTCCAGCAGGTGGCCGCGGTACACGTTGAGCTCGGCGCGCAGCCGGTCCAGCTCGGCCAGCAGGCCCTGGGCCAGGTCCACCGGCAGCCCCGCGACCTCGACCTGCAGGCCCGGGTCATGCTCGTTCGGGGCCTGGATCATCACGACGTAGCGGCCCTGCTCGTCGGTGACCAGCAGGAGGGCCAGCCGCAGGCACGCCAGCGTCGTCCCCGGCCCGTTCGGCAGGTCGGCCAGCGCCGGTGCGGTCAGCCGCAGCGGGGGCAGCGACTCGCCCGCGACCAGCTGCTGCAGCGTCAGGCTCCCGTAGTGCGGCGGCAGGGCGATGCCGCGGACCTCGACCGTCCGCCCGGCCCGGGCGGACCACGCGTCCACGGCGGTCTGCAGGTTGACGTGCTCGAACGGCGCGAGCTCACGCGTCACGACGGACTGGTGCGCGCCGCCCGCCGCCAGGAAGCCGCGCACCAGCGCGGAGACCTCGTTCTCTTCCCCGGCCGACGAGTGGACCCAGTCCAGGAAACTGCGGAAGGCCGCGGCGAACTCGCGGGCCTGCTGGTCTGGCGCCTGATCGGCCACGGCCTGGACCTCCCGGCTTCGCCGGCCGCGGCCGGCGGCCGCGGCACGCAGCCGAGCGTACCGGGCTGGCCGGTCAGTGAGTGATAGCGCGGCCGCCGGCCCAGGCCCGTCGTGCGGCTATCTCGATCGGCGAGGCTTTCTCAGCGACTTTAATTCGATCATCTTGTGCTCGAATTGGACGAGGACGAGCGCGGCTTTGGCGATGTCGCCGATCCGGCCGCGTTCGCCGACGCCGCGCAGCGGCCGGATCAGCGCGTTGCGGCTCCGGCTGTCTGATCGCCTTAGAGTCCGCAGCGGGAAAATGGCTTGCCGCACGATGCGGGGTCGGAGGGATAGTGGACCCCATGATCTCGGGTCCTGGGTTCGTGCTTCGGTACCGCGAGGATGAGGCGACCCGGCAGCAGGTGCGGCCGGGGACGCTGCGGCGGGTCTGGCCGTATCTGCGCCGGTATCGCGGGCCGATGGTGCTGCTGCTGGGAATCACCGCGGTGGATTCGGCCATCGTGGTGGTGAGCACGCTGATCTTGCGGCTGATCATCGACGACGGCATCCTTCAGCACCGGGAAAGCGTGGTCGTCACGCTGGCGCTGGCCGTCGCGGGGCTGGCGCTGGTGGGCGCCGGCGCGACGTACGTGAAGTCGCTGTATTCGGCGTGGATGGCCGAGAGCCTGGTACTGGAGCTGCGGACGAGCGTGTTCCGGCATATACAGCGGCAGCCGCTGGCGTTCTTTACCCGGACACAGACCGGGGCGCTGGTCTCCCGCATGAACGATGACATCAACGAGACGCAGCAGGCGGTCGGGGTGCTGATGCCCGAGTCGGTGTCGGTGCTGCTGAACCTGGTCCTGGTGCTGGCGGCGATGTTCTGGCTGTCGTGGCAGCTCAGCCTCATCGCGGTGGCGGCGGTCCCGCTGTTCGTGCTGCCCGGCAAGGTGACCGGGAAGCGGGCGCAGCGGCTGCTCCGGCAGGAGATGCAGCTCCACGGCGAACTGGCCGCGATGACGGCCGAGCGGTCGGATGTCTCCGGCGCGCTGCTGGCCAAGCTGTACGGGCGGCCGGAGGAGGAAGCCGGGCTGTTCACCGGCAAGGCCAGCCGGATCCGTGACCTGGCCATGGCCAACCTCGCCTGCACGGAGCGGCTCTGGGTCTTCATCACGCTGCTCTTGGCGCTGGTTACGGCCCTGGTGTACGGGCTGGGCGGCACGCTGGTCATTCACGGCGTGTTCCAGGTCGGCACGCTGGTGGCGTTCACCGCGCTGGTCTCACAGCTGTACGGGCCGCTCAACGAGGTATCCAGGCTGCCGCTGGAAATCGTTACCGTACTGGTCAGCTTTGACCGTGTCTTCGAGATCCTGGACCTGAAGCCGCTGATCACCGAACGGGCGACGGCTTTCCCGCTGCCGCATGCGGACGGGGCGCCGGCCGTGGAGGTTGAGGGCGCGTGGTTCCGGTACCCGGAGGCGGACCAGGTGACGCTGGCCTCGCTGGAGTCGGTCACGCTGCCCGCGCCGGAACGTCCCAGCGGCACGTGGGTGCTGCGGGACGTGACCTTCCAGGCGCCGGCCGGGAAGCTGACCGCGCTGGTCGGGCCGTCGGGGGCCGGAAAGACGACAATCACGCACCTGGTGCCGCGGCTGTATGACCCGGTGCGCGGGACGGTGCGGATCGGCGGGCACGACATCCGCGACCTGACGCTGGACTCGCTGCGGTCAGTGGTCGGAGTCGTGCCGCAAGACGCGCACCTGTTCCACGACACGATCCGGGCCAACCTGATGTATGCGCGGCCATCGGCGACCGAAAAGGAGCTGACCGAAGCGTGCCAGGCGGCCCGGATCTGGGAGCTCATCACGTCGCTGCCGGACGGGCTGGACACAATCGCGGGGGACCGGGGCTACCGCTTCTCCGGCGGGGAGAAACAGCGCCTCGCCCTGGCCCGGTTGCTGCTCAAGGCCCCGTCGGTGGTCGTGCTGGACGAGGCCACAGCGCACCTGGACTCCGAATCCGAGGTGGCGATCCAGCGGGCACTGGCGACCGCGCTGGCCGGGCGGACGTCGCTGGTGATTGCCCACCGGCTCTCCACGGTCCGGGCGGCGGACCAGATCCTCGTCGTCAACGGCGGGCGGATCGCCGAACGCGGGACGCACGACGAGCTGCTCGCTGCGGGCGGGGTGTACGCGGGGCTGTACCGGACACAGTTCGCGTCGCAGGCAGCGTGACGGCCGTTCCTGGAATTGCACGGCCAGGGCGACGAGCACCGGGGGTGAGCGGGGTCCGGCCGCGGCGCTGAGGCCCCGCCCTGGCGGGCGATAATGGGCGGCGTGGAGACCAGCCACTACAGCCTCGTCGTCGCGGCCGCCCAGGCGGCGGGGCCGTGTCCCGCGGGGGAGGAGGCGGCCTGGGGCCGCCGGGTGCACAGCCTGACCGTGGACCTGCACCTGATCGCCCAGCAGGCCAGGCAGGACATCGAGCGGCTGGAGTCGGCCCGCACCTTCGTCGCTTTCCTGGAGAAAGTCGAGATCGAGGAATCGAGCCGCCGCGGGCTGGTCACGCTGCGCCTGCCGTCGGGCGAGAGCGAGCCGATCCGCACCGAGCACGCGGACACCGACCGCGGGCGGGCGCTGATCGAGCGGGCCCGTTCCCTCGAAGGGCGGTGGGTCCTGGTCTACCGCTACAACGAGCAGAAGGCGGGACAGCGGGCGCAGTCGGTCCGGATGCTGGCCCACCTGATGGATCTGGGTGCTGACGCGGCCGTGCCCAACACCACGGCCAAGAAGATGGTGCTGCACGAGGCGCGCGGCGACGTGGTCCGGGCCCAGGAGGCGTGGGCGGCCGCGGGCCTGCCGGAGACCGGCCCGGTCAGCGCCGAGCAGCTGGAGCAGGCCCGCGCGGCGGCGCGGGAAGCCGTCACCGGCTGAAGGGGATATCCGGCGGTTCACCCACGCCGCGGCCTCATATGACCGTGATAACAGCAAGAAGCGTGGGTGACGGGTCGGCTGGCCTCGCTGATGTGGGGGAGTGGTCCGGGCCGTACCGGGTCGGTACGCGAGCGATACGGTTTGGACCGGCCCGGACCGTACGGCGCCGTGAAGGTGACGGGCGCGCTGGGGGAGTGCGGGGCTTCTTGCTGTTATCACGATTGTCAGTATGGGGCTGTATCGTCCGGGCCCATGCCAGCCCTGGACGGGCGCACGCCGGCCCGCGACGCCCTTGACGCATTCAGCCGTCATCTGGCCCGCCGCCAGTTCGCCGCCACCACCCAGCGGATCCGCAGGCACTTCCTCGACGAGTACCTGGAACATGCCCAGCAGGCCGCCGGCACCATCGACATCACGGTCGCCGAGCTCCTGGATCCCGCACGGGCTGACGCGTGGCTCGGCGACGCCGCTGCCGGCAAGACCCGCACCCGCAGCACCCTGCGCGGCCCCGAGGCCGCCGCCTATCCCAACTCGATGCGGGTGCGCGCCGACTCCTACAACGCCTTCGCCGACTTCGCCGGCCAGCCGGAACGCCGGGACAGCCAGGCGCCCGCCGACGGCTACCGCCTGACCCCGGCCGATACCGAGCGCCTTCTGCACGACCTGGCCGTGCGCAGGCCCATCCACGCCAACGTCGCGACGTGCCTGCGCACCGCCGCCGTGGCCGCGCTCGTCGCCGACACCGGCCGGACCGTCCCCGAGCTCGCCCACCTCAAGGTCACCGCCCTGCAGCTGGACGGCGGGGCATGCGTGGAACTTGGCGACGTCACGTGCCCGCTGGGCGCCCCGACCGTGCAGATCCTCACCCGGTGGCTCGCGGCCCGGGCGGCGATCATCGCCGAACTCCAGGGCAGCGACCCTGGCCACCTGTGGATCCCGACCAAGCCCGGGCGGCCCCGGGGCGGACGCCCGCCCGTCAAGCCCGGCCTCACGCCAGCGGCCGTCCGTACCCTGCACGCGGCCCACCGCACCCTGGTCAGCCAGGTGCTCGGCACCCCGCTGCGCCCCGGGGCCCTCCGCGGGCCAGACCCGTCACCCTCCTGAGCCTGCCGCCGCCGGGCCGGCTGGGGAGCCGGCGCTGGGGGACCCCCGGAAGGGGGAGCGGGGCCGGGGAGGACCGCGTCCGGCGCCACCGGGGATAGCGGCCCGGGACACCCGGCCACGCCCCGGGCCAGCGCCTGCCCGGGCGTGCCCAGCCGCTTGTCCGGGCCATGTGGCACAATTTCGCAGGTGAGCAGCAGACCCGCGGAAGCGCAGCACCTGCGCGACCTCGCCCGGCTGCGCCGCGTCCGCGACCGGATGGACCGGGAGTACGCGCAGCCGCTGGACGTCGAGGCGCTCGCCCGCGGCGTGCACATGTCGGCCGGGCACCTCAGCCGGGAGTTCCGGCTCGCGTACGGTGAGTCGCCGTACGCCTACCTGATGACGCGGCGCATCGAGCGCGCCATGGCACTGCTGCGCCGGGGCGACCTCAGCGTCACCGAGGTCTGCTTCGCGGTCGGCTGCTCCTCGCTGGGCACCTTCAGCACCCGCTTCACCGAGCTGGTCGGTGAGCCGCCCAGCGCTTACCGGCGCCACGCGGCGGGCGCTGCGGCGGAGATGCCCCCGTGCGTGGCGAAACAGGTGACCAGACCGGTCAGGAATCGAGAAGCGCCGGCCACGGAGCCGCAGCTAGCGTGACCGCTATGAACATCACCATAGCCGCGGCCTTCCTCCCGCAGAACGACCCGGATGCCGCGCTGGCCTTCTACCGTGACACTCTCGGGTTCGAGGTCCGCAACGACGTCGGGTACGGCGGGATGCGCTGGATCACCGTCGGCCCGCCCGGCCAGCCCGGCACGTCCATCGTCTTGTACCCGCCGGGCGTCGACCCCGGCATCACCGACGACGAGCGCCGCACCATCGCCGAGATGATGGCCAAGGGAACCTACGCCATCATCACCCTGGCCACCAAGGACCTCGACGGCACCTTCGAACGGCTGCAGGCCAGCGACGCCGAGGTCGTGCAGGAGCCGGCCGAGCAGCCGTACGGCATCCGCGACTGCGCCTTCCGCGATCCCGCGGGCAACCTGATCCGCATTAACGAACTGCGCTGAGCCGGCTGGCGGCGGCCCGGAGGTCACCTAGAGTGACCGCGATGAACCATCATCGGCAGGCCCGGCCCGCCGGTTACCGGGCTTCCCGCTCGTCTTCAGCCTCGACGAGGCACACCGGGTCGAAGCGGCCCACGACTTCAAGGAGTGATCATGACCGGCTCTCCCACCGAGGGAATCAAGACCGTGCTGCATCCGGTGACTGACCTGGCGGCAGCCAAGGCGGTATACACGGCCCTGCTCGGCGTGCCGCCGACGGCCGACGCGCCCTACTATGTCGGCTTCGACGCCGCCGGCCAGCACATCGGGCTGGTGCCGGGCGGCGGCCAGCAGGGCATGGCCTCACCGGTGGACTACTGGCACGTGCCGGACATCGAGGCGAAGCTGGCCGAGGTGACCGCCGCGGGGGCGACCGTGAAGGAGCCCGCGCACGACGTCGGCGGCGGCCGCCTGGTCGCCACCTTCACCGACCCCGATGGCAACGTCCTCGGGCTGCTTCAGGACCGATGAGCGCCGGCCCCCGCTCCCGGGCCCAGCGCCGCCGCGATACCGAGCACCGGCTCACCCATGACGTCGATGCCTGGGTGGCCAGTGCCTCCCCGGACGGTGCGCCGTACCTGGTGCCGCTGTCGTTCGACTGGGACGGCGGGGCGCTGCTGATCGCCACGCCGGCGGGCAGCCCGACCGGCAGGAACCTGGCTGCCACCCGGGCTGCCCGGCTGGGGCTGGGCCACACCCGCGACGTGTGCATGATCGAGGGCGAGGTCGAGGTCCTCGAGATGGGCGCGCTGCCGCAGGAGCGGGGGGACCAGTTCGCCGCGCGCACCGGCTTCGACCCGCGCCCGCTGGCCCCGCCGTACCGCTGGTTCCGTATCTCCCCGCGCCGCATCCAGGCCTGGCGTGAGGTGAACGAGCTGCCCGGCCGCGAGCTGATGCGCGACGGCCGCTGGCTGGCCTGACGCCTCCCGCCGCTGGGCAGACCGGGCCAGGCGGCGCGGGGGAGACCGGCGAGGGCGGCCCCGCCTGACAAGATGGAGACACGATGAGCATGGCCACGAGGACGGACCGCGCCGCCGCGCTGCACGCTGGTGACAGCCACGACCTGATCCGCGTGCACGGCGCGCGCGTGAACAACCTCAAGGACGTCAGCATCGAGCTCCCGAAGCGCCGGCTGACGGTGTTCACCGGCGTCTCCGGCTCCGGCAAGAGCTCCCTGGTGTTCGGCACGATCGCCGCGGAGTCACAGCGGCTGATCAACGAGACGTACAGCGCCTTCGTGCAGGGCTTCATGCCGACGCTGGCCCGGCCCGATGTCGACGTCCTCGAGGGGCTGACGACCGCCATCCTGGTCGACCAGCAGCGGATGGGTGCCGACACCCGCTCCACGGTCGGCACGGCCACCGACGCCAGCGCGATGCTGCGCATCCTCTTCAGCCGCCTCGGGCAGCCGCACATCGGCTCCCCCCAGGCGTTCTCCTTCAACGTCGCCTCGATCAGCGGGGCGGGTGCGGTCAAGTTCGAGCGCAGCGGGAAAACCGTGAAGGAGCGGCGCAGCTTCAGCATCATCGGCGGCATGTGCCCGCGCTGCGAGGGCCGGGGCACTGTCACCGACATCGACCTGTCCCAGCTGTACGACGCCAGCAAATCGCTCAACGAGGGCGCGATCACCGTCCCGGGCTACACCGGGGGCGGCTGGAACTCCCGGCTCTACGGCGAGTCCGGCTTCTACGACCCGGACAAGCCGATCCGCAAGTTCACCAAGAAAGAACTGGACGACTTCCTCCGCCATGAGCCGGTCAGGATGAAGATCGCGGGCATCAACATGACCTACGAGGGGCTGATCCCGCGGATCCAGAGGTCGATGCTGTCGAAGGATCCGGAGGCGATGCAGCCGCACGTCCGGGCCTTCGCGGACCGCGCGGTCACCTTCACCGCCTGTCCGGAATGCGACGGTACCCGGCTCAGCAAGGAGGCGCGGTCCTCGAAGATCAAGGGCATCAGCATCGCCGACGCCTGCGCGATGCAGATCAGCGACCTGGCCGGATGGGTGGACGGTCTCGACGAGCCGTCGGCGGCGCCGCTGCTGGCCACGCTCAAGCGCAACCTGGACTCGTTCACTGAGATCGGCCTGGGCTACCTCTCGCTGAACCGGCCGACGGTCACGCTGTCGGGCGGCGAGGCCCAGCGCACCAAGATGATCCGCCAGCTCGGCTCCTCGCTCACCGACGTGACCTACGTCTTCGACGAGCCGACGGTCGGGCTGCACCCGCACGACATTCAGCGGATGAACGACCTGCTCCTGCAGCTACGGGACAAGGGCAACACGGTGCTCGTGGTGGAGCACAAACCAGAGATGATCACAATCGCCGACCACGTGGTCGACCTCGGCCCCGGTGCCGGCACGGCGGGCGGCGCCGTCTGCTTCGAAGGCACAGTCGAGGGCCTGCGGAAGAGTGAAACCACCACCGGGCGGCACCTGGACGACCGCGCCGCCCTGAAGCCCTCGGTACGGGAGCCGTCCGGGCAGCTGGAAGTGCGCCGGGCCAGCCTGCACAACCTGCAGGATGTGGACGTCGACATCCCACTCGGGGCGCTGATCGTGGTGACCGGGGTAGCGGGCTCGGGTAAGAGCTCGCTGATCCGCGGCTCGGTGTCCGGGCGCGACGGGGTGGTAACGGTTAACCAGATGCCCATCCGCGGCTCGCGGCGCAGCAACCCAGCGACCTACACCGGGCTGCTCGACCCCATCCGCAAGGCGTTCGCCCAGGCCAACGGCGTGAAGCCGGCCCTGTTCAGCTCGAACTCCGAGGGGGCCTGCCCCAACTGCAACGGCGCCGGGGTCATCTACACCGACCTGGCGATGATGGCCGGCGTCGCGACCACCTGCGAGGTGTGCGGGGGCAAGCGGTTCGACGCCTCGGTGCTGGAGTATCACCTCGGCGGCCGTGACATCAGCGAGGTGCTCGCGATGCCGGTAAGTGAGGCCCTGGAATTCTTCGGCGAGGGTGAGACGCGCAACCCGGCCGCGCTCGCCATCCTGGAGCGGCTCGACGACGTCGGGCTCGGCTACCTCAGCCTGGGCCAGCCGCTGACGACGCTGTCCGGCGGTGAGCGGCAGCGGCTCAAGCTGGCCACCCGCATGGCCGAGAAGGGCGGCGTCTACGTCCTCGACGAGCCGACCAGCGGCCTCCACCTGGCCGACGTCGAGCAGCTCCTCGGCCTGCTCGACCGCCTCGTCGAGTCCGGCAAGTCGGTCATCGTCATCGAGCACCACCAGGCGGTCATGGCGCACGCCGACTGGATCATCGACCTCGGCCCCGGCGCCGGGCACGACGGCGGCCGGATCGTCTTCGAGGGCACGCCTGCCGACCTCGTGGCCGCCCGCTCCACCCTCACCGGCGAGCACCTCGCGGCCTACGTCAGCAGCTGACCAGGCCAGAGGCGACTCGGGGAGGGCCGTCCATGATCCTCCCGAAGGTCCGGGACCCCCGCTTCGTGACGATCCGCCGCGGTGGAACCCTCACCGACTCGGATCACAGGCTCCTCGCTCTGTGGGCGGCATCGTGCGCTGAGCACGTCCTTGACCTCTTCGAGTCGGCTCAGCCGCAGGACCCGCGGCCACGTCAGGCGATCGGGCAGGCCCGCGCCTGGGTGCGTGGTGAGGTCACGATGACCCAGGCTCGCGCGGCGGGCGGCCATGCCATGGCCGCGGCCAGGGACCTGCGCGGGGCAGCACGGCATGCCGCGTACGCCGCTGGCCAGGCCGGGGCCGTCGCGCACGTCGCCGCGCACGAGCTCGGTGCGGCCGCCTACGCGATCAAGGCCGCACGGGCTGGCGCGCCGGACGGCGAGGGCGAGGGCGCAGGGCGGCTGGAGTGCCGGTGGCAGCGTGACCAGCTGCCGGAGGCGATCCGCGAGCTCGTCCTGGACGACCAGCGGTTGCGGAACGACATCTGCTGGTCGGTGTTTGACTGCTGAGCTGTCCTGCCTCATCGAACCTGAGGCACGGTTCGGCGTCCGATCAACCGTCGGCTTCCACGTGGTCGGCGCCCAGGCCGTCGAGGAATTCCCTGACCGCCCGCTTGGATCTGAGCACGTGAAGGGCCACATGCTGACCGTGCTGGGAGATGATTTCGTGTTCGCGCTCCGGCTCTGACCGGCGTTTTCGCCAGATGCGGACGGCCAGACTCCACTCATCGCGCAACCGCAGCCAGGCCGGATAGTCGCACCCTTCGGGCAACTCGCCCGGCATTCGGAAGCCGCGCAGGAACGCGCGTCCTGCGCAAAGCCACCAGGGCGGGTCGAGAAACACAACAGTGTCCGCGCGTTCGAGCCGGAGATCGAGTGTCTCGTGGTAGTTGCCGTCAGCGATCCACGCGTTGCCGGCGAGCACGCCACATTGCTTCTCGCGCCACTCGGTCTCCGACGGCGCAACCCAGCCGGGCTTCCAGAAGTGGAGGTCAAGATGAATGACCGGCAAGCCGGTCCTGGCCGCGAGCGCGAGCGAGAACGTGCTCTTCCCGGACCCGGCCAGCCCAGTGACGATGACGCGGCGTCCTAGCGCCGACGGGGCTTGACTCATCGCAGTCAGTGTCCCTCACGTGCAGGCTCGATGAGACAGGACATGAGCACCCCGCGGCGGCCTCGTAATCTCGCTGTCCAGCTCCGCGAGTCAAGTGCCGATAATGAGCATTATGTTAAGTAGAGGCGCGTGGACCAGGACAGGCACACGCGCATCTGTTGCGGTCACTGTCATGTCTCACTGAATCTGGTCTGATCAGCCCAGTTGTCTCACTGAATCTGGTCCCACGGCGGACTACGGGTCGTCGTTGTCTCATTCAATGTGGTCCGTGCTCGGCGTTCGTCTCATTGAATCTGGTCTCTTGCGCGTGTCGTCGCTAGCCGGCGAGCAGATGGTGCTCAAGCTATCCCCGGACCTGAAAATCGCTGCCGATGAGGCCACTGCGCTGGACTTGTGGTCAGCCTTGCCGCTCGTGGTGCAGCTGCATGATGCAGATCTCGCCCGAGGTGCCTTGCTGCTGGAACGGCTCTGCCCGGGCGCCCGGCTACAGGATGAGCCCGACCGCTGGCCACTGGCCGATGTCGGCCTAGGACTCCCGAAGCTACGGCGAGCCGCAAAGTAGCGGCCGGGTCCTGCGCTGACCTGGGGTGTCGGACCGATCTCCTGAAGCTACGGCCAAGGGCAAAGTAGCGGTCGGTGATCATTCACTTTTGTCCCGGACCTGCCGGTCCAGGAAGTACCGTCCCTTGGGGGTCCAGCCGCCGCACGCGCACCTCCCGGTGACGGTGCCCTGCTGCTCGTCGAAGCTGAGGGTGAGCTGGTGCGGGGACAGGGGCCGCTCGTCCCACCAGTCGCCCGTTGTCCCTTGGTTCTACGTGCTCGAAGACGGCGTGCACCTCGCCGGCGACCCGGACGCCTGACAGCACGTCCCCGTTGTCGCGCAGCCCCTTGAGGCGCCGGTCCGCCCGCCGGGCCGCCTCGCGCAGCTGCTCGGTCTTGCCGCCGCGCTTGAGGTCATCAATCTCACGCAGCACGACGGGCAGGAGGTGGACCATGCACCTCCTGCCGGGCGTGCCGACGTGGACGGCCAGGTCAGGGTTGTCGATCAGGGTGTTGGTGTCGACGGCGAGCCGCACGGCGTACTCATCGGGAGGGAGCAGCCCGGCAAGGTCGCCGGAGGCCGGCCACGTCGGTGCTGATCGCCGCAGCGGCCTCCTCGATGGTCCGGGGGACGCCGTGGCCCAGTGCCCCCCGGACGAGCCACCGCTCCAGGCGCCCGAGGTGCTCATCGAGGCGCTTGCTGTCGGTGGGCACCGCAGGCACGAGGAGTCAGGGTCGGCTGAATGAGCGAACGGAAAGCCAGCCCGGAGCAACCCACTGGGCGCGGCGAGGTGTCCTGCATCCCGAACGGCAGCGGGTCCGCAAGCGCATCGTGTGGATGTACGTGTGTCGTCCAAGTGCCGTGAGCCGACTTCGGCGATGGCTGTGAATGAACCCGGCTTGGGCTCATCTGCCGATGGTAAGGGCGAGGAGGGTATCGACCGCGGTTTCGAACGGGCGGGTGCTCGTTGTACCTGGGCGAGGAGAAGCCCTCCCTGGAGCGTGGCGAGCAGGGTGACGGCGAGGTCATCCGGGTCGAGGCCGGACGGAAGTTTCCCGTCGGCATGAAGGGATCTGAGTTTATCGCCGATGGCGGCTGCCCACTGATCGAACCCAGCCGCGATGAGGGCTCTGGCCTCGGGGTCACTCTCGGCGAGCTGGCCGCCGAGCGAGCCAAGTGGGCAGCCCCCCTTTGCTTCGGTGCGCTTCGCTGCGGCGATCACCATGTTCCGCCAGGCTTCGACTCCGTTCGCGCTGCCGAGCGCGTGCCGCTGGTGATTGACGATGGTGTCGGCTTGGTAGTCGATGACCGCCTGCACGAGGTCGTTCTTGTCGGGGAAGTAGTGGTACATCTGAGAGCCGCTGACTCCCGCCGCCGCCTTGACGTCGTCCAGGGTGGTGCCCGCCACCCCGCGCTCGTGGATCAGGACGGCGGCCTCCTCCACTATCCGCGCCCGGGTGCGCTCGCCCTTGGGGGTGAGCCTCGGCCGGTCACTCGTCTCGTTGACCATCCACCAATGCTAGCAGGATTTTGAGTTTGACAACCCAGTACCGAGCTGTCAAAGTGAGTCGCGACACCCATTTCGGAGCGAGGGGACGACGCATCGCATGACTGACCTAAAGGGCAAGACAGCTCTGGTTACGGGCTCGACGAGCGGGATCGGCAAGGCTACGGCCATCGCCCTGGCCGCCCGCGGCGCTCACGTACTGGTAGTGGGACGCAACGAACAACGAGCCAAAGACGTGGTCGCCGAGATCGAAGGCAGCGGAGGCAGCGCAACGTCCCGGCTCACCACGCTGGGCGACCTCGAGTCGGCCCGGGAGCTGGTCGAGTGGGCCACCGAGGCAGGCGACGGTCACGTTAACATCCTCGTCAACAACGCTGGCGTCGCCTTGCTCGGACCAAGCAACGCAGCCACCGAAGCGGAGTTCGACGAGACCTTTGCGCTGAACGTCAAGGTGCCGTTCTTCCTCGTCGCGTCACTGGCGCCAGCCATGGCCGAACGCGGATGGGGTTCGATCGTCAACGTCTCCACGATGGTCGCGAGCTTCGGACAGGCCGGCATGGCTCTGTACGGCGCCAGCCGAGCGGCTCTCGAACTGCTGACGAAGGCCTGGGCCGCCGAATACGGCCCGAGTGGTGTCCGGGTCAACGCCGTTGCCCCCGGCCCGACGCGCACCCGCATGATGGAAGCAGTCCCCGACGAGATGGTGAGTCAGCTCGCAGCGCTGGCACCAGCAGGCCGCGTAGCTCGGCCCGAGGAACTCGCTGCGGCGATCGTCTTCCTCGCAAGTGATGATGCCAGCTTCGTCCACGGCGTCACTCTTGCGGTCGACGGGGGCCGGGTCGCCACATGACGCCAGCCGTGCCACGGCGGCGTTCAGGCGTGAAGATGCAGAAGGCAGATCAAACTGACAACTGGGGAGATACCCCGGCGTAGCCGGCGAACTGCTGGCAGGGGCGGGCCGGGCGGCCGGGGATCGACGGGACGTCGTCGCCGGGGCATCCGGCGTCGCCGCCCGCGATCAGGGTCAAGGCCTGGGCGCTCATCTCCGCGACGGCGCCGGGACGCCGGGCTCCTGCGCGCGCAGCCGGGCTGACCAGGATGACGGACGTGATGGCCTCCATCGCCGCGTCGGCGGAGGCCGTCACGTCCAGGTCGCCGACGGCGATCTCCGGGCTGGCCAGACACGGTGAAGCAGGCCATCGGGCCGGCCTTTTGAAGGGCACCGCCAAAGCGGTGCGGGACTCGTTCCCTCCCCGGCGCGCTGCAGCCGCATCCAAGCCGCCTCCACGGCGGCGAAGGACCAACAGTGGTTCACTTCCGGCCTCGCCGGTCCGAGCGAACGCGCGCCGGGCGGCCCACGTCACGAGTTCCAAGGAGAGATGCGTTGACAGATTCCCCGTCGATCGAGACGCAGCACGGCCACCCCTGGATCGTGCTGGCCACGCTGTCCCTGGCCAACGTGATGGCTCTGCTCGACCTCTTCGTCG
This sequence comes from uncultured Actinomycetes bacterium, assembly GCA_963851025.1. GTDB lineage: Bacteria > Actinomycetota > Actinomycetes > Streptosporangiales > Streptosporangiaceae > RYN-230. Next base: position 282,480 of record CAWKOA010000035.1, read on the forward strand.
TCAACGTCGCGCTGCACGACATCGGCGCGGGTCTGCACTACCAGTCCTCGCTCTCCGACGTTGCCTGGGTGCTCAACGCCTACGCCCTGTTCTTCGGGGCGCTCCTCATCCCCGCCGGCCGCTTCGCCGACAAGTACGGGCGCAAGGCCACCTTCATCCTCGGGCTGGCCGTTTTCACCGTGGCGAGCCTGGCCTGTGCGGTAAGCCCCGACTTGTGGGCCCTCGTAGGGTTCCGGTGCGTGCAGGCGGCCGGCGCCGCGATGATCATCCCGGCCAGTCTCGGTCTCGTCCTGACGACGCTCCCACCGGACCGGGTCAAGCGCGGCGTGCGAGTGTGGGCGGTGAGCGGCGCAGCAGCCGGCTCCATCGGCCCGGTAGTCGGAGGGTTGCTCACCGCGCTGAGCTGGAGGTGGATCTTCGTCATCAACCTCCCTATCGGCATCGCGGCCGTCCTCGTGACCTGGAAGCTGATCCCCAACGTCCGCCACGACCGCACGACGCGCATGCCGGACCTGTTCGGGAGCCTCATGATCGTCGTCACCATCGGCGCCATCTCCCTTGGTTTGCTCAACGGGTCCTCCTGGGGATGGGGATCGGCCAAGATCATCGGGAGCTGGGTGGTGGCCGTTGCGGCTGCCGTGGCCTTCGTCGTGAGCACCAGGCGTGCCGCGGTACCCGTAATCGACCTGAAGATGTTCCGGAGCCGGGTGTTCAGCGCTTCGAACATTGCCATTGTCATCGCGGCGGCGATCCTGGGGGTACAGCTCCTCGGCCTCAGCCTCTTCCTCCAGCAGTCGTGGCACTGGTCAACCATCACCACCGGACTCGCCCTCGCGCCCGGGCCGGCCGCCGTACTCGGAGCGTCCCTCATCGTCCCACGCTTGCACCAGCGGTTCCCGATCGGAGCCGTGGTCGCTTTCGGATTCGTCCTCACCGCTGCGGGCCAGGTACTCATGATCCTGACGCTCCGCCACGGTGTCCACAACTACGCCGCAGCCATCCTGCCTGGCTGGGTGGTGATCGGCTTCGGCCTGGGCTTCACCGTCCCGACCATCATCGGGTCAGCCACCGTTGACCTGCCGCCTGAGCAGAGCGCCACCGGCAGCGCGGTGGTCAACAGCGGCCGCCAGTTCGGCGGCGTCTTCGGTGCGTCGATCCTGGTCGTGGTCCTCGGGAAGGCAGAGGTCACCGGGGATCCCAGCCGCTTCTACGAGCTGTGGTGGGTCGCTGTCGCCCTGTGCGCCACCGCCGTTGTCGTCTCCCTCGGGCTCACCCCCAAACGCCAGCCCGCCAAGGCCGACGTCACGGTTCCCGCAGTCGGCGCGGCGACCGACAGTACCAACAGTTCAGTGGCATGAGCCTGCACCGGCCGTCCGCGCCTGGCCAACGGGTCGTGCCCGTGAAGCGCCCCGTCGGTGCGCTTTCCCTGCTGGCCGGCCTCAGAGTCAAACGAACATCAGGACATCATCCGGACGATGTACGTGCGCTGGGGACTCGCGCTCTCGCAGAGCTTCGAGAGGGTCCATTCCAACGAACCGGTTCTGCGACTACCAGACGTATCCATGTTTGGCCTCGCCGCGTCGACCGTATGGCACTCAGCGTCGGCTCTGCCCGACCTCGATGAGGTGACCGTCGGGGTCACGCAGGTAGCAGCGGATCTCCGGGCCACGATCGATCGGTTCGGTGAGGAACTGCGCGCCCTTGGCCGACCAGTCGGCGTATACGGCGGCGATGTCGGCAACACGGATATTCAGGAACGCGCTGACCCGGTCCAGATCGTGCGGGGCCTCGAGCGTGATCGAGGGTTTGTCGTCCGTGGGGCCGCCGCCGGTGTTGATGATGATCCAGCTGTTGGCCAGCGCCACGATCGTCGGCTCGCCATCCATCAGCGCCTCGCCACCGAGCACCTCGGTGTAGAAGGCCCGCGAGCGGTCGACATCGTCGGAGACGAGGAAATGGGTGAGCACGATGCCCTCGGCTGGGGCGGGAAAGTCTGCCACGACGCAACTCCTATAGGTGATGTGGGCGGGGCGAGTGCCGCCCCGTCACGGACTGGGCCTGGGTGTGAGCGGCAGCTCCGGCGATGGCGTCGGCGCGCTTGGCGACGGGCCCAGGAACGCCCCACCGACCCCAGGCGCGAGGATCACGTGGTGCCCGCACCGCTTGCGTGAGCTCTTTGTCGGCGGGTCTCATCGGTAGGTGACCGCCGGCTCAGGGGTGGGCGCGCAATTCCCGTTCGGTCTGGGCGTAGATGCGTTCCTGGCCTTCGGCGTCCTGGGACTTCTTCGAGGACTTCTTCAACTTCGCGGAGCTGTAGTAGCCCCCGGTCGCGGTCGCGAGCTCCGGATCGGCCATCAGCCGCACACAGCCGCGTGACCCCTTCTCCGGAGGCCCGACGAACGGATTGGTCAACGCCTCAATCGTCTTGAACGGCCCGCCGGCCTTGCTGCCGAGACTGGTTTTGACCGCGCCCGGGCTGACTGCGTTGAACGTCAGGCCCTCGCCCTCATGGCGGCGAGCTTGGGCGTAGGTGTACATCAGGGCCAGCAGTTTGGCATCGGCGTAGGCCTGGATCTGCTTGTACTTACCCGGGTAGCTCCAGTCGGTGATCGGCTTGCCCCGCGACTCGATCAGGGCGGTCATGTTGACCACCCGCGAGGGCGCGGCGAAATCATCAGCGCCCTTCCGGAGCAGGTCGAGCAGCCCGTCGGTCAGTGCCGCCAACGCGACGTGATTGATGGCGATGGTCCGCTCGTACCCGTCGGGTGACAGTGCCTTGCTGGAGAACGCGGCGCCCGCGTTGTTGACCAGTCCGTTGAGTCCCTTCGGCGCGGCCTCGTGCACAGCGTCGACCAGTTCCCGAACACCGGCCAAAGATCCAAGGTCTCCGGCTACGGCCAGGTACTGGCCGTAGCCGTTGCCGTTGCTGACCAGCAGGTTGACAGCGCGGCGGGCCTGGTCGGCACCGCGGGCGTGCACCAGCACAGTCGCCCCACTGTTCCCAATGCCTTGGGCTGTCTCATGGCCGATACCGCCTTTGGCGCCGGTGACTAGCACGGTCTGCCCGTCCAGCCGACCGGCGAATTGAGCATCGAACTTGCTCATGGTCTCTCCCCGAAAGATGTGCAGTAGGAGTGAGTCGTGTAACCCACTCTGTCAGCCTCGAAGTGGGCTGTCAAACTCATTAGGCTGTCGCCGGACAGGACAGGCAGCTGACGCCGAGGCCAGTGAGAATGAGGCTGGGGACGATCTCGCCTGCGTAGTTGCCGTGCGGGCTGAGGCGCGTGAGCAGAACCTGGCCGATAACGGCCAATGCTGATCCGGTCATGATCAGCCATTTGACGCCTGTGCGCGGCAGGATCGTTTTCTGCGCCCTGATGGAGGCGTCGTCGCCAGCGCGGCCCGGGCCGGCGTCGGGCGCGTCGTCAAGGCCACGAGCAAGGAACCGGCGGACTCGCCGATCGGCCGACGGCGCGGGCAACTCAAAATATGACAGACCGCGCTGGGTTGTCAAACTCAAAATGTTGCTAGAATGGGCGGATGGTCAACGAGACGAGCGGCCGGCCGAGGCTCACCCCCAAGGGCGAGCGCACCCGGGCGCGGATAGTGGAGGAGGCCGCCGTCCTGATCCACGAGCGCGGGGTGGCGGGCACCACCCTGGACGACGTCAAGGCGGCGGCGGGAGTCAGCGGCTCTCAGATGTACCACTACTTTCCCGACAAGAACGACCTCGTGCAGGCGGTCATCGACTACCAAGCCGACACCGCCGTCAGTAACCAGCGGCACGCGGATCTCGGCAGCGTGGAAGGGGTCCAAGCCTGGCGGGACATGGTGATCACGGCGGCGGAGCGCGTCCAGGCAAAGGGCGGCTGCCCCCTCGGTTCGCTCGGCGGCCAGCTCGCCGAGAGCGACCCGGAGGCCCGGTCCCTGATGGCCGCCGGGTTCGAACGGTGGACAGCGGAAATCGGCGAAGGGCTCAGGTCCCTTCAGGCCGGCGGGCAGCTCCCGTCCGGCCTCGACCCGGATGACCTCGCCGTCACCCTGCTCGCCACGCTCCAGGGAGGGCTTCTCCTCGCCCAGGTACAACGGAGCACCCGCCCGTTCGAAACCGCGGTCGATACCCTCCTCGCCCTTACCATCGGCGGATGAGCCCAAGGCCCATCCGCCAGCTCATCTTGACGGGCGTGCGGGACTGGTGCCGGGCCCCGGCCGGCGCTGGCCGGGGACCGGCACCAATCCTGCACAGCGCGCTGAACAGGCTGAACTCCGTGGACTGGGAAGTCCGCGTGCCCGCGGTGCTGCGCCAGTATCGCGACGTGGCCACCGTCGATGACTACATCGACCGGGCCACCGAGCTGGTGGCTCCCGCAGAGCCGGTCCCGGTTCCCGTGTCCTCCTGGCCTCTGGACATCTCGAACGCGGTCGGGTACCTAGACGCCGTCTGGAAGAGCCGGACCGGGTCGCACTTGTTCGTGAACCTGGACCCGGCCAGCATCGGCCGGCTGACCCAGGGCTGTGACCGCGAGTTCGATGGCGAGTCTCAACTTTGTTGGCCACTGGGCCGGGTTGCTCCGTTCGCTCAGACGGGAAGTTCGGTGATGCTGAGGGCGAAGTCCAGGTTCCCCACCCCGTGGTTGGCAAGGCCCACCGTGACCACGCCTGCTCCTTCCAGCCAGTGCGCCATTTTCAGGCCGCCGACGTCCAGGGGGCGCAGCCCGAGGCTCCCGATGAACGTCTCCACACTTGCCTTGGCCTGCGCATTATCGCCAGCGATGAAGACGTCGGGCCGGCCCTTCTCCAGGACATGACGGAAGATGGTGTTGAACGCCTTCACCACGCTGGCGCTGGCTGGGGCCGCCTTGGCGACTTCCTGCGCGATCGAGGTCTCCTCGCGGTGGGCTAGCCCGTCGAACGTGGAATTGAAGGGGTTGCTGATGTCGACGATGATCTTGCCCGCGAGAGCGGCTCCGTACTGGGCGACGACCGGCACGACACCGTCGTACAACAGGGCCACGATGACGATGTCCCCGGCCGGGGCGGTGCCCCATTCTCCCGTCGTGGCGCCGCCGCCGAGAGCCTTGGCCAGGTCGGCGGCCTTGGACTGATCGCGGCCCATGACCTCGACAGTGTTGCCGCCCGCCACCGCCCGCGCGCCGATGGTGCGGGCCATGTTCCCGGTCCCGATGATGCTGATGCTGCTCATGAGATGCCCTGCCCTGGTTGCGGGTTGCCCGGTTTAGATGGCGGTGGTGCCGCCGTCGGCGACGAGTTCCATGCCGTTGACGTAGCTGGAGTCGTCGGAGGCGAGGAAGAGGGCGGCGGCGGCGATGACGCCGGTGACGTTGCGGCCGATCTGCTTCACAGCCGCCTCCAGGGCGTCCTGGCGGCGGCCGGTGATGAAGACGTGCGCTCCCTCGTCGGCGAACAGCTTCGCGCCGGCCAGCGCCATGCCGGTGGTGCCGCCGGTGATGACCGCTACCTTGCCGTCAAGCTTTCCCATAGTCGCTCCCTTGGGTCGGTCGTGCCGTGCGCACCTGGGGTGATGGCGTTACGTACACAGCTCTGTGTGCTTACGGTACCGGGCGGGCGGCCGGGACGCAAACTATGTACACCGGTCGTTACCCAGTGGGGTACCATGGGCCCATGACGGAGTTGGAGAAGGGCCCCAAGGGCCGCCGCCGCGGCCGGGGCGCCCGCGAGCGCATCCTCAGCGCGTCCCAGCAGCTGTTCCGCGAGCAGGGCATCAACCGCACCGGCATGGACCAGCTCTGCGCGGCGGCCCAGGTGTCCAAGCGCACGGCCTACCAGCACTTCACCGGCAAGGACGAACTCGTCGCCGAGTACCTGCGCCGGTTCGACCCCTCCGTTCTGTCCGGCGTGTTCGACCGCACCGACCTCACGCCCCGCGAACGGCTCCTCGCCGCCTTCGACGTCTCCCCCACCACCCCCCTGTGCCCCTACATCGCCGCCGCCGTCGAACTCCACGACCCCCAGCACCCCGCATCCCAGTACGCACGCGACTACAAGAAAGCCGTCGCCGCGCGGCTCGCCGACACCGCCCGCGAAGCCGGCGCCGCCGACCCTGAACAGCTCGGCGAGCAGCTCGCGCTGCTCATCGACGGCGCCGCGGCCCGCACCCGGGTCCTTAACGCCGACGCCTTCCCCACCGCCGCCGCTATCGCCGCGGCCCTCATCGACAACGCCATCCCCGCCACAGCCAGCGATGACCGGCGACGGGAGGAAGTGCCAAGTTAACTTGGCACTCCGCGGCCGGGCCGGACGCGGTGCCGGCCGCGCGGCACCTGGCCCGGACCTGCTGGCTCTTACGGAACTGGCCGCCCGCCTGCTGAGGGCCGCAGCAAGCGGCTCGGGTCTTGATGGCTTCGATGATCCGCGGGATATGGTCGGGTAGCGGGTCGGCGGCGGCGGATGCGTGTTCGCTGGGCCGGGGTACGCCGCCTGAGCCCGGAGCACGAGGACTACCCGCGCGCCCAAGATCGTCATACCGATGACTTTCTCGCTCCGCGCCGGTCTGTACACCGGAGACCGACTCACGGGAGGCTGGCGTCGTGCGGAAACTGATCTACGGCATGAACCTGACCCTGGACGGCTACATCGCCGCACCCGGCGACGACATCGGCTGGAGCGGGCCGCCGAGCGACGAACTGTTCCAGTGGTGGCTCGACCAGGAGCGGGCGAGCGGCCTGTCGCTGTACGGGCGCAAGCTGTGGGAGACGATGAGCTCCTACTGGCCGACCGGCGACCAGCAGCCCAACGCCACCCCGGCGCAGATCGCGTTTGCGCAAAACTGGCGGGACACACCGAAGGTGGTGTTCTCCTCGACGATCGACAAGGTCAACTGGAACACCCGCCTGGTCGCCGGCGACGCGGTCGACGAGATCACCCGGCTCAAGGCCGGGGACGGCGGCCCGATGGGCATCGGCGGCGCGACGCTCGCCAGGGCTGCCATGCGGGCCGGGCTGATCGACGAGTACGCACTGGCCACCTACCCGGTCTTGGTGGGCGGCGGCACGCCGTTCTTCACGGCGCTGGATAGCTGGGTCAGCTTGAACCTGGTGGAGACGCGGACGTTCCCTGGCGGCATCGTGCTGACCAGATACGAGACGAGGCGCTGAGCGGTCGGGTCATATGCGCGGCTCGTAGCACCGGAGGAACAGGCGCGGTTGCGTCGCGCACGCGACCTCATAGACCGCGAAGACCCCGCGGGGGTCACCTACGAGCGGGACGGGCCGCTGCTGCGGGCCGTCGGCGGGCACTGCGGCTACATCTGCGGCCCGCGTGACATCGGGGTTTCCCGCGTGGAATGCCGGGCGGGCTGACGTGACCGCGCGCGGCGAGATTTGCCTGGTCCTCCCCCGGTCGGAGCGCACTTGCCGGCGTCTCAGCCAGGATGTAGCGTCGCGGGGGCCATACGCACCCGGAAAGTGATCAACACAAGGTCGCCGATGACAATCAGGACCGAGAGCCGGATAAAGATCGCCAGCAGCGTCGATGAGGTGTGGGCGTATGTCTGTGACGTCGGACGCTGGCCGGAGTGGGCGCCAACGGTTCTCGAATGCCGGGTTCGCGGAGGAGCTCCGCTTCAGCCCGGCTCGCGGGTGGAGCAGCGGGCGAAGGACCTAGGGCGCACGCACGCCCGGAGCCAGGAAGTGACCGCTGTCGAGGCGCCCGGCTCAGTGGCGTTCGCCGGGCAAATGGGTAGGTCCCCGTCGCGCTGGGGAATGGAACTCAAGCCGGTGGACGATAGGCAGACCGACGCCATGATGTGGATTGAGATCGATCTCGCAGGCGTTATGCGCGCGGTCCCCGGCCTGCTCAAGGGCAGCCTTCAGCGCGTCAGCGACCGCGAGATGGTGGCGATCAAGGCTGCGGTCGAGTCCGCTACGCCGGGAGGCGCGGAGTCCTAGATGGGGTGGCGCGGGGTTCCACCGCGACACTACCGAGATCGAGGAGCACACGGTGAGCCAGGCCGACCGTACGCGCGAGCACCTGATAGAGACATACCGCAAGAAGGCTAAGCACTACGACCTCACCTCCCGGCTCTACCCCGCGCCCGGCTACCCCCAGCGGGCACAACGCCACCGGGCCGTCCAGGCGCTCGGCCTTCGCGCGGGTGACAGCGTGATCGACATCGCCTGCGGCACCGGCCTGAACTTCCCGCTGATCGAGGAGGTGATCGGTCCCGACGGCCGGATCGTCGGCGTCGACCTGACCGACGCGATGCTGGCCCGGGCCCAGGACCGGATAGAGACCAGCGGCTGGGGCAATATCAGCCTCGTGCAAGCCGACGCGGCCGGCTTCGACTTCCCCGCCGGGGTCGACGCGATCCTGTCCACGTACGCCCTGTCACAGGTGCCCGGGTGCGCGGAGGTCATCGCCCACGGCGCCGCGGCCCTCCCCGGCGGCGGACGCTGGGTTGTGCTGGATCTCAAGGTTCCCGACCACACGCCTGGGTGGCTAACGCAGCTCGGAACCGCAACGGTGCGGCCTTTCGCCGCCATAGATGAGTGGATCATGCGCCGTCCGTGGGAGGCGATTCGCGCAGCCATGCAGGAAGAACTGGCCGATTTCTCCTGGACCGAGTTGTGCTTCGGGACCGCATTCCTCGCGGCCGGGTCCCGCGGCCCTGGAACCCCCGGCGGATGACCGCAGGGAGCGGATCGCGGGTAAGTTGGCTGGGTGCCCGCCCGCGCGCTATTTCATACCGCCCCGCGCTGCGTGGATATCAGGGAAGTGCCCACACCGCGGCCTGCGGCCGGTGAGGTCCTGGTCCGCACCTTGTGCTCTGGCATCAGCGGCGGCACCGAACGGCTGGTGTACCGCGGCGAGGTCCCGGCCGGCATGGCGCTGGACGACACGATCGACGCGCTTGGCGGTGCCTTCTCCTATCCCTTCGCCTATGGGTATGCGTGCGTCGGCCAGGTAGCGGAGTCCGGCCAGGCGGTTTTCGCGTTCCATCCGCACCAGGACGTGTTCGCGGCGCGGGCTGGTGACCTGATTGCGCTGCCTGCCATCGATCCCGCGTCCGCAACCTTGTTCCCGCTGGTCGAGACGGCGTTGCAGGTGACACTCGATGCCGGGACCGGATATCGCGACCGGGTCATCGTGCTCGGCGCCGGCGTGCTCGGGCTGCTGACCGGCCTGCTGTTGCAGCGCTCCGGGTGGCGGCCGCTGCTGGCCGAGCCGCAGTCCTGGCGCCGCGCCATGGCCAGCAGCCTCGGCGTCACCGCCGTAGCACCGGAGGAACTGGTGAAAGAGGAGGTTCCGCTGGTCATTGACGCCAGCGGCAACCCGGATGCGCCAGCGATGGCGCTGAACATGCTGGCCCACGAGGGAACCCTGCTGATCGCGTCGTGGTTCGGCACCAAACCAGTGGTGCTGCCGCTCGGCGGCGCCTTCCACCGGCGGCGCCTGATCATCCGCAGCACTCAGGTTTCCACGGTGCCGGCCCGGCTGTCCGGAACCTGGACCCGGTCCCGGCGCCGCCGGGAGGCCGTTGAGCTGATGGCCGAGCTGCCGCTGGCCCGGCTGTGCACTCACGTCTTCGCCTTCGGCCAGGCAGCCGAGGCGTTCCGAGCCGTGGACCAGGGGGTACCCGGGTTGATGCATGCCGTTCTGGACTACGACAGGAGTGCTGCCGGTGACCTGTGAAGTCGGGTTGAGCCGAAGCGTCCGCGCCTTCCACATCATGCCGGGACTGCCCGGGCCAGAGGGGCAACTGCATGACCATGACTACCGGATAGAGATCGTGGTGGACCGTGAGCAGCTCGACGACCGGGGCATGGTCTGTGACCTGGATGTACTGGAAGCGGCGCTGACCGGGCTGACCAGCCGGGTCGAAGGCCGCAACCTGGAGGAGATACGCCCAGCCGGGACCGCGGCGGTCACGGTCGAGGTGTTCGCCCGCTGGGTGCATGACAGCCTCTCGCCTGCTGTCGCCGCCGCGGGCGGCGAGGCACTGGCCGTGCGGGTGTGGGAGACTCCCGCCGCTTTTGGCGGATACCGCGCACGATGCTGACGCTCTGCCCGGTTACCCGGGCGATCTGGCCGTATGGGTACTGTGACGAGGTCAGGCCTGGCCGCTGAACCGTTCTGCTGACCGGTTCGTCTTGCTGTCATGGGAGCAGTCAACACAACATTCTCGTCATCCTCGCAGGACAGCCATATGACACTGGGCTGGGATAACCCCACAGCGAATCCCACGACCACCATCCTGCTGCGGCACGGCGATACCCGATTGTCACCCGAACATCGCTTCAGCGGGCTGCGTGACCTCCCGCTGAGCGCCACCGGAACCCGGCAGGCCCAGGCCGCCGCCGGACGCCTGGCCACTGGTGCCCCGATCGAAGCTGTGGTCAGCTCGCCATTGCAGCGCGCCGTCGCCACCGCCGCCATCGCGGCTGGCGAACTGGGCCTGACCTCAGTCATCGATGACGATCTCCGGGAAACCGACTTCGGTGACTGGGAGGGCTCCACCCTGGCGGAAATCCAGCAGCGCTGGCCCACAGCCGCGGCAGCCTGGCGGCGCGACCCCGATCAGGCACCGCCGGGCGGGGAGAGCTTCGCCGACACCGCACACCGGGTAAACCGGGCCTGTGACCGGCTGCTGCGGGACCACGGCGGCCAGACCGTCCTGGTGGTAAGTCACGTTACCCCGATGAAGATCCTGCTGTGCCGGGCTCTCGGCGTCCCGCTTGGCACCCTTTACCGGCTGTATCTCGGCTCCGCCTGCATTAACGAGATCCAGTGGCACGGCCGCGGATTCGCCACCGTCCATCGCGTCAACGACACCAGCCACCTTCCCTGACTCACCGGGGCGATTCGGGTGCTGCGGTTCTATGGGCCGACGCCGTCTGGGACGAGGCCGCGCTGAAGGCGTTGAGGAACTGGTTGCGGAAGGCGCTCATCAGCTCGTGCGGGGCGGAGCGGCCGGGCAGCAGCCCGCTCTGCCAGTGCCAGGAAGCAATCTGCCGGAACACGGAAGGGTCGTGGGCGACGATCGAGATCGGCACGTCGTGACTGGCCCCGGGGCGGGTGATAGCGCCACCGGGCTGCTCGTCGCCGAGCAGGATGAGCACGAGGTTCGGGTCATGCAGCTCGGTAACCCATGAGGTGAGGGTTTCCAGCGAGTACTGGATCGACCGGCCGAAGAACTGGCGCACCGTGCTGGCGTTGCGCCAGACCGTGATCGGGGATTCGCTCCGCGCAGGCATGGAGTCGAATATCGAGCCGTTGCCGACCTTGTTCCAGGGCACCATGGTCGGCAGCGGGGTCCAGGGCGTGTGCGAGGAGACCGTGTCGATCTCGGCCATCACGGGCTTGTGGCCGGGGGTGAGTTCGTTCCGCTGGAACTGGGCGTAGGTGTACTGGTCGGGCATCGAGGCGTAGCTGAAGGCCGGGCCGCGGTAGCCGACGTTGTACCGGTTGTAGAGCTTGTCGAAGTGGTAGAACCGCGTGCCGGACGGCCAGACGGTGTCGTCCTCGGGGCTTTCGCTCACGGTGCGCCAGCCGGCCTTGTCAAAGGCGTCGCTGAGGGTGAACCGGTGGCTGGCGATCAGGTCGTCATACCGTAGTTCGGTGTTGACCCACAGCCCCGACTGCAGGGTGGAGTGGGAAAGCTGGCTGACCCCGCCGAAGCCCGGGGAGGTGATCCAGGCGCTCCGCGTGGACCAGCCGGCGCGGGCCAGTGAGGCGCTGCTCCGGCGCAGGACGGCGTTGACGCCGCTGGAGAAACTCGTGCCCTGCACGGCGACCTGCCCGTAGCTTTCGACGAAGTCGATGATGACGTCCTTGCCGCGCAATCCGGCGAGCAGGTCCGAAGCGGGGACGCTGGCTTCAGGGTCGGAGCGGTGCAGGGCCTGCCCGAAACGGCGCTGGTCGCGGAGCGCTGCCTGGGTGTCGCGCAGCTGCGCGACAGCCAGCCCGGCGGCGCTGGTCGAGGCGACCGGCGATCCCGGGACGAGTTGCAGTGACAGGCCCGCGCACAGCGCCCAGACCGCGGTGAGGGCGGCGAGTCCGCGGACCGCGTCGCGGCGGTGCCGGGCGGCCACGGTGGTGATGTGAATCGTGGCCGCGGTGATCGCGCCGACGAGCAGGAGGAGACCGAGCCAGATCGCGGCGAGCGCGATGTTCGTGCGCGTGGCGCCGATCGTGTCTCGTACGACGCCAATAGCCGGGGGGATATCAAGCCAGCCGAACACCGGGTTGAACGCCCGCCCGATCTCCAGGTAGAACGCCATATTGAGGATCTTGACGAGAGTGAGCAGGGCGAACGCGATTCCCGCGACCGCGGCCACGATCCGCCGCGGCCAGGCCGGCAGCAGCACCGCGACAGCCACCAGGCCCAGACCTTCCACGGGGATGCGGGCAAAGGCGGCGGGGGTGAGCTGGAGGATACGGTCCGGCGCGACGAGGACACCCCACACGAGCATGACCGAAAGCACGGTGATGGCCAGCCGCAGAGCCCGGCGGGTGCGCGGGCCGGCGCCGGTGCGGTACAGCCAGATCACGTTGCGGCCGAACGACTCGGCCAGCAGCAGCAATGCGGCGGCGACCGCGAGCATTCCGGTGCGGCGGTCGAGCAGTCCGGATGCGGCGACGGTGAGCACGATGCCCTGGACCGCGGCCACGACCTTGCCCCAGTACCGGGGGGGCAACGGCGCGGCCAGCCACGGGACCAGCCAGCCCGCTAGCAGCAGCGCGTAGCGGGCGGCGCCGATGATCAGCACCCAGCCGCCGTACGCCTGGGACACGTAGATGCTGAGCAGCAGGATGAGGAACGCGTTAACCTCGCCGTCGATGCGGCCGCCCAGCGGGGTGGCGGTGCCGGTCCGGCGCGCCACCTGCCCGTCCACCCCGTCGAGGACCAGCGCTACGGCGGACAGGGTGACCAGCGCGGTGATCGGCACCGGCCCGCCGAACGAGTCCGCAACCAGGCCCGCGACCCCGGCGATCAGCAGCGCCCGGGTCAGGGTGACCCAGTCCGCCGGGAGAATCGCCGGCTGGTCGCTGCGCATGCGGGCGGTGACCAGCAGCGCGGTCGCCGCCGAACCGGTGGCCAGCCCGGCGACCCAGCCGGGGACGCCGAGACCGGCCGTGGCGGACACGACCCCGAGCAGGGCGGCGGTGGCGAGCATCCCCAGGATCGTCCCGAGCCGGATCGTAGGCAGCGCAGCTTTGTCCACGAGCCGGATCGTAGGCAGCGCAGCCTTGTCCGCGGGCTGATTCGCAGGCGGCGCGCCCTTGTCCGCAGACTGAACCATACGCACCGCGCCTCCCCGCCATCTGCTGCCGTTTCTCATGGGGACAACGGGGCCGCAGTCACGCTGGTTCACCGCGGCCGGCCGCGGGCCCGCCCCCGGCTGCCGTAGCCGGCGGTTGAACTATGTGCCCAGCCGGCCCGTGTAACCCGGTGTGGGGTTTCTGCACTCAGTGCCGGCCGGGATCGGCCTGGCCATCCGCCGCTTCGGCCTGTCGTTGCTGCGCCTGGCCGCCGGCGTCACCGTGCTGTGGTTTCTCGGGCGGCAGCTGGGCGCGGCGCCCTTCCAGGACGGGCTGCGTGCGGTCACCTGGCCGGCGGTCGCGGCCGCCGTCACGCTCACTGTACTGACCACGGTGTGTTCGGCCTGGCGGTGGCGGGTCGTCGCCAGGGCACTCGGCGTTGGCATTGGCCTGCCCGAAGCGGTCTGCGCCTACTACCGTTCCCTGTTCCTCAACTCCGTGCTCGTCGGCGGGGTTCTCGGCGACGTGCACCGGGCGGTTACGCACGGCCGGCGCGCTGGAGACGTGCCGCGGGGGCTGCGCGCGGTGGCGTGGGAACGCCTGTGCGGTCAGGTCATCCAGGCCGTGGTGACGGCCGTCGTGCTGCTGACCCTCCCCTCGCCGGTCCGGCCCGCGCTGCCGTATGTTCTGGCGGGTGTTGCGGGCGCAGCCGGGGGCGCTGCGCTGGTCGTGTGGGGCGCTGCCCGCCGCGGCCGGTCGCGGCTGACACGGGCCGCCCGGGCCGTTTCCGATGACCTGCGTCGCGGCATGCTGGCCCCAGGCGTGTGGCCCCAGCTCGTGCTGGCCTCGGTGCTGGTCGTCGCCGGGCACACGGCCACGTTCGTCATCGCGGCCCGGGTCGCTGGCTGCACCGCATCCCTGGGCGAACTGGTCGCGCTGCTGATGGTGGTCCAGACCGTGATGGTGATCCCCCTGAGTATCGGCGGGTGGGGGCTGAGAGAAGGAGCCGCCGCCTGGGCCTTCGGCGCAGCCGGGCTCGGCGCGGCCACCGGGGTCACGGTCGCCACTCTCTATGCGGTACTCATGCTGGCCGCGGTGGCCCCGGGCGCTGGCCTCCTGCTGAGAGACGCCCTCCGCCGCCGTCACGATCTGGGACAACCGGGTGAGTCGAGACGACCCGATCCGGCGCCGCTGACGCTGGAGGCCGTCCGATTGACCGGCTCTGCCCGGTGACCGGCCGCGGCACGCCGCTGACGAGGCGCTCGGCCTGGCGCGAGCCCGAACGGCTCGTCCCGTGACCGGGGCGGTAGCCAGCGATGCGACTGCGGGCCGCAACTGCGCGAAGCGGTCGAGCGGATCACCAAGCACGGCGGGTATGTGCTGTACCTGCGCCAGGAAGGGCGCGGCATCGGACTGTATGACAAACTCGACGCCTACGCGCTGCAAGATCGCGGTCTGGACCGGACAAGAGCGCTCAGCTGGCCCGCCTGGGCATCACGATCGCCAGGCAGGTCCCCACCGCGCTGCACCTTACCGGGACCAACGCCGCCTACCTGGCCACCAAGGCCCGGCGTGGTGGGCATGATCTGCTTTCGCAGGGACCGGCGCCTCAGCCGCGCCCGGGCGAGCGGCCCACGAAATCAAGCTGGTGGGCGATATAGACCAGCTCGCCCGCGGCCAGCTGCCGCCCGCGCTCGGCCAGCCAGTCGGCCAGGTCTGCCGGTTCTACCCGGTCCTGGCGATTCCGCAACGCGTTCCGGATCGTGCTCAGGATGCTGCGCAGGAAGTAAGCCTCATCGCCGGGGTAGTTCCCATCCGGGCCGGCGCTTACGACCCAGTCCGACGAGCCCGCCGCCAGCGCGGGCGCCCCCGCGGCCCGCAGGTAGTGGAACAGGCGGCGGCCCGTCCGGCTTTCCCGGCGGCCGGCCGTAGCGAAAGCGCTCATCCATGTCGCGGTGGTAGGCCTGCATGATCTGGTCGTCGTGGGGGTGGCCGGGCGCGAAGATGCTCTCACCGTCGTAGTTGATCGTGAACCAGTAGACGCCGCCGGGGACCAGCAACCGCAACAATCCGGGCAGGACGGCCGGCACGTCCACCAGGTCCAGGACGGCGTTGGCGATCAGCACATCGGCCGGCGCCCCATGACCGGCCTCCAGATAACTGCCGAGCTCTGCGTGCACTTGGCGCACCCGGAGATCACCCACCCGCAGCCCATCCGGCAGCAGGCTGCTGCGCAGGCCCCGCGCGGCCGCCCAGTCGCTCAGCCACCGGCGGGAGCAATCCAGCAGCTGCCGATCCGCATCCAGCAGGATGTACTCGCCGGCGCCGACCGCGCCCCAGTCGATCAGGCGGGCCACCATCGTCCCCAGGCCGGCGCCGACCTCCAGCACTTGCGGCGCACCCGCGGGCATCAGGCGGCACAACTCGGCCAGCACATGCCGGTTAAGCGCCCGGTCATCCACGGTCGTCTTCGCGGCCAGGTAGCGGGCATAGTCGAGGGTCACCGGGGCTTCATCGAAGCTAGTCATTGCTTCTCGGCTACCATCGCGAACTTGCGCACCCGCCCGCTGCCGAGCCAGTCACTCCACAGCTGATGGGCTGTGATCAGCCCGGCGGTGGCCTGCGTCCCGATCTGGTCGGCGATCTGGGGTGAATCGGCCCGGTAACAGCGAAGCAGCGCCGTCGCTATCGCGTGATGGGCGGAGCTGCACACCTGCCGCCAGATCACGGTCAGCCCCGCCTCGCGCAGCACGCCCGTCAATTCCGCCAACTCGATGAGCCAGACTGTATCGGCGCCGGGCATCCGCGCCCGCTCCTGCTGGGTGAGCGGCCGGCCTTCCTCGACCGTGAAAGCGAAACGCCCGCCCGGTTCCAGCACCCGCGCCACCTCACCCGCCAGGGCCTCCTTGTCGGGGAAGGCCAGCATCGTCTCCAGCAGGAGTACCACCTCGAAGCGGCCCCCGGGCAGAGGCGGGAGGTGAGCTTGCTCGAAGCGGCAGGGGAGATTCCCGGCCAGCTCCCGGGCGGTGGCCAGCGCGCTGGCGGAGTAATCGACACCCAGGTAGCGGCATCCCGACTCCGCCGTGATCATCCGGCCCGGGCCGGCCACCCCGCAGCACAGGTCAAGCACTGAGACGCCGGGGCCGACCCGGGCCCGGTGCGCCAGCGTCCGGACCTCGCTCGCCCGCATGAAGCTCTCCTGGCCGACATACTCGCCCGCGGGGTAGGCCGCCGCCCGGGCCTGCTCTAGCGCCGTCAACAATGGTGCTCGCTGATCCTGTCTCAGGTCAGAGTCCGGGCCGGCCGTCTCGCGTCGAACCGCGTCCAGCGCTGCTGCGTACTACCCTGTGTCAGGTATGACGGATCGGCGGCGGGTGCGGTTCAGCCCGGCCGCAGGGTGGAGGCTGGCTCGGTGCGGCAGTCGCTCTGGAAGGCCGGAACATCGTGCGGGTCCACGTAGTAGTCCCTGAGGGTTTCGACCATCCCGGCCGGCCTACCGGCGGCAATGTCTATGACCGGCGCGTCTGCGCCGGTCTGGCCGAGGCCGGATGGGATGTGCTGGTCACGACCGTCGCCGCGGCGTGGCCGGTACCCGGCCCGGGCGCCCTCGCCGACCTGGCCCGCATCGTTTCCGCCATCCCCGACGGTGAGACCGTCCTGATCGACGGGCTCATCGCCTCGCCGGCCGCCGCGCAGCTACTGCCGCACACCGGCCGGATCCGGATGACCGTGCTGCTGCACATGCCCCTGGCCACCAGCCCCGGCCCGCACCACGACACCACCGCGCTGCGCTCCGAGCGGGTCGTGCTCCGCGCGGCCACCGGCGTGGTCGTAACCAGCGAATGGACCCGCCGGCAGGTACTGGCCCGATACGCGATCCCGGCCCGCCGGGTGCACGTCGCCCAGCCCGGCGTCGACCGGGTCGCTGCCCCGCCCCGGCCCGTCCGCGGCCACCTGATCTGCGTCGGGGTCCTCGGCCGCCACAAGGGGCAGGACCTCCTCGTCGAGGCGCTCGCGGACCTTGCTGACCGGGACTGGCATTGCGTGCTGGCCGGGCCGCTCGACCGCGACCCGGACTACGTCGGGCAATTGCAGGCCCGCATCACGCGCCTCGGCTACGGCCACCGCGTCCGGCTCACCGGCGTCCTGGCCGGCGCGGCGCTCAGCCACGCGTACACCACCGCTGACCTGCTCGTCGCACCGTCCCGCTCGGAGACCTACGGCATGGCCGTCACCGAAGCGCTCGCCCATGGCCTGCCCGTCATAGCCGCCGACGTCGGCGGGCTGCCCGAAGCGCTCGGCTCCACCGCCGATGGCACCCGCCCCGGCCAGCTGGTCCCCCCCGGCGATCCGGCTGCCCTCGCCGCCACGCTCGCAGACTGGCTGGGTGACGAGCGCTACCGGCACCGGCTACGGGCCGCCGCCCGGCAGCGGCGGCCGGCCCTGCGCGGCTGGGAGCAGACCACGCAAGAGATAGCGAACGCACTGACCGCCCAGCCCGGCTACAGGTGAGGGAGCTGGTGCCGCCGGTGTGTCTCAGCCCGTTGCCCAGCGACGCAGTTTCTCCGGGTTGCGTACTACCCAGATGTGCCTGATCCGGTCACCTGCGACGTCAAACGCGAACACCGTCACGATGACGCCGTCTTGCTGAGCCACCAGCCCGGGCTGGCCGTTGACCATGCGTTCCAGGAACGCCATGTTGCCTGGCGCCCGGTTGGCGATCTCGATCCAGGCGCGCGCGATCTGCTCGCCGCCTTCGATGGGGCTCAGGAAGGTAACGGCGAGGCCGCCGCCGTCGGCGATCGCCGTGGCGGCGGGGTCGAGCAGGCCGATGATGGCGTCGATGTCCTTGGCTTCCCAGGCGGCCTTGAAGGCCCTGACGATGCCGGCCTGCCGGGCGGCCGGGGCCGCGGGAGCCTGCGCCGCACGGATCCGGCGGCGGGCCGAGGAGGCCAGCTGGCGGCAGGCCGCCGGGGTGCGGCCGGTGATCCCGGCCACCTCGGCGAAGGAGTACCGGAAGACATCGTGCAGGACGAACGCGACACGCTCGGACGGGGTCATCGAGTCCAGCATGACGAGGAACGCCATGCTGACTGACTCATCCAGGGTGACCCGGTCGGCCGGGTCGATGGCGGCGCCGCCTGGCCGGACGCCGGTCCGCTCGGCGGGTCCGGGCAGCGGCTCGGGGATCCACTCGCCCACGTAGGTCTCCCGCCGGGCGCGGGCCGAGCCGAGCAGGTTGAGGCAGATGCGGCTGGCGACCGTGGTCAGCCAGGCGCCGGGAGACTCAATGGCGTCCTGCTGCTGCGCGGACATGGCGTACCAGCGGGCGTAGGTTTCCTGGACGGCGTCCTCGGCCTCGGCCAGGGAGCCCAGGAGCCGGTAGGCGAGATTGAGCAGCTGACGCCGCTCCCCCATGACCGTGCCCAGGTCCGGATCGGGCCGGCCCCGGCCTGGATCAGCAGCGTCTGGCCCGGATCGGGTGGTCATGGTGCCGGCGCCTCCTTCGGTCGCATCTGCCCTCACCAGGTCGACAAGACAGCGGCCCGGGATGTGAGGCTGGCGCGCCGCCTCACATCCCGGGGGGTTGCGTTGTCGGACTGGTGAGACGAGCACACCATCTCCCCGACGACCAGCCCAGGAGGCACCGTGACCACCCCGATTCCGGCATCGCTGTTCACCGACCCGGCGCCCGCGCAGCGCCTGGAGCGGGCGGCCGCCGCGCTGACGGCCAGGAATTTCGCCGCCGAGATCCTCGACGACGCCGCCGCCGCGCGTACCCGCATCAAAGACCTGATTCCCGAGGGCGCCATCGTGTTCACCGGGGCCAGCGAGACCCTCCGCCTGTCCGGCATCGAGGAGGACATTAACAAAAGCGGACGGTACGACTCCATCAAGTCACGGCCGCCCATGGATCGTGTCACCCAGAGGAATGAGATCTGGGCGGCGCTGTCCACCCCCGACGTCCTCGTGGGCAGCGTCGCTGCGGTCACCGAGACCGGTTCGCTGGTGGCCGGCTCGGCCAGCGGAAGCCAGCTACCCGGCTACGCCGGTGCCGCCGCCCGGGTGATCTGGGTCGTCGGGGCGCAGAAGGTGGTGCCCGACCTGAGCACCGCGCTGCGCCGCATCGAAGAGCACTGCCTCCCGCTGGAAAGTGAGCGCGCGATGAAGGTCTACGGGCAGCCCAGTGCCCTCAACCGCCTCCTTATCCTCAACGCAGAACCGGAGCCCGGGCGCGGCACCGTCCTGCTGCTCCGCCAGGCCATCGGCTTCTGAGGCGGCGCGCCGTGCCGCCAGCCAGGCGGCATGCGAAGGTTCTGGGAGGGGATGTCAAGACGACGGCGGCGGCTCCGACCAACTGGTCGAAGGGCCCGACCGGGGCTCGCGAACCACGAGGAGCACGAGATGCAGTTCCTGATCAGCCTGCATATCAACCCGGCAGTGCTGGACGCGCTGACCGACGAGGAGAAGGCGGCGCTTGGCGGCGGCCATGGCCAGTTCATCGAGGCGCTGAAGAAGTCCGGCGAGCTGATCACCACGCAGGCGCTGGTCGACCCATCGCAGGCCGCTGTGGTGTCCGTGCGCAACGGCCAGCCGGTGGTGAGCGACGGGCCTTTCCTGGAGTCCAAGGAGTATCTGGGTGGCTTCTACCTGATCGACTGCGAGAACAAGGAGCGGGCGATCGAGCTGGCCGCGCAGATCCCGGACGCCGCGATCGAGGGACTGGGGGTCGAGGTGCGGCAGGTGATGTTCGCTGACGGACCATTGGAGGCATGACGGCACCGGCCCTCGAGGACCTGCTGCGTGAGCTCACGCCGCAGGTCCTCGGCGCGCTGGTACGCCGGCACGGCCAGTTCGAGGGGTGTGAGGACGCCGTACAGGAGGCCGTCCTCGCCGCCACCGTGCAGTGGCGGGCCGAGGGAGTGCCGGGCAACCCGCGCGGCTGGCTGGTGACTGTCGCGTCCCGGCGGCTCATCGACCAGATGCGCAGTGACCACGCGCGCCGCGGGCGGGAGTCGGCCACGGCCACCGAGGTGCCGCCCGAGGACGTACCGGGCACCGACGACACGCTCGTCCTGCTGTTCCTGTGCTGCCATCCGACGCTGACCGCGGCCTCCCAGACCGCCCTGACGCTGCGCGCGGTCGGCGGCCTGACCACAGCCGAGATCGCCGCCGCATTCCTGGTGCCGGAGGCCACGATGGCGGCCAGGATCAGCCGGGCCAAGCAGCGCATCAAGGCCGCCGGCAGCTCGTTCACCCTGCCGGACGGCGCGGAGCGCGAGGAGCGGCTACGGGTCGTCCTGCACGTGCTCTACCTGATCTTCAACGAGGGCTATACCGCCTCCTCGGGCCGCGAGCTGCACCGCGCCGACCTCGCACATGAGGCGATCCGGCTGGCCAGGATGGTGCACGCGCAGCTGCCCGAGGACGGCGACGTGACCGGGCTGCTCGCACTGATGCTGCTGACCCACGCCCGGCGGGAGGCACGCACGACGGCGGCCGGTGACCTGGTGCCGCTGGACGAGCAGGACCGTACGACGTGGGACCGCGGGCTGATCGACGAGGGCACCGAGCTGGTCAAGGCGTCGCTGGCCAGCCCGGCGCTGGGGCCTTACCAGCTGCAGGCCGCCATCGCCGCCACGCACGCCGACGCGGCCACGGCCGGGGAGACCAACTGGCCGCAGGTGCACGCCCTTTACCTGATCCTGGAACGGATCGCGCCCAACCCGATGGTCACCCTCAACCGGGCGATCGCGCTGGCCGAGACCGAGGGCCCGCGGGCCGGGCTGGCCCTGCTGTCCACACTGGACGGTGACGGGCGGACGGCCGGCCATCACCGGCTGCTGTCCGTACGGGCGCATCTGCTGGAGAAGACCGGCGACACGGCGGGGGCGTACGAGCACTACCGGCGCGCTGCGAAGTCCACCGCCAGCATCGCCGAGCAACGCTACCTGGAGTCCCGGGCCAGCCGGGTGAGACCGTAAGGCGGCGATGATCCCCGGCTGCCGGCGGTAGCCACGTGGTCCCCGGGGACTTACGGGGTGGCCGTGGCGGACACGCTCGGGGTCGGCGTGCCGCTCGGCGTGGCCGTAACCGAGACGGACGGGCTCGGGGACGCCGGCGGAGCTGTCGTGGGCGTGCCCGTCGGTGACGCGCTCGGCGAAGGGCTGGGCGAGCCCGCCGGAGTGGCGGGCGCGCGGCCGGACGGCGTGGCACGGGCGGTGCCCGCCGGGGTCTGGCCCTGGGCGGGGCCGACCAGGTCCGGGGTGTGCACCCGCTGGCGGCTCGGCGCCAGGAAGAGGAACATGGCCGCGGCCACCACGCCCAGCACCGCGACCACGCCGCCGGTGGCCGCGCCCGCGGCGAAGGCGCGGCGGTCCCGCCGGTACTCGGTCTGCCGGCGCTCGCGCAGCCAGACGGCAGCGTGGCCCGCTGCGCGGCCCAGCTGTTGACCGGCGCCGCCGCCATGCCCAGCGTGGGGAACAGCAGCAGCACCGCGAGCAGCGGCCCGCTCAGCTGGGTGGCCCTGGTCAGCGCGCCCGCGATGCCAGCCAGGCCGAGCAGGGCCAGCGCCGTCTCGGCCCAGTTCGCCCGCAGCGCCTCCCACCACCTGGCCTGCTCGCTGGTCTTGGGGGTGCGCAGGAACGCCGCCTTGCGGGCGAACAGGCCCAGCACCGAGGCCCGCGCCACCACCAGCGACGTGGACTGCCAGATGAAGAACGCGCCGAGCGCGTCCCGCCAGGACGCGCCGGTGCCCCGGCGCAGCAGCGCGACCGCGCGGACCAGGCCCAGGCCGACCAGGACCGGCACGGTGGCCACCAGGAACGGGGTGAGCTTGCGGAACAGCTCGCCGCCCCCGGTGGCCAGGTTCAGCGCCCCGGCCAGCAGGAAGACCAGGAAGATCAGGCCGAGCAGGTCGCCGTACCACTGCACGCCGCCCGCCA
The DNA here is from genome assembly GCA_963851025.1 of uncultured Actinomycetes bacterium. GTDB lineage: Bacteria > Actinomycetota > Actinomycetes > Streptosporangiales > Streptosporangiaceae > RYN-230. The sequence continues at coordinate 304,667 of CAWKOA010000035.1, forward strand.
GGTAGGCCCAGCGCTGCGCGGTGGTCAGGTGGTTCTCCCGGGCCGGCCGGCCGGGCAGCAGCGACCGCCAGTGCATGCGCAGGATCTGGATCCCGCCGAAGCACCACCGGTACCGCTGGCCCTTGAGCCCCTCGAAGGTCAGCGGCATGATGCCGCGGCCCCAGGTCTGGTCCATGTGCAGCCCGTGCCAGCCGGCCCGGAGCAGCCGCAGCGACAGCTCGGCGTCCTCGGTGATGCACCACTCGTCCCAGCCGCCGAGCTGCTCCAGCGCGACCCGCCGGATCAGCCCCATCGTGCCGGCGAAGATGGCGCCGTCGTGCTCGTTGCGGGACGGCTGGGAGACCGCGAAGAAGTACTTGTAGGAGTAGTACAGCCGCCGGTAGTACGGTGCGCGTCTGCCAGTCGCGGTAGTCCTGCGGGGCACTGGATGAACCCGACCCACGGCTCGGCGAAGGCCGGCGCGCAGCCGCGCAGGAATCCCGGCTCGATCTGGTAGTCGGAGTCGACCACGCCGATCACTTCGGCCGCTTCGTCGGTGAGCTCCCGCAGCGCGTAGTTCAGCGCGCCGGACTTGTAGCCCGGCCAGTCCTCCAGGTGGGCGAACTTGACCCCGTGCCCGGCGCACCAGGCCTCGACCGGGCGCCACAGCTTCTCGTCGTCGGTGTTGTCGTCGATCAGGATGACCTCATAGCGCGGGTAGTCCAGCCGGAGCAGGCGGCGGAGCGTGTCGATGACCATGTCCGGCGGCTCGTTGTGCGCGGGACGTGCAGGCTGACGAACGGCAGCTCGTCGCTCGGCCGACCGCGTTCAGCGGGGTGGACCGGGTGATCCGGCGCCGCCAGTGCTCGGTGCCCAGCGCGTCGCAGATCTCCCACAGGTAGGCGCAGGACAGCAGGGCCGCGAACACCTCGAACAGCCAGAGCAGCACGCCGCCGGCCGTGCTGGCCGGCCCGAGATGGCTCTCGAACGTCCAGTCCAGCGCGAACACCAGGTAGACGACGAACAGGAAGACGCTGGAGGACCAGCACAGGTGCGCGCGGGCGCTCCAGCGCCGGGTCACCGGCAGCCAGATCAGGCTGGCCGCCACGCACGCCCGGCCACGCCGGCGACCAGGTTGTGCTCGGTCGCGTGCAGCAGCCGGAGCACGCCGCGCCGCCGCCGCGGCCAGCACCGCGGTCCCGGTCAGGGCCAGCACGAACCGGCGGATGGCAGGCCAGGCCCCGCGACGTGGGCCCGCGGCCTGGCCCGGACGAACAGCCCGGCCGACCCCAGCGGTGCGGCCACGATCCCCGCCAGCAGCAGCGCTGCAAGCATGAGTACCCTGACCATTTCCCGACGTCAGCGGCGTAATGTCCGCTCTGTGACGCTTCGAGGTGCCCAAGAGCGCGCCACTTATTCGCCGGAGGCCTCGTGAGGACCGAGCATCCGTTCCAGGAGCACCTGCAGCCGGTGCTGGCCGGCGGGATCAATCTCGCCGGTCATCGGGGCCAGCGCCTGCCCGACCCGGGCGTAGAGCCGGTCCGCCAGCTCCGCGCCGGCCGGGCTGAGGAACACGTCGACGGCCCGGCCGTCGCTGGCGCTGGGCGCCCGCCGGAGCAGCCCGCGCTTCTCCGCGCGGTCGACGAGCCCGGTCATGGTTGATTTCTCCAGCCCGAGGTAGTCGGCCAGCGCGGTCATCCGCGGCCGCCGGTCCCGCAGGATCGCGAGCACCCGCAGCTGCGTGAGCGACAGGTCGTTATCGGCGCCCACCTTGCTGAGCACCGCCATCGTCACGAACGCGGCCTGCACCAGCGCATCGACCAGCCCGTCCGGCGCGGCCAGGCCGCCCGGCCCTCTCGTGCCTGTGCCGGCTTCCCCGGCCTCCCCCGCCGGCCCCGGAATCTCCACCCGCGAAGCCTACTTGACTTGATTCGTGATGCCAACTAATTTTAGTTCGTGTTACCAACTAAAATGGCCAGCTAAACCCTGGAGGTCATGATGAAGGCCGCAGTCGTCTCGTCGTTCGGCAGCGCTCCCCGCTACGAGGAGTTCCCCGCCCCGGCCGCGGCGGGCGCCGGCGACATGGTCATCGACGTGATCGCGGCCGGGCTGCACCCGCGCGTCCGGTCCCAGGCCGACGGGTCGCACTACACGAGCACCGGCCAGCTGCCGCTCGTCCCGGGCATCGACGGGGTCGGCCGCGGCCCGGACGGCCTGCTGCGCTACTTCATCCTCCCCGACACGGCGATGGGCGCGATGGCCGAGCAGACCGTCATCGACACCCGCCGCAGCGTCGTCCTGCCGGAGTCCAGCGATCCCGTCGCGGTCGCCGCCGCCATGAACCCGGCCATGTCCTCCTGGGTCGCGCTGCGCCAGCGGATCCGGTTCCGGGCCGGGCAGAACGTCCTCGTCCTGGGGGCCACGGGCAACGCCGGCCGGATGGCCATCCAGGTCGCGAACCGGCTCGGCGCGGGCCAGGTCATCGCGGCCGGGCGTGACGCGGGCCGGCTGGCGGCCCTGCCCGCGCTCGGCGCCACCGGCATCGTGCTGCTCGATGGCGATCCGGGGGACGCCGCCCGGCGACTCGGCCAGGCCGCGGCCCATGCCGACGTCGTGCTCGACTACCTCTGGGGCCCGCCCACCGCGGCCGCGATGGTCGCCGTGGTCACGGACCGCGCCGATCGCGGCCAGCCGCTGACCTGGATCGAGATCGGCTCCGCCGCCGGGCCCGCCGCGCAGATTCCCTCGGCCGCGCTCCGCGCCGCCCGCCTCCAGATCGTCGGCAGCGGGCAGGGCTCGGTCAGCACCGGCGACATCCTCGCCGAGCTGCCTGAGCTCGCCGCGGAGATCACCGGCGGGAGCTTCCACATCGGCGCGCGGCGCACGCCACTCGCCGACGTCGAGCACGCCTGGGCCGATGCGGCCCGCAGCCCGCAGCGTGTCGTCCTGGCTCCCTGAACCCTGCCCGCAGGACTGGTCAATCCCGCGCGGGCACGACGGCTGCTCCCCCGGCCCCTGCGCGCGCCCGCGGGCCGCGCCGGGCTACGCTCGCCGGCATGGCGTCCCCCACCGAAGCGCTCGCCCGCGCGTTCGCGCCCGCCGGGCGGCTGCGTGCCTCCATCAACCTGGGCAACCCGGTCCTGGCGCACCAGGATGCGGCCACCGGCGAGGCGGGCGGGGTCTCGGTCAACCTGGCCCGGGCCCTCGGCGGCGAGCTGGGCCTGCCGGTCGAGCTGATCCTGTTCGGGAAGGCCGCCGAGTCGGTGGACGCGGTACGGGGCGGGCGGGCCGACATCGGTTTCTTCGCCATCGACCCGGCGCGCAGCCAGGGCCTGCGCTTCACCGCGCCGTACGTGCTGATCGAGGGCAGCTACCTGGTCCCCCGCGATTCCGCCCTCCAGGACAACACCGGGGTGGACCGGCCCGGGAACCGGGTGGCGGTGGGCCAGGGCAGCGCCTACGACCTCTTCCTGTCCCGCGAGCTCCGGGCCGCTCAGGTCGAGCGGGTGGCCGGCGCGCCCGCGGTGCTGCAGGCCCTGGCCGCCGGCCAGGTGCAGGTCGCCGCGGGCATCCGCCAGGTGCTGGAGCGGTGGGCGGCCGGGGATCCGTCGCTGCGGCTGCTGCCCGGCCGCTTCATGGTGATCCAGCAGGCGATGGGCCTGCCCGCCGGGCGCGGCGACGCCGCGGCGGGGGCCCTGGCCGGGTTCGTCGAGCGGATGAAGGCCAGCGGCTTCGTGGCGGACGCGCTGGCCCGGCACGGCGTCGAGGGCGCGTCCGTCGCACCACCCGCCTGAAGCATGGCCGCCTGAACATGGCCGCCCGGATGCAGCCGCCTGATTTCACGGCTGGCCATCCCGGGGGCCGGCCTCCTCCGCCAGGACCGCCAGGTCGAGCCGGCCCAGCCGCGCCGGGTCGGCGATCACGTCGTACCCGGCGACCCGGCCGTCCGCCACCGTGAACGCGAGGACGAGCAGCAGCCGGCCCTGCGGGGCCACCACGGCCCCCGCGGTCCCGTTCACCAGCGCCGGTTCCGCGAACCTGGCCCGCGGCCCGAGGACCAGCGTCTGCCGCGCCACGGCCCCCGCGCCGCGGATCACGGTCTCGCCGCCCGGCGGCAGCGCGGCGCGGTCCGCCCGCCGGGTGACATCCGGGGCCAGCACGGCCAGCAGGGCGTCCAGGTCCCCGTGGCGGGCGGCGGCCAGGAAGGCCTCCACGGCCCGCCGCTGCCGGGCGAGTTCCGAGGCCGGGACCGCGGGGGCCCCGCGCACCCGCTGCCGGGCCCGGCTGGCGAGTTTCTTCGCCGCGGCCGGGGTGCGGCCGACGATCGGGGCGATCTCTCCGAACGGGACCGCGAACAGGTCGTGCAGCACGAACGCGATCCGCTCCGCGGGAGCCAGCCGGTCCAGCACCACGAGCATCGCCCGGCCGACCGAGTCGGTGAGCAGCGCCTCCTGCTCCGGGTCGTCCTGCGGCGCTGACGCGCTCCCCGGCGAGCCGAGCGGCACCTCCCGCCGCGATGTGCGGGTGCGCAGCATGTCGAGGCAGATCCGGGCCACGACCGTGCGCAGCCAGCCCTCCAGGCTGGCGACGCCGCTCACATCGGCCCGGCTGAGCCGCAGCCACGCTTCCTGGACCGCGTCGTCCGCCTCCGCCAGCGAGCCCAGCATCCGGTAGGCCACCGCGCGCAGCTGCCCGCGATGCTCCTCGAACCGCCCGGCCAGGCCTTCCTGCTCGTCCATCGGTCACCTTCCCCTGCCCTGCTCCGTCTGCTTGGTGGCACCCGGCAGACGACGTGACAAGGAGACAGCCCATGATGCGACACGAGCAGGGTAGCGGGTGCGGCGGGCGGCAGCCGTTGCTGCAGCCCGCCTGCCTCGGTGACCTGGCCCTGCCCAACCGGGTGGTGATGGCCCCGCTCACCCGGGCCCGCGCGGCCGGCCGGGATCTGGCGCCCGCGGACCTGCAGGCCGCCTACTACGCCCAGCGGGCCACGGCCGGGCTGATCATCACCGAGGGCGCCTGGGTGAGCCCGCGGGCCATCGGCTTCCCCGGCGTCCCCGGGATCTACAGCGAGCGGCAGGTCGCGGCCTGGCGCCGGGTCACCAGCCTGATCCACGCCCTCGGCGGCCGCATCGTGGCGCAGCTCTGGCACACCGGCGCCCACTCCCACCCCGATCACCTGGGCGGCGCGCGGCCCGCCGGGCCGTCCGCGATCAACCCGGGCGAGACCTCCCCCACGCCGGCCGGGCGCCAGGCGACCGTCACTCCCCGGGAAATGACGCTCGCCGACATCAGCACCGCGATATCTGATTACGGTTCGGCCGCGGCGAACGCCCGCCGGGCCGGGTTCGACGGGGTGGAGATCGCCGCCAACGGCACCTACCTGATCCCTCAGTTCCTCAGCCCGCGGCTGAACCGCCGGGCCGACGGCTACGGCGCGGATCGCCACCGGCTGGCCCTGGAGATCGTCGACGCGGTGGCCGCCGCCTGGGACGCGCGGCGGGTCGGCGTGCGGCTGTCACCGTACTGGTCGGCCGCGGACCGCTCCCCCGCCAGCCCGCCGGCCGGCGCCTACCCCTACCCCGCCGACGAGCAGGCCCTGGCCGGCTACGACGCGCTGGTGGCCAGGCTCGGCCAGCGCCAGCTGGCCTACCTGCACCTGCGCGGCCGCGCCCCGGCCGCGCCGGGCGCCGTCCCTGACTTCGGCGCGATAGCCCGGTACCGCAGGCTGTTCGGCGGCCCGCTCATCGCGAACCACGGCTTCGGCCAGCAGGCCGGCAACGCGATCGTGGGCGCGGGCCTCGCCGACGCCGTCTCCTTCGGGAGGCTGTTCATCGCCAACCCCGATCTCGTCAGCCGGTTCGCGCTGGATCACGATCTGGCCGCCAGCGACCGGAGCACCCACTACCGCGGCGGGGCCCGCGGCTACGTCGACTACCCGGCCTGGCCGGCGGCCTGTTAACGTCCGGGGCATGGAGGCGGGGACATGAGCTACGAGGTGACCGTCACGCAGGCCGGGGCCCGCCCGACGGCCGTGGTCGCCGCGGCCACCACCTGGCCGGAGTTCCCGGCGCTGTGGAAGGGACTGCTGGACGAGGTGTGGGCCTGCCTGCGGGCGGGCGGGGTCCACGGCGGCTGCCCCAACGTCATGCTGTACCGGGACGACGTGCCGCATGTCGAGATCGGCGTCGAGCTGCGCCAGCCGTGCCCGCTCACCGGGCGGGTCATCGCGTCGTCGCTGCCCGCGGGGCGGGTGGCGGTCACCGTGCACCGGGGACCGTACGCCGGGCTGATGGCGGCCCACCAGGCCGTGCTCGGCTGGTGCGCCGCCCAGGGGTACCGGCCGGCTGGCCCGCGCTGGGAGGTCTACGGGCCGCACCGCGACGATCCCGCCGAGCTGAGCACCGAGGTCTCCTACCTGCTGGCGTGACCGCGCCCTCCGCCCGGGCTGATACTCTCCGGGAGTCCGTGACCCACGCGAGGAGGTGAGCCCCATCAACGCGGTATCCCCTGGGTGCTCCCCCGCTGCGTCGCGGCCGGCTGATTGACGTAGCTGCCGCCGGGAGCGCCTCAGCCAGGCCCTCCCGAAAGGCAGCAACCTATGCATTTCACCGCGCAGGCATCGTCGGACGGTGTCGTCGAACGCAATTTCACTCTGGGTGAGGTCACCGGCGTGCTCTGGTCGCCCGCATCCGGCTCCGGTCCCGCGCCGCTGGTGCTGATGGCGCACGGCGGCGGCCAGCACAAGCGGGCACCGGGGATCCTGGGCCGCGCCCGCCGCTTCGTGACCGGCTGCGGGTTCCACGCCGCCGCCATCGACGCGCCCGGGCACGGCGACCGCCCCCGGACGGCGGAAGACGAGCAGCAGGTCGCCGTCCTGCGGCAGGCTCAGGCGGCGGGCGAGCCGATCGGCCCGGCCGTCGCCGCGCTCCACCTCGCCCTGGCGGCGCGGGCCGTGCCGGAATGGCAGGCGACCCTGGACGCCCTCCAGGAACTGCCGGAGATCGGCGCCGGAGGGCCGGTCGGCTTCTGGGGCATCATGCAGGGCACCGGGATCGGGGTGCCGCTGGCCGCGGCCGAGCCCAGGATCACCGCGGCGGTCTTCGGCTGCCTCGGGCATGAATCCCTGACCGGGGCGGCGGCGCGGATCACCGTCCCGGTCGAGTTCCTCCTCCAGTGGGACGACGAGCTGGTCGGACGCCAGTCCGGTCTCGCGTTGTTCGACGCCTTCGCCTCGAAGGAGAAGACGCTGCACGCCAACGCGGGCGGGCATGGCGGCGTGCCCAGGTTCGAGGCCGACAGCGCGGCCCGGTTCTTCGCCCGTCATCTCGGCCGGGCCGGCACGTCACCGGCCCCGGTCTGACCGTTATCTATCCGGGTCGTAGGACAGGTTGGGCCGCAGCCAGCGCTCCACCTCGGCGAGGGCCAGGCCGCGGCGGCGCGCGTAGTCGCGGGCCTGGTCCCGGCCGATCCGGCCCACGGAAAAGTACCGCGACGACGGATGGGCGAAGATCAGCCCGCTGACGCTCGCCGCCGGGGACATGGCGAACGACTCGGTGAGCGACATCCCGAGGTCCCCGGCGCCGAGCAGGCCGAACAGCTCCCGCTTCAGGCTGTGGTCCGGGCTGGCCGGGTAGCCGAGCGCCGGGCGGATGCCGCGGAACCGCTCCGCGTGCAGGTCCTCGATGGCCGGCTCGGCGCCCGGCTCGAACCAGTCCCGCCGCGCCTGCAGGTGGATGTGCTCCGCGGACGCCTCGGCCAGCCGGTCCGCGAGCGCCTTGACCATGATGGCCCGGTAGTCGTCCTGGTCGGCCTCGTACTTCGCGGCCAGGGCCTCCGCGCCGTGGATGGTCACGGCGAACCCGCCCAGGTGGTCCCCGGCGGGCGCGATGTAGTCCGCCAGCGACCGGTTGGCGCGGCCCGCCGGCTTCTGCGTCTGCTGGCGGAGCATGGGGAAGCGCACGGCGGCCGCCCCGGCCCCGAGCACGATGTCGTCGCCGTCGGCGTGCGCGGGCCAGAACCCGTAGCGGCCGCGGGCCTCGAGCGAGCCGTCCGCGATGATCTCGTCCAGCAGCGTGCTGGCGTCGTCGAAAAGCTCGCGCGCCACCGGCTGGTCCAGGATGGCCGGGTACTTGCCCTTCAGCTCCCAGGCCAGGAACAGGAACTGCCAGTCGATCATCGCGCGGAGGTCCTTGATCTCCGGGATGACGGTGCGGGTGCCGGTGAAGGCGGGCACCGGCAGGCCGCGGAAATCGGCCTCTTCCCGGTTGGCGCGCGATTCCGCGAGCGTCAGCAGCCGCTGCTGCCGCTGGCCCGCGTGCTGCTCGCGCAGCCGTTCCTGCTCGGCCCGGTTGTCGGCGTCGAGCTGGCCGGCCCGCCCGGGGGCCAGCAGGCTGGACACGACGCCGGCCACCCGGGACGCGTCGAGCACGTGGATCACCGGGCCCCCGTAGGCGGGCGCGATCCGCACGGCGGTGTGCTGGCGTGAGGTCGTCGCGCCGCCGATGAGCAGCGGGAGCGTGAGCCCGCGGCGCTGCATCTCGGCGGCGGTCGTGACCATCTCGTCCAGGGACGGGGTGATCAGGCCGGACAGCCCGACCGCGTCCGCGCCCTCGGCGGCCGCGGTGTCCAGGATCGTGGCGGCCGGGACCATCACCCCGAGGTCGATGACCCGGTAGTTGTTGCAGCCCAGCACCACGCCCACGATGTTCTTGCCGATGTCGTGCACGTCGCCCTTGACGGTGGCCAGCACGATCGTGCCCTGGCCGCGCTCGTCGGCGGCGCGCCCGTCCCGCCGGGCCTGCTCCTTCTCGGCTTCCATGAACGGCTCGAGGTAGGCGACGGACCGTTTCATCGCCCGTGCGCTCTTCACCACCTGCGGCAGGAACATCTTCCCCGCGCCGAACAGGTCGCCGACCGTCTTCATGCCGTCCATCAGCGGGCCCTCGATCACGTCGAGGGGGCGCGCGTGCTGCAGCCGGGCCTCCTCGGTATCGGCCTCGATGAAGTCGACGATGCCGTGCACGAGCGCGTGCCTCAGCCGCTCCCCCACCGGTGCGTCCCGCCAGGCCAGGTCCACCGTGCGCCGGGTGGCGGAGCCGGTGACCGTCTCGGCGAAGGCGACCAGCCGGTCGGTGGCGTCCGCGCGGCGGTCGAACAGCACGTCCTCGACCAGTTCGAGCAGGTCCGCCGGGATGTCCTGGTAGACGGCGAGCTGCCCGGCGTTCACGATGCCCATGTCCAGCCCGGCCCGCACCGCGTGGAACAGGAACGCCGAGTGCATGGCCTCGCGCACGACGTCGTTGCCGCGGAAGGAGAACGAGAGGTTGGAGATCCCGCCGCTGGTGCGGGCGCCGGGGCAGCGTTCCCTGATCAGCGGCAGCGCGTCGAGGAACGCCTTGGCGTAGCCGTTGTGCTCGCTGATCCCGGTGGCCACGGCCAGCACGTTGGGGTCGAACACGATGTCCTCGGGGGCGAACCCGGCCTGGCGGGTCAGCAGGTCGTAGGCGCGGCCGCAGATCGCCACCTTGCGCTCGGCGGTATCGGCCTGGCCCTGCTCGTCGAAGGCCATCACCACCACGCCCGCGCCGTAGTCGCGGATACGGCGGGCCTGGTCCAGGAACGGCCCCTCGCCCTCCTTCATGCTGATCGAGTTGACCACGCCCTTGCCCTGGACGCACTTCAGCCCGGCCTCCAGCACGGACCACCGGGAGCTGTCGATCATCACCGGGAGCCGGGCCACCTCGGGCTCGGTCGCGATCAGGTTCAGGAACGTGGTCATGGCCTGCTCGCTGTCGAGCAGGTCGGCGTCCATGTTCACGTCGAGCAGGTTGGCGCCCCCGCGCACCTGCTCCAGCGCCACGTCGACCGCGCCCTGGTGGTCGCCGCCCTCGATCAGCCGCCGGAACCGGCGGGACCCGGTGACGTTGGTCCGCTCGCCGATCATCACGAAGCCGGTGTCCGGGCCGATGGCGAAGGTCTCCAGGCCGCTGAAGCGCGACCGCGGCGCGGCGGCGGGCAGCGGGCGCGGCGGCATCCCGGACACGGCCGACGCGATCGCGGCGATGTGCTCCGGGGTGGTCCCGCAGCAGCCGCCGACGATGTTCACCATGCCTGCGGCGGCGTAGTCGCCGAGCAGCCGCGAGGTCTGCGGCGGCGCCTGGTCGTAGCCGCCGAACGCGTTGGGCAGCCCGGCGTTCGGGTGGCACGCGGTGTAGGTGCCGGCCAGCCGGGACAGGTCGGCGACGTAGGGGCGCATCTCCTCGGCGCCCAGGGAGCAGTTGACGCCGACCACCAGGGGCCGGGCGTGCTCGATCGCGGTCCAGAACGCCTCGACCGTCTGCCCGGACAGCGTCCGGCCGCTGCGGTCCACGATCGTCACCGAGATCCACAGCGGCAGGTGGGGGGCGACTTCGCGGGCGGCGGCCACCGCGGCCTTGGCGTTCAGCGTGTCGAAGATCGTCTCGATCAGCAGCAGGTCAACCCCGCCGTCGGCCAGCGCCCGGATCTGCTCCGCATAGGCGGCGCGCACCTGGTCGAAGGAGACCGCCCGGTAGGCCGGGTCCTCCACCCGCGGCGACAGGGACAGGGTGACGTTCATCGGGCCGACCGAGCCGGCCACGAAGCGGCCGCCGGCCTCGTCCGCGGCCTGGCGGGCCAGCTCCGCGCCCCGCAGGTTCATCTCCCGCACCAGCGGCGCGAGGCCGTAATCCGACTGGCCGACGCTGGTGGCGGTGAAGGTGTTCGTCGTGGTGATGTCCGCGCCCGCGGCGAGGTAGGCCCGGTGCGCCTCCAGGACGAGGTCCGGCCGGGTCAGGTTCAGCAGGTCCGGGTCGCCGGTCACGTCCTGCGGGTGGTCCCGCAGCCGTTCCCCGCGGTAGTCGCCGGGGCTCAGCCCGGTGTCCTGGAACATCGTGCCCCAGGCTCCGTCGAGCACCACGATGCGCTGGTCCAGCAATGCCCGCAGCGCCTGCGCAGGTCCTGTCATCGGCTACCTCCCGTCAGGGAGGCGCCCTTGAGTCAACCGCTGGAGCCGAGCGTGGCGGGCCAGGCCCGTTGCAGCGCCTCTCGGCTCCGGCCCGAGGATACCCGCAGGCTGGCTGCGGTTCCAGCCACCGGGCCCGGCACCGGCCGGCGGGCCGCGGCGGTCAGTGGCCGCGCTGGCTGTCCCTGACCTTCATGAACATCGCCATCAGCTGCATCTTCCGCTGCGGGTCCAGGGTCTTGAACCGGGCCATCGCTTCCTGCGGCGTGCGGACGTCGGCCAGCGCCGCCAGCGGTGAGTCCGACCGGGCCAGCCGCTCCCGCTCGTCCGGGGTGAGCTGCTGCAGCAGCGCCAGCCCCTGGTCCATGCTGGTCAGCCGGTTCACCCGGGCGATCAGGCCGTCCTGGGAATGGTCCACGTGAGCAGGGATGACCGAGGCCGGGATGGCGGTCACGATGCCCATCACCTCGCCGATCCGCTGCGTGACCTCACCAGCGTCCCGGAACGGGCCCCGGCTGACGCACCCGAGCAGGTAGCGCTCGGCCCGGAAGACCCAGTCGTCGCGGGCCATGATCTGCTGCTGCACATCCGGCGTGAGCATCTGCGGGCCCGGGGCCGCCACCGGCATCCCGGCCACCAGGAAGCGATCGTCGAACGCCGGGTCGCCGGTGGGGTTCTCGCGGGCGTGCGTGATCGGCGGGAAGTGACGCGGCTGGATGTACATGGCCGGCAGGATCGACGGCAGTTCCACGGCACACACGGCGGCGCCGTACATCTGGCCCGTGCTGCCGCGGACCTCCGGCCCGATGTTGGTCCAGGCGTTGGCCACGATGACCGCCCGCCCGTCGATGCTGCCCCGGTACGCATCGCCGAACGTGGTGTCACCGACCCGGATGCCGTGCAGCCGGACCGCGCCCAGGGTGCGTGCCGCGCCGTGCATGGCCCGGTTGATCTCGGCCACCGCGTCCTCGAGGTGCCCGTCGAACGGCCGGTCCCCGGCCGGCTGCCAGCCCGGCGTGGCCGCGAGGCTGGCCAGGGCGGCCGCGCCGCCAGGACGGCCAGGCCCGGGAGCATCGTGGTGATGCCTGAACAGCGGCATGGGCCCTCCCCGGCGGCCGGGCGTCTGCGACAGTATGCCTGCCCCCGGACGGCCCGGCGTCAGTAGCGGATACGTACCCGTCCGGGTGGCGGCGGTGCGGCATTAGCGGCCCCGGGCTGGGTACTGCGCGGGCGAAAACGCGCCGCGCCCGGCCGGAGCGCGGGAAGGAACGGAGTCCCCCCATGATCCGCCCCAGTGTCCAGGCCCTCACGAAGGCCGCCGCGGCCGCGGCTCTCTCGCTCGCCGCCCTGGCCGGCTGCAAGCCGGTGATCACGGCCACCTCATCGGGCCCGTCCGGCCCGGCCGCGCCGGCCCAGTCCGGTGCCCTGATCACCGAGCCGGCCGCGGGATTCTCGCCCGTCTATCACCTGATCAAGCACGCCCGGCACTGGATCGACCTGACCATGTACGAGTTCTCCGACACCACGGCCGAGCACGACCTGGCCGCGGCGGCCCGGCGGGGGGTGACGGTCAAGGTCGTCCTGGACCAGCGCGAGAAGAGCCACAATTCAGCCACCTTCGATTACCTCGGATCGCACGGGGTCAAGGTCGTCTGGTCGTCACCGTCGTTCGAGTACACCCATCAGAAGACCCTCCTCGTGGACGGGTCCACCGCCGTCATCATGACCGCCAACCTGACCAGCGAGTACTACCCGAGCACCCGTGACTTCCTGGTCATGGACACCAAGCCGGCCGACATGGCCGCGATCGCGCAGGTGTTCAACGCGGACTTCGCGCACCGGGCGGTCCATCCCGGTGACGGGCGGGACCTGGTCTGGTCGCCCACTGACTCGCAGGCCCAGATCCTCGCCCTCATCGATGGGGCGCGCAAGAGCCTGCGCATCTACAGCGAGGAGATGGGCGACGCCACGATCGAGGACGCACTCATCAAGGCCGCCCACCGCGGCGTCGACGTGCGGGTCTGCGGGGAGAACACGGGCGGCGAGTACGACAGCGACTTCTCCCGGCTGGCCGCGGGCGGCGTGCACATCAGCTACTACAGCTCCTCCCACGGCTTCTACATCCACGGGAAGGTGATCGAGGCCGACTACGGCACCAGCCGCGCCCGGGTGTTCATCGGCTCCGAGAACTTCTCCAGCACGTCGCTCAACCGGAACCGCGAACTCGGCCTGATCACCGCCAGCCAGAAGGTGATGTCCTCGATCGCCAGCACGTTCGCCGCCGACTACCGCAACGGCAAGCACTGGTCGTAGCACCGCCAGCGCGCAGCAATCGAGTGCGGCGATGGCTCATGATGCGGCGGGAGCCCCTGCAGGTCGCGTCACGGATACCACGGCGAGCAGGTGGTCCAGCCCCGCGAAGTCAGCCGCGTTGGTCGTGAACAGGGGAAGACCTTCGGCGATGGCCACCGACGCGATCATCAAGTCCACCGCCCGGCGACGGGGTTTCCGGCCAGCCGCGATCACCGCCGCCGCAACCTGACCATAGGCTCGCGCCGCTTCCACGCCGAACGGGATCGGGTCAAACTCGTTCTCAGCACGCTGCAAGACGTCAAGCCGACGGGCCCGCTCCGCGTGCTCCTCGTACTCCTGCTGCTCACTGTTGGGCCGTACTTCGTGGGGCCCGGCGGACAACTCGCCGAGGGTGATCGCACTAATGGCGACGGCCGCCGGCAGCTCGGCGGGATCGATCCATTTTCGCAAGATCAAGATGTTGGTGTCGAGCAGTCCCTGCTGGTACTTCTCACCTGCCATCGGGCACACCGGCGTCCTGGTCGGCCGCGGCGTTCTGGTCGGCCCGGAATGCCGCAAGGTCAATAGCCGGCGCGTTGCGCGAAGCTGTGGCGAAATCCGCCCTCGGGACGAACCGGCGGCGGCGCCGGACCGGGATCAATTCGCCGATCTCACGGCCATCCCGGGTGACGGTGAAGGCCTGCCCGCCCTCAACCGCATCCATGATCTCCCTGGACTTGTTCCGCAGATCCCGCTGCGTAATTTCAGGCTGCGCGGTCATGAGCCCACCATACGCCGGGATAGCACCTAGTGCTACCGGGTGGCACACACCCTTGGCTAGCACGGCCTGTAGCCTCCGGCCGGGGCACGAGTCAGCGCAGCGGGACGGGACTGCCGGGCACGGGGGTGATCGGCGCGCCGGTGACCGGCCAGCCATCCGGCGTCCAGATCAGCGGGCGGACCTGTACCCACGGGTCGCCGTTATCGAAGGCGTCGTAGTAGTGGTAGACGAGGTAGGACTGTGACCCGTCGGTGAAGACCGACGACGATCCCGGGCCGATCATCCCCTCGTCGCTGCCCTGGACCTCCATGCCGCCGCTGTTCATCATCGGGGTGCCCGGCCGGATCCACATACGGTCCCGTGATGTCCTGCGAACGGCCCGCCATGATGCGGTAGGTGCTGCTGATGCCCGCGCAGCAGGTGTCGAACGACACGAACAGGTAGTAGTACCCGGCGTGGTAGGTGATGCCCGCGCCTTCCAGCGCGTCCGGCGCAGGCCGCTGGGCCAGCGAGTACAGCGTGGGTGAGGCGCTGGCGGGCTTCCCGGTCGAGGCGTCCAGCTGGAACAGCTTGATCCCGCTCCAGTACGACCCGAACACCAGCCACTTCGAGCCCGGCGCCGCCGAGACCAGCGACGGGTCAATGGCGTTGTAGTCGTCGGCCGTGCTGGACCGGAACACGAGGCCGTCGTCGGTCCAGTGATAGCGGGGGCTGCGCGGGTCCAGCGTGGGCGTAGTGGCCAGGCCGATCACCGAGTTGTTCGAGCCGAAGCTGGACCCCGCGTAGTACAGGTGCCACAGCCCGCCGAAGTAGGAGATGTCCGGGGCCCACAGGTTCGGGATGCTGCCCAGCGCCGTGGTGATCCAGGCGGGCTTGTCGGCGAAGACCGTGCCGGCGTAGGTCCAGTGCCGCAGGTCCCGGGAGGTACGGATCTGGATGTTGCCGTTGCCGATGACCCCGGCCGGGTCGCCGGTCGAGAACAGGTAGTAGGTGCCGCCTTCCCGGGCCATGCTCGGGTCGTGCACGAACACGTAGTCCGCCGGGACGCCCGGGCCAGCTTGCGAGGCGGAGCCAGCGGGGCCGGCGTCCGACCCTAAGGAGGCCGACGCTCCCCCGCCGGCGAACAGGGTGGCGGCGACGGCCGAGACGACGGCCAGCACGGCGCGGCGGGCAGGAATCTTCATCGGTCCTCCCAGGCGGGGACGGGCACAACCAGAGCCACAGCCAGGCGGGCAAAAACCCCAGCTAAAACGGTGAGCGAACGTTCGCTCACTGGACTATTTTACGGCTTTTTCCCGAAATGCTCCAGAGCTCCTGATCCTGCCGCCCGTGCCGCGCAGCTCAGCGGGTCACGTCCATCCGCTGCATCCCGATCACCGCCATCGGTCAATGGGCCGGCGGCCCGGCGAACTCGAACCACGCCGTCCACCCCGTCCCGGCGTCCCCGTCGCGTCCCCAGGCGGTGGCGAGCTGGCTGACGATGAGTAAGCCTCGCCCGCTCGGCTGCTGCGCGTCCGCGTGCGCCGTGCGGGCCCAGGGACCGCCCTCGTCGGTGACCTCGACCCGCAGCCGGGC
Source organism: uncultured Actinomycetes bacterium (assembly GCA_963851025.1). Taxonomy (GTDB): domain Bacteria; phylum Actinomycetota; class Actinomycetes; order Streptosporangiales; family Streptosporangiaceae; genus RYN-230. Next base: position 320,278 of record CAWKOA010000035.1, read on the forward strand.
GTCATCCCGCTGGACGCGGACGGTGAAGCGGCCGCCCGGCTCCCGGGACCGGCTGTGCAGGCACGCGTTGGCGGCCAGCTCGGACAGGCACAGCGCGGCGTCGTCCGCGGCCGGGCCCCCCTCCAGGATGCCGGCCAGGAACCGGCGCGCCTCGCGGACCTGCCCGGGGTGGGCGGGAAAGTCACGGGACCAGGCGATGAGCGGCCGGGCCGGGCCGGCGGAGGGAGTGGCGGGCATGGTGTCCTCGGTCGTGGTCTTTGGGCGCGAATGCGGCGATCCGGTGTTGCATCAGCCTTTCGCCGCAGGCCTGTGCTAGGAACAGGTCTGCACGGAGCGTCACGGGCAGTCGGTCCTGAGTGAGCGGATGTCGGGCGCTGTCGGGTACGGGGCAGGCCTGTCGTGGAGGGAAGACCGATGGCAGCGGAGCAGGATCTCAACGCGGGGATGAGCCCGCTCCGGGTGTTCGGCGCCGAGTTACGGCACTACCGGACCCGGGCGGGACTGTCGCAGGAGCAGCTGGGCGCGCGGGTGTACTGCTCGGCGGACCTGATCGGCAAGATCGAGAACGGCCAGCGGGCGCCGGCCGAGGACCTGGCGGCGGCCTGCGACGCGGTCCCGGAGCTGGGCACCGGCGGGGCGCTGACCAGGCTGCGGGAACTGCTGCGGGACCACCTGAAGCAGCGGGCGTACCCTGGCTGGTTCGCCCACTGGCCGGGCAAGGAAGCAGCGGCGACAGTCCTCCGGTCGTTCGAACTGGTCGTGGTGCCTGGCTTGTTACAGACCCCTGGCTACGCCCGCGCGCTCCTTGATAACCGCATCGGGAGTGGCAGCGACGACGTGGAGGAGATCGTGGCCGCGCGTCTGGAGCGCCAGGCGATTCTGTCCCGGGATAATCCGCCGGAACTATGGGTCGTCCTCGAAGAGGCGGTGCTGCGTCGTCCAGTCGGTGGTGCGCCTGTGATGCACGAGCAGTTAAAGCATTTGATGCGTGCTGCCCAGCGACCTAACGTCGTGCTCCAGGTGATACGGGCGTCGGTGGCTGTCCACGCTGGCCTGGCCGGAGCGGGGTTCGTCGTCGCAGACTTCGCGGACGCGGCCCATGCGGCCTATCAGGAGACGCAGGTGCGAGGGCAGGTCATCGAGGACGCGGACGACATCGCGGTCCTGCTGGCCACCTGGGATAGGTTGAGAGCGGAGGCGCTGCCCCGTCAGGCATCCCTTGACCTGGTAGAGGAAGTGGCCAAGATATGGACTTGAGCGGCGCCAAGTGGCGCAAGGCAAGCTACAGCAGCGTCAACGGCGGGAACTGCGTGGAAGTGGCCAGTAACCTGCCCCGGATCATCGCGGTGCGTGACTCCAAGGATCCGGGGGGCCCGGCCCTCGCGTTCACGCCCGCCGAGTGGCGGGCCTTCACCACCGGGCTCAAGGCGGGCCAGCTCCCCCAGGACTGACCCAGCCGCCGGGCCGCGGATAGCGCGGCGGCGCCTGGCGAGCACGACCCGCGTGGCCTGCCGCGGATCTTCGCCCATTGCGGGCCGGCACCCTTCGCTGGCATCAGCGGCCCGGGCCGTTCGCTCGCCCACGCTTCTTGCTGTTATCACGAATCGGCGGCTCCCCTGACCGGGAAGACCGTGGTGGCCGGCTTCTGATCCTGGCACCGGCCACCACGTCCGCCCGTCCCCCGGGTCAGGGAGCCGGTGCGCTCCAGATGTAGGTTCCCCAGTTGGTCAGCAGGTCGCGGTAGCCCTGCGGGATCATCTCGGTACTCATGTAGACCCGGCCGTTCATGACCGCTCCCATCGAGTAGTCACCCCAGCGGCAGCCCCCGTAGTTCGGCCCGACAAAGGCTGCGTAGCAGGTGAAGCCATCCTCAGGGGCGGCCCCGGCGGTCGCCGCGATCACCGGCCCGGCGGGGCCGGCCGCCCCGTACCTGATGTAGGCCGGGCTCGGGTAATTATGCGGCCCGCTCAGGGAGAACAGCAGGTATCCCCGGCCGTTGGCGTCCACGGCCGTGTACGGGTACAGCAGGCTGGTGTCGCGCACCGCCACCACACCCTGGTGAACCACGCTGGCGGAGAGCGCCTGGCCGGACAGTGCCGGTTTGAGGATGAACCAGGCCACGGCGTCGCTCCCGCTGGTGGTCCCGGTGTCCAGCTGGGCGTAGATCTTTCCGCCGACGTAGGTCGGTTCCATCTCAGCGTTGAAGTCGGCCTGAATACCTCCGGCCGGAGCCTGGTAGGCGTGCCCGAGCGGGCGGGGTCCCGGCTTCTGCTTGGCGTCCGGCGGGAACGAGTAGGACTGCGTCGCCACCTTGGTGCGGTACACCGCCGGTGGTGCCGGCTGGGCGAGCAGTGATGTGTCGTGCATGGCGTACACCAGCAGACGGTTGTCGCTGAGCTTGTTGGAGTTGGACTCCACGAAGTACTCGGTGCCGGGGGCGAACTTCCCTCCGGGCGGAGTGCTGGCCGGGGCCACGATGTAGGGCGCCCCGAACGGGTCCTTGGTCAGCCGGTAGCCGAAGACAGTGGGGACGATCCCGGTCTGAGCCGCCGTCTCGAGTAGCGCCTTGCTGATGGCGTAGACGATCGCTCCGTTGTAGGCCGTCGATTTGATGCCGAACTCGTCCGTGGTGACGTAAATGCCGTTAGCGTCGGCTCCCAGGTTGTCGTAATCACCGAAACAGGGGCAACCCTTGGTCCCGGAATCAGTCGTATTCCAGGAGTAGATGGTGTAACTCCCCGTGGGATCCTGCGTGTTGCTGACGGCCTCGAATTGGGTGCTCGGGGTGACCAGCCTGCCCGCGGAGTTGAACGACCCGACAATGAATTCCTGGAAGAACCAGCGATGCGTCGGTGCGTCGTAGTAGCAGCGGGGATCGGAGAAGAAGTCCGAGGTGGGCTGCTGGAACGCGGTGGCCGACCCGACGGGAGCCAGCAACTGCTCCCCGTCCTTGCTGTAGATGGACAGGGCGTTGTTGATGAACTCCATGACGTAGCCGCCGCCCGCGCACAGACCCTGGTCGGGCGGTTCGAGATCAACCCCGCCGGCGGTCTGGGCCTGCTGCACCCCGCCCATCGCGCTGAACCCGATCTCGCCGGGAACGTTTGTCCTGCTCAAGCGCGTGGTGGGCGGGTTGGGCGTGGTCGCCGGCGTGCCCCTCAGGGCGTGGGTGATGAGGGTGCTGTCCACCGCGCGATAGCGGGTTCGCCGAGCCGCGGCCCGGGAGAGGGGCGCTCCCTGGCGCTGGGATGCCACCGGCTTACGGTGCTCCGACCTGGCCAGTGCACCGAGGTTGACCTGGCCCACCTTTTTCAGCGGGACGGTGAACACCGGAACGTGTACCACGCTGGAGGCAGCCGACGCCGACGCAGGCTGGCCGGCCAGCGGCGCGGTGATCACCCCCACGGCCAGGGCGGCCGAGGCAGCTCCAGCCAGGAAACGATTACGGTCGAAATGGACTTTCACGGAACCCCCCGCTTAATGGAGCATATAACCGCCAGGGCGCCGTGGTATTCATCGCCAAACGGCACCGACATTAGGCTCCCCCAAGCCCGGCGCAATAAGCTCCGGCTGGGTCACGAATTGGTGAACGCAGCCACGCTTAGGCCAGGACGGCCCAGCCGTGCGCGGGCAGGATCACCTGCGCGCCGGGCCCGCCGGCGCCGGCCAGCGTGCCCGGGCCGGCCAGGATTTCCCGGGCCCCGGCGACCTCCGCGCGGGTCTCGCCGTCCGCCAGGCTGAGCGCCACCACCAGGCTCTGCTCCCCCGCCGCCACCCGGTACACCATCTGCTCGCTGGCCAGGTGCAGCATCGTGGTCTGCGCCCGGTGCAGCCACGGGTGCCGGCGGCGCAGCCCGATGAGGTCCTGGTGCAGCCGGTACACCGGCCAGCCGGCCGGCGCCAGCTCGTCCGGGCCGCCCGGGAACCCGGGCCGGATCTCGTCGTCACCGCCGGCCCGCTCCTCCTTGATCCCCCGGAAGGCCTGCTCGTCGCCGTAGTAGATGGCGGGCGTGCCGCCCACGGTGAGCAGTACGGCCAGGGCGTGGGCCAGGTGCCGGTCGTCCTCCAGCCGGCTGGCCAGCCGGGTCACATCGTGGTTGCCCACGAAGGTCAGCGGCGCGAACGTCTCCAGGAACCCGTTGTGCCGGCCCAGCGCGTGGCCCAGCTCGAACAGGTTGTGGTCGTTCAGCCCGCTCCAGATCGCCTTCCACAGCTCGTACTGGGTGACGGAGTCCAGGCCGGATTCGGCCACGAACGCCGGGTAGTCGCCGTGGATCACCTCGCCGACCAGGTACGCCCCGGGATGCGCGGCCCGGACCCGGGCCACCACCCCGGCCCAGAAGGCCGCGGGCACCGCGTAGGCCGCGTCCAGCCGCCAGCCGTCGGCGCCCGCGTCCAGCCAGTGGTTCATCACCCCGGCCACGTAGCCGGCCACGGCCGGCTCGTCGTGGTTGAGCGCCACCAGGGCCCCGTGCCCCTCGAACGTGGCGTACTCCGGCTCCGTGCCCGGCTGCCAGTGCGCCGGCCAGGTCAGCCGGAACCACGAGGCCTCCGGCGCGTCCGGGCCCTGCTCCAGCACCCGCTGGAAGGCCGGGAAGCCCCGGCCCACGTGGTTGAACACCCCGTCGAGCAGCACCCGCAGGCCGCGGGCGTGCGCGGCCTGCGCCAGGCTGGCGAAGTCCCCCTCGTCACCGAGCCGGGGATCGATCCGGTAGTGGTCGGTGGTGTCGTAGCCGTGCGTCTGCGAGGCGAAGACGGGCCCGAGGGCGATCCCGGAGGCGCCCAGGTTGACCGCGTAGTCCAGCCAGCCGGTGAGCTGCCCAAGCCGGTGCGTCACCGGCGGCACGGCCTCACCCCCGGGCCCGGCTCCCGCCTCCGGCTGGCCGGCCGCCTCGGCGGAGGTGAAGCCGAGCGGGTAGACCTGCCACCAGATGGCGTGCTTCACCCAGTCCGGCACGGGTCGCTCCTCACCCCTCGGCAGGTCCGCCAGGCTACTCCCCTGCCCGGACAGACCCTCCTGTGACAGCTGACGTTCCCCGCCGGGCCCTGCTGCGCGACTGCGTCCAGCGCGCCGTGGCACCGTGAGCGGCCGGGCTCCGGGACGCGGTCGCGTACGTTAGCGAGCCATGACTGCTGACGCACGGACCGGCCCGGTGTTCCGCCAGCCAGGCACGGTGCTCACCGACCACACGTTCACCGTGCCGCTCGACCACGACCGGCCGGGCGGCGAGCAGATCGAGGTGTTCGCCCGCGAGGTCGCGCCCGCCGGCCGGCCCGGCGGCCCCGTGCTGCCCTGGCTGGTCTACCTCCAGGGCGGCCCCGGGTTCGGCAGCCCGCGCCCGTTCGGCCGGGAGTCGTGGCTGAACCGGGCGCTGGACGACTACCGGGTGCTGCTCCTCGACCAGCGCGGCACCGGCCGGTCCACCCCGGCCTCCCGGCACACGCTGGCCCGGCTGGGCAGCCCCCGGGCCCAGGCGGACTACCTGAGCTTGTTCCGGGCCGACTCGATCGTCCGGGACGCGGAGCTGATCCGGCGCACGCTGGCCGGCGGCGAGCCGTGGAGCGTGCTGGGCCAGAGCTTCGGCGGCTTCTGCACGACGACCTACCTGTCCCTCGCCCCGGAGGGGATCCGCGAGGCGTTCCTCACCGGCGGCCTGCCCGGCCTGGACGCCACCGCCGACGACGTGTACCGGGTCACCTATCCGATCGTGGCCGAGCGCAACCGGCGGCACTACGAGCGGTTCCCGACGGACGCGGACCGGGCCCGGGCCGTGGCCCGCCACCTGGCCAGCCACGAGGTGGTCATGCCAGGCGGTGCGCGGCTCACCGTGCCGGCCTTCCAGAGCCTGGGCCGGATGCTCGGCGCCGCCAGCGGCAGCGACACCCTGCACTACCTGCTGGAGGACGCCTTCGCCGGCCCGGGCCCGGGGGCCGTGCTCTCCGACGCGTTCCTGGCCCGCGCCGCGGCCGAGCTGTCCTTCGCCGAGGCGCCGCTGTACGCCCTGGTCCACGAGGCCTGCTACGCCCAGGGCGCCGCGACCCGCTGGGCCGCGGACCGGATCATGGCCGAGTTCGCTGAATTCGACCCGGCCGCGGCCGTGGACGGCGACGTCACGCTGCTGTTCACCGGCGAGATGATCTACCCCTGGATGTTCGAGACCGACCCGGTGCTGCGCCCGCTGCGGGACGCGGCGGAAGAACTCGCGGCGCGTGATTCGTGGCCGCGGCTGTATGACCCGGCCCGGCTCGCGGCCAATGACGTGCCGGCCGCGGCCGCGGTCTACTTCGACGACATGTACGTGCCCCGGGAGCTCTCGCTGCCCACCGCCGCCGCGATCCGCGGCCTGCGGCCCTGGGTGACGAACGAGTACGAGCACGACGGGCTGCGGCTCAGCAACGGCGGGGTGCTGGACCGGCTCATCGCGCTGGCCCGCGGCACCGCCTGACCGCCCGCGCCCCCGGCACCTGCCCCCGGCAACCGCCAGGAAAACTCGCCAGGATAAGTAGTTGTGATCAAGCAACTGATGCGAGGTAGCATGTATCAACGTGTCGAGAAACGCTGATCGCAGCGGCGCCGCAGGCGCCCAGCCCGCACTGAACGGCCACGGCGGCGCACCCGGGAGCAGCGGCACCGGGAACGACGGCACCGGCGGCCGCTACAAGTGGATCGCGCTCTCGAACACCACGCTCAGCATGACGATGGCCACGATCGACGCCTCGATCGTGATCATCGCGATGCCCGCCATCTTCCGCGGCATCAAGCTCGACCCGCTCGCCCCGGGCAACGTCAGCTACCTGCTGTGGATGATCATCGGCTACCTGCTGGTCACCGCGGTGGCCGTGGTCACCCTGGGACGCCTCGGCGACATGTACGGCCGGGTGCGCATCTACAACCTGGGCTTCGTGGTCTTCACGCTGGCGTCCATCGCGCTGTCGCTGGACCCGCTGACCGGCAGCGGCGGCGCGCTGTGGCTGATCGGCTGGCGGCTGGTCCAGGCCCTCGGCGGGGCCATGCTGATGTCCAACGCGGCCGCCATCCTGACCGACGCGTTCCCGGCCGGCAAGCGCGGCATGGCGCTGGGCGTCAACCAGATCGCCGGGATCTCCGGGCAGTTCGTCGGCCTGCTGCTCGGCGGGCTGCTGGCCGCGGTGGACTGGCGGCTGGTGTTCTGGGTCAACGTCCCGATCGGGATCGTCGGCACCATCTGGTCCTACAAGAGCCTGCGCGAGATCGCCACCACCCGGCGGGCCCGGATCGACTGGTGGGGCAACATCACGTTCGGCCTGGGCGCCACCGCGCTGCTGGTCGCGATCACCTACGGGATCCAGCCCTACGGCGGGCACCCCACCGGGTGGACCAACCCGTGGGTGCTCACCGGCCTGCTCGGCGGCGCGGCGCTGCTGGTGGTGTTCTGCCTGGTCGAGACGCACATCGCGGAGCCCATGTTCCAGCTCGGCCTGTTCCGGATCCGGGCCTTCGCGGCCGGGAACCTGGCCAGCCTGCTCGGCTCCATCGCCCGCGGCGGGCTGCAGTTCATGCTGGTGCTCTGGCTGGCCGGGATCTGGCTGCCGCTGCACGGCTACAACTTCGTGGACACGCCGCTGTGGGCGGGCATCTACATGCTGCCGCTGACGGCCGGGTTCCTGATCGCCGGGCCGATCTCCGGGACGCTGTCGGACAAGTACGGCCCGCGGCCGTTCGCGACCGCGGGACTGCTGGTGGCCACCTGCGCGTTCATCGGCCTGATCGCGCTGCCGCTGGACTTCCCGTACTGGCTGTTCGCGGCGATCATCTTCTTCAACGGGGTGGGCTCCGGCCTGTTCGCCTCGCCCAACACCTCCGCGATCATGAGCAGCGTGCCCGCCCGGCACCGGGGCAGCGCGTCCGGCATGCGGTCCACGTTCCAGAACGCCGGCATGTCCCTGTCCATCGGCATCTTCTTCTCGCTCATGATCGCCGGGCTGGCCAGCACCCTGCCGCCCGCGCTGATCCGCGGCCTGACCGCCCAGGGCGTGCCGCTGCCGGTCGCCACCCAGGTCAGCCACCTGCCCCCGGTGAGCACGGTGTTCGCCGCACTGCTCGGCTACAACCCGGTGCAGCACCTGCTCAAGCCGTCCGGGGTGCTCAGCCGGCTGCCGGCCCACAACGTGGCCGCGCTGACCGGCCGGCACTTCTTCCCGACCCTGATCGCCGGCCCGTTCCACCACGGCCTCGTCATCGTGTTCACCGCGGCGGCCCTCATGTCGTTCATCGGGGCCATGGTGTCGCTGCTGCGCGGCCGCCAGTTCATCTACGACGACGCCTCGGCCGACGGCGGGCTGCCGCTGACCCGCCGCGCCTCCTCCCCCGCCGCTGCCCAGGTCAAGACCACCATCAACAGCACTAACGGATCCGTTCCCGCGCAGCGCCGCACCCCGGGTACCTCGGCCCCGGTGCCCGGTACCGGCGGGGCGAACTGCCCCCACTAGCCAGGCGGCGGGGGCTGCCCCGGCTGCGTCAGCGGAGTGGTCGCCTGCCCCGGTGACCCGGCCGCTGCTTCTTGCTGTTATCAGGCAACCGCCGGAGGGGGCCGGCACCTGTATCCGTTTACCCGGACGCAACACGCTTTTACCTCAAATCAACATGCCCCGGCTAGCCTTTTTTCTCCGCTTGCGGCGGCCCGGTGCAGGGGGCATGCACCCGGTCATCAATGCCACCACCGCGCCCTGGGCTGATGTAGCGGCGACCTGAGCGAAAGGGCACGATACATGTCGATAAATGTCCGGGAATGGTTCGAGCAGCGATCTTTCAGCCACGAGGACTTCACCGCCCTGGGCACGCCGGGCCAGGCCCCCCGCGAGGTCAGCACCACCCTGATCTTCCCGGCCCGCAACTGCGCCGGGACTATCGGGCCGATCCTGGCCGAGGTGGCCCGGCTGAACGACCGGACCGGGCTGATTGACCAGGTCATGGTCGTCAACGCGGACTCGCCGGACGGGACGGCGGACATCGCGCGGGCCTGGGGCGCCGAGGTGTACTCAGAGAACGAGCTGCTGCCCGGCTACGGCCCGGCCCAGGGCAAGGGCGACGCCATGTGGCGCAGCCTGTCCGTGGCCCGCGGCGACATTGTCATGTTCGCGGACGCGGACACCAGCAACTTCCGCGAGCAATTCATTTACGGCACGCTGGGCCCGCTGCTGACGGTCCCCGACGTGCAGTTCACGAAGGCCGCTTACCGCCGGCCTTACACCGACTCCAGCCAATCAGTGGCGGACGGTGGCGGGCGTGTTACCGAGCTCATGGCCAAGCCGCTGTTCAATTTCTTCTGCCCGGAACTCACCGGATTCGTGCAGCCGCTGGCGGGCGAGTTCGCTGCCTACCGTGACCTGCTGCGCAGCATCCCGTTCCTCACCGGGTACGGGGTGGAGCTGGGCATCATGGTCGATGTGCTGGAGGACGCGGGCCTCGGCGCGATGGCCCAGGTCGATCTCGGGGCCCGGCAGAACCGGCACCAGCCGCTGTGGGACCTCAGCCTGATGAGCTCGGCCGTGCTGCGCGCGATGGCCAGCCGGGCGTCGCTGCCGCAGCGGGGCATCTGCGCCCCGGGCACCCCCGGGGTCCGCACGCTGCGCCGCCCGGAGGTGTACCTGCACGCGGTGGCCACCGCCACCGGGCTGCGGCTCGATGAGCACGTCAACGAGCTGCACGAGCGGCCGCCGCTGGCCCAGATCATGCCGGCCGAGGAGAACCAGGACACGGTCGCCTGAGGCCCCGGGGGGCCGGATTCCCGCGGGGTAAGCGCTCCGCGGGGTTACTGGCCTGCGGGTTCGGCGTGCGGGGCCAGGCCTGCGGGTTAATGGCCCGCGGCGCCGGCGGCCAGCCTGATGATGGTGAAGGCCGCGCCGCCCGGGTCGGCGATCACCGCGAGGCGCCCCGGCGGGGCGTCCGCGGGGGGGACCGCCACCTGGCCGCCCAGGTCGGCGGCCAGGGCCGCGGCCGCGTCGCAGTCGGTCACGGCGAAGTACACGATCCAGCGCGGCGCGACCCCCTCCGGCCAGTTCTCGTCCATTCCCACCATGCCGCCGACCGCGCGGCCGCCGAGCCGCCACTCGGTGTAGGTCATCGGCCCCATCTGGCTGGTCTGCGGCCTCCCAGCCGAACACGCGCCCGTAGAACCGGGCCGCGGCGCCGGTGTCCCGGCAGGCCAGCTCGCTCCAGCAGAAGCAGCCGGGCGCGTTGACCAGCCCGCAGCCGGGGAACGCGGCGGGCTGCCAGGCGGCGAACAGCGCCTCCTGGTCGTCGGCGAACATGGCCATCCGGCCCTGGCCCTCCACGTCCAGCGGGGGGACGATCACGTGCCCGCCGGCCCCGGTCACCAGGGCCGAGGTGGCCTCGATGTCGGTCACGCTGACGTAGCTGTTCCAGGCGGCGGGCCGCCGCGCGTCCGGGCTGGGCATCAGCCCGGCCACCACCCGGCCGTGGAAGTCCTCCGGCCTGGTCCCGGCCGGGGCGAAGAAGGTGTAGGAAGCTTCCCCGCCGCCCGGGGCGGCGTACGATTCCCAGCCGAGCAGGGCGCTGTAGAAGGCCACGGCCGCGGCGGGCTCGCTGGTGGACAGGTCCACCCAGCACGGTGTGCCGGGCGGGTACTCCCTCATCACGGGCATCGCGGCTTCCTCCCCTGGCCTCCGGATCTGCCGGCCCGGCGTCCCGCCCTGGTCCCCGGGCTCGTCGTGGCTGGTGCTCCCCCTTGCGCGGCCGCCACGGGCCCGCCACCACGGGCCAGCCACCACGGGCCCGCCACCACGGCCCCGCTGACCATACATCCGCCGGGTTCCGCGCGCCGGTGGTTGGCGCCGGCGCCAACCACCGGGCCAGCGCGGGCCCGCGGTCCGGGTCCGTGCCCTCGTCTGGCCCCGCCCGGGCGCGTACTCTTTCCCCTGTGCCACGTTACGAGTACCGGTGCCGGGCGTGCGGATCGACGTTCGAGCAGAGCCGGCCGATGAGCGAAGCGTCCGACCCGTGCCCGTGCCCCGAGGGGCACGACGACACGGTCAAGCTGCTGTCCACGGTCTCGGTCGGCGGCCGGGCCAGCGGGGCCGGGCCGCGCCCGGCGGGCGGCGGTGGCGGGGGCTGCTGCGGCGGCGCCTGCGGCTGCGGCTGAACCCGGGCCGTCCCGCGTGCTTACCGCCGCGCGCTACGACACGGCGATCACCGCCAGCACCGCGGCCCTGGCCGGGCTGGTGGACGGCGCGGATCTCAGCCTGCCCGTGCCCACCTGCCCGGACTGGACGTTGCGGCAGCTGGTCACCCACGTCGGCCGGGCCCAGCGCTGGGCGGCACAGATCGTCGGCACCCGGTCGGAGCACGCCATCGCGTTCCGTGAGGTCCCTGACGGCCGGATCCCGGACGACCCGGCCGAGCACGCCGGATGGCTGCGCGGCCGGCGCGGACCGGCTGATCACCGTGCTCGGGGAGGCCGGGGACGCCCGGGTCTGGGCCTTCGGCGAGCAGCGGCCCGCGGGCTTCTGGGCCCGGCGGATGACGCACGAGACCACGGTGCACGGCGTGGACGCCCAGCTCACCGTGCCGGGCGGGGCAGGCCAGTCCGGCGACGGCGACGCCCGCCCGCCGGGCCGCCCGCCATCGCCCCGGACGTCGCGGCCGACGGCATCGACGAATGGCTGACCAGCGTGGCCGCCCCGGACGACGACGAGCCTGACGTGCGGGCCGAGGGCCTGGCCGCCGGCGAGTCCCTGCACGTGCACGCGGCCGACGTGCCGGACGGCACGGGCGAGTGGCTGGTCAGCCACGACCCGGCCGGGATCACCGTGCGCCGGGCCCACCAGAAGGCCACGCTGGCCCTGCGGGGCGGTGCGTCCGACCTGCTCCTGGTCCTGCTGCGGCGGCTCCCGGCGGACGACCCGGCGGTGGCGGTCCACGGGGATCCGGCGCTGCTGGGCCGCTGGCTGGCGGCGACCCGGTTCTAGGGCGCGCCGCGGCCCGGGCCGGGCAGGCGGGTACCCGGGCCGGGTTCTCGTTGCGGCTGGGTAAGAGGGGTGCGCGGCGGTCAGCCGTCGCGGGACGGCTCGCCATGCTGGGCGTTGGCCTTGCCCCGGCCCCAGTAGGCCTTGGCCGAGACCTGCTCGCCGGGGACGCCGCGGGCGGCGAGCACCTCGCGCAGCGCCAGGACCACCCGGGCCTCGCCGAACAGGTAGAAGTGGCCGGTGCCGGCGGGCAGCCCGGCCGCCTGCAGGGCGCGCGGACAGGGCCGCCGGGTCGCCGGCGGGCCGGCCGTCGCGGGGCAGCCAGGTCAGGCTGACCCCGGCCGGGAGGTCGGGCTTCTGCTCGTCGGCGGCCTCGGGGATCTCCAGGAACGCGGCCGCGCGGCCGCCGGCCGGCAGTGACCCGGTCATCGCGAGCACCGCGGCCAGCGCGGACTCGTCCGCGGCGAACACGTGCCAGTCCGCCTGGCCGTTCACGAAGATCTTGCCGCGGGGGGCGATGCCCTCGATCGTGTCGCCGGGCTGGGCCGACCGGACCCAGCGCTCGCCGGGGCCGTCGCCGTGCCGGACGATGTCCAGGGTCAGGCGCTGCCGGGCGGAGTCCAGCTCCCGGATCGTGTACCGGCGCCGGACCGGGCGGTTGCCGTCCGCCGCGACCAGCAGCATGACGTCCTGGCCGGGCTGCCAGGTCAGGCCCGCGAGCTCGGGCGCGGTCAGCACCAGCCGCTGCATGTGCGGGGTGAGCTGGGTATTGTCCGCGACCGCCAGCCGCATTCTGGTCGTGCCCGCCAGCGGTCCCCTGAGCTCGGCGAACGGGTCATCCAGCTGCGCCGCGGTGGCGGCGGGAACAGAGTCAGGCATGCCACGATCCTATGCGGGCCGCGGCCGGTGGCCCGTTCGCGGGGCGAAGGCTTAGCCGAACTGGCGGTAGCCGCCGGCCTGGCGGGCTAGCCGAACGGGCTGGAGCCTGGCGGGCTAGTCGAAGCGCTCGACCAGGCGCATCTTGTTCGTGGCGTCCAGGGCCGCGACCTTGTAGGACTCGGCCAGGGTCGGGTAGTTGAACACCGCGTCCACCAGGTAGTCAACGGTGCCGCCGCAGCCCATCACCGCCTGGCCGATGTGCACCAGCTCGGTGGCCTGCGTGCCGAACACGTGCACCCCGAGCAGCGAGTGGTCCTCGGGTGAGACGAGCAGCTTGAGCACGCCGTAGGAGTCGCCGATGATCTGCCCGCGGGCCAGCTCGCGGTACCGGGACACGCCGACCTCGAACGGCACGCAGTCCGCGGTGAGCTGGTCCTCGGTCCGGCCGATGAAGCTGATCTCCGGGATGCTGTAGATCCCGATCGGCTGGAGCAGGTGCGCCGTGTGCACCGGCTCGCCCATCGCGTGGTGCGCGGCCAGCCGGCCCTGCTCCATCGAGGTGGCGGCCAGGGCCGGGAAGCCGATCACGTCACCGACCGCGTAGATGTGCGGCACCTCGGTGCGGTAGAACTCGTCGACCTTGATCCGGCCCCGCTGGTCGGCCTCCAGGCCCGCGGCGGGCAGGTTCAGCGCGTCGGTCATGCCCTGCCGCCCGGCGGAGTACATCACGGTGTCGGCCGGGATCCGCTTCCCGCTGCGCAGCGTGGCGATCGCGCCGTCGCCCTTGGCCTCCACCGAGTCCACGATCTCGCCGAAGCGGAACGTGACGGCCAGGTCGCGCAGGTGGAATTTGAGCGCCTCGACCACCTCGAGGTCGCAGAACTCCAGCATCCGGTCGCGCTGCTCGACCACGGTCACCTTGCAGCCCAGCGCGGCGAACATGGACGCGTACTCGATGCCGATGACACCCGCGCCGGCCACCACCATGGTCCGCGGGACCTGCTGGAGGTGCTGGATGCCGTCCGAGTCGATGATCGTCTTCTCGTCGAACGCGACGCTGGCGGGCCGGGCGGGCTTGGTCCCGGTCGCGATGACCACCGAGTCCGCGGTGACCTTCCGTTCCCGGCCCGCGCCGTCGTCCACCGCGACCTCGTGCGGGCCGAGGAAGGACGCGGTGCCGCTGAGCACCGTGACCCGGTTGCGGGTCAGCTGGCTGCGCACCACGTCGTTCTCGCGGGTGACCACGTGCCGGGTCCGGTTGGCCAGGTCGCCGATGGTGATCTCGTCCTTGACCCGGTAGCTCTGCCCGTACATCTCGCGCTGGTCGAGGCCGGTCAGGTACAGCACCGCCTCCCGCATGGTCTTGGACGGGATGGTGCCGGTGTTGACGCAGACCCCGCCGAGCATGTCCGGCCGCTCGACGATCGCCACCCGGCGTTCCAGCTTGGCGGCGGCGATGGCGGCTTTCTGGCCGCCCGGCCCGGACCCGATGACCAGAAGATCGAAGTCGTGCACGCCTCCAGTGTGCGGGCGCTCTCCCCCGTTGAGAAGGCAGCCCCGCGACAAACACGAATACTCCCCATGATCCGGCCGGAAGGGAGCGCTGCCGGGGCGCCTCGGCCGGCCCGTTCGTGCGCGGAAACCGCCGTGACCGCAGCAGTTTGGGCGCACGAACGGCCCATGCGGTGCTGCCGCCCGGCTGGCCGGCGGCCGGGGCGGGGGGCTAGAGCCAGCCGGCGCGGGCGCTGGCCAGGGGGCCGTCCGCGGGCGGCCGGCCCAGCTCGCCAGCCTGGACCCGGTCGATCAGCCGGCCCAGCGTCTCCAGGACCTCGGGCAGGCAGTCGCGCAGGCTCTGCGCGTCCGCGGCGTCGGCCGGGCTGCCGCCCGCGCCCGCCTGGTCCAGCAGGGCCTCGAGGTCAGCCAGCTGGTTACCGACCCACTCGACCGGCGCGGCGGACAGCTTCGGGTCGAAAACCCGGTGGCCCGGCTCCAGGCCGCGGGAGACGCCGGGGTGGTGGTGCGTCCGGTCGAAGCTGCCCGGCGGGCCGTCCACCGATTCGAGGAGGTCAGCGCGCCAGATGAGGTCGCCGATCTGGATGGGCTGCGCCGAGTAGATGGACCCCTGGCAGCGGGCCGGGGGTGATCTTCCGGACCTCCAGGCGGACGCCGTGCTCCGGGCTTTCCTGGCCCTTGATCTTCGGGTCGGGGTCCACGAAATACAGGTCGCCCAGCACGACGGCAGTCCGCTCGAAGCCGAAGACGTAGAGCACGGCAGGCCCTCCTCAGTCACGCCGGCATCCGGCATGTCAGGAAACCAGTCTGCGCCAGGAGGGCCGGGCCCGGAAAGGCCCCGCCCGCGGGCCACGCCAGCGGCCGCGGGGCCGCGGGCTGGGGACGCCACGGGCCTGCGGAACGGGCCGGCCGCGCAACGCGGCGGAAACATATTCGTCATCGGCGGTAATGACAGCGGAACACGCCCCGCTTACGCTGCGCACGTGGCGGACATTTTCGATTCCTACCAGCTGGCCGAGGCCTGGGACGAGATGTTCGAGCGGCCGGGGCGGCCACGGGCGCCCTACGCCGGGCTGCTCGCCGCCCTGCAGCCGCTGGATCCCGGCGAGCTGCGCTTCCGGTCCGACCAGCTGGCCAGAATGTTCACCGACCGCGGGGTCACCTACGACTACGCAGGCGAGGAACGGCCGTTCCCCCTGGACCTCATCCCCCGGGTGATCGACGCGGTGGAATGGGACCTGATCGCGCGGGGCGTCAAGCAGCGGGTCCTCGCGCTCGAGGCCTTCCTGGCCGACGTCTACGGGCCCCGGCACGCCTTCGCCGACGGGGTGCTGCCCTGGCGGGTGGTCTGCACGTCCGCCCGCTTCCACCGCGAGGTGGCCGGGCTGGAACCGCCGAACGGGGTCCGCTGCCACGTGTCCGGCATCGACCTGGTCCGGGACGGGGCCGGGAAGGTGCGGGTGCTGGAGGACAACGTCCGCATCCCGTCGGGGGTCAGCTACGTCATCGAGAACCGGCTGGCCATGACCCGGACCTTCCCCGCCTTGTTCGCCGAGCAGCATGTGCACCCGGTCTACAGCTACCCCGCCGAGCTGCTGGCCGCGCTGTGCGCGGCGGCGCCCGCCGGGACGCCCGACCCGGTCGTGGTGGTGCTCACCCCGGGCACCGCGAACGCGGCCTACTTCGAGCACGCCCTGCTGGCCCGCCTGATGGGCGTGGAACTGGTCGAGGGCGGCGACCTGACCTGCGCGGGCAACCGCGTGTACGTGCACACCACGCAGGGGCTGCGCCAGGTCGACGTGATCTACCGCCGGGTGGACGACGACTTCCTGGACCCGCTGCAGTTCCGCCCCGACTCGGTGATCGGCTGCCCGGGCATCGTCAACGCCGCCCGGGCGGGGAACGTGACCATCGCGAACGCGGTCGGCAACGGGGTCGCCGACGACAAGCTGCTCTACACCTGGGTCCCCGACCTGATCCGCTACTACCTGAGGGAGGAGCCGCTGCTGGAGAACGTCGAGTCCTACCGGCTCGACGACCCGGAGGTGCTGCACTGGGTCCTCGGGCACCTCGACCAGCTGGTCCTCAAGCCGGTGGACGGGGCGGGCGGGAGCGGCATCGTCATCGGCCCGCGGGCCGACGAGGCTGCCCTCGCCGCGCTGCGCGCCCAGGTGACCGCGCAGCCCCGGAACTGGATCGCGCAGCAGCCGGTGGCGCTGTCCACCTCGCCCGTGCTCATCGGGGAGAGCCTGGCCCCCCGGCACATCGACCTGCGGCCGTTCGCGGTCAACGACGGGAGCGACGTGTGGCTGCTGCCCGGCGGGCTGACCCGGGTCGCGCTGCCCGAAGGCGAGCTGGTGGTCAACTCCAGCCGCGGCGGCGGGTCCAAGGACACCTGGGTGCTCGTCCCGCCCGGCGAGCCGGAGCCTCCCGGCGGCGGCGCGGCGGCGGGCCCGGCCGCCCTGGCCGTGGCCGCCCAGCCCGGCCCGGAGGTGATGGCTCCGCCCGTGCTCCCGCCCGAGGAGCAGGTCAGCAGGCAGAGCGGGCCGCCCATGGAAGACCAGCAGCAATGATCACGGGGCTGCTCAGCCGGATCGCCGAGACCCTGTTCTGGACAGGCCGGTACATCGAGCGCGCGGACGACACCGCCCGGATGGTCAACGTGTACGTGCACCGGATGCTCGAGGAGCCGCACGCGGACCAGGAAGCCGACTGCCGGGCCCTGCTCGCCGTGCTGGGCATCCCGGCCGCGGACAGCGCCCGGCTGGACATCGGGATGACGCTGGACCAGTCGGCCTACGACCGGGACAACCCGAGCGCGATCGCCGGGGCGGTGCTGGCCGCGCGGCGCGGCGCCCGCAGCGTCCGCGAGGTGATCTCCAGCGAGATGTGGGAGTGCCTCAACGTCACCAGCCACGGGCTGGCGACGCGCCGCAAGTCCGCGGAGCGCCTCGGGCCGCACGTCTACCTGGAGTTCATCCGGGAGCGCTCCGCCCTGTTCTTCGGCCTCACCGAGTCCACGATGAGCCACGACGAGGCCTGGCGTTTCCTGGTCCTGGGCCGCAGCCTGGAACGGGTGGACATGACCGCCCGGCTGCTGCTGGCCCGGATGCCGGCCACGCCGTACGAGGTCGGCTGGCCCATGCTGCTCCGCTCGTGCGGGGCCTACGAGTCCTTCATCCGTACCCGGACCTGGGACGGCGACCCGCAGCAGGTCGTCGAGTTCCTGCTGATGGACCGGCTGTTCCCGCGGTCGGTGGTGCACGCGCTGGCCACCGCGGAGGAGGCGCTCGCCGCGCTCGATCCCGGCGCGGGCGGCGCCCTCACCGACCCGGCGCGGC
This sequence comes from uncultured Actinomycetes bacterium, assembly GCA_963851025.1. Classification (GTDB taxonomy): domain Bacteria; phylum Actinomycetota; class Actinomycetes; order Streptosporangiales; family Streptosporangiaceae; genus RYN-230. The sequence continues at coordinate 337,974 of CAWKOA010000035.1, forward strand.
GGTCCATCGGCCAGCTGCGCACCCGGCTCGAATACGCGGATCCCGAGCAGCTCCAGGGCCTGCTGCCGGACATGCTGTCCACGCTGCAGCGCACCTGCCGGGAGGCCAGCGAGGCGATCACCTCCCGCTACTTCATCTACGAGCAGCCCGTCATCTGGGCTCAGGAGTGCTGAGGCGTGGGCTGGCTGCTGGAGATCGTTCACGAGACCCGGATGCACTACCAGGGCGCGGCCCGCGCGTCCTACAACGAGGCCCGGATGACCCCGCTCACGCTGCCCAGCCAGACCGCGCTGCAGACCCGGGTGTCGGTGGGGAACGGCACCCCGGTCTGGGCGTATCACGACTACTGGGGCACGGTGGTCAGCTCGTTCGACATCCAGGCCCCGCATAACGAGCTCACCGTCCGGTCGCACGCGGTGGTGGAGACCAGCCCCGCACCCGCCCCGCCGGACCCGCTGGCCTGGGACGAGCTGCGCGCCCGGGCGGACGCCGGGATCGCCGCCGAGTATCTCGCCGCCACCCCCCGGACCACGGTGGACGCCGCGCTGGCCGCGGCGGCCCGGGAGCGGACCCAGGGCGCCGGCCCGCTGGAGACCGCCTCGGCCATCGCGGCCTGGGTCCGGCAGCGGGTGGCGTACGTGCCGGGAGCCACCGAGGTCCAGACGAGTGCCCAGGAAGCCTGGGACAAGAGCGAGGGAGTCTGCCAGGACATCGCGCACCTGACCGTCGCCCTGCTGCGGGAGACGGGCCTGCCCGCCCGGTACGTGTCCGGGTACCTGCACCCGCGCCCGGAGGCCGGGATCGGCCAGGCCATCGCCGGGCAGAGCCACGCCTGGGTCGAGTACTGGGCCGGGGACTGGGTGGCGGCGGACCCGACGAACCAGGCGTCGGTCGGTGAGGGCCATGTGGTCGTGGCCCGGGGCCGGGACTACGGCGACGTGCCGCCGCTGAAAGGGATTTATCACGGCGCCCCGAGCGTGGCGATGGACGTGACCGTCGAGGTGACGCGGCTGGCCTGATTCTGCTTTACCGGGACTATGCCTGATCCACGCCGACACCAGGCCCGCCAGGCATGGGGGCAGGGCCGCCCCTCACGTAGGCTGGGCTGTATCCCGCAAGTCCTACCAGTGATGGCGTGATACATGGCTGAGCTGCTCATTGTCGTCGTTGCCGTGGTTGTCCTGCTGCTTTACGCGGCAGACCGGGCCCGCAAGCTCCGGGCCCGGGCCCGCCAGATGGCCGGGATGAATGAACGGCTCGACGTGGCCGCGGCCAAGGTCGACCAGGAGCAGCAGAAGAAACGGGCCGTGGTGCGGGCCAGCGCGGAACTGACGTCCGTTCTTCCCGCGATCAAGCGGCCCCCGCTGACCCTGCCGGGAGTCCCGGGGCCCGGCGGTGAGCCGGACGGGGAAGCGGTCCCGGAAGTCGAGCCGGCCGGGCCGGCGGCGGGCGCGGAGAAGACGGACCCGGAGGACGGGGCGGCCGCGCCGGTGGCGGCGGATGCGGAAGGCGAGCCGGCGGCCCAGGCCGGACCGGACGCCGATCCTGGCCCGGCCTCCGGGCAGGAGCCGGCCCCGGAGCAGGAGCCGGCCCCCGAGCCCGCGGGCGGCACGGCGGCCGACCTGCCCGCGCTGAAGCTCCGGGTGACCTCCGAGGGAACGCTGATCATGCCCGCGGTACCGGACCAGGGCCCGGTGCCCGCCGGCGAGGCCGTGCCCGCGGACACGATGTGGGACAGGGCTGCTGCCCGCCAGGAACGGGCTGACCGGTAGCTACACTGGCCCGGGAACAGCGTCGGCTTCCCCCGGCGTGTCCTTGCTTTCTGACCGAGCAGAGGTTCCCGGGTGCAAACGTTCTCACATGTTGCCGAGCTGGCGGCCAGCACTGCTGCGCTGCCCAGCGAAGGCGACGTGCTGGCCGCGCTCGCGCCCAGGTTCTCGCTCAGCGCCAACGGCCGGCCGCGTCACGTGCGCCGGACCTGGCTGGACACGTTCGACTGGCGGCTGCACCGGGCCGGGCTGACCCTGGAATACGTGACCGGCACCCGGCCGGCCGAGCTGGTGCTGGCCACGGCGGCCGGGGACCAGGTCAGCCAGCCCGCGGGCCGGCTGACCTGGCCGGTGCTGGCCCAGGACCTGCCGCCTGGCCCGGTGACCACCGTGATCCGCCCGGTGGCCGGGATCCGGGCCCTGCTGGCCGCGGCCCGGGCCACCAGCGCCGTCCAGGATCTGCGGGTCCTCAACCCGGACACCAAGACGATCGCCTGGATCAGGGTGGACCGGACCACGGTGAACCACCCGGCGGCGGCCGAGCTGCCGGCCCGGCTGCAGGTGACCGCGGTGCGCGGCTACCAGTCCCAGGCCGAGCGGGTCGGCGAGCTGCTGGCCGCCGCGGCCGGGCTCGATGGCCACCCGGGCCGCCCGCTGGACGCCGCCCTCGCCGCCGCGGGCCAGCGCGCCGAGGCTTACAGCAACAAGATCAGTGTCCGGCTCAGCCCGGGCATGCCCGCCCGGGCCGCCCTGCAGGCCGTCCTGCTGCAGCTGCTGGACACCCTCGAGGCCAACGTGCCCGGCACCATCCGTGACATCGACACCGAGTACCTGCACGACCTGCGGGTTTCGGTCCGGCGGACCCGGTCCGCGCTCAAGCTCGCCGGGGACGTGCTGCCCGCCAGCCTGCCGGCCCGGTTCCGCCCTGAGTTCAAGTGGCTGGGCGACCTGACCACGCCCACCCGGGATCTCGACGTCTACCTGCTGAACTACGGCGAGATGGCCGAAGCGCTGGTCTCCGCCACGCCGGCCGAACTCGAGCCGTTCCACGCGCACCTGGCCCGCCGCCGGGTCATCGAGCAGCGCGCGCTGCGCCGCGGGCTGCGGTCCGCCCGCTTCTCGCGGCTGGCCGGCGACTGGCGCAGCACGCTCACCGGGCTGACGGTGCCGGCCGGCGGCGAGAGCGCCGCGGACCTCGCCACCAGGCGGCTGCGCCGGGTCCACCGGCGGGTCCTGCGCCAGGGCCGGGCGATCAGCGCGGGCTCCCCCGCGGAGCAGCTTCATGATCTGCGGAAGCGATGCAAGGAGCTGCGCTACCTGCTGGAGATCTTCGCCTCGCTGTTCGACCCGCAGGCCTACCAGCGCGCACTGAAGGACCTCAAGGGCTTGCAGGATTGCCTCGGCGAGTTCCAGGATCGCCAGGTGCAGCAACAGGAGATACGCGAGTTCGCCGCCCAGATGATGGCCGACCGGGAGATGCCCGCCACCGCCCTGCTGGCCATGGGCGAACTGGCCGGGGGGATCGGCCGCGCCCAGCGGCGGGCCCGCGCCGAGTTCGCCGAGCGCTTCGGCGAGTTCGCCAGCCCGGCCAGCGACCGGAGGTTCCGTGACCTGACCGACAGCGCCGGCGGGACGGATGCTGGCCGGACGGATGCTGGCCGGACGGGCCCGGGCCGGGCCGGCGGTGCGGCCTGATGAAGATACTGGCCACGTACAACATCAAGGGCGGGGTCGGGAAGACCTCCACCGCGGTCAACCTCAGCTACCTGGCCGCCCAGGACGGGCTGCGCGTGCTGCTCTGGGACCTGGACCCGCAGGCGGCCGCCAGCTACCTGTTCCGGATCCGCCCCCGGGTCAAGGGCGGCGGCAAGGCGCTGATCAAGGGCAGCCAGGAGATCGACGACTCGATCAAGGGCACCGACTTCGCCGGCCTCGACCTGCTCCCGGCCGACTTCACCTACCGGAACCTGGACCTGGTCCTCGATGCGACGAAGAAGCCGACCCGGCGGATCGCCCGGCTCCTCGCCCCGCTCAGCGACCAGTACGACGTGATCTTCCTCGACTGCCCGCCGGGGATCTCGCTGCTGTCGGAGAGCGTCCTGCAGGCCGCCGACAGCCTGCTGGTCCCGCTCATCCCGACGGTCCTGTCGCTGCGCACCCTGGACCAGCTCACCGAGTTCCTCAGCAGCTTCGACGGGCAGCGCCCCGAGGTGCTGGCGTTCTTCTCCATGATCGACCAGCGCAAGCGGCTGCACCGTGAGATCGCGGAGCGGCTGCCGGCCGAGCGGGGCGACGTGGCCGCCGCCTCCATCCCCGCGCTGTCGCAGATCGAGCGGATGTCCGTGGAACGCGCCCCGGTGGCGGCGTTCGCGCCGCACGGCCGGGCCGCCCAGTCCTACCAGGCGCTCTGGGCGGAAGTACGGGCCCGCGCGCTCTGACCCCCCGGCGATCACGGAGCGTTACTTTCGGCAAGTTTGTGGCCGAATGCAGGCCCGCGCCGCCCTGGCGCGGAGCATGCTATTAATTTGGAGGCGCATACGGCCAAAGGGGGGACACGTGAGCCGACGGCTGATCCGGCTGGAAATGCCTGTCTTCCCGGACCGGCGTATGTTCCGGGTCCACGACTCGACCGTGGATCCGGACGCGCCCGGCGGGCCGCTGGCCCCGGTGGGCACGCTGGTGAGCGTGAACCGGGAGCAGCTGTGGGTGGGCAGCCTGCAGGAGCACATCGGTGTCCGGCTCACGATCGAGGAGTGGGATACCGCTCCCCCGGCGTTCGGGGACGCCTGGGAGGACGAGGCTAAGGGCACCCTGTACCTGCGCGGCCAGCTCAGCGTGGACATGGGGTCGGCAGGCCGTGCGGTGGAAGGCCTGACCCTGGCGGGCGGCGTCGGCGACTACGTGGTCCGGGTCTACGCCCGGAACCGGCGCGAGGTCATGCGGCTCTACGAGGAGATGTTCGACCGCGGCGTGGACCCGCTCAGTGACGAGTTCCAGCAGGCCAGAAAGAACCTCGAAGGACTCGAGCAGTACCTGCTGCAGTTCTGGCGCGAGAACTGACCGTCCCGCGCCCGGGCGCGGGAAATGACCGGGACGCGGGCCTACTGGGCGGGCGTGCCCCGCGCGCCCTGATGCGCGGCCGGGCTGGCCGAACTGCCCGGCTCCGTGCTGGGCGCCCGGCTGGCCGCCGCGTTCGCCCCCGCTGAGCTGCCGAGGGCGGGGCTGGCGGGCGACGCGCTGGCCGGCGCGAGGCTGGCCGCCGCGGACGACCGCGCCGGCTGGGCCTGGGCTGACTGGGCCGGATGGGACGGCGCGGTCATCGCCGGGTGCACGGGCGACGAGCTGGCCTTGCTGCCCGCGTGCCGGTCGGCCACGGTCCGGAACGGGACGATCGCGTAGACCACCAGCGACACGGACGCCACGACCAGCAGGGTCATCAGCGAGGCCACCAGCCGCAGCCGCCGCATGCGCAAGGCCGCGATCCGCCGCGGCGCGCCGAACGACGACATCCGCGTCGCGAGCGCCGGGTCGGCGCTGGCGAGGCCACGCTCAATCTGATCCAGGATGCGCTGCTCATCCATGGATAGCGCCATACGGGCTACCTCCACCCCGCCGGGCCGGTGGGAACTTTCTCTTACTATCCCCCACCGCAAGATCGTTAGCCTCAGTTCCCGGTGCTGTACCGGCTTTTGCGAACTTAGTGGCCACCCTGGGCGGGGGTACTGGTCCCAGCTTCCCGCCCCCCGCAGCAGACGGCAATCGAAGAGATGATCGAGAAGGTTTGCCAGTATCGAACTAAAATTCTAGAGTGGCGCTCATGCGATGGGACGAGCTGCGGATTCAGCCGGAAGACACGGACGGCCCCGGCTCCCCGGACGGCCCCGGCCCGGCCGGTGGCCCCGGCCCGCCGGGAGGCGCGGGCGCCACGAGCGGCCGCGCGGGCACGGCCGCGCCCGCGCTGTTCGAGCGCGGCGCCATCACCCGGTCGTTCGACACCCCGGGCTTCCGCGGCATGACGTTCTTCGAGGTGCACGCCCGCAGCGTGATCAACCGGGTGCCCGACTCCTCCCGCGTCCCGTTCCGCTGGACTATTAATCCCTATCGGGGATGTAGCCATTCGTGTGTTTACTGCTTCGCCCGGAACACGCATACCTACCTGGACCTGGACGCCGGGCATGACTTCGACTCCAAGATCGTGGTCAAGGTCAACGCGCCGGCCCTGGTCCGCAAGGAGCTCAGCGCGCGCAAGTGGCAGGGCGAGCACATCGCCATGGGCACCAACGTGGACGTCTACCAGCGGGCCGAGGGCAAGTACCAGCTGATGCCGGGGATCCTCCAGGCCCTGCTGGACGCCCGCAACCCGTACTCCATCCTGACCAAGGGCACGCTGATCCTCCGCGACCTCGACCTGCTGCTCGCCTCCGCGGAGGTCACCGACGTGGGCCTGAGCGTGTCGGTCGGCTGCGCGGACGAGGAACTGTGGCGGGCCCTGGAGCCGGGCACGCCCAGCCCGCGGCGCCGGCTCGGCGTGTGCCGCACGCTCAGCGAGCACGGGCTGCGCTGCGGGGTGCTGATGGGCCCGGTCGTGCCGTTCCTGTCCGACTCCCCCGCCCAGCTGGAGGCCACCGTACGGCAGATCGCGGAGGCGGGCGCCACCCACGTCAGCCCGATCGTGCTGCACCTGCGGCCGGGCGCCCGCGAGTGGTTCCTGGCCTGGCTGGCCGAGCATCATCCCGGCCTCGTGCCCCGCTACCGCGGGCTGTACGGCCGCGGGGCGTACGCGCCCAAGGACTACCAGCAGCGGATCACCGAGCAGGTCCGCGAGCTGGCGGCGCGCTATCACGTCGGCCGCGGCGCTCCCCCGGCCACCGAGCGCACCTGGCGCCGTGCGGCCGGGCCCGCGGCCCCCGCCGAACCCGCGCAGGAACAGCTCACCCTGCTCTGACCAGCCCGCAGAGCGGTCCCCGGCTCCCCCCCGTCCCCGCCCTGGAGTGCGGGCCATGGGCGCAGGCCCGGGATCCGGGCCATGGGCGGCCGGGGGCCGACTCTGACGTTGACGTCAAGGCTCGGTATGATGGTGCAGATGCCGGGCGGCCCAGCCGCAGCCCCGGGTCTTCGGCCCGGCAGCCCCCGCAGACTTAGCCTCACCGTTGCTTCAGCAAGGAGACTTAATGCCGGTGGCAGGACCAGCGCAGGCCGCGCCCACAGCCGCAGACGGCCGGGGCGACCACTACAAGTGGATCGCGCTGTCGAACACCACGCTCGGAATCCTGATGGTCACGATCAACCAGTCGATCTTGTTGATCTCGTTGCCAGACTTGTTCCGGGGAATCAAGCTCAACCCCCTCGTCCCCTCGAACACCTCGTACTTCCTCTGGGTCTTCATGGGGTTCCTGCTGGTCACGGCGGTACTGGTGGTCAGCCTGGGCCGGGTCGGCGATATCTACGGCCGGGTCAAGATGTACAACCTCGGCTTCGCCATCTTCACGATCTTCTCGATCCTGCTCTCGGTGACCTGGCTGACCGGGGTACCCGGAGCGTTGTGGATCATCATCATGCGGGTGTTCCAGGGCATCGGCGGCGCGTTCCTGTTCGCGAACTCCAGCGCGATCCTGACCGACGCGTTCCCGCAGAACGAGCGCGGCAAGGCGATGGGGATCAACGGCATCGCCGCGGTGAGCGGCTCATTCCTCGGCCTGCTGCTGGGCGGCGTGCTCGCCCCGATCGAGTGGCACCTGGTCTTCCTGGTCTCGGTCCCGTTCGGCCTGTTCGGCACCATCTGGGCCTACCTCAAGCTCCGTGACAACGGCGTCCGCATCAATGCCAAGATCGACTGGCTGGGCAACGCGCTGTTCGCGATCGGCCTGATCTCGCTGCTGGTCGGCATCGTGTACTCGCTGCTCCCCTACGGCGGGCAGCCCACCGGGTGGAGCAACCCCTGGGTGCTGACCGCCATCTTCGGCGGGATCGCGGTGCTGCTGGTGTTCGGCTGGGTGGAGACCAAGGTGGCGCAGCCGATGTTCCGGCTGAACCTGTTCAAGATCCGCGCTTTCACCGCCGGCAACATCGCGGGCCTGCTCGGCGCCCTCGGCCGCGGCGGCATCCAGTTCATGCTGATCATCTGGCTGCAGGGCATCTGGCTGCCACAGCACGGCTACAGCTTCAGCCAGACGCCGCTGTGGGCGGGCATCGCCATGGTCCCGCTGACGCTCGGGTTCCTGATCGTCGGGCCGCTGGCCGGCATCCTGTCCGACCGCTACGGGGCCCGGCTGTTCGCCACCGCCGGCCTGATCGTCTCCGGGATCGCGTTCCTGCTGCTGGAACTGCTGCCGATCAACTTCGGCTACGTCTGGTTCGCGCTGCTGATCTTCCTGTTCGCGGTGGGCATGGGCCTGTTCTTCTCGCCCAACCAGGCCGCGGTCATGAACAGCCTCCCGCCGGACCAGCGTGGCGCGGGCGCCGGCATGATGAACACGTTCCAGAACTCGGCCACCGTGCTGTCCATGGGCCTGTTCTTCACGATCGTCACACTCGGCCTGGCCAACAACCTGCCCACGCATCTGTACAAGGGGCTGGTCAACGCGGGTGTCTCCCCGGCCGCCGCGCACGTGGTCGCGAACGAGCCGCCGATCGGCAGCCTGTTCTCCGCGTTCCTGGGGTACAACCCGATCAAGGAGCTGCTCGGCCCGACCGGGGCCCTGCAGCACCTGAGCCCCAGCCAGGAGGCGTACATCACCGGCCGCACCTTCTTCCCCAGGCTGATCGAGCAGCCCTTCGCCAGCGGCCTGCATCTGGCCTTCACGTTCGCGGCCATCGCCACGGCCGTGGCCATCATCGCGTCCGCCCTCCGCGGGAAGCGTTACCTGCACGCGACCGAGCCGACCGTGGACGAGCTGGCCGACGGCGCCGCGGAGATCGGCGGGATCACGGGCTTCGCCGAGCCAGTCGCATCCGCGGACGCCGACATCCCGGTCAACGGCGGCAGCCACGGCCACGGGCAGCTGGCCACGGCCGAGCAGTCCGGTGGCGCCGGCGCGGACCGCGGATCCGATTCGCCGGGAAGCAGCTGAGCCGGGTGGGCACGACGGCGCAGCGTGGCGCCGCTGACACCGCGCCCGCCGCCGGGTCGCCGCCGGCGGCGGGCGAGCCCCTGCTCGGCATCGGGGCCGCGGCGGCCCGGGCCGGCGTGTCCGAGCGGGCGCTGCGCTACTACCAGCAGCTCGGCCTGCTCGTCCCGGCCTGCACGCCGGGCGGGCTGCGCCGCTACTCCGGGGACGACCTGGCCCGGGTGGCCCGCATCCGCGAGCTGCAGACCCTGCTCGGCTTCAACCTGGATGAGATCGCGGTGGTGCTGCGCAACGAGGACCGGCTCGCCGAGATCCGGCTCAGCTACCACGACGAGCGGACCAGTGACGAGGAGCGCCGCCGGCTGACCCGCGAGTGCCTCACCCTGCAGGAGGGCCTGCGGGACACGGTCGAGGCCAAGCGGTCCGCGCTGCAGAGTTTCCAGGCCGACCTGGACACCCGCATCCAGAAATGCCGCGACCTGCTGGCCAGCGATCCCGGGCCGGCGGGCTAAGCGGCGGGACAGCCGTGCGGACTCCGGTGGCGCGGAGCAGGCCCGGGCAGGCGACAGCACGGCTACCTGCTCCTGGGTGGGGAACAGCAGGTCCATGGCCGCGTCCCCGGTAGACCCGGAGCGGGGCCTCCAGCCAGCGCAGCGGATCGGCGCCGTAGGCGGGAACGCGCCAGGCCCGGTGCAGTACCGGGCGGATCGGCCCGTCCTGCCCCGGGGCAGGACGGGCGCCGGTACGGTGCTTGCGTGCCCGTATCCCAGGCCGTCGAGCAGCGGGCCGCAGGCCGGCCGGCCAGCCTGCCGTTAGCGGGCCGGATCGCGGCGGTCCTCGTGGCCGGCCTGCTGGCCGGCGCGGTCACGTCCATTCTGCAGAAGTACCTGGGCTCGCCGTGGGACAGCCTGGTCAACGCCGCGAGCCCGTGGCTGGCGGTCATGTTCGCGGCCGGGGCGGCGTGGGAGCGCCCGGCCGCGGCCGCCGCGGCCGGTCTCGTGACCGGGCTGCTGGAACTGGCCGGCGACTACCTGACCGCCGCCGCCCGGGGCTACCCGGCCGGGCACGCCATCCTGGTGTTCTGGGCGGCCTGCGCGGTACTCGGCGGCCCGCTGTTCGGCGCGGCGGGCTGGGCGTGGTGGCGCGGGCCCGCGCGGGTAAGCGGCCCGGGGACCGCGGCGCTCCCCGCAGCGTTCCTGGCCGAGGCGGTGGTGGCCTACGCCTGGCGGCTGCACTACTGGTCCAGCGCCATCCTGTTCGCGGTCGCCGGGGCCGCCGTGTTCACGCTGGCCGCCCGGCACCGCCGGCAGTACGCCCCGGCGGCCTGCTGGCTCCCCGCCGTGCTCGCGGCCGGGGTGGCCGCCGAGCTGCTGCTGGGCCTGATCTACAGCCAGGCCTTCTGAGGGCGGGGGCATGATCACCAGCCGCACCGGGCGGGTAGTCCTCTCCTGCGCCGCGATCCTGGCCGCCGTGGCCGCGGCGGTCTATCTGGCCATCGCCGTTCCCGGGGCGCCGCGCCCCGCGCGGGATCGCCCCGGGGCGGCCGCACCCGGGCCCGGGCAGGCGCGGGCCCGCGCCATGCTGCCCGTCATTGACGCCTACCTGGACCGGGACGCAGGCCACCTCGGTTTCGGTGGTGACCTGAAGGCCCGGCTGCGGCCCAGGACGTTCTGCGACGCCAGCATCGTCGAGATCCGGCCCGCGGAGACACTCTCGGGCGCGGGCGTCCGGCCCTTCACGGTGCTGTGGAGCGTGGGCATCGTGATGAACTGCGGCGAGTTCGCCCGCCAGGGGCACACCCTGCTTACGGGATCGGCGGGCTACCCGGGAATCGGCGAGGTCGTCACCGTGTCCGGCGGCCCCGGCAGTTACCAGGCCCGGTCCCTCGAGGTCGGGCCGCCGTTCTGGGACCCGTCCTGGGTGCACGCGCACTTCTCCCCCGGCGCCGCCGCCCTGGTGCTGAACGAGAAGGTCAGCGCGCCCGACCCGGCCCGCCAGGCCCGCCGCGCTTTCGGCCTTCCTCCCGCCGCCCCCGCCGTCCAGGGCTGACCGGCCGGGGTCCGGCTGCGTGAACCTGGCGTGGCCACGCGTGGTGTGCTGGCGGGTCGTTACCTGATCCGGGAACCGCCCATCAACACGGCGGCCGGGTGGCCCAGCACGGCGGGGTCGTCCCGGGGGTCGTCGTGGTAGCTGACCAGATCGGCGGGTTCGCCGTCGCCGGGCAGGCCGAACCCGAGGAACCGGCGGGCGGCCGTGCTGGCCGCCGCGAGGGCCGCCTGGGGTGGCAGCCCCAGTTCCACCAGGAGCGCGACCTCGCGCGGGATGCTCCCGTCGACGTCGGTTCCGGTCATCACCGTCACGCCGTGGCCTGCCGCCCGCGGCAGCAGGTAACGGAGCCGCTCCTCCCGCTCACGCCGCTGTTCCCGCCGCGGCGGGGTCTCATCCGCGGGCGCGCCGAGGACCGCGCACAGGGTGGGGGTCCAGGCCCCGCCGCGCGCGGCCAGCGCCGCGATGTCGTCTTCGCCGAGGGCGGTGCCATGCTCGACCGAGTCGATGCCGGCGGCGATCAGTTCCGTCACGTAGCGCGTGGTGGAATGGGCCGCGACGCGGGCCCCGGCGCCGTGGACCGCTTCCACCAGACGCCGGATGTCGGCGATCGGGTAGGTGGGGGCCGCGTCCGACGGCGGTTCACCCGGTTTCAGCACCGGGAAGTCCGCGACCAGCTTGATCCAGGTGGCTCCCGCCCGCACCTCGGCCAGGGCCGCCGCCACCAGCTGCTCGCGCCGGGACCGGCACGTGCAGGGCCGGGTAGTACCGGCCCGCGGGGGCGAGGAACCGGCCGCAGGCTTGCAGCCCCGCACCCTCAGCCGACGCGAGGAGCCGCAGCGTGGCACTCCCGGGGCTGCCGGTGTCCCGGATCGCGGTCACGCCTTCGGCGTGAGCGTGCCGGAGGTTGGCGCGCATGGCCCCGGGATCCAGGGCGACGGGCTCGCCGCCGCCGGCCCGCCCGACGCTGAGATGACAGTGCGCGTCGACCAGGCCGGGGAGGATGAACCGGCCGGGCAGCGGCTCCGACCCGGCCGGCGGCCGCCGCGTCCACCGGCCCTGCTCGGTGATGCCCGCGTCCACCGCGCCCCCGTCCGGGAGCTGGACCATGCGGACCCGCCAGGCCGTCATAGCGCCTGACTGTAGCGTCCTGGCGATCAGGGAACGGCCGAGGCCTGGGGGTGCGGGGTGCTGGTGTGGTGGCCCTGGAAAAGGGTGGCGGCGATCTGGGTCAGCTTGTTGGTGCCGTACCGGAAGCCGGCGTTGCCGTTCTCGCCGTAGTTCTGCAGGTTGTACATGATGGCGAGGGTGTATTGCTGGTGCGGGCCGGCGAACCCGACGGTGTTGGTGATCCAGACGCCGTAAGAGGGCCCGGGGTCCTGCTCCCAGCCGTCCTTGTTGCCCGGGTGGTTCTGCGGCCCGGCGCCCCAGACCCCCCATTGCTGGTCGATGGCGCTGACGTGCTGCAGCCGGTGCACGAGGTAGTGCCGCACGCTGGCCGGTGCCTTGGTCAGGACGTAGTTGATCAGGTGATCGAGGTCCTGCGGGGTGGTGTCTATGTAGCCCCAGTAGGCCCCGCTGGTGAAGTGGGTGCTGGTCATCCCGAACGCGCGGATGCGGTCGATGAAGCTTGCGTCCTCGTAGCGGTCCCAGAGCAGGTCAGCGTCGTGGTCGTTGCTGGTGTAGAGAGCGCCGAACATCGCGCTCCAGTCCGCGCCGGTGAGGTGGATGGGGTCAGCGGCGCCCGGCTGGTTGCGGAGCAGCAGGTCGGTCATCATGGCCAGCTTGATGGTGGACGCGGCCGGGTACCCGGTGCGGGCGTTGACGTTGCGCCAGGTGGCCCCGGTGGCCCGGTCGTGCAGGACGATGCCGATGGAGCCGGGGACGTGGCGCAGGGACCGCTGGACGTCGTGGATGCGCTGACGCATGGTGCAGGGGAACCCGGGCGCGATCTTGGCGCAGGGCGTGGGGCTGGGGCTGGGGGTCGGGCTCGGGGATGGCGACGGCGGCCGGGTGGCGGGCGGCGGGCCGGCGGCGGGCGGGCCGGCGGGCGCGGGCGTGCTGCAGCCGGCGAGGGTGACGGCGGCGGCCAGGCAGAGCGCAGCAGCCAGGCGCGCGGGGTGGTGCATGCCGGACAGGATACGAGCCAGACGGGCGGCGCGACGTCATAGCGGCCTTCACGGGCGCTCCGGCCCGCTGCTTAGGCTGGTGGGCATGATGCCGGAAGTGATCCAGGAGGCGTTCGGCGCCGAGTCGGGGGCCTTGTCGGAGGTCGTCGCCAGCCTCGATGACGCCGATTTCGCCCGTCCCACCCGGTGTGACCCGTGGACGGTGGCGGACCTGGTGTTCCACGTGGCGATGGCGATGCGGCGGCTGCCCGGCATGCTCGCCGCGCCCGCCCCGTCCGGGGCGGCCCTGGTCTCCGCGGCCGGGTACTACCGGCCGGATCAGCGGTTTTCCGCCGCCACGAACGCCGACCGGATCGAGTCCGCCCGGCGCGGCGCGGCGGGCCTGGCCGGTGCGGCCGCCCGGGCACGTGACCTAGGCGAGGCCCGGCAGCAGGCGTGGGCGGCGCTGCGGGGCGCGCCGCCCGGACGGGTGGTGCGGACCCGGCACGGGGACCTGATGCTGCTGGCCGAGTTCCTGCGGACCCGGGTCCTGGAACTCGCCGTGCACGGCCTGGACCTGGCCGCCGCCCTGAATCGTGAGCCGTGGATGACCGCCCCCGCGGCGGGCGTCACCGGGGATCTCCTGCTGCCCGCGGCCGCCGCCGCCGCGCTGCGCGCCGGAACCGGCTGGGACCAGGTGACCCTGATCGCCGCGCTCACCGGCCGGCGCCCGGTGACAGCCGCCGAGACCCAGCTCATCCAGGCCTCGGGCGCCGGGCGGCTGGCCCTCGGCTGACGGATTCACCGGCGCCGGTGCCGCCTACCCGACCGGCAGGGAGGGGCGCAGATGGGAGCGCTGCCCGTCGTGGTCCAGGATGCACAGGACCTCCGCGGGCCCGCCCCGGGCGCCGAACGCGTGCGGGATCATCGTGGAGAACTCCGCGGCCTGGCCGGCCTTGACCACGATGGTCCGCTCCCCCAGCACCAGGACGATGGTGCCGGACAGGACCGTGAACCAGTCCTTGCCGGGATGGACACGCAGCTCCTCGGTCCCGCGCCGGGGCTCCGGCCTGGTGACCCGCATCTTGGCCACGGTGACACCGTGCGGCCCCGGCTCCCGGCTCAGCAGCCAGGTGGTCATCCCCCGCATGACATCGCGGTGCGGCCTGATCACCACGTCCTCGTCATCGGCGGACTCCACCAGCTGGTCCAGCGTGGTCCCCAGGGCGCGGGCGATGGGGACCAGCTGATCGAGGGCGATCCGCCGGTGGCCCGTCTCGATCCGGCTCAGCGTGGAAGGGCTCAGGTAGCAGCGGGCCGCGAGGTCATCCAGCGACCAGCCCCGGGCGGCACGCAGTCCCCTGATCCGCTGGCGGATCAGGCCGTCGAGATCAGCGTCTTGCGTCATAGGCAAGACTCTATGTCAATGGCGCAAGCGGCACGTAGCGTGGGCGCATGCACAGCCACCAGCACCACCATGACCAGCACCCCCAGGCGGCCGGGGACGGCGAGGCGGACCTGGCCGAGATCATCGACCTCGACGCCGAGGTCCTGCACTCCTACCTGTCCGAGGTGATCTCCTGGGTCCATGACCTGGCGGCGGTCCGGCCGCCCCGCCGGATTCTCGACCTGGGCAGCGGGACCGGGACCGGCGCCCTCGCCCTGGCCCGGCGCTTCGAGGGCGCGGAGGTGATCGCCGTCGACCGGTCCGGGCCGCTGCTGGACCGCCTCCGGGGCAAGGCCCGCGACCTGCGCCTGGAGGGCCGGATCCAGGCCATCCAGGCGGACCTGGCCGCCGGATGGCCCGCGACCGGTCCGGTGGACCTGGTGTGGGCGTCCAGTTCGATGCATCACATGCCGGATCCTGATCACGTCCTGGCCGGGGTCTTCGCCGCCCTCCAGCCCGGCGGCCTGCTGGCCGTGGCCGAGATCGACTCCTTCCCCCGTTTCCTGCCCGAGGACGCCGCCTCCGGGCTCGAGGAGCGCTGTCATGCCGCCCTGGCCGAAAGCCGGGCGCAGGAGCTGCCGCATCTCGGGTCGGACTGGGGCCCGCGGCTGCGCCAGGCCGGCTTCGACGTCGAGGCCGAGCGGATCTTCGCCATCGACCTGGCCCCCCCGCTCCCCGACGCCGCGGGCCGCTACGCCCGGGCCTGCTTGCTGCGCCTCCGCTCGGGCCTGGACGGCCGGCTCAGCGCCGCCGACCTGGCCACGTTCGCCACCCTGCTCGATAGCGACGGGCCCGGCAGCATCCTGCGGCGTGACGACCTCACCGTCCGCACCACGAGGACCATCTGGGCGGCCAGGCGTCCCTGAGGCAGCCGGCCGGGCCGGCGGGTCAGTTGCCGAGGAGCCAGCCGTTCGCGCTGGCCAGGCGGACGGCCTCGGCACGGGTGCGGGCGCCGGTCTTGCCGATCGCGGCTGAGAGGTGGTTGCGGACCGTCCCCTCGGACAGGTGCAGCGCCGCCGCGATGTCCGCCACCGTTCCCCCGTCCCGGGCGGTGCGCAGCACGTCGGTCTCCCGGGGGGTCAGCGGGCTGTCGCCGGCCGCGAGCGTCTCCGCGGCCAGGCTGGGATCGACCACCCGCAGCCCGGACGCGACCCGGCGGACCGCGTCGGCCAGCTGGCGGGCCGGGGTGTCCTTGACCACGAAGCCGCTGGCCCCGGCGGCCATCGCGCGGCGCAGGTAGCCGGGCCGGCCGAACGTGGTCACGACCAGCACCCGGCACGACGGCAGCGCGGCGCGCAGTTCCCGGGTGGCGCTGATGCCGTCCAGGCCGGGCATCTCGACGTCGAGGAGGGCCACGTCGGGCCGGGCCCGGCGGGCTTCGGAGACCACCTCGTCGCCCCGGCCGACCTCGGCCACCACCTCCAGATCGGGCTCCAGCGCGAGCAGCGCGGCCAGCGCCCCGCGGACCAGGGCCTGGTCGTCGGCGAGCAGCAGGCGGATAGGGGTGCTCACCAGGCTCGCTCGCCTGACGCTACGCTGCTCGCGGTGGTCACGCTCACAGTGCCAGCCCAGGAGTTCGCGTGACCCAGAAAAAACCCGCACCGACCGCTCGCCCGGGCCTGACGGCCCAGGCTCGCTCGCCGGTCTGGGTCACGCTCACAGGGTGATCATGGCACGTGGACCCGCAGCGCGAAGCCGCCCGCGGCGGAGCGGCCGACGCTGACCGTCGCCCCGGTGGCTGCGGCCCGCTCCCGGAGCCCGGCCAGGCCATGACCGCAGCCCGGCCCGTACCCGCTGGCCAGCGCGTCCAGGTCATCCGCTGGCCAGTCGTCACACCCGCCAGCGCGGTGGGCCGTGCCGTCGGCCGGGGCGGGCGGCCCGCAGCCGTCGTCGCCGATCTCGACCTGGCTGGCGGTGACCCGGATGCGGCACCGGGTGGCGCCGCTGTGCCGGACCACGTTCGTGACCCCCTCGCGTACCGCCCAGCCGAAGAGCTCCTGCTGCGGCTGGGGGAGGCTGGTGATGCCCTGATCGGGCAGGTCCGCCTCGATGCCCGCGGCGGCCAGCGCGGTCCGGGCGCTGGCCAGCTCGCCGGCCAGCGTGACCTCGCGGAACCCGGCCGCCGCGGCCCGGACGTCGGCCAGCGCCTGCCGCGCGATCCGTTCCACGTCCGCGATCTCGGTCTCGGCCCGCTCCGGGTCCAGGCTGGCGAGCCGCCCGGCCAGTTCCGCCTTGACCGCCACCACCGTCAGCGAGTGGCCGAGGATGTCGTGCAGGTCGCGGCCGAACTGGTTGCGCTGCTCGGCCAGGGCCAGCCGGGTGATCTCATTCCGGGCTTCGACCAGCTGGGCGTTGCGCTGGATGACCTGGCTCACGCCCCAGGCGGCCAGGGCGGAGACGAAGATCTGGAAGGACATGGTCCCGTTGACCGTCCAGCCGTGCGCCCACGGGACGATCAGCGAGACTGCGATGAAGACGCCTACCGCGGCCCAGCCCACGCGGGTGGGCAGCAGGAACACCGCCATCACGCTCACGTAGATCAGCAGGCCGCCAGCTCCCTGGCCGAGGACCACGTACGCCAGCCCGACCAGCACGGACTCGGCGGCCAGCACGGCCACGCCGATCCGGCGGGATATCCGGCGGTTCCGGAAGTCGCGCAGGAACCGGGCGGCGGCGAACGTCACCACGAACAGGGCCGCGAACACGATCAGGTCGGCCAGCCCCAGGTACCGGTGGGCCAGGTCCGGGTCCGACCAGAGCTTCGACGCCGGCTGGACCAGGTAGACCAGCCAGATGGCGGCGAACATCCAGCCCACCCGGCTCCACCGGCCACGCGGGCCCATGATCTCGGGCGACACGGGCGGGCGCCCGGCCTCCGGGACTGGAACGCTCGCGGCGGAATCGTCCGGGGCGGCGGAGCCGGGGCTGGCCGGGCTGGGCCGGTCGCGCGGCTGGGCGGGCGCGGTCATGAGGCTGGCCCGCCGGGCCCGGGCCACGCGGTGGCGGCCGGGCTGGTCATCGGGGCCGGCCGGAACGGGGGGAACCGCATACCCCGAGTCTGCTCGATGATCGGGCTGAGGGCCACTCACCCGGTCCAGCATCGAGGTCGGCGCCGCCGGGCTCACCGGCGGGCCGGGGTCCGGCCATGCGTCCGCCATGCTCTGATCATGGCGTCCGGGGCGGATGCCCCCGGATGCCGCGCGTCATGCCCGGGCCATGACAGATGTCATGGCCCGGGCACCTGCGCAGCCTGGTCAGGGCCCGACGGGGAGCCCGGCGCGGGCCCAGGCCTGGAACCCGCCCGCCAGGTCGGTCGCCGCGAACAGCCCGAGATCCTGCAGCGAGGCGGCGGCCAGGCTGGAGGTGAAGCCGGCCGAGCACATGACGATGACGCGCAGGTCGTAGGACCCCGCTTGCGGCAGCCGGGCGTCGGATGCCGGGTCGAGGCGCCACTCCAGGACGTTGCGCTCGATCACCAGGGCGCCGGGCACCTGGCCCTCGGCGTCGCGCTGGGCCTGCGGCCTGATGTCCACCAGGAGCGCCCCCTCCTGCATGGCCGCCTGCGCCTGGGCCGGCTCCAGCCGGTCCAGCCGGCGCCGGGCCTGCTCCAGAACCTCGCTGATCGGCCGGGCCCCCGGCGGTGCCGTGCGGATCACCAGCGCTCCCCGGCGGTCTCCACGGCCGCCAGCACCAGGCCGCTGCGGGTCAGCTCATAGCGGCGCATCCCGGCCAGCGGCGGGGAGTACGCGTGGATGCTCACCGCGGGCGCGGCCGATTCGTTCACGACCTCGTGCACGTGACGCGGCCCGAACGACCTGGCCCGGCCCGTCCCGAACGAGGTAGTGGCCAGCATCCGGCGGCCGGCGGCCGGCGTCCGTTCCTGAAGCTCCCCCTGGACCACCGTGAACGCGCCGGACGAGCCGCAGTGGTCATGGAATCCGGTGCGCTGCCCCGGCAGCCAGCTGAGCAGCCACACCTCATGGTTCTCGCCGCGCTCCAGCCGCTGGTACCAGCGCTCGCCCTCGGAGTAGCGGACCAGGCTGGCCCACTCCCCGGCGGAAGCAGCCAGCCGCACGAGGTCAGCGAGCCGGGCCCGGTCGAGGGACGTGCGGCCCAGCTGCTGGCGGACTTCAGTGTTCGCGAGAAGCATCCTAGTTATCCGATCGTTACGATAGGAATATGGCGTACCCAGAGGTTAGCACGGCCTGTCCGCCGGTTCCGGGGTACACGCCAGGAGGGCAGCAGAGGCGCCGCAGATACTCGTTTGCCGCGGGCCGGGAACGCCGGCCAGACTGGCCGGGAACGGCGCCGGGGGACGCCATGAGGCGCAGGGCCGCGCCACGGGGTTCCCGGTCGGCACGTCACATCTCGCGATATGACTTGACAGCTCCAGTCAACGCGATACATCGTGTATCGCGATACGCGCCGGGCGACCCGGCGGCCCGCGTCCCAGGGGAGGAACCGTGACCACTGAACCCGCCCGCACGGGGGCATCCAGCGCCCGCCACCGCTGGGCGCATCGCATCGCGGGCCTGCCCAGCGGGCGGCGCACCAAGTGGGCCGTGCTGGTCTTCTGGGTGATCGTGATCGCGCTGACCGGATCCCTGGCCGGGAAGCTGATGGGCGTCGAGAAGAACGACGCCTCCGCGTACCTGCCCGCGTCCGCGGAGTCAACCCAGGCGCTCAAGCTGCAGGACCACTTCACCTCGAAGAACCTGAATCCGGCGGTCGTGGTCTACGTGCGGCCCTCCGGGCTGACCCGCGCCGACCTGGCCAAGATCGCCGCGGACGCGAAGCAGTTCGCCACGCTGCAGGACGCCGGGAAGGTCATCGGCCCGATCCCGGCCCGGGACCACAAGGCGGCCGAGGTCCTCATCGAGGCCCATCTGGGCTTCAGCAGCGCGATCACCAACTTCGTCAACCGCGTGCACAGCATCGGGTCCGCGGGGGATCCCGGGCTGCACGTGTACGTGACGGGTCCCGCCGCCAGTGCGGCCGACTCAGTCAAGATCTTCAAGGGCATCGATTCCACCCTGCTCTACGCCACCCTCGGGGTGGTCATCGTGCTGCTCCTGCTGACCTACCGCAGTCCCATCCTCTGGCTGCTGCCGATCATGTCCGCGGGTGTCTCGCTGATCGCCGCCGAGGCCGTGATCTACGAGCTCGTCGTGCACGAGGGCCTGGTCGTCAACGGGCAGACCGCGGGCATCCTGGTGGTGCTGGTCCTGGGCGCCTCGACGGACTACGCGCTGCTGCTGATCGCCCGCTACCGCGAGGAGCTGCGCAGGCACGAGGACCGGCACGAGGCTATGGCCGTGGCCATGCGGCGGGCCGGGCCCGCCATCTTCGCCAGCGGCCTGACCGTGATCGCCGCGATGCTCTGCCTGCTGGCCGCGGACTCGGCCGACATCTCCGGGCTGGGCCCGGTCGCCGCGATCGGCGTCGGGGTGGGCCTGCTGGCCATGATCACGCTGCTGCCCGCGCTGCTGGTCATCACCGGCCGCTGGGTGTTCTGGCCGCTGCGGCCACGGTACGGCTCGCAGGACCCCACGAGCCGCGGGCCGTGGGCCCGGGTCGGCACCCGCATCGCCCGCCGCCCCCGCCGGGTCTGGATCGTCACCGCGGTGCTGCTCGCCGTGGCCACGCTCGGCCTGATCGGCTTCCGGTTCGGCGCGCTGACCCAGGCCCAGTCCTACCGGGGCACGCCCAGCGCGGTCGCCGGGCGAGAAGGTCCTGGCCCGGCACTTCCCGGCGGGCGCGGGAGAACCGGTCTACGTGATCGGCCAGGCCCAGCAGGCCGCGCCGCTGCGCGCCGCGCTGGCCCGCACCCAGGGCATCGCCGCGGTCAGCCCGCCGCAGGTCAAGGACGGGCTGGTGCTGCTGCAGGGCACGCTGGCCGTGCCGCCGGACAGCCAGGCCGCGTACGGCGTGGTCAGCCGGGTCAGGGACGCCGTGCACGCCGATTCCCGGCGCGGACGCCAAGGTCGGCGGGTCCACCGCGATCAACGCCGACGTGCAGCACTACGCCATCCGGGACCGGAACGTCATCATCCCGCTGATCCTCCTGGTCGTGCTGATCATCCTGGCCCTGCTGCTGCGCGCGGTGGTCGCCCCGCTGATCCTCATCGGCACCGTCATCCTGTCCTTCGGCGCCGCGCTCGGCCTGGCCGCGCTGGCCTTCCGGCACCTCTTCGGGTTCGCCGGGGCGGACAACTCCATGCCCTTGTTCACCTTCGTGTTCCTGGTGGCCCTGGGCATCGACTACAACATCTTCCTGATGACCCGGGTGCGGGAGGAATCGATCAAGTCCGGGACGCACCGCGGCATGCTGACCGGGCTGGCCGCCACCGGCGGCGTGATCACCTCCGCGGGCCTGGTGCTGGCGGGCACGTTCGCCACGCTGGGCACCCTGCCCCTGGTCATCCTGACCGAGATCGGGTTCACGGTGGCGCTGGGGGTCCTGCTGGACACCCTGGTGGTCCGGTCGGTCCTGGTGACCGCGCTGACCCTGGACATCGGGCGGCACATGTGGTGGCCCAGCCGCCTCGCCGCCCGGCGCGACGACGAGGCCGCAGCCGAGCCGTCCGGGCAGCTGTCCCGCACCCGGTGACCGGCCGGCGGAACCGGGTGCCCCGCCAGCCATCCAGCAGGGCTCCCCGCGGGCGGGACGGGTCATGCTGGCACGTACAGTTAGCTGCCGTGGAATCAGGTTCAGGCCGCGCAGGTCTCTCCGGAGCCGGAAGGGCTCGTGGTCCGCACCGTCCCGGTCGCCGATCCCGGTGACCTGCTGGGCCAGCTTCCCGGGCCCGGCCCGCTGGCCTGGGTCCGCCGCGGCGAGGGTCTCGTGGGCTGGGGTGAGGTGGCCCGGGTCACGGTGCCGGCCGGGCAGGACCGGTTCACCGCGGCCGACAAGTGGCTGCGGGCCCTGCTGGACGGCGCGCAGGTCGAGGACCTCGTGGGCGCGCCCGGCTGCGGGCCGGTGGCCTTCGGCAGCTTCACCTTCGACCCCACGTCCGAGGGGTCCGTGCTGATCCTGCCCCAGGCGGTGCTGGGCCGCCGGGCGGGCCAGGCGTGGCTCACCACGATCACCGGGCAGCCGCCCGCCCCGCCCGGGCCGTCCCGGCTGCCCTCGTCCCGGCTGGCCCAGCCCCCGGTGTCGCCGGCCCCCGCCCCGGGCCTGATCCGCTGGCACGATGGCAGCCTGACCGCGCCGCAGTGGGAGCGGGCGGTCGCGGCGGCGGTGGACCGCATCAGGGCGGGCCGGCTGCAGAAGGTCGTGCTGGCCCGCGACCTGTACGCGACGGCCTCGGGACCGATCGACGAGCGGCTGCTGCTGGGCCGCCTGGCGGCCCGCTACCCGGACTGCTACACGTTCTCCTGCGGCGGCCTGGTCGGGGCGACCCCGGAGCTGCTGATCAAGCGGCAGGGCGGGGAGATCAGCTCGCTGGTGCTGGCGGGCACGGCGCCCCGCGGCGATGACCCCGGCCGGGACGCGGCGCTCGGCGCCGCGCTGCTCGCCTCGGCGAAGGACACCGAGGAGCACGGGTACGCGGCGGCCGGGGTGCGGCAGTCCCTGGCCCCGCTGTGTGACCAGCTGACCGTGGCCCCGCGCCCGGCGCTGCTGCGCCTGGCCAACGTGCAGCACCTGGCCACGGCGATCAGCGGCCATCTGGCCGCCCGCCGCGACGGCACGATCCCCTCGGTGCTCGCGCTGGCCGACGCGCTGCATCCCACGGCGGCGGTCTGCGGCACGCCGACCGAGACCGCGATGGAGCTGATCCGCGAGCTGGAGGGCATGGACCGGGGCCGCTACGCCGGGCCGGTCGGCTGGGTGGACAGCGCGGGGAACGGGGAATGGTGCATCGCGCTGCGCTGCGCCGAGGTGGACGGGACCCGGGCCCGGCTGTTCGCGGGCGGCGGCATCGTGGCCGACTCCGACCCCGACGCCGAGCTCGCCGAGGCCCAGGCCAAGTTCCGCCCCATGCAGTCCGCCCTGGAAGGCTGAGCCCGCCACCGCCGGAACGATAGCTAGGGCCTTGCCTAGGCTCACTTGATGGGCGGCACTTCGGCTTCGCTTGATGTGCGACAGTCCCTAGGGTTGTTAACCGGGCTCGGTTGAGCCCGGGCAGACCGGGCGAAATTTTCTCAGAGTTGGGCCTTCAGCTCGTCAATCTTGCCGATGTGCTCTCGGAGCTGGGGATAGGCGGGGCGCTCGCGGATGCGGGCCAGCGCCCAGCGGACCCCTTCGGCGCGGTTGGGGACGATGCCGGCGGTGATCAGGGCGTCGAGGACCTCAACGTCCCTGGGGTCGAGCCGCGCCATCACCGGGGTGAGGCTGCGGCCCGGGGCCGTGCGGTCCAGCGGGCAGGCAGACATCGAGATGACGGGATGCTTGCGCTCCCCGGGCTGCACGGGGAGAGTGAGCTGCACGCGCCCGATGGAGGGCATCGTCCGGGCGATCGCCTTGCGCAGGTTCTCGATAGCCCCGCTGTGCGCCTTCTCGAACGCGTGAAGCGTCGTATCCGGATCTTCGCCCGTAGGGGTGAGGATCACCCGGACCATCGCCTGGCCGGGCTCGATCACGGGATCGTCGCCGTATTGCAGCACCTCGACCTTCTGCACTGTCCCGTCGCCGCACCGCCTGTTCAGCTCCGCTTCGGCCGCTCGCTCGAGGCGTTCCTTCTCTTCCTGCTCCACGATCAGCTCCTTGATTTCCTGAGCAATCAGCGTAACTCCATCTACTCTCGCAATCAACGAATTGAGCGGCAGGGTGAGACAACGCAGCTCACCTCCTGATGCCTGGCTCGGCTGGTCGGGGTCGTCAGCCGTAGTTCGATGCCTTGTGCCGTCTGATGTCGCGGCTAGTGGTCCGGGCCGCGGTGAGGTGATGCTGGTCTCGACGGCGACCTGGATGGTGTCGGGCCCGACGGTCACTGCTGCCACGGGTGCGCCTTCGGCGCGTGCGACCGGCCGGCCAGCCCGGCCAGCCCGCTCTCGCGGTAACGGGGCCACCCACCGGTGCACCGTCTGCCGGGTAACCCCGAACCGCTCGGCCACGTTCAACTCCCGAAGCATGAACGGGAGTGTCACGCATCATCAGCCGGAGCCGTAGCCAGGGCGCCCGCCACCGCATATCCGCGGCCCGAGGCCAGGCCCGCCGGAGGCGGGTGCTGGCCGGGGCCGCGGATGGCGGGGGGTCCAGGGGGGCGCCCCCCGGACTAGCTCAGTGCAGGCGGACGCGGGGGTCCAGGACGGCGTAGAACGCGTCCACGACGATGTTCGCCACCACCACGGCGGTGGAGGCGACGATGACCACGCCGATGATCACCGGCAGGTCCTGCTGGGTGATTGACGGCCACCGCGGTGTACCCGAGGCCCGGCATCGAGAAGACGACCTCGGTGATGACCGCGCCACCGAGCAGGATGCCCACGTCCAGGCCGAACTGGGTGACGATCGGGGTCAGCGCCGCCCGCAGCGAGTGCCGGAAGATGACCCGCCGCTCGGACAGCCCCTTGGCCCGGGCGGTGCGGATGTAGTCCTCGTTCATCACGTCCAGCATCGACCCCCGGGTCAGCCGGGTGTAGGTCGCGGCCGACACCAGGGCCAGCGTGAACCAGGGCAGGATCAGCGAGCGGAACCACCCGGTCGGGCTCTGGCTGAACGGGATGTAAGTGGGCGGGAACGCGTGGATGCCGTGGATGGTGAGCTCGTAGTAGAACACCAGCAGGAGCAGGAGTCCCAGCACGAAGGTCGGCATCGAGTAGAAGAACAGGGCCAGCCCGGTGAAGAGCCGGTCGGCGAACGTCCGCGACCTGACCGCGGACAGTATGCCGCTCAGCACGCCCAGCACCACCCAGATGATGGCCGCCCCGATGACGAGGGACAGCGTGATCGGGAACGCGGACTTGAGCACCGAGTTCACCGACTGGCCGTGGTAGAAGGAGTAGCCCAGGTTGCCGTGCAGCAGCTGCCACACGAAGTGCCAGTACTGCACGTAGATGGGCCGGTTGAGCTGCAGCCGGTCGGTTACCTCCTGGATGACCTGCGGCGTGGCGTTCTTGCCGGCCAGGAACCGGGGTACCTGCTTGGCGCCGGGGCCGATGAAGAAGATGGCGAAGACCGCGACGGTGATGAGCCAGAGCACGATGATGCCCTGGAATACGCGGCGGATGATGAAGCGGGCCACAGGGACTCCCTAGACGAACAGCTGGCCGCCGCGCGGGTCGAATGCATCCCGCACGCCGTCGCCGAAGATGTTGAACGCGAGCGTGGTGATCAGCAGCGCCAGGCTGGGGAACACCAGGTACCACCACGCGCCGTACTCGAAGACGGTCTGCGAATCGGCGATCATCGACCCCCAGTCCGGGGTGGGCGGGGGGATACCCACGCCCAGGAAGGACAGGGACGCCTCGGCCACGATCGACACCGGGATCAGCAGGCTGGTGTAGACGATGATCGGGGCGATCACGTTGGGCAGGATGTCGATGAACATGATCCGCCAGGGCCCGGCCCCCAGGGACCGGGCGGCCTCGACGTACTCCTTCTCCCGGATCGACAGCACCTGGCCGCGGATGATCCGGCCGACGGACGCCCAGCCGAGGAACCCGATGACGATGAGCAGGACGGCCAGTCCCGGGCCGATCACCGTGACCAGGGAGATGGCCAGCAGCAGGAACGGGATGGCGAGCAGCCAGTCCATGAGCCGGGCCAGCAGCGTGTCCGTCAGGCCGCCGAAGTATCCGGCGGCCAGGCCGACGACCGCGCCGATCGCAACCGAGATCACCGAGGCCAGCACGCCGACGATGAGAGAGATCCGGGCGCCGTAGGCGATCCGGACCAGGATGTCACGGCCCAGCGTGTCGGTGCCGAGCAGGAAATGGCTCGACGGGCCGAGCGGCTGGCCGCTGGCGTCCACCCCGATCGGCGCGGGGAACTGCTGGTTCGGGCCGTGGCCGGTGATCGCGGCCACGACTGGCGCGAAGATCGCCACCAGGACGATGAGGATGATCACGGCGAGCGAGATCATCGATGCCTTGTCGTGCAGCAGCCGCTGCGTGGCCAGCCGCCAGGGGCTGCGCCCTTCGATCTTCTTGGCGGCGCCCTCGGCCTCGGTGCCTGGCGCGGGCGCCGATCCCGCCGGGACCTGCTCGGAAGCTTGCGGAATGTTCAAAGCCATGATGTCACTTCCCTGTGCAGGCTCAGGCGCTGCCGAGCAGCCCGGACTCGATCACGCGGTCTTCGGCGGAGATGGTGGGCCGGGACTTGGAGATGTCCTCCCCGTCTTCCACCGGGAAGTGGCAGGCGGCCAGGTGGTCCGCTCCGTCACCGAGGCGCGGCTCGAGCACGGGGTCTTTGTCCACGCACGTCGGGGCGGCCTTCGGGCACCGCGGGTGGAACCGGCAGCCGGAGGGCGGGCTGATCGGCGAGGGTACGTCGCCGGCCAGGATGATCCGCTCCCGCTGCCCGGACTTGTCCGGGTCCGGGACCGG
This sequence comes from uncultured Actinomycetes bacterium, assembly GCA_963851025.1. Classification (GTDB taxonomy): domain Bacteria; phylum Actinomycetota; class Actinomycetes; order Streptosporangiales; family Streptosporangiaceae; genus RYN-230. The sequence goes on from CAWKOA010000035.1 coordinate 363,901, forward strand.
CACCGCGGAGAGCAGCGCGTCGGTGTAGGGGTGGCGCGGGTGGGCCCAGAGGTCGTCGACCGGGGCCAGCTCGGTCACCTTCCCCAGGTACATGACCGCCACCCGGTTGCTCACGTGCCGCACCACGGACAGGTCGTGCGCGATGAAGACGTAGGTCAGGCCCAGCTCTTTCTGCAGGTCGGCCAGCAGGTTGATGATCTGGGCCTGGATGGACACGTCGAGCGCCGACACCGGCTCGTCGCAGACGATCAGCTTGGGCCGGAAGGCCAGCGCCCGCGCGACCCCGATGCGCTGCCGCTGGCCACCGGAGAACTCGGCCGGGAACCGGTTGAAGTGCTCCGGGTTCAGCCCGACCAGCTCCATGACCTCCTGGACCTTGCGCTTGCGCTCCTGGCCGGTGGCCGTCTTATGGATCGCGAAGGGGTCCCCGATGATCGACCCGACCCGGCGCCGCGGGTTCAGCGAGCCGTACGGGTCCTGGAAGATCATCTGCATCTCGCGCCGGAACGGCCGCATCTGCCGTGGCTTGAGCTTGCTGATGTCCTGGCCGTCGAACGTGATCCGGCCTGAGGTGAGGTCGTACAGCCGCAGGACGCAGCGGGCCAGCGTCGATTTGCCGCAGCCGGTCTCGCCGACCAGGCCGAGGGTCTGGCCCCGGCGGACCTCCAGGCTGACCCCGTCCACCGCGTGCACGTACTCCCGGTCGCGCCGGAAGAGTGCCGCGGACTGGACGGGAAAGTACTTGACCAGGTTCTCGATCCGCAGCAGGACATCGTCTCCTGCCGCGGGCTCCGGCGTCGTGGCCGTGGTCTCCGCGCTCATCATTCCGTCCCTTACGCTTCGGCCTGTGCTGGAAGTGGCTCGCCCACGACTTTGCGCCGTAGCTCGTTGCGCGCCGCCATGTCGTGCGGCAGCCAGCACGCCGACAGGTGGGTCTCGTCGTTTCCCACGGTGGCGAGGGGCGGGGTCTCCGTGCGGCACCGGTCCATCACGTAGTCGCAGCGGGGAGCGAACGGGCAGCCCGGCGGGAGACTGATCAGGCTGGGCGGCTGGCCGTGGATGGGCCGGAGCCGCTCGCGCTCACCGCCGTAGGCCGGGAGCGACTGGAGCAGCCCCTCGGTGTACGGGTGATGGTTGGCGAAGAAGGTGGTGCGCAGGTCGGCCTTTTCCATCACCGCCCCGGCGTACATCACCTGCACGTTGTCGGCCACATCGGCCACGACGCCGAGGTCGTGGGTGATGAGGATGACCGCCGTGCCGAACTCTTCCTGCAGGGTCTTGATGACCGCCAGCACCTGCGCCTGCACGGTGACGTCGAGCGCGGTCGTCGGCTCGTCCGCGATCAGCAGCTTGGGGTTGAGCGCCATCGCCATCGCGATCATGGCGCGCTGCCGCATGCCGCCCGAGAACTGGTGCGGGTAGTCGTCCACCCGGCGGTCCGCCTGCGGGATCCCGACCAGCTTGAGCAGCTCGACGGCCCGGGCCCTGGCCTGCGCCTTGGACATGTCCTTGTCGTGCTGGCGGATCATCTCCACGATCTGCCAGCCGACCTTGTAGTACGGGTGCAGGCTGGACAGCGGGTCCTGGAAGATCATCCCGATCTCGGCCCCGCGGATCTTGCGCAGATCGCCCTGGCCGAGCGTGAGCAGGTCCCTGCCCTCGAACATAGCCCGGCCGCTGATCCGCGCCCCGCGGGTGAGGCCCATGATCGTCTGTGTCGAAACGCTCTTGCCGGAGCCTGACTCCCCGACGATGCCGAGGGTCTGCCCGGCATCGACCTGGAAGGAGACCCCGCGCACGGCCTGCACGATGCCGTCAGAGGTCCTGAATGACACGTGCAGGTCGTCAACCTCGAGCAGGGCCACGCTACCTACCCTCTCTACGTCAAAGGCCCGGGCCCGGCATATTTCCGCAGCCCAGAGCCTGTAATGACTGTAATCCCGGCCGGCCGCCCCGCGATAGCTACCGCGGGGCGGCCGGTTGACTCGATCAGCTTACGTTTCGTGACGAATCTCGCGAATCGTCACGAAACTCCGAGTCGGGATTATTACGGCGTGCTGAGCCACACATTCGTCGGGTCGAACTGCTGGATCGCCGGCACGTACACCGCGTTGTGCACGTAGCTGGCGTGGTACAGCGGCTGGTTCGGGTTGACGATCGGGTAGAACGGGGCGTCCTTCATGACCGCCTCGTCCGCCTGGCCCCAGATCGTCGCGGCCGCACTGGCCGTCGCCGCGCTGGCGCCCTTGGCGATCAGGGACGTCACCGCCGGGTTGTTGTAGAACCCGAAGTTGCTGCCGATCGGCGGGTAGGACGCCGGGCCGGAGAACAGCGGGTTGAAGAACGACACGGCAGCATCCCCGTACCAGTCCGGGCCCCAGCCGGCCAGTGAGAGATCCCACGTGCCCTTCTTGGCCACGCTCGGCACCTCCATGTACTTCACGTAGAAGTCCGCGGGGGTGGCCCCGAGCAGCTTGATCTTCACGCCGATCTTGGACAGGTCGCTCTGCAGCGTCTGCGCCATCTTGGTCGCGACCGTGCTGGACGGCCGGTACAGCAGCGTGAGGTTCAGCCCGTTCTTGTACCCGGCGCTGGCCAGCATCTGCTTGGCCTTGGTCGGGTTGTAGGGGTACGGGTTGTAGCCCGCCGGCACGTCCTGCGCCCCGTTGATCCCAGCCGGCAGCACGTGGGTGAGTGCCACTCCCTGGGTCGGGCCGCCGTTGTCGGTGAGCAGGTGGGCCCGGTCGATGCCGAAGCTGATGCGCCTGCCGGACCGCGACCTTCTTCAGCGCCGCGTTGTTGTTAGGCGACACCGCGTTGAAGACGAGGTAGGGGTTGGTGGAGTAGGTGGAGCCGAGGTTGAAGTTGTGGTTCAGCCCCTGCTTCATCTGGGCCTGCAGGCCCGGGTCCGCGCCGACCGGCGGGAACGCGTCGAATTCCATGCTGGCTGCGGACGTGTTGGTCTGCAGCTGCTGCTGGATCGCGGGCTCGTTGCCGGTCTCCGAGACCTTGATCTCGTTGACGTACGCCTTGCGGATCGGGTCCGTGCTGGCCTTCCAGGCCGGGTTGCGGATGAAGACGATGCTCCGCGTGGGCACGTAGCTCTGGATCTTGTACGGCCCGTCGGCGACGATGTGCTGCGCCTCGGGGGCGCTCGCCGGCAGGTAGTTCAGGCTCTCCACGGGCGCGGGCGCGAAGGCGTCCAGCTGCAGCATGTCCGGGAAGTAGCTGGCCGGGTGGACCAGGTTGTAGGTGATCGTCTGCCCCGAGGCCTTCACACCCGAGATCTGGTGGGTGTCGATGTAGTTCTTGATGGCCGAGACGGAGGTGGACGAGACCTTGGCGAACCCGGCGCAGAACTGCGAGTAGCCGACGATCAGCGCCTCGAAGTCCGGCAGGCCGCCGAACGGCTGGGTCGGGTTGCAGTCCCGCTTCAGGCCGAGCAGCGCGTCAGCCGCCGTGACCTGCCGCGCCGGGCTGCTGTCCCACATCGCGCCGGTGCGGATCGTCACGCTGTACGTCTTGCCCCCGTTGGAGACGGTCGGCAGCGCGGTGGCGAGGTCGGGCTCGACGGTCGTCGTCTTGCCCGGGGTGGCCGGGTACGCGTACAGGAGCCGGAGCCAGGGCCGCTGGCCCAGCGCGCCGATCGTGTAGTAGGAGACGTTGTAGTCCATGAAGTCAACGTCGCCCTGGCCGAGCATGTTCAGCGTGCCGCCCTTTGTGGGCGAACCGGTCCCGGGGTTCAGTCCCTGGAGACCAAAGGTCTGCGAGCCCGCTGACGTGCCGCTGGTCGAGCCGCCGCTACCGCTGCTCCCGCCACAGGCGGTAGCCACGAGGGCGAGTACGGTCACGCCTACGGCGGCCGCATAGCCCCGCGTGCGTATGCGCATCGACACATTCCTCCTTCTAGTGTTCCGCCGCGAAGTTCGTCCGCGGAGCAAGGACCCATGGGCCGATCCGTCCCACGGTATGGCGGCACGCCAAGAGAGGCGTCCGACCGGGATCATGCTAGGACCGGGTACCCGCCGTGGTGAACAGGCATGATGCCAGCGCCCCGAATCGTGACCCGACGGTAATCTGACCCTTATCAGACTGCTACCGGACCCCTCCCGATGCCGTATACCGGGACGCGAAGGTATAGACTCGACGGCCTTCTCTACTGCCCAGGACTCCCCCGCCATCCGGCACAACCGGAGCTTCCCGGCGAAAGCAGCGAGAAGGATCACTGCGGACGGCGGCTTTGACCGGATTTCTTCCTTGACGGCCGTCAAGCCGCACGGACGTCCCTGAAGGCTGGATCCCGCCTCCCGGCCTCCCCGGAGGGCACCGTCCAGGAGGGCCCGGTGCCGCCGCCTGCTGGCCTTCCCCCGGAGGGCTAGAGCCGCCCCGTGATAGCCGCCGCCGCGGCCGCCGCGAGCCGCCCCCGCAGCGCGGTGCCCGCGGCCCGGTCCGCGGGGACCTCGACGATGCGGATCCCGTCGCCCTTGAGCGCGTCCGGCAGGTCCGCGGCGGCCGTCACCACCGTGTGCCCGAGCCCGGCCGCGGCGGCCAGGCCGGCCAGGCGGGCCCCGTGCGGCGTGCCGAAAACCCGCTCGAACGGGGCGGGCACCGCGGCCTGCTCCAGGGTGGAGAAGATGCCGCCGCCGTCGTTGTTGGCGACGACCAGGACCAGGTCGGGCCGGTCTTCCTCCGGGCCCGGCGAACAGCCCGGGCGAGTCATGCAGGAAGGCCAGGTCGCCCAGCAGCGCGGCGGCCGGGCCGCCGCCCGCCGCCTGGTGCGCGAGCGCGGCCCCGGACGCCGAGGAGATCAGCCCGTCGATGCCGCTCGCCCCCCGGCTGGCCAGCACCCGCAGGCCGTCCCGGGGGGCCAGCTGCCGGTCCAGGTCGCGGATGGGCAGGCTGGACGCGGCCCACAGCAGCGCCCCGTCCGGCAGCGCCGCGGCCAGGTCGCGGGCCAGCCGTGGCTCGGTCAGCTCACCGTCGGCGTCCAGGACCGCGTCCACCGCGCCGCGCGCGGCCGCGTCCGCCTCCTGCCAGCGGCCCAGCCAGCCGCGGGGGGGCGCGGCGGGCAGGCCGGCCAGCCGGACGGCCACGGCCACGTCGGTGGCGGTGCGCGCCGGGTCCGCCCAGCGGCCCGGGCCCTGGGCGAGGACCACCTGCCGGGCGCCGCCCGCCGCGGCCTGGCGCAAGAACGCGGTCTGGCCCCGGGACAGCCCAGGCCGGCCGGCGCAGACGACCAGGTCAGGACGGTGCGCGGCCAGGAACGCCGGGTGCTCGAGGAGGTACTGGTAGGCGCCGAGCGCGTGCGAGCCCTGCCGCGCCCCGGACGACGGCTCGGCCAGCACCGGCCAGCCCGCCGCGGCGGCCAGCCGGAGCAGCCCGGCCGGGTCAGCGACCCCGTCCCCGGCCACGATGACGCCCCGCTCGGCCCACGGCAGGTCCAGCGTCCCCCGCTCCCCCCAGCCCGCGGGCGTGAAGACGCCAGGATGACTAGAGGTGCCAGAGGTGCTAAAGTGCCGGAGTTGCTAAAGGTGCCGGAGTGGCTGGAGGGGCCGATGCCGCCCGGCGGGTCCTGCGGGCCGCCCGGCCCCGCCCCGGCCCAGCGGGTCCACGGGGCCCCGCCTGGCCGCCCGTCCAGCGGCTCCGGCCAGCCGCCCGGCCGGCGCTCCGCCGCCGGCCGGCGGGCCACGACCGGCCGGCCGGGGCCGCCGCGTCCGGCAGCCCCGGCACCAGCGGATCCCGCAACGGCAGGTTCAGGTGCACCGGCCCCGGAAAGCCGCCGTCCGCCCCGGACGCCGCCGCCCACGCCCGGCCGGCCAGCGACCGCCAGTACGCGTTCATCCCCGGCCGGGCCTCCGGCACCCCCGCCTCGGCGAACCAGCGGACCGCCCCGCCGTAGAGCTTGAGCTGGTCGATGGTCTGGTTGGCGCCGGTGCCGCGCAGCTCGGGCGGCCGGTCGGCGGTCAGGACCAGCAGCGGGACCCCGGACTCGTCCGCCTCGATCACGGCCGGGTGGAAGTTGGCCGCCGCCGTGCCCGAGGTGCAGACCAGCGCGGCCGGCCGCCCGCCGGCCTTGGCCAGCCCCAGGGCCAGGAACGCCGCCGACCGCTCGTCGATCCGCACGTGCAGCCGGAGCCCGGCGCCCGGTTCGCTGGCCCGGTCGAACAAGGCGATGGCCAGCGGCGCGCTGCGTGACCCGGGGGCCAGCACGACTTCGCGCAGGCCGCAGCGCATCAGCTCGTCGACCAGGGTGCGGGCGAAGGCAGTCGAGGGATTCACGGTGCGCACGCCGGCCCGGTCAGGCCGGCCCGGCCGGGGCGGCCGCGCCGAGGAATTCCGCCGCAGCTGCCACCCGGGCGCGCCACGGGGCGGGATCTGACTCCCAGCGGTCAAGCCGTTGCGGAGCAAGAGGAGGCCGGCGAACCGGCAGGTAACCGGCCTGCTCAGCCAGCGGATCGGCGGTGACGTCCCCGGTCAGCAGGCTCATCGTGGCCAGGCCGCAGGCGTACGGCAGGCTGGGCAGCGCCGCCGCGAGCGCCACTCCCGCGGCCAGCCCGACCGAGGACTCCACCGCGCTGGACACCACGACGGGCAGCCCGCAGGCCTCCGCGACCCGCAGCGCGGCCGCGACGCCGCCCAGCGGCTGGGCCTTCAGCATCACGATGTCGGCCGCGCCCGCCGCCCGCACGGCCAGCGGGTCCTCGGCCTTGCGGATCGACTCGTCCGCGCAGACCGGGATGTCCACCCGGCGGCGCAGCGCGGCCAGCTCGTCCAGGGTGGCGCAGGGCTGCTCGGCGTACTCGAGCCCGAACCGGCCCAGCGCGCCGAGCATCCGGGCGGCGGTGTCCACATCCCAGCCGCCGTTGGCGTCCACCCGGATCCGGCCCTCGGGGCCCAGCGCGTCGCGCACCGCCTCGACCCGGGCGAGGTCGTCGCCCTCGGCCTGGCCCCGCTCGGCGACCTTGACCTTCGCGGTCCGGCAGCCGGAGCCGGCCACGATGCGGTGCGCCTGCTCCGGGCCCACCGCGGGCACCGTGACGTTGACCGGGACCCGGTCGCGGACCGGCGCCGGCCAGCCGTCCCAGGCCGCTTCCAGGGCGCAGGCCAGCCAGCGGGAGCTTTCGCGCGGGCCGTACTCGGCGAACGGGGAGAACTCCGCCCACCCGGCCGGGCCCTCGATCAGCGCCCCTTCCCGGACCGTGATGCCGCGGAAGCGGGTGCGCATCGGGATCGCGAACGCGCGCAGGCCCGGCAGCGCGGCCGCGACCCGGTCCCGTGGTTCCGGGTCAGCATCAGCCACTGCAGCACCCTCCCGGTTCGTCCCTGATCTGCCCGGATAACCTTACGTCGATGACCTCCCGCCCCTTGCACGCAGTGCTGCTCCCCGCGGCCCAGGGGGCGCAGCGGCTGATGGAGGCGCTGCGCGGGGCGCTGGACGGCACCGGCCCGGCGCTGCTGCCGGTCGATCCCAGGCTGCCCGCCGAGCAGGCCGGGGCCCTGCTCCAGGCGCTCCGCCCCGCCACCCTGGAAACCCAGGAAGGCATCCAACGGCTCGACCCGGGTGACTCACCCGGGGTGGCCCCGGGTACCGCGGTGGTGATCGCCACCTCCGGGTCGACCGGGGAGCCCAAGGGCGTCGAGCTGAGCGCGGCGGCGCTGCGCCATTCGGCGCGGGCCAGCCTGGGCCGGATCGGCGCCCGGCCCGGCGAGGCCTGGCTGTCCTGCCTGCCGCCGAGTCACATCTCCGGCCTGCAGGTGTTCCTGCGCTCGCTGCTGTCCGGCGTCGCGCCGGTGGTCCTGGACCGGCTGGACGCCGCGAACGCGGGCCGCGGGGCCGGCGGGTACGTGTCGCTGGTGCCCACCCAGGTCCGGCACCTGCTGGACGAGCCCGGCGGGCGGGAGGCGCTGGCCGGGTTCCGCGCCATCCTGCTCGGCGGGGCCGCGGTGCCGGCCGGGCTGCGCGCCGAGGCGGCCGCCGCGGGGGCCCGCGTGATCACCACCTACGGGATGTCCGAGACGTGCGGCGGCTGCGTCTACGACGGCGAGCCGCTGGACGGGGTGTCGGCCCGGATCGGTCCCGGCGGCCGGATCCAGCTGGCCGGCCCGGTCCTGTTCTCGGGGTACCGGGGGCGGCCCGGCCTGACGGCGGCCGCCCTGGACGGCGGCTGGTTCGTGACCTCCGACGTGGGCGAGCTGGACCCGGCGGGACGGCTGACGGTCCGGGGCCGGGCCGACGGCATGATCAACACCGGCGGCGAGAAGGTGTCGGCCGACGAGGTGGCGTCGGTGCTGGAAGACTGCCCGGGGGTCCGGGAGGCCGTGGTGGTTGGCCGGCCCGACCCGGAGTGGGGCGAGCTGGTCACCGCGATCGTGGTGGCCGCGGACCCGGCGGCGCCCCCGGGGCTGGACGCGCTGCGCGGGTTCGCCCGCGGGCGGCTGCCGGACTACGCGGCGCCGCGGGCGGTCGTCGTGGTCCCGGCCGTCCCGCTGCTGCCGTCGGGCAAGCCCGACCTGCAGGCGCTGCGGGCGCTGGCGCGGCCGGGCCGAGCGGCCCGGCCGGGGTGACGCACCGGCTGCGATGATGGTGCGCGCCTGGACTGGCCGGCCTGGCCAGGACTAAACCAGCGCCGCCGGGGCGTTCTCATTCCGTGGGAGTTCAGGCGGGGGAAAGGCCGGCGCACGGGGTCATTCAGGCCGGGAACCGGCGGGAGCGGCAGCCGGGCAGGAGCGTGCGGGCCCACGTCCGGGCACAGTGGCGCGGCACGGGAACAATTGGCTCCCTCCAGCGTTAATACATAGTGCCCGCGCTTCACAGTAGCAAGTGCTGCGGACCGCTGGAGCACACCGAGATCGCGAATACGTACCGGCGTATGCGCGCACTGCGCGCCCACGATGGGAGGAGGTGCCTCGATGCCAAGGAATGCCACCGCCAGGCGGGAGCCCGAGGTTGCCGACGATGCGGCCACCATGCGGGTGGACGAGCTGATCCAGCTCGGCCGCGGCCAGGGGTACCTGTCCCTGACTGAGCTGCGCGCGGCGTTCGGTGACGCGGGCGTTTCCCCCTCGGAAGGCCGGTCCATCATCCGGGAGCTGGCGGAAGCCGGCGTCCGGCTGGGTGATGAGCCGGGCGGGGGCGCCGCGCCGGAGGGCGCGACCCCGCAGGGCCCGGCCGCACCGGGCCCTGACTCACAGAGCCCCGGGTCAAAGGGCCCCAGGTCAAAGGGCCTCAGCTCCAAGGGCCCCGGATCAAAGGGCACTGCCCCCAAGCGAGCACGGACGGGCACGGAGGACATGACTACAGCACAACTCACCGCATCTCGTGACGCCGCCGAGGAGCCTGCGCTGGACACCCTGGACGCCGCCGAGGCTGAGGCGGTCGCGCTAGCGGACGCAGGTCCCGCGGCGGAGCCGGCCGTGGAGGTCGCCTCGGGCACGGCCCAGCCGGCCCAGGCCGAGGTGGACCTGGACGACCAGACGTCCGCCATGGGTGACTCGGTGCACACGTACCTGAAGTCGATCGGGCGGACCAGCCTGCTCACCGCCGAGCAGGAGGTCAACCTGGCCAAGCGGATCGAGGCGGGCCTGTTCGCGGAGCACAAGCTGGCCACCGAGCGTGACCTGAACGCGGGCTACCGCCGTGACCTCGAGGAAGTGGCCGAGGACGGGCGGCGCGCCAAGGCGCACATGCTGGAGGCCAACCTGCGCCTCGTGGTCTCGGTGGCCAAGAAGTACAGCGACCGCGGCCTGTCCCTGCTCGACGTGGTCCAGGAGGGCAACCTGGGCCTGATCCGGGCGGTCGAGAAGTTCGACTACACCAAGGGCTACAAGTTCTCCACCTACGCGATGTGGTGGATCCGGCAGGCCATCCAGCGCGGCTTCGCCGACTCGGCGCGCACGATCCGGCTCCCGGTGCACGTGCTCGAGATGCTGAGCAAGCTCAGCCGGGTCGAGCGGGACATGCACCAGCGGCTCGGCCGGGAGCCCACCCCCGAGGAGCTCGCCGTCGAGCTGGACCGGACCCCGGACCAGATCGAGGAGCTGCTGCGCACCAGCCGCCAGCCGATCAGCCTGGACTCCACGATCGGCGAGGACGGCGAGACCAGCATCGGCGACCTCATCGAGGACGTGGACGCTCCCGAGGCCTCCGAGCTGGTGGACCGGCAGCTGATGGCCGACCAGCTGCGGCACGCCCTGGACGGGCTGACCCAGCGCGAAGCCACGATCATGGCGATGCGGTTCGGCCTGTACGACGGTAACCCGCACACGCTGGACGAGATCGGCCGGGCGCTCGGCCTGACCCGGGAGCGGATCAGGCAGCTGGAGAAGCAGTCGCTGTCCAAGCTGCGCCACCCCAGCCGGGCCCAGCCGCTGCTCGACTACGCCAGCTAACCGACGCGGGCCAGCTAATCACGGGCAGCTGAGCCCCTGACCTTACTGTGCCGCCACCGGCCTGCCGGTGGCGGCACAGCTGCGGGCCTGCTGCCGGGCCAGTGCTGCCGGGGCCAGTGCTGCCGGGGCCCAGTGCTGTACTGGTGGCGTGGATCCTGCGCGTGACGAGCCGCCGGGCGCCCCGCCGCAGCGTGACCACGGGGGTCAGGACACGCCCGCCGGCGAGGAGGCGCGCTACTGGCGGCACGCGGCCGTGCCCGGCGTGGACCTGCTGCGCGCCACCTACGTCACGCACCGCTACGCGCGGCACGCGCACGAGACCTACACGCTGGCCCTGATCGAGGACGGGGTGGAGGAGTTCCGCTACGGCGGCAGCCTGCTGCGGGCCGGCCGGGGGGCGGTCGCGCTGCTCAACCCGGAGATGGTGCACACCGGCCAGGCCGGCGTCCCCGAAGGCTGGTCCTACCGGGTGCTCTATCCCTCGGTCAGCCTGGTCCGCGAGGTCAGCGCGGAACTGACCGGATCCCCGGGCACCCCGTTCTTCCCGGACACGGTGGTGGACGACCCGCGCAGCGCCCGGCTGGTCCGGGCCGCCCACCTGGCCGCGGAGCACGGTGACCCGCTGGCCTCGGCCAGCCTGCTGCACGGCGCCCTGGCCGGGCTGCTGCGCGAGCACGCCCGGGCCGGCCGGCGATCCCGCCCCCGCGAAGCCCGGCCCGCCGTGCGCACCGTGGTGTCGATGCTGCGTGAGCGGGTGACCGACCCGCCCACGCTCGGGGAACTGGCCCGGGCCACCGGGGTCGGGCCGTACGCCCTGTTGCGGGCCTTCCGGGCGGAGACCGGGCTGCCGCCGCACGCCTACCTGAACCAGATCCGGGTCCGCCAGGCCCGGGGGCTGCTGGACCGCGGCGTACCGCCGGCCCAGGCCGCCGCCGAGGCGGGGTTCGCCGACCAGGCGCACCTGACCCGGCACTTCAAGCGCATCGTGGGCGTGCCGCCCGGGGCCTACCAGCGGGCCCGCGCGGGCCGGGTCCGGCTCCCGGGGCCGCAATAACGTTCAAGTCAGCGGGCCGCCGCCCGCCCTAGCCTCCTGCCATGGCAGACACTTCAGCGGAGCCGGTGAAGCGGGCTGCGCGGAACGGGATCGCCCTCGGGCTGGCCGTGGGCACGTCGGGGCTGGCGTTCGGGGCGGCCGCCGTGGCGTCCGGGCTGAGCGTGGCGCAGGCCTGCGTGCTCAGCCTGGTCGCCTACACCGGCGCGTCACAGTTCGCGCTGGCCGCCGCGGTGGCCGGGGGCGGCAGCCTGATCGCCGGGACGGCCAGCGCCGTGCTGCTCGGCAGCCGGAACGGCCTGTACGGGCTGCGCCTGGCCAGCCTGCTGGGCTTCCGCGGGCCGTTCCGGCTGCTGGCCGCGCTGGGCATCACGGACGAGTCGACCGCGGTGGCCCTGGCTCAGGCGGCAGGGGGACAGCCGGGGCGGGCCGCGGTCCGGGCCGGGTTCCTGGCCACGTTCGCCAGCCTGTACCTCACCTGGAACGCGGGGACGCTGGCGGGCGCGCTGGGCGCGGGACGGCTGGGCTCAGCTAACTCGTTCGGCCTGGACGTGGTGGGTCCCGCGGCGTTCCTGGCGCTGCTGTGGCCCCGGCTGCGCGACGGCCGGACCGAACGGGCGGTCGCGCTGGCCGGGGCCGTTATCGCGCTGGCCGCCACGCCGTTCTGCCCGCCTGGGCTCCCGGTGGTGCTGGCCGCGGCGGCCGCGCTCGGCGCCGCCCTGCTGCCCGCCGCCGCGGCTCAGGTGCCTGCGGCCGGCGCCGCGCTGCCGCCGGCCGGCGCCCCACCTTCCGCGGCCGGCGCCCCACCGTCCCCGGCCGGCGCCGCCGGGCCGGGTGAAGGCCTGGGCGAGGCTCCCCGCGGCGCGGGGGCGGCGGACGAGAGGCCGTGCCGGTGAGCGGGGCCCAGACCGGCGAGCGAGCCTGGGCCGTCAGGCCCGGGCGAGCGGTCGGTGGGGGGTTCTTCTGGGTCACGCGAACTCCTGGGCTAGCACGGTGAGCGTGACCCAGACCGGCGAGCGAGCCTGGGCCGTCAGGCCCGGGCGAGCGGTCGGTGCGGGGTTCTTCTGGGTCACGCGAACTCCTGGGCTAGCACCGTGAGCGGGACCTGGATCGCCGTGCTGGTCACCGCGGTGTCCTGTTACGCGCTCAAGCTGGCGGGCCTGACCGTGCCGCCGCGGTGGCTGGCCCATCCCCGGGCCCAGCGCTTCGCCAGCCTGGTCCCGGTCGCGCTGCTCGCGGCGCTGATCGCGGTGCAGGCCTTCGGCCGCGGGCAGGCGCTGGCGGCCGACCCGGCCCGGCTCGCGGGGCTGGCGGCGGCCGTCGTCGCGCTGGCCCTGCGGGCCCCGTTCCTGGTGGTGATCCTGGCGGCCGCGGCCACCGCGGCAGGGCTGCGGGCGCTCGGCATCGCCTGACCTCGACCGCCCGGGCCGGGGCCCTGGCCCGGCTCACAGTGCTAGGGCAGCCCCTCACTTGTGAGGGGCTGCCCTAGGGAGCGAGAACAGTAAGCCCGGCTTCTGCGCATTCGTCGTCTTGCCCGGGCATCATTCCGCCGCTTACCGCCACCGCACCGAGGACGGTGTCCCCCCGCAGGATGAGCGCCGCGCCGGCGCCCGCCAGGATGGGCACCCGCACGGCCCGATCCAGCTGGGCGAAGAAGGCAGGCGAGGCCTCCTGCATCTGGCGCAATGCGGCGCCGTCGCGGCGGAACAGGGCGACGCTGGCCGCTTTGGCCTCGGCGATCTGGGCCGAGAGCGGCGCTGCGCCGTTCATCCGGCCGAGGGCCTGTAGATGCCCGCCTTCGTCGACGACCGCGACCGTGACCAGTGCAACTATCTTGGCGGCGCGCTCGTGTGCGCCGGTGATGACTGTCTGAGCCTCTTGGAGCGTTAGCGGCATTGCGATCCCTTGAGTTATGTGGACAACCGTCCTTGCATGAACAACCGTATCGTCAGCGACGGCCAGAGCCAAGTACGCGAAGCTAGAATGATCGGGCGATGGACGACACCACCTCGGCAGGTCTCTCTGCTGGCCCTCGGCGCCCCAACGCGCGCGGGCAGGGGGAGCGGCTGCGGGAGGAGATTATTTCCGCCGCCGTGCAGATGCTCGGCGACCTAGCCGACGACGAGGCCTTGTCGCTGCGCGCGGTTGCACGTGCGGTATCGATATCCCCCACCTCTGTTTACCTGTACTTTCCAGATCGTGACGCGCTCGTCGCGGCGGCCATGCAACGCTGCCATGCGGAGATGCTCCAGGCTGCGGATGAGGCCGAGGCCGCACATCAGGACCCCGCTCTCGGCTTGCGCGCACGGATCCTGGCGCAGGCGGCCTGGGTGCAGGAGCATCCCGGCCTCTACAAGGTGATGCATGAGAGCAAGGTCGGCATGCCTTTCAAGGAGGTCCTGTTCACGCGCACTACGGCTGCGGTGCAGCGCTGCATGGACGCTGGGGTTGCCTCGCCAGGGGACGCCGCCACCGTCGCACTCGATCTCCGGACGGCCGTCATCGGCATGCTGTCTCTGCGGATCAATGAGCCTGACCTGCCCTGGCCGCCCTTCCCCGAGCAAGCCGATCGATTCCTCGCCAAGCTCGTCGGACTCGCGCCGCTGGCAGCGGAGACGACAGTCGCGCAAGCGAAGTAGCCCCCGCGGCCTGCGCCGCGGCGTCTGGGTCACGCTCACAGGTCAGGCAAGCCGAGATCCAGGTTGGGCCGGTCGATGCCGCCGTCCACTTCGATGATCTTCCCGGTGACGTAGCCCGCGGCGGGCGAGGCCAGGTAGACGACCGCCGCGGCGACGTCCTCCGGGTCGCCGATCCGGCCCAGCGGCGTGGCCCGTTCCATCTGGCCGCGCAGCGTGTCGTCAGTGAGCACGATATCCAGGGCCGAGGTCGCCACCGCGCCGACCGCGATCGCGTTGACCCTGATCCGGGGAGCCAGGTCGGCCGCGGCCAGCCGGGTGTAGTGCGCCAGGGCGGCCTTGGCCGTCCCGTAGGCCAGGTAACCGCGGCCGCCCGTCCGCCCGACGGCCGAGGAGATGTTGATCACGGCCGCACCGGGCGCGGCGGCCAGCAGGTGCGGGACCGCCGCCCGGGTCAGGCTGTGCGCGACGGCCACGTTGAACCCGAACGCCTCCGCCAGGTGGCGCGGCGCGGTCGCCATGAACGGCCGGGGCATCGCTCCCCCGACGTTGTTGACCACGATGTCCAGCCGGCCGAACGCGCTGGCCGCCGCCGCGGCCAGCCCGGCCGCCGCGTCGAGGTCGGCGAGGTCGGCCGGCACCACCAGGGCCTGGCGCCCGGCCGCCTCCACCTCCCGGGCCACCTTGTCCAGCTGGTCCTGCGTGCGCGCGGAGATCACCACGTCGGCCCCGGCCTGGGCCAGCGCGACCGCGGCGGCCGCGCCGATCCCCCGGCCTGCGCCCGTCACCACGGCCACCCGGCCGGTGACGCGGAAACGATCCAGGATCATGGGTCCTCCCCTGTCACCCGCAGGCAGTTAGCCGGCTGGTAACTAGAACACGTTTTACTTGCTGGCCACAGCCTGCCAGCCCTGGACCGGCGGTCCTGGACTAACGCACGGCGGTCGCCGTCGGTAAAATAGAACAGGTTTCAGTACGTTTGCGCAAGCCGCCGCGGCCGGCCGGGCGGGCCGCCCCGGTGCCGCCCGAGCAAGCATTCGGTAGGGAGCGCCCGGGGCTGCGATACTGGTGTGGTGACCACCACGAGGAAGGGCCAGGGCGGCAGCCGGGCGGGATCCGCGGGCCCCGCGGCAGCCGACGGCGCCATCCCGTCCGAGCGCCGCAGCCAGATGGTCCTGCTCGCCGGCGACCTGTTCGCCCGCAAGGGCTACCGGGCCACGACCGTGCGGGAGATCGCGGATGCCGCCGGGATCCTGTCCGGCAGCCTGTACTACCACTTCGACTCCAAGGAGTCGATCGCCGACGAGCTGCTGTCCGGCTTCATCAACGAGGTGCTCGCCGACTACCGCGCGGCGGCCGGGTCCGGCGGGGGCCCGCGCGCCGTGCTGGAGCAGATCGTCCGCTCGACGAGCCGGACCCTGTCCCGGCACCGGGCCGCGCTGGCCATGCTGCAGAACGACTGGAGCTACTTCAGCACCCAGTCCCGGTTCGCCTACCTGCGCACGGCGCTGCGCGAGATCGAGCGCACCTGGATCACCCAGCTGAACCTGGGCAAAGAGTCGGGGTGCTTCCGCGCCGACCTGGACGCGAAGCTCACCTACCGGCTGCTCCGGGACGTGCTGTGGATCCCCGCGCAGTGGAGCTGGACGGGCAGCGGCTACAGCACGGACCAGGTCGTGGACGGGTTCCTCCGCCTGCTCTTCGACGGCATCTCGGCCTGACGGCCCGGGCCGTTCCGCTGGCCCGCCCCGGGCCGTTCCCCCCGCCTGCCCCGGTCCCGCCCGCCGCAGGCCGGCCTGCCCCGGCTGGCCGGCCGCCCTCCCGTCATTCGCGGGCTGTCGCCCGGCCCCGGGGCTGTTACCCTCGTACCAAGCAAGCGTTTGGTAACTCGGAACCGGAGGGCGCATGGGGCGGCTCGACGGCAAGGTCGCGCTCATCACCGGCGGCGCCAGGGGCATGGGCAAGTCGCATGTGCGGCACTTCGTGGCCGAAGGGGCCCGGGTGGTGCTCGGTGACGTGCTCGACGACAAGGGCTCGGCCGTGGCCGACGCGCTGGGCGCACCATCCTGCCGGTACGTGCACCACGACGTGACCAGCGAGGCGCACTGGGACGCGGCGGTCGCCACGGCGCTGGACGCGTTCGGCCGGCTCGACGTGCTGGTCAACAACGCGGGGGTGCTGAAGTTCGCCCGGATCGCCGACATGACGCTCGCCGACTTCCGGCAGGTCCTCGAGGTCAACGCGATCGGCTGCTGGCTGGGCATGAAGGCGGTGATCGGCCCCATGACCGCCGCGGGCGGGGGGTCGATCATCAACATCTCCTCGATCGAGGGCTTCACCGGGGCGGCCGGGCTCTCCGCCTACAGCGCCAGCAAGTTCGCGGTCCGCGGGATGACCAAGGTCGCCGCGCAGGAACTCGGCCGCCTCGGCATCCGGGTCAACTCGGTGCACCCGGGCGGGGTGCTCACCAGGCTGGCCCTCGACGCGGCCGGCACCTTCGAGCACGTCGACGCCGAGGCCTTCGTCAAGTCGATGCCCCTGTCGCGGTTCGGCGAGCCAGCCGAGATATCGCGGCTGGTGGCCTTCCTCGCCTCCGACGACTCGTCCTACTCGACCGGCAGCGAGTTCATCGCTGATGGAGGGGTCCTGAGCGGGCCCGGCTACTGACCGAGGGAGGCCCTGTCATGGAGGACCCGCTGCCGCTGGACGGCAGGACAGCGATCGTGACCGGCGCGGGCCACGGGCTGGGCCGGGCGGAATCGCTCGCCCTGGCCCGGGCCGGGGCCAGGCTGGTGCTCAACGATCTGCCCGGCGACGCGGTGCAGGCCGTGGCGGCCGAGATACGGGACGGCGGCGGGGAGGCGGTCGTGTCCGCCGGGGACGTCAGCGAGTGGGCGACCGGCCAGGAGCTGCTGGCGTCGGCCCTGGCCGCGTTCGGCGGGCTGGACATCCTGGTCAACAACGCCGGGGTGCTCAGGGACCGGATGATCTTCACGATGTCCGCGGCGGAATGGGATGTCGTCATCCGGGTGCACCTGCGCGGTCACTTCGTGACCACCCGCCTCGCCACCGCCCACTGGCGGGAGGCGAGCAAGCAGGCCGGCGCCCCGGTCTACGCCAGGATCGTGAACACCTCGTCCGAGGCGTTCCTGCTGGGCTCCCCCGGCCAGCCCAACTACGCCGCGGCCAAGGCCGCGATCACCGCGCTGACGGTCACCACCGCGCGCAGCTGCGGCCGTTACGGGGTGCGGGCCAACGTGATCTGCCCCCGGGCCCGGACCAGCATGACGGCCGGCCTGATGGGCGCGCCGCCCGACGGCGCCGTGGACCCGCTGGACCCGGGGCACGTCGCGCCGCTCGTGGTGTACCTGGCGGGCCCGGCGGCGGCCGGGATCAACGGCGAGGTGTTCGTCGTGCACGGCGGGGTCGCGGCGGTGCTGGACCCGCCCCGGCTCCGGGCCGTCTTCATGGCCGCCGATCACGGCTCGGCCGACGGCATGTGGACCCCCGAATCGGTGCGCCGGGCCCTGGATCCGGTGTTCACCGCGGTGCCGCCCGAGATCGGCTTCAGCTGCGAGGACACGCTGGCCCTGGCCAGCGAGACCATCGGCTTCACCGCCCCCGGCCCGGCTTCCCCCGGCCCGGCTTCCCCAGGCACGGGGGCAGGCGGATGAGCGGGCCCGGCGGATGAAGCAGCGCGATCAGGTCGCCATGTCACCGGATGAGGTGGCCGCGCTGCTGGCCGAGGGCCGCAAACTCCAGCTGGCCACCATCAACCAGGATGGCACCCCGCACCTGGTGGCCATGTTCTACACGATGATCGGCGGCCAGATCGCCTTCTGGACCTACCGTGCCTCGCTCAAGGCCCGCAACCTGGCCCGCGACCCCCGGCTGAGCTGCCTGGTCGAGGCGGGCGAGGAGTACTTCGAGCTGCGCGGGGTCCAGGTGTCGGGCGCCGCCCGGTGTGTCGCGGATCCGGCCGGCGTGCTCGACATCGGCCGCCGCATCATGGCCGGGCTGAGCGGCGTGCCTGCCGGCGCGGTGGAGGAGTACGTGGCCCAGGCCGCGCGCAAGCGGGTGGGGTACATGGTGGAACCGGCCCGGATCGCCTCCTGGGATCACCGCAAGCTGCGGCCGGCGGGCTGGTGACCCGCGGGGAGTGGTGACCCCGCGGGGAGCTACATCTCACATCATCTCGTCCGTAAACGGCAGCAGGACGGTCTTGAGCTCGGTGTAGGACTCGATGGCGGCCCGGCCGCCCTCCCGGCCGAGCCCGGACTGCCGGTAGCCGCCGAAGGCCGCGTGCGGCTCCAGCTGGTAGCCGTTGATGCCGACCGTGCCGGCCCTGATGGCCTTGGTCAGCCGCATCGCCCGCTTGATGTCGCTGGTCCAGACCGTGGCGGCCAGGCCGTACTCGGTGTCGTTGGCGATCCGCAGCGCCTCCTCCTCGTCGCTGAACGGGATCACCGACAGCACCGGCCCGAAGATCTCCTCGCGGGCGATGCTCATGTCGTTGGACACGTCGGTGAACAGGGTCGGCGTGACGAAGTTGCCCGCGGCCAGGTCGCCCTCGCTGCGGGTGCCGCCGCAGACCAGCCGGGCGCCCGCGGCCTGGCCCTCGGCGATCAGCCCGAGCACCCGGTCCAGCTGCCGGGTGTTGATCAGCGGCGCCGCGGTCACGGCCGGGTCGAACGGGTTGCCGTAGCTGACCATGGTGCCGATCATCTCGGCCATCGCGAGGAACTCGTCGGCCACATCCCGGTGCACCAGCGCCCGGGTCTGGGCCAGGCAGACCTGCCCGGACAGGCCGAGGGTGACCGTGCCCATGGTGATGGCCGCGGCGGTGGACACGTCCGCGTCGGCGAACACCAGCGCCGGGCTCTTGCCGCCCAGTTCGAGGCTGACCCGCTTGAAGCTGCCGGCCGCGGCCACCATGATCTTCCGCCCGACGGCGCGGCTGCCGGTGAACGAGAGCTTGTCCACCATCGGGTGGTTGATCAGCGCGTCGCCGGCCGGGTCGCCCGGGCCGGTGATGATGTTCAGCACCCCGGATGGCAGCCCGGCCTCCTCGATCAGCTGGGCCAGGCGGAGCACGGCGAACGTGGCGTACTCCGACGGCTTGAGCACGATGGTGCAGCCGGCCGCCAGGGCCGGGGCGATCTTCTGCGCGGCCAGCAGGATCGGCGCGTTCCACGGCACCACCGCGCCCACCACACCGACGGGCTCGCGCAGCGTCATCACCATGTGGTCGCCACCCTGGAACGGCGGCAGCGTCTCGCCGGCCAGCTTGTCCACCCACCCGGCGTGATGATCGAAGACATCGGCCACGAACGCCGATGACGTGGCGTACACGGAGCCGAAGCTCAGCGGCACGCTGTTGTCCAGCGCCTGCAGCGCGAGCAGCTCGTCGCCGTGCTCGCGGACCAGGTCGGCGATCCGGCGCAGCAGCCGGATCCGCTCGCCAGCCCGCAGCCGCGGCCAGGGCCCCTCGTCGAAGGCCCGCCGCGCCGCGCGGACGGCCAGATCGACATCGTCCGGCCCGGCGATCGGGAACGAGGCCACCTCCTCGCCGGTGGCCGGATGACTGTGGCTCCACGTCTGGCCGGACTGGGCCGGCCGCCACTGCCCGTCGATCAGCAGGGAGCCGTCGCTGAGGCCTGCCTCGTCCCGGTGCGGCTTGATCGATGCGACCATGGCTGGAACCCCTAAACTAGAACACGTTCTACTCGTTGGGAGGGTACACCGAACTCCCGAGCGCGGCCAGGAACGCCGGCCGCTCCCCGCCGCCGTGCAGCAGCAGCGCCGCGCCGCTGGCGTACGACGCCAGCGGGGAGGCCAGGAGCAGGCAGGCCCCCGCCACGTCCTCGGGCGTCGCGAGCCGCTGCAGCGGCACGGTCCCGGCCACCGCGGCCAGGCCGGCCTGGCCGCCGTACGCCGCGGCCGCCGACTCGGTCGCCACCAGGCTCGGCACCACGCAGTTGACCCGCACCTTCGGTGCCCACTCCACGGCCAGGCTGGTGGCCAGGCTGTGCAGGCCGGCCTTGGCCGCCCCGTAGGCGGCGGTGCCGGGCGACGGCCGGGTGCCGCTGACACTGCCGATCATGATGATCGACCCGCCGTCCGGCTGGCCCTGCATCACCGCGTTGGCGCTCTGCGCCACCTGCAGCGGCGCGGTGAGGTTCAGCTCGATCACCTTGGCGTGAAACCGCGGGGACGCGGTCGCGGCGTCCGCCGGCGGGGCGCCGCCGGCGCTGCTGACCACCACGTCCACCCGGCCGAACCGGTCCACGGCCGCGGCGATGAGCCGCCCCGCCTGGTCCGGGTCCCGCACGTCGGCGCGGACGAAGTCCGCGGTGCGGCCGTCCGCGGCGGGCAGCAGGGCGGGGGCGGCGGGCTCAGCCCGGCCGCACACCAGGACCCGGGCCCCGGCCCGCAGGAACCCCCGGGCGACGCCCGCCCCGATGCCCCGGGTGCCGCCGGTGACGACGACGCCCTGCCCCGCGAAATCATCGGCGCCCACGGACCCCATGTTAGGCTGATTTACCAAGCAAACGCTAGGTTGTGCCGTGATCATGATCACTGCGGGCCCTGCCCCGGGCGCGATGACTGCGAGGAAGCGGCCATGGGAATCGAGCTGCACACCACCGAGGGCATCGCGACGGTAGTCATCGACTTCCCGCCGGTCAACGCGCTTCCCGCGGCGGCCTGGTTCGATCTCGCCCGGGCGGTCGCCGCGGCGGGCGCTGACCCGGAGGTGCGGGCCGTGATCCTCGCGGCCGAGGGCCGCGGCTTCTGCGCCGGCGTGGACATCAAGGAAATGCAGCGGGCACCGGGGCACGACGCCCTGCTCGGCGCCAACCGGGGCTGCTTCGCCGCCTTCGCTGCGGTCTACGACTGCGCGGTGCCAGTCATCGCCGCGGTGCAGGGCTTCTGCCTGGGCGGCGGCGTCGGCCTGGCCGGGAACGCCGACATCATCATCACCGCGCAGGGCGCGACGTTCGGCCTGCCCGAGGTGGACCGGGGCGCTCTCGGCGCGGCCACGCACCTGTCCCGGCTCGTGCCGCAGCACCTGATGCGCGCGATGGTCTACACCTGCCGCACGGTGACGGCCGAGGAGCTGCTGAGCTTCGGCACGGTCGTCAACGTCGTGCCGCCGCGCGAGCTGCGGGCGTCCGCGCTCGCCGTCGCCGCCCAGATCGCGGCCAAGAACCCGGCCGTCATCAGGCTGGCCAAGCAGTCCCTGAACGGCATCGACCCGGTCAACGTCAAGCGGTCCTACCGCTACGAGCAGGGCTTCACCTTCGAGCTCAACCTGACCGGCGTGGCCGCTGAGGCACGCCAGGCGTTCATGGACGGGCACTGACGGTGCCGGGTGCAGCCAGCCAGGTGATGAGCCCCGCGGACGTCGTCAGCGAGCTGCGCCCGGGCATGACGATCGGGATCGGCGGCTGGGGGTCGCGGCGCAAGCCGATGGCGCTGGTCCGCGCCATCCTGCGGTCCGGCCTGACCGACCTGACGATCGTGTCCTTCGGGGGGCCCGATGTCGGGCTGCTGATCGCCGGGGGGCACGTGCGCCGGGTGGTCTGCGGCTTCGTCTCGCTGGACACGATCGCGCTGGAGCCGCATTTCCGGCTGGGACGCCAGAGCGCGGCGGTCGGGCTCACCGAGCTGGATGAGGGGATGCTGCACTGGGGCCTGCTCGCCGCGGCGCACCGGCTGCCGTTCCTGCCGATCCGGGCCGGCCTCGGGTCCGACGTCATGCGGGTGAACCCGGAGCTGCGCACGATCCGCTCCCCGTACGCCGACGGCGAGGAACTGGTGGCCATGCCGGCCCTCCGGCTAGACGCCGCGCTCATCCACCTGAACCGCGCCGACGCCGCCGGCAACGGCCAGTACCTCGGGCCCGACCCGTACTTCGACGACCTGTTCTGCCTGGCCGCGGCGCGCGCCTTCGTGTCCTGCGAGCGGATCGTGCCGACCGCGAGCCTGCTGGAAGCCGGGCCGCCGCAGAGCCTGCTGGTCAACCGGGCCATGGTGGCTGGTGTGGTGGAGACCCCGGGTGGCGCGCACTTCACCAGCTGCGTGCCGGACTACGGCCGCGACGAGGCGTTCCAGGCGCGGTACGCGGCGGCAGCCGCGGACCCGGATGAGTGGCGACGGTTCCGTGCCGAGTACCTGGATGGTGATGAGGCCAGCTACCAGCAGGCCGTGCGGCGGTTCGCGGAGAGCCGGGCCGCGGCGGGCGAGCCGGCGGCGGCCCCGTGACCGGCGCGGCCCAGCCGAGCCTGGCCGAGGTGTGCGTGGTGGCGTGCGCCGAGGCCTGGCGCGGCGACGGCGCCATCCTGGCCAGCCCGATGGGCCTGATCCCCACCCTGGGGGCCCGGCTGGCGCAGCTCACCTTCGCGCCGGACCTGCTGCTGTCCGACGGGGAGGCCTACCTGCTCGCCCCCGGCGCCCCCGGCGGCGGGCGGATGACCGAGGGGTGGCTGCCCTACCGCTCGGTGTTCACCATGGTGGCGGCCGGCCGCCGCCACGTGATGATGGGGGCGGCGCAGATCGGCCCGTTCGGTACCCAGAACATCTCCTGCATCGGCGACTGGGCGCGGCCCCGGGCGCAGCTGCTCGGGGTGCGCGGCGCGCCGGGCAACACCATCAACCACACCACCAGCTACTGGGTCCCGCGGCACTCCCGCCGCGTCTTCGTCGAGCAGGTCAACATGGCCAGCGGCATCGGCTACGACCGGGCGGCGGATCTCGGCCCGCGGGCCGCGCGCTTCCACGAGATCCGCGTGGTCGTGACCAACCGGGCGGTGCTGGACTTCGCGACCCCGGATCACCGGATGCGGCTGCGCTCGGTGCATCCGGGCGCGTCCGTGCGTGACGTCGTGGCCGTCACCGGTTTCGAGCTGGCCGTCCCGGGCGAGGTGCCCGTGACCCGGATGCCGACCCCGCCGGAGCTGGCCCTGATCCGGGGCGTGCTCGACCCGGCCGGGCGGCGCGACCGGGAACTCGCATGATCCGCACGCCGCTCACCAGCCTGCTCGGCATCTCCTGCCCGATCATCTCGACCGGGATGGGTTACGTGTCCGGGGCCCGGCTGGCCGCCGCCACCTCCCAGGCTGGCGGCCTGGGGATCATCGCGTCGGCCACGATGAGCCCCGCTGAGCTGCGCCGCGCGATCAGGGACGTCAGGGAGCGGACCAGCGCCCCGTTCGGGGTGAACCTGCGCGCCGACGCCCCGGACGCCGGCCAGCGGGTCGAGGCGATCATCGAAGGGCGGGTGCCGGTCGCCTCGTTCGCGCTCGCCCCGCGGCCGGAACTGATCGCGGCGCTGCGGGACGCCGGGGTGATCACCATCGCCTCGGTGGGCGCCCGGCGGCACGCGGAGAAGGTGGCGGCCTGGGGTATCGACGCCGTGATCGCGACGGGCGGCGAGGGCGGCGGGCATACCGGCTCGGTGCCGACGAGCCTGCTGATCCCCCAGGTCGCCGACGCGGTCAACGTCCCGGTGATCGCGGCCGGCGGTTTCTTCGACGGCCGGGGCCTGGTCGCCGCGCTGGCCTACGGCGCCGCCGGGATCGCGATGGGCACCCGCTTCCTGCTGACCAGTGACAGCCCGGTGGCCGACGCGGTCAAGCAGGTCTACCTGGCCAGCGACGTCACCGGCACGGTGGTCACCACCCGGGTCGATGGAGTGCCGCACCGGGTGCTGCGGACGCCGCTGGTCGAGCGGCTGGAGGGAGCCGGGCGGCTGCGCGGGCTGCTGCGGTCGGCCCGCGCCGCGGCCGCGTTCCGCAGCGTTTCCGGCCTGACCTGGCCGGAGCTGATCCGGCAGGGCCGGGCCATGCGCCACGGCACGGAGCTGACCTGGGGCCAGGTCCTGATGGCCGCGAACACCCCGATGCTGCTGCGGGCGGCGATGGTGGAGGGCCGCCCCGACCTCGGCCTCATGTCGGCCGGCCAGGTGGCCGGCCTGATCGACGACCTGCCTTCCTGCGCCGAGCTGATCGCCCGGATCATGGACCAGGCCGAGCAGTGCCTGGGCCGCCTGGGCGGGCCCGGACCGGGCGCGGCCACCCCCGGGGCGGCCCGGCGTGGCGGGGCGGCCGAGGGCAGCGAGGCGGCCCCGGGCCGCTGAGTCAGAGGCGCTCGATGATCGTCACGTTCGCCTGGCCGCCCCCCTCGCACATGGTCACCATCCCGTACCGGCCGCCGGTGCGCTCCAGCGCGTGCAGCAGCGTCGTCAGCAGCCGGGCGCCGGTCGCGCCCAGCGGGTGGCCCAGTGCGATCGCTCCCCCGCTGACGTTCACCCGGGCCAGGTCCGCGCCCGTCTCACGCTGCCAGGCCAGCACGACCGAGGCGAACGCCTCGTTGATCTCGATCAGGTCGATCTGGCCCAGGGTCATCCCCGCCCGGTGCAGCGCGTGCGCGGTCGCTGCGATCGGCGCGGTGAGCATCATGACCGGGTCGCCGCCGCGCGCGCTGAGGTGGCAGATCCGGGCCCGCGGGCGCAGCCCGTGCGCCCGGACCGCCCGGGCTGAGGCGACCAGCAGGGCCGCCGCGGCGTCCGCGATCTGGCTGGCCAGCGCGGCCGTGGTCCGGCCGCCTTCCCGCAGCGGGGCCAGCGCGGCCATCCTGGCCGCCGACGTATCCCGGCGCGGGCACTCGTCCGCGCGCACGTCGCCGTACGCCGCGATCTCGCCGTCGAACACGCCCTCCCCGGCCGCCCGGACCGCCCGCTCGTGACTGGCCAGCGCGAACTCTTCCATCTCCGGCCGCCCTATCCCCCACTGGTCGGCGATCAGGTCCGCCGCACGGAACTGGGAGATCTCCTCGGCGCCATACCTGGCCCGCCAGCCGGCCGACCCGCTGAACGGGTCCCCGGCGCCGTACGCCCGCCCGGCCAGCATCGCGGCCGCGATCGGGATCTGGCTCATGTTCTGCACCCCGCCGGCGACCACCAGGTCGGCTGTGCCGCTGAGGACCGCCTGGGCCGCGAAATGCACCGCCTGCTGGGACGAGCCGCACTGGCGGTCCACCGTGACCCCGGGCACCGACTCGGGCAGGCCGGCCGCGAGCCAGGCGGTGCGCGCGACGTCACCGGCCTGCGGGCCGATCGTGTCCACGCAGCCGAACACGACGTCGTCGACGGCCAGCGGGTCGAGCCCGGTGCGGGCCAGCAGCGCCGCGATGACGTGCGCGCCGAGATCGGCCGGGTGCACGGCGGCCAGGCCGCCGCCCCGGCGGCCGACCGGGGTACGCACGGCATCCACCAGGAACGCCTCGGCCACCGTGGCTCCCCTCGGTTACACTTACTAGAACGTGTTCTATTTATACCGCTGCCTGTTCAGCGGGCACAGTGTTCAGCCGGCACCGTAGTTAGCCAGGACCGTGGTTAGCAGCACCGTGGTTAGCAGCACCGTGGAGGGCGGATGGATCTCAGCTACACGCCCGGGCAGGACCGGCTGCGCCAGGAGCTGCGCACGTACTTCGCCGGCCTCATGACGCCGGAGATCCGGGCTGCCCTGGCCACAGCCGATGGCGACTACGGCAGCGGGGATGCGTACCGGCAGGTCGTCCGGCAGCTGGGTGCCGACGGCTGGCTGGCCCTCAGCTGGCCGGAAGAGCACGGCGGGCGCGGGGGCTCCCTGCTCGACCAGCTCATCTTCACCGACGAGGCGGCGCTCGCCGGGGTGCCCGTGCCGTTCCTGACCATCAACACCGTGGGCCCGACCATCATGCGGTACGGCACCGCCGGGCAGAAGGCGCACTACCTGCCGCGGATCGCGGCCGGTGAGGTCCATTTTTCCATCGGCTACTCCGAGCCCGAGGCGGGCACCGATCTCGCCGCCCTGCGCACGAGCGCGGTCCGGGACGGCGACTGCTATGTGGTCAACGGCCAGAAGATGTGGACCAGCCTGATCCAGTACGCGGACTACGTCTGGCTGGCCTGCCGGACCGACCCCGGCGCGCCCCGGCACCAGGGCCTGTCCATCCTTATCGTGGCGACCAGTGCACCCGGCTTCTCCTGGACACCGGTACACACCGTGGCCGGGGTGAGCACCAGCGCCACCTACTACTCCTCGGTCCGGGTGCCCGTCTCCGCCCTGGTCGGCGCGGAGAATGCGGGCTGGCCGCTGATCACCAACCAGCTGAACCACGAACGCGTCGCGCTGACTTCAGCCGCACCGCTCCGGATGGCCCTGCGTGAGGTGCGGGAGTGGGCGTCCGGCACGAAACTCGCCAGCGGGCAGCGCGTGATCGACCAGGAATGGGTCCAGCTCGCGCTGGCCCGGGTGCACGCCGGGGCGGAGTTCCTCAAGCTGGTCAACTGGCAGATAGCGGCGCAGGCCGGGCCGGGGGTGGGCCCGGCGGCGGCGTCGGCGACGAAGGTCTACGGCACCGAGTTCGCCATCGAGGCGTACCGGCTGCTGATGGAGGTTCTCGGCGCGAACGCCCACGTCCGCGAGGGATCCCCGGGCGCGATCCTGGCCGGCCGGATCGAGCGGATGCACCGCTCCGCGCTGATCCTGACCTTCGGCGGTGGCACGAACGAGGTCCAGCGCGACATCATCGCCGCCGCCGCGCTCGGGCTCCCGGTCACCCGGCGCTGAGGGCAGCGGGTATCGCGGACGGAGGAACCGGTGGACTTCCTGATCGACGAGGCTGGGCAGGAACTCGCGGGCCTGACCCGGCATATTCTCGCCCGGCGGGTCACCGCGGAGCGGCTGAGCGAGGCCGGGGCCGCCGGTGACTGGTTCGACCCCGCCCTGTGGGCCGACCTGGCCAGTGCCGGCATCCTGTCCGCCGGGCTGCCCGAGCCGCTGGGCGGGGCCGGGCTCGGCCTGCTGGAGCAGTGCTCCGTGCTGACCGAGATCGGCCGCGTGGTAGCCCCGGCGCCCTACCTGGCCGCGATCGTGCTCGGCGCGGGTGCCCTGGCCCGGTTCGGCACCCCGGCCCAGCAGCGCCGGTGGGCGGCGCCGGCCGGCCGCGGCGAGCTCGTGGTGACGGCGGCCCTGTCCGAGGAGGACGGCGATGACCCCGCGGCCCCCGCGGCCCGCGCCGACCAGGTGGCGGGCGGCTGGCGGCTCTGCGGAGCCAAGACGGCCGTGCTGGCCGGCCCGCGGGCCGGCCTGATGCTGGTCCCGGCCGCGACCCCCCGGGGCGTCACCGTGTTCCTGGTCACGCCCGGCGACCTGGGGGTCCTGGTGCAGCGCCAGCAGGTCACCGGCGGCGACGCCACCGGGCGGCTGCTGCTGGCCGACGTGGAACTGCCCGATGACCGCGTGCTGGGCCGCCCGGCGGACGGGGCGGAGATCACCGGCTGGCTGCTGTCCCACGGCACCGTGGGACTGTGCGCGATGCAGCTGGGGGTGA
The DNA here is from genome assembly GCA_963851025.1 of uncultured Actinomycetes bacterium. Taxonomy (GTDB): domain Bacteria; phylum Actinomycetota; class Actinomycetes; order Streptosporangiales; family Streptosporangiaceae; genus RYN-230. Next base: position 391,354 of record CAWKOA010000035.1, read on the forward strand.
TCGAGCGGGCCCTGGAGCTGACCGCCGGGCACGCCCGGAGCCGGGTCCAGTTCGGCAGGCCGATCGGCGGGTTCCAGGCGGTGGCCCAGCGTCTCGCCGACGCCTATATCGACGTGGAGGCGGTCCGGCTGACCATGTGGCAGGCGGCCTGGCGGCTGTCCGCCGGGCTGCCCGCTGACACCGCGGTCGCCACGGCCAAGTTCTGGGCCGCTGACGCGGGCCACCGGGTCGCGCATACCGCGGTGCACGTGCACGGCGGCCTGGGCGTGGACACGTCCTATCCGCTGCACCGGTACTTCACCGCGGCCAAGCACAACGAGTTCGCGCTGGGCGGGGCGACGGCCCAGCTGCGCCGCATCGGCGCGGCGCTGGCCCGGGGCCGCTGAGCCCCGGGGCGGCCAGCCCCAGCACGGCCAGCCCCCAGAGGCAGCCCAGCAGGCTAGCCCCCAGCATGGTCAGCCAGCGGCCCGTGAGCGGCAGGCGCCGCCTGCGGGCAGGACCATCGCCCGCTGCTTTGAGCTGAACGTCCCTACCGGCGGGTAACCCCAGCCCGGACACTCAAAGCGTCGGCGGAAATGCCGGCGAGGAGCCCCCGGGATGGGGGCCGTGAGCAAGGAGGCGAGGTCAATGTCCGTCCTCGCGCCGCAGTTCTGGGCATGGTTCTGGGCGATACTCGCCCTCGGCGCCGTCGCGACGGTTGCGCTGTCGCTGGTGGTGGCCACGGCCCCGCGGCCGCATATCCACCGGACGCACCAGGCTGGCACCCCGCGCCTGGCGGCCCAGGGAAGGTGGCCGCACCGGGGCCACTCAGGCCACCAGCGTCCTGCCTCAGCCTGACCGGCCCGGGCCGGCCTGACGGTGCGGTGCTAGCCCGGCCGTGCTGCCGTCCTGAGTGTGCGCTGCCGTCCTGACGGTGCGGCGCCGGCCTGCGGCTGGCTCAGCCGCGGAGGATGTCCACGACCCGGTCCAGATGGCACAGCTCCGTGCTGACCGAGAAGGTCGTCAGGACGGTCTGCTGCCACCGCTGGACCTCATCAGCGATCTTGGCCCACGGGCCGATCAGCGCGACATCCTCGACCATCCGCGTCGGGACGGCCGCGATAGCGCCCTTCCTGTCGCCGGCCAGGTAACGGTCCTGGATAGCCCGGGCCTGCGCCTCGTAGCCCATCCGGGCGAAGACCTCGTGGTGGTAGTTGACGCCGCGGGCACCCATGCCGCCGATGTAAAGAGCCAGCGTGGGCCGGAGCCGGTCCGCCGCCCGCTCGAGGTCATCGTCGGGAATGACGCGCAGCGGCCCGCCGACGACATCGAAGGTCGCGCTGCCGTGCCGGGCGCCCGGGCGGGAGAAGCCCTCGGCGAGCGCCGCCGCGTAGAAATCGTTCATGGCCGGCGAGAAGAAGATCACGTTCCATCCGTCGGCGACCTCGGCCGCCAGCGCGACGTTCCTGGGGCCTTCCGCGCCGAGGTAGACCGGGATCTCGGTGCGGTAGGGGTGCAGGATGGAGCGCAGCGGCTTGCCCAGCCCCGTCCCTCCCGGGTAGGGCAGCTGGTAGTGCTGGCCCTGGTAACTCACGGGCTCGCGGCGGGCGATGACCGCGCGCAGGATCTCGATGTACTCCCGGGTGCGCTGCAGCGGGCGCGGGTACGGCTGGCCGTACCAGCCCTCGACCACCTGCGGGTTGCTCGCGCCGATCCCGATGATGACGCGCCCCCCGGTGAGGTGGTCCATCGTCATCGCCGTCATGGCCAGGGTCACGGGCGGGCGGGCGGAAAGCTGCGAGACGGCGGTGCCCAGGCGGACGTGCGAGGTACGCGATCCCCACCAGGCCAGCGGGGTCCATGCGTCGCTGCCGTAGGCCTCGGCGGTCCAGACCTGGTCCAGCCGCAGCCGCTCGGCGGCGGCGAACACGCCCGCCGCGTCGCCCGGCGGCCCCGCGCCCCAGTAGCCGACCGTGGTGGCGATCTTCATCTGCGGCCTTCCCGCGGCCGGGCCGCACCGCGCCCTCGCCGCCCGCGGCGGTCAGCGCAGGCCATCGAGCCGGCTGAGGGCCTGGTCGGTCTCACTCAGCAAGGTGGCGATGACCTCGGCCACCGGGCGGACGGCGTTCATCCGGCCGACGATCTGCCCGACCGGCATCGGCACCACGTCCGGCTGACCGGAGCGCATCAGCCGCTGGTGGGCCTCGCTGACCAGCAGGTTCTGCAGCGGCATCGGGAGCGGCTCGGGGGCGCCGGGCTGCGCCCAGGCCTGCGTCCAGCGGTTCTTGAGCAGCCGGGCCGGCTTGCCGCTGTAGATCCGCGAGCGCACCGTGTCCGACGACGTGGCCGCCAGCAGGGCCGCGCGGAGGGCGGCGGTGTCCGAGGTCATCGCGTACTCCTCGGTGATCAGCCAGGCCGAGCCCATCCACACGCCGGCCGCGCCGAGGGCGAGCGCGGCGGCGATCTGGCGGCCGCAGCCGATCCCGCCCGCGGCCAGCACGGGCACCTGCGCCCCGACCGCGTTGACGATCTCCGGCACGAGCACCATGGTCGCGATCTCGCCGGTGTGCCCGCCGGCCTCGTAGCCCTGGGCGACGACGATGTCCACGCCGCCCGCGACGTGACCGCGCGCGTGCCCGGCCTTCCCGGCCAGCGCGGCCACCAGCATGCCCTGGCCGTGGGCACGCTCGATGACATCGGGCGGCGGAGGGCCGAGCGCGTTCGCGATCAGCCGGGCCGGGTGGGCCATGGCCACCTCGACATGCTGCCGGGCCACCGAGTGCAGCCAGCCGAGCACGCCGTCGCCGGCCGCGCCGTCCTCGGGCAGCGGGGGCACGCCCAGCCTGGCCAGCGTCTCCTGGACGAAGTCCAGGTGCCCCGGCGGGATCAGCCGGCCCAGGTCGGCCGCGGCTCCCTCGGCGGGCTCCCGGGCGGGCATCACGACGTCCACCCCGTAGGGCCGCCCGGCCGTGTTCGCGTCCATCCAGTGCAGCGCGGCGTCCAGGTCGCCCGGGTCGTTGAACCGGACGCAGCCCAGCACGCCCAGCCCGCCCGACCGGCTGATGGCCGCCGCGACATGCTCGGACGGGGTGAAGCCGACGATCGGGTGCTCGATGCCGAGCAGGTCGCACAGCGGGGTCCGCACGGCCACCGTCACCTGGCCGGGCCGGCGGCGGTCTGCCCCGTGCCCGCCGGCTGGCCCGCGCCCGCCGGCTGGCCCGTGGTCCCTGGCTGACTCGTGGTCCGGGGCACCTGGCCGGCGGGCGGGTGGCTGGCGGCATGCCGGTGGGCCCAGCCGTAGTCAGCCTTGCCCGCGGCGGTGCGCCCGATGGATTCGACCAGCCAGATGCGGCGCGGCACCTTGTACCCGGCGATCAGGCCGCGGACGTGCGTCCCGAGCGTGGCCAGGTCCACGGCCGTGCCCGGCCTCGGCTGCACCAGGGCCGCCACCTGCTGCCCGAGGCGCTCGTCGGGCACGCCGATGACCAGGGCGTCGAAGACGTCGGGATGTGACTTCAGCGCACCCTCCACCTCCTCGGGGAAGACCTTCTCGCCACCGGTGTTCACGCAGGTGTTGCCGCGGCCCAGCAGCGTCACCGAGCCGTCTTCCTCCAGCCGGGCCCAGTCGCCGGGTACCGCGTACCGCCTCCCGTCCACCTCGGCGAACATCGCCGCGGTCCGGGCCGGGTCGTTGTAGTACCCCAGCGGCACGTGCCCGCCCCGGGCCAGGCGGCCGACCTGTCCCGGCATCACCGGGCGGTCCGCGGCGTCCAGCACGATGGTGTCCGGGCCGGGGGTGACCGTCGGGCCGCCGCGTGACGGGGCGCCGGCGCTGACGAAGCCGAGGCCGGTGAAGCCGGTCTCGGTGGAACCGATCGCCTCGGTGATCAGGACGCTGGGCAGCGCCCCGGTACAGGCGTCCTTGACCGCCGGGGAGAACAGGGCCGCGCTGGAGGAGATGGCCACCAGCGAGGACGCGTCGTAACTGCCCGCCCGGTAGGCATCGACCAGCGGCCGGGCCATCGCGTCACCGATGATCACCAGCACGTTGACCTTGTGCCGCTCGACGGCCCGCCAGACCTGGCCGGCGTCGAACTGCGGGAGCAGCACGATGGTCTCCCCGGAGAACAGCCCGGCCAGGGTGGCCACCTGCGCGTTGCCGTGGATGAGCGGCGCCGCGCAGAGCTTGACCAGGCCGGCGGCCTCCAGCCCGCGGCGCGATTGCGCCCATTCATCCGGTAGTGGGTCGCCGGTGAGGAAGTCGATGCCCCCGCCCAGGGTGCGCCAGATGTCCTCGTGGCGCCACATGACGCCCTTGGGGTAGCCGGTCGTCCCGCCCGTGTAGATGAGGTACACATCGTCCGCACTGCGCGGCGGGAAGTCCCGCTCCGGCGAGGCCGAGGCCAGTGCGTCCGCGTACCCGGTCCGCTCCAGGCTGGCCGCGGGCGGCAGGGCAGCATCGGCCTCCGCGCCGCTGCCGTCCTCGATCACCACGGTGCCGCGCAGCCCCGGGGTGCCCGGCGCCACCGCGGCGACCCGCGGCTCCAGCGAGCGGTCATGCACCAGCACGGCCAGGTCCGCGTCGGCGAGCATGTACCGCAACTCGTTCTCGACGTAGCGGTAGTTGATGTTGACCGCGGCCGCCCGGAGCTTGCACGAGGCGATCAGCGTCTCCGCCGCCTCGAGGGAGTTGCGCGCGTAGAGCCCGACGTGATCCCCGGGCCCCACCCCGAGCCCCGCCAGGTGGTGGGCGAGCCGGTTGGCCCGCTCCTCGAGTTCGGCGTAGGTCACCTGCCGGTCCCCGCAAGCCACCGCGATGCGGTCACCGAAGGCGTCAGCGGCATGCTCGAACAGGTCGGCGAGATTCATGGCCATGGGACGAAACTAGAACGTGTTACTGTTTGGGGCAACCCTCTGCCCGGCCCAGAAGTGAGGAAGGCCGCCGCGATGACCTCGACGCCCGCGTCCGCGCCCGCGCCCGCCACCGACGGCGGGCCGCCGCACGCGCTGATCGAGCGCCGCGGGCCCGTCCTGATCGTGACGATGAACCGCCCGCAGGCCCGCAACGCGCTGAGCGGGCCGATGCTGGCCCTGATGCAGCAGGCCTGGGACCAGGTCGACAGCGACCCCGGCATCCGCGTCGCCGTGCTGACCGGCGCGGGCGGCGCGTTCTGCGCGGGCGCCGACCTCAAGGCCATGACCGCCGCCCATCCTGGTGACCAGTTCCGCAGCGGTCCGGCGGCCATGTCGATGCTCGGGCCGCTGCTCAAGGGCCGCCGCCTCACCAAGCCGCTGATCGCCGCCGTGGAAGGGCCGGCCATCGCGGGCGGCACCGAGATCCTGCAGGCCACCGACATCCGGGTGGCGGGGCAGAGCGCACGCTTCGGCATCTCGGAGGCACGCTGGGGCCTGTTCCCGCTCGGCGGGTCGGCGGTCCGGCTGCCGCGCCAGATCCCGTACACCGTGGCGGCCGACCTGCTGCTGACCGGGCGGCACATCAGCGCGGCCGAGGCCCGTGAGATCGGCCTGGTCGGCCACGTCGTGCCGGACGGCCAGGCGCTGGCCACGGCCCTGGAGATCGCGGACACGATCGCGGCGAACGGGCCGGTCGCGGTGCGCGCCATCCTGCGCACGATCCGGGAGACCGAGGGCATGGCCGAGGACGAGGCGTTCGTGGTCGAGACCCAGATCGGCATGGCCGTGTTCCGCAGCGAGGACGCCAGGGAAGGACCGCGCGCGTTCGCGGAGAAGCGCCGGCCGCAGTTCCGCGACCGCTGATCCGGCCGCGGCGGCGAGCGTCAGATGGCCCGGTCGCGGTCAGCCCAGTAGGGGTCGCGGAGGCGGCGCTTGTAGAGCTTGCCGTTGGGGTCGCGCGGCAGCTCGGCGACGTAGTCGACGGAACGCGGCAGCTTGAACCGGGCTACCCGCCCGGCCAGGAAGGACAGCAGCTCCGCGGTCAGCGCGGGGCCGGGCTCGGCCCCCGGCGCCGGCTGGACCACCGCCTTGATCTCCTCCCCCCAGTCATCGTGGGGGATGCCGAAGACCGCGACGTCGGCCACCGCCGGGTGGCAGGACAGCTCGGACTCGATCTCGGCCGGGTAGACGTTGACCCCGCCGGAGATGATCATGTCGCTGCTCCGGTCGCAGAGGAACAGGTAGCCGTCCTCGTCCAGGTAGCCGATGTCCCCGACCGTGAACAGGCTGCCCGCCCACGCGGCGCCCGTCTTCTCCTCGTCGTTGTGGTAGGAGAAACTCGACGTGCCCATCTGCATGTAGACGAGGCCCTGCTGGCCAGGGGCCACCGGCCGGCGGGCCCGGTCCAGCACCTGCACCTGCGAACCGCGCCACGGCAGCCCGACCGACCCCGGCTTGCGCAGCCAGTCCGGCGACGAGATCAGCGTCCCGCCGCCCTCGGTGGCCGCGTAGTACTCGACGATGACGGGGCCCAGCCATTCGATCATCCGGCGCTTGACCTCGGCCGGGCAGGGCGCCGCGCTGTGAATCACGGCCCGCAGCGAGCTGGTGTCATACCGGGTGCGGACCTCCGCGGGCAGCGCGAGCAGGCGCCGGAACTGGGTCGGCACCGCGTGCGTGTGCGTCACCCGGTGCCGCTCGATGAGCCGCAGCGCGTCCTCGGGTTCCCAGCGGTCCATCAGCACGACGGGATGGCCCACCTGGATGGAGATGGCCGCGAAGTTGAGCACCGCCGTGTGGTAGAGCGGGGACCCGCACAGGTGCACGTGGCCGTCGTACGGGGCCAGGCCGAACAGGCTGAAGAACCAGGTCGCCTGCGCCGCCGCGGCATCCGGGTCGATGCCGGTGAGCGGGCGCCGGACGCCTTTGGGCCGGCCGGACGTGCCGGAGGTGTACAGCATCGGCGCACCGTGAGTGCGCGGGAACGGGCGCATGGCCGTCCCGTCGTCACCCAGCCGGCTCAGCGGCTCGAATCCCGGCACCGAGCCGACCGCGAACCGGGACTTGACCCCGGCCAGGCCGGCCGCCTCGACGGCCACCCCGGCGAAACGCTCGTGCGCCACGAACGCGCTGGCCGCGCTGTCGCCGAGGATGTAGGCGACCTCCGCGGCGACCTGGTGCCAGTTGACCGGCACCACGTACAGGCCGGTCTCGATCGCGGCGAAGTAGACGGCGAGCGCGGCCGCGCTGTTGGGCAGCAGCGCGGCGACCGCGTCCCCGGTGCCCAGCCCGAGAGCCCGCAGCCCGCGCCCGTAACGGTCCGCCTCGCTGGCCAGCTCGGCGTAGCTCACCACGCGGCCATCGGGCTCGATCACGGCGGCCCGGTCCGGCGAGCGCTGGGCGATGGCCCATAGTCCGATGGCGTTCACGGGCCCAATGTAGAACACGTTCTATAGAGGTACAAGGTCGGCCCGGACACATCGCCGACACTGTGTTGCCGTCAAATCCAGAACATGTTTCACTCTGATTCGTGAGCCAGCCCCTGCGTGCGCCGCTGGAGATCGGGTTCGACTACACCCGGTCGCTGGGACCAGTGCTGAGCCAGTTCATGACGGCGCTGGCGGGCCGGCGCATCCTCGGCTCGCGCGGCGCCGACGGCCGGGTGCACGCACCGCCGTTCGAGTATGACCCGGTCACCTTCGCACCGCCGGCCGAGCTCGTCGAGGTCGGCTCCGAGGGGACCGTCATCAGCTGGTCGTGGATGCCGGCGCCACTGGAAGGCCAGCCGCTGCCCGGCCCGTTCGCGTGGGCGCTGGTCCGCCTGGACGGCGCGGACACCGCGATGCTGCACGCGGTGGACGCCGGCTCGCCGGGCGGGATGCGCACGGGCATGCGGGTGCGGGTGCGGTGGGCTGAGCACCGCGCCGGCGACATCCGCGACATCGCCTGCTTCGAACCGTGCCCGGGGCCAGGCGGGGCCGGACCGCGGGCCGGACGGGGCCGGGCCGGACGGGGCCGGGCCGGTAGCCATGATCACGACGCCGGTGCGGCTGCACTACGAGCACACGGCCTCCGCCGGGGAGAGCCGCTTCCTGGCCGGGCTGGCCAGCGGCCGCCTGCTCGGCGAGCGGTGCCCGGTCTGCGGCAAGGTCTACATCCCGCCGCGGGGCGCGTGCCCGACCGACGGGGTCCCGACCACCGACGAGGTCGAGCTGCCCGACATCGGCACCGTCACCACGTTCTGCGTGGTCAACGTGCCCTATCCCGGCCAGCGGGTAGCACCGCCCTACGTGGCGGCGGCGATCCTGCTGGACGGCGCCGACATCCCCTTCCAGCACCTCATCCTGGGCTGCGAGCCGGGCGAGGTGCGCATGGGGATGCGGGTCCGGGCGGTCTGGAAGCCGCGCGCTGAGTGGGGGACGACACCGGAGAACATCGACCACTTCCGCCCGGCCGGTGAGCCGGACGCCCCTTATGAGTCGTATGCCCATCACCTGTGAAGGGTCGTATGCCAATCACAATCACCTGTGAAGGACGGTGACCGTGACCGACGCCGCCGTCATCGGCTTCGCCCAGTCCCCCTGCGTTCGGCGCGGCGACGGCACCACCAGCGGGGTGGAAATGCTCGTGCCGATCTTCCAGCAGGTGCTGCGGGACACCGGGCTGGCCCGGGCCGGCATTGACTTCTGGTGCTCCGGGTCGTCGGACTACCTGGCGGGCCGGGCCTTCTCGTTCGTCCAGGCGGTGGACGCGATCGGGGCGTTCCCGCCGATCATGGAATCGCATGTGGAGATGGACGGCGCCTGGGCCCTCTACGAGGCCTGGGTGAAGATCCTGACCGGCGAGGCCGACGTCGCGCTGGCCTACGGCTTCGGCAAGTCCTCCGCCGGCGACCTGCGGCGCGTGCTGGCCCTGCAGCTCGACCCCTACCTGCTGGCCCCGCTGTGGCCCGACTCGGTGAGCATCGCCGCGCTGCAGGCCAGGCTGGGCATCGAGGCCGGCCTGTGGAGCGAGAAGGAAATGGCCGAGGTAGCCGCGCGCAGCCGCGCCGCGGCGCGCTCGAACCCCGGGGCGCAGCTGTCCGGCGAGGTCTGCGCCGAGGAGCTGCTGGACCGGCCCTACATCGCCGACCCGCTCCGGGCCCATGACTGCGCGCCGGTCGGCGACGGCGCCGCGGTGGTGATCCTGGCGTCCGGCGACCGGGCCCGCGAGCTGTGCGAGCGGCCCGCCTGGATCACCGGGTTCGAGCACCGGATCGACTCGGGGTCGCTGGGTGCCCGCGACCTGACCACGGCGCCGTCGGCGGCCAGCGCGGGACGCGCGGCAGGCGCCCGCGGGGTGGAGGTGGCCGAGTTGCATGCGCCCTTCACCCACCAGGAGATCCTGCTGCGCGGCGCGCTGGGGCTGGGCGACGGCGCCCGGGTCAACCCGTCTGGGGGCCCGCTGTGCGGCAACCCGATGTTCGCCGCCGGCCTGGCGCGCGTCGGGATGGCGGCCCGGGAGATCATGTCCGGCCGGGCCGGCCGGGCTCTCGGCCACGCCACCAGCGGCCCCGCCCTGCAGCAGAACCTGGTCTGCGTCATGGAGGCCCGGTGAGGGGAAGGCCCGCCGGGGAGGCCCCGTGGAGGAGACCCGTGGAGGAAGCATCGTGGTGAAGGAAGCACCGTGAAGGAAGCACCGTGAAGCACCGGGCCGCGGTCCTCGGCGTCGGCCAGACGCGGCACCGCTCGCGGCGGACCGACGTGTCGATCGCCGGCCTCTGCCGCGAGGCGGTGGACCGCGCCCTCGCCGACTGCGGCACCACCCTGGACGGCATCGACGCCGTCGTGGTGGGCAAGGCGCCGGACCTGTTCGAGGGCGTGATGATGCCCGAGCTGTACCTGGCCGACGCGCTCGGCGCCCCCGGCAAGCCGCTGCTGCGGGTGCACACGGCAGGCTCGGTCGGCGGCGCGACCGCGAACGTCGCGACCTCGCTGATCCAGGCCGGGGTGCACCGCAGGGTGCTGGCCGTCGCCTTCGAGAAGCAGTCGGAATCCAACGCGATGTGGGCGCTGTCGATCATGCCGCCGTTCAGCATGCCGCTGCTGGCCGGGGCGGGCGGCTACTTCGCCCCGCACATCCGGGCCTACATCCGGCGCAGCGGAGCGCCGGGGCACATCGGCGCCCTGGTGGCCGTCAAGGACCGGCGCAACGGCAGCCTCAACCCGTACGCCCACCTGCAGCAGCCGGACATCACGCTGGAGTCGGTGCGGTCCTCCCCCATGCTGTGGGACCCGGTGCGCTACGACGAGACCTGTCCCTCGTCGGACGGCGCGTGCGCGGTGGTCATCGGCGACGAGGACGCCGCCCGGGCCGCCGAGGCCGCGGGGCACACGGTGGCCTGGATCCGGGCCACCGCGATGCGCACCGAGCCGACCATGTTCGCGGGCAAGGACCACGTCAATCCGCGGGCTGGCGCCGACGCCGCGGCCGCCCTGTGGCGGCAGGCGGGCATCACCGATCCGTTAGAGGAAATCGACGTGGCCGAGATCTACGTCCCGTTCTCCTGGTTCGAGCCGATGTGGCTGGAGAACCTCGGCTTCGCCGGGCCGGGTGAGGGCTGGCGGCTGACCGAGGCCGGCGAGACCGCGATCGGCGGGCGGCTGCCGGTCAATCCCTCGGGCGGGGTGCTCAGCTCCAACCCGATCGGCGCCTCCGGCCTGCTCCGCTTCGCCGAAGCCGCCCTGCAGGTCATGGGCAGGGCGGGCGCCCACCAGGTGGCTGGCGCCCGGACCGCGCTGGGCCACGCCTACGGCGGCGGCTCGCAGTACTTCTCGATGTGGGTGGTGGCCAGCACCCCGGCTGACCCCGGCCAGCGCGGCCTGCCGGCCGGCCGCGCATCAGGATTGGTCGGGGCTGTTGACCACGTACAGCGTGCGGCCGTCCCTGGTCATCGCGAGCAGCGCCGGGTGCACCCCGACCGCGATGGGCGTGGCCGTGGCCCGGGTCGCGGTGTCGATGGGCACGACCTCGTCGTTGAAGCCCAGCGCGGCGTAGGCCGTGCTGCCGTCCGGGGTGACCGCGATGGCCGTCACGTCACCGTCCGGGCTGACCGGGATGGGCGGCCCGGCGGTGTTCGTGGCCACGCTGAGCGGGAACACCTCACCGGCCCCGGTGACCGGATCCGCGCCCCCCACGTAGACGGTCTTCCCGTCCGGCGCCATGGCCAGCGCCTGCGCGTCGTTGACCTTGACCCGCGTGACGATACTGTCTGTCGCGGTCCGGACGACGGTCACGATGCCGTGGAAGAGGTCGGAGACGTAGATGAACCGGCCATCCGGGGTCATCACCATGGCCTCCGCCGGGGCCCACAGCCTGACGGGCCGGCCCACCTTCCCGGTGGCGGTCGTGACCGGGGTGAGCAGCTCCTTCTTGCCCGTGGTGCTGAGCACCCAGAGGGTCTTGCCGGCCGGGGTGAAGGCCATGTCCTCGATGCCGTACGCGAACGGGCCGATCTTGATCGCGGCGCCCCGGCGGTCACCCGCGGTGCGGATGGGCAGCAGCCCCTCCCAGCCACCCGTCAGGGCGTCTTCCGCCGCGTAGACCTCGCTCCCGTCCGGCGCGACCGCGATGGCATCGGAGATGTAGCCCTGCCGGCTGGGGGGAGAGACAGGCTGGCCGGCGGCGCCGGTCGAAGCCTTGACCGGCAGCACGCTGCCGGTCCCGTAGTTCTGGTGCCGGGTGATGAAGACCCGGTTGCCGCTGGGCGTCATCGCGATCCCGAGCGGGTACCGCCCGGCCTTGATGGTGCGGGACGCCGTCACGCCTGAGCCCGTGCTGATCATGGACACCGAATTGGACCAGGCGTTCAGTACGTACGCGGTGGTGCCGGCCGGGGTGAGCACGATCTGGCTGGGCAGCTTGCCCACCGGGACGGTCGCGCCGCGCGTATTGGTACGGGTGTCGATCAGCGTGACCGAGCCCCGGGCCAGCCCGCTGGCTGCCCTGGCGAGCGGATGGCCCGGCACCCGGCCTGCCCCGTGCTAGCCAGGCCCGTGCTAGCCAGGCCCGTGCTAGCCAGGCCCGTGCCGGCCAGGGCCGGGGCCGCGGCGGCGGCCGTTAAGGCCAGCACCGCCCCGGCGGCGATCATGCCATTTCGCATCGTGGTATCCCCGTCTCTGCGCACCCGGACGCCGGCCTTGGCAGCGGCCAATCCTACACAGATAGAACGCCATTTCCGGGCCCGGCCGGGACCCCGGCAGGGGGCCGGGCCAGGGCCGGGACGGGCCGCCGGTTACCGGTAACTGACGGGCAGCTTCTTGATGCCGTTGAGCCACCCCGAGCGCAGCCGCTCCGGCTCGCCGGCCAGCCGGATGGCGGGCATGCCGTCGGCGATCGCGTTGAAGATCAGCTCGATCTCCAGCCGGGCCAGGTTCACGCCGAGGCAGTAGTGCGTCCCGGTGCCGCCGAAGCCCAGGTGCGGGTTGGGGCTGCGGGTGATATCGAACCGCTCGGGCTGGTCGAAGACCTCCTCGTCGAAGTTCGCCGAGCGGTAGAACAAGCCGACCCGCTGCCCGGCCTTGATCTCCTGGCCGCCCAGGGTGGTGTCGGCCAGGGCGGTGCGCTGGAACACGGTGACCGGGGTCGCCCACCGGACGATCTCATCCACCGCGCTCACCGGCCGCTCGGCCCGGTACTGCTCCCACTGGTCCGGGTGGTCCAGCAAGGCCAGCATCCCGTGCGAGATCGCGTTGCGGGTGGTCTCGTTGCCCGCCACGGCCAGCAGGATGACGAAGAAGCCGAACTCGTCCGGCGCCAGCTGGCCGCCGTCGACCTGCGCGTGGACCAGCTTGGTGACGAGGTCGTCCCGGGGGCACCCGCGGCGATCCTCCGCCATCATCATGGCGTAGCCGACCAGCTCGGCCGCGGCCGCCTGGGAATCGCCGCCGTACTCCGGGTCGTCGTAGCCGATCATCTCGTTCGACCAGGCGAAGATCTTGCGCCGGTCGTCCTGCGGGATCCCGAGCAGCTCGGCGATGGCCTGCAGGGGCAGCTCGCACGCCACGTCGGTGACGAAGTCACCGCTGCCTTCGCTGAGGGCCAGCTCGACGATCCGCTGGGCGCGGGCCGCCAGCACCTCGCGCAGGCTGGAGATGGCCCGAGGGGTGAAGCCCCGCGAGACTATCCCGCGCAGCTTGGTGTGCTGGGGCGGATCGATGTTGAGCAGGATGAGCCGCTGCATCCCCAGGCTCTCCTCGGTCACGCCCGTGGAATGGCGGATGATCGCGGTCTTCTCCTGGCTCGAGTACAGATCGCTGGACCGGGACACCTCCAGCACGTCCGCGTGCCTGGTGACCACCCAGTATCCCTCGTCGTCGAAGCCGGACGCGCCGCGCGGCTGCGCATTCCACCACACCGGTTCCGTGCGCCGCAGCTCAGCGAACTCCTCGGCAGGCATCCGGCGAACGCAGAGGTCCGGGTCGGTGAAGTCGAAACCTGGCGGGATGCGCGGCACGGCCATGGCTGCCTCCACTAGAACGTGTTCTACTGGATTCAACCACGACAGGCTGAACGAGTGAACCGCTGATGGCGACCGAGCGAGAAACACGTTCTACCACGAGAAGGGCGCCCGGTGAAGGAGGAAACGGTGGGCACTGCGGTGATTGTAGAGGCGGTGCGGACCCCGATCGGCAAGCGCGGTGGCGTGCTGGCCGGCCTGCACGCGGCCGAGATCCTCGGGGCCGCGCAGACCGCCCTGGTGGACCGGGCGGGCCTGCCCGCGGCCGCCGTCGAGCAGGTCGCCGGCGGCTGCGTGACGCAGGCGGGCGAGCAGTCCAACAACATCACCCGCACCGCCTGGCTGCACGCCGGGCTGCCCTACCAGGCCGGCTGCCTCACCCTGGACGCCCAGTGCGGCTCGGCGCAGCAGGCCGCGCACCTGGTGGCCGGGCTCATCGCGGCCGGCGCCATCGACGTCGGCATCGCCTGCGGGGTGGAGGCGATGAGCCGGGTGCCGCTGGGGGCCGCCGTCGGGACGGACGCGGGGCAGCCCCGGCCCGCCTCCTGGGATATCGACCTGCCGAACCAGTTCGTCGCCGCGGAGCGGATCGCGCAGCGGCGCGGGCTGTCCCGCGCGGAGGTCGACCGGTTCGGGCTGCGCTCGCAGGCCTCGGCCCAGCTGGCCTGGTCGCAAGGCCGGTTCGACCGCGAGATCGTGCCCGTCAAGGCGCCGGTCGCGGGGCCGGACGGCCAGCCGACGGGTGAGACCCGCACGGTCGACCGCGACGAGGGCCTGCGCGAGACGAGCCTGGAGGCGCTGGCCCGGCTGCGGCCCGTGCTGGACGGCGGCGTGCACACGGCCGGCACGTCGTCGCAGATCTCCGACGGCGCCGCCGCCGTTCTGCTGGCCGAGGCGGGCCGGGCGCGTGAGCTTGGCCTGCGGCCGCGGGCCCGCATCCTCGCCCAGTGCCTCGTCGGGGCGGAGCCGTACTACCACCTCGACGGCCCGGTCGCGGCGACCGAGCGGGTGCTCGCCCGCAGCGGGATGACCGTCGCGGACATCGACCTGTTCGAGGTCAACGAGGCGTTCGCCTCGGTGGTCCTGTCCTGGCTCAGCGTGCACCAGCCGGATCCGGAGCGGGTCAACGTCAGCGGCGGCGCCATCGCGCTCGGCCACCCGGTCGGCAGCACGGGCGCGCGGCTGATCACCACGGCCGTGCACGAGCTGGAGCGGCGGGACGCGAGCACGGCGCTGATCACCATGTGCGCCGGCGGCGCGATGGCCACCGCCACCATCATCGAGCGGCTCTGACGCCGCGCCCCGGGGGCGGCCCGGTCAGGGATGCTGGCTGCTGACCGACAGCACCTCACCGGTCAGGTAGGAGGAGTAGTCGCTGGCCAGGAAGACCATCACGTTGGCGACCTCCCAGGGCTGGGCCGCGCGCCCGAACGCCTCCCGCGCGGCCAGCTCGGTCAGCACCTCCTCGCTGGTCACCTTGACCAGGAACGGATGGGCGGCCAGGCTCGGCGCCACGGCGTTGACCCGGATCCCGTGCGCGGCCACGTCCATGGCCGCGCACCGGGTGAGGGCCATCACGCCCGCCTTGGCCGCGGCGTAATGGGCCTGGCCCGGCTGGGCCCGCCAGCCGAGCACCGACGCGTTGGTGACGACGGAGCCGCCACCGCCCTGCGCGACCATCTGGCGCAGCGCGGCCCGGACGCACCGGAACGTGCCGGTGAGGGTGACGTCCACCACCCGCAGCCACTGCTCGTCGGTCATCTCCGGGACCGGGCTGGTGCCGCCGAGGCCCGCGTTGGCGATGAACACGTCGATCCGGCCGAACTCGCGCACCGTCCCGGCGACCAGCGCGGCGACGTCCGCCTCGGCAGTGACGTCGCAGGGCAGCGCCGCGACCCGGTCCCCGTGCGCCGCGGCGAGCTCGTCGCGGATCGCGCCGAGGCGGCGCGCGTGCTGGTCGCTGACCATCACCCGCGCGCCCTCCTCCAGGCAGCGCCGGGCCGCGGCCGACCCGATGCCCGTGCCGGCCGCGGCGGTGACCACCACCACCTTGCCGGCCAGCAGGTCGTGCCCGGCGGGCGGGACGGCGCCGGGCGGGGGGACGATCATGACCGGGCCTGGCGGGGCAGGCCGAGGGCCCGCTCGGCGATGATGCCGCGCTGGATCTCATCCGATCCGCCGTAGATCGTGTCAGCCCGGCTGAACAGGAACAGCCGCTGCCAGTCGTCGAGGTCATAGGGGGCGCCCCGGGCCACCATCGACGGGGCGCCGAGCACGTCCATGGCCAGCTCCCCCAGTTCCTGGTGCCACCGTGACCAGAGCAGCTTCACCACCGAGGCGTCGGCGCCCGGCCGGGCCGCGGGCCCGGCGGGACCGGGCGGCCCCGCCCCGGCTGATCCCGCCCCGTCTGGTCCGGCCCCGGCTGTCCCGCCTACCGTGGCGAGCGCGTGCGCCCTCATGACCTCCAGCCCGATCCAGGCCCGGGCCAGCTTGTCGCGCAGCAGCGGGTCGGCCGCGGCCCCGGTCCGCCGGGCCAGCTCGATCAGGGCGTCCAGCTCCCGCCGGAACCCGACCTGCTGGCCCAGGGTGGCCGCGCCCCGCTCGACCGCGAGGGTGGCCTGGGCGATCCGCCAGCCATCGCCGGCCTCGCCGACGACCATGTCCCGCGCGGTGCGGGCCCCGTCGAAGAAGACCTCGTTGAACTCGGACGTGCCGGTCAGCTGGCGGATCGGGCGGACGGTGACCCCCGGCTGGCGCATCGGGACGAGCAGGTACGACAGGCCCGCGGCCCGCCGTGAGCCCGCCTGCGTGCGGGCCAGCACGAAGCACCAGTCGGCCAGGTGGGCCAGCGACGTCCACACCTTCTGCCCGGTGATCACCCACTGCCCGCCGTCCAGCGCCGCCGTGGTGGCCACCGCGGCCAGGTCCGATCCGGCTCCTGGCTCCGAGTAACCCTGGCACCACAGTTCCCGCACCGCCGCGATGGCCGGCAGGAACCGCTGCCGCTGCCCGGCGGTGCCGTGCGCGATCAGGGTGGGCCCGAGCAGTTCCTCGCCCACGTAGCCGACGCGGGCCGGAGCGCCGCTCCGCGCGTACTCCTCGTGGAAGATGACCTGCTGCGCCAGGGTCGCACCGCGGCCGCCGTACTCGGCCGGCCAGCCCAGGCAGGTCCAGCCGGCCGCGGCGAGATGCCGGTTCCAGGCCAGCCGCCCGGCGTGCGCCTCATGCTCCCGGCCGGGACCGCCCGCGCCGCGCAGCCCGGCGAACCGGCCGCTGAGGTTGTCCGCCAGCCACTGCCGCACGCAGCGGCGGAACTCCTCGTCCTGGGGGCTCACCTGCACCCGTTCCTCCCGGCGCCCGGCCGGCCGTGTCTGGCCAGTGACTGCTCCCGCGCGTAGGCTCAGCCTACCAAGCACTTGCTTTAGTAAGGAGCCCCGTGGAACTCACCATCCCGGCCGCCGTGGCGTGCGCGGCGCGGGAGTTCGGTGACGCGGCCGCGCTGGCCGAGCCGGGCGGTCCCCGGCTCAGCTACCGCGAGCTGCACGAGCATGTCGCCGTGGTCGCGCGGGCGCTGGCCGCGGAGGGGGTGGCCCCCGGCGACCGGGTGGCCATCTGGTCCCCCAACACCCATCACTGGGTCCTCGGCGCGCTCGGCGCGCTCTACGCGGGCGCGACGCTGGTCCCGGTCAGCACCCGGTTCACCGGCCCCGAGGCGCTCGATGTGATCAGCCGCAGCCACGCCCGCGCGCTGATCGTGGCCGGCCCGTTCCTCGGCACCGACCGGCTCGCGGCGCTGCGCGAGGCGGCCACGGAACACCGGGCCGGCCCAGGCGGCGGCCCGGCCGACGGCGGCAGCCCGGCCGGCGGCGGCCTGGACCAGCTCAGGCTGGTGATCCGGGTGCCCGCCGGGGCCGCGTACGCCGGGGCCGCGCCCGTGGCCAGCCGGCCGGGCCCCGCCCCGCACTGGACCACCCTGGAGTGGGCCGACCTGAGCGGCCGGGCCGCGGGCGTACCGCCGGAGCAGGCCGCCGCGCGCGCCGCGGCGGTCCGCCCCGCACAGGTCAGCGACATCCTGTTCACGTCCGGCACCACCGGGCGGAGCAAGGGGGCGATGAGCGCCCACCGCCAGTCGCTGGGCGTCGCCCGGGCCTGGGCCGAGTGCGCCCGCCTCACCAGGGCCGACCGCTACCTGGTGGTCAACCCGTTCTTCCACAGCTTCGGGTACAAGGCGGGCATCCTGGCCTGCCTGGTCAGCGGGGCCGCGATCGTGCCGCAGCCGGTGTACGACGCCGGGCAGGCCATGGAGCTGGTCGAAACCGAGCGGATCACCGTCTTCCCCGGTGCGCCCACGATCTACCAGACCCTCCTGGACCACCCCGGCCGGCCCTCCCGCGACCTGTCCAGCCTGCGGCTGGCGGTCACCGGCGCGGCGGCCGTCCCGGTCGCCCTGGTCGAGCGGATGCGCGCCGAGCTTGGCTTCGACACGGTGCTCACGGCCTACGGGCTGACCGAGGCCGTGGTGGCCACGATGTGCCGTCCCGGCGATGACCCGCAGACCGTGGCGCGCACGTCGGGGCGGCCGGCCGCCGGGTTCGAGGTGCGGGTGGCCGGCCCGGACGGGCACGACGCCGCGCCCGGCGAACCCGGCGAGATCCTGCTCCGCGGGCCGAACCTGATGCTGGGCTACCTGGACGACCCGGCGGCGACCCGGGCCGCCGTCGGTGACGGCGGCTGGCTGCGCACCGGCGACGTCGGCTGCCTCGACCCGCGCGGCTACCTGACCATCACCGACCGGCTCAAGGACATGTACATCTGCGGCGGCTTCAACGTCTACCCGGCCGAGGTGGAGCAGGTGCTCGCCCGGCTGGAGGGGGTGGCCGAGGCGGCCGTGATCGGGGTGGCCGACGCCCGGCTCGGCGAGGTCGGCAAGGCGTACGTGGTCACCCGCCCGGGCTATGCCCTGGACGAAGCCAGCGTGCTGGCCTTCTGCCGGGGGCGGCTGGCCGGCTACAAGATGCCCCGCCAGGTGGAGTTCCTGGCCGGCCTGCCCCGCAACCCGTCGGGCAAGCCGCTCAAGCGACTGCTCAGGGAGGAATCAGCCAGATGACGGGCGAGAGCGTGGCCGGCGCCGGGCCCGCGGGCGCGGAGCCGGTCAGCTACGAAGAGCGCGGCGCCATCGCGCTGGTGACCCTGAACCGGCCGCGGTACCGCAACGCGCAGAACTCCGCGATGACGTACGCCCTGGACCGGGCCTTCGCCCGGGCGGTCAACGCCGAGCAGGTCGCGGTGATCGTGCTGGCCGGGGCCGGCGATCACTTCTGCGCGGGCCACGACATCGGCTCCCCCGGCCGGGACGCGGACGTCTCCTTCGACCGGCAGGCGGTGCTGTGGTGGGACCACGTCGGCCAGGCCGGCGCCGACGCCCGCTACGCCCGCGAGATGGAGGTCTACCTCGGCATGTGCCGGCGCTGGCGGGAGATCCCCAAGCCGGTGGTGGCCATGGTGCAGGGCGCCTGCATCGCCGGCGGCCTCATGCTCGCCTGGGTCTGCGACGTGATCATCGCCGCGCAGGACGCGTTCTTCGCCGACCCGGTGCTGCGGATGGGGATACCGGGCGTGGAGTACTTCGCCCACCCGTGGATGCTGGGGCCGCGGTTCGCCAAGGAGATGCTGTTCACCGGCGACCGCCTGGACGCGGAACGGGCCTGGCAGCTGGGCATGGTGAACCGGGTGGTGCCGCGGGCCGAGCTGGCCGGGGTGACGTTCGGTATCGCGGAGCGCATCGCCACCATGCCCCGGTTCGGGCTGGCCCTGGCCAAGCGGGCGGTGAACCAGTGCGAGGACCTGATGGGGATGCGGGCGGGCATGGACTCGGTGTTCGGCCTGCATCACCTGGCGCACGCGCACAACGCCGAGGTGTCCGGCGACTCACTGGCCGGCCTGGACGCCCGGGGGATGCGGAAGGCCAACGGGTGAGCCCCGATCCGGGCGACGGCGCCGCGTTCCGGGCCGAGGTGCGGGACTGGCTGGCCGCGCACGTGCCCGCGGAGCCGCTGCCGTCGGTGGACACGGCCGGGGGGTTCGCCCGCCACCGCGAGTGGGAACGCGAGCTCGCGGCGGCGCGGCTGGCCGTGGTGTCCTGGCCGGCCGAGTACGGCGGCCGCGGCGCGTCGCTGCTCGAGTGGCTGATCTTCGAGGATGAGTACCACGCCGCCGGCGGGCCGGCCCGGGTCGGCCAGAACGGCCTGTTCCTGCTGGCCCCGACCCTGTTCGCGCACGGCACCGCCGCCCAGCGGGACCGCCTGCTGCCCCGGATGGCCACCGCGGAGGACGTGTGGGCGCAGGCGTGGTCAGAGCCGGAGGCGGGCAGCGACCTGGCCGCGATCACGGGCCCGCGCCACCCGCACCGACGGGGGCTGGCTGCTGTCCGGGGCGAAGACGTGGAGCTCGCGCGCGGCCTTCGCGGACCGGGCGTTCGGCCTGTTCCGTACCGATCCCGGCGCCGGGCGGCACCACGGCCTGACGTACCTCCTCTTCGACCTGCGCGCCGAGGGCGTCGACGTGCGCCCGATCCGCCAGCTCGGCGGCGGGACCGGGTTCGCGGAGATCTTCCTGGACGGCGTGTTCGTGCCCGACTGCGACGTGGTCGGCGCCCCGGGCGAGGGATGGCGGATCGCGATGAGCACCGCGAGCCACGAACGCGGCCTGTCCCTGCGCAGCCCGGGACGGTTCTGCGCGGCCGCCGCGCGCCTCGTCGAGCTGTGGCAGCGGGCCGGTGACCCGGCCGACACGGCGCTGCGGGACCGGGTCGCCGACGCCTGGATCGGCGCCCGGGCCTACCGGCTGCACACCTTGGCCACCGCCCGCAGGCTCGACGCGGGCGCCACCCTGGGCCCGGAGTCCAGCCTGGGCAAGGTGTTCTGGTCCGAGCTCGACGTCGGGCTGCACGAGACCGCGCTGGACCTGCTCGGGCCGCAGGCGGAGCTGGCCGGCCAGCCGGGGCCGGACGGCCGCTGGCTGGACGGCTACCTCTTCTCCCTGGCCGGCCCGATCTACGCGGGCACGAACGAGATACAGCGCACGGTGATCGCCGAGCGGCTGCTGGGCCTGCCGCGATGACCCCGGCCCGCTCGGCGGAGCAGGAGCAGTTCGCCGCCGCCCTGCATGACCTGCTCACCGGCGGCGCCGCGGCGGGGGCCGCCGGCGGGACCGGTGACATGACGCTGGGCGCGGCGCGGCGGTGGGCGGCCGGCGACCGGTCGGCCGGCCTGGCGCTGTGGCGCCAGCTCGCCGGGGCGGGCGTCACCGCGCTCGCGGTACCGGAGCGCTGCGGCGGGCTCGGGGCCAGCCCGCTGGACCTCGTGGTCGCCTGCGAGGAACTCGGGCATCACGCCCTGCCCGGGCCGGTGGCCGAGTCCCTGGCCGCCGTGCCGGGGCTGCTCGCCGCCCTGGATGATCAGGGGCCGGGTGATGACGGCCAGCGCGCCCGGTGGCTGGCCGGGCTGGCCGCCGGGGACCTGATGGCCAGCGTGGCCCTGCCGCCGCGGCGGCCGTACGCCGCGGACGCCGACGCCGCGGGCCTGGTCCTGCTCGTCGAGGACGACGCCGTGTGGCTGGCCGCGCCGGGCGCCCGGTACCAGTCGGTGGACCCGGCCCGGTCGCTGGCGCAGGCCTGCGGCCGGCAGCTGCTGGCCCGCGGGCCCGCCGTGCCCGCCGCCGCCCGCCACGCGTTCGACCTCGGCGCGCTGGCCTGCGCCGCGCAGCTGCTCGGCGCCGGCCGCGCCCTGCTGGCCGCCAGTGTCCGGCACACCAGGCAGCGGGTGCAGTTCGGCCGCCCGATCGGCTCGTTCCAGGCGGTCAAGCACCAGCTCGCCGACGTGGCCATCGCCCTGGAGTTCGCCGGGCCGCTGCTGGACGCCGCGGCGCTGGCGCTGGCCGGCGACGGGGCGGGCGCGGCCCGGGATGTCTCGGCCGCGAAGATCGCCTGCGCCGGCGCCGCGCACCGGGCGGCCCGCACCGCCCTGCAGGTGCACGGCGCGATCGGCTACACCCAGGAGCACGACCTCGGCCTGTGGCTGACGAAGATCCGCGCGCTGGTCCCGGCGTGGGGAACCCAGGCCGAGCACCGGGCCCGGGTCATGGCCAGCCTGGCCGCGGACGGCGGGCAGCCATGGAGCTGACCGGCGAGCAGCGGGCGCTGCGCGACGCGGTCCGGGCCCTGCTGGCGCGGCATGAGCGCCGCGCACCCGCCGCGGCGGACGGCCCGCGCTACGACCCGGCGCTGTGGCAGCGGCTGTGCGGCGAGATCGGCGTGGCCGGGCTGGCGGTGCCGGAGGAATACGGCGGCGCCGCGGCCGGCCCGGTCGAGACCCACGTCGTCGCGGAGGAGCTCGGCACCCGCCTCACCCCCTCGCCGCTGCTGGGGTCGGCCGTCCTGGCCACGCAGGCCCTGCTGGCCAGCGGGGACAGCGCCGCCTGCCAGCGCCTGCTGCCGCCGGTGGCCGCCGGGACCGCTGTCGCGGCGCTGGCCTGGACCCCGCAGGCCGGTCACTGGGACCCGGGCGAGGTGGCCTGCCAGGCCGCCCCGCCCGCCAGCCCCGGCGGCGTCTGGGCCCTGGCCGGCACGGCGCACCACGTGCTCTACGGCGACTGTGCCGACGTGCTGCTGGTCGCCGCGCGCGCCCCGGACGGCATCGGGCTCTTCGACGTGGACCCGCACCAGGCCGGTGTCACCCGCACGGCGGTGACGGCCATGGATCTCACCAGCCGCCTGGCTGTCGTGCGGCTGGACGGGGCCGCGGGGCGGCGCGTCGGGGACCGGGGCGCCGGGGGGCGGGGGGCAGCGCGGCGCTCACCCGGGCCCGGGACCTCGCGTGCCTCGCGCTCAGCGCCGAGCAGGCCGGCGCGGCGCGGCGGGCGCTCGAGCTGACCGTCGGCTACGCCCAGGTCCGGGTCCAGTTCGGCCGGCCCATCGGCGGCTTCCAGGCGATCGCGCACCGGCTGGCCGACCTGCACGTGCTGGTGGAGTCGGCCCGGTCGCTGTCGTATGCGGCCGCGGCCGCGGCGGCGGAAGCGCCCCCGGCGGCCGCCGCGCCCACGGCGGCAGAAACGGCCGGTCCCGGGCTGCTCGCGGCGGCGGCCAAGGTCTACTGCTCGGAGGTGTTCGCGCGGGTGGCGGCCGAGATGATCCAGCTGCACGGGGCCCTCGGCATCACCTGGGAACACGACGCCCACCACTTTCTCAAGCGGGCGCACGCCACCGGGCAGCTCCTCGGCCCGCCGGCCGGGCATGTGGCCAGGATCGCCGCCGCCGTGATCGGCGGCTGAGCGCGCATGAAGCTGACGGCGCGCCTCGTGGACCTGCTGCCGCGGGGGACGGTTCCCGTGGCGGCCGGGCTCGCGGTGCTCGGCGGCGGCTGCTACGCCCAGCTCGCGGTAGCCGGGCACAGCCTGAGCACGGGCGGTGCCGCGGCCATGTCGGTGCTGTGGACGATCGTCTTCTGGGCGGGCCTGGGCCTGTTCCTCCCCGTCGAGCAGGAGGTGATCCGGCTCGTCGCGGCGCGCACGGCGAAAGGTGAGGGAATCATCCCGGTGGCCCGCCGGGCCGCGGCCGCGGCCGGCGTCCTGTGCGCCGCCACGCTGGTCCTGACCGCGGCCGCCGCCCGGCCGCTGGCCCGCGCCCTGTTCGGCGGCAGCACCGCGATGGTGGCGGCGCTCGCCGCGGCCCTGCTCGCGCTCGCGGTCACCTCGGTGAGCCGCGGCGTGCTCGCCGGGCAGGGCCGGTTCCGGGCCTACGGGAGCCAGCTCGCCGTGGACGGCGGGCTGCGCCTGGTCCTCGCCTGCGCCCTCGGCGCCGCGGGCGTCCACTCGGCCACCGCGTTCGGCCTGACCCTGACCGTCGCCCCGCTGATCGCGGTGGCCGCCACCCTCGGCCCGTTCCTGGCGGACATGGGCCCGGGGCCCCCCGTGAGCTGGCGGCTGATGTGCCGCGGGCTGGGCCCGCTCATCGGGACCATGCTGCTCGCCCAGCTCGTGGTGAACGTGGCGGTGATCAGCCTCAGGCTGCTGTCGCCGGGCGATCCCGCGGTGGTGGGCGCGCTGCTGGCCGCCATGCTGCTGGCCCGGGTGCCGCTGTTCGTGTTCACGTCGCTGCAGGCGTCGCTGCTGCCGGGCCTGGCCGGCGCCATCGCCGCGGGTGACCGGCCGCGCTTCGGGCGGCTGCTGGCCCGCGGGTGCGTGATCGTGACCGTCCTCGGCCTGGGCGGCGCCCTGCCGGGGGTGATCGCCGGCCCGTGGCTGGCCCGGGTGCTGTTCGCCGCGCGCCCGGCCCTGGGGCGGGCCGATTTCGCCCTGCTCGCCGCCGGCACGCTGTGCTACATGCTGGCCATGGTCCTGGGCCAGGGCGCGATGGCCCTGTCCCGGCACCGCGACCAGCTGCTCGCCTGGCTGGCCGGCGCCGTGGTGCTCGCCGTCATCACCCTGGGGCCCGGCGCGGCCAGGCTCCGGGTCGAGGCCGCCTACGCGGTCAGCTCGCTGGCCGTGGCCTGCGCCCTGGCCCTCGTGCTGTTCCTGCGCACCCGCCGGCCAGCGCCGCGCCCGCGCCGGCCCGGCGCGGCCGGTCAGATCCAGTCGTTGTGGCGCGGCCAGGCGAGCAGGGTGTCGACGACCTCGGGCGGCCCGCCCGCGGCCCGCTCCGCGGGCACCGTGAAACGGCCCCGGTAGAACAGCAGCGGCTGGCCGGCCCGGCAGTCCCCGAGCTCGGTCACCCGGCCGATCACCACGTAGTGGTCACCGGCCTCGTGGACCGCCTCGACGGTGCAGCCAGCCCAGGTGAGCACGTCATCCAGGACCGGCGCCCCGGAGGACGACGGCGACCAGCGCACGCCGGCGAATTTGCCCGGCCCGCTGGTGCCGAACACCCGGGCCAGCTCACGCTGCCCGGAGGCCAGCACGTTCGCGCAGAAATGGCCGGCCTCGGCGATCCGCGGCCAGCTCGCCGACGACCGGCCCGGGCAGAAGAGCACCAGCGGCGGTTCCAGGGACAGCGCGGCGAACGACTGGCAGGCGAAGCCGGCCGGCCCGCGGTCATCGGCCGTGGTGATCACCGTGACCCCGGTGCAGAAGTGCCCGAGCACCCGCCGGAACCGGGCCGGCTCGGGATCAGACCGCGGGGGCGTGACGCGGGGGGTGGCCGTCATCGCGGCACCGGCCGCCAGGCCCGGCTCAGGGGGCGCCCGGGGCGGCGAAACTGTGCCCCCACAGGCTGATCGCGGTGGTCTCCCGGCTCACCCAGGTCGCGTCGTCGACCCGCTGGCCGTCCGTGCCGTACTCGACGTCGAACCCGCCCGGCGTCCGCACGTAGAACGACACCATCAGGTCGTTGGCGTGCCGCCCGAGGGTGGCGCTGACCGGCGCCCCGCGCCGGGTGCACCGGTCCAGGGCCCGGCCGACGTCGTCGAGCGAGGCGGCCTCGATCATCAGGTGCACGATCCCGGCCGCCGCCGGGAACGGGGCCAGCGCCAGCGAGTGGTGCCGCGGGTTGCAGCCGAGGAAGCGCATCCACAGCGGCGGCCCGCCCGCGGGCCGGCCGAACAGCTCCGGTGCCATCCGCATCGAGTCGCGCAGCCGGAACCCGAGCACCTCGGTGTAGAACCGCAGCGCGGACTGCTCGTCGGAGACCGGGAGCACGACGTGCCCCAGTCCCATCTCCCCCGTGACGAAGCGGTTCCCGTACTGGCTGCTCACCGGGCGGTGCTCCAGGGCCGCGCCGGAGAAGACCTCCAGGGTGTTGCCCGAGGGGTCCTCGAAGCGCAGCAGCTGCCCGACCCGGCGCGCGGCGAGTTCCGCGGCGGTGCCGGCCTTGACCGCGACGCCCGCCCGGGCCAGCGCCTCGCTCACCCCGGCCAGCTCCTCCTCGCCGGCTACCTCCCAGCCGGAGGCGAGCAGCCGGTCCTGCTCACCGGGCAGGATCACCAGCCGGGCCGGGAACTCGTCCATCCGCAGGTACACGGCCCCGGGCTCGGGCCCGCGGCCCTCCATCAGGCCGAGCACCCGGACCCCGAACTCCCGCCACGCCGCGACGTCGGCCGACTCGATGCGCAGGTAGCCCAGCGACTGGATCGGTGTCATGCCGTGTCTCCCTCCAGGAAGCTGATCGCCAGCCGGTTGAACTCGTCGAACTTCTCCAGCTGCGCCCAGTGCCCGCAGCCGCCGAACACGTGCAGCTGGGCCCGGCGGATCAGCTTGACCGCGGCCAGCGCGCCGTCCAGCGGGTTCACCCGGTCCTCCCGGCCCCAGATCAGCAGCACCCGGTGGCGCAGCCGGTGCGCTTCCCGCCAGAGCATCCCGTCCTCGGCGGTGGCCGGGTCGAAGAACGAGGCGCCCAGCGAGGCCATCGCGGCCAGCGCGCCGGGGTCGCTGGCCGCGGCGAACCGCTCGTCCACCAGGGCGTCGGTGATCAGCCGCTGGTCGTGCACCAGGGTGCGCGAGGAAGGCGGCCATCTTCTCCTTGCTCGGGCCGGGCGGCGCGGCGAACTCCATCAGCCGCCTGACGCCCTCGGTCGGGTCCGGGGCGAACACGTTCAGGCCCAGCCCGCCGGGGGCCATCAGCACCAGCCGGCCCGCGCGCCCGGGGTAGTCCAGCGCGAAGCGGACCGCGGTGCCGCCGCCGAGCGAGTTGCCGATCAGGTGCACCCGGTCGATGCCGAGCGTGCTGAGCAGGCCGGCCAGCGCGTCCGCGGCGAAGGTGAAGTAGTTGCCGGTCACCGGCGGGCGATCGGACTGGCCGAACCCCGGCTGGTCGACCAGGAGGGTGCGGAACTGGCCGCCGAAGACCGGCAGGTTGCGGCCGAAGTTGCTCCACCCCGACGCGCCGGGGCCGCCGCCGTGCAGCAGCACCACCGGCGCCCGGCCGCCCGCGTCCGCCGGGCCGGCCTCGTGGTAATGCAGCCGCATCCCGGCCGCCTCGGCGAAGCGGCTGTGCACGGCCGGGCCGTCGGGGCCAGCGGGCGGGGCGGACACCGGGCTGGCCGTCACACCATGCCGTCCGGCTGGATCCGCAGGCCGAACTCGCCGCGCCCGAACATCGACAGGGCCCGCTCCGGGTCGTTGATGGCGTGCACCCGGCCGGCGTGCGCGTCCCGCCAGAACCGCTGGATCGGCGTGCCCAGCTTGAGCGCGCGGCCGCCGGAGTTCTCGAACAGCCGGTCCACGGCGCTGATCGCCCGGCCGGTGCCGAGCACCTGGTCCCGGCGCACCCGCAGGCGCAGCGGCAGCGGGATCTTCTCGCCCGCCCGGGCGCAGGCCATCAGGTCGGCCATGTTCCGCTCCAGGGCCAGCCAGGCCGCATCCAGGTCGGCCGCCGCCTCGGCCACCCGGACCTGCGAGTGCGGGTCCTCGGCCGCTTTCTGCCCGACGTACGACGCGCGCACCCGCTCCTGCTGGTAGGCCACGTGCGCGGCGTAGGCGCCCATCCCCATGCCGATGATCGGGGTGGTAATCGAGTAGGAGAACAGCGAGCCGTACGGCAGCCGGTACAGCGGCGCCGGATTGACCTGCTGGCCCGGGCAGACGCACTTGAACACGTCGGTGAAGCTGAGCGAGCGGTGCTCCGGCACGAACGCGCCGTCCACCACGATGTCGTTGCTCCCGGTGCCGCGCAGCCCGACCGTGTCCCACACGTCGTCGATGGTGTAGTCGCTGGCCGGCAGCAGGAACGTGCGGAAGTCGGCCGGGTTGCCGTCGCTGTCCGCCGCGATGCCGCCGAGCAGCACCCAGCTGGCATGGTCGCAGCCGGAGGAGAAGCTCCACCGGCCGGTGAGCAGGTGCCCGCCGTCGGCGGCCTGGGGCCGGCCGGTCGGCGCGTAGGACGACGACACCCGGGTGTTCGGGTCATCGCCCCACACCTCCTGCTGGGCCTGATCCGGGAACAGGGCCAGCTGCCAGGGATGCACGCCGAGGACCGAGCTGACCCACCCGGTCGACCCGCAGGCGCTGGCGATCAGCCGGACCGCGGTCAGGAACGTGACCGGGTCGGCTTCCAGGCCGCCGAACCGGGCCGGCTGGAGCAGCCGGAAGAACCCGGTCTCGGCCAGCGCCTTGACCGACTCGGCCGGCACCACGCGGTGGTCCTCGGTCTCCTGCGCCCGTTCCCGCAGCACCGGCAGCAGGTCACGTACCCCGGCCAGCACCGCCTGCCCGACGTTCTCACTCACCGGACATCCTCCGATCACGCCGACTCCACGGTTGACCATCGCCACAAGACTAGAACATGTTCTAGTCTGACCATAAGGCCACCGCAGGTCGGCGAGTAAAATACGGAACGTCACAGCCTATAACGTGTTACAGGAATGTGAACGAGCGCAGGAGGGAGTCCCCATGACTGAGCGGGACGGCGTCCGGACCATCGAGCGCGGCACCCCGCCGGCCAGGTTTGCCCGCGGCTGGCACTGCCTGGGGCTGGCCCGCTCCTTCCGGGACTCCGGCCCGCACGCGGTGCAGGCGTTCGGCACGAAGCTCGTGGTCTTCGCCGACAGCCAGGGGACCCTGCACGTGCTCGACGCGTACTGCCGGCACATGGGCGGCGACCTGAGCCGCGGCACGGTCAAGGGCGACGCCATCGCCTGCCCGTTCCACGACTGGCGCTGGGGCGGCGACGGCCGCTGCGCCCAGATCCCCTACGCCCGGCGCGTCCCGCCGGCCGCGCGCACCCGGTCCTGGCTCACCCTGGAGCGCAACGGGCAGCTGTTCGTGTGGCACGACCCGCAGGGCAACCCGCCGCCGCCGGAGGTGGCCATCCCCGCCATCGAGGGCGCGCACTCCCCCGGGTGGAGCAACTGGACCTGGGACACGATCCTGGTCGAGGGGGCGAACTGCCGCGAGGTGATCGACAACGTCGTGGACATGGCGCACTTCTTCTACATCCACTTCGCGTTCCCCACGTACTTCAAGAACGTGTTCGAGGGGCACATCGCCACGCAGTACCTGCGGACCAGGTCACGCCCGGACGTCGGGACGGAATCCAACTACGCCGCCGGGGCGGATACCACGCTGCGCTCCGAGGCCTCCTACTTCGGGCCGGCCTACATGATCAACAAGCTGTGGCACGACTATCACGGCACGACCATGGAGAGCGTCCTGATCAACTGCCACTACCCGGTCACGCCCACCGCGTTCATGCTGCAGTGGGGCGTGATCGTGCGGCGGCCGCCCGGCCTGTCCGAGGCCCGGGGCGAGCGGGTCGCCGCCAAGTTCGCGGACTTCATCGGCCTGGGCTTCCAGCAGGACGTCGAGATCTGGAAGCACAAGAGCCGGGTGGACAACCCGCTGCTGTGCGCCGAGGACGGCCCGGTCTACCAGCTGCGGCGCTGGTACGGCCAGTTCTATGCCGACGTCGAGGACATCACCCCGGACATGGTCGCGCGGTATGAGTTCGAGATCGACACCACCCGCGCGGTATCCGGGTGGGAGGCGGAGGTGGCGGGCAACCTCGCCGGGCGGCCCGCCGAGGCCCGCTGACCATGGGCGGCGGGCAGGCTCCGGGCCAGGGCGCGAACGGCCAGCATCCGTCCCCCCGCGCCGACGAGCGGAAGGCGCTGCTGCGCGAGGTCGGGTGTGACCGCTGCGGGGCGGCCGTGCTGGCCGCCAAGTTCAGCCCGCAGCACACCAGCGTGCAGTGGAGCCCGCAGGCCGTGCGCGGCCTGCGCCGAGTTCGGCGCGCGGACGGCCGCCGGGGAGCAGACGGCCCTGATCGACGGCTGCGCCAGCCTGCGGGCCAGCATCGACCGCGCGGTGGCCCAGGGCCGCCTGGAGGTGTCCGCGCCTTGAGCCCGCGATGACCGCGCCCCGCGCCTCCTACCAGCTGCGGGTGGCCGAGGTGATCAGCGAGACCGACGAGGCGTGCTCGCTCGTGCTGGACATCCCGCCGGAGCTGGACGCGGCGTTCGGCTACCGCCCGGGCCAGTTCCTGACCGTCCGCGTCCCGCATGACCGGGACGGCTCGGTGGCCCGCTGCTACTCGCTGTCCAGCTCGCCGCACACGGGCGACCGGCCGACGATCACCGTCAAGCGGATGGCCGACGGGCACGCGTCGAACTGGATCGCCGACCACGTGACGCGCCGGGAGCGTGCTGGACATCCTGCCGCCGGCCGGGACGTTCACGCCGGCCGCGCTGGACGGCGACTTCCTGCTGCTCGCCGCGGGCAGCGGCATCACCCCGGTCATGTCCATCCTGAAGTCAGCCCTGGCCCGCGGGCAGGGCCGGATCGTCCTGGTCTACGCCAACCGCGACGAGCGCTCGGTCATCTTCGGCCGCGAGCTGCGCAGGCTCGAGGACGAGGCCGGGCACCGGCTGGTCGTGGTGCACTGGCTGGACTCGGTCCAGGGCACGCCCAGCGCGGCCCGGATCGCGGCGCTGGCCGGCCCGTACGCGGGCTATGACGCGTTCGTCTGCGGGCCGGACGCCTACCTGGCGGTGGTCCGGGAGGCGCTGCGCCAGGCTGGCCTGCCCGCCCAGCGGGTGCACGCCGAGCGGTTCCTGTCCCTGGCGGAGAACCCCTTCGAGGCACCTGAGGTGCCCGCGGCGGCCACCGCGGCGGCGGCGACGCTCCAGGTCACCCTGGACGGCCAGACCCGCATGCTGGCCTGGCCGCCGGGAACCCGGATGCTGGACGTGCTCATCGGCCAGGGCCTCGACCCGCCGTACTCCTGCCGCCAGGGAATCTGCGGCGCCTGCGCGTGCCTGCTGACCGGCGGTGCGGTGGAGATGGCGCACAACGAGGTCCTCGAGGAGGAGGACGTCGCCGACGGCTACATCCTGGCCTGCCAGGCCGTGGCGGCCAGCCCCGCGGTCAGCCATCAGCTATCCGTGAGCGCCGGGCCGGGCAAGCCGGATTCCGCGAACGACAAGCTCACGGCGCCGAGGCCGGTGAAATCGGCGCGGAATTCGTCGCCGGGGCGCGCGTCGACGGCCCGGTCGCACGCGCCCGGCAGGATGATGTGCCCCGCCCTCAGCCGCACGCCGTACCGGGCCACCGCGCGGGCCAGCCAGGCCACGGCCGTGGCCGGGTTACCCAGGACCGCGTCGGACCGCCCGTGCGCGACCAGCGCGCCGGAGCGCCACAGGACCGCCTCGATGCCGCGCAGGTCGAGATCGCCCGGCCGGGCCCGCGCCCGGCCGAGCACGAAGCCGGCTGACGAGGCGTTGTCGGCGATCGTGTCCGGGAGCCTGATCCGCCAGTCCGCGATCCGGCTGTCGATCAGCTCGATCGCGGGCGCGACCGCCTCCGTCACGGCCAGCACGTCCGCCTCGGTGCAGTCCTCCCCCGGCAGGTCCGCGCCCAGGACGAAGGCCACCTCGATCTCCACCCGGGGCCAGCAGTAGCGCCCGGCCTGCACCGGCACGTCCTCGCCGAGCCGCATGTCGGCCAGCAGGTGACCGTAGTCCGGCTCGCCGACCCCCATCATCTGCTGCATCGCGGCCGAGGTCAGGCCGACCTTGTGGCCGACGACCGGGGCGGCCCGGCGCCGGATGTTGTGCAGCTGGATCGCGTACGCGTCGGCCGGCTCCAGCGCCGGGTAGGAGTCGGTCAGCGGCGCGATGGGTGCCTGGTCGCGCTCGGCCGCCCGCAGGCGGCCGGCGATCACGGACAGCTGCTGGCCGTCGAGCACTCATCCCTCCCGGGTCCGGGCGCGGGCCCCCGCGGCCGCGTGCTGGCCGGCCCGCCGGCCGGAGAACACGCAGTCCGCCAGCGACAGCCCGCTGACGTAGGACCGCGAGCAGAGGCCCGCGGCGGTGCGCCCGGCCGCGTACAGCCCGGGGACCGGCGTCCCGTCCGCCCGCCGGACCTGGCCGGTGTCCTCGGCGACCGCCAGCCCGCCGAGGGTGAGCATCGGGGCCGGGTAGGCCAGCCGGGGCCGGACCGAGCAGTCGATGAGCGAGTAGGGCGGCCGGTCCTGCGGGCAGACCAGGTCGGCCGGCTTGCCCGCCGGGTCGGCGCGCCCCGCCGCGGCCGCGGCGTTGTAGGCGGCCAGGGTGGCGGCGAGGCCGCCGGGGTCGATGCCGGCCCGGGCGGCCAGCCCGCCTGGCGTGGCGGCGCTGATCCGGCCGGCGGTCAGCAGGTAGCCCGCCTGCAGCCGCTGGAACCACAGCGTGCTGGCCCGCAGCTGGCGGCGGGCCAGCGCCAGCGTCGCCTGGTCGATGAGCAGCCAGGCCTGGCCCTGGTGCCTGGTCACGACGGCCTCGCCGATCGCCGCCCCGTACCGGGACTCATCGCACACCCGCTGCCCGGCCCGGTCCACCAGGACGCCGCGCAGCAGGGCGGCCGGCGGGCTGAGGAAGCGCCACACCGAGACGCGGTCCAGGAACGCGGTCCCGCCGCCCGCCTGGGTGCCGAGCCGGATCCCGCTGCCGTCGTCACCGGGCGTGGCCAGCGGCAGGCCGCCGCGGTAGGCGGGCGCGTGCTCGCGCATCATCTGCCGGTTGGCGGCGAACCCGCCGGCGGCCAGCACCACGCCGCGCCGGGCGCGCACCCGCAGCGGGCGGCCGTGGCGGCGCTCCAGCCAGGCCACCGGGCGGTGCATGACCCGCCCGATCCTGGGGGCGTACAGGTACGGCCGGGCCGACCAGCGGTGCAGCACCCGGTGCGCGGCCCGCGCCCAGCCCGGCGCGCCGCGCAGCGTCCGGCACTCGACCCCGGTCACCCGGCCTCCCGGATCGGTCACCAGCCGCTGCGCGGTGGTCTGGCTGAGCACCCGGGCGCCGGACCGGCGGACGGCCGCGGCCAGCCGGGCGTAGAGCACGCGGCCGGAGGTGCCGCGGCCGCGGGCCCGGTGCCCGCGGGGCGCCGGCGCCGGGCCGCGGGCGGACAGCTCACTGCCGGAGTAGTAGAGGTAGTGCCGGTTCGTGGGGTAGGAGGTCTTGTCCGGGCACAGGCTGCCCTCGAACGGCACCCCGTGCTGCTCCAGCCAGGTCATCATGTCCCGGCTGCCGCGGCAGAACTCCCGCAGCGTGGCCGGCGACACGGCGTCGCCGACCTCCAGGGTCAGGTAGCCGAGCATCGCCTCCGGGGAGTCCGGGACACCCGCCTCGCGCTGCTGCGCGGTGCCGCCGCCCGCGTAGACCACCCCGCCGGACAGGGCCGTGGCCCCGCCGCCGGTGAACCGGTCGAGCACGATCACGTCCGCGCCACAGCCCGCGGCCTCCAGGGCGGCGCAGGCCCCCGCGGCCCCGAACCCCACCACGACGACATCGGCCTGGATGTCCCAGGTCTGCGGCACCGGCGCCTCCGGGGGGCGGAACATGCGGCCGCCGATCGGGATCATCGCTCGGCCAAAACTATAACGTGTTCTAGTATGAAGCGGCGGGAGGCAGCATGACAACGGACCAGGCCGAGTTCGACGTCGTCGTCGCGGGCAGCGGCGCCGCCGGGATGACGGCGGCGCTGACCGCCGCGCACCACGGCCTGAGCGTGGTGGTACTGGAGAAGACGGCCTGGTTCGGCGGCTCCACGGCCCGCTCCGGCGGCGGCATCTGGGCCCCCGGGAACGAGGTGCTGCGCCGGGCCGGGGTCCGGGATACCCCGGAGCAGGCCCGCACCTACCTGGCCCACGTGGCCGGCGACGGCGTGCCGGCGGGCCGGCAGCGCGCGCTGCTGGAGCACGGCCCGGCCATGCTCGCCTTCGTGCGCGCCACCGCCCCGGTGGACTTCGCCTGGGTTCCGGGCTACGCCGACTACTATCCCGAGGCTCCCGGCGGGCTGGCCCAGGGGCGCAGCGTCGAGCCGGTGCCGCTGGACGGGCGGGTGCTCGGCCCCGAGCTGGCCCACCTCAACCCGCCGTACCTGCCCTCGCCGGACGGCGTGACCATCACCCAGGCTGACTACCGGTGGCTGAGCCTCGGCCCCCGCCATCCCCGGGCCATCCTGGCCTCCGCGAAAGTGCTCGGCCGGCTGGCCCGGGCCCGCGTGCTGCGGCACCGCACGCTCAGCATGGGGCAGGCCCTGGCCGCCGGCCTGCGCGCCGGGCTGCTGGCCGAGGAGGTACCGGTCTGGCTGAGCACCCCCATGACCGGCCTGCACCTGGACGGCGGCCGGGTCACCGGGGTGGAGGTGACCCGGGACGGCCAGCCCGCGCTGATCCGGGCGCGCCGGGGCGTCGTGCTGGCCGCGGGCGGCTTCGAGCACAACGCGGGCATGCGGCAGCGCTACCAGCGGCCGCCGATCGGCACCGAGTGGACGACCGGCGCGGCCGGCAACACCGGCGACGCGATCACCGCGGGCGAGCGGGCCGGGGCCGCGCTCGACCTGATGGATGACGCCTGGTGGGGCCCGTCGATACCGCTGGCCGGGCGGCCGTACTTCGTCCTGGCCGAGCGCAGCCTGCCCGGCTCGATGCTGGTCAACGGGGCCGGGCAGCGGTTCGTGAACGAGTCCGCCCCGTACGTCGACGCGGTGCACGCGATGTACGACGGTCACGCCGGGGGCACCCCGCACATCCCGGCCTGGCTGATCATCGACCAGCGCTACCGCAACACCTACGTCTTCGCCGGGCGGGCGCCGCGCAAGCCGCTGCCCCGCCGCTGGTTCGCCGCGGGCGTGGCGCACCGCGCCGGCACGCTCGCGGATCTGGCCGGGTCGGCCGGCCTCGACCCCGGGGCCCTGGCCAAGACCGTGGCCCGGTTCAACGAGTTCGCGCAGGCGGGCCGGGACGAGGACTTCGGCCGGGGCGACTCGGCCTACGACCGCTACTACGGCGACCCGCGGCAGCGGCCCAACCCGTGCCTCGCGCCGCTGCGGCAGCCGCCGTTCTACGCGATCCAGATCGTCCCCGGTGACCTGGGCACCAAGGGCGGCCTGCGGACCGACGAGCGGGCCCGGGTGCTCCGCCCGGACGGCACCCCCATCGCCGGGCTGTACGCGGCGGGCAACGCGAGCGCCTCCGTGATGGGGCACAGCTACGCCGGCGCGGGCGCGACGATCGCGCCCGCGATGACGTTCGGCTACCTCGCCGCCCTGGACCTGGCCGCCCCCTCGCCCCCGGCGCCAGCGCGTTAGAGAGAAGAAAGGACCAGCGCGCTGGTGGGGACGCCGGTACCGGCCGTGACCAGGACCGGGCCGTCGCCGGGGACCTGGTTGACCGAGCTGCCGCGGACCTGGCGGACCCCTTCGGCGATGCCGTTCATGCCGTGGATGTACGCCTCGCCGAGCTGGCCGCCGTGCGGGTTGACCGGCAGCCGCCCGCCGAGCTCGATGGCGCCGCCGGCGATGAAGTGCCGGGCCTCACCCCGCGGGCAGAAGCCCAGCTCCTCCAGCTGGAGCAGGACGTAGGGGGTGAAGTGATCGTAGAGAATGGCCACCCGGACGTCCTGCGGGCCGGTCCCGGCCTGCCGCCACAGCTGCCGGGCCACCACGCCCATTTCCGGCAGCCCCAGCTCGTCGCGGTAGTAGCTGGTCATCACGAACTGGCCCGGGCTGCTGCCCTGCGCGGCCGCGCGGATCACCGCGGGCCGGTGCCGCAGCCCGCGGGCCCGCTCCAGGCTGGTCACCACGAGGGCGACGGCCCCGTCGCTCTCCTGGCAGCAGTCGAGCAGCCGGAGCGGCTCCGCGATCCACCGGGACGCCTGGTGCTCGGCGAGCGTCACCGGCCGCTGGTAGAACCAGGCCCGGGGGTTGGCCGCCGCGTGCCGCCGGTCCGCCACGGTGACCTGGCCGAAATCCTCGCTCGTCGCGCCGTAGTCGTGCATGTAGCGCCGGGCGATCATCGCCACGGTCGCGGCCGGCGTGCCGAGCCCCATCGGGTAGTGCCAGCTGTTGTCCACCCCCGCGGAGGTCGCCGCGGCCACCGCGGCCCGGGACACCTGGCCGAACCGGTGGCCGGAGCGCTCGTTCATCGCGCGGTAGCAGAGCACCACCTCGGCCGCCCCGGCGGCGATGGCCATCGCCGCCTGCTGCACGGTCGCGCACGCCGCGCCGCCGCCGTAGCCCACCTGGCTGAAGAAGCGCAGCTCGCCGGTCCCGAGCTCACGGGCCACCGCGATCTCGGCGTTGTGGTCCATGGTGAACGTGACCAGGCCGTCCACGTCCGCGGGGCCCAGCCCGGCGTCGGCCAGCGCGCCGGCCGCCGCCTCCACGGCCAGCCGCAGCTCGCTGCGGCCCGAGT
This sequence comes from uncultured Actinomycetes bacterium, assembly GCA_963851025.1. Lineage (GTDB taxonomy): Bacteria > Actinomycetota > Actinomycetes > Streptosporangiales > Streptosporangiaceae > RYN-230. The sequence continues at coordinate 426,900 of CAWKOA010000035.1, forward strand.
CCTTGGAGAACTCGGTGGCGCCGATCCCGGCGATCGCCGCGGTCTCCCCGGTCACGCCGGGCTCCCCGGCCTGGTGAGCCGGACGGTCCCGGTCACGTGGTCACCGAGGCTGCACCGCCCGGTGACGTGCACTACGTACTGGCCGCCGCCTTCCGCGGCCGCGCGGCCGGAGAAGACCAGCCGGTCCCCGGCGTAGCACGGCACGCCGAGCCGGATCGCGACCTGGCGCACGAGGGCCTGCGGCCCGGCCCAGTCGGTGACGTACCGCTGGACCAGCCCGGTGGTGGTGAGGATGTTGACGAAGATGTCCCGGCTGCCCCGCTCGACGGCCCGGTCGCGGTCGTGGTGCACGTCCTGGAAATCGCGGGTCGCGATCGCGGAGGAGATCACGAAGGTGGGGGTGACGTCGATGGCCAGCTCCGGGAGCTCGGCCTCCGCCCCGGCCGTCACCGCTGGTCCTCCCGCCAGGCGGGCAGGACCAGCCCGGCGTCCACCGGGACGAAGTCCACCCGGACCGGCAGGCCGATGCGCACCCGTTCCGGCCGGACCCCGAGCAGTTCGCCGACCATCCGGACCCCCTCGGTGAGCGTGACCAGCGCGACGACGACCGGGAGCGTGCGCCCGGGCACCGGCGGATGATGGTGCACGACGTAGCTGTAGATCTCGCCGGTCCCGGCGGCGACCTGGTACTGCGGCCGGGCCGCCCCGCACCCGGGGCACATCGGCCCGGGCGGATGGCGCAGCGCGCCGCACCCGCCGCAGCGCTGGATCCGCAGCTCGCCGGCCGCCGTCCCGGCCCAGAAGAACTCCGTGTCCGGCGAGACGGCCGGCCGCAGCACGTCCGCGGCCGCGTGGTCCTGCCCCGCGGGGTCGGGGGCTGGGGGCGGCGTGGCCGGGCGGAACTTCAGCACCCGGAAGAGCATCGACGCGACCGCCTCCGGGCCCGCGTACCAGGTACTGCGCGTGGTGATGAACCAGCCCTCGCCGAGCGCCGTGCGCTTGGGCCCGGTCACGTCCTCCAGCCTCGACGTCACCGTGAGCTGCTCACCGTGCCGCAGGTAGCGGTGGTACTCCTGCTCGCAGTTGGTCGCCACGATCGAGGTGAACCCGGCCTCATCGAGCACGGCGGACATCAGCTGCAGCGGGTCACCCGGCCCCGGTCCGGCGGCGGCCGGGTGCAGCCCGGGCATCGTCCACACCTGCACCATGGCCGGCGGTGCCACCAGCGCGCCGTGCACCGACCCGGCGGCGGCCGCGGCATCGGTGTAGACCGGGTTGGCGTCGCCGATGGCCTGCGCCCAGTGGCGGATCATCGGCAGGTTCACCGGATCGGGGGCCGCCCGCGGGCTGCTCTCGCCAGCGGCGGCGATGCGCGCCGCGGCGTCCCGGATCGCCGCCTCGGCCGCGGGGGCCGCGGCCCCGGCACGGACAGCAGTCACGTCACGCTCCTCCCGCTCACCGGGGCACCCGGGGCAGCCCGAGCCCCGCCGTCGCGATGAGCTCACGCTGGATCTCGTTGACCCCGCCGCCGAAGGTCAGCACGGTGTTGCGCTTGGCCTGGATGTCCAGCCAGCGGGACAGCTCGGCGGTCTCCGGGTCGGCCGGGTCGCCGTGCCGGCCAACGATGTCCTCGAGCAGCTGCCCGAGCTGCTGCGCCTGCTCGGACGCGTAGACCTTGGTGGCGGACGCGTCGGCGATGTCCACCTCCGCCGCGGTCGCCACCTGCCAGTTGAGCAGCTCGTTGATCCGCAGGCTGGCGTAGGCCTGGCCGAGCGCGCGGCGGACATCGGGCCGGGCCAGCAGCGGCTCGCCGTCCGGGCCGGCCCGCCGGGCGGCCCAGTCGCGCACCCGGTCGTGCAGGGCGGCGATCCGGCCCGCCGGGCCCAGCATGACCCGTTCGTGGTTGAGCTGCGTGGTCAGCAGGCGCCAGCCCGAGTTCTCCGCCCCGACCCGCCTGGTGACCGGGACGCGCACGTCGGCGTAGTAGGTCGCGTTGACGTGGTGCGCCCCGTCGTGGGTGATGATCGGCGTCCAGGAGAACCCGGGATCGGCGGTGTCCACGATGAGGATGGAGATCCCCCGGTGCCGCGGCGCGCCGGGGTCGGTGCGGCAGGCCAGCCAGACATAGTCAGCGTCGTGCGCGCCGGTGGTGAACACCTTCTGGCCGTTGACCACGTAGCTGTCCCCGGACCGCACCGCCCGGGTGCGCAGCGCGGCCAGGTCGGTGCCCGCCTCCGGCTCGGTGTACCCGATCGCGAAGTGCACCTCACCGGCCAGGATCGCGGGCAGGAAGAAGTCCTTCTGCTCCTGGGTGCCGTGGGCCTGCAGGGTCGGGCCGACGGTCTGCAGGGTGACCGCGGGCAGCGGGACGTCGGCCCGGGCCGCCTCGTTGACGAAGATCTGCTGCTCCACCTGGCCCAGCCCGCGCCCTCCGTACTCGGCGGGCCAGCCCAGGCCGAGCCACCTGTCGCGGCCCATCTGGCGCACCACCTCGCGGTAGACGGCGCCGTGCCGCTCGGTGAGCAGCACGGCGCGCTGCCGCGGGGAGATGAGCGAGGCGAAGTACCCGCGCAGCTCGTCGCGCAGCGCGAGCTGGTCGCTGGTGAGATCGAGGAACATGCCGCCCTTTCAGTCACGCGTACCGGCTGGTGCACCGCCTGGTGCACCGCCTGCTGCGCCGCCTGCTGCGCCGTCTGCTGCGCCGGCCGCGAGCCGGTCCAGGCGGTAGTCGGCGCCCCCCACGAAGCGGGCCAGGTCCTTGGCCAGCGAGGAGAAACGGTGCAGCGGGTAGCTGGCGTCCATGCCTGTCCCGCCGTGCAGGTGATGGCAGGTGCGCAGCGCCGTGATCGCCGGGCCGGCCAGCCAGTAGGCGGCCACGTCCAGGTCACGGCCGGCCTCACGCCCGGTCTGCAGCCGCCAGCACGCCGACAGCGTGGCCAGGTGCAGCGTGCGGGCCACGATGTACACGTCGGCGATCTGCTGCGCGACAGCCTGGAAGGAGGCCAGCGGGCGGCCGAACTGCTGCCGCGACCCGATGTGGGCCGTGGTCAGCGCCAGCGCGGCGGACAGCGCGCCGTCGGCCAGGCAGCACGCCCCGGCCACCGCGAGCTGGTAGAGGTCGGCCACGGCGCCGCCCCCGCCGTCCAGGACATCGGTGATGGCGGCCTGGTCGAGCCGCAGCGTGTACTCGGGCTGGCTGGCCGAGCTGTGCGTGCGCTGCATGCTCACGCCGTCCGCGGCCGGGTCCACGACCACCACGCCGGTGCCGCCGGCGGTGAGACTGGCCGGGACCAGGATCCGGTCCGCCAGCGCGGCGTACGGCACGCCGATCTTGATTCCCGAGACGGTGCCGCCGCCGTCCAGCCGGGCGGTGCTGGCCGGTTCCCGCGGCATCGGGTCGGACGGCTCGCGCAGCGCGGCCGTGAGCACCACGTCGCCCGCGCCGACGCCGGCCAGCAGGGCCCGCTGCGTGCCGCGGCTGCCCCAGCGCAGCACGGGCAGGACGCCGGTGCCGAGCGTGGCCAGCGCGGGCACCGGCGCGGCGGCCCGGCCGATCTCGGTCAGCAGGACCGCGATGTCCATCACCCCGAGGCCGTCCCCGCCCAGCCACCCCGGCAGGGCCAGCGCCAGCAGGCCCGCCTGGCCCAGTTCCTTCCACAGCGCCCGGGTATCCGGCTGGCCCGTGTCTAGGTGGCCCGTGTCTAGGTGGCCCGTGTCTACGGTGGCCCGTGTCTAGGTGACCCGCGTCCGGGCTGGCCCCGCCCAGGATCCGGGCCGCCAGGCTCGCGACCTCCTGCTGGGTCTCGCCGAGGGTGAAGTCCACTCAGCGTGCCTCCTCCCTCGGCAGGCCGAGCCCGCGCTCGGCGACCACGGACAGCAGGATCTGGGTGGTGCCGCCGGCGATGCTCAGGCACCGGCTGAGCAGGAAGCCGTCGGCCGCATCGGCCGCCGGGCCGTCGGCGGCGGCGCCGTCCGGCCCGCACAGCGTCAGCGCGGCCTCGGCGACCGCCTGCCGGTGGGCCACCCCGGCCAGCTTGGCCACGGCCGACTCCACCCCGGGCTCCGTCCCGCGCAGCTGCGCCAGCGCCCGGCGCAGGTCCATCAGCGACACCGCGAGGCCCTCGGCCACCAGGGCCCCGAGCTGCTCCGCCGGGCCGGGATCGGAGCCGGGCCCGCCCCGCCGGACCGCGCTGAGCAGGCCCTCCACCGGCGCGCCCAGGGCCGACCCGCGGCCCATCGCGACCCGTTCGGCGGCCAGCGTGCTGCGGGCTACCCGCCAGCCCTCCCCCGGTTCCCCCACGACGCAGCCGCCGGGGACGAACACCTGATCCAGGAAGACCTCGTTGAACACCGCGCGGCCGGTGATCTCGCGCAGCGGGCGGATGTCGATCCCGGCGCTGCGCATGTCCACCAGGAAGAACGTGAGCCCGCGGTGCTTGGGAGCGGCCGGGTCGGTGCGGGCGAGGCAGATCGCCCAGTCCGCCTCACGGGCCAGTGAGGTCCACACCTTCTGCCCGGTGAGCCGCCAGCCCCCGGGCACCTGCTCCGCCCGGGTGCGCAGCGAGGCCAGATCCGAGCCTGCGTCCGGCTCGCTGAACAGCTGGCACCAGGAGATCTCGCCACGCAGCGTCGGCCCCGCGAACCGCTCCCGCTGGGCCGGCGTGCCGTGCTGGAGGATGGCTGTCCCGGCCCAGCCGCCGATCACCAGGTCCGGGCGGGACACCCCGGCGCGGCTCAGCTCCTCGTCGATCTCGAGCTGCTGCGCGGCGGAGGCCGCCAGGCCGTAGGGCGGCGGCCAGTGCGGGGCCAGGTAGCCGGCGCCGGCCAGCGCGGCGCGCTGCCGGTCCGGCGGCAGCGCCGCGACCGCCGCCGCCACGGCCCGGGCGCCGGCCGCGGGCCGGCGGCGGCCCGGTGCCGGCGGGCCCGGCGCCGGCGGGCCCGGTGCCTGGGCCGGCCAGGTTCACGCCCAGGCGCCGCCGGGCTCCGGCCAGCGCGAGCTGGGCCGCCCGGGCCCGCCAGGCCCCGCTGCCGCCGAGGAGCTGGCGCAGCGCCAGCGCCCGGCGCAGGTACAGATGCGCGTCGTGCTCCCAGGTGAAGCCGATGCCGCCGAGCACCTGGATGCAGTCCTTGGCGTTGTCCACGGCGTCGTCCAGCGCCAGCGCCGCCGCGGCCGCCGCGGCCAGCGGGAGCTCGGCGGGCGCCTCATCGGCCGCCCGCGCGGCGTCCCAGGCCAGCACGGCGGCGCGCTCGGCGCGGCACAGCATCCCGGCGCACAGGTGCTTGACCGCCTGGAATGAGCCGATGGGCCGGCCGAACTGGTGCCGGGTCCGGGCGTGCTGGGCGGCCGTGCGCGCGCACCAGCCCGCCACCGCCGACGCCTCGGCCGCGCACAGGGTGGCGGCCAGGTCGCGCACACCAGCGGTGCTCAATCCGGGCAGGACCTGTTCCGGGCCGATGACCAGGCCGGTGAGCCGGACGCTGGCCAGCGGCCGGGAGAAGTCGAGCGGGGCGCGGGCCGTCACGGTGACCCCGGGCTGGCCGGCCCCGAGCAGGAACCACGCCTCGCCCCGGCCGGTGTCCGCGCCGAGCAGCAGCCGCGCCGTGCTCCCTGCCCCCAGCACGGCGCTGACCTCGCCGGTCACCCGCAGCCCCCCGCCGGGGAGCCACGCTCCGGCCAGGCTGGCACTGGTGAAGCCGACCGCCACCGGCTCCTTGCCCTCGGCCAGCGCGGGCAGCAGCTCCTGTGCTGCGGGCCGGCCGGTCAGGCGGGCCAGGATCAGCCCGGCGAGCAGCGTGGGCAGCACCGGGCCGGGGACGAGCGCGTCGCCGATCTGCTCCAGCGCGGCGGCCAGGTCGGCCACCGTGCCGCCCGCCCCGCCCGCCCCGGCCGGCACCGCGATCGAGAAGATGCCGAGACTGGCCAGGTCGTCCCAGAGGCTGGCGGCGTCCGCCGCGCCGTCGGCGCCCGGAGGGCTGGCGGTACCGGCCCCGTCCGCCGCGCCGGCCCGTCTGCCGCGCCGGCCCCGTCTCCCGCGCCGGTCGCGCCGGTCGCGCCCGGGAGGCCGCCTGGCCCGGCACCCGCCGGGGAACCCGGTTCCAGGCGGCGCACCAGCGCGCGGGGACCGGCCCGCTCCGCCCAGTCCCGGATGGACTGCTGCAAGGCCAGCTGCTCCGGGGTGACAGCGATTGGCACCCGGCCCTCCTCATCGTCGCGGCACTCAAAATTAGAACACGTTATACCTCGCTGCGGCCAGCGCCGGGAGCCGTCCCGGGCGGCCGGCGGTTGGTAAGCTAAGGGCGGGACGGATCCATTAGCGCCCGGGCATGCGCGAATCGTTGGCTGGCGATGGCGGAACGGCCCGACCGTGCAGAGGTGACGAGAGGGCCGGATGACACCAACGAGAACACGTATCCCCGACGGGCCGGGCTCCGCAGCCGACGGCGAGTTCGGCTCGGCGGCGCAGCGCGACCGCCGTAAGCGGATCCTGGACGCGACCCTGGCGCTGGCCTCCAAGGGCGGTTACGACGCGGTGCAGATGCGGGCCGTGGCCCAGAAGGCCGACGTCGCCCTCGGCACGCTGTACCGGTACTTCCCGTCCAAGATCCACCTGCTGGTGTCGGGCCTGGCCCGGGAGTTCGAGCGGAACCAGGAAAAGCTGGACCGCACGCCGATCCCCGGTGACACCCCCTACGACCGGATGCTGTACGTGCTTGGCCGGATCACCCGGGCCATGCAGCGTGAGCCCATGCTCACCGAGGCGATGACCCGGGCGTTCATGTTCGCCGACCCGAGCGCGGCCGCCGAGGTCAACGCCGTGGCCCGGCTGATGGAGCGGATGCTCACCCAGGCCATGCACGAGGGCGAGCCGTCCGCGGACGACATCGCCATCGCGCGGGTGATCGGCGATGTCTGGCTGTCGAACCTGGTGGCCTGGGTGACCAGGCGCGCGTCGGCCAACGACGTGAGCCACCAGCTGGAACTGGCCGCCCGGCTGCTGCTTCGCTAGCATCCCGGGCGGCCTGGCCCGCCTCAGCCCATCAGGGTGTCCAGGAACGGGTTGCTGAACACCGCGCCCGGGTCGTAGGACGCCAGGATCGACACCGCGGCCGCCCAGCCGTCGCCGCTGGCCTGGCCCGCGCTGACCGCGGCCGGGACGGTGCTGCCGAGGATCGAGCCGCTGGTCCACGGTGCGGTGGAGGTGCAGGCCCAGGCCTTGGACCACTCGGGCCGGACGGTGGCGTAGCTGCCGCTGTAGTGGCTCCAGATCCACGCCTCCATGTCCGCGTAGAACTGGGAGAAGCCGGGGGTGACCGGCAGGGTGCCCATGTCGAGCCAGACCGCGGTGTCCCATTCGGGGTGGTCCGGGCGCGGCCGGACCGAGGAGAGAATCGGCGACTGCGCCCCGCTCACCACGGATTCGGCGGGGTGGTCGAGCCCGGTGACCCGGATCTCCACGGGCCCGTTCATCGGGTACTGGCCCAGCCCCTGGTAGTGCGCGAGCCGGCTGGTGTACTGGGTGTAGAAGTCGCTGACCACCTGCTGGATGCTGGCCCGCGCGGTGATGACGGCGAACCCGGCCTCGACGATCCGGACCGTGGTCGGCTTCACGTAGAGCAGGACGTTCTGCGACTGGCCCCAGATATCCCAGACCCCGTCGAAGACCAGGCCGGTGTCCACCAGGGACATCGCGATCCCCTCGAAGGCGGGCGTGCCGGACACGTCTCCCGACGCCACCTCGCCGAAGAACGTGTTCTCCCCGGTGGTGACGCTGTTCGTGAAGCCGTAGTTGTAGGGGCTGCTGACCTTCACGGACAGCAGGGGCTTACTGGGCGCCAGCGACCAGACCTTCAGCCAGGGCGTGCCGGTGAACGGGAACCAGATGGCCTCGATCCGGCCGGCGCCGTCCACGTAGCTGGCGAGGGAACTGGACCCGGCGGTGGCGGGCGGCGCGAACAGGTCCGCGGCGCTGACATCGACCCAGCTCTGGCAGCGCAGGTTCTGGTTCGCCGCGACCTGCAGGGTGACGCTGGTCACGAACGCCCGGCCGAGGTGAGCCAGGAACGCGCGGATGTCCGGGTCGGACCGCTGGAAAGTCCTCAGCGTGTACTGGCCCTGGGCTGAGCTCCAGACCACGGCGGTGAGCGACACGATCAGGTTGGACAGCGAGCCGTAACTCTGCCCGGCCAGCGGCGTCTCGCCGGCGCCCGGGATGGCGCTGCCGTGGGCGTTGATGGCCAGCAGGCCACCGAGCGTGATGTCGCCGGGCGCCGGCATGGCGCACAGCCCGTATCCCGCCGCGGCCAGCGCGGCCGTCAGGGTGTCCATGGTGACACCGGCCCCCGCGGTCACGGTGGCGGGTGCTCCTGAGGCCACCGATACCGAGGTCAGCTGCTGCGTGGTGTCCACCAGCAGGTAGCCCGCCCCGGTGCTGCCCGCGGGCAGCACGATCGGCGACCAGTTGTGGCTCATGCCCTTGGCGCGCAGCCGGTACCCGCTGGCCCGCGCCCAGTTGGCCAGCGTGACCACATCGCCGGCCGACGCCGGGGCGCAGGTCCAGACGCTGTCGATCACGATCATGCCGGCCCAGTTCTGGTAGGCCTGCTGGTACACGGGGATCGAGGCCGGGAAGCCGGGCGGCGGCGTGCTGGTGGCCTGCGCGCTGGCCGGCCCGGCGCGGAACACCGGGGTCCAGGCCAGCACCCCGGCGGCGGCCGCGCCCGAGAGGAAAGCCCGCCGGGACGGCCGGGACGGGGCAGCCGCGGCCGCGGGGGAAACTGGCCCGGCCGGCTGGCTGCGATCGTGGCGAGACGGCATCGGCTCTCCCAACTGGCTGGAATCGGTCGTCCCTGGCAGCTCCGCCATGATCCGGGGGCCGCCCCCCCGCAGGAACCAAGCATGCGCTTGCTTGTTCCAGAGACCTCCAAGATAAACAGCCGCCGGACCCCGGGCAAGCTCAGGCCGGCAATTTTCTATAACGTGTTCTAGTTGCGTGTGATGCCTAACCCTGTTAGAAGACAAGATCGTGAGCGAATGTCATGTATTCCGCGCCGATCTGGCCCGGTCGGCCCGCCTGCTGCGGGCGTTCCGTACCGAGCAGGCCTCCCCCTCCGCCTATTACGCCGGTTTAGCGGCGGACACTATCGGCCAGCTCGGCCAGTACACCGGCCTGAACGGCCGCGTGGTGGTCGACGTCGGCGGCGGCCCCGGCTTCTTCGTCCGGGAATTGCGCCGCCACGGGGCCCGGGCGTTCTGCGTTGACACCGACCGCGGTGAACTCGCCGCCCAGGGCCGCCCGGACTCCGGCAGCGCCCTCGGCAGCGCGCTGCGCCTGCCGCTGGCCTCCGGCGCGGTCGACGTCTGCTTCGCGTCCAACGTGCTGGAGCATGTCGGAGACTGGCCCGCCATGCTGGCCGAGATGGTGCGGGTGACCAGGCCGGGCGGCATCGTCTTCGTCGCGTTCACCAACTGGCTGTCGCCCTGGGGCGGGCACGAGACCTCACCCTGGCATTACCTCGGCGGGGACCGGGCGGCCGCGCGTTACCAGCGCCGCCACGGCCGGCCGCCGAAGAACCAGTTCGGCCGCAGCCTGTACCCGGTATCCGTGGCCGGCGCGCTGCGCTGGGCCCGGTCGGCGGACGGCGCCGTCCTGATCGACGCGGTGCCGCGCTACCTGCCCGGCTGGACCCGGCCGCTGCTCCGGGTGCCCGGGCTGCGCGAGGTCCTCACCTGGAACCTGCTGCTGGTGCTGCGGCGGGGCCGGTAGCGGGGCCCGCCGCCCGCCTACCTGGCCGGGTCCAGCACCGGCTCGGTCGCCGCGTCATGCTCGTGATCCGGCTGGTCATCGCGCCGCAGCCGGGCCAGGACCACGCCCGTGACCAGCGCCACGACACCGAGCAGGCCGCAGGCCAGCGGGATGATCACGGCCAGCCAGGCGTACTCGCTGCGGCCCGTCTTGTCCAGGTTGACCACGGCCGCGATGCTCTGCGGGGTGAACTTCAGCGCCCCGTCCAGCAGCACCAGGCGCGGGGCACCCGTGGCATCCCGCAAGGTCAGCGACTGGTCCTGAACCGTGTTCAGCTGGGCCCCGGTGAGCGGGTCCACCCAGAACGTGTTGGTCCCGGTGTAGAACTCGGGCAGGGTCACCTCCCCGCTGCCGGTCATGCCCACCAGCGACGCGGGCAGCTTCTGGCTGCCGGCCCGGGTGAGCGGGACGTGCTCCACGAACCGGTACACGCGGATCCCGCCGATCACCCCGGTCCCCGCGTACCGGGCCGGCCGCGGCTTGTTCAGGACCGGGTCGAACACCTGGTAGGTCTTCGGCTGGGTGCCGAACGGCCAGAGGAACCCGACCAGCCCGGACTGGCGGATCGCCGTGTTGCCGTTGACGTTGGCCCCGCAGCAGTTGACCAGCTCGGCCGTATGGCGGTCGAAAGCGAAGCGGCGGGTGTCGTACTCGAACGTCGCCTTGTTCGTGGCGTCGTAGAGGTAGGTGAACTCATCCCACACGGCCGTCGAGGAGCTGCCCAGGCTGGGATTGCCCTTGACCGTGCTGGTGGCGCGCATCGTGGCCCCGTGGATCTCCGACACCAGCGTGGGGCTGAAGTAGCTGACCTTGCCCTCCAGCGAGGTTGTCAGGTACTCACTCAGCGGGTATTTGATCAGGTGGCCGCCGACATAGAAGCGCACGAGCAGCCCCGTGGCGATCAGGAATGCCCCAAGGCCGGCAAGCGTGAGCCCGATGACACGGCGCATCGATCCTCCTCGAAACGGCGGGCCGCCATCTCCGGCGTCGGCACAGGCGATCTTGCCTGGGGTAGCAGATTCGTTATTTAATCCTGGAAGTGCGGTATCGCCGGACACATAACTGTAACAGGTTCTACATCCTGCGAGAAGGTCATGGTCACTGTCCGGACAGGTCCGCGTGCGGCTGGGCGGGGCCGTGCGGCTGCGCCGAGCCACCTGGACGCCCTGGACGGCCTGCGCGCCGCCGCGGCCGCGGCGGTCCTGCTCACCCACGTCGGCGCGATGACCGGTTACACGCTGGCCGACAACGGGCCCGGGTCGTGGGCGGCCAGCCGGGGCGACGTCGGCGTCCCGGTCTTCTTCGTGCTCTCCGGCCTGCTGCTGTACCGGCCGTGGGCGGCGGCCGCCCTCACCGGGCGGCCGGCCCGCGAGGTAACGACGTACCTGCGCCGCCGCGCGCTGCGGATCCTGCCCGCCTACTGGGCCGTCGTCCTGATCGCCCTGCCGCTGCTCAACCCGGGCCCGGCCCGGCACGTCTGGCCGTGGTTCCAGTACCTGCTGCTGCTGCAGAACTACGACCCTCACCCCTGGTGGGGCGGAACCGGGGCCACCGGGCTGGCCCAGATGTGGAGCCTGGTCGTCGAGGTGTCGTTCTACCTGGTCCTGCCGGTCCTCGGGGCCGCTCTCACCTGGTTCGCCTGCCGGGCCGGGGGGCGCGGCGAGGACGGGCTGAGCCGCCGGGCCCGGCGGCTGCTGGCCGGCATCGCCGTCCTGGCGGCGGGGTCCTTCGGCTGGACGGCCCTGGAGTACTACCCCCGCGCCGAACTGTGGTCCGGGATGACCCTGCCGCCGCTGCTGGTCTGGTTCGGCGTGGGGATGGCCCTCGCCACCGTCTCGGTGTGGGCCGCCGCCGAGCCGGGACCCGATGGCCCGGTACGCCGGTTCTGCCGCTCGGTGGCGGCCTCCCCGGGCATGTGCGCGCTGATCGCCGGCTGTGCCTTCGCCATCGCGTGCACTCCGGTGGCCGGGCCCCAGTTCACCAACTTCGTCTCCGGCCTGTGGCCGACTGAGATCAAGACCGCCCTGTACACCATCGTGGCCGCGGCCGTCGTCGCGCCGGTGGCCTTCCAGCCCCAGCGGGCCTGCCGGGCACCCGTATCGCGGCCCGCGCGGGTGCTCGGCAGCCGGGTGCCCCGGTTCCTGGGGAAGATCTCCTACGGGATCTTCCTCTGGCAGTTCCTCGCGGCCTATGCGTTCTTCGCCGTCTTCCACCTGAGGACCGGGTTCACCGGCGGCTCCTACAACCCCGCGGAGGTGGCCGCCATCGGGCTCGCCATCGCGGCGCTGACCATAGCGGCCGCGACCGCCAGCTATTACCTGATCGAGCAGCCGGCGCAGCAGTTCGGGACGCTGGCCGGGACCGTCAGGGGCCCGCGGGCCGGGACCGGAACGGCCCAGGCCGGCGGGGGCCAGCCGGCCCAGAGCGGAGCGGCCCAGGCCGGCGGCGGGCAGCCGGCCGGGACGGGATCAGCCGGGGCCGGACCGGCCCGGGCCGCCGGGACCGTCAGGGGTCGGGGAGAATAAGGGCGGCCACCAGCCGCCCGATGATGATCAGGCAGATGACCTGGGGGATGACGTTCCCCAGCCCGGTCACGAACGGCCCGGTGGCCGCGGCCAGCCGCAGTTGCTCACCCGCCGCCGCGCACGCCGACGCGGCCAGCAGCAGGGCCGCCAGCAGCAGCGGCCGGTGCAGTTCACGCCAGCAGCGGCGGGACCGCCGGTAGCTGGCCGCGGCCAGGAACAGCCCGGTGGCGGCGGGCAGCACGATCAGCCCCGGGTACCCGCCCAGCCAGAACCCGGCGGCCAGAACCCCGGCCGCGATCCCGGCCGAGGCCAGCGCGGTGGCCGCGGTCCGCACCGTGGCCCGGGGCAGCCGCGGGAAGCGCAGGCGGGCGGCAGAGCCCCGCCGGGCGGGGAAGCGCGGGCGGGCGGGGAAGCGCAGGCGGGCGGGCCGCCGTGGCCACAGCCCATTCGCCCCCGCCCGGCCGGGGGCTTCCCGCCGCCGCCCCGCTGGCCCGCCCCGCCCCACCGCGGCCAGCATGACCAGGGCCAGCATGACCAGGGCCAGCGTGCCAAGCCCGCCGATCACCGCGATGCGGTAGGCCCGCTGCGGCCCGTAGCTCAGGGTTACCTGTCCGGCGCTGCCCGCGGGCAGCAGCCAGGCCTGCTTCCACCCGTCCAGCCGCAGCGCCCGCAGCGGCCGGCCGTGCAGGACAGCCCGCCAGCCAGCGTTGAAGTTCTCGTTCACCACCAGGTAAGACCGCACTGGTGCGGTCACCCCCAGGACCCGCCGCGACGAGGTCCACGACCGCACCACGGCCGCGGTGACCGGGCCCGGCCGGCCGCCCGGCAGCGCGTGCGGGCCGGCCCTGCCCAGCACCACATCCTGCACGTCGAACGCGTCCGCGGCCGGCTCGGTCACCCGGTTCGGGCCGGCCGCGAGGGTGACCGGCGAGCAGGCGGTGAAGCGCACCGGGCGGCCGGTGAGCAGCTGGGCGAAAGTCCCGGACACGCGCGTCGGCAGCACCTTCCCGTTGAGCCGGATCACCGGCCCGAACCCGCAGCGCAGCCGGAACGCCTGCCCTGGCGTGCGCAGCGGTGCCACCCCGGGGATCGCCACGTCGGAGATCTGCAGCGGGCCCTGCAGCGGGGTGAACCTGAGGATCAGCCGGCTGGTCCGCATGGGCGCGAAGCGCAGCACCCCGGTGCGGCCCACCGCGGCCCCGCGGACCTGCCCCCGCGACCCCACGAGCAGCACCTGCAGCAGCCCGTGCGCCCCGGGCGGGCGCTCGATGGTGACCTGGCGGACCGTCCGGCGGTGCCGCCACCGGATGGTGAGCGTCGGGTGAGGGTCCGCCGGGCTGGCCACCCAGCTCGTGGGCGCCTGACCGTCAAAAGCCGACCTGGCCAGGTCCGCCGGGTCACCGGTGTAGGTCGAGGAGGCCGTGACCCGGGCCTGGCCGGGCAGCCGCCCGTACCTGCTGATCAGGGACGGGCTGATCAGCACGGCGGATCCGGTCAGCCGGGCCGGATGCCGGGCCGGCTCGGTGAACCCCTGGTCGAAGCCGTACTGCTCCTCGGTGGCCGTCCGCAGCCACGGGGAGCACACCCAGCGCAGCACGGTGAGCATGCACCCGGAGGGCTGCGGCTGGCTCTTGGCCAGCACCACGGCGGCCGGGTCGCCGCCGCGGGGCGCCGGGGCCAGGATGGTCCGGCTGGGCTGGACTCCGGGCACCGAGATCTCGCGGATGCCGGCCTGGGCCCCGACCACGGGATCCGGCGGCCAGGCGAGGCCGGCCACGGTGATCCGCAGCCAGCGGGACGGGCCCGCGGGCACCCGCAGCCACTGCGGCTGGTTGGTGACCCGGACCCGGTCGGCCCGCCGGCCCGCGCTGGTGGACAGCACGACCCTGGTCACCGGCGGCCCGAGCGGGGCCAGGTCGGCCAGGGCCACCCGGATGACGCCCGGGTTGACCGGGGTGTCGAAGGTGACCTGGAGCCACTGGCCGGCCGGCCCGGTCCAGCTGCCCGACTCCCACATGGTCCGCATGTCCCCGTCAACCGCCGAGTAGGGCAGCAGGCCGCTCGCCCACTCGCCGGGAATGGCCCCGATGCCGGACGCCGACGAGGACGCGGTCACGTTCGCGATGCCGTGATACTGGGCGACGCTCAGGTACCTGGCCCAGCCCGGCTCGGTGTAGTCGCCGGTCGCCTCGAACGTCTGGGCGCGCTGGCGGGCGGTCAGCGTCGGCGAGTAGGACGTACGCAGCTCGCCGAAGTTGCGCACCCGGCGGCGCAGCGTGTCCGTGACCACCCAGGCGGCCGCGGGCAGGCCGGGGGAATCGGAATTCAGCAGCACGGGCCGGCCGCCCAGCAGGCCGGCGTCGGCCAGGGTGATCAGGGACTCGGGGCCGCCGGCCACGCGCAGCGTGCCAGCGGCCGGCTGCACGGTCGCCACGGCCGCGGCCCCGGACACCCGGTAGATCTGCACCGCGGGGTAGCCCGGGTCGAAATCGGTCACCGCGTCGTCCGGGGCCAGGCTGCCCACCAGGGGGCCGAACGCCGCCACCGGGGTGATCCCCGGTGACCCGTGCAGCGCGTCGCTGATCCTGGCCGGCCAGGCCCCGGCCAGGGCGCTGCGGTCCAGGTCGTTGCGGACCAGCACGTACCGCACGCCCATCCGCGCGAGCACCTGGGCCAGCCCGGCTGATCCGTCGCCCGCGGCCAGCCGCTGGTCGATCGCGTCCAGCAGCCGCTCGTTACCGGGTGACCCGATCACCGACAGGTCCCGTTCCGCCCAGTCCACGGTGGCCAGCGGCTGCAGCACGTCATCCAGCGGGCTGCCCCACAGGTACTGGCCGAACGCGGCGCCCGGCACGACCAGCACGGCCTGGCGGCCCGCCCGGGCGTTCAGCCAGTGGGCCGCGTTCACCCAGTAGGGCGGGATCTGGCTGAAGCTGCCCGCGCTGGCCAGCCCGCTGGTGTAGGCGGGCAGCGCCAGCGCGGCCACGGCGAGCCCGGCGGCGGTGCCCACCGCGGCCCGCAGCCTGGGCAGGCGCACCCAGGCCAGCAGGTGGGCGACCCCGAGCGCGACCGGCAGCCGGATCATCGGGTCGAACTTGCGCACGTTGCGGAACGCCGAGGCCGGCCCGTTGATCAGGTGGTCGACCGGGCCGGTCAGCGGATGGCCGAGGCTGCTCGCGTACCCGGCCGAGATGATGATCACCCCGGCGAGCACGCTGCACAGCAGGAACCGCCGGGCGGGCAGCCCCCGGCAGATGAGCCCGGTCAGCCCCAGGCCGGCCAGCAGCCCGGTGAGCAGCGTGGGCAGCACGCCGGTGGCGATCGTGTAGCCGAGCTGCCACCAGGGCTGGCCGTTCACGACCAGGTAGCCGACCCAGTCCTCGGTGCCGCGGATGATGTCGGACAGGCTGGTCACCGACGTGGTGACGGCCGCGCTCTCGGTGTAGGGGACGATCGAGACGCCGTAGCGCGAGAGCAGCAGCAGCGGCAGCGACCACCACCAGGTGGCCACCACCACGGCCGGGCCCCACCAGGCCAGGATCCGCCACCGCGGCGCCGGGCGGCCGAGGGTCAGGAGGTAGAGGACCGCGGGCAGCAGCACCGCGACGGTCGCCGCCGCGTTGATGCCGCCGCACAGGGCGACCGCGGCGGCCGAGCGGGCGGCCGCGCGCCCCCGCCTGCCGCCGCGGGCCGCATCGACCAGCGGGACCAGGATCCAGGGCAGCATCGCGGCGGGCAGGAATTCCGCGGACAGCCCGCCGAGCAGGGTGAGCCCAGCGGGCGACAGCGCGTAGGCGAGGCCCGCCGCGACCCGCGTCCATGGCGTGCCGATGCCCAGCCGGCCGGCCAGCCGCACGGTGCCGAGGAAGGCGGCGACCAGCACGGCACCGATCCAGAGCCGCTGGATCACCCAGGGCTGCAGGGCCGCGAGCTTGCCGAGGGCAAAGAACGGCCCCATCGGGAACAGGTAACCGACCGCCTGGTCCTGCAGCTGGCCGAACTGCTGTGGATCCCACAGGGTCAGCGCCCGGCTGAGGAAGCGGGCCGGGTCGGCTGCCAGGTCGAGCTTGGTGTCGGCGATGATGTTGCCGGGGGCGGTGACGAACGGGAGCACCTCGAGCAGCAGGCTGAACGCGACCAGCCGGATGACGGTGCGGGTCCGCTCGTCCCCGGCGGCACCGCCGGGATCGCCCGGTTCCGGCTGGGTGCGGCCCGGTGGCAGCGCTGGGGCGTGGATCACTGCTGCTGGCCCGCCTCCCCCGCCGGGCACCCGATCTCCCGTGACGTCCCGTTCTGGATCGAGGCCCAGATCAGCGTGGTCATCTGCGCGGTCGTCCGCTCCCAGCTGAACTGCGACGCCCAGTCGCGGCACGCCGCGCCGATGGCGGCCCTGCGCACCGGGTCGGCGAGTTCCTTCAGCGCCCGCTCCACGACGTCGCCGAGCTGCTCTCCGTCCCTGACCAGCCACCCGGTCCGCCCGTCACGCACCGCGTCGCGGAGCCCCTCGACGTCGAAGGCGACGGTGGGCACGCCCAGGGCCGCCGCCTCGAGCACGCACAACCCCCAGCCCTCCCCGCGCGAGGTGCTCACCTGCAGCGCCGACCGGGCCACGATCGCCTGCTTCTCCTCCTGCGGCAGGAAGCCGTGCAGCCGGACCGTGCCGGCCAGCCCGCGGCGGGCGATGCTGGCCGCCAGTGGCTCTGCTGCCGGGCCCCGCCCCACCACGTCGATGCCGGTCCCGGTGTCCCGCAGCCGCTCCGCGACGGGCAGCAGCAGCTCGGCCCGCTTGTGGGCGACCAGGCGGCCCACCCAGACCAGCGAGCCGCGGCCCGGCTGGGCCTGTCGCGGTGCCGCGGCGCCCGGGGACGTGGAGACACCGCACCAGACCAGGTAGATATCCCCGGTCCAGCGGAGCCGCTCCCGCATGGCGGTGACCGTGGAGGGCGAGACCGCGACACAGGCGTGACGCCGGTACGCGAGCCGGGCCACCGGCCCTTCCAGCAGCTGCCCAGCCCGCGCGAGCCACCAGGGGAAGTGCAGGCCGAACTGGGCGGTGTGCACGTGATGCACCACGCACAGGACGGGAACCCGCCCGGGCAGGACCCACGGGGTGAAGAACGGGATGCCGTTCTGGCAGTCGAGCACGGCATCGAGGGACCGGCGATGGGCCAGGAACCAGCCCAGGACCAGCGGGTACACGCTGAACTGCCCGCCCATCCTGGTGATCTGGACGCCTTCGCGGGTTTCCCGCCGGGCCTGGCCGGGGGCACGTGCGGTCACGAAGCGGACCTCAGCCCCCTGGCCGGCCAGGCCGCGGGCGACCTCCCAGGCGTACTGCTCGGCCCCGCCGGCCTGCGGGTGCCACGGGTCGCGCCAGTTGGCCACGGCGATCCGCGCGCCGCGCAGATCCCCGGGGCCGCGGCCGGGCACGATCACGCCGTCGTGGCCGGTTTCGCCCCGGCCGGCCGGGCGAGCGGGCCGGCGGGCAGCGTGGCCGGCGCGGCCGGCAGCGGGGGCGGCACCGGCCCGGGGCCGGCCCGCAGCCGGAACCAGATGGAGGCGACATCGCGGAAGGTGGCCGCTGAGTGACGCGGAACCGAGAAGGTCGAGCCGGGCACGTCCCGCCAGCGGACCGGGATTTCGGTCAGCCCCGCGCCGAGCCGCTGGCAGCGGGCGATCAGCTCGACGTCGAAGGCGAAGCCCGAGGTGTGCAGCGACTGGGCCGCCGCGCGGGCCAGCGGGCCGGAGAAGAACTTGAACCCGCACTGGGTATCGGTGGCATCCGGGACGATCCGCCGGGCCAGGGCACGGAACGCCGCGGCGCCGACCCTGCGGACGCCGCTGTGCCGGTCCTCGGCATCGGAGGACGCCAGCCCGCGTGAGCCAATGACCAGGGGATTCCCGGCGGCGAGCAGGCTGACCGCGAGGTCGAGGGCGGACAGGTCGGTGGCCATGTCGGCGTCACAGAACCCGACGAACGGGGCCCGGGTGGCCAGCAGGCCGGCCCGCACCGCGCGTCCTTTGCCCGCCCGGTGGCAGCGGAGCAGGCCGACCGGGACGGGGCCTTCGGGCCAGCCCCGCACGACGTCGCCCGTCGGGTCCGTGCTCGCGCTGTCCACCACCAGGATCGCCGCGCGCAGCGGGAGCGCCGCCGCCTTCCGGCACAGCGCGGCTAACCCGTCGGGCAGCCTGCAGGCCTCGTTATGGGCCGGAACGATGATCTCCATAGCTACCGGGGGGACGTCACGCTGACCCTCCGGGGGCATGTCCGCCACTGCCCGGCCAGGTCAGCGGGTGCCGTACCGGTAGATCGATGCGTGGCTGGGCTTGCCGTTGGCCAGCCCGGCCAGCGCGTTGCTGGCCAGGACCGAGGCCCCGACGGCGAGTACGACCCCTACGGCGATGACGATCAGCAAGCGGGCCACGGCGCTCCTCCTGCGGTAGGGGACAGGTTCGATGGCTGGACAGTAACCAGGTGCCAGGTGACTGACTAGTAACGTGACTAAAATGTAACAGGTTCTAGTTTGTTCCGTTCGGCTTAAGATATGCGTTCAAGCTGTTCAGCGCCATCACCCCGTGGAGAACTGACCAAAAGGTAAGAAGCCGGTTCTAGCTGAGACTGCTGCTCCGCGGGCGCCCCCCGCGGAGCTCAGCCCCGGCCGCCGCCCAGAGGGCCGGGTACCTGATAGACGGTCAGGCCGGGCCGGGTGAGCAGCACGGCGCAGCCGGGCAGCCGGGCCCGGGCCGGGCAGGCCCGCGTCCACGATCACGAACCGCACGCCGGCCGCCTGCAGCACCGGGGTCAGGGGCGCGGCTGAGCGGACGGCACCGTCCAGCTGGCGGGCGCGCGGGTCGTCCGGCGCCAGCTGCACCTGTCCCACCTGGGGGCCGTCATCCCAGATCACCGGCTGGCGCAGCAGCCGCGGCCAGGGGTCCAGCAGGGTCCGCCCGCCGTTCCAGGCGGGCCGCCGGTACGCCGCCCAGGGCAGCAGCAGCACGCTGCCCTGGGCCCGGCTCTGATCGATCACGCGCGCCGCGGCCAGCCACCCTTCCGGGTACCAGGCCGGGCGCAGCCGGCCGGCTGCGCCCCACGCCAGCCCGGGCAGCAGCACCACGGGCGCGAGCAGGGCCAGCAGGCCCAGCGCCAGGCCAGCCCGGTCCGGCCGCCCGGCCCGGCGCAGCCAGCCGGCCCGGCCCAGCCAGCGGCCCAGCCCGCCAGCCCGGCCCGCCTGGCCCGGTCCGGGCACCTGGCCGGCCCGCGCGCATCAGGCGCGCGGGGCTGCATCGCCCACGCCACGGCGAGGCCGAAGCCGGCCGCCTCGGCCAGGGCCAGCGGGGCCACGAACTGCTGGCCGTCGCGGAGCACGGCGAACCCGGGCCAGAGCCGGCCCGCGGCCCGCATCAGCTCCCGTCCCGGCTCGCTGGCCCCGATGCTCGCGACCGCCAGCCCCGCCACGGCCGCGGTCCCCAGCCCGGGCCAGCCGCGGCGGGCGGCCCGCTGCGGCCGGCGGCCGGGCCGCGCGGCCGGCCTGCGGCGGCCGCGCGGGCCGCCGCAGGCCAGGTACCCGGCCACGGCCACGAGCACCAGCGCCAGCCACAGCACCGACCACGCTCCTCCGTAGGCGGCGGGCACCGCCTGGGCGTTCCAGATCCCGCCCAGCATGAGCAGGCTGCCGGGCGCCCCGAACGGGGTGTCGGCCCGGGCGGCGAACGCGGCGACCCCGGCCGGGGCGGCATACACCGGGTGCAGCAAGGACGGGATCAGCCAGGGCAGGCTGAGGCCGACCAGGATCGCCAGCACGGTCAGGACCCGCAGCGCCGCCCCGCCGGACCGGCTGGCACCGGCACCGGCGGGAGCGGGGGCACGCGGCCCGGCCAGGGCCGCGGCGGGCAGGATGGCGAGCGCGCTGATGCTCATCGCGGCGAACCCGCCGATGCAGGCGGGCAGCAGCGCCAGGCTGAGCCGCCCGGCGCCGCGCCACGACACGACCTGGTGCGCCAGCACGGCCCGCAGCGCCCAGGGCAGGCCCGCGTAGCCGAGCAGCAGCGCCCACTGGCCGATGATGAGCCGTTCGGCCACGAACGGGTTCCACGCGTAGAACGCCCCCGCGGCCAGCCGGGCGAGCCAGTGCTCGCGCTCCAGCAGGGCGACCGCCCCCGAGCAGGCCAGCACGAAGACGGCCAGGAGCAGGGCTTTCTGCACGATGTCGGCCGGAATCAGCCGGGCGGCGGCGGCCACCACCGCGTCACTGGGCACCGCCCGGGGCGGCCCCCCGGCCAGCCCGTACATGGCCGCGCTGAACGGCTGGCGGGGAACGAAGATCATGTCGTAGCTGAGCAGGAACCCCCGCCGCAGCCCCGGGCCGAGCGCGAGCAGCCCCAGGCCGAGCCCCAGGGCCAGGGCCAGCGCCGGGCCCCGGCGGGCGGGCGGCCCCGGCCCCGGGCCCGCGGTCCGGGCCGGATCCCGGGCCTGGTCCTCACCGGGGCCCGGACCCGGCCCGGCCCGGGAGGCCTGCCACCCGCGGGCCCCCGGAGCGCGGCCGGCCGTGACGCGCACGCCTTCAGCCGGCCACCGGTGTCGCAGGAATCGGCGTCCCGGTGCGGTCGGGCTGGAGCGAGCCCACGGTGACGCCGGTGACGCAGGATCCCGGCGCGGCGCCCAGCTGCCGGACGCTGATCACCTTCCCCGAGCCCGTAACCGGTACGTAGACGGCATGCGTGCCTGCCGGAACCGGCACTGAGCGCCATCGCTCGCCGAGGCTGACCGCCAGCACCGTGGCCGGGCCGGAGTAGGACAGCCGCGCCGTCCACGGCCATCGGTACAGCGAGCCGTGCAGCGGAATCCGGACACCGCCCGCGGTCACCGCCCAGCAGTTCCTGGCCGGCGGCTGCGCCGGCTTGCTGGCCGCTTTCTGGCCCGGGTGCCTGGCCGGGTGACCCGCGGCGGGCTTCGGCGGCGGCGGCGGCCCGGACGCCGGGCCTTCCACGGTCACCGGCCACAGCCGGCCGAGGCTGTCGAAGATCATGAGGTGGCCGATGACGCCGCGTGGCGACAGCGTCCAGATCAGGTGGCTGCGCGGCACGCCCCGGGCTATCGCGCCGATCACCTGTGAGGTGTGCCCGGAGGTCCAGAAGAAGACGGGATCCATGATCATCGCGGGCGTGGGCGTGTTCACGATCAGCGTGCCGTGCGGCGCCTGGGCCACCGCCGCCTGCGCGGTGGCGATGTAGGACCGGGCCGGCTGGGTGTTGGTCGCCGTCCCGAGCGTGGTCAGCGACCAGAACGAGCCGATCAGCAGGGCGCCCAGCAATACCGCGGTGAGAACCCGCAGCCGCTGGATGACGACCGGGCTGGTCAGCGCGCCAGCCAGGCCCGCCGCCGGGCTGGCCGGCAGCTGGAAGCGGCTGGTCTCCGGGCGGCCGGCCACCGGCAGGAACGCGAGGCCGGCGCAGAGGGCCACCAGGGGGGCCGCGTCGGCCAGGTATCTCGCCTGCATGCCGAGCAGGGCCGGGGGCGCGCCGCCCACCCGCCCGATGGCCACCGGCAGGATGTCCGCGACGGCGATCCAGCCGGCCAGGATGGCCCACGCCCGCCAGGCCCGCACCCGGTACACGCAGCTGATGATCACGACGGCTGCGGCCAGGATCCAGGACAGCTGCTGAAGGCCCGGGGGCGGGTTGGCCTCCGCGTAGCCGGAGCCGAACACCAGCCACCGCCACGGGCCGCCCGCCACCCCGGGCAGCAGGGTCGTCCCCACCAGGCTCGACACGAAGTCGATCAGGCGGGAGAACGAGCCTGGGCTGCCGGGCTGATTACGCGAGGTGGGGAGCTGGAGGAAGAAGATGACGCAGTAGCCGGCCACCAGCGTCCCGTACAGGAGCCACGCCCGCCGGTACCGGACCAGGGCGGTGAGCGTCGCGGCCGCCCAGCGCCCCTCCACGAAGAACCCCGAGGTCACGGCGAGCAGGAGCAGCGGGATCACGACCCCCTTCTCCATCGTGGCCATGCCGAGCAGCAGCCACCCGCCGGCCGCGGCCGCGTCCCGCAGCCGGCCGCCGCGCACGTACCGGATGTGCGCGTGCAGCGCCATGAATACGGCCAGATCCAGCGGAAGAGTCTCGATGGCCAGCGACCACCAGCCGATGCCAGCCAGGGCCAGCGGGCTGAACAGGTACAGCCCGAGCGGGATGAGGATCGCCCAGCGGTTGCCGAACAGCGTCCGCAGCACGCGCAGCAGCGCGAACGACGCGGCCGCCACGAACAGCAGGATGACGCCGCTGGCCAGCAGCCAGTTGTAGAGGGCGACCCTGGCCAGCACCCAGGCGACGGCGAAGTTGAGCGGCGCCATGTGGCCGGCGTCCACCAGCATCAGGTAATGCCAGCCGAACCCGTTGGCCAGGGCCCGGTCGAAGGTGCGGAAGTCGTCCTGCCGGAAGTAGGTGTGCGCGAGCAGCGCCGCGCTCCACCACAGCTGGACGGCGATGAGCACGACTGCGGCCGTGGTCAGGCCGTTGGCGCGCAGCCACTCGGCCGCATCCGGCGGCCGGCGCCGGTGCCGCGGCCGGGGCGTGGTCCGCGGTGGTGCCTGCCACCACGCCCGGCTCACTGCCTGCCGCCGCCTCCGGCCCGCCGCCGGGCTCCGCGTCCGGCCGGAGCACGGCCCGCCAGTTACGGGTCAGCATTGCCACCCCTTCCCTGCTCTTCGCGAAGCGGGCACCCGTACCTGCCATTGCGGGCCTGCTATCCCTTGACTTTGGCGATGACCTCGTCGGCGAACCGGCGCAGCTGGCCGAGCTTGTCCCCCAGCGGCTCGGTGTCCGGGCCCGTTTCATACGGCCAGCGGAAACCGACGATCACGTCGGTCACCCCCTGTTCCTCCAGCCGGCGCACCCCGTCCACGGTGTAGCCGTCCACCGAGATCACGTGGACCTCGAACGGCCGCTCCGCGGTGCCTTCCTCCGCCCGCAGCCCGGCCAGCCGGGTGAGCAGGCCGGGCAGTTCCGCGGGGTCTCCCCCGCCGTGCAGCCAGCCGTCCCCGGTCCGGGCGGCCCGGCGCAGCGCGGCGTCCCCGTGGCCCCCGATGAGGATCGGGATCGGCTGGTCCGGCACCGGAGCGATCTTGACTGCGGGGAACCCGAAGACCTCCCCCTGGTAGCCGAAGTAACCGCCGGCCGCCAGCCCGCGGATGATCGCGATCTCCTCGTCCATCCGGCGGCCGCGCCCGGCCCAGGGCACGCCCAGGACCTCGTAGTCCTCGCGCCACGGGCTGGAGCCCACACCCAGCACGAGCCGGCCGTCGGTCAGTACCGCGGTGGAAGTGGCCTGCTTGGCCACCAGGACCGGGTTGCGCACCGGCAGCTTCAGCACGAAGGTCACGAACCGCAGCCGCCGGGTCACCGCGCCGAGGGCCGGGATGAGCGAGAACGGCTCCAGGAAGGGCTTGTCCTCCAGGAACTCCCGGGTGCCGTCCGGGCTGAACGGGTAGCGGCTCTGGGCGTCCCGCGGGTAGCAGATGCTGTCCGGCACCACCATCGAGTCGTAGCCGGCCTCCTCCGCGGCACAGGCGAGAGGGATGTAGCTGGACGGGTCGGTCATCGACTCGGCGTAGGAAAAGCGCACGGGACCTCCGGAACAGAAAAGTAGAACAAGTTCTTGCAGGACGTCAATGCGCCGGGAAAGCTGATGCCATGAACGACGCTGCTGTCCTGGACCTGGCCGCGCTCGAAGAGATCCGCCGGGTGAAATACCGCTACCTCCGCTGCGTGGACCTGAAGCTGTGGGACGACATCGCGGACACGTTCACCCCGGACGCCACCGCGGACTACGGCACCCCGGCCCTCGGCAAGCCGCTCCGCCTGGCGGGCCGGGATGAGATCGTCGCGTTCCTGCGCGGCAATCTCGGGCCGGACATCATCACCACGCACTTCGCGTCCCAGCCGGAGATCACCATCGACGGCGACAGCGCCGCCGGCACCTGGTGCTTCGAGGACACCGTGATCGCGACCGCGTACCGCCTCGTGATCAAGGGCGCGGCGTTCTACGAGGACCGCTACGCGCGCGGCCCGGACGGCCAGTGGCGGATCGCGCACACCGGGTACGTGCGCATCTACGAGACCACGATGTCCCTGGACGACCTGCCCAGCCTGAAGTTCACCGCGAACCGCTGGGCCGCCCAGCCGGCGGGCTGACCGCCGCGGCCGGCCAGCCCGCGGCGACCTGCGCTCATTGACGTGTTTCTAGAACACGTTCTAGCCTGAGCGGATGCTCACCCAGTCGTTCGCGGACGCGCTGCTCGAAGCCGAGAAGATCATTACCAGCGCCCCGCACATCCAGTCTGAGCAGGATCTCGCCGAGGGGTACGACTACCTGGCGGGCAACATCCGCGCGTCGCTGCAGCTGGCCTGGGCCTACCAGCGGGACTTCCCCTACTTTGTCGCTTCTACCGGCCCCTACACCAAGATGGGGCTGGACAACCCGGACACCTTGTACTTTCACTCCTATCTCCGCGACGACGCCGAGTACGTCGTGACCGGCGTCCGGGGCAGCACCGCGGACCTGAGCTTCCAGGTGCTGGACGGGGACTACTCGCCGGTCCAGGTACCGGGCAGCCTGGCCGCGTTCGATGACCGGGAGATCGAGGTCGCCGCGGACGGCTCGTTCGAGCTGCGCTTCGGGCCGGCCCGGGACAACCCGGGGCGCAACTTCTTCGCGCTCGGCCCGGGAGCGGCGATGCTCCTGGTCCGCGAGGTGTACAGCGACTGGGCCAGCGAGCGGCGCGGCACCATCAGCATCCGCCGCGCCGACCGGGCGGGCTGCGCGCCGCCCGTGCTGGACGCCGGGACGCTGGAAAAGCGGTACCGGGTGGCGGGCAAGATCCTGCTGTCGCGGCTGCGCACGTTCCTGGCCTTCCCGGAGTGGTTCTACCTGGATCTGCCGGTCAACACGATGACCGGGCCGCGGCCAACCCCCGGCGGCCTGGCCACCCAGTACTCCTCGGTCGGGCACTATGACCTGGCCGACGACCAGGCCATGATCGTGACCGTCCGGGCCGCCGGCCGCGGCACCGCGCCCTATCAGGGAATCCAGCTCGGCAGCAGGTGGTACGTGTCGCTGGACTACATCAACCACCAGACCAGCCTGACCGCCGACCAGGCCCGCATCGACCCGGACGGCCTGATCCGCTTCGTCGTCAGCGAGCGCGACCCCGGCGTCACCAACTGGCTGGAGCGCACCGGGCACCGGCGCGGTTACCTGCAGATCCGCTGGCAGCGGCTGTCCCGGGAACTCGGGCCGGACGACGGCCCGGCCGTTGAGGTGCTGCCGGTGGACGCCGTGCCGGGCCGGCTGCCCTACTACGCGCTGGCCGCCGCGACCCCGGCGGAGCACGCGGCCCGGATCGCCGCCCGCCAGGCCGCCGTCGCCGCGAGGATGCTGGGCTGATGGCGCTGCTGCGGGACACGGTGGTCGTGGTCTGCGGTGTGGGCCCGGGCCTGGGCCGCTCCATCGCGGTGCAGAGCGCGCGAGCAGGCGCGGACGTGGTCCTCGCCGCCCGGACCGCGTCCCGCCTGGACGAGGTGGCCAAGGAGGTCGCCGCCCTGGGCCGCCGGAGCCTGGCCGTCCCGGCGGACATCACCGACGCTGAGTCCGCCGCCCGCCTGGCCGAGGCCGCGCTCGGTGCCTTCGGCCGGGTCAACACGCTGGTGCACAACGCGTTCGCGATCCCGCCGATGACCAGCCTGGCCGAGGCCGACCTGGATGGGCTGCGGGCCGCCTTCGAGACCAACGTCGTCGCGGCCCTGCGGATGACCCGGCTGCTCACCCCGGCCCTGGCGGCGCACCGGGGCTCGGTGGTAATGATCAATTCCGCCGTGCTGCGCCATTCCCGGCTCACCTTCGGCGGGTACAAGATGACCAAGTCGGCCCTGCTGGCCCTCGCGCAGAGCCTGGCTACCGAGCTTGGCCCGCAGGGGATCCGGGTCAACTCGGTGGCGCCGGGCTACATCTGGGCCGACGTGCTGAAGTGGTACTTCGGCTACCTCGCCGAGCAGCGCGGCGTGACCGCCCAGCAGGTCTACGACGAGACGGCCGCGACCACCGACCTGCGCAGGCTGCCCGAGCCCGACGAGATCGCCGACGCGGTCGTGTTCCTCGCCTCCGGCATGGCCCGCGCTATCACCGGCCAGTGCCTCGACGTGAACAGCGGCGAGTTCCACCACTGAGCGGCGGGTGACCACGACGTGAGCAGCGCCCCGGACCGTATCGGCACCGCCGCAGAGCTGCATGCGGCCGCGGCCAGGATCACCGGGCTGGAGGATTTCGGCACCGGTGCCTACCGCGACGGGCTCGAGGTCCTGCTCGAGTCCTACGCCCGCGACGCGGGCCTCACCCCGCTGGGCACGAAGGCGGCCCGGGCCTTCCTGCGTGGTGCGCTGATGGCCAGGCTGCTCAGCGAGGCGGCCTGGGCCAGGCATCCCGGGTACGCCACGGTCCGCATCGACCGCCCCATCTTCGTCACCGGCCTGCCGCGGACGGGCACCACGGCCCTGCACCGGCTGCTCGCGGCCGACCCGGCCCATCAGGGCCTCCAGATGTGGCTCAGCCAGGTGCCGCAGCCCCGGCCGCCCCGGCCGTCCTGGGCGGCCGATCCGGTCTTCCTGTCCATCCAGGCTGGCTACGAGCGGCATCACCGCGAGCATCCCGAGTTCACCGGGGTGCACTACATGGCGGCCGACGAGGTGGAGGAGTGCTGGCAGCTGCTGCGGCAGTCGATGCGGTCGGTGTCCTACGAGTGCCTCGCGCACCTGCCGACCTACTCGTCCTGGCTGCGCGGCCAGGACTGGACCGATGCGTACCGCCGGCACCGGCGCAACCTCCAGCTGATCGGCCTGCCCGACCAGGACCGGCGGTGGGTGCTGAAGAACCCGAGCCACCTGTTCGCGCTCGACGCGCTGCTCGACGTCTACCCGGACGCGCTGGTCATCCAGACGCACCGGGCGCCGCGCACCGCGATCGCGTCCGTCTGCAGCCTCGCCGCGCAGGCCTCCGCCGGGTGGGGGACGGTCTTCCGCGGCCCGGTGATCGGCCGCGACCAGCTCGAGCTGTGGGCACGGGGCCTGGACCGCTTCACCGCCGTCCGCGCCCGGTCGCGATCCGGCCCGGTTCTGCGACGTGGCCTACGACGACTTCGCCGCCGATCCGCTGGGCACGGTCGCCGCGGTGTACGCCCACTTCGGGCTGGATCTCAGCGGCCGGGCCGCGGACGCGATGCGGGCCGTGGACACGCCTCGGGCCGGGCGCGGCGCCACGCCCCGGCACGAGTACGCGCTGGCTGACTTCGGGCTTACCGGCGCCCAGGTCGATGAGCGCTTCGCCCGGGCAGGGTAGGGTGCCCGGCGTGACTGTGAGCGTCGAGGTGCTGCAAGAAGTGACCGATGAGGTGGTCGAGG
This sequence comes from uncultured Actinomycetes bacterium, assembly GCA_963851025.1. Taxonomy (GTDB): domain Bacteria; phylum Actinomycetota; class Actinomycetes; order Streptosporangiales; family Streptosporangiaceae; genus RYN-230. The sequence goes on from CAWKOA010000035.1 coordinate 454,675, forward strand.
CGTTCGGCGTCCTGCTGCCCCAGCTGTCCAGCAGTGCTCCCCCGGCTGACCGGGCGGTGCTGGACCGGGTGGCCGGCTCGGCAGCCACCACGCTGCTCATCGCCCGCTGCGACGGGAAGATCGCCGGGACCCTGTCGCTGGTGATGTTCCCGATCCCCACCGGGGTGCGGGCCTGGATCGAGGACGTGATCGTGGACGAGGCCGCGCGGGGCCAGGGCATCGGGCAGATCCTGACCGCCGAGGCGCTGCGCATCGCCGAGGATGCCGGGGCCAGGACCGTGGACCTCACCTCGCGGCCCTCCCGGGAGGCCGCTGGCCGGCTCTACGAGCGGGTCGGCTTCCAGTCCCGCTCCACCCGCCTGTACCGCTACACCTTCGCCGACCACGACGTCGCATCCTGACCCCCGGCCGGGCTCCGGGAGGCGGGGCGCGGCGGCTTACCGGGCCAGGGCGGCCAGGGCTTCCAGCAGCCGGTCCACGTCGGAGCGGTCGTTGTAGTGGACCAGGCCGGCCCGGACCGCACCACCCGAGTCGCGGATGCCGAGCGCGCCGGTGAGCTCCCAGGCGTAGTTGTGCCCGCTCCACACGTTGACGCCCCGGCCGGCGAGGTAGCGCGCCACATCACCGGGCGGGCGCCCGTCCACCGTGAAGTACGCGGTCGGCGCGCGGTGCGCCGCCTTCCCGTAGGTGGTGACGTGGCCCATCGCGGCCAGGCCGTCCAGCAGGACCCGGAACAGGCTCTGCTCGTGTTCCTCCACCGCGGCCATCGAGGTGAGCAGCCGCTGGCGGCGCGGGCCGGGCGCGCCGCCGGCCAGCTGCGCCAGGTGCTCGACGGCCGCGGTGACCCCGGCCAGGTCGGCGAAGGGCGGGGTGCCCTGCTCGAACCGCTCCGGCACCGAGTCGGGCGCGGGCATCAGCTTGTCCGGGCGCAGCGTCTCCAGCAGCGCCGGGTCGGCGATCACCGCCCCCACGTGCGGCCCGGACCACTTGTACGCGCTGGTCGCGTAGAAGTCCGCGCCGAGCGCCGCCACGTCCACCGGGCCGTGCGGGGTGGCGTGCACCCCGTCCACGTAGCTGAGCGCTCCCGCCGCGCGGGCCTGGGCGGTGATCGCGGCGACATCCGGCCGGGTGCCGAGGACGTTGCTGGCCGCGGTGACCGCGACCAGCCGGGTCCGCTCGGACAGCAGGTCCGCGTACTGGGCCGCGGGAAGCTCTCCTGTCGATATGTCGACTTCAGCCCAGCGGACGGTGGCGCCGGCCCGCTGGGCGGCGTGGATCCAGGGCCGCACGTTCGCGTCATGGTCGAGCCGGGAGACGATCACCTCGTCTCCCGCGTTCCAGCTGCTGGCCAGCGTGTAGGCCAGCCGGTAGGTGAGCGTGGTCATGTTCGGCCCGAGGATCACCCCGTCGGCGGTCCCGCCCGACCAGGTCGGCCACGGCCTGGCGGCATTCGGCGGTCAGCGCCGTGGACCGGAGGCTGGCCGGGAACTCGCCGCCGGCGTTGCCGAGGCCGCCCCGGTAGGCGGCCCCGATGGCATCGATCACGCTGGCCGGGACCTGGGTGCCCGCGGCACCGTCCAGGTAGGCGAACCCGTCGGCGAGGGCCGGGTAGGCCGCCCGCACCGAAACGACATCGAATGCCATCAGCACCATCCCTTACAGCACAGGGTTGTCACCCACGGGGCCACAGCCCGGGGCCGGGGCACGGCCTGCCGCGCCGGGCTACAGCAGCGGGCCAGGAGAGATCCTGCCCACCGGCATCCTGCCTGACGCGCGGAGCATGACGTGCCACGGGTCCTCGCGTACCGCCGCCGCGGCCAGCGGGCCGCCGCGCCGGCGGGGGCCGCCGGCCTGCTGCGCCCCCGCGTGCTCCTGCGCCCCATCGTGCTCCGCTGCCCCCGGGTGATCCAGCCCGGCCTCATCCAGCAGCTGCGGCATCCCCGCGTTCCACCCGCGGAGCAGGATGTCCGGGTCCGCGGGACGGTAGTCCTTGCCGAGGGCCCGGGCGAGATCCCAGGCGTGCAGGTGCCACTCCGCGCAGGCCGCACCGGCCATCCCCCCGACCGTGACCAGCACGTCGCGGTACTGGTGATGCGGCAGGTCCCACATCGGCAGCAGGCGCTGCGCGTAGGACCGGGCCGAGCTGGCGAAGGCCTCGATGTGCTCGGGCCCGGGTGCGTCGGGCAGGGCCGCGAGTTCCGCGGCGTTCTGCCGGGCCAGCTTGCGGGCCAGCGTGTCCGGATGCACCCCGGTGGCCATCAGCCGGGCCAGCCGGCTGGCCGGGGCGTCGTCGAGGTACTCGTGGAAGTCGTCGGCCACGCACCGCAGGTGGCCGGCCAGGTCCGTCACCCGCCATTCCGGGCACGGTGAAGGCTCGAGCCAGCCAGCCTCGCTGAACTGCGCGGACAGCTGGCAGATGACGGTCACGCCGTCGTGAAAAGCGGCGAGCGCCGGGCCAGGCCACCATCCCCGCGCCGGTGGCCTGCCCCCAGAATCCGTGCGCTCCACGGTCCCTCCCTGCCGGCGTACGGCACCGCTGCGCGAGCCCCCCCGGGCTAGTCAGCGTGCCAGAGTTGCCTGGCTGCCGCTACCCGGCTACCACATACCGGCGATGAGGTGACATAGCTGTTACGTCCGGACCAATAGTGCTATCCGCCTGTTACCTCCCGGGCCGGCGGCCGGCCGCACGCCACGCGCGCGGCTCCTCCCGGGCGCCCCCGCCGCAGCCGCCCAGCCAGGGAAAATCCAGGTGACAGCGCGGACGGACCGCAGCTAGCGTTCGGAGTAATGCCCCCCCATGAACCTGGCCGTACTGCGCCTGCCGGCCGTGGGGCGACCCCCCTCGCGTCACTCTGGCGGACCCGGGTCTACCTGCGCCCCTACCGCTGGCAGCTCGCTGTTCATGCTCGCGTGCGCCATCGTGGCGGTCGGCAGCGAGATCGCCATCCCGCTGCTGACGAAATCCATGATCGACGGGGCGATCAGCCACGGGGAACGCGGCCTGCTGCTGCCGATCGGCGCGGCCGCGATCGGCCTGGGCACCATCCAGGCCCTGCTGAACTTCCTGCGCCGCTGGATGCAGGCGAGCGCGGTCACGGGCATGGAGCAGTCCATGCGCGCGGACATCTACGCGCACCTGCAGCGGCTGCCGCCCGCCTTCCACGACGAGTGGCAGTCGGGCCAGCTGCTGTCCCGGGCGACCACGGACCTGTCCGCGATCCGGCGGTTCGCCGGCTTCGGGACGATCTTCCTGGTCACCAACGTGATCACGTTCATCGCGGTGGTCGTGCTGCTCATCCGGCTGAACTGGTGGCTCGGCCTGCTCACGGCCACCGTGTTCCTGCCCGTGGTGGCGGCCAGCACCCGGTTCCAGCAGACCTACCGGGTGCTCTCCCGGCGCGCCCAGGACCAGCAGGGCGACCTGGCCACCTACGTGGAGGAGGCCGCGACCGGGATCCGCGTGCTCAAGGCGCTCGGCCGGGGCGACGAGGCCGCCGGGCAGCATCGCGGCCAGGCCCTGGAGGTGTTCGGCACCGAGCTGCAGAAGGCCCGGCTGCGCAGCACGTTCTGGGCTGGCCTGGACCTGATCCCGAACGCGCTGATCGGTGTCCTGCTGCTGCTCGGCGCCATCGCGACCGGCCGGCACGAGCTGACCCTGGGCGGCCTGGTCGCGTTCATCACGCTGACCCTGCAGCTGGTCTGGCCCATCGAGTCGATGGGCTACATCCTGGCGGGCGGCCAGGAAGCGGCCACCTCCGCCCAGCGGGTCTTCGAGATCCTCGACACCCAGCCCGCCATCACCAGCCCGGCCGGGCCCCGGGCCCAGCCCGCCGGCCAGCCGGCGGGCAGCCGCCCGGCCGCGCGCCGCCCGCGGCCGGCGCGCCTGGTCTTCGACCACGTCGGGTTCACCTACCCGGGTGCGGCGCAGCCATTACTGCGCGACGTGAGCCTGGCCGTCGAGCCGGGCCAGACCATGGTGCTGGCCGGGGCGACCGGGGCGGGCAAGACGACCCTGCTGCAACTGGTCCCCCGCCTGGCCGACGTGACATCGGGTGCCGTCCTGCTCGATGGCACCGACGTGCGGCGGCTGCCCCTGCCGGTGCTGCGGTCCCGGGTCGGCTGCGCGTTCGAGGACCCGACCCTGTTCTCGGCCAGTGTCCGGGAGAACGTCGCCTACGGCGCCCCCGGCGCCGATGACGCGTCGATCGAGGCCGCGCTGGCCATGGCGCAGGCCGGCTTCGTGCACGACCTGCCCTGGGGCCTGGACACCCGGATCGGCGAGCAGGGCATGGCCCTGTCCGGCGGCCAGCGGCAGCGGGTGGCCCTGGCCCGCGCCATCCTGGCCCGGCCCGCGCTGCTCATCCTGGACGACCCGCTGTCCGCGCTGGACGTGCACACCGAGGCGAGGGTGACCCAGGCGCTGCAGCGGCCTGCTGGCGGAGACCACCGCGCTCGTCGTGGCCCACCGGCCGTCCACGGTGACCCTCGCGGACAAGGTGGCCCTGCTCCGCGGCGGGGTCATCGCCGCCACCGGCACGCACGCGCACCTGCTCGCCAGCCAGCCCCGCTACCGGGAACTGATGAGCGGCCTGGACGCGGCGGACACCGGCGAGCAGGCGGCGTCATGACCACCGGCACGTGGCGCGGGATCGCCGCCGAGGACGCCGACGAGATCACCGGCGGCCTGGCCGCCCTGCTCCGCCGCCGGGCCCGCCGGCTCCTGTTCAGCCTGCTGCGCCCGCAGCGGGCCCGGGTCGCCATCACGTTCGTGCTCATCGTGACCGCGAACCTGGCCGCGCTGGCCGGGCCCTGGCTGGTCGGGGTGGCCATCGACCGCGGCATCCCGCCGCTGCTGCACGGCGGTGACCTGGCGCCGCTGGCCCTGTACGTGGCCGGCTTCGCGGCCGCCGTGGCCATCCAGGCCGTGACCAGCCGCGGGTTCATCTACTCGATGGGCAAGCTGGGCGAGACCGTGGTCCTCGAGCTGCGCCAGCGGCTGTTCTGGCACTTCCAGCTGCTGCCGGTGTCCTTCCACGAGCGCTACACCTCGGGGCGGGTCATCTCCCGGCAGGTATCCGACATCGACTCCATCTCGGACCTGTTCGACGACGGCCTGGACGCCCTGGTGTCCGCGGCGCTCTCGCTGATCCTCGTGGGAGCCGGGATGCTGCTGCTGGACTGGCCGCTGGCCCTGGTGGTGCTGGCCGGCTTCGTCCCGCTGGCGTGGCTGACGATCTGGTTCCGGCGCGAGTCCGCGGCCGCCTACCGGCGGACCCGGGAAACGATCGCCCAGGTCATCGTCCACTTCGTGGAAACCTTCGGTGGCATCCGCGCCGTGCAGGCGTTCCGCCGGGAGGAGCGCAACGAGGAGATCTTCGACCGCCTCAACGGGGACTACGCGGCGGCCAGCCTGCGGTCGTCCCGGGTGCTCGCGGTGTACGCGCCGGGGATCACCCTGGTCGGCAACGTGGCTACCGGCGTCGTGCTGTGCTACGGCGGGCTGCGGGTGATCGACGGCGACATCAAGGTCGGGGTGCTGGCCACGTTCCTGCTGTACCTGGGCCGGTTCTTCGACCCCCTGCAGGACCTGTCGCAGTTCTACAACTCCTTCCAGTCCGCGGCCGCCTCGCTGGAGAAGATCTCCGGCGTGCTGGAGGAGCCGCCCGCCGTGCCGGAGCCCGCCCACCCGGTGCCCCTGCCGCCCCGCCGCGGGTCGTCCACCCAGCTCGGCGGCCGCGAGGTCCGCTTCGAGGCGGTGCGCTTCGGCTACCGGGACACCCCGGTGCTGCCCGGGCTGGACCTGACCATCCCGGCCGGGCAGACCGTGGCCCTGGTGGGCGCCACCGGGCGCCGGGAAGACCACCGTGGCCCGGCTGCTGGCCCGCTTCTACGATCCCGGCCAGGGCAGCGTCCGCCTGGACGGCGTTGACCTGCGGGACGTGCCGGACACGGGTGCTGCGCCGGGAGGTGGTCCTGGTCACCCAGGAGAACTTCCTGTTCACCGGGTCGGTGGCCGACAACATCCGGCTCGGCCGGCCGGGCGCGACCCAGGCCGAGGTGGAAGCCGCGGCCCGGGCCATCGGCGCGGACACCTTCATCTCCGGGCTGCCCGGCGGCTACCAGGCTGACGTGGGCAAGCGGGGCGGGCGGCTGTCGGCCGGGCAGCGCCAGCTGATCGCGTTCGCCCGCGCGTTCCTGGCCGCTCCCGCCGTCCTGGTCCTCGACGAGGCGACCTCCCTGCTGGACATCCCCAGCGAGCAGCTGGTGCAGGGGGCGCTGCGGACCATCCTGGCCGGGCGGACAGCGATGATCATCGCGCACCGGCTGTCCACGGTGGAGATCGCGGACCGGGTGCTGGTGCTCAGCGCCGGGCGCGTCGTCGAGGACGGGCCGCCCGCCCGGCTGCTCGCCTCGGACGGCGAGTACTCCGCCCTGCACGCCGACTGGAGGGACAGCCTCGCGTAGCGGCCGGGGACCGGGCCGCCGCGGGCCCGGCGGCCCGGCGGCCGCATGGCCGGGCGGCCCGCGGCAGCGGCGGCGCGCCATCCGCTAGGCTCGCCGTTGGCCCCGCACAGGCCAGAGATTCCAGCGTGACGTAGGAGCGCACCGTGATCGCCAGACGCAAGCCGGTCAGCCAGGAGGCCGGGCAGAAGTTCGCCGCCGACGAGGCGCTCGCCGCCCGCTTCGACGAACTGCTGGCCGAGGCCCGGACCGCCGAGCAGGAACTGCGCGACCGGGAGGCCGCCAGCGCCCCGCTCGCCGAGCGGCACCGGCTGGCCAAGCGGCTGGACGCGGCGCTCACCGGCGCGATGCGGGCCGCCTACGCGGCCGAGCGTGTCGCGATCGGCCCGCAGGGCTACGACGACCGCATCTACCGGCGCAAGGCCAGGGCGACCTCCCCGGTCCGGGTCTGGTCCGCCGAGGCGGAACGGTTGCTCACGCTGCGGGAGAGCCACCGGCTGACCGGAATTCCGCGGGTGCCGCGCAGCCCGGTCTCCGGAGGATCTGACGAGCTCGCGCCCGGCTTCCAGCCGGCCGACGCGGGTCCAGTCACGACTGGGTAACAGAATTGCGCCGGCGTACATCGAATATGTGACGCCGCCGCCCCGCCGGGGATATCCACCTACGTGACCCGGGTCACGTAAGCTACTAGCGACTAGTAACAAAGTGTGACCCGATAAATCGTCACAACGGACTATGTCGGGGTGCCGGGAGAAAGCGGCACACTGACATGTGACCGGCACCACACAGCATGTAATACACACAGCCAGACATTGACCAGGAGGCACACGTATGTGCCCGCATACGCCGCCGTGTCCAGAAGCGCGAGCGCTGGACCGAGAGGCGGCCCGGACTGTCGTCAGTCATCCAGAGCAGGGCTGGAGCCTGCTCTGCAACGGCATCGTCGTGTTCGAGGACACCGGCGAACTGCTGCCTGGCGGGGATACCGTTGCCCCCCATAGGCCCACAGATGTGAGCGCGAACAGCAGCATCATCCCAGCCACCCAGCGTGCGGCGACCCAGGTAGCCGCGCCCGCCGAGCCTGCCGCTTAGCCAGACCTCCCGCGCCGCGGTCCCCCGCTGCTGAGCGCGCTCCCCGGCTGCTGAGCGAACCTCCCGCACCTCCCCCGGCGCTGAGCCCTGCCCGCCCTGGGGTGCCCCCCCCGTCGCGGGTGCCCCTCGCGGGTGCCCGAGCCGCGGGGGCCCGGGCCGCGGGGGCCCGGGCCGGAAGCGCCCCGGTCGCGAGCGCCTGGGTCAGGGGCGCCCGAGCCCCGGCAGGCCCGCCAGCCACGCCCCCGCGGTCACGCCGACCAGCCCGGGCTTCCTGGTCAGGGCGTGCGTTTCACCGTCCAGCACCACGACCCGGGTCCGGGCGGCCTGATCCGGGATCCCGAACGGGTCCCGGCTCCCGTTGATGACCAGGATGTCCGTGCCCGCCCCGGATAGCTCGCCCGCCCGTGACTTCTCCGGGTGGCCGGGCGGATGGAGCGGGAAGGCCAGCGCCAGCACCGCCCGGGCGCCGGTGGCGGCGGCGGTCCGGCAGGCCACCCGGGCGCCGTTGCTCCGGCCGCCCTGGACCAGGGGAAGGCCCCGCCCGGCCGCGGCCCGCAGCGCGTCGATGATCTCGATCCAGGCGGCGTCCTGCCGCACCGCTGAACCGGGGGCACGGCGCCCCTTGACCCGGTAGGGCTGGGTAACCAGCGCCACCGCCGCACCCAGTGGCAGTGCCGCGTCCCGCACCGCCAGCAGGTCGGCTGACTCCGGGCCGCCTCCCGAGCCATGCGTCAGCACCAGCAGGAACGCGGGATCCCGCGCCTGCTGGCCATCCCCGGGCGGCCAGGTGACGCCGGCGCGCGCGGCGCCCTCGCCGGTCATGATCTCCACGCCGCGAAGCGTAGCCCGCGCTCCCCGGGGAGACGGCCATGACCTGCCCTTTCGGCCCCGGGAGCAGGAGCCGGGAGCAAGGGCCGGGAGGCCGGATCAGACGTTGAGGAGCTTGCGGAGGTAGTGGCCGGTATGGCTCGCGTCGACGGTGGCGACCTGCTCGGGGGTGCCGGTGGCGAGGATGTGGCCGCCGCGGGAGCCGCCGTCGGGGCCGAGGTCGATGACGTGGTCGGCGGTTTTGATGACGTCGAGGTTGTGCTCGATGACGATGACGGTGTTGCCGGTGTCCACCAGGCGGCCCAGGACGGCGAGGAGTTTGCGGATGTCCTCGAAGTGCAGGCCGGTGGTGGGCTCGTCGAGGACGTAGATGGTGCGGCCGGTGGAGCGGCGCTGCAGTTCGGCGGCCAGCTTGACCCGCTGGGCTTCGCCGCCGGACAGGGTGGGGGCGGGCTGGCCGAGCCGGACGTAGCCCAGGCCGACGTCGGCCAGGGTGGCCAGGTGGCGGTGGATGGCCGGGATGGCCGCGAAGAAGCCGGCGGCTTCCTCGATGGGCATGTCCAGCACGTCGGCGATGGTCTTGCCCTTGTAGTGCACGGCCAGGGTGTCGGTGTTGTAGCGGGCGCCGTGGCAGACCTCGCACGGCACGTACACGTCGGGCAGGAACTGCATCTCGATCTTGATGGTGCCATCGCCGGAGCAGGCCTCGCAGCGGCCGCCCTTGACGTTGAAGGAGAACCGGCCGGGCAGGTAGCCGCGGACCTTGGCCTCGGTGGTCGCCGCGAACAGCTTCCGGACATGGTCGAACACGCCGGTGTAGGTGGCCGGGTTGGACCGCGGGGTCCGGCCGATCGGCCCCTGGTCCACGTGCACCACCTTGTCCAGCTGCGGCATCCCGGTCACCCGCAGGTGGCGGCCCGGCACCGTCCGCGCGCCATGCAGCTCCCGGGCCAGCGCGTGGTAGAGGATGTCATTGACCAGCGTCGACTTCCCCGACCCCGACACCCCGGTCACCGCGATGAAACACCCCAGCGGGAACGCCACATCCACATTCTTCAGATTGTGCTCACTCGCCCCCTTGACCACGATCTCCCGGGACTTCGACCGCTTGCGCCGCACCGCCGGCACCGGGATGGCCGCCCGCCCCGTCAGGTACGCCCCGGTCAGCGAGTCCGGGCTGGCCAGCAGCTCCTCGACCGGCCCCGACACCACCACGTTGCCGCCGTGCTCACCGGCGCCGGGGCCGATGTCGACCACCCAGTCCGCGGCCCGGATCGTGTCCTCATCGTGCTCCACCACGATCAGCGTGTTCCCCAGATCCCGCAGCCGGATCAGCGTCTCCAGCAGCCGGTGATTATCGCGCTGATGCAGCCCGATCGACGGCTCATCCAGCACATACAGCACCCCCACCAGCCCCGACCCGATCTGGGTCGCCAGCCGGATCCGCTGCGCCTCCCCACCCGCCAGCGTGGCCGACGCCCGGTCCAGGGACAGGTAGTCCAGGCCCACGTCGAGCAGGAAGCCGAGCCGGGCGTTGACCTCCTTGAGGATCCGCCCGGCGATCTGCATATCCCGGTCCGACAGCTCCAGGCTGCGCAGCAGCTTGGCCAGCTCGCCGATGGGCTGCCGGCAGATGTCGGCGATGGACCGGCCGTCCACGGTGACGGCGAGCGCGATGGGCTTGAGCCGCGACCCCTGGCAGGTCGGGCAGTCCACCTCGCGCATGAACCCGGCGAACCGCTCCCGGCTGGAGTCCGACTCCGCCTCGGAGTGCCGCCGCTCGATATACGGGATCGCGCCCTCGAACGACGTGTAGTACGAGCGTTCCCGGCCGTAACGGTTCTTGTACCGGACATGCACCTGCTTGTCGTAACCGTTCAGCAGGGCCTTCCGCGCCGCCGCGGGGAGCCTGGACCAGGGGGTGTCGATGCTGAACGCGAGCGAGGCGCCCAGCGCCTCGATCAGCCGGACGAAGTAATCGCTGACGTGGCCGCCGCTCCAGGGGCCGATCGCGCCCTCGGCCAGGGTCTTGTCCGGGTCCGGGACGACCAGTTCCGGGTCGACCTCCATCCGGGTGCCCAGCCCGGTGCAGTCCGGGCACGCCCCCCACGGCGAGTTGAACGAGAACGACCGCGGCTCCAGCTCCTCAAACGACAGGTCGTCATACAGGCAGGCCAGATGCTCAGAGAACATCCGCTCCCGGTGCGGGTCATCCTCGGCCAGATCCACGAAATCCAGCAGCACCACCCCGCCGGACAGGCCGAGCGCCGTCTCCACCGAGTCCGTCAGCCGCCGCCGCGCGTCCGGCTTGACCGCCAGCCGGTCCACCACCACCTCGATGGTGTGCTTCTCGTACTTCTTCAGCGCCGGAAGCTCCCCGGCCTCCTCGCCGGCCACGCTGTCCAGCCGGATCACCGTGCCATCGACCCGCGCCCGCGAATACCCCTTGACCTGCAGTTCGCGCAGCAGCTCGGTGTACTCGCCCTTACGGCCCCGGATCACCGGCGCCAGCACCTGGAACCGGATCCCCTCCGCCAGCTCCAGCACCCGGTCCACGATCTGCTGCGGCGTCTGCCGCGCGATCGGCCGCCCGCACACCGGGCAATGCGGCTTCCCCGCCCGCGCATACAGCAACCGCAGGTAGTCATACACCTCCGTGATCGTCCCCACCGTCGACCGCGGATTCCGCGACGCCGCCTTCTGGTCAATCGACACCGCCGGGCTCAGCCCATCGATGAAATCCACATCCGGCTTATCCATCTGGCCCAGGAACTGCCGCGCATACGCCGACAGCGACTCCACATACCGCCGCTGCCCCTCCGCGAAAATCGTGTCAAACGCCAGACTCGACTTCCCCGACCCCGACAGCCCGGTAAACACGATCATGGAATCCCGCGGCAGCTCCAGCGACACATCCTTCAGGTTGTGCTCACGAGCGCCACGGACAACGAGACGATCAGCCACTGTGCTCAATTCTCCGGGTCGGGACGGGGGTTCTCCGGCTCATGATGGACGGATCTCCAGGTCAGGACGGTTGAGGACGCTACACCGACACGAGACACGCCATGGTATTCGGGACCACTGACAAAACATCGCCGCGGCGGGAGAGCTTCCCGTCCGGCGCACCGCCGGGACCACGCCGCCCCGGACGGCCCCACCCGTCCCCCCGCTGCCTTCCAGGGTGCCATTCCGCCGGGTCATCCCGCAGCGGGATGATGGTCCCGAACCCCGGCGAAGGAGCCCCGTGGACACCGACATCTCCCTGGCCCTGGCCCGTCTCGGCGAGTCGACAGACCGTCTGCTGGCCACCGCGGACGCGCTGACCGACAGCGAGGCGGCCGCGCCGTCCCGGCTGCCCGGCTGGACCCGCGGGCACATCCTGACCCACCTCGCCCGGAACGCCGACGGTTTCCGGAACCTGCTCACCTGGGCCCGCACCGGGACCGAGACGCCGATGTACCCCAGCGAGGAGGCCCGGGACCGCAGCATCGAGGCGGGTGCCGGGCGGTCCGCCGCGGAACTCGCGGCGGACGTGCGGGCGAGCGCCGCCGCGCTCGCCGGGGCGGCGGAAGGCCTGCCTGCGGAGGCCTGGGACGCCACGGTGAGCAGGCGCGGCGACCGGTTCCCGGCCCGGGTGATCGTGCCCCGGAGGCTGTCCGAGCTGGAGATCCATCACGTGGACCTCGGCGCGGGGTACGAGCCGGGTGACTGGCCGGCGCCGTTCGTGCAGGAGACCCTGGCCCGGGTGGCCGCGGACTTCGCCGGGCGCCCGGACGCCCCGGCCTGCCTGGCCCGCCCGGATGGCCAGGATGCCGCGTTCCCGATCGGCCCGGCCCGCCCGGAAGCAGCCAGCACCCAGGATGCCAGCACCCAGGCCGCCGGCCCGGTGACCGTGGCCGGGCCGCCGGCCGCACTGCTGGCCTGGCTGATCGGCCGGGACAGCGGGGCCGGGCTGGCCGTCACCGGGGCCGCGGCCGTGCCGGTGCTGCCCTCCTGGCGGTAGCGGCCGGCCCCGTGCGGAAAGCACCGTGCGGAAAGCCCCCCGGCGGAAAGCCCCGGCAAGATGGCCTGGTGTAGAAAGACAGCAACGCAACGCAAGGAGGCAGCGGTGGCCTACACCGGGGACGTGACCGTGGGCGGCCCGCCCGACACGCGGGAATTGCCGGGACTGACCGTGACCAAGCTCGCGGTCGGCCCGATGGACAACAACGCCTACCTGCTCACCTGCACCGAGACCGGCGAGGCCGCGCTGATCGACGCGGCCAGCGAGGCCAGCCGCCTGCTCGAGCTGATCGGGGACCGGCCGCTGCGCCGGATCATCACCACCCACCGGCACTGCGACCACTGGCAGGCGCTCGCCGAGGTGCAGGCGGCCACCGGCGCTGACGTGATCGCCCACCCGGACGACGCCGTGGAACTGCCGGTCCCGGTGACCACGCTGGTGGAGCAGGGCGGCTCGATACCGGTCGGGGCGGCCACGCTGTCCGTCATCCACCTGCGCGGGCACACCCCGGGCAGCATCGCGCTGAGCTACGACGCGGCCGGGCAGCTGGCCAGCGGGCCGCACCTGTTCACCGGCGACTCGCTGTTCCCCGGCGGCCCGGGTAACACGCAGGGCGACGCGAAGCGGTTCGGCCAGCTGATGGACGACCTGGAGGAGCGGGTGTTCGCCCCGCTGCCCGATCCCACCTGGGTGTACCCGGGGCACGGGAGCGACACCACGCTCGGCGCCGAGCGGCCGCATCTCGGCGAGTGGCGGGCCCGCGGCTGGTAACGGGGGCTTCAGCGGACCTCGGTGCTGTAGACCACCACGTTGCTGAGGTAACTGCGGGTGGCGTAGTCGAAGGTGCCGCCGCAGGTGATGAGGTTCAGCTCCGCGTCGGGCGCGGGACCGTACACCTGGCTGGTGGGGAAGCGGTCCTTCGGGTACTGGCGGACCGCGGTCACGCTGAACACGGCCAGGCTGCCGTTCGCCCGGCGGACGTAGATGCGCTCGCCGGGCCGCATGTCGCTGAGCCGGTAGAAGATGCCCGGGCCGAGGTAGGAATCGATGTGCCCGGCGATGACGGAGGAGCCGATCTGGCCCGGCCGCGGGCTGCCGGTGTACCAGCCCGCCACGGCGGCGGAGGTGGGCACCTGGAGGGTGCCCTGCGCGGTGATGCCCAGCCTGATCAGCCTGGTGCGCACGCTGATAGCCGGGATGGTCAGGGAGACCGGGGCCGGCGCCGCGGCGGCCGGTGACGGGTCAGGGGCCGGGGCCGCCGGCCCGGACGGCGCCCGGACGATCGCCGGCGCCCGGCTGGCCGCTGCGCCCGGGTGGCCGGTCAGCATGACCAGGCCGGCCACGCCGAGGGCCAGCACGAGCAGCCCGCAGACCAGGACGGCCACGGCGAGCGGCCGGGGCCGGCGCCGGCCCGGCGGGCGGCCCGGGGGCCGCCCGCCGGCCGGCGCGATGCGCGGCTCCAGCCCGTACCGGGAGTGCTTCCGGGCGGCCCGGCCCCGCGGGGACGGGCCGCGGTGCCCGTGCCGGGGCGGGCCGGCCGGGTTCGCGGGTGCGGGGCGGCCCGCCTCCCTCAACGGGCGTGCCGGGCCACGGCCCTGACCCGGCGGAGCCGGTAGCCACCGGCCAGGGCAAGCAGCGCGCCCGCGGCCACCGCGGCCAGCCACGGCAGCGGCGAGGACCCCGGCACCGGGGCGGTGCCGCCGAAGCCGGTGGCCGCGCCGCCGTTGGGCATGACCGAGCTGCCCGCGGCGTCCATCAGGTCGGTGACCTCCAGGCCGCTGGACGAATCCAGCACGACCAGCGTGTGGATCGTGCCCGGGGTCAGCTTGACCTGGCCGGACCACGTCTCGCTGCCGCCCTTGGCGTGAACCATCCAGGTGCCGGGCGAATTCGTGCCGTACTTGGTGATGCTGGCGAACGGGAGGTTGCGGGCCAGCGTGGCGCGGCCGGCCGTCACCGTGACGTGATGCTCCTTCAGCGAGGCCTGGATGACCCGGACCAGCGACTTGCCCTTGGGGGTGGTCAGCTGGTCGTCGAGGACCTGGAGCCGCAGCGCCTTGTTCGGCCCGACCCCGGCCACGGTGTAGGCGTGCCCGGGATGGACCATCAGGTTGTTCGACAGCACCGGGGTGGACGACGGTGCCGCGCCCGCCCCGCGCATGGCCACGGTGTACTCCCCGTGCGGGACGCGCTCGTACGGCGACACGGTGCCGTAGGCGACGTGCTTGAGCACGATCATCGCGTTAGGCATGCCGTAGCTGTACAGGTAGACGTCAACCGGCGGGGTGTTCGGGGACAGGTGCGCGAGCCTGACCCAGCCGTATCCGGACGAGGCCGGCGTGTGCGTGCTGGCCGCGGCGGCCGGCCCGGCCGCCGCGGTGAGCGCGACCAGGGCCCCGCTGGCCAGCAGGGCGAGCGCGGTCATCCGCCTGCGCAGCCGCCCGGTGCCCGGGCGCGGCAGGCTGCCCGCCCGGGTCACAGTGAACTCCAGACCATCGTGCACTCCCACTCCCAGGATGAATCATCCAGTGTTGACGATGCGTGTGCTGCGGTGTGGCCGTGCCCCGGTCAGCCCTTCCCCAGCAGACCGAGGGGGCTGGGCGCGCCGAACTCGACGCGCAGTACCGGCCGGCCACTGGCCAGCCGGACGATGGTGATGCCCGAGGGCCGGAACGGGGCCAGCTGATTCCGCAGGAAACGGGCCAGCGACCCCATGGTGTTGGGCCGGAGCCGGGTGCCCGGCCCGGCCGGCGCGATGTCCGCGGCGCGCAGCGGCATGCCCGCGCTCGCCCCGGCGGCGGCCGCCGGGAAATCGGCCACATCCACCCTGTGCATGGTGGCCAGGGCGGCGAACACGGTCAGCAGCCGGGAATCGACCTGGCCGGCGGCCAGGGCGCCGGCGGGCGGCGGCCGACGCATGGAGCCGCGGGTTCTGCAGCAGCTGGCGGCCCGCGGAGGCCCGCGCCGCCACGTCAGTCCGCAGGCTGCGCAGGTAGGCCGCGGCCCCGTCGGCCGCCACCACGCGCACCGCGGTCTGCGCGCTGCCCGTCCCGAAGCTGGCCAGCACCACCGGGGCGTACACGCTGCCCAGCCGGGCACCGAACTCGCTGCGCACGGCCGCGGTGGACACGATCAGGTCGCTGCCCAGCGGGGCAGGATTGCTGCCGCCGAGCGCGATCAGCTGCGCCGCCGGGAGCCCGTGGGCCTGCAGCAGCGCGCACATCTGCGGGTCGCAGGACACGATCGCGTCCGCGGACACCTGCGCGGCGATCCAGCGGGCCGCGGCCGTGCGGGCCGCCGCGGCCGCCCGGATGGCCGCCGGGGTGGGTGCCCCGCCGGTCCCGGCCTGGGCGCCGGCGGCCCGGCTGTGCCCGGCCGGCGCCGGGCTCCGGGTCACCGCGATGGTGATCGCGCCCGCGCCGAAGAGCACCGCGGCCACGACGAGCAGGGTGAGCACCCGCCAGCGCGTCTGGCGGGGCCAGCGCACGTGCAGGCGGCGCTGCGCCCACAGCTGCACGGTCGTGAGCAGCACTTTCCCCCACGACGGCGGGGGCGGGGTGGCCCGGCCGGAGGGCCGGGGCGGACCGCCGCCCGCCGGGGCGGGCGCCGCAGGAGGGCCAGCCCGCGTTCCGGGCGGCCGCGCGGGCGGGGAGGTACCGGCCGGGGGTGCCCCGGCCGGCCCTGGCGCTTCCGGGCTCTCCGCGTCGTCAGCGGCACCCGCCGCCGGGCCGCCGCGGCGCTCGTTCTCCTGGTCCTGGCGGGCCAGCGTGACGGCCTCCTGCGCGGCGGCGAGGTCCGTGACCGACAAGATGACGGCGTCCTGGGCCGCGTCCGCGCTGAAGTCCCGGGCGGGCCGGCTGGCCCGGGACGGGAGCCCGTCCGGCTGGGCGCCCGCAGCAGAATCCCCGGGCACCGGCCCAGCTGACTTCATCCGTCGGATCTGCGGTTGCACGCACGTCCCCCACCGGGCCCGCAAGGAGTAAAGACCAAGCCCAAGTGACCAGACGAGCACACCCGTAAAGCCGATTTCAACCGGAATAGCACGATGCTACTAAGGAAATACGTACTGTTCGGTAGCACCCGGCACCATCACCGTCCGTATAACGCGACCCCCGGTCACGGCCGGATATCGGCGCGCACAGTTACGGGCATCCGTTTACCGGTCTACCGGACACGCTGGTAGAGGCCGAGCGCCTGGTCCACCGCGGCCGCCTCGGTGGGCAGCAGGGCCGCCCGGGCCCGCGCGGCCGCGGCCAGCCGGGCCGCGGCCTGCGGGTCGTCCAGGAGCCCGGCTCACCGCCGCGGCCAGCGCCACCGGGTCGCCGGGCGGGACGAGCAGGGCGCCATCCTCGCCGGTCAGCGCGGGGATGCCGCCGGCCCTGGTGGCCACCAGCGGCCGTCCCGCGCGCAGCGCCTCCTGCACGATGAGCGGCTGGCCTTCCCAGGTGCTGGGCACGACCACCACGTCGGCGGCGGCCAGCAGCGCGGGCACGTCACCGCGCGGGCCGAGGAACCGGACCGCTACCCCGTCCGTCCCGGCCTGGCGGCGCAGTTCCGCGTCCAGCGGCCCTTCTCCCGCGATAAGCAGCAACGGAACCGCTCCGCGCGACTGCCACCGCGCGGCGGCGCTGGATCAGCGTGCCGAAACCCTTCTGGGCGGCCAGGCGGCCGACCCCGAGCACGAGCGCGCGGCCCGGCCGGGGGCATCACCCCCTAGCTCACGGCGGACGGCTGCCACCTCGGCGGCGCGAGGCCGCGGCCCGGGCCGGGGCGGGCACGAGCGCCCGCCCGGCCAGCCGGGCCCCGCGGCGGCGCAGCCGCGCGTCCAGGTCCGCGGACACCGTGAGCACCGCGTCCGCCCGGCGGGCCACGATCAGCTCCAGGCCGGCGTAGACGGCGGCGGCCGGGCCGCCGGCGGGCGGGGCGTTGTGCACGGTGACCGCCAGCGCGGTGCGCGGGGTGCCCGGCACCGCCAGGGCCAGGGCGGCGAGCGCGCCGGCCCGGAGCCCGTGCGCGTGCAGCACGCCGGGGGTGTCGCGGGCCAGCAGCCGCCGGAGCCGGAGCAGGGCCGCGGCGTCCCGGGCCGGCCGGGGCCGCCCGGCGATGTCCACCGGGCTGAAGTCCCAGCCCGGGTGCGGCCGGGCCGGGCCCGGGCCGCCGTCGCGGGCCAGCCATGTTCCGGCCCCGGCCGGGCCGTAGACGTGGACCGTGGCGCCCCGGGCGGCGCACCCGCCGGCCAGCATGGCCACGTGCCGCCCGGTGCCCCCGGCCGTGGTGGCCGAGCAGGTAGCTGACGCGCAGCCCGTCCGGGGCCGCGGTCCCGGCCGGGCTGGCGGCCCCGGTCACGGCGGCGGCTTCCGCCCGGCCAGCCGGGACCCCGGCAGCATGTCCCGGCCGCGGGCCAGCACCGCGCGCAGGTCCCCGCCGTCCAGGGCCAGCGCCGCCCCGCCGAACACGAGCGTCACGCACGCGCAGGCCAGCAGGGCGAGCCCGGCGTTGGGGATGAAGCCGCGGGCCGGCACGGCGGAGGACAGCGCGGCCCCCGCGGCCGCCCCGGCCAGGGCCCCGGCCAGCCCGGCCAGGGCCGCCCGGGGCGCCCCGCGCAGCGCGGCCCGGCCGCGCGCCCGGCGCACCGTCCCGAGCAGCGCCAGGCCGCTCGCGGTCATCCCGATCGTGTTGCCCAGGCCCAGCACGGGCACCACCCACCAGTCCGGCACCAGCGCGACCGCCACCACGTCAGCGGCGATCACCAGCAGCCAGCCGGCGACCAGGGCCACGGCCGCGACCCGGGTCCGCGCGTCGGCGAACAGCACCCGGGACAGGTGGGTGGACAGCCCGTATCCGATCAGGCCGGGCGCGAACGCGGCGAACGTGTACGCCAGCTGCCGGGCGTCCCCCGGGTGGTGCGTGAACAGCCGCGCCGCAGGCACCGCCGCGCCGGCCAGCAGCGCCGCGCCCAGCCAGGACACCAGCATGACCGCGCGGGTGGAGGCGGCCGCCGTCTCATCGAAGCGGGGACCCTCGGCGGCGGCCAGCACCGGGAACGCGGTCGTGGCGATCGGCACCGCGAGCACCGCGTACGGCACGAAGAACATCTGCCAGCCGAAGTTGTACAGGACCAGCGCGCCCTGGCCCTCCTGCCCGTTGGCCAGCAGCATCACCGCGACCACCGAGGCGTCCTGGGCGATCAGCGCGATCAGCCCTACCCCGGCCAGGCCGCGGATCCGCGGGGCCACGCCCGCCGGGAAACGCAGCGTGGGCCGCAGCCGCAGCCGCAGCCGCAGCGCCGGGATCAGCGCGGCGAGGACCAGCGCGGCCACCCCGGCCGTGGTGCCGACGGACAGCATCAGCTCGGCCGACCGGGGCAGCGAGGCCAGCCGCCCGTACCCGTGGCTGAGCGGGACGAACGCGAGGTAGGCGGAGATGACGACCAGGCTGGACAGCACCGGGGCCAGGGCCGGGGCGGTGAACCGGCGGTGCGCCTGCAGGATCCCGTATAGCACCACGGCCAGCCCGTACAGCAGGATCTGCGGGGCGAACACCACCAGCATCCGGCTGCTGACCCCGACGATGGCGGCGTGCGCACAGCGCGGCGCGCCCGCGAGCAGCAGCGAGGCCAGCGGGGCCGCCGCCACGGCGACGATGATGCTCACCGGGCCGAGCACCAGGACCGTCCAGGTCAGCATCGCGGACGAGATCTGGCCGGCCTGCGTTTCGGCGCTGTCGGGTGCCGTCCCGGCCGCACCGGCACCCGGGGCCCGGGCCAGCCGGCGGGCCGCGGGACCGGCCAGCACCGGGATCAGCACGCTGGTCAGGGCACCGCCCAGGACGATGTCGTAGATGATGTTCGGCACCTGGTTGGCGGTGGCGTACGCGGTGCCCAGGCAGGTCGCGGACACGGTGTGCGCGAAGACCAGCTGGCGGGCGAAGCCCACGATGTTCGACACGATGGTGATCGCGCCGATGAGCACGGCGGCCCGGCCGATCCCGCCGCCTGCCTGCGGTCCCCCGTCTGCTGCCTGCGCCCGGGCGGTCTCGACCGCCGCTTCCTGCGCCTCGGTCACGGGGGGCTGGAAGTCGTCCCCGGCACGACAGGCTGATCCGCGGCGGCCGCGGCCGCGCACTGGCCGGGCCCGCACTGGCCGGGCCCGCACTGGCCGGGCCCGGATCGTCCGGGCCGGCCGGGGATGCGGCCGCCGCGGCGGGCCGGCGGCCGAGCATGTCCAGCCAGTGCAGCGGCGGTGTCCGCTGGATGACCTTGGTGAAGCTGACCTTCTCGCTGGCCGCGGTCAGCGCGACGATCCCGGCCAGCACGGCGATCCGGCCGGACCGGGGCAGGCTCGCCGCCGCGGCGGTGCCGAGCTGGGCCCCGAGGGCGTTGGCTCCCGCGTCACCCAGCATGGCCCGCTCCCCCAGGTCCTCGCGCACCAGCGCGAGGGCCGCGCCCAGCGGGATCCCGGCCCGGGTGGCACGCCGCCCCGCGCCCGCCCGCGGCGACCAGCAGGCCGCCCGCCAGGGCCGCGACCTTGATGGCGCGCCCGGGCCGCAAGTCGAACAGGTTGAGCAGGTTGGCGCCCCCGGCGATCAGGCCCGCGTTCACCGCCACGTCCAGCGCGCTCCCGCCCAGCAGCGCGCTCGCGGCCAGCCCGGTCGCGCCGATGCCGCCGATCTTGACCGCGCCGGTGGTCACCTCGCCCTGGGCCAGGGCGCCCAGGTGGCCGCGGAAGCCCCGCCGGTCGCCGCTGCCCGCGAGGTCGTCGTAACCGCCGAAGGCGCCGGCCCCGGCGGCGGCGGTCAGCAGCGCCGCCCGCGTCCCGGGCCGCGAGGCCCGGGGTGAGCGCGGCCGCGGCCATGGCCCCGACGGCGGCCGCGGGCCCCTCCAGCAGGGTGACCGGCTCGCCGCGATGATTGGTCCGCGACCAGGCCGCCGCCCCGCCCGGCGGGCGGGCCCGGAGCAGCGCGTACGCGCCGCGGGACGCGCCGGCCGCCAGGACCGGGCCGAGCACGCTCCCGGCGGCGGGCCGCCCGCCGCGCCGCCGGCTCACCGTGCGCTCGCCGTGGCGGTGGCGGTGGCGCCGGTGTGCGCGGACCGCACGGCGGCGTGCTTCGGGCCGGCGGACTGCTTCGTGGTCGCGGTCGCCGTGGAGGTCGGCGACGGGGTCGGGGCGGGGCTCGGGGCGGCCGCGGTCGCGCTGGCCAGCGACCCGTAGTTGCCGGACCGGCCCGCGGCCATCTGCTCGTACAGGGCCTGCGCCACGACGATCTGGCCGATCGCGGTGTCCGCATCGTCCACGCTGCTGAAGTGGTCCGACCGGCCGCCCGACCGCAGCACGTCGATGGCGCTGCCCGGCCCGGAGCCGGCCAGCGGCCCGGCCACCACCGTGCCGTTGTCCGCCAGGTTCAGCTGCTGCGCCACCGTCACCAGGGTCTGGCTCGCGCTGCTGGTGCCGCTGGTCACAGGCGGGGTGCCCGGGATAATCACGACAGCCAGGGTGGCACGGGCGGCCGGGTTCCCGCTGGTACTCAGGAAACCTCCGGCCGCGTAGCCGCTGAGGATCGATTTGCCGGCCGCGTCGGCCACCCCCGGCGCGGGGTCGGCCGGGCCGTTCTTGGTCAGGATCGCGCTGGCGATCAGCTCCGCCGCCTGGGCCTGCTGCGTGCCGGCCCGCAGGGTGACACCGGCCGGCGTCGAGCTGCCGGTTCAGCGTGTCCAGGTCCGACTGGGTGCCGGTGGCGAAGAACTGGCTCTGCAGCTGCACCTGGCCGGTCACGGCCGCACCGGCCACGGTGAGAGCCGACGTGACCCCGGTGACCACCCCGCCGGAGAAGCCGGGCGCCGTGACCAGCACCACGCGCTGGCCCTCCAGCAGGCCGTTCAGCGCCAGGTGCTCCCCCGCCTGGGCGTACGCCTGGGCCGCCCCCAGCTGGTTCTGCGACAGGCGGTTCTGCGCGTACAGCGCGTCGATCCGCTTCTTCTCCGCGGTCGCGGTCTTCTGCAGCCCGGTGAGCACGGCCGGCTTGAGCGCGGTGGACCCGACCACGATGCCGATGGCCAGGGCCAGGAAGACGGCGACGATGGATACCAGGTGGTAGCGGAAATCGATCACGGGAGGCTGGCCTAGAACAATCCGCTGAGCCAGTACTTCACGCCGTCCCACTGGGCGCCGAGGTACGTGAAGAAGATCTGGCCGGCCGGGGACGCGAGCATGACCACGAGGATGGTGGTGCCGGCCGCCAGCACCAGCACCATCAGGGCCCAGCCGGAGATGCGCTGGCGGTAGAGCCGGCTGACGCCCTTGGCGTCCACCAGCTTGCTGCCGACCCGGAGCCTGGTCAGCCAGGTGCTGGCGTACCCGGCCCGGCCCTTGTCCAGGAACTCGTCCAGGGTGTTGTGCGTGCCCACCGCGACGATCAGGCTGGCGCCCTTGGTGTCCGCCATCAGCAGGGCCACGTCCTCACTGGTGCCGCCGGCGGCGCAGACCACCGAGGACAGCCCGAGCCGTTCGAGCCGCTCCTGGCCGGGAGCCCGGCCGTCGTGCGGGTAGGCGTGCACCACCAGCTCCGCGCCGCAGCGCAGCCCCTCGTCCGTGACCGAGTCCATGTCACCGACGATGATGTCAGGAAGATAGCCCGCCTCGAGCAGCGCGTCGGCGCCGCCGTCCACGCCCATCATGACCGGCTTGAACTCGCGGATGTAGGGCCGCAGCACGGCGAGGTCCTCGCGGAAGCGGTTGCCGCGCACCACGACCAGCACGTGCCGCCCGTCGATCCTGGTCCGCAGGTCGGGCGCGGCGATGCCGTCGACCAGCAGCCCGCCCTCGCCTTTCACGTACTCCAGCGTGTTGGTCACGAAGTCCTGGAGCTGGGCGGCGATGCCGTCCTTGGCCGAGGTCATCGCCTCGGCCACCGTCCCGGCCGTCTGCACCCGGCCCTTGGCCACGACCTCGTCGCCGGCGTACAGCGTGTCGCCGTGCAGCCGGACCAGGGTGCCCTCGCTGACCTTGGTGAACACGTCCGGGCCGACGTCGTCCACCAGCGGTACCCCGGCGTCAATCAGCAGCTGGGGGCCGAGGTTCGGGTACCGGCCGCTGATGCTGGGCGCGACGTTCACCACCGCCGCGACCTGCTGGCGCAGCAGCGCCTCCGCGCCGAGCCGGTCCAGGTCCGCGTGGTCGATGATGGCGATCTCGCCCATCCGCAGGCGCTTGGTCAGGTTCTTGGTCCGGCGGTCCAGCCGGGCAGGCCCCATCACACCGGGGAGGTCTTCTGGCCTGCTCCGGTGCCGTATCGGGAGTTTCAGGAACGGGGCCATCATCGCAGTCCATCCTGCCAGACCGGCCGAGTGGACGGGGCCAGACACCGCTCAGCCAGCCCGGGGCGCCGTCGGCCGCCGCCCGTTCCGCCGCGGCGGCGGTGAGCAGCTCGCCCGCGTGCGCGCGGCCGTACTCGGAGTCCTCCAGGCCGGCCAGCATCCGGGACAGCTCCGTGACCCGCCCGGCGTCGTCGAGCCGGGTCACGCCGCTGCGCGTCACGCTGCCGTCGCCTGCCTTCTCCACCACCAGGTGGGTGTCCGCGAACGCGGCGACCTGGGGCAGGTGGGTGACCACGATGACCTGGGCCAGCCGGGCCAGCCGGGCCAGCCGCCGCCCGATCTCCACCGCCGCCTTGCCGCCGACCCCGGCGTCAACCTCGTCGAACACGAACGTCGGCACCGGGTCGGCGCCGGCGAACACCACCTCGATCGCGAGCATGACCCGGGACAGCTCACCGCCCGAGGCGCCCTTGGCCAGCGGCAGCGCCGGCGCCCCGGGGTGCGCGGCCAGCCGGATCTCCACCTCGTCCGCGCCGTGCGGGCCGAAGTCCTCCTGCGGCGTGACCGCGACCGTGAGCGACGCGTGCGGCATGGCCAGGGCGGCCAGCTCGGCGGTCACCTCGGCGGCGAAGCGCGCGGCGGCGTCCTTGCGCAGCGCGGTGAGCTGGCCCGCCAGCCCGGCGACGGTCTCGCCGAGCTGCTCGGCCTCCGCGGCCAGGCCGGCGATCCGGTCATCGTCGCTGTCCAGCTCGCCCAGCCGGGCGGCGGCCTGCCGGGCCCAGTCCAGCACGGCGGCCACGTCCCCGCCCTCGCCGTCCGCCGCGCCGCCGGCCGCGTAGCTGCGGACCAGCCGGGTCAGGTCGGCGCGGCGCTGCTGCACGGCGGCCAGCCGGGCCGGGTCCGCCTCCACCGACTCCACGTACGAGGCCAGTTCGGCACCGATGTCGGAGATCAGGTAGGCCGCCTCGGACAGCCGGGCCGCCAGCCCGCCCAGCTCCGCGTCGTGGGCGGCGACCGCCTCCAGCGCCTGGGTGGCGGTGGCCAGCAGGCTGACTGGCGTCGGGCAGGTCGTAGGACCCGCTGGACGGGTCGCCGAGCAGCGCGTCGTGCGCCGCGCTGGCCGCGGTGTGCAGCCCGTCCGCGTTGGCCAGCCGCTCCTCCTCCGCGCGCAGCTCCACGTCCTCGCCCGCGACCGGCTCCAGCCGCTCGATCTCGGCCAGCCCGCGGCGCAGGTCCTCGGCTTCCTGGGCCCGCTCGCGGGCCCGCCCGGTCAGTTCCTCCAGCTCGGCCCGGATCTCGCGGTGCCGCTGGTAGGCGCGGTGGTAGTCGGCGGCCACGGCGGCCAGCGCCGGGACCGGCGAAGCGGTCCAGCGACTCCCGCTGGCGGCCTGGCCGCAGCAGCTGCTGCTGGTCGGCCTGCCCGTGCACCGCGACCAGGTCGTCGGCCAGGTAGGTGAGCAGCGACACGGGCACGGAGTGGCCGCCGGCGTAGGCGCGCGAGCGCCCTTCCGCGGACACCGAGCGGCTGACGATCAGCGTGGCCCCGTCGTCGTCGAGCTCGCCGCCCGCCTCGGTCACCTGCCCGGCCACCCGCCCGGCGGGGTCGATGCGCAGCCGCCCCTCGACCGTGGCCCGGTCGGAGCCGGGCCGCACCCGGGCCGGGTCGGCCCGGCCGCCGAACATCAGGCCGAGGCCGGTCACCACCATCGTCTTGCCCGCGCCGGTCTCCCCGGTGACCACCGTGAACCCCGGCGACAGCTCCAGCACGGCGTCCTCGATCACGCCGAGCGCGTTAATGCGGACTTCCTCAAGCATGAGCGCGTGGCTCCTGTTCGATGTGGCGGGCACCCGGGCGCCCCCGCCAGCCGGCGACCGGCAGGCCGAACTTGGCGACCAGCCGGTCGGTGAACGGCGCGCCGCCCGCGGCGGCGTCATTCTCGCCGCGCAGCCGGGCGAGCAGCACCGGGGCGGCGCCGCGGCGGACCTCGATCCGCGCGCCGGCCGGCAGGTCAACGCGGCGCCGCCCGTCGCACCACAGCACGCCCGCGAACGACTGGCCGACGGCGGGGCCGCCGAGGACCTCGATCGCGAGCAGGGAACCGGGCGAGATGACCAGCGGGCCGGCGAACAGGGCGTGCGCGCTGATCGGCACCATCAGCAGCGCCTCGACCTCCGGCCACACGACCGGGCCGCCCGCCGAGAACGCGTAGGCCGTGGAGCCGGTCGGCGTGGCGCAGACCACGCCGTCGCAGCCCCACCGGGACAGCGGCCGGCCGTCGATCTCGGTGACCACCTCGATCATCCGCTCCCGCGCGACCTTCTCCACGGTGGCCTCGTTCAGCGCCCAGGTCCGGGCGATGACCGTGCCGTTCTGCCGCACGGTCACGTCCACCGTCATCCGCTGCTCCACCGTGTACTGGCGGGTGATCACCCGGTCGATCACGTCGGGCAGGTCGTCGTACTCGGCCTCGGCCAGGAAGCCGACGTGCCCGAGGTTCACCCCCAGCAGCGGCACCCCGGCCGGGCGGGTCATCTCGGCCACCCGCAGCAGGGTCCCGTCCCCGCCGAGGACGAGGACCATCTCGGCGCCGCGGGCGGCGTCGGGGGTGGCCGGGACCACCTCGGCGCCCGGGCACTGCAGGTCGGCGGCCTCGGTGTCCACCACGCGGACCGTTATCCCGGCGGCGATCAGCATGTCCACCACGAGCCGGGCGCTGGTCACCGCCGCGGCCCGGCCCGTGTGCGCCGTCACGAGCACCGTCCGGGTGGGGTTCACTGGGGTCCTTCCGCGATGACCTGGGCGAGACGGGCCGCCTCCAGCGGCGGCGCACCGCGCCGCAGCCAGAGGAAGTACTCCACGTTCCCGGCCGGGCCGGGCAGCGGGCTGGCGGTGACGCCCGCCACGCCCAGGCCGCTGCCCGCGGCGGCCGTGGCCACCGCGGTCACGGCCCCGGCCCGCAATTCCGGGTCACGCACCACCCCGCCCGCGCCGACGTGCCCCTTGCCCACCTCGAACTGCGGCTTGACCAGGAGCAGGAAGTCGGCGTCCGGGGCCGCGCAGCGGACCAGGGCGGGCAGCACCAGGCTGAGCGAGATGAACGACAGGTCGGCGGTGACCAGGGCGGGCGGCGGGGCCACCTGCCCCGGTTCCAGGTGCCGCACGTTCACCCGGTCGAGCACGGTGACCCGGTCGTCGCTGCGCAGCGCCCAGGCCAGCTGGCCGTAGCCCACGTCCACCGCCACCACCTGGGCCGCACCGGCGCGCAGCAGCACGTCGGTGAAACCGCCGGTGGACGCGCCCGCGTCCAGGCAGCGGCGGCCCGCCACGGACAGGCCCGGGAAGGCGGCCAGCGCGCCCGCGAGCTTGCGGCCGCCCCGGGAGGCGTACTCCGGGCCGGCCCCGGCGGCCGGTGACCGCGATCGGGTCGTCGGCGGTCACCTGCGTCGCGGTCTTGCCCGCGGACTGGCCGGCCACCACCACCCGCCCGGCGGTGACCAGCTCCGCGGCGTGCTCCCGGGACCGGGCCAGCCCGCGGCGCACCAGTTCGGCGTCGAGACGTCTCCGGGTACTCATGCGGTGGATGCCTCGCCGTTCAGCTGTCCGGGGTCGGATACGTTCCATGAGCAGCCGCTGCGGGCGGGATCTGCGCGGACGCGGTGGGGGCCTGCGGAAAGTGGTCGTTTCCTGAATCAAGGGTACCCAGCGCCCCGGTCAGCTCCGCGTGAATGTGCTCGAAGACGGCCGCGTGCTCGGGCAGCGGCAGGTCCGCCAGGTCGCTCAGCCGGCCCAGGGCCTGGTCTACCCGGGGGTCGCCGGTGAGAGCGGCGCTCTCCGGGGTACGGGCGGGGGCGTTCTCGGCGGGCGCCACCGGATCGTTCTGCGTCACGTCGCGCTCCTCGGCAGGGTTGCGTGCTGCGGGGCGGTCCCCGACGAAACGCTACCGTCCGGAGGCGGCCGGGGGCGCCACCAACGGCTGGCGCCACGCCCGTGGCGTCATCAGCGGGCCAGGAGTTGCACAATGGACACTCCCCGGGAAGCGAGGCGACATGGCGACAGCTGAGGAGTGCCGGACGGCGCTGGAGGCGCTGGCGGCACGTCTCTCCGAGGTCGACCCGCAGAAGCGGGCCGCGGTCCTGGCCGACCGCTCCCTCAGCTGCACGGTCACCGACCTCGGGGTCACGTTCACCACGAAGCTCGGCGCGGACGGCGCCAGCCCGGTCAGCGAGGCGGGGCCGGGCGACCCGCCGGCCCAGGTCCGCTTCTCGGCCACGAGCGACGAGCTGCTGGCCGTGTCCGGCGACCCGAAGCGCTTCGTCCGCTCCTGGCTGACCGGCAAGGTGAAGGTCGAGGCCAGCCTCGGCGACCTGATCCGCCTGCGCAAGCTGCTCTGACCGCCCCCGGCTTCGCGTACCGCCGGCCTGCCACCCGCCCCTCGCACCGGCGCCTCCCGCACCCCTGCCTGCCGCGGCCGCCCCACGGCGCGCCCTCCATCAGCCACAACGGCTTGACCGGCGTGATGTGACCCGCCCGGGACGGTGTCCGTTGCGGAGCCGCCGGGCCGGAAGTCCTCACCACCGGGACGTTCAGCCCTGACCAGAGCAGCCGCCTGGAACGAGAGTGAATATTGGGTTATCCGGTAGCTAGGCCGTGCCCGCGGCGTGATCCGCGGAGCTGCTTTCCGCTCACGCGAATCACTGAGAGGGGAAAGTCATGAAGTACGCAGCTCCTGGCCAATCAGGCAGTCTCGTGCAGGTCGAATCGCGCTATGAGAACTTCATCGGCGGTAAGTGGCTGGCGCCCGCGCACGGCCAGTACCGCGTTGACCTGAGCCCGGCCACCGCGGGGCCGATCACCGAGGTCGCGGAGTCCACCCCAGAGGACATCGAGCTCGCGCTGGATGCCGCGCACGCGGCCAAGGACGCCTGGGCCGAGAAGTCCGCGACCGAGCGCGCCGGGGTGCTGAACGCGATCGCCGACGCGATCGATGCGAAGAAGGAGATGCTCGCCGTCGCGGAGAGCTGGGAGAACGGCAAGCCCGTCCGCGAGACCCTGGGCGCCGACCTGCCGCTGGTGGTCGACCACTTCCGCTACTTCGCCGCCGCCGCGCGCGCGGAGGAGGGCCGGTCGACCGAGATCGACAAGGACCTGGTCGCTTACCATTTCCGGGAGCCGCTGGGCGTCGTCGGCCAGATCATCCCGTTCAACTTCCCGCTGCTGATGGCCGCGTGGAAGCTCGCGCCGGCGCTGGCCGCCGGTAATTGCTCGGTCCTGAAGCCGGCCTCGCCCACCCCGTGGTCGATCCTGAAGCTTGCCGAGGTCATCGAGGATGTAGTGCCTCCCGGTGTGATCAACATCGTGACGGGTCCGGGAGGCGAGATAGGCAAGGCGCTCGCCGCGAACCCGCGGATCTCGAAGATCGGGTTCACCGGGGAGACGGTGACAGGCCGGCTGATCATGCAGTACGCGGCGCAGAACCTCATCCCGTCCACCGTCGAGCTGGGTGGCAAGTCGCCGAACATCTTCTTCAGCGACGTGATGGCCCGGGATGACGAGTTCCTCGACAAGGCGGTCGAGGGTCTGGTGCTGTACGCCTTCAACAAGGGCGAGGTGTGCACGTGCCCGTCCCGGGCGCTGATCCAGGCCGACATCTATGACGAGTTCATGGCGCGCTGCCTGGACCGGATCGGGAAGATCCGGCAGGGCAACCCGCTGGACACCGAGACCCAGCTGGGCCCGCAGGTGTCGGCGGCGCAACTGGAGAAGATCACCTCCTACGTCGGGATCGGCCGGGCCGAGGGCGCGCAGGTGCTCATCGGCGGGGAGCGGGCCCAGATCGGCGGGGACTTCGCCGACGGGTACTTCTTCCAGCCGACCGTGCTCAAGGGCGACAACAAGATGCGCGTGTTCCAGGAGGAGATCTTCGGCCCGGTCCTCGCGGTCACCACGTTCACCGACGCGGCTGACGCGCTGGCCATCGCGAACGACACGCTGTACGGCCTCGGTGCCGGTGTGTGGACCCGCGACGGCACCCTCGCGTACAAGATGGGCCGGGCCATCAAGGCCGGCCGGGTCTGGACGAACTGCTATCACCAGTACCCCGCGGGCGCGGCGTTCGGCGGCTACAAGATCTCCGGCATCGGCCGCGAGAACCACCGCATGATGCTCGACCACTACAGCCAGACCAAGAACCTGCTGGTCAGCTACAGCAGCAAGCCGCTCGGCCTGTTCTGAGACCCATGCCCCAGACGGCCGTACCGGCACGAGTCACCGCCACCCCCGCGGCACGCGAGGCCATCACCCGCCTGCGTGCCGCCCGGGACGGCCCTGTCATGTTCATCCAGTCCGGCGGGTGCTGCGCGGGCAGCACCCCCATGTGCTACCCCGCCGGGGAATTCATCACGGGTGATGGCGACGTCCTGCTCGGCCAGATCGACGGTTGCGCCGTCTACATCGACCGGCGGCTGGATGAGGCCTGGCACCAGGACCAGTTCGTGCTGGACGTGGCCGCCGGCGAACCCGAGGGTTTCTCCCTAGCGGCGGGCGACGGGCTGCGTTTCGTTACCCGCTCCCCCGCCTGCGGACCACCCGCAGGCGGGGGCTGAAGCCCGCCGCGGAGCGCCCCAGGCGCCCCGCGGCGGTACCCGCGCCTACGCCCGGGGCATCTGCTGGGTGATGCAGTGGATGTTGCCGCCGCCCAGGAGGATCTCCCGGGCGGGGACACCGGCCTCCCGGTCCTCATAGCAGCGCCGCAGGATGTCCCGCGCCTGGTCGTCGGTCCGCTCGTCGAGGAGCGGGAACACGATCCGCCGGCCAGCCGCGTCCCGGGTCTAATCGAGGCGGCGGCGGGCGTCCAGGGAGACCTCGCTCTTGTCCCCCTGAGCAGAGACGATGGTCACGCGCACCCCGGCCTCAGGCCCCGGCCGTGGCCGGAGGCCGGCCGGGCGCCGCACCGGCGGGCGGGCCCGCGGTCGCGGGCATACTGGGGCGGTGGCGGGGCTGAGCGGTGCCTGAGGGAGACACGGTCTGGCATGCCGCGAAGCGGCTGCGGGAGGCGCTGGCCGGGCGGGTGCTGACCCGGAGCGACTTCCGGGTCCCGCGGTACGCCACCACCGACCTGACCGGCCGCCAGGTGACCGAGTCCCTGTCGCGGGGCAAGCACCTGCTCACCCGGGTCGACGGCGGCCTGACCGTGCACACCCACCTGAAGATGGAGGGTGCGTGGCGGGTGCGCCCGGCCGCGGCCCGGCTGTCCGAGGGCCACCGGGCGAGGCTGATCCTGGCCAACGACACCTGGCAGGCGGTCGGGTACCAGCTGGGGGTGGTCGAGGTGCTGCCCACCGGCCGGGAGGACGACGCGGTCGGCCACCTGGGCCCCGATCTCCTCGGCCCGGGCTGGGACGCCGCCGAGGCGGTGCGCCGCCTGCTGGCCGAGCCCGGGGCGCCCGGCCGCCGAGGCGCTGCTGGACCAGCGCAACCTGGCGGGCATCGGCAACGTGTACAAGTGCGAGCTGCTGTTCCTGCGGGGCGTCCACCCGTGGCGGCCGGTCGGGGAGATCAGCGACCCGGCCGCGATGGTCCGGCTGGCCCACCGGCTGCTGGACGCCAACAAGGACCGGATCGGGCACATCACCACCGGATCGCGGCAGCGCGGCGAGGAGCACTGGGTGTACGGGCGGGGCGGGCGCCGCTGCCGCCGGTGCGGGACCCCGGTCCAGCGCGCCGATCAGGGCTCGGACCCGGAGACGCGGATCACGTTCTGGTGCCCGCACTGCCAGCCCTGGTGACCCCGCCCGGCCCCCTGATGACCTGCCCCGGACATGAGGCACTCGCCTGGCGGCAGCCCCGGGCCGCCAGGCGGGTACCCGCTGGGACGCGCGGTCCTACGCGTCCCGCTTCAGGAAGGCGAAGGCCCCCGCGGTGATCGCGATCACCGCGTAGGCGGAGAACACCGCGAACCCGGTCCACGGCGAGAACATGGACGGTTGTCCCTGCGCGGGGATCGTGGACCAGATCTGGCTGCCCGCGTTGAACGGGATCCACTTGTCCACGTGGTCCTGCCAGTTCGAGGGCAGGAAGTTGATCAGCACGAACAGCACGAACAGCAGCCCGATGGAGGCGGTGATCGCCCCCGCGGTGTGCCGCAGCAGCGTGCCCAGGCCGAAGGCCAGCATCCCGCACACGGCCAGGAACAGCGCGCCGCCGATGACCGCGCGCAGCACGTTCGGGTCGCCCAGCGTGACGTTCAGGTGCTTGGAGGACAGGATGGCCTGGCCGATGAAGAACGACACGAACGAAGCGACCAGCCCGGTCACCAGGCTGACCAGGAAGAACACCACGCCCTTGGCCGCGAGCATGGTGCCGCGGCGCGGCTGCACGGTCAGCGAGCTGCGGATCATCCCGGTCGAGTACTCGGAGGTGACGGTCAGCGCCCCGAGCACCGTGATGATGAGCTGGCCCAGGATCAGGCCGGCCAGGCTGCGCTGGGTCGCGTCGAAGAACGGCCCGTGGTCGGCGCCGCGCGAGACCGCTCCCACGCAGGCCAGCGTGCCGATCCCGATCGTGACCACGACCAGGGCGATCAGTGTCCAGTAGGTGGACCGGACCGAGCGGATCTTGGTGAACTCCGAGCGGAGCGCGCCGCCGAACCCGGCCCGGCCGGAGGTCGCGTGCCCCGCAGGGCCGGCGCGGCGCTGCCCGGCAGCTGTGTCGTCGTGGCCATGTCAGACTGCCTCTCCCGTGGTCACTGGCTCCTGGGCGATGTCGGTGCTGGCGTGGAACTCCACGCTGGACGCGGTGAGCTCCATGAACGCCTGCTCCAGCGAGGCGTGCGCCTGGGCCAGCTCGTGCAGCCGGATGCCGCGCTCGAAAGCCAGGTCCCCGATCTGGTCCGGGGCCAGGCCCTGGACCACGAACGCGCCGTCCGGAGCGGCGGACACGTGACCGCCGGCCAGCGCGACGGCGCTGCGCAGGTCGTCGGCCTGGGGCGTGCGGACCCGGACCGTCTGCACCGAGTTGCGGGCGATGAACTCGGCCACGGTGCAGTCGGCGATGAGCCGTCCCCGGCCGATGACCAGCAGATGATCCGCGGTGTTCTCCATCTCCGACATGAGGTGGCTGGACACGAAGACGGTGCGGCCCTCGGCGGCGAGCGCCTTCATCAGGTTCCTGATCCACAGGATGCCCTCGGGGTCCAGCCCGTTGACCGGCTCGTCGAACATGAGGATGGCCGGGTCGCCGAGCAGCGCGCCGGCGATGCCGAGGCGCTGGCCCATGCCGAGGGAGAATCCCTTCGACCGCTTCCTGGCCACCTCGGTCAGGCCGACCAGCTCGAGCACCTCACCGACCCGGCGCGCGGGCAGGTTGTTGGTCTGGGCCAGGCAGAGCAGGTGGTTGTAGGCGCTGCGGCCGCCGTGCACCGCCTTGGCGTCCAGCAGCGCGCCCACCTCGCGCATCGGCTGGGCCAGCTCGCGGAAGTCCTTGCCGTGCACCGTGACGGTGCCCTTGGTCGGGCGGTCCAGCCCGAGGATGAGCCGCATGGTGGTGGTCTTGCCCGCCCCGTTCGGGCCGAGGAAGCCGGTGATCTTGCCTGGCTCCACGCTGAATGACAGGTCGTCCACCGCGACCTTGTCCCCGTAGCGTTTCGTGAGGCTCCGCGCCTCGATCATTGATTTGTCCTCTCTGCGCCCCCCGGGCCGGATGCCCGCCTTCCGCGCAAGGACAGTCTTCCGGGTACGGCGGGCCCGCACATCGCCCGCACGGCCGGCCCGCATCCCCCAGGGGTGGACGCCGGGCGTCAGACCCGCAGCGCAGCCAGGGCGGGCCGGATCATCTCCGCGGTGACGTGATCGGCGGACCAGGCGGCGGCGCAGAGCGCCCGCAGCCCGTCCATGGCGTCCCCGGAGCCCTGCACGGCCAGCGGCGCATCGCCGCCCGGGTGGCGCGCCGTCCACCCGCCGCAGCGGAAGGCCCCGTCCCCGGCGGCGACGGGAGGGTGCGGGGCGAGCAGGCCGGCCAGGTCGGCCGCCAGGTAGGTGGGGCGCTGCTCCGGCGCGGCCAGCACCGCGTCCTCCGGGCGGCTGACGCCGGTGAACACCAGCAGGCTGGGGGCCCCGGCCCGGACCGCGCCCTCGATGTCGGTGTCCAGCCGGTCCCCGACCACCAGCGGGCGCCGGGCGCCGGTCCGGGCCACGGCCTCCGCGTGCAGCGGCGGCTCGGGCTTGCCCGCGACCACCGGCTGCTGCCCGGTCGAGTAGACGATGACCTGGGAGAGCGCGCCGTTGCCGGGCTGCCGGCCGCGCCCGGTGGGCATGGTCGCGTCCCCGTTCGAGGCCACGTACCAGGCCCCGGCCGCGACGGCCAGCGCGCCCTCGCACAGCAGCGAGTAGCCGATGCCGGGGGCGAACCCCTGGACCACGGCCGCGGGCCGCTCCAGCGCCGTGCTGACCGGCCGGAAGCCCCGGCTCGCGGACCGCGGCGCGCAGCCCGTTCCCGCCGACCACGAGCACGGCCGAGCCGGGGGCCAGCCGGCCGGCCAGCAGCGTGGCGGCGGCCTGGGCCGAGGTCACCACGTCGGCGGCGGTGGCCGGCACCCCGAAACCGGCGATCTGGGCGGCGATCGCCGTGCGGCGTGCGGGAGGAGTTGTTGGTCACGAACGCCAGCCGCATGCCCGCATCGGCCGCCTTGGCCAGCGCCTGGGGCGCGCCGGGCACCGCGGCGTCGCCCAGGTAGACCACCCCGTCCAGGTCCAGCAGGGCCACGTCGTAGGCGTGGCTGAGCGGATCCGGGCAGCCACGCAGGAAGCTGGCCAGCCCGGTGTCACGGTGGTGCTCAGCGGCCTCAGCAGGCATGCCCGTCCTCAGTTCCTGGTTGTGCGGGGAAAGTCCTTCAAATTAGCACTAACGAACCGCCCGGCCCGGTCTCCCGGGGACGCCCGGCCCGCCCGGGGTGCTCAGGCGGGGGCGCCGGGCGGCTCGCCGGCCGCCTGGGACCGGGCCTTCAGGGTGGCCCGCACGCCCCGCAGCGCGTCGGTGTAGTGCCTCAGCTCGGGCCGCATCGCCGCGGCCAGCGCCAGGTGCTCGGCGGCGGCCCGCGGGTCCCCGCCCCGGGCCAGCGCCAGGCCCAGCCCGAAATGGGCGTAGTCGTCGCTCGGGCTGGCCTCGACGATCTGCCGGAAGGTCGCGGCGGCGTCCTCGTACCGGCGGGTGTCGAACTGGGCGCGGCCGAGCGCCTCCAGCACGCTGCGGGACCCCGGCTCGGCCTCGGCGGCCCGTTCCAGCAGCTGGGCGGCGGCGGCCGGGCTGCCCCGGCCGAGCAGCTCCAGCCCCCGCTGGTACCACGTGTACACGTCACCATGCGGCGCAGGAACGCCGGGATTGCCATCCTGCGGCGGCGGATTTTCCGCCGGGCGGGAATCCTGGCCGCCCCACGGTGCTTCTGTCATATGTGCAGATCCTTCCGTCCGGCGGGGAACAGGCGTGCCGGGACCAGCCGGGCTCGAGCTCGTGCCGTTCCGTGGAGTCCGTTATGCCCCGGAACGGGTGAGCGGACTCGCGGAGGTCACCTCTCCACCGTACGACGTCATCGGCCAGGACACCGCCCAGCATTTGCGGGACGCGGACCCGCACAACGTGGTCCGGCTGATCCTGCCCCGCCAGGACCCGGGACGGCCCGGTGAGGAGTACCACGACGCCGCCCGCCTGCTGGCTGAGTGGCAGCGCGAGGGCATCCTGGTCACCGGGGACGAGCCCGCCCTGTACGTGTACGAGCAGCGGGTGGCCGGGACGGCGGGCCGGGAGGGTGTGCTGCAGCGCGGGCTGATCGGCGCGGTGCGGCTGGCCCCGCCCGGCGCCCGGGTCGTGCTGCCGCACGAGGACGTGATGCCGGGCCCGGTGCGCGGGCGGCGGCAGCTGATGGAGGCGACCCAGGCCAACCTGGAGCCGATCTTCCTGCTGTACGAGGGCGGCCAGCCCACGCCAGGCCAGCACGCCCCAGGCCAGCCCGGGGCGGCCACCCGGGCCGTGACCCAGGTCGCGGACACGGCGACGCCCGTGCTGAGCGCCGACACCGGCGACGGCATCCGGCACACCCTGTGGGCGGTCACCGACCCCGGCGCGCTGGCGGAGATCGCGGCCGACCTGGCGCCCCGGCAGGCGCTGATCGCGGACGGGAACCACCGCTACGCGGCGTACCTGCAGATGCAGGCCGACCGGCAGGCCGCGGGCGAGGGCCCGGGCCCCTGGGACTACGGGCTGGCGCTGCTGGTGGACGGGGACGCGTTCGCGCCGGAGATCGGGGCGATCCACCGGGTGCTGCCCGGGCTGCCGCCGGCGGAGGCGGTGGAGCGGGCCAAGGCCGGCTTCTCGGTCCGGGCCATCCCCGGCGGCACCGCCGCGCTGCCCGCGGCGCTGGACGCGCTGGCACGCGGCCGGCCAGGACGGCCCGGCCTTCCTGGTGGCCGGGCAGGGCCAGGTCCACCTGCTCACCGACCCGGATCCGGTGCAGCTCGAGGCGGCCATGCCCGCGGGCCGGTCGGCGGCCTGGCGCCGGCTGTCCACCGCGGTACTGCAGGAGTACCTGCTGGCGGCGCTGTGGGGCATCCAGGACGACGAGCAGGGCGTCCGGGTCGTGCACCACGACGCGGACCGGGCCATCGCGCAGGCCGACGCGTCCCCGGGCGGCACGGCGGTCATCGGCAACCCGCTGCGCGCCGCGGACGTGTACGCGGTCGCGGCCGGCGGCGAGCGCCTGCCGCGCAAGTCCACCTCGTTCGCCCCCAAGCCGAGAACCGGCCTGGTCCTGAGATCCTTCGCCGCGGGCTGACGCCCGTTCCCGCGACCGGCCCACCCCCGCAACCCAGGCCCCGGTACCCCGCCTCTTGCTGTTATCAGCCGCGCGCGCCCGCCCGCCTGTGGAGACCTCCGCTCCTTGCTGTTATCAGCCGCGGTGCTCGCCCGCCCGCGGAGACCTCCGCCTCTTGCTGTTATCAGCCGCGCGCGCCCGCCCGCCCCGCGAAGACCTCCGCTCCTTGCTGTTATCAGCCGCGGTGGCCGCCCGCTCGCCCGCCCGCGGAGATGTCGTTGATGGGGGCGGCGCTGACCTCCACTGTTGCTGTTATCAGCCGCTTGCTCTGCCCGCCTGGGGCGCGAAGCGCACCCCCATCATGTCCGCGGGGATCAGCGGGGGTGCTGGCCCTTGCGCATGTACAGGCCGAACGGGCCGTGCGGGACGGGCACGAAGTTCTGGTCGAAGTAGACCGAGATCTCCCGGGCGGCCCACGGGATCCGCTTGTAGGACAGCGGCGACAGCCAGACGTACTGGGCGCCGCGCAGCGCCGACATCCACAGCGCGCGGACCGCGGGCACGTGCTGCGCGCCGGTGGCCGCGCTCCGGCCCCGGGACAGCGAGTAGTCGCTGCCCACGCCGTCCGCCATGGGCACGCAGCCGGGCCGCGAGGACACGAACCGGTTGGCGGCGATGGCGTAGGAAGCCTGGTCGGTCAGGACGCACGCACCCGGGAGGGATCACGTCGCTGGCCGCTGACACCACGTCCGAGGTCAGCCCCGGGGTGGTCGGCGCGAGCGGGGGCTGCAGGCTGCTCTCGAACCGAACTGGGCGACGCCCATGGCGG
The DNA here is from genome assembly GCA_963851025.1 of uncultured Actinomycetes bacterium. Lineage (GTDB taxonomy): Bacteria > Actinomycetota > Actinomycetes > Streptosporangiales > Streptosporangiaceae > RYN-230. The sequence goes on from CAWKOA010000035.1 coordinate 491,001, forward strand.
CGACGGCCACGATGGCGACCGGCGTCGCGTAGCGGACGACCAGCCTGGCCGCCGGGCGGCGCGGGGCGCCCGCCGCACCGCCGGGGGCCGCGGCCCGCGGTCTCGCGGAGGGCGTCCACGAAGCGGGCCACGGGCAGCGCGATGGCCAGGGCCAGGAACGGCGCCAGGAAGCCGGCGTAGTGGTAGTAGAAGTCGGCGGGCCACAGGAACGCGATGATGGTCAGCGCACTGGCGGCCAGCGCGAACTGCTCCAGCAGCGGCGGCCGCTCCCCGGCCAGCCGCGAGGCGGCCACGCTGCAGCCCACGACCAGGGCCAGGATGAGCAGCGAGATCAGCGACAGCGCCAGGGTGGAGGTCAGGCCGGTGACGTCGGTCAGGCCGGTCATCTCGTGCAGCCGGTAGCCCAGCGGGATCCGCACGCTGTCCACCCGGACCAGCTGCGCCACGATCACGCTGCGGTAGAAGGTCCCGGGGGCCAGCGCGGCGAAGGGCAGCACCGGGACCGCGAACCCGGCCACCACGCCGGCGGCGTAGGCCAGCGCCCGCCGGGGCTGCCGGGCGGCCAGGATCAGCACCACGATGACCAGCACGGGCAGGATGGCCCAGACCTTGATGGCCCCGGCGAAGCCGAAGGCGACTCCGCCCCAGACCAGCCGGCGGGTGCTGGCCAGCCCGTCGCCGTCGAACACGGCCAGCATCCCGGCCAGGCAGAACAGCACCAGCCAGGGTTCCAGCAGCACGGTGTGCGCGGCCTGCACCGCGGCCGGGTAGACGGCCAGGATCCCGCCGGTCACGATCACGGCCAGCAGGCCGCGGTGGCGGACCAGCAGGCCGCCCATGGCGACCGCCGCCGCGCCGGCCAGCGCGGTGAGGATCCGGCCCACGCCCATCCCCCAGGCCGTGCCGAACCCCTTGGTCACCAGCGCGACCGGGGCCATCAGCAGGGTGATGCCAGGCGGCTGGACCATGATGAAGTCCCGGTACGGCAGGTCACCGTGGATCAGCAGGATCGCGCTGCCGAAGTCGGTCCCGTCGTCGTACTCGGTGACCCCGATCAGGTAGTCGGGGCGGCTCAGCTGGTAGAGCCGGAGGGCCAGGCCGAGCGCGGTCATGATCAAGATGGCCGCGGTCACCGGGCCGGGACGCGTCCAGCGGGCCCGCTGGCTCGAATCCGCCGGCGGCACTTGCGACCTGGCGGCTGACATTCTCACAGGTAATCCGCTCACAATTGGTGGCACGCACGTTTCCTGACCAACCCGGCACCGGGCGCGGCCGCAGGTGCCTGGCGACAACGACTGTAGCCAGGCAACTCAGGCCGTTAGTGACAAACCCATCCCCCCGGCCGGCGCCCCACCCAGGTCGCATAGGGGCACGATCCGACCGCGTTCTGATACTACTCGTGGCCGGAGCGCCGGTACCGGATACCCGCCGGGAAGTACCCGCGGGCTTGTGATCCCAGCGTCGGCGCTGGCCGGGGACACCGCGCCGGGTGCTGGCGCTTCTGGTCACATGGCGGGCCGGGCGGCCTGCCTGCGATCTGGGACCATAGGGGCATGGACACGGCAGAGGGCGGGGCCGGGAGCCCGGTGCAGCCCCCGGGGATCACCGGGCTCGGGCACGACGTGTACGAGATCGATACCCGGATGGCGGGCTTTCAGGGCATCACGGCCGGCTACCTGATCCTGGGCGACCGGCCGTGCCTGGTGGAGACCGGCACCGCTCCCTCCGCCCCGGTCGTCCGGGACGCGCTGGCCGCCCTGGGCGTCGGGCCGCACGACCTGGCCACGATCGTGGTGACCCACATCCACCTGGACCACGCGGGCGGGGCCGGTGACGTCGCCGCGATGTTCCCGGATGCACAGGTCGTGGTGCACGAGCGCGGCGCGCGGCACCTGGCCGACCCGGCCCGGCTGATGAGCAGCGCGCGGATGGTGTACGGGGACGCACTGGACACCCTGTTCGGCACGATGAACCCGACCCCGGCCGGGCGGATCCGCGCCGTGGAGCAACGCGGGACCGTGGACCTCGGCGGCGGGCGGCGGCTGGACAGCCACTACTCCCCCGGGCACGCCAAGCATCACGTCGGGCTGATCGACTCGGTAAGCGGGGACCTGTACGTGGGCGACGCGGCGGGCGTGTACATCCCGGAGACCGGGGACCTGCGGCCGGCCACCCCGCCACCCGACTTCGACCTGGACACGGCGCTGGCCTCGATCCGCATGTTCGCCTCGCTGCGCCCGCAGCGGCTGCTGTTCAGCCACTACGGGCCGGTGGCGGACGTGGACGAGACCCTGGCCCGGTCGGCCGAGGAGGTCCGGCTGTGGGTCGAGGAGACCAGGGCGGCCCGGGGCGCGGGGCTGGACTTCGACCATGCGGTCGCGATGGTGCACGAGCGGACGCGGGAACGCTACGCGGCGCTGGGCCCCGGCGCCGACCCGGCGCTCGCGGCCAAGTTCGAGACGGTCAGCAGCACCGCCTCGAGCGTGGCCGGCATCGTGCACTGGCTGGACCACACCCCCCAGCCCTCCTGACCCCCCGCCCCCCCCGCGCCCAGCCCGTCAGCAGTTCGGATCCGACCCCCCCTGGGGGGTCTAAGTCGAACTGCTGATGGACGGGCCGGGTTAGAGGGGCTGGTCGTCGTCGGCTAGGTCGCTAAGGGCCGGAGCGTCGGCGTGAGCCAGATCATGGGCGGCGTGGCCTGCCTCGGACTCGTGGTCACCGGCCGCCAGATCGTCCGGGAGCCCGGTCCCATCCTCGGGCTCGGGCTCGTCGGCCAGATCGTCGTCGGGCTCGGGCTCGTCGTCCAGGCCGGCTTCGTCCTCGGGCTCGTTGTCGTCGGACTCGTCGCTGGTGAGCTCGAATCCTCGTCCTCGTCCTCGTCGTCGGCGGCCAGGTCGTCGAGGACGAAGTCGTCCAGGTCGTCGAAGCGTTCGGCGGCATCGGTCTGCTCGTCGTGGTCGGCGGCGGCGGCCCGGGCGAACCATTCCCGGGCCTCGCTCGGTCCGGCCCGCGTCCAGCAGGGCGTCCGCGTAGGCGTAGAACAGGCGAGCCGACCAGGGCTTCGTCCGGCGCTCGCGGAGCTCGGGCAGCTGGAGGACCACAACGGCGGCGTCGGCTAGCCCCTGATCCCGGCGGATGCCGGACTCCACGATGCGCAGCTCGACTTCGGTCGCCCGGTCGAGATTGGCCCGGCCGCCTTCCGCGACCACGCCCAGGGCCCGGTCGATCCGGCCGAGGGCCCGCTCCGAGTCCGCCATCAACGGCAGGTAGCTGGTCCGGCCGGTGAGCCGGCGGGCGGCCCGCAGCTCAGCGAGAGCCTCCGCCCAGCGCCCCGCCCGGTAGGCGGCGATGCCGGCGGTCTCGCGGACGATGCCCACCCGGGCGGCGAGCCGCCGGGCTTCCTGTGCGTGCTGGTAGCCGAGCTCGGGATCGTCGGCCGCGCTGGCGGCGAGCAGTCGCCGGGCCACGACCGAGGCCAGTTCAGAGGGCAGGGTCCGCAGCTCGGCCGCGGCCGCGGGGTCCAGCTGGTCAACGGTGATGCTGGCCGGGACCTCGGGCAGGCTGCCCGTCCGGGGGGCCGCGGACCGGGGGGCGGAACCGCGGTAGGTCTGGCTGCCATGCCGGGCGGAAAGACGATCCGGGTCCGCATCGCGGCCATCGCCGCCAGGACCGGAGACGCGCCCGGCCGGCGGCTTATCCCGGAAGCTACCTGCGCGTCCTCCGCGAGACGAGGGCCGGCGAGGCGGTCCCCAGGTCCGGGCGTCCTCCCCGGCCCGGGCCGGGCGGCCAGCGCCACGGCCATCAGCGGAACGGCCGCCGGAGGAGCGCCCGGCAGCAGGACGGTCGCTGTAGGAACGGGCCGCGGAGGGTCCGCCGGTTGCTGGACGGTCGCCGTAGGAGCGGCTCCCGGAAGGGCCGCCGCTCGCCGGACGGTCAGCGCCGAACGAGTCACGGCGGGCAGGCCGATCACGCCGCGCGCCGTCATTGGCCGGGCGGTCGTCACGGAAGCCACCAGTACGCGGACCGCCGGCCCGGGGGCCGCCGGTCACCGGGCGATCATCGCGGTAACCGCCAGTGCGGGGGCCGCCGGTACGCGGGCCGTCCGCCACGGGGACCGCCAGTACGAGGGCCGCCGCTACGGGGGCCGTCCGCACGGGGGCGGTCATCGCGGAAACCGCCGGTACGGGGGCCGCCAGTACGCGGGCGGTCGTCACGGAAACCGCCGGTACGCGGGCCGTCCCCACGGGGACCGCCAGTACGAGGGCCGCCAGTACGGGGGCTGTCCGCACGGGGGCCGCCGGTACGGGGGCGGTCGTCACGGAAACCGCCGGTACGCGGGCCATCCGCACGCGGGACGCTAGTACGGGGACCGCCGGCACGGGGGCCGGTCGTGCGCGGGGTGTCGCCGGGGGCGCGGTCGCGGGGGGGCCGGGTGCTGTAGCGGGCCGAGCCGCCTGCAGCGGGACCGCGTGCGGCGCCCTGGCCGGCCCGGGTGGTGCTGCTCCGGGACGAGCCTGGGCGGTTTCCCCGCGGGCCACCCGATGGGGTGCCTCGGTCCTGGCCGTTCCCACCCCAGGTGCTCCCACCCGAGCTGCTGTCACCCGACCTGCCGTGGCGAGCACTATCTGAGCCCGCGGGACGCCGTCCCGGTGCGCTTGTACGTGGAGCACTGGCCCGCGGAGCGCTAGCCCGGCGGGCGGTGCTTCCGGTGCCCTGCTCCGGTGCCCGCCAGGGCCGCCGGACCGGCCCGCGGCGGCGCCGCCGGCGCGTCCCTGGCCCGCACTCCCGGTCCGGGGCCGGTCAGCGCCGCCGCCGGACCGGCCCTGACCCCGGGCCGCACCCGCGGACCGGCCCTGGTCCCGCCCTGCGCTACTCGGACGGCCCCGGCTGCCCCGGTCGCCCTGGCCCTGCTCGCCTGCCACGCTCTTGCTCCACTCTTTCCTGATGGCCATCATGGCTCCGCACCGTGCGGCCCGGGGCTCTGGAACCCTGGCCTCCCGGGACCTGGATCGGTCGCACCGGATCGATCACGCCGGATCGATCACACTGGGATCCTGACCCCAACACTAGGCCCGGATACAGCTCAACCCGGACACAGCCAGACCCGGACAACGCAGTTGAGGCCGCTCCCGTGGTGGGAGCGGCCTCAGCTGGGAGATGTCCGGCGGCGTCCTACTCTCCCACGCGGTCCCCCGCGCAGTACCATCGGCGCTGAAGGGCTTAACTTCCGGGTTCGGAATGGAACCGGGTGTTTCCCCTTCGCCATGGCCACCGAAACACTATGGAGATGTCCGGGTTCCGTCCCCGGGGTGGGGGCGGTCACCGACCGCACCTCGGGAACCGCACAGTGGACGCGAAACATGCGCAAAGTATGTAGAAGCCAAGCCACTCGGCCTATTAGTACCGGTCAGCTCCACGTGTTGCCACGCTTCCACCTCCGGCCTATCAACCCAGTCGTCTAGCTGGGGGCCTTACCGGGTTAACCCCGAGGGAGACCTCATCTTAAGGCGAGCTTCCCGCTTAGATGCTTTCAGCGGTTATCCCTTCCGAACGTAGCCAACCAGCCGTGCTCCTGGCGGAACAACTGGCACACCAGAGGTTCGTCCGTCCCGGTCCTCTCGTACTAGGGACAGCCCCTTTCAAGTCTCCTGCGCGCGCAGCGGATAGGGACCGAACTGTCTCACGACGTTCTAAACCCAGCTCGCGTACCGCTTTAATGGGCGAACAGCCCAACCCTTGGGACCTGCTCCAGCCCCAGGATGCGACGAGCCGACATCGAGGTGCCAAACCATCCCGTCGATATGGACTCTTGGGGAAGATCAGCCTGTTATCCCCGGGGTACCTTTTAGCCGTTAAGCGACGGCGCTTCCACATGCCACCGCCGGATCACTAGTCCCAGCTTTCGCTCCTGCTCGACATGTCTGTCTCACAGTCAAGCACCCTTGTGCACTTACACTCGACACCTGATTGCCAACCAGGCTGAGGGTACCTTTGGGCGCCTCCGTTACCTTTTAGGAGGCAACCGCCCCAGTTAAACTACCCACCAGACACTGTCCCTGATCCGGATCACGGACCCAGGTTAGACATCCAGAACGACCAGAGTGGTATTTCACCGATGACTCCACGGGGACTGGCGTCCCCGCTTCACAGTCTCCCACCTATCCTACACAAGACGTCCCAAACACCAATGTCAAGCTGCAGTGAAGGTCCCGGGGTCTTTCCGTCCTGCTGCGCGTAACGAGCATCTTTACTCGTAGTGCAATTTCGCCGGGTCTGTGGTTGAGACAGTGGGAAAGTCGTTACGCCATTCGTGCAGGTCGGAACTTACCCGACAAGGAATTTCGCTACCTTAGGATGGTTATAGTTACCACCGCCGTTTACCGGCGCTTAAGTTCAGGGCTTCGCGGCCCGGAGGCCGCTAACTCTTCCCCTTAACGTTCCGGCACCGGGCAGGCGTCAGTCCGTATACGTCGTCTTGCGACTTAGCACGGACCTGTGTTTTTAGTAAACAGTCGCTTTCCCCTGCTATCTGCGACCGCACCCAGCTCAGAGGGCAAGCCTCATCACCGGACACGGCTCCCCTTCTCCCGAAGTTACGGGGACAATTTGCCTAGTTCCTTAACCACAGTTCACCCGATCGCCTTGGTATTCTCTACCTGACCACCTGAGTCGGTTTGGGGTACGGGCCGCTTGCACGCTCGCCGCGGGGTTTTTCTTGGCAGCATAGGATCACTCACTTCGCCTAAATCGGCTCGGCATCAGGTCTCAGGCACATGGCGCGCGGATTTGCCTGCGCGCCGCCCTACACCCTTACCCCGGGACAACCACCGCCCGGTAAAGCTACCTTCCTGCGTCACCCCTACGGCTTGCCTACTACCAGTCTGGGCCGCATCCGCAGCCGGGTCATCCCGAAGGATCGCCGGCGTTGGCTGCTTAGCATCGCCAGATTCAGCATGGGCGCGTGTAAGCGGGTACGGGAATATCAACCCGTTGTCCATCGACTACGCCTGTCGGCCTCGCCTTAGGTCCCGACTTACCCTGGGCGGATTAGCCTGCCCCAGGAACCCTTGGTCATTCGGCGGAGGGGTTTCTCACCCCTCTTTCGCTACTCATGCCTGCATTCTCACTCGAGTGGCGTCCACGGCTGGATCACTCCGCCGCTTCTCCCGCCACCCGACGCTCCCCTACCCATCCGCGCACCTGGACCCTGAAAGACTCCGGCAGCCACAGCCAGGACAGCCACGGCCGAAACCGCAGCAGCCACAGGCCGCCATCTGCCATCGCCGCAAAAGGGCCGGGATAACACGCGAATGCCACAGCTTCGGCGGTGTGCTTGAGCCCCGCTAAATTGTCGGCGCAGAATCACTTGACCAGTGAGCTATTACGCACTCTTTCAAGGGTGGCTGCTTCTAAGCCAACCTCCTGGTTGTCTGGGCAACTCTACATCCTTTCCCACTTAGCACACGCTTAGGGGCCTTAGCTGGTGATCTGGGTTGTTTCCCTCTCGACTACGAACCTTATCGCCCGCAGTCTCACTGCCACGCTCTCACTTACCGGCATTCGGAGTTTGGCTGACTTCGGTAAGCTTGTAGGCCCCCTAGGCCATCCAGTAGCTCTACCTCCGGCAAGAAACACGCGACGCTGCACCTAAATGCATTTCGGGGAGAACCAGCTATCACGGAGTTTGATTGGCCTTTCACCCCTACCCACAGGTCATCCCCCAGGTTTTCAACCCTGGTGGGTTCGGTCCTCCACGCGGTCTTACCCGCGCTTCAACCTGCCCATGGGTAGATCACTCCGCTTCGGGTCTATGGCATGCGACTGATCCGCCCTGTTAAGACTCGCTTTCGCTACGGCTCCCCCACACGGGTTAACCTCGCCACATACCATAACTCGCAGGCTCATTCTTCAAAAGGCACGCGGTCACTTCACGCCAGCCCTAAGGCTGGCACGCTCCCACGGCTTGTAGGCGCACGGTTTCAGGTACTATTTCACGACCCCTCACCGGGGCACTTTTCACCTTTCCCTCACGGTACTTGTGCACTATCGGTCACCAGGGAGTATTTAGGCTTAGGGGGTGGTCCCCCCAGATTCACACGGGATTTCTCGGGCCCCGTGCTACTTGGGATCCCGCCCGGAAGTCGCTTAGGTTTCACCTACGGGGGTGTCACCCTCTATGCCGGCCCTTTCCAGAACCTTCGATTACCAAAGCGATTTCTTACTTCCCCCCGGGACGGCAGTCCCGGGAAGGCGGTCCCTCAACCCCGGCCACGCAACGCCTGCCGGCTATCACACGTGACTGGTTTAGCCTGATCCCTTTTCGCTCACCACTACTGGGGGAATCGCGGTTGCTTTCTCTTCCTGTGGGTACTGAGATGTTTCACTTCCCCACGTTACCTCCACCTGCCCTATGTGTTCAGGCAGGGGCGACGGGCCATTACACCCGCCAGGTTTCCCCATTCGGAAATCCCCGGATCGAAGTCTGGTTGCCGACTCCCCGGGGCTTATCGCAGGCTCCTACGTCCTTCATCGGCTCCTGGTGCCAAGGCATCCACCGTGCGCCCTTAATAACTTGGCACTACTGATGTGATGCTCGCGTCCACTGTGCAGTTCTCAAGATACGGGCGGCCCCGGCACCCCCGCCCGTCACCAGGCAGGGCCACCGGCCCGCAGAAGGAAAAAGACCCCAGACAGGCGGCCGTTCCCTCAGGACCCAACAGCGTGCCCGCCCCGGCCAGCTCCCCGGACCGGCGTTCCTCCCGCAAGCGGGTGTACTAGCCAGCCGGGCAAACCGCCCGGGCCGAATAACCAGTGCTCCACAAGTGAGCAGCCACCCCGGGACATCCGCCCGGGATATGGCTCTGGACGCGGGCCGGGATATCCGGCACGCGCCAGGTGCTCCTTAGAAAGGAGGTGATCCAGCCGCACCTTCCGGTACGGCTACCTTGTTACGACTTCGTCCCAATCGCCGGCCCCACCTTCGACGGCTCCACCCCTTACGGGTTAGGCCACCGGCTTCGGGTGTTGCCGACTTTCGTGACGTGACGGGCGGTGTGTACAAGGCCCGGGAACGTATTCACCGCGACGTTGCTGATTCGCGATTACTAGCGACTCCGACTTCATGGGGTCGAGTTGCAGACCCCAATCCGAACTGAGACCGGCTTTTTGAGATTCGCTCCACCTTGCGGTTTCGCAGCCCTCTGTACCGGCCATTGTAGCATGTTTGCAGCCCAAGACATAAGGGGCATGATGACTTGACGTCATCCCCACCTTCCTCCGAGTTGACCCCGGCAGTCTCCTATGAGTCCCCGGCATTACCCGCTGGCAACATAGAACGAGGGTTGCGCTCGTTGCGGGACTTAACCCAACATCTCACGACACGAGCTGACGACAGCCATGCACCACCTGTGCAGGACCCTTACGGACACCATGTCTCCACGGCTTTTCCCTGCATGTCAAACCTTGGTAAGGTTCTTCGCGTTGCGTCGAATTAAGCAACATGCTCCGCCGCTTGTGCGGGCCCCCGTCAATTCCTTTGAGTTTTAGCCTTGCGGCCGTACTCCCCAGGCGGGGCGCTTAATGCGTTAGCTGCGGCACGGAATCCGTGGAAGGACCCCACACCTAGCGCCCAACGTTTACAGCGTGGACTACCAGGGTATCTAATCCTGTTCGCTCCCCACGCTTTCGCTCCTCAGCGTCAGGTAAGGCCCAGAGAACCGCCTTCGCCACCGGTGTTCCTCCCGATATCTGCGCATTTCACCGCTACACCGGGAATTCCATTCTCCCCTACCTACCTCTAGTCTGCCCGTATCCACTGCAAGGCCAGGGTTAAGCCCCAGCTTTTCACAGCAGACGCAACAGTCCGCCTACGA